>CAVVKG010000007.1:0-115000 GCA_963748925.1 uncultured Cryomorphaceae bacterium | reverse complement strand
GTATTATAGAGGTAGAGCTACTGATTGGGCTAGGGGGCTTCACCGCCTACCAAACCCTGACAAACTCCGAATGCTATAATATGTTCCTCAGCAGTGAGGGCATGGGTGCTAAGGTCCATGTCCGAGAGGGAAAGAACCCAGATCATCAGCTAAGGTCCCTAAATTTACGCTAAGTTGATTTAACGAGGTCGAATTGCACTGACAGCTAGGATGTTGGCTTGGAAGCAGCCATTCATTTAAAGAGTGCGTAACAGCTCACTAGTCGAGCGATTTGGCATGGATAATAATCGGGCATAAGTGTAATACCGAAGCTATGAACTCGAAAGAGTGGTAGGGGAGCATTCCAGTGGCGCAGAAGGTGTACTGTAAAGTATGCTGGAGCATCTGGAAAAGAAAATGTAGGCATAAGTAACGATAAGGCGGGAGAGAAACCCGCCCACCGAAAGACTAAGGTTTCCTGATCAACGCTAATCGGATCAGGGTTAGTCGGGGCCTAAGGCGAACCCGAAAGGGGTAGTCGATGGACAACTGGTTAATATTCCAGTACTTTCTATACAATAAAAGCGACGGAGACGTGTAATTGGTGCGCACTGACGGAATAGTGCGTTGAACTACGTGTGAACGTAGGATAGTACACAGAAGCTTCGGCCAATGTGATAATCCAATGAAGCAGCTTCCTAGAAAAGCGAGTATAGAAACCCGTACCGTAAACCGACACAGGTAGTCGAGGAGAGAATCCTAAGGTGCTCGAGTGATCCGTGGTTAAGGAACTAGGCAAATTAGCCCTGTAACTTCGGGAAAAAGGGCGCCATCAGCAATGATGGCCGCAGTGAATAGGTCCAGGCGACTGTTTATCAAAAACACATGGCTCTGCAAAATCGAAAGATGAAGTATAGGGCCTGACACCTGCCCGGTGCTGGAAGGTTAAGAGGAGATGTTATCTTCGGAGAAGCATTGAATTGAAGCCCCAGTAAACGGCGGCCGTAACTATAACGGTCCTAAGGTAGCGAAATTCCTTGTCGGGTAAGTTCCGACCTGCACGAATGGTGTAACGATCTGGACACTGTCTCAACCACGAGCTCGGTGAAATTGTAGTCTCGGTGAAGATGCCGAGTACCCGCTACGGGACGAAAAGACCCCGTGCACCTTTACTATAGCTTAACATTGATATTGGATAACTGATGTGTAGGATAGGTGGGAGACTTTGAAGCTGCGTCGCTAGGCGCGGTGGAGTCATCGTTGAAATACCACCCTTTATTTGTTTGATATCTAACCCCGCAAGGGGGACCATGTTTGGTGGGTAGTTTGACTGGGGTGGTCGCCTCCAAAAGAGTAACGGAGGCTTCTAAAGGTTCCCTCAACACGCTTGGTAACCGTGTGTAGAGTATAATGGCATAAGGGAGCTTGACTGTGAGACCGACAAGTCGAGCAGGTACGAAAGTAGAGCATAGTGATCCGGTGGTTCCGCATGGAAGGGCCATCGCTCAAAGGATAAAAGGTACGCCGGGGATAACAGGCTGATCACTCCCAAGAGCTCACATCGACGGAGTGGTTTGGCACCTCGATGTCGGCTCGTCACATCCTGGGGCTGAAGAAGGTCCCAAGGGTTGGGCTGTTCGCCCATTAAAGTGGCACGCGAGCTGGGTTCAGAACGTCGTGAGACAGTTCGGTCTCTATCTGTAGTGGGCGTTAGAAATTTGAGAGGACCTGCCTCTAGTACGAGAGGACCGGGGCGGACGCACCTCTGGTGTACCTGTTGTGGCGCCAGCTGCATCGCAGGGTAGCTACGTGCGGATGAGATAAGCGCTGAAAGCATCTAAGCGCGAAACTCACCTCAAGATGAGATTTCTTTTAAGGGTCGTTGTAGACGACGACGTTGATAGGTTGTAGGTGTAAAGGCAGTAATGTCAAAGCCGAGCAATACTAATTACCCATAGACTTTGAATTCAAACTTAACTAATACGTCAATTCTTATTCGTATAATCTTTCTCGGCATATTATCGAGATAAAGGTTAACAACGCTTTAGGTGACTATTGCATTGAGGTCCACCTCTTCCCATTCCGAACAGAGAAGTTAAGCTCAATAGCGCAGATGGTACTGGTATTCCGGGAGAGTATGTCGTCGCCAATCTTTAGAACCCCTTGTAACTTATGTTGCAAGGGGTTTTTTTATGCATAATATTTTGATCTCGATTCCTGGGCGAGTATCAATTCATAGGTTTCATATCGTCCCACCTGCTGCAGGATATTCCCTTTCCAAATGGTGTTATTTAAAAAGTGATATGAGATACTTGTGGCAGCATATTGAGGCTTTTGTGCTACACTTTTCAAAACATCAATTCAATTAAAAGTTGATTAGCTGGTTCTCGTGTAAGATTTTATCTCCTTGCAAATAGTTCACGTTTGATTAAGTGCTTTGATGAGTATATGACGGAATGTGTCGCTAAACAGGGCTGTAGTTGAGTTTTTAAGAAGAAGAGTGAAATTCTATCTCGCCTCCCATTTTTGGTGATCTTCGTTTTTGTGCTTTGTATTTCGTCTAAATTCTGGTTGTAATCATAAAAGGTCCTTAATTTGCTCTAAAAAGGAAAAGACCTAATCTATTGAAAGATGAATTACATGACTAAAAATATTACGCGTTCAGCATTTGTGCTTACTATAGTTTTCTTTTACACAACATTAGGAATTGCTCAGAATGCGGTAGATAAAGAGTGGCCTCAAAAGGTAAATGAGTCTTTTAATGATACCTTCCCCGAAGCAAGTGATTTAAAGTGGGAACTAAAGGGTGAGCTATATCAAATTGAATTTGACAATAATCTGTCTGAGGATCACTTTGTGCTTATGGATAAATCAGGCAATATCGTAAAACATGAAGAAGAAATCCCAAAGGCAGACCTTCCGGAAGTAGTTATTCGAAATATTAATACAAAATATACAACCTACAATATAGACTCAGTAAAGAAAATTACCGAGAATGATTTGGTTTCGTATCTTATATCGCTTGAAAGTAGTAACGGTGAATTAGAGGTACATTACACTCAGAGTGGAGATGAATTGGAAAACTAAGTAGCTCATTATTTCAATCAATATTTTCTTTAGGTTTTGAATTGTTTTCTCAATTAGGTTTGTACAATTGAATCAAATTTAATCGCGGATTTGACCGCTTTTAAAAGTATTGTTGAGAGCTATCAGCTCTTCAGAAATACAACTTATTTCACGTTTTCAAGTCTATATTTCATATATTGTAAGAAAGATACGCGAAATCTTGCGCCAATTTGTAAAATCAAATTGTGATTTCACAAGACTAAGAATAGATGAGTACTAGCCAAGTGGGTATGCAAACCTGACTAGTATATAGTGAACTAGGTTGCCGCATGTTGATTAAAAAAACGAGATGAGACGTTTTAATTTTCTTTGCCTGATATTGCTTTTTACCGCCCTTTCTTTTTCAGAAAGTATTAATGCGCAAATCTATTTTGATGCAAGTGGTCAATATAGTTTTTTCAAATCCGGAAGACCTTTAAATATTGAGAATGATAAAGCCGATTTTGCTATACGCTTTGGAATAGTTGCGTACAATAGCGAAAATAATCGGATCAAGGTATCTGTAGAATTAAGTAGTTTTAGTCGCACATTTTATCAGGAATTTCCGGGTGAAAGGTTTGACTATTATTCTAATGGGATTAGTATCATGCCGGTCGCAACTTACAAAGTACAAGAAAAATTAAACTTGGAGGCCGGTGTAGGTCTGGTTGCATACAATACGAAAATAGGTAAAACTTTTTTTGATTCTGAAATTGGCAAGGGCTTTCGGGGTTATGATGTAGGACTGATGATGGGTGCTTCTTATTATTTTGTAGAGTGGTTTTCTATTGGAACTCGGTTTACGCCATACTTAGTAAAAATGCTTGAGTACGAAAGAATAGGAGACTATGGTGAATTTGAGAAGCCTATAAAAGATATCTCTGTACAAACCATCGAACTTTTCGTCCGTTTTCAATTTCTTAATTCTATGAAACGATGAAGTATTATTCACTATTGTTTATTCCTGTTCTGACCTGTTTCCTTGCCTCTTGTGTAAGTGATTTCAGGCCAGAGGTAATTGATCCCAGACTTCCAGACTATTCGGAAGAAGGATTAAATACTGCCGGCGCTTACATAGACGGAATGCCCTGGACTTCGAAACGTAAACTTTCTTTCTTTTTTGTTTTTCCATCGGGCATTTCAGGCGAAGGTGATATTTATGTTTATCACAGTGAAGATTCACTTAATAATCTCCTGGCCTTTGAATTTGGAAAGCAAACCTTAGGTGAATATGAGAAACCGGTAAGTGTTGGTTTTCAATTGAATGGTTATGGAATTGTTGAGCCGGATGATTTATTCGATTTAAAGGACAGAACTATAGTACTGGATGGAGAATCGAATTATGGACAGCTGTTTTTAAACCCTATATCACGCACTGCTCAATCAGGGCCTGATACAATACATCGGGGCACTGGATTACTCCATGTGCGAAATGTGCAATATTTATCGAAAGATAGCATAATCATTTCAGGAACTTTCGGCTTCGATGTTGAAATTGACTCAGTTATGCACACTGTTCACTCTGGAAGATTTGATTATACAATTTCAGAGGGTGAGATTGAATTATTTAGGAGGTGAGTCAAAGCGGAGGAGTAAATGAAGATGTTTTTAATAGAGAGCTTAAAATGAATAGACAAACTCGCCAAAAGGCTATATCAAGGATTTTTCTGTTTTGGGGGATGACGCTAATTGCTTTAGCGTTTGCAGGCAGACCTGCCTCAGCTCAGGTTTCTAAAGTATATTTTCAATTAAATGGTACATACAATACATTTGTAAATACAGCAGAATTTGAAATAGATAAGCATCGTTTCCTTCCAGAAATTGATGCTGGTATTGGCTTTTGGATTGGAACAGAAAAATTGTGGCAACTGAATTACGAAACGGGTTTTGAGATGCGCGGTTTTGTGAAAGAATACCCTTTTGTTAGGTCTGAATATAACTTTTTGACTTTCACTAATAAAGTTCTTTTGGACTATACCATTAATCCAAAGCTAAGAGTTGAAGGTGGTTTAGGAATAGATTTTTACCAGTCGTTTTTTAAAGAAAATTATTTTTATAAAGAAATAGGGGGTGGTGTGAGGGCAGTAGATGTCCAAATAGTAGGAGGTCTTAATTACGAAATCATAAAATGGTTAGAACTAGGAGTAAGAATGAGATATGGTTTTGTACCTATGATTTCAGGCCAGAAAGTGAAGGATTACGGAGGCTTATCAGAAAAGAAGAATCACATTAACATGTGCGCCGGAGAGATACTTCTCAGGTTTGTTGTTTTCAAAAACCAAAAGGGATGAAGCTGTTTAAGAATTTTGCATGGATGGTTTTAGTTTTGATGTCTTGTGAACTGGCCGAAAGGGACCCTTTAGAGCCGGGGTTGCCCGAGTACACTGAGAAAGGAATAAATTCGGTAGGAGCAACAATAAACGGATTGCTCTGGCGTGATTTCAATGAGATAGGTTGGTTAAATGGCAGCAATAGCTACATGTCGATTGCATTTGATACACTCACAACCAAATCGAGAATAATATTCAATGCCGGGCTTGTTACCGGTAATGTAACAACTGACCCGGCTTCTGTTTTTATTGATTTTAATGATCGACTAATCAGGACGCAAGATGATTTGTTGAGCTTAAATGACTCAAGGTTGAGAATAGATGGGGATTTGATAGATGCAGGAGTAAATACCCAGTATTTTGATGCACTTATATGCCCTGCGAACCATGGTAGTTCAGGGAATTTATATATTCGCCGGGTGAGTTATTCCTTAGATGAAGAGGGTATTAATCAAGGTGTTTTCAGCGGTACATTCGGGTTTACCGTTACTTCGGATTGTGGTCAGGTAAATGTCTTTAGTGGAAGGTTTGACTATAACTTCCGAGCCATTGGTTTTGTCGCGGATTCTCTTTGATGCACTTATAAAGCGCCTATAATAAAGTAATTTATCGCAACATCAATTTTCCTACATATCTTTTTTCTGCATTTAGTATTTCTACAAAATAAACTCCTGAGCTGAGTTTGGGAAGGTCAATTCTGGCTGATTGCGAAGTAATTGTATTAAATAGAACAGACTTCCCATCAGGCTGAATTATTCTGATTTTGCTGTTGTTCTCAACCGGAGTTTCTAGTGTGATAAAATCTGTAGCCGGATTAGGGTGAGAAATTCAGGATTAAAGGTTTTTGGATATCATCAACAGACAGGAAGCAGGTTTCAAAATCTGGATTGATATACGATAAAGATGAACTATTAAAGCATTGTAATTGAATTGCCGTTTCGGCATCACAAAAAGCAAGTTGTCCAAAAGGAACAAAAAGACCTTTGGTGGAACCTATGAATTCGATCACCGAAAATTCTTCGGGGAATATTTCAGTCTCTGGCTGCTCAGAAACATTCTGATAATTCAGAACCAATTCTTTCAAATTGTTACCGTCAATTTCAATACTGTTCACTTCAATTACTTCTACAGTATAAGTCTCTATTCCTCCTTCAATAAGTGGAAATGAAAAGTCCCAAGTGTCACCTGCTTCTGCATTAAAGTTATAAGCAAGTCTGAAGGTATTATCTACTTCAGAAGCGTAAAAAACAGAGTCGTTTGATTCATAGAAGTAAAAAGGAGTTTCGAAGGGAGTGCAAACAAAAGGATATTCTCCTACAGTTTCCATTTTGGCGCAAGCCTGACCGGCTAAAATGGCATCGCTGACTTCAAAATTTACCTGATAGAGATCGGGACCAGACCAGTTTTGGTAATTGTACGTCAAGGAAGTGCCGGGTTCAAACCAGGAATTATCTTGAGAAAATACAAATAGGGGGATGTAAAATAGGAGTGTAAAGATTGCTTTCATCGTCTTGAAATTCTGATTAGTGAATGAATTTAAACAAACACTTTGAATTTATCAAAATCTCACCTTTACGAAACCACTCGCATTTGAGGAGTCTTGAAAAGCTAAATAAAAATTGAATCGTAGTTTAAACTTTCAATAATTAAGTCTTCTGCTTCTTTTTCTTCGCCGCGGGAAATAGAATATTATTCAAAATAAGTCGATATCCTGCGCTGTTTGGATGCAGATTGAGATCCGTAGGCGGATCGCCTACTTTGTGCTGATAATCCTCAGGATCATGACCGGCGTAGAAGGTCCACTGACCTTTTCCGAAATCGCCGTGAATGTATTTAACAGTGCCTTGCGCCTTGCTTTCACCCATAATCAGCACGTCACTTTTAACGTACTGCTTTTTAAAGGCTGTGGTCTGTCCCATAAAACCTTTTACAACAGAAAGGTGGCTTTGAGTGAGCATCGTTGGTACAATGTCCCATTTTGCTGAAAAGTCGAATAGTGTAAAGAAATCTTGTGTTTGTGGGGTTTTGCTGTGGACGTCGGTAGCATCAATTGAGGAAAATTCATAAACCAACGGATCCATTTCAAGGACAAAGTCGTGAAATGCCAGTGTCTGGGTAAAGTCGAGTTTCGACTGTGCAGCACCGTCTGCGGGGTCGCCATCGTACATGCTTTCGCAGATATCGGTGTTGTGCGCCGAGAGGGCAATGTCGTAAGAATCTGTACCGGAACACATGGTGAAGAGAAATCCTCCACCAGCTGTATATTCTCTGATTTTTTGAGCTACCGCTAGTTTGAGCTGAGACACTTTTGCAAATCCCATTTCGAGTGCGTCCGCCTCTGCATTGCGCACTTGTTGCTGATACCAGGCTGCATTTTTGTAGCTTCTGTAAAACTTACCATATTGACCCGTAAAGTCTTCATGGTGAAGGTGAAGCCAGTCATACTTTGGCAATTCCATATTGATGATTTCGCGGTCGTAAATAACCTCGTATGGAATTTCGGCATACTCCATCACCAATGTAACTGCATCATCCCAGGGCATTTTAGAATCGGGCGAATAAACGGCTATTTTTGGAGCTTTCTCCAATTTCACGGTCTCCATATTGACTTCGGGATCGGCAATGTCGCGGATAATTCCTGCGGCCTGCACATCGGCAATAACCTGATATGAAACCCCTCGAATAACACATTCTTCAACGATCGTTTTATATTCGTCTATCAAAAAGCTGCCGCCACGATAGTTGAGCAGCCACTGCACTTCAATATTGTTTTCGAGTATCCAATAGGCAATACCATAAGCCTTCAAATGATTGGTTTGAGTATCGTCCATTGGGATAAGGACTTTTGCCGAAAAGGCAGACCCTGCGAAACATAAAAAACCAAAAAGTAGAAATATGGGCAAACCCGCCTTAGAAAGGAGCCTCATCGTCGTTTTCTTTATTGAAAAAGTCATTGTCATTGTCATTCATTCGCGATTGCATGGTAATGGTTTGAAACTGATCAAAACCGGCATTACCATCTAAATTCCCCGGTTCGCCAAAAGACGTATCGAGATTCTCAAATTTCGCAAAATCTTTCACGAATTTCAAGGAAACAGTATCTAAAGCACCATTACGGTGTTTTGCGATAATTATTTGCCCAATTCCCTGAGTTGAATTACCATCTTCATCTTGTTGAATATCGTAATACTCAGGTCGGTAGATGAAAGATACAATATCGGCATCTTGCTCAATTGCTCCAGATTCCCTCAAGTCACTAAGCATAGGTTTCTTGTCGCCACCACGTGTTTCTACAGCTCTACTAAGCTGAGAAAGGGCTAGTATAGGAATCTCTAACTCCTTAGCAATGGTTTTTATTGTCCTCGAAATCATACTTATTTCCTGCTCACGATTACCCCGGTTATCGCCACCGGCTGTCATAAGCTGCAAGTAGTCAATAATAATACACTGAATACCATGCTTCTGTTTCATACGACGTGCTTTTGCCCGCAGTTCAAAAACCGAAAGGGAAGGAGTATCATCTATATAAATAGGTGCGGTACTCAATTTTTTAATTCGCGTATGGAGCTGGGTGAACTCATGATCTTCCAGATTACCCTTTCTCAGTTTTTCACCTTTTATTCCTGTTTCGCCGGATATAAGACGATTTACGAGCTGCACAGAAGCCATCTCAAGTGAGAAAACAGCTACAGGAACGTTAAAATCTACAGCCATATTCCTTGCCATGGATAGTACAAAGGCTGTTTTACCCATACCCGGACGAGCTGCAATAACGACCATATCTGATTTCTGCCAACCTGATGTTACCCTGTCCAGTGCAGCAAAACCGGTAGGAACCCCACTCACACCATCCGTGTTTTTTCGCGCTGCCTCAATGCTCTCAATTGATTCTTTGATAACATCACTCATGGGGCTAAAATCTTTTCGAATATTCCCCTGGGCTACTGTAAAGAGATCCTGCTCAGCCTTATCCAACAAATTGAATACATCTGTACTTTCTTCATAGGCCTGGCGAATGGTCTCAGACGAAATACGGATGAGCTCACGCAAAATATGCTTTTGCGAAACGATACGGGCGTGAAACTGAATATTGGCCGAGCTGGCTACCCTATTCGTTAAATAACTGATGTAGTAAGCACCCCCTACAAGGTCCAATTCAGATTTTTTTCTCAGCTTAGCTGTTACCGTCAGAATATCAACAGGCTCAGAATCATTGAAGAGCTCCATGATACACGCATAAATCTTCTGATGATTTTCGCGGTAGAAAGATTGTGGACTTAAAATTTCGATTACCTCATTTACTGCATCCCTTTCAAGCATTAGGGCTCCAAGAACTGCCTCTTCAAGATCGCTTGCTTGCGGGGGGATTTTGCCCATTTCATTGTTCTGTATAGGCAGATTGTTGCGTTTCGCTCTCCGCGAGTCTGTCTTCATTTGCGAATTATCATCCATAGCTCAAAGATAGTATTGTATACCGGGCTTTGCGATAATCTACTATATTGTGATATGAAAAGTTTTCAATGCAGGTTCTCAACATTTGTTCATAGCGGATTTAATCTGTTGATGCTTATTTTAATAGCTGTTTTTTCTTGTTCCTGTGCCGATGAAAAGGATGAGGAGCCGCCGAGAGTTATCCTGGAAAGTCCTTATGAAAACCAGACTTTTTTAACGGTTGATTCAATTGAAGTGGTCGTCGGGATTACAGATAATGAACAGATAAAATCTATTAAAGTGGGGCTGGTAGATGAAGATTATAACGATTTAGGTATTGAGCGGTCCTATCCTGCGTCGGGTACTTCCTATACTTTGGCGACTGATTTTCTTCTGGAAGAGCCGTTTTTAGAATCCGGATCTTACTACCTCGCCGTGCGTGCGAGTGATGGTGAGAATGTAGGTTCGGGATATGTTCGTGTGCAACTAACCGCCATTGAAAGGGTGGTAGAAAATCTGCTTGTTGTAACTGCCAATTCCACACAAACCAAAGTTTATACCGGTGAGAATATGGGAGACTGGAGTTTGAAAGGCTCTTATGCCATCGATTTGGCAGGAGCTGCCTTGAATTATCGGCAGAATTTACTTGGTCTTGCCGGAGGTGTAGTAGGCGATGCCGTATTTTACGAAACAGAAGAGTTTACGGCTACGCAAACCATTGCCGGCTTTGGCTCTCCTTCATTACCCTATTTTGTTGGATTGGAATATGATTTAAAAGCAGAGCGTTTTTTGCTTTTGCAAAGAGATCAGCAGCTGAGGATTCTCGACAAGTCTGGTCTTCCCAAATCTTCGGCTCAGCTTACGCCGAATTTTATTCCCGTCAAGGCATTTCCACTGGATACCGATATTTTTGTTGATCAAAAAAGCATAACGGGAGATACCCATGTTCTGTCTAAGTACGCCTCATCAGGACTTGTTCTAAATAGCTATTCCGTTACGGGACCAGTGAGAGAGATTTCAAAACGATCGCAAAATGAGAGTTTTATCTGGGTGGATGGTGATGAAGGAACAAACATGTCTATCTTAAATAACACCAATAATCTAGTTGCGGAAGTTTACAATAGGGAAGGCGAACCGCTCTATGCGGCTAGAGAAATTGGTCAGGGAAATTTTATCATTTCTACCTCAGGCGGACTTTTGAGGTATACTTATCCGAGCGGCGGAACAGTGATCTTAAACACCAATCTAAGCCTCAAAGCCTTATACTACGACGATCTTAATGGATTTATTTATGGTACAGAGGGAAATACACTCTATCAAATTTCTTTAACAGGTGTTGTGATTGATACTTTTACGTTCAGCGAAACAGTTGCTTATTTTGCAGTAGATTATAATAGGTAGCCCAATAAAAGAATAAACAGTCTTTAGCTCGTAGAACCCATGGATGCGAATTTTTTAATTCGCTTTTCTACTCTTTTAGCGGGAGTCATCTTTTTGAGTTTTTCCAAATTACTCAATATTGCCACCTTCACATTTTCAAAAGTCGTTTCGGGATCAATGTGTGCTCCGCCCAGGGGTTCCCTTATTACGCCATCTATCAGCTTATTTTTAAGCATGTCATCCGAAGTAAGCTTAAGTGCTTCGGCGGCTTCAATTTTATGATCCCAGTTTCTCCAAAGTATGGTAGAGCAGTTTTCGGGAGAAATAACTGAATACCAGCTGTTTTCTAACATAAGCACCTTATCGCCTACACCTATTCCCAAAGCTCCGCCTGAAGCTCCTTCGCCAATGACGATACAAATAATAGGTACTTTAAGCTTAGCCATTTCAAAGAGGTTGCGGGCTATGGCTTCACCCTGGCCGCGCTCTTCAGCTTCAAGCCCTGGAAATGCACCTGGAGTATCAATGATTGTAACTACGGGTTTGTTAAATTTCTCAGCCATTTTCATCAGGCGAAGTGCTTTTCGGTAGCCCTCCGGGTTTGGCATTCCAAAATTTCGGTACTGCCGCATCTTTGTATTAATTCCTTTTTGCTGTCCGATAAACATGACTTGCTTGCCATCCATTTTACCAAAACCACCAACCATTGCTTTATCGTCGCCTACGGTTCTGTCTCCGTGAAGCTCAACAAATGTGTCGTCTGTAAGGTATTTTATATAGCTCAATGTATAAGGGCGCTCAGGGTGGCGAGAAACCTGTACACGTTGCCATGGGGTTAGGTTTTTGTATAGATCTATGCGTTTCTGCTTGATCTTGCGCTCTATGTCGCGCACTGTTTTAGAAGTGTCCACTTCACCTTTTTCAGCAATCTCTTTTGCCTTTTCTAACTGCTCTAGCAATTCGCCGATAGGCTCTTCAAACTCCAATAATACTGGCATAAACAATAGTTGATTAAGACGGTAAAATTAAGATTTATTTTCCAACGTGCTTTTTTTGTGCCGATTTTGACTGCATATTTGCCAAATGGTTTTGTTTCCCAATGCTAAAATCAATCTCGGACTCAACGTTACAGACCGGCGTAACGATGGCTATCACAATATTTTAAGTGTGTTTTACCCCGTTGGTTTATGTGACGTTCTGGAGTTTGTAAAAAACAAAAATTCCGATACAGATAGCATCACCTATTCGGGATTACCCATTCCCGGAAATCCGGCAGAAAACCTCATTACAAAAGCCTTAATCCTTATCCGTGAGATTGAATTTATACCGCCTTTAGAAATTCATTTGCATAAAATAATCCCCATGGGTGCCGGATTAGGAGGGGGCTCGGCTGACGGTACTTTCTTCTTAAAGGCACTCAACCAGCAGTTTCAGGTAGGGTTAACTGATGAGAAACTTGAAGAGCTTGCCCTGAAATTAGGGAGTGATTGTCCCTTTTTTGTGCAGAATAATCCGCTCTCCGTTTCCGGAAGGGGTGAGCATTTTGAAGATATTGACGTAAACTTAACAGGGAAATATATAGTACTTGTTTTTTCTGATCTGCATATTTCTACTGGGGCCGCTTACCGCGAAATGGATTTAAAAGAACCGACTATCCCACCTGCGGAAGTGGTGAGCACGTTAAATATTGACGAATGGTCGAAATTCCTGACAAATGATTTTGAAGACTATGCTTTCGCAGAGCACCCCGAACTGAAGAAAATAAAATCTCATCTCTATGAGTTGGGTGCGATTTACGCGTCGATGACTGGAAGCGGGTCTACAATTTACGGTATTTTTGATGCTGTTCCCGAAAATGAAAAGCTTTCAGAAATTGGAGCAAATCTATGGGTAGGGCGGTTATAAGTAGTTTTGATCTAGAGAAATAAGATTTTAGCCAGGCCAGAGTGACTTACTTCTGAGCTTTTTGGTAAACGAAAATGCTAAGAATAAAGTAGATTATATTTGGTAGCCAAACTGCCAATAATGGGTCGAGTCCGGCATTTGTAGCAGCAACAGTGGTAACCTTCATTGCGAAAATATACGATACGGCGATTAGAACTCCTATGGCCAAATCGGCACCAATACCTCCCCGACTTTTCCTGCTCGCAATAGAAACACCAATTATAGTCAGTATGTAAGTTGCGATAGGGTAGGATGTGCGTTGGTGCTTTTCAATTTCATAGTGCACAGTTTTGTCTGAACCTTTTTTCCTCTCGTTTTCAATAAAATCTGTCAATTCCTGATAGCCCATGGTTGAGGCGATGCTTATCCGCTGACCAAAATCGCTTGGCTTTAAAGCAATTAAAGTATCCAGCTTTCGGCCCTGGTCTATATATTCCAGGCTATCGGTAAAATGCCTGATATAATAATTTTCCATTGTCCACTTTCCCGAAACCGAGTCATATCGAGCTCGATCAGAAAGCAATTTGTAGGTAAGCTTGCCATCATCACTCCATTTTTCCAAAGAGAATTTATAACCAATATTGTTAATTGTGCTGAACGATTCGAAATAGGCTATTGTATTTGGCTCAAATTGCCTGTGCAGGTTGTTGTCGTTTATTCTAAACTGCTTTTTAATGTACTCCTCTTCAAACTGCACTCTGGTTGCGTTGGCTATAGGTAATTGATAGTGAGTGAAATAAAGTGAAACCCCGACCAGGATTGACGCGCCGATAAAATAGGGGAATAGAAAACGCTTGAAAGACACTCCACTGGCAAAAATGGCTACAATTTCGGTACGCTGTGCCATCTGGCTGGTAAAGAGTAAAACACTTAAGAAGATAAGCAATGAGCTAAACAGATTACCATAATAAAAGGCAAAATTAAGGTAGTAATCAAAAAGAATTTTGGTGAGAGGAGCATCGTTCTTTACAAATTTCTCCAGCTTTTCAGATACATCGAATACGATGGCAATGGACATAATTACTGCCAGCATAAAAAAGAAAGTTCCCAGAAATTTCTTTACGATATATAAGTCGAGCTTTTTCATCTTGCACTACAAGCGCTGATCCAATTTTTTAACCATCACATTTTTCCAGGAGGCAAAATCGCCTGCAATAATATGCTTTCGCGCTTCACCAACGAGCCAAAGATAGAAGGCAAGGTTATGAATACTGGCAATTTGTGATCCTAATATTTCTTTGCTGATTATCAAGTGGCGCAGATATGCTTTTGAATAACCTGTGTCTACATAACTCATGCCATTGGGATCAATCGGGCTAAAATCGTCCTGCCATTTGACATTTCTTATGTTTATTATCCCCTCGCTGGTAAATAGCATACCGTTTCGGGCATTCCGCGTGGGCATAACACAGTCAAACATGTCGATACCGAGAGCGATATTTTCAAGAATATTTACCGGGGTTCCAACACCCATGAGGTATCTTGGCTTGTCTTTTGGAAGAATCGCGGTTACAACATCAGTCATAGCGTACATTTCTTCTGCCGGTTCACCTACAGAGAGGCCGCCTATCGCATTGCCTTCCCTATTCGCGGAAGCGATATACTCAGCCGACTTTTTACGCAAATCAGTATAGGTACTTCCCTGCACGATAGGAAAAAGCGTTTGGCTGTACCCATATTTCTCTGTTGTAGTGTCAAATCGGTCACAGCATCGCGTAAGCCATCGGTGTGTGCGCTCCATGCTGTTTTTGGCGTAGTCATAATCGCAGGGGTAGGGCGTACATTCATCGAATGCCATAATAATATCGGCTCCAATTATTCGCTGAATATCCATAGCACGCTCAGGGGTGAAGAAGAGTTTGGTACCGTCAATATGCGATTTGAAACTCACTCCACTTTCTGAGATATTTCTATTTTCTGAAAGGGAGTAAACCTGATAGCCGCCACTATCCGTTAATTGAGGTTTGGTAAAGCCATTAAAAGCATGCAGTCCACCTGCTTTTTCTAAGATTTCAAGTCCGGGTCGCAGATACAAATGGTAGGTATTGCCCAAAATAATCTGAGCTTTAATATCATCGATAAGCTCGTGCCTGTGCACAGCTTTTACCGCCGCCGCCGTTCCAACCGGCATAAATATGGGGGTTTCAATGGTTCCGTGATCGGTAGTAATCGTGCCAGCGCGGGCATTCGATTTTGGGTCTAAGGCTTCTAGATTAAATTTCAATGGATGTTGTAAACTATGTTGAAAAATTAAAACGGCTGCAAAGATAAGAGTAATTGAATTAGCTTGCAGTGTTCTACATTTACACCCGTAAATTATGGAGCCTTATTTTAATCAAAATAGCCTGATTCTCGCGATGCAGGTGCTTTTTATTATTGCCGCAGCAATTCAAATATTTTTTTATTTGTATTTCTATTGGCGCATAGGGGCTTTTCGCCAAACATCACAGACTGGCAATACACCTCCTGTAAGCGTCATTATTGCTGCCAGGAATGAGTATGATAACCTTTTGGCTCATTTGCCATCTATCCTGGAGCAGGATTATCCAGATTTTGAGGTGGTAGTTGTGAACGATGGCTCCTGGGACGATACACAAGCCTTGCTTGAAGAGTACCAAAGGCGGTACACCAATCTGAAAATAGTTTTCCGGGCTGAGAATGAGAGATTTGATGCAGGGAAAAAGCTCGCCATCACGCTGGGAATAAAGGGAGCCAAACACGAGCGCTTGCTTTTTACCGACGCCGATTGTCGCCCTGTTTCCAGATATTGGATTTCCTCCATGATGTCTACTGCTAAGAACGATACACTGGTTTTAGGATATAGCCCATATGCACGCACAAAAGGGGTTTTGAATAGAATTATTCGTGCCGATGCGCTTTTTACGGCCATGAATTACATGAGTTTTGCCCTCGCCGGGATTCCTTATATGGGAGTAGGGCGAAATTTGTCATATACCAAGACCAGCTTTTTTAATGTTGGTGGTTTTAAAAAGCATTACAGCATAGCCTCAGGCGATGATGATTTATTTGTAAACGAAGTTGCAAATAGAGCAAACACTTCCATCTGTTTGGAAAAAAACGGTATTGTAGAAAGCGTTCCTGAGTCAACATGGAAACATTTTTGGCGTCAAAAACGACGTCATTTATATACAGGTCGCCGTTACAAGACTATCCATAAATTTTTATTGATACTGCAACCTGTTAGTTATGTGATGTTTATGACTGCGGCAATAGTTTTACTGGTTTTCCACAATTGGCTGTATATTGTTCTTGTAACACTTTGCTTTCGTTTCTTGCTACAATTCTTTATTTTTAGGCGATCATCGCGATGGCTTGGGCAAGGCGATTTATTGATTTTTATTCCGCTGCTCGAGATTTTTGTAGTCGTGATGAGCGGATTTATTCATATTGCTAACGCACCTGCAAAACCCAATAAATGGAAGAACTAGTTTCCAAATTATCCCCTAAAGCTCAAAAAGACTATAAATTGGTGGTTCGCGCTCTCGAAGGCGAGCAAAGTGCCTATGCTGAGTTGATGGAGCGATATCGAGAAAGTATATATTATATGTTGTTGAAAATGGTAAACAACACCGATGATGCAGACGATTTAACCATTGAAGCATTCGGAAAAGCTTTCAAGCGCCTCTCACAGTACCACCCAAGTTATGCTTTTAGTACGTGGATGTTTAAAATCGCTTCTAATAATTGTATAGATTTTATTAGAAAAGAGCGGAAGAAGCGTACCATGTCTATAGATACAGGCATGACCAATGACGACGGAGAAAGCGTAACTTTTGACCTTGAGTCTGAAGGGCGTGATCCTGAAGAGGAGCTAATCCGCGATCAGAAGATGGAAACGATGCGCGAAGTGGTTATGAAGCTCAAGCCGCGTTACCGCGAATTGGTTATTCTAAGGTATTTCAAAGAATACTCTTATGACGAGATTTCCCAAGAGCTTGACTTACCGCTGGGAACAGTTAAAGCTCAGCTTTTTAGAGCAAGAGAGTTCCTGGCTAACTTGATGAAGAATACCAAAGAATCTATATAGTGTCTGTCATAAAGTCCGCTATCTGTGTTGCGCTATTTCCACAAATATTCAATTGATAGTTCTCAGTTCCCGGACTTTTAGAACTGCGTGCGTGTTGCTATCGAACATTCTGATCAGCCACTCTAAATTATTTAAAAACACTATTTAATCTTAGTCTATTACAACCGTAAATTGGTGGTGTGCTTCTTTTGAGGAAAAACTCAATTCTATTCTAAAATGAATCAGATTCTCATTAAGTATTTTCCCGGTCTGTCGCAGGAGCAGATCGCTCATTTTGCTGCATTAAAGCCCCTTTATGAAGAGTGGAATGCACAGATAAATGTGATTAGCCGAAAGGATATGGATCATTTTTATGAGCGGCATGTTCTTCATTCGCTCGCTTTAGCGTTTTACTGGAAGCCAAAACCCGGATCTAAAGCTATCGATATTGGAACCGGTGGTGGTTTTCCGGGAATTCCACTAGCTATACTCTATCCTGAAGTTGATTTCCTTCTGGTAGATTCCATTGGGAAAAAAATAAAGGTAGTAAACGAAGTTGTCACAGCATTGGGCCTGAAAAATGTGAAGGCCATACAGGAAAGAGCTGAGAATGTACCCGGGAAGTTTGATGCTGTACTCACCAGAGCCGTTTCGCGACTCAGCGTTTTAGTGCCATATTGTAAAAACGGCAAAATGAAAGCCGATACACTTTGGTGTTTGAAAGGTGGTGATTTACGCGAAGAGGTTGAAGAAATTGATAGGTATCCGTCAGTCGTATATAAGCTCGACCAAAAAATTCCCGGTGAGTTTTTTGAGACCAAGAAGGTTGTTTATGTTCAGCTGAAGTAGAAATCGACTTATGTCGTCCCGCAGTTATTCATAATTCTACGGTCAAATTGTTTTGCAACTAAAAAAGACATAGGTCATTAGATATTGAACCAAATTATCCCTGAGGACTAGCAACTAAATTTACGCCTCCACATTCTGCATTTTTTGAAGCTTTTTATAGAGACCTGTATCGATTGCCAAAAGCTCTTCATGATTTCCGGATTCAATGATCTTTCCATCCTCCAATACTACTATTTTATCGGCATTGCGGATAGTGCTGAAGCGGTGGGCAATTACTACGCTTGTGCGACCTTTCATCAGGGCTTCAAGAGCTTGTTGAACCAGTGATTCACTTTCGCTATCCAATGATGATGTTGCCTCATCTAGAATAAGAATTGCGGGATCGCGCAGAACGGCTCGGGCTATTGCTATGCGCTGTCGCTGACCACCACTCAATTGAACTCCGCGTTCGCCAACAAGCGTTTCGAACTCATCTGGAAAGGAAGAGATGAACACAAAAGCATTAGCCTTCCTGGCAGCTTCTATAATATCTTCGTCACTGGCGCCTGGGCGTCCATAAGCGATGTTTTCTTTTATGGTGCCGTTGAAAAGCAATACTTCTTGTGGTACAAGTGCAAACTGCGATCTATATTCTGTCAGATCATAAGAGTCGGCGTTTTTTCCATCTATAGTGATTTCGCCATTTATCGGGTTGTAGAAGCGCAGTAGAAGAGAGGTAATTGTTGATTTTCCTGCTCCTGAAGGCCCTACAATGGCCAGCTGCTGTCCTGAGCTTATACTGAAGTTAATGTTTTTTAGTACAGGAACATCGCTTCGCGTCTCGTAAGTAAACTCTACATTTTTGAATTCGATATCTCCGCGAAAGCGGGATGAAATAGCCGCTTTAACACTGGAAGAAATCCCTTCATCTTCCTGTTCAACAATTTCCATCAGATTTTCGGTGGCGCCAATAGCTTTCTGAATATTGGCATACAAATCTGGCAAACTACCAATTGAGGCACCTAAAAAGATGGTGTACATTATAAATGAGATAAACGACGACTGTGGAAGCGCGCCATCTTGCGTAAGAAGTACCCCTTGCCAAATTACAAAGACGATAGATCCAAACATGCAGAGAATGATGAAAGAAACGAACAAGCCCCGCCATACTGCACCTTTAATTGCCAGGTGTTTAATTTCATTTATGGCTACTTTATAGCGCGCCAATTCAAAAAACTCATTTGTAAAGGCTTTAACACTCTGAATTCCCTGAAGGGCTTCCTCGAGAATTCCATTTGAGGAAGCAGCGGCATCCTGCGTTTTTTTAGAAAGCTTACGAATAAAACGACCAAAGAATACAGCAATAATAGCCACTGCTGGAATAACGCTGAGCATGATCAAGGCTAATTTTGGCGAAAGCCAAACCAGCGCAGCAATACCAACTACAATTGTAATTATTTGCCTTACAAACTCAGCTATTGTGGTTGTAAAGGTGGTTTGCAGTTGATTAATATCAGTAGCGATGCGGCTTGTGAGCTCACCTACTTTATTCTTATTGTAATAGGTAAGGGGAGCAGTGAGAAGCTTTGAAAAAGCGTCTTGGCGGATGTCACGGAGGGTAAATTCGGTAACCCGTGTAAAGAGTAAAATTCTAAAAAAGGAGAAAATAGCCTGGCTGGTAAAGACGATTAAGAGAGCAAGGATTATGGAGTTAAGTGAGTCAAATTTCAATAAGCTTTCAGCTGCTTCGGCTGGTGTGGCGGTGTCGCGACCTATAAGTTGACCCAGGAAGTATGGGAAGAGCAGAGCCGTGAGGCTGCTTAGGATTAAAAAGATAAAGCCTACTGAAAATGTACCACTATAGGGCTTGAGGTATTTAAAAACGCGTATAGCTTCTTTAAAAGAGGGCTTCTTTTTATCGGTTTCGGTCGCTTTCTCTTTTACCATGTTAAAATTTTGGACAAAGGTAAGCACCTATTTTCAATGATATTGTCATAGTTTTGTAGAATTGTAAAGAAAGTTTTTGCAGAACAAGAAAAAAGCCTATTTTTGCACTCCGTTTTTAGCGACCTTTTTTAACGCGAAACAATAAGTATTATGAAAAGAACATTCCAGCCTTCAAACAGAAAGCGACGTAATAAGCACGGATTCCGCGAACGTATGGCATCAGCCACAGGACGCGCAGTATTGGCATCACGCCGTAAAAAGGGACGTAAGAAACTTACGGTTTCTGATAACAAGCTGCACAAGCGCTAGTATTTCAGAGCTTATAAAAGCATTTTAGCCGCCTTATCTTTATGATAAGCCGGCTTTTTTTGTTGTTTGACAAATGGGATTCTTTGTGGAATTTCAAATGGGCATTGGAAAACCAAAGTCTTAATTCAAAACATGAAAACCGGAATCTGAATTCTTTAGGTTTTTCAGGAATTTACGAGTTTTCCAATCGCTTAAGTCAAATTGTATTAGCCATTTTTGTTTTAGGGTAAATGCAACTAATTTCAGTTTGAATAATTTGGAATAGCCAACGAACAACTATTTTGTTGAGCTAAAAACACGTTCTACAATTTTATTAACTGCTTCATCAAGTTTAGAATAGTCCATTTTCTTTAAGGAGTCGTTGTAAACTTTTATGCACTTCTCCATTCTTTCATACCATAGGTCATAAGGTAAATTGACCATGTAGTCAATCGCGTCGTTATTACTTGCGAATTCAGAAGCATCTATAAAAGAATTTCGTGGAAAGCTATCGTATATGGATGAGCCATCGCCCCAATAAACAGGTAAACAACCCGCTTTTATAGAATGCCATATTTTTTCGGTTACATAATATGGCCAAAGTGTATTTTCAAAAGCGATATTAAAGCGATAACCTTTAAGTAAATCTATTTTTACATCCCACCAATTTTCATTTCCGGCATCAAATCCAGAATTTTTAATTCCTGAGATTTGATTCCAGCCTTTTCCGACTACATCTCCAACTCCTTTGTCGAAAGCACATTGAGCAATTTCTTGCCTTTTTACATTTAAATCTAATCCTTTGTTTAGATTATTTTGATTGATCCTGTCCAGACTTCGCTTCTGACCAATAAAAATGATAGGTGTAGCTTTATCAAATTGTTCTTTACTTAAGATATCTGATTTACCTATAAACTCATCTTTTTTCATGCCTAAGTCGCACTCATCGTCAAAGATATAGCTGGAAAGAAAGTGATAATTATTAAAAAAAACCCCTTCATTAAATCCGTTAACTACGATAACTGGTTTAAACTTAAATAAATGAACTATTTTGGTTTTGGAAGTATCAACGAAGAGTTCAGGTTGATAGACAAGTATTTTTTTAAACGGAAATAGGGGAGCGGCTTTTTTTGCCATCTCAAGGTTTCTACAAATAATTAATTTTGATTTAAATGGATTGGTGTCTCGTACTAACCCGTTTTCCCTAAGTTTCTCTTTATACCTCTCGTTAGTGAAGAGTGAGGAATTTCCACTTCCAAAAACATAGTAGCTCATTTTTCTATTCGAATTCATGACTAAAACTTAAGAAGGTTTCCTTTTGTGAATGGCAAAAGAGCATATTGAATAATGAGCAAAAACATATTTAGAAAGGTAATTAAACTGCGAGCAAGCAGCAAAGCAAATATTCCATTTTCTAAGAACGCAAACCAATACTGCGTTCAAAAGTACAGAATTAACCAGAACACTGCATTTACATTTTAGGGATTTACTATATCCGGCTCGGCACCGATTATTCAAGCTTTGTACCCAATTCACAAACTAATAATTATTCAGGCAACTGCATTAACCCTTCCTCGTTAATTGTCTTAGCCACCTGAGGTGTTAGCATGACATGGCCACTTTCCATAATATGCAGTTTCATCTTCAGAAAGTTTTTTTTCAGTCCCTTTGCATTCTTAACAGGAATAATACGGTCGTATTTTCCCATAAATAAATCTACAGGAATTCCATTTGCCGAAAGCGCTGAACCTAAAACAGACAGATTGGGCTCTATTTTTCTAAGAAACGTCCATACATTATAGACTTGCCACTGCATTTCGATTGTTCTAACATGGGCAAGAACAAAGATTTTTCTTTTTTCACTTATGAGACCAACCTTACGTATAAGATTAAGCATTTTAAGAAAAAAAGCATTTTGCTTGATAAAAAAACGAAACAAGGCTCTGCCTGCTGAGCTAAAACTTAAGATGGCGTACCAGGAGTTTACAACTAGTCCATCGGGAGCGAATAGATAAAGTCCGCTAATTTTTTCGGGCATGATCTCGGCTAACTTCAAAGAAATTCGGCCACCGAGGCTGTATCCCATAAGCCATGCCTTATCTGCTCCGATGAATTTCAGAAATTCCTCAAAGAAGGTTTTTAACTCTTCGGGTTCTAAAGGGCTTTTATCCGGCTTTCGACTACCAATGGTGGTAGATTCATGAAAGAAAAGATCAAAAGCATAAATGGTGAATTCTCCGTGCAGGTTTTTTGTGAAATGCTCGAAATCACGGTGGCTGCGGTTGAAACCGTGAAAGGCCAAGAGCACAGAATTACCCGAACCCCACGTTGCATATTGCATCGATAATCCACCACTGTGGAAAAGTTGGGTATTTAGTGTGGGCGATTTTGACATCTTACAGGAAAAAACAATTACTTTTGCAGGCTAAATGAAGCAAATTTCCGGCACATTTAGTCATTCCTTGCATAACCACTTGGTTTTCTGCTTCCTCCCTTTTCTCATATTTAAAACTTTCCTATGCCTAGAGATACTAGCATCAAATCGGTACTGATAATCGGTAGCGGACCGATCGTAATTGGTCAAGCCTGCGAATTTGATTATTCCGGGTCACAAGCAGCCCGTTCACTTCGCGAAGAAGGAATTGAGGTAACACTGATAAATTCGAATCCGGCAACGATTATGACCGATAAGGTTATTGCTGATAATATTTATCTAAAGCCTCTCGAGCCAGAATATATCAGAGAGATTTTGCAGAAGCACGATATCGATGCTGTGCTGCCTACTATGGGTGGACAAACCGCTTTGAATCTTGCCATAAAATGCGATGAAATAGGAATCTGGAAAGAATTTGGGGTTCGCATGATTGGTGTAGATATTCACGCCATAGATGTTACCGAAAATCGTGAAGCCTTCCGCGTTTTAATGGGCGAGATAGGAGTTGGAATGGCTCCTCAGGCTACGGCAAATTCATTTCTGGAAGGAAAAGAAATAGCTCAGAAATTTGGTTTTCCGCTTTGTATCCGGTCTAGCTATACCCTTGGTGGTGCGGGGGCTGGAATCGTGCACAATCAAAAAGACTTTGATTCCTTGCTTACACGCGGTCTTCATGCCTCACCTATCCATGAGGTAATGATTGATAAGGCATTGCTTGGCTGGAAGGAATTTGAGCTGGAGCTGCTTCGCGATCAAAATGACAATGTGGTTATTATCTGCTCGGTAGAAAATATGGATCCGATGGGAATTCATACCGGTGACAGTATTACTGTTGCGCCGGCCATGACCTTAAGCGACAGAACCTATCAAAGGATGCGTGATATGGCATTTAAGATGATGCGTTCAATCGGGAATTTTGCCGGAGGATGTAACGTGCAGTTTGCTGTAAGCCCCGATGATAAAGAAGAAATTATTGCTATTGAAATAAATCCACGGGTTTCGCGCTCATCTGCATTGGCTTCCAAAGCAACAGGTTACCCTATTGCGAAAATCGCAGCGAAGCTGGCTATTGGGTATAATCTCGACGAACTCCAAAATCAAATTACAAAAACTACATCTGCCTTTTTTGAGCCTACCCTCGATTATGTTATCGTGAAAATACCACGCTGGAATTTTGATAAATTCAAAGATTCTGACAGGACACTTGGCTTGCAGATGAAATCGGTAGGCGAGGTTATGGGGATTGGCCGCTCCTTTCAAGAGGCTATCCAAAAGGCCTGTCAGTCGCTGGAAATTAAACGAAACGGCCTTGGTGCAGACGGAAAAGAACTGAAAGATCAAGAAAAGATATTGCACAGTCTGGAGCACCCTAGCTGGAACAGGTTGTTTCATATTTATGATGCCATCAAGACTGGGAATTCCTTTTAAAACCATTCATGAAAAGACAAAAATTGACTATTGGTTTTTAAAACAGATTGAAGACTTAATCCTTTTTGAAAAGCGGGTTGAAGAACATACGTTGGAAACACTTCCACGTGAAATTCTCTTTGAAGGAAAGCAAAAAGGATATGCTGATCGTCAGATTGCTCACTTACTGCGCTGTCTGGAGAGTGAAGTTTTTAATAAACGAAACGAGATGGGAATAAACAGGGTTTACAAGTTGGTAGATACCTGTGCAGCCGAATTTGAAGCGCAAACCCCTTATTACTACAGCACTTTCGATGATGAAAATGAATCGGAAGTAACAGATAAAAAGAAAATTATTGTTCTTGGTTCGGGGCCAAACCGAATAGGACAGGGTATTGAGTTTGATTATTGTTGTGTGCATGGCGTTCTGGCTGCTAAGGAATGTGGCTATGAAACGATCATGATCAATTGCAACCCCGAAACGGTTTCAACTGATTTTGATACTGCGGACAAACTGTATTTTGAGCCTGTGTTCTGGGAGCACATTTACGATATTATTCTACATGAAAAGCCTGAAGGGGTTATTGTCCAGTTGGGTGGTCAAACAGCGTTAAAACTTGCTGAAAAGCTGAGTAGATACGGTATCAAAGTAATTGGTACGAGTTATGAGGCGCTTGATCTGGCAGAAGATCGCGGAAGCTTTTCAACCTTATTGAAAGAGAATAATATTCCCTATCCGAAATTCGGTGTAGTGGATAATGCTGAGCAATCGCTGGAGCTGGCTGATGAGCTCGGTTTTCCGCTTCTCGTGCGCCCTTCGTATGTTCTTGGTGGACAGCAAATGAAAATTGTGATCAATAAGGAAGAGCTCGAAACGCACGTTGTGAATATTCTTCGCGATATGCCTGGTAATAAAATTCTCCTTGATCATTTCCTTAGTGGAGCTATTGAGGCTGAGGCTGACGCCATTTGCGATGGCGAAGATGTTTACATCATTGGAATTATGCAGCACATTGAGCCAGCCGGAATTCACTCCGGAGATTCATACGCAGTGCTGCCTCCCTACAACCTCGGCGACTTGATCATTGAGCAAATTGAAGCAATAGTGCGTAAAGTAGCTGTTGAGCTCAAAACGGTCGGCTTGATGAATATTCAGTTTGCCATTAAGGATGATGTGGTCTATGTAATTGAAGCTAATCCGCGTGCGTCTCGAACGGTCCCATTTATCGCGAAAGCGTATGACGAACCTTATGTGAACTACGCTACGAAAGTAATGCTGGGAGAAAAGAAAGTGAAGGACTTTAATTTCAACCCTAAAAAGTCAGGGTATGCTATTAAAATTCCTGTTTTCTCATTCGATAAATTCCCGAATGTGAATAAGGAGTTGGGTCCTGAAATGAAATCAACCGGCGAGGCTATTTATTTTATTGACAGCTTGATGGATCCATTCTTCAGAAAGATTTACAGCGAGAGGAATTTGTATTTGAGTAGGTCGCTTGAAAGTAATTTTATTGATAGGAGACCCGAAAGGTCTCCAAGACCTTTCGGGTCTGAAAGTGATTTGATTCGTCCAACTTCTGATTTGTGACTTTATATAACAACACCTCGATTGTGCATAAGACATTTTCAATTATTTGCAATAAGCCTATATTTGAAGTAAACTTGAGTTTTAACAACTAAGATAATCGGCAGTGTTACGTGTTTTAGCCATTCTTCTTCTTTTATATTTTGCCGTTAGGTTTATAGGACGCATATTTTTGCCTCCCAAAAGCCGCGCAAACAATCAAAATAGATCCACCAGGACTCGTCAAAATGACGTTAGGCCAGAAGGTGAAGTACGCATTGAATATACAAATCCTGAAAAGGCGAATCGCAAGCGTAAGGATAGTGGGGAAGGCGAGTACGTTGATTTTGAAGAACTTGATTAAACCTCCATTATGAGTCAAATTTTCCGAAAAATTCTTCCTCACATAATTGTCATAGCGGCTTTTGTTGGGTTGAGTGCCATTTATTTTTATCCTGCCTTTACAGGAAACAAGCTTAAGCAGGGCGATATTACCCACTTTCGTGGAATGTCGAAGGAAATCGTAGAGTTTAGAAGAATGTTTGGCGAAGAGCCACTCTGGACAAACTCTATGTTTGGCGGAATGCCGGCTTATCAAATTTCGGTTAAATATCCCAATGACATTCTCGGACTTGTTGACGATATTTTGACGCTTGGATTGCCGAGTCCTGTGAATTATCTTTTTCTCTACATGCTTGGTTTTTATTTGCTTTTACTCACTTTTCGATTAAGGCCCGGGTTGGCAGCTGTGGGTGCTGCGGCTTTTGCTTTCTCATCCTATTTCTTGATTATTATTCAGGCCGGACACAATTCCAAAGCCCATGCCATTGGATATTTAGCACCTATTTTAGCAGGTATTATCTGGACTTATCGAGGTAAATTTTTGCTTGGAGCTGCCGTAAGTGCCTTTTTCGTGGCGCTTCAAATTCATGCCAACCACGTTCAAATCACCTATTACTTTGGCTTTTTGGTTGCTTTTTATGCCCTGGCTAAATTAATTCAGGCTATTAAGTTGAAAACGGTTCCTCAATTTGTCAAAGCTTCTGCATTTCTTTTAGTTGCGGGAGTTATAGGAGTTCTGGCCAATTCAAATATTCTTTGGAACACCTACAATTATGGTAAGTACACCACGCGTGGTGCATCAGAGTTAACTATTAAACCCGATGGGTCATCAAATGCCGATAATGTTACAGCCGGCCTCGATCGCGATTATGTTACGCAGTGGAGTTATGGAATTGGCGAAACATTCTCTTTCTTAATTCCCAATGCACATGGTGGTGGTTCAGGTGCGCTGATTGACGAAAACACCCAGAAAGAAAATCCGCAATTGTACAACCAACTGGCTCGTGGATACCAGGCTACTAATGTTTTTCCGAACACTTATTGGGGTGACCAGCCCTTTACTTCGGGACCTGTATATGTCGGTGCGCTCATTGTTTTGCTCTTTTTATTGGGTGCTTTTTTTATTGAAGGTCCCATAAAATGGGCTTTGGTAGCAACAGCGATACTTACTATTATGCTTTCCTGGGGTAAGAACTTTATGGGGCTCACCGATTTATTTTTAGACTTTGTTCCGGGATATCACAAATTCAGAGCGGTAACCATTATCTTGTCCATAACTGAACTGGTTTTTCCACTTTTGGGATTCTTGTTCTTAAGAAATCTATTTAAGAATCCAAATTTCGTAATTGATCAAAAAAAGAAGTTTCTTGCTGTTTCAGGAGCTTTGGTAGGTCTTCTGTTGCTTTTTCTCGCTATACCCGATACGTTTTTTAGCTTTATAAGTGCGAATGAATCCAATGCTTTTAATGCTGCTATGGGCGGAAACGCCGGTGTAGAGGTTTTAGGCTATGCTGATGCTTTGAAGGCTGAGCGCATCTCCATGTTTAGAGAAGATACATTCCGTTCGTTAGCTTTTGTTCTAATTGGTGTTGTTTTGATTTGGGCTTTTGCAAAACGAAAGTTGAAAGCTCCCTTGCTCATAGGTGCCTTAGCCGTGTTGGTTTTAGTTGATCTCTGGCCTGTAGACAAACGATACTTGAACAATGAAAAGAACAGGGGTAAGTTTGTGCAGTGGCAACCCAAAGAAGATGCCAAGTCAGGATATGCAGTTTCGCCTGTTGATTTGGAAATTTTAAAACGTGAAACTCAGGGTAATCCGCGTCTTGAAGATGCGATTGATGAATCTGTCAACGAATATTTAGCTGAAAATAAAGGGAAAAGAAAACCCGGAGCTGACGAATTGAATGATGTGAAATTTGCAGCTCTTCGATTCAATACAGATTACCGCGTTCTACCTATTAGCGGTACTTTTCAGGATGCGCGTACTGCCTATTTTCACAAGTCTATTGGCGGATATCATGGGGCAAAGCTAAAACGTATTCAAGAGGTTTACGATTTTAATATTGGAGCAGAAATAAGTACTGTTATTAAAGCTTTGCAGACAGACCCGACTGTGGAGAACATAAACAGTGTACTTCGGCAGGCCGATATTTTGAACATGCTGAATATCAAATACATCATTTACAACAATGATGCTCCACCAATGCAAAACCCATTTGCAATGGGCAGCGCCTGGTTTGTAGAAGATTTGATAAAAGTTAATAACGCTGATGCTGAAATTGCTGAGCTAAGTGAGTTTAACACCCGCTCAGAAGCTGTTGTTGATGAGCGATTTGAGTCACAGATATCCGGTTTCAATTATTCAGAATCTGCAGATGCGCGTATTGCGGTTGACACGCATCTTCCAAATTACATCAAGTACATCTATGAATCGCCGGTTCCACAGGCCACCATTTTTTCTGAAATGTATTATGCCGATGGGTGGAATGCCTACCTCGATGGCGAGAAAGTAGACTATTTCAGAGCAAACTATATGCTGAGGGGTATGATTATTCCTGAAGGTACCCATACAATAGAATTTAAGTTTGAGCCGCAATCTTATGCTACTGCAAATGTTTTGAGCAGCGTGTTTTCTGTGGCTGTTTTGCTTTTGCTTGCTTTTGGGTTTTGGAAAGAGAAGAAGGGGAAAGAAGAACCAGAAGGTTTAAAGACACAATGAAATTAGTTTTCCTATTTACTTTCTAGTAAGGCTTCAAGTTTGTGTTTAGGTATTGTGATTTAGTTAGATGATATAATTCCTATGCGACGTGCTTAGAGGGTTGTAGCGGGCAATTTTAAATTCTTGAAATTCCGCTTAGTAGATTTTCTGTAGTATTTGAGGTTTGATATTCGTGATATTTGATTTTTAATTCCTCTCGTCTATTTTTCCATTTGTCGGCATCCGGATTTTTATAGACTTGCAGGGCTTTAGTAAATTCTTCCTGACTTAGGATATTCACCCCCGGAATCCAATTTAAATAATCATTCTCCAAAAATTTTCCGCGCTCATTTTTAATGTAATCTTCATAATCAAAACAGGTGAAAAATACGGGTCGATTTAGTAATAAGTAGTCAATAAAAATTGATGAATAGTCAGTTATTAATCCATCCATTTCAAATAGGACTTCATTAATTTCTGCTTGCTGTTCACTCGAAAAAAGGAAGATATTTTTACTCAAAAATTTCTCTAGTCTACCGCTGTCGCTTATGTGTGGCCTGAGCAAGAGTATAATGTTCTCACTTTCTAAGGATGACCTGAGGCTACCAAGATCAAAATCCGGAAATTGAAAGAAAGGTAAATCTCCATTTTTTCGAAAGGTAGGGGCGTAGAGAACCAATTTACAATCGGGGTCTAATCCAAATTTATCTCGAATGGAAAAAGCACTTTTACCGTTGACCATCATGTCATTTCTAGCCTGCCCAACCTTTAAGAATTTTGATTTGGGAATGTGTAAAGTATCGTGAAATAGTTCAGCACAGTAATCTGATGAAACCATAAAATAGTCGATGGAGCCAGCATGTCCTTTTAAATCTGAGTTCTCTGTTTTAGTTATTCCGGGAGTTTCAAAACCAATTCTCTTAACCGGGATGCCATGCCAGGTTTGAATAACACGTTTGCGAGAGGAAGATTTTAAAAAACCTGTATCCCAAAGGCCGTGACTTATAACCACATTTTTTGCTTTAAGGAAAATGAACAGGGGTTTTAGACTTTTGAATGGGAGTGTCTGGTAATCCGGATTTGGATCATTCGTTATAAAGTAACAGTTTTCAATATTGCGTTTTTGCAAGCTGTCATAAATTGCCTTTGGGTTTCCATCAATCTTACGGCCGTTATTTGATCCGAAAACCCATAAATCATCATCTTTTGGCCAGATATAGTCCAACCTTTGCACACAAAACTGTATAATTGCAACGATCCATTTTGACATTAGAGGTTCGGGTTTAATTAACTACTACAAAGATTGAAAATCTTATGAGAGTTGATAGATCTTAATTTGCAAACCATTAAAATATAACTTCCAAAAATTATCAAAGTCGCTGCAATGAATGTTTTATTTGTCACTTGCTGGTATCCAACTTTAACTAATCCAGGCTTGGGTGTTTTTATTAAAGAACATGCTAAAGCCATCGCGACACAACCCGGAATTCAATTAAAAGTGCTTCAGGTATGGCCACAAAAGGGAAACTCCTTATTTAGAAAACAAATCGAAGTATATTCGGATGAGAATGGTATCGAGACTCACCAAATAATAATTTTCAGTTTTGCATATAAGTTCATATATCTCCTTAATAAATTGCTGAACTCAGTTGCCTTCGGATACTTTGAACAAAAGATTGCTCCATCATGGAAGCCTGATATCATCCATGGGAACGTAATATTTCAGGCCGGTGCAATTGCCTCTTATCTTGCTGGGAAGCTTAATTTGCCATTTGTCCTGAGCGAACATTGGAGTGGATTACCGTGGTACATTAAAACACCTTATGTTAATTCTAAATATGGTATAAGTGCGTATAAAAAGGCTAAATCTATTTTCCCGGTTTCAAACTATTTAAAGAAAACCATTCAACGGGAAATTGGCGGAGATTTGAAATTTCAAGTTATTCCGAATGTCGTGGATACCCGCATGTTTTGCTTTAGTGAAAATAAAATAAGATCAGAGAGGTTAGAGCTTGTTTGCATTACTAATTTTAGTTTGGGGCGCAGGCTTTTTAAACTGCCTGGTCTAATATTGGATGCTATGGAATTAATGAGCACTGAGGAGCGCAGCACTTTCAATATTCATTTTGTAGGAGGAGGCTTAGGGCTCGAAGATTTCAAGGCTAGAATTGAGACTTTAGGAATTAACAACCATGTTAAATGTCTTGGTTTCATTAAGAAAAGAGAGATTGCCGAATTACTTCAGCGCAGTGATGGCCTTATTCATCCTTCTCTGGCTGAAACTTTTGGAGTAGTCGTGGCTGAGGCCTTATGCTGTGGTACTCCTTGTGTTGTAAGTGATGTACCTGCCCTTAATGAGCTGGTTTCTGATGCTTCAGGAATATTGGTTTCTGAAAACTCAGCACAGGCTTGGAAAGAAGCTTTACTTTTGTTTTCCAGAACGCATATGGAATACGATAGAGTTACAATTGCGCAAAGCGCCTCAGAATTATTTAACCCCGAAAGAGTAGGGAGTCAAATTGTAGCTAACTACTAACAACCTTTTGAAAATTGATTTATGTGTGGAATTACAGGAGTAGTTAATGTAACAGGTCAAAAGGAGTTACCCGGCAAAATTCTGCGAGAGATGACCGATTGCATAGCACATCGCGGGCCTGATGCCGACGGTTTTTATCAGGATGATAGAATTTCTTTTGGCCACCGTCGATTGAAAATCATTGACTTAAGTGAAGCTGGAAATCAACCTATGTTTGACGCCAACAAACAAGTGGTCATAATATTCAATGGTGAGATTTATAATTTTCTGGAAATCAAAGAAAAGCTTGCGGATAAAGGCTGTGTTTTTAAGAATCATACCGATACCGAAGTCATTATTAACGCATACCTTGAGTATGGTATTGATTGTTTAGAAGAATTTAATGGCATGTTTGCTTTTGCCTTACATGATTTTAGAAGTTCTACAACTTATTTAGTTCGCGATAGAGTTGGTATTAAACCTTTACACTTTGCGAAATTCGATGATCGAGTTCTTTTCGGTTCAGAAATTAAATCGATTTTGAAGTACCCGGGATTTCCACGTACCGCTGATTTGGATTCCGTTTCAAGTTATTTGAGTTACCGTTATCCCGTTGGAGGCAATACTTTTTTTAAAGAAGTGAAATGCCTGAAACAGGGCCACTATTTGAAAGTGCAGAACGGTGATATTTCAGAACACAAATATTGGGACTTGCCTACTGAAATGGATAAGGAAGATCTGGGAGAGGCACATTATGTGAAGGAAACACGTGCATTATTAAAGAGTGCAGTGGGCTACCGCATGATTTCAGATGTTCCTATTGGTGCTTATTTGAGTGGGGGAGTTGATTCAAGTGCTATAGTGGCCTTGATGGCTCAGCAAAGCAATAATCCTGTAAAGACATTCACAATAGGTTTTTCTGAAAAGGGATATAATGAATTTGATTATGCTGAGATTGTCGCTAAAAAATATAAAACGGATCATCACGAAATAATTCTCAATTCAAAGAATTATTTTGAGACCATGCGGCAACTCATTCATTTTAAGGATGCCCCTCTGGGCGTTCCAAATGAACCCGCATTATATACAATGTCAAGAGAGCTCAAAAAGCAAATTACAGTTGTTTTGTCGGGTGAAGGAGCAGATGAGATATTTGCTGGATATGGAAGGATTTTTAGGAGTTCGTATGACTACCAAAGAATAGTAAAACTCTTAAATAATAATCAACTGACCGACGCTAATTCGTTATTAGTTAAGAATTTGAGTGAAAAGTATGATTTAAAGTCCATAAAGAATCCTTACAAACAGATTGACCACTTCATTCATCAATACCAATATATTAAATGGGAGGAAAAAAAAGATCTTTTTACTCCTGAACTTGTTGAGCACCTTGATAATGACAGGAGAGTAAATGAACCTTTTTACGAGCATTTTTCAGAAATAGAAAATTTACCAACTGAAGCCCGTTATCCCTGGATATTTGAAAAAATGCATATTATTGGTTTGCTCAATAGGGTAGATACTACTACAATGGCGACTTCTGTTGAGGCTCGCGTTCCTTTTGTAGATCATCGGCTGGTTGAGCTAGCATTAAAAATGCCTGTGCATCACAAGTTACGCTGGAATTCGCAAGAAGCTAAAAATGCTGGTTCTGTCTTGAATTCTGACCAAATAAGTGAAATTTACGATACGCCAAAGTATATTTTAAAGAAAGCTTTAGAAAAAGATTTACCCAGTAAAATTCTTTACAGAAAGAAAATGGGATTTCCGGTTCCTCTTCAGCATTGGTTTGGAGGTGAATTTAACAATTACCTGAAAGAGATTTTGCTTGATGAAAAAACACGGCAAAGGGGGATTTTAAATGTTACCTATCTTGAAAAAGCTTTGAATAATCCTACCTTGGGGTCAAATAGTGCAAGTGGAATTAAATGGTGGATGCTCCTTAATCTAGAATTATGGTTTAGAGCATATATTGATTAAAGTGTTTTGAAATAACAGAGATTGTAAATATGAGAATGATAATACTTGCCGCGGGAAAGGGTACCCGCTTGCGACCTTTGACAGATAATACACCAAAATCATTAATTGATTTGGGTAACGGATCAACAATGCTTGAACAACAACTAAAAGGTGCTATTAAATGTGAACATATAAAGGAAGTAGTTATAATTACAGGATATAGGTCTGAGCAAATTGAAGCTAAGGTAACCGGGTACCGATCAGATATCCCTATTCAAATAGTATACAATCCATTTTATGACATCAGTAACAATCTTTTTTCGCTCTGGACTGCTCAGCATTTAATGCAGAATGAGAATTTTATTATTACCAATGGGGATAATATTTACGAAGATTCTGTTTATAAAATATTAAATGCTGAATGCGCAGAAGAAGACGGAATCCGCGTTTGTATCAATTTTAAAGAGGAGTTTGATGAGGATGACATGAAGGTGAGGTTTGATGACGAGGGCGCTATAGCGCTAATTAGTAAGAAGATCGAAAAGGAATACATCGATGCAGAATCTGTAGGCCTGACAATTATTAAAGGTGAAAAGTATAGAAATCTATTTCGAAACAAAATTCTGAAGTTAGTTCGTCAGGAAGAGTATAAAAATAAATTTTGGCTAGAAATATTTAATAGTCTCGCTATAGATGGTGTAAGAATAAAACACTTTGAAGTTGGTAGGGATGACTGGCAGGAAGTTGATTTTCATCCTGATATCGAAGATTTAAAAGAGCTTATTCTGAGAAAGATGAAAAAGTGAGATCAGTAGCTAAGAGGATGTCCATACTTGAAACAGTTTGTTGAAATCACCTTTTTTCAAAATTTTCCAGGTCTTTCTTACTTTTTCTCTTTCTACATGATCTGCGATGCCGTAAAAAACAAAAACTCCAAAGCCAATTACGAGGCCGCTTTTAATAAGAAGGCGACTAATTAAATTGAAGTCATTAAAATAAATTCCGATAGCAATAAAAATTGCGCATCCTGCTAGCAATAGCATGATTCGATTGAATTCGTACTTTATTGGATAGTTTTTTTGAGCGAGATAGTAAGTATATATCCCCATAGTAATATAGCTGATTCCAGTGGCTGCTATTGCTCCGTAAATATCCATTTTTGGAATTAATAGAAAATTCAGTCCAATATTTAAGATTACCCCCAGCACAGTAATCTGAGCGTGAAAACGAGTTCTTTTAATTAGAAGAAAAATATAGGATAAGTAGTTCTGTAAAGCCTTGAACAAGAACATGTATGCTATAAAAGGCACAAGGACAACAGCAATCCAAAAATCGGGATTGTCGCTGCTTATCAATTTAATACCCTCCTTGCTAAAAAGTGAAACGATTAAAGTAAGAACTACGGTAATACCGATAAAATAAGTTAGCATTTTACTAAAGAACCGATTGAAGTTCGGATCTCCAAATTTCTTAAATGCTATTGGCAAAAAGCCAAGAGCAAAGCTTCCAATAATCAGCAAATTAGAAACACTACCTACTTTATATGCGAGCGTATAGATTCCGACGTCAGCTAATTCGCCATAAAATTTTATAATCAATCGATCAGATATAGTGAGAAGGATTGCAGCTATACTCGTAAATATCAAAGGAGCACCAAATTGAAACAATTCTTTGGCTACTTTCTTGTCAAATCTTGGAAGCATGTTTTTAAATTGGAATGAGAATGTGCCGAGTAAAAGAGTGATGTTCGCAAGTAAGACACCTACTATGGCACCATAAACCCCCATTTCTTGAATACTAACAAAGTACCAGATGAAGCCAATCAATGCAGCTAGTTTCAATCCGAAGAAAAACAAGTATTGGTCTGCTCTCTCACGGAGTCGCAAAAGTTGCAGAGGCATTATTCCAAGAATCTCAATAACTATAGAGATAAAAACGATTGTAAAATAGTCTGCATAAACCTTTGAATCAAAGAATGCCTGACTAAAAAAGCCGTTTAAAGGTAGAAAAACAGCTAAGAAAACCAACCCTGTGGCTATCAACATTATTAAAGCTGTAAAATAAATTTGATTTTGTCGTTTAGGGCTTTTAGTATCAGAACCAATACGAAGCATGGCTCCAGGAAGATTGATTGAAATAACGTCAATAAAAAATTGAGATATTATTTCCAGTAAAACCAGCATACCATAGTCGGCTGTACTCAAGGAACTAGTGTAAATGGGCAGTAAAATAAGACCTGTGGCTTTAACCAGGACGTTACTCACTCCATAAATCGCTGTTTGCTTGAAGGTATTTCTGAGGTCTTTTATCACTAAAAATTTGTCAAATTAAAGTCGCGTAGATTTTGGAGGGAAATTAAGGCCAATTAATTAAACTTTAACAACCCGGTTTTAATTCCAATATTTTGATAGACAGGGTAGAATTTAGCTTGCTTCATAAATTTTATGATTTTGGTTTTTGGACTTGGATTAATTGGAATTCGGTTTAAATCCTTGGAAAGGATGCTTAAGATTTCCTTGTAGAGTATGTTAAAGTGAGCATCGCGTTCTTCCCTTTTTGAAGCTAAGGCTGTATGCAGTAATATCCGTGAATTGAACGGTGAAAAATGGTCTGAAAATAAGAGGTAAGCCGATTTCATTTTGGCAAACCAATTGCCTACGCGCTCCTCCCAATAGAACATGTCCATCACATTATAATTCAATTGCCGAAATGTAGCATTATTATCTTTTAACCACTCATTGTATGCGTCAATCGCGTATTGCGCGTTAGGATAGCCGTATAGTAGCGCAATGTCTTTACCGTTCAATTTTAGAATGTTCGGGTAAAATGAACGGGCAATTTCACTCACATTTCCATTGATTATTGTTGTATCCTTAACCTCAAATTCTTTATAAAGAGTTTGATAAATGCTGGCATTACTCTGAGACCGGTTGTGAGCAAGACTATCTTGAAATGTTTTATTTATATTGTCAGGAATAGTGTCTTCATACGTCAGAATTTCAAGATTTATTTTCAGATGGGATGCTATTCTTTTCGCAACCTTTATATCCTGATGGTCGTTGCTCATCGAGGCATGTTTAATTGTAAAATATCTTGCATTTAAAGCCTCAGCATGAATTGTGGCAGCAAGTAAAATCCGGCTATCCCATCCCGCAGTAATGGGTACACCAATGCCGCCAGAAGCTTGTTTTCGTAAACTCACTGACTTCATGTATCCGCTGAGAATTGTACACATTTTTCTCGCATTCCGCTTTATATCTTGAGGTGCGATTTCGATATTGGGATAAAATCTTTTTACCGATTTTTCATTAAGCAATAGAGCGTAATTCGGTTTTAGATGGAGCAGGTTTGAAAATTCTGTTTTATATGTCAAATAGAATTTCCTTTCCTTAAAAGCTTTTGAATTGTAAAAGGTGGCTGCAGTTTCGTCTGTGTCAACTTCCAAATTCACTATTTCAGATAGCAGGTTGGGTTGAGAACCAAATGCGCTAAAGTCTGATGAATAATAGACTTCCATTAAAGCGCTGGCATCATTGGCAAGAGTCACTTCTTCCTTATCCTGGGATGCAATAACGTACTCCCCGGTAAAATGAAATAATTCATTGAGTACTTCGGAAGAAGTTTTAAATTTTAAAATCGAGTTTAGAATATCGTTATTATTCCATTCCGGATTCCGGTAATCGTATAAATTCCCAATTAATAGCAGAGAGATATCTCCTTCACTTAAATATGTAACGTCTTGATTAGGATGAATATAAAAATAGTATGAAGCCAGCTTGAAGCTATTCCAATCCCTTAGAAATTTATTGTTCAAAGGTTTTGAAGTACCTAAAAACTGCTTGTTAAAGGTGCCAGGAAGGCTACTTAAATTCAGATCAGACATAATACATCCTTCGGCTTTGCATTTTCATTTAAAGTGCAGATCACAAAAGTATTTAAAACCAGCTTGGTTTAAGCAAGAAAATGGTAAAGCTACAAATCTGTATTGTGGGTATCATAGTAAAACTTTCTCCTAAATTTGCCAGTCAATGAAAAAAGTCCTTATCCTCACATACTATTGGCCTCCTTCAGGTGGTGCCGGAGTGCAGCGCTGGCTTAAGTTTACCAAATACCTGCGTGATTATGGCTACGAACCGGTCATCTACACAGCTCTGGATGCTGAATATCCTGTTTTGGATGATTCATTGGAAAAGGACATTCCCGATGGAATTGAGATTTTGCGCGAGCCGATTCGTGAGCCTTACAGCATCTACCGCCAATTTCTGGGTAAGAAGAAAGAAGAAAGAACCTATAATGTTTTTATCACTGAGGGTAACAAAACGGGTTGGAAGCAAAAACTTGCTCTCTACATACGTGCGAATTACTTTATTCCTGATGCACGCTTTCTCTGGATTAAACCATCGGTTCGCTTTTTGTCAGCCTACTTGAAGTCTCACAAAATAGATCTTATTGGGCGGTGGCTTAAGTTTACCAAATACCTGCGTGATTATGGCTACGAACCGGTCATCTACACAGCTCTGGATGCTGAATATCCTGTTTTGGATGATTCATTGGAAAAGGACATTCCCGATGGAATTGAGATTTTGCGCGAGCCGATTCGTGAGCCTTACAGCATCTACCGCCAATTTCTGGGTAAGAAGAAAGAAGAAAGAACCTATAATGTTTTTATCACTGAGGGTAACAAAACGGGTTGGAAGCAAAAACTTGCTCTCTACATACGTGCGAATTACTTTATTCCTGATGCACGCTTTCTCTGGATTAAACCATCGGTTCGCTTTTTGTCAGCCTACTTGAAGTCTCACAAAATAGATCTTATTGCTTCAACCGGTCCACCTCACAGTATGCACCTTATTGCACTGAAGCTGAAGGAAGAACTAGGAATTCCCTGGCTGGCAGATTTCCGTGATCCGTGGACCAATATTGACTTTGCTGATGATATGCCTTTTAGCAAATCGGCATTAAAGAAGAATGAAAAACTCGAAAAGGCAGTACTTAAGAAAGCCGACCATATTGTGGTGGTTAGCGACCTTATGAAGCAGGAGTTTGAGTCTAAAACCCACCAACCTGTATCCCTCATTACCAATGGTTTTGATCACGCTGATTTTGAGAATTTATCGATTGCGGAAAGCAAAGAACACTTTACTTTATTGCATACCGGCAGCTTGAATAACCGAAGAAATCACCCGGCTGTTTGGAAGGCTATTTCTCAGCTTATAGCTGAAAAACCTGAAAAGATGGACTCTTTTCGAATCAAGCTAATTGGCAAAACAGATGAAAAGACCCACGATGACATTAAAAAATATGGGCTGGAAAACATCACCGAATTCGTGGATTACATGGCTCACGCGGATGTAATAACTGAGCAGCTAAAAGCCGATGTTTTGCTGTTGCTGGTAAATCGTTTTGGAGAGGATAGCAATGATTTTAAATCGGCAAAGGGCACCGTTACCGGAAAACTCTTCGAGTATCTTGCCTGTCAAAAACCGATTCTTGCAGTCGGTATGCTCGATAGCCAAATCGATGATATTCTCACGGATACCAAAGCAGGAAAGGTTTGTGAATTTGATGATGTCGCTGAAATAAAAACCTTTCTTCTTAGCTGTATCAATGGTTTCTCACTTCATTCTGAAAAAGAGAAAATAATGCAGTATAGCCGGAAAAACTTAACTGGTGAGCTAGTTGCAATATTTGCTAGAATGATTTCAGAATAAATCACTCACATTTTCGAATTACAGCCAAATTCTAACCAATCAAGATAAGGTACCGATAAATTACATTTTCTTTAACAGAGGTTTGTAAAATTTCGTCGCAGATCCAGTTTTAGACAGTTTATTAAAGGAATTCTAATAAATATTAGGGACACAATAGAATTAGGAAGGTCTCATGAATTTGTTGCTGAGAATAGTAGAAATTATTATTCTTTATTCCAGTGATATCAAAATTCCTTTGGATAATCATTTTGTTGATTTAGAGATATTGCTTATTTTGAACGACGAATCAATTTTTAAACGCTATGAAATCAATTTCTATCCTTTTTCTTATTCTTTTCACGTCTGCCATATCTGTATGTCAGGATATCAATGAAGGTCTGCTGCTAGATTATTCTTTTAATGAAACCACCTTAGATCAAAGTGGTAACAATTACGATGGAGATCCATTCGGGATAACCTATACTGCTGATAGATTTGGAAATCCAAATTCAGCGGCATCTTTTGATGGCGTGAATGACTACGTGAATTTTCCCAATTTAGAAGAGCTGAAGCCAGAATTGCCTGTCTCATTTTCCTTTTGGATTAAATATACCAGTGATAGCAATCTGGATCGTGCTGTTTTTAATACCTCTTTTGAAGAAGATATCAATTCGGGCGTATTCTTCACATCGAGTCAAGCTACAAATCGGTATGCTCTTGGCTTTGGGAATGGGTCGCCATTCTACAATTCCACCTCGATTGAGAACTACGTCTCATTAGGAACCGTGGAAACCAACGAATGGACGCATATTTCGATCGTCGTTTCTTCTCCTTCTGATATGCAGATTTATATTGATTGTGTAGAGTTAGGAGGATCTTATGGCGGTTCAGGCGGAAGCCTTGTTTATTCCGATCTTCCGGGTTGCATCGGTCGCCATGACCAAAACACAAGCTTACCAGCATTTTATTTTCAAGGTGCTATAGATGATTTTAAATATTGGAGCAGGGCTATAACTGCCGAAGAAGTAGGTATTCTGTGCAATGCAGATGAACCTGACTGCCCCTCTATTGCTGCTAATTTTAATGATGCCTGTGATGACGGAAACGATCAAACCGATAACGATCTCGTTACTGAAAATTGCGAATGTGTGGGAACACCGGTTGACGACGGTACTTGTTCTGATTATTCGGCATTTTACGTTAATCATGGCGATGGTATAAGCGGTTCAGAACTTTATGCACTCTCTTTTACTGAAACTGAAGCCAATTTGAGCTTTCTCACATCTGTCGATTTTGAGGCCCACATTGCCTATAATGCTTCGTCGCAAATTGTATACATCGTTGATGCCACTGGGGTCGTTATTAAGAGATATGACGTTTCGTCGGGGACTTATCTCCCGGATCTCGAACTAAATCCTGCGCAAGGTGTTATGGACAGATTACTAGCAGCTGTTTACAACCCTGCTGATAGCCTGCTTTATGTAGGAGACGATAATGACAAGAAAATCTATACGATAAATTTGAGCTCTGGCGAGGCTCTCTTTTATGCTAATGCAGATGTGAAGGGTGGTGACCTCGCCTTTCAAAATGGAAAGCTTTATCTGGCAACGCGAAGTAATGCTAAGCTATACGAGATAGTGGAAGGCGAAGACCCTATTGAGCTAGGGTCTATCGATACAAATGTCAATGGAATGGCTAGTGGAAGCGAAGGAAATGCGCTAATAACAGCCCATTTTAATACCGATTCGTTTCTTAAAATTAATTCTGCTGATGGTTCGCTTATATCTGCCTATCCAGCACTTCTCGATGGTCTTCCATATATTTTACTTAATGGGGATATGGCTTCCGGTTGTGGTGATGGACTTGATACTGAAGAGCCTGACTCCGGAACTTGTTATGCCGATGTTGTTGTAGAATATGTGGAAGGATTGCAGGCCAATAATAGCCCGCTGCCTTTAAACCGAGCCAATCCAGATCATGCTCTTGGTGAACCCGAAGGCTCTGACAGTTTTGTTTTTACAACACTTGGCTACGGCGGTAGCATCACTTTCTCTTTTGATGGTGTGGTGCCCAACGGAACTGGCGATGATATTGAAGTGGTAGAGACTTCATTTGGCAATCCCGGATGTGATGCCTATCCTGAATTTGCTGATGTGCTGGTGTCACAAAATGGAGTGGACTATTTCTTGGCCAAAACAGTTTGTAAAAGCGACAAATTTGTTGACATAAGCGATGCTGGAGCATTTGAAAATGTGAGTTTTATTAAAATCGTAAACAATGATGCGCTAACCACCAGCCCTGATGGTTTTGACCTTGATGGAATAGTGGCCTTGCATAATTGTGATGATGGACTCCAGGCGGTGATGTCACAAAACGAACTTACATCTTATCCCAATCCTGCTGTTGGAGTTTCCAACCTTGTGTTCACACCGGTGGTTTCCGGAAGGGCAATCATTGAGGTGTATGACCTGAATGGAAAGCTTCGCGCAACCCTACTAAATTCGAATGTGGATAAAGGCTTGAAATATCAGTATGAGTTCAACACTGAGGCATTGCCCGAAGGACTGTATTTATACCGTCTGAGTATAGATGGAGAATCAGTAACAACTAAGTTTATGGTTGGGAAATAGTTGAGGATTTGAATTAACCAAGAAGCCCTGTTCCTTATTGGTTCAGGGCTTTTTTACTAAATAGAAGTCTCCTTAAGGTGTTCCAATGGTTTCTCACTCCATTCTGAAAATGAAAAAATAATGAAGTACAGCCGGAATAATTTACCTTGCAAACTGGCTTCAGAATTTGTGAATTTAAATTCTATATGAGAAGTGGCCATTTTGGTTAAAAAGTTAATAGATTTTGTATTAACGAACTACTTTAATAAATAGCTTATTGTAATTTATCTGAGGTGTTAGGGGATTTTTAGCTAAAAACGGGTTAAAAAATCATTTGGTGCTTTCGAGAGAATGCTTATATTGTACGTCTAACTAATATTTCAATGCTATGAATCCAATTTTATCTTCTTTAATTAAGAATGTACATTTTGCAAATGAGCCTTCTTCAAAATTTATTTTAACTGAGATACTGCGCTTTTTAAGCTTTAGGAAAGTGGCTGTCATATTATCTTTATTTCTTTCAACTGCCTTTTTTACGAATTCAGCAAATGCCCAATTAAGCGAAGGTTTATTGCTTCAGTATAATTTGGATGGAAATTTTGAAGACGCTTCTGGAAATGACTTCGACGGGGCTGGATTTAATTTTGAATTTGGCGAAGATTACCTCGGTAATCCAGAAAGTGCTCTTATTGCCAACGGAGTAAATACGTATGTTGAATTTCCTGATGAACCATCACTTAAACCTGGTTTCCCAATTACAATGGCAGTGCGCGCAAAATTTGACTATTTGGGAGGCACTCAAATTATTGCCGCAACTGATTTTGGTGTTTCTACTCACAGTGGCGCTTGGTTTCAAATATCATCTGCTAATGAAATAGCAGTTGCTTACGGGAATGCGCAAGGTGGTTTTAATGGGCAAACTTTGCATTCCAAGCGCTCTGATTTTCCGGTGGAAATAGATACTTGGTATTCCATAGTGGTTATAATAAGAGGGTATCAGGATATTGATATATATGTTGACTGCGAACTTCAAGACGGCTATTATTCAGGCAATGCTCAAACTATTGGATACACTGACGCCACAGGATCTTTGTGCAGAAAAAGAGGAACTCCCGATTCGGTTAACCCTCCTTACTATTTAGGTGGTGGTCTTGATGGCTTTCGCTATTGGAATAGAGCATTAGACGAGAATGAAGTGATAGAAGCTTGTTTGGATATGGAACCTTTTGACTGCCCCTCTCTTGCTGCTAATTTTAACGATACCTGTGATGACGGAAACGATCAAACCGATAACGATCTCGTTACTGAAAATTGCGAATGTGTGGGAACACCGATTGACGACGGTATTTGTTCTGATTATTCAGCATTTTACGTTAATCATGGCGATGGTATAAGCGGTTCAGAACTTTATGCACTCTCTTTTACTGAAACTGAAGCCAATTTGAGCTTTCTCACATCTGTCGATTTTGAGGCCCACATTGCCTATAATGCTTCGTCGCAAATTGTATACATCGTTGATGCCACTGGGGTCGTTATTAAGAGATATGACGTTTCGTCGGGGCCCTATCTCCCGGATCTCGAACTAAATCCTGCGCAAGGTGTTATGGACAGATTACTAGCAGCTGTTTACAACCCTGCTGATAGCCTGCTTTATGTAGGAGACGATAATGACAAGAAAATCTATACGATAAATTTGAGCTCTGGCGAGGCTCTCTTTTATGCTAATGCAGATGTGAAGGGTGGTGACCTCGCCTTTCAAAATGGAAAGCTTTATCTGGCAACGCGAAGTAATGCTAAGCTATACGAGATAGTGGAAGGCGAAGACCCTATTGAGCTAGGGTCTATCGATACAAATGTCAATGGAATGGCTAGTGGAAGCGAAGGAAATGCGCTAATAACAGCCCATTTTAATACCGATTCGTTTCTTAAAATTAATTCTGCTGATGGTTCGCTTATATCTGCCTATCCAGCACTTCTCGATGGTCTTCCATATATTTTACTTAATGGGGATATGGCTTCCGGTTGTGGTGATGGACTTGATACTGAAGAGCCTGACTCCGGAACTTGTTATGCCGATGTTGTTGTAGAATATGTGGAAGGATTGCAGGCCAATAATAGCCCGCTGCCTTTAAACCGAGCCAATCCAGATCATGCTCTTGGTGAACCCGAAGGCTCTGACAGTTTTGTTTTTACAACACTTGGCTACGGCGGTAGCATCACTTTCTCTTTTGATGGTGTGGTGCCCAACGAACCTGGCGATGATATTGAAGTGGTAGAGACTTCATTTGGCAATCCCGGATGTGATGCCTATCCTGAATTTGCTGATGTGCTGGTGTCACAAAATGGAGTGGACTATTTCTTGGCCAAAACAGTTTGTAAAAGCGACAAATTTGTTGACATAAGCGATGCTGGAGCATTTGAAAATGTGAGTTTTATTAAAATCGTAAACAATGATGCGCTAACCACCAGCCCTGATGGTTTTGACCTTGATGGAATAGTGGCCTTGCATAATTGTGATGATGGACTCCAGGCGGTGATGTCACAAAACGAACTTACATCTTATCCCAATCCTGCTGTTGGAGTTTCCAACCTTGTGTTCACACCGGTGGTTTCCGGAAGGGCAATCATTGAGGTGTATGACCTGAATGGAAAGCTTCGCGCAACCCTACTAAATTCGAATGTGGATAAAGGCTTGAAATATCAGTATGAGTTCAACACTGAGGCATTACCCGAAGGACTGTATTTATACCGTCTGAGTATAGATGGAGAATCAGTAACAACTAAGTTTATGGTTGGGAAATAGTTGAGGATTTGAATTAACCAAGAAGCCCTGTCCCTTATTGGTTCAGGGCTTTTTTTATTAAAGAGGAGTCTATTTGTTCCAATGGTTTCTCACTCCATTCTGAAAATGATAAAATAATGAAGTACAGCCGGAATAATTTAACTGGTCGACTTGCTTCTATTTTTGATATCATGGTTTCAAATCAGAACCGGATTTAATAGCCCACTTTCTGAATTCGCTTTACAATTCTATAGCCGTCAATAATCATCTCAACCAGATATATCCCTGTAGGAAGCGTTGAAACATCTATTTTTTGTCCTGCTTTGATCTTGTCAAGTCTCATGCTTTCCTGCCCGGTGATATTCAGAAATCGAATGGACGTTATCTGACCATCGGTTTCGATCTTAATGAAATCTGTTGAAGGATTTGGATAAATAACGGTTTGTTGTGCAATTCTGTCTTCAACCCCTACTGTGGTATTAACAGAAACAGTCACATTCTGACAAAAATTGTTTCCGCCGCATTCGCTGGTTATAGCCAGGCAAACTGAGTATGTGCCACTATTTTCATACGTGTGGGTGGGATTTTGCTGCTGACTGTAGCCGCCATCATCAAAGTTCCAGATGTGTGCATAGCCCTCACCACCTTCGGCGGTAAATGATACGGTTCCATTATTGTCTTCCCAGTCAAAAAAACCGCTCGGAGACGGGCAACGTTCAATTAGAATGGTATATACCGCGCCTTTATTGGTTCCACCATCGTCGTCGCGCACCGTCCCCGAAACGATATCAATTGTACCATCGTTATTGTGATCACCAATTAGAGCTATTCGCGTTCCAAATCGGTCGTCGTAGTTTAGGTCACCTCCAAAATTTCCTTCCAGACGGTTAATTTTCCTTTCGTTTTTAACTGTTCCGCTAGGTTGCATAAATAGGATCCAAACGGCACCTATGTCAATTCCTCCGTCGTCATCGCCCGGGGCACCAACAGCCATATCTGGAGTGCCGTTTTCATCCAGATCACCAATGCAACGCACCGAGATTCCAAACTCATCGTCAATATTCATAAATCCGCCAAAGTCGCCCTCAAGACGCGAGATTTTTTGAATTCCGGTTATCTCTTTATCACTGTCGCGATAAAGCATGTATACCGCGCCAAAATTCGTGTCCTGATCATCATCTCCGGGAGCACCGCATATAATATCCGTGTGGCCATCGCCATTCATATCAGCAAAGCTTAAGCCTGTCCCAAACCGGTCGCCTTCTTCTAGTTTCTCTGACAAAAACCCGTTGGATGAGTCAATATTATTTTCAAAAATCAATTCCTGGCTTGAGTTTAATGAGCAAATAAAAATTTCTCCCGCGCCGGTAGCCGAAGGAATGTAAATGGAACCATCTTCATGAGCCAGATGAGCTCCCAATTTGGTAGCTTCCGATAATTCTGCCGGAAGGCTAATTTCGTTAAGTGTATAATTTCCCTCGTTGCTGAGGAGCAGAAAAAGTGCACCATCTGGCTGAATACCTGGCGCACCTATTAAATAGTCGGAAATACCGTCGTTATTTTGATCATTTAGTTCAAGGCTGGCAGTGCCAAATTCTGAATCACTCAGGTTATCAAAATAGGTAAAGTCAGCGCTGGAAATTTTTGAACTGCTTGCAGCAGATCCGTCCGGAGCAAGTTCAATGATATAAATTGCTCCATTGCCTTCATAGGGAGCTCCGGAAATAAATTTATTTTCTGAATTTGATTCACTTAAAAAACCGAACCTTCCCTGATTGATCAGGGGAGTGTTCAAGTTTCCTGTGGTTTCTGATATTTTCCTAAAATCGGCTACTGTGCCGGTTTGAGCGCAGGTATAAAGCGCTAGGATACTGATTCCCAATGTGAGTAGAACGTGTTTCATAAATTGCAGAGTTTATTAACGCATTCAAGGGGAGTCGAACGGGTGTTTTTACGGCTTTAGGGCAGGCCGGGTTACATCATCAGCGGTTATGATAAGGCTCGTTTCTCAGAATCGTCATTCCCCGATATACTTGCTCTAGCAGTAAGGTCCTGATCATCTGGTGAGAAAAGGTCATTTTGGAAAGTGAAATTTTTGTTGGGACTGCCGAATAAATTTCTTCGCTAAACCCATAAGCTCCACCAATAATAAACACCAGGCGCTTGGCTCCCGTACTCATCTCTTTTTGCAAATAATTTGCGAAATCCTCACTCGTGTACTGCTTTCCTTTTTCATCGAGTAGAACTGCCCGGTCGCCAGGTTCTAACTGAGTTAAAATAGCCTCACCTTCTGCTTTTTTCCGAGCCTCGCCCTGCATCTTTTTCCAGACTTTTTGCTCTGGAATGATGAAGAGTTCTGTGGGAATATAGTACTTTAAACGATCCAGATAAATTTGGATAGACTCTTGTACATGAGGAACATCAGTGCGCCCGACACAACAAATAACTATTTTCATAGCCGAAAGATACAACTGGCTTTGAAAACTGGAGAGCTTAATTTTACTATATTTGATTTAGCTGGCTTGATATTTGTAAATACAACTGAAAATAATTGACATGAAGAAATTTCTGATCGTTTTCATCTTTTTCATATTTGCCATAAATTCCTATGGTCAAACGTCAGAAAAGCAGGGGATTACAATAGCTATTCAAACAGGGGATGCAAAGGCGTTGGGTAAATATTTTACAAAGATCGTAGACCTTACCGTTAAAGATGTAGAAGACGTTTACAGCAAGGAGCAGGCAGAAGTGATTTTAGCTCGATTTTTTAGTGAAAACGTTCCTACGTCTTACAGTGTTAAACATGAGGGCAAGTCTAAACTGGACGACTATTACTACATCGGTGATTTGGATACCTCAAATGGATCGTATCGGCTCACATTTTTTCTGAAAAAAGAAGGTGAGTCGTTTCGCGTAAAGCAGCTCAGGATTGAAAACGGGAATTAGTATTCTAAAGACTTTTCCCTGTTAATCGTTCGAAAATTTCAAATTGTTTTTGGATGAAAATCCTGCGATCAAATCGATCTCGACCTTCTAAGGCATTTATAGACATTTCTTTGATCCTATCTTTATTATCCTGCAAATCACGCATCGCTGTGGCGAGTGCCTCAATTCCGGTATCGTCAATCACCACTCCGTCAATATCATTTCTCACAACGTCGCGGCAGCCGCGGCTGTTAACAGTGAGAACCGGGACTCCCATAGCGAGAGATTCCATTAAATTAACTGGAAGCCCTTCGCGCTCAGACGGAAATACGTTGAGGTGAGATAATTCCAAATAATCCTGTACATTTTCTCGCCAGCCTACACGAATAATCGATTTATCGGTCTTGAGTGCCTTTTCAAATTTGGGTTTGAGCGAGGTTGGGTGAATACGGTCTTTCTCGCCAACCAGAAGCAGTTTTGATTTGGGATGGGTTTTTTTTGTTTCTAAGAATGCGCGCACTACCTTGTCGAAACCCTTAAAGTTGGTTTGCCTTCCAATGAAAATATAAACGAAATCATCTGATTGAATTTCCAGCTCTTCCCTAATTTTTTCCAGATCCTCCGGAACTACGTTTTTGCGGTCGAATCGTTCTAAGTCACATCCTATACCAAAGGACTCCAATACTTTAACATTTGCTCCCGAAGCGCGCTCATGAAGATACTTTCTATCGTCTTCGGTAAGCACATATACTTCATCAACCCGGGCAGTACTCCATTTTTCAGCCTGAGAAATAATGGCTTTGCGCCAGCCGCTTATCAACGGTGATCCCAAACCGTGAATGGTGCCTGTGGAAACCGGCCACTTGTCATCTTTTCCAAGCATAGCCGTAAATAGCGCAGCCGAAAAGTGAACATTCACTATGTCGGGTTGTATTTCGTGCACTAGTTTTTTTACACGCTTTGCAGCGGCATAATGTCTAATTGGATCTAGGGCTCTTGGGAAATCAATGTCGTGAACCTCACATTTTATCTCACGTCTGTAAGCACTTATACGTGCTATATGCTTCCGCGATGTGGCAAGGTGTACTTCGTGATTTTTCTTGGTGAGTTCGTCAATCAGCCCTTCTAAAAAGGTGAAATAATTTGTGATAGAGGGAATTACAAATAACAACTTCATTCGTGGTTGTCTGTGACGAGTTTCGAGTAGCGACTACAAATATAAAATTAAATGCATGGTCATTTTTTTTGATTCTGAATTAATGCCGAAATGGACAGGCTAATTTAAATCAAGATTAAAGACGCTATGTAAACTTAGTGTTATCGTTGTAATTTTAAAACCTCACCCGGCTTAACTTTATGATCTTTGGGAAGGTCAGAAAACTTCAGGATTTTCTTAATCTTAACTCCATACAGCTGCGATATGCTGTGGATTGTTTCGCCAGTAGCAACGGTGTGGGTGCTATACTTTTTCGATTTACCCCGTTTCGGCTGAATATAAATACGTGTGTTTTCTTCAATACTCGTATTTTTATCGAGATCGTTGTATTTCGCTATCTGCCAGTTGCCCATATCCAGTTCATCGGCCAGGCGCTCAGGTGTAGTAGCATTTTGAGTGATAATGTATTTAATGTTATTGTCACTTACCATTACGTTCTTGCCCCGATCAATCGTAATGATTATTGCATCGCCTTCTTTAGTGGTTTTGCTTGCCGGCTTATTTGGCTTGCTGGGCTTGTAGTCCTTACTAAGTCCTTGCTTATCATACTCCTCCAGATTATTTTCTTCAATGATGCGTATCAGTAGGTCAGGATATTTCGGATTAGTAGCATAGCCGGCTTTTTTTAAACCCTTAGCCCATGATTTATAGTCCGTTACTTTATAGTCGTATAAAAAAGCATACCGGCTTCTTTTCAGAAAAATACTGTGGTCTTCAAAGCTCTGGTGCGCAGTTTCATATTTTCGAAAGCATTCATGGCGTTTGTCATCATCGTGGTAAACCTTTTTGCCTGTCCAGTCGTGACACTTTATTCCGAAGTGATTATTTGATTTGCTCGCTAATTCACTATTTCCATCGCCACTCTCCAATATTGCTTGCGCCAAAGTGATGCTCGCAGGGATTCCATGTTCGCGCATTTGCAGTATCGCCTCGTCTTTCCACATGCTTATATATTCCGATCTGGAAACCCTTTTTGGATCACCCATACCCATAGCACTCTGCAGCAGGCTAGTTACGGTCAAAATCGTAATTATTGTCGTTCTTAACATGTTATCAACAGCCTTAAAATCAGTGTAAATAGCTTCAACCCCCAAATTTATCAGTACTTACAGAGCAACAGGGGTAACAAACGCATGTTTATTCACATTATTCTGTGAATTCAACAATTTCAATAAATAGGATGTCCCGATCTTGCTTCCATTGCGGGTATTCCTTGCAGTCCTCCAGTGTGAATTAAAACCCATTTTTCCGGTTTTAGCCCGTTCAGTTTTCCAGCGAGATCGCTCATGGCAAATGCTGTTTTAGCAGTATAAACAGGATCAAGTTTTATTCCGGTTTCTAAAGTAAACGCTCGCATAAAGTCAATCAACTCAGGTGTGATTTTTGCATAACCGCCAAAATGGTAGGTAAGCAATAAGTGAATCTTTTCAAGTATAAAACGTTCCGTTTCGACATCTTTGTATACTTGTTTGATGTTTTCTTCCAGATCTTTCAGTAGAAACCCACCCCCTTTAAGCGCAGAAATGCCATAAATTTCTGTTTTACCTGCATTGGCAATAGCCATCCCGCTCAGAGTGGTGGCGGTGCCGCAGGCTACAAAAACCCGGTCTGGCTCTATGTCAATTTCCTTAATAATATCCATACAGCCTTGCACACCATAGTAATTTGCTCCGCCTTGAGGAATTAAGTAAAATGATCCAAAAAGCTCGCGCAGGCGGTCTTTTGACTCCCATTCCTGCAATACTTTAAAATCGCCGCGGCTTACAAACTCAAGCTGCATTCCTTTTTCTGCTGCAAATTTGAGCGTAGGATTTTCCGGGTCTGCATCTTCACCGCGGATAATCCCTATAGATTTTAGTCCGTGCATAGCAGCTGCCGCAGCAGTTGCAGCTATATGGTTGCTGTGAGCGCCCCCAAAGGTGAGCAGGGTGGTTTGGCCTTTGTGCATGGCTTGCTCAATATTTAGTTTGAGTTTACGCCATTTGTTTCCTGAAATGTCGGGGTGTATAAGGTCGTCGCGTTTTATGTAAAGCGTAATGTTTCGCTTGTTTAGCGGAGCGAAAGGAACTTCCTGAAGTGGAGTAGGGGTGTTGAAATCCAATTCTGACATGGCCCAAAGGTAAGGAGTAAGGACATAAAACAATAGGATTACCTACCTGGATAGATCGTGTGACAAATAAAATTTCGGATTTTTTAGCGACAAAGTACCTGAAAGGTTTTATGCGGAAGGATAACGAAACTGAGTGAATGTTTAAACACTTTAATAAATTCGGAAACTGAAAAACCTTTGAGATCTTTTGACGATAAAGGTTTTTTTAAAAATCAAGAAAAAATTTAAACCTATTGCTGACAAGGCCCTAATCATTACATCTTCAGGTAAATAACAAGCACTGCGGTTAACGTGGAAAGGTCACAAATAGAAAAACACATTCTCCCCTCGATAATTGCCTTTTTTCTACAATCAATTACCTTCGCACCATGGCCAAGTTAAAGTCTTATTTTAAACGGGGAATTATTGAAGCTGGCTGTGATGAAGCGGGTAGGGGCTGCCTGGCCGGGCCCGTTGTGGCGGCTGCCGTTATTTTGCCGAAAGGCTGGAACCACCCACTACTGAATGATTCCAAGCTCATAACAGAAGCTAACAGAAACCTGCTGCGAAGAGAAATTGAAAAGAACGTTGAGCACTGGGCAGTAGGTGTGGTGAGTCATAAGGAAATTGATGAAATTAATATCTTGAATGCATCTTTTCTTGCTATGCACCGAGCGCTGGATCAACTCATGCAACGACCTGAACTAATTCTGGTGGATGGCAACAGGTTTAACCCTTATCGGGAAATAAACCACCAGTGCATCGTGAAAGGCGATAGCAAAATACGCGCTATTGCAGCAGCTTCTATTCTGGCCAAAACCCATCGCGATGAGCTGATGGCTAATCTGCATGGTGATTTCCCTAACTATAATTGGCTTCAGAATAAAGGGTATCCTACCAAGTCGCACCGTGCGGCCATCTTAGAACACGGTGCTTGTGAACATCACAGGATGAGTTTTACGCTTTTGAAGTCGACTATGTAAGCTCTTTATTCGATAATGATTTTTCTTGAATAAGTATTTCCTGATTGTTCCAGTCTTATGATATATAGACCGGACTCCAAATCAACATTTATTCCAGAATTTAAGTGATACCTCGATAATTGAAAAACAACCTGACCAATTTGATTAGTAATTCTCAAATTTCCTGTCATACCGAAAGATTCATCCCAATTTAAATTAAAAATCCCACTTGATGGATTTGGATAAAGAAGTATATCTTTTCTTCGGTCATATTCCGATGTGAGCGTAAGTGTTAGATCAGAAAGTTGCGCCAAAAAGCAGTCTGGAGAAGAGGTTATCGTTTCCTGCCAGCTGTCTTCTGATGCGTAAAAATTCTCGCTGCCGGTGCCGCCAGCAATTAGAAATTTATTGCCATTATCGAATGGCACTATAAAAGAAATGTAGTTTTCAGACTCTGTCCCTCCAAAATAAGTGCCCCAAATTGGAGAGCCGTCTTCTGTCAGTTTTACAAGAATTAAATCCGTAGAACCATCACCCCCATTGTTATAAACTGGCTGAAAAGGGTTATCGCCAGTTATCAGATTTTGATTAACCGCTTTTCCGGTGAAGGAATAGTAAACCGCGGAGTTCATATAATTAATACCTCCTATTCCTATAATTAAATCTGGCAAACCAAGATAGGTTCCCCAAATCTTTTCTCCACCGGTGCCGTATTTGGCCAAAAACTGAACTGATGACGTTTCGATATTGGTTTCGAAATATGCACCAGGTGTGCTAATTCCGCTTTGTGATGAAGTTCTACCGGCCAAATAGATCGCATCATTTTCGCCAAGAGCGATTGTACCATACCTTTCGTCTCCTTCGCCATCTATATAAGTGCTCCATATTCTCTGGCCATTCAGATCAAACTTGCCCAGCAAAAGTGAATAGTTTGTAGCTGTTTCCTGGTCGGCACCATCAGTTGCCAGCCCTACTGAACCTCTCGTATGTCCGATAAAAACTAATTCAGAATCACCATTTATTTTTATGTCATATAATTCATCCAAATCGTCACCTCCAAAATAGGTATACCAGATTAAATTTCCGGTTGGGTCGAACTTTGAAATATACCCATCGGAAGACATGTTTTTTTGAGGTTGAAAGGTATCTTCAGTTCCTAAATTTGGAGATTGTGCTTGGCCTCCGAGATAAATAAAGCCCTCACCGTCAACTACAACTGTCTCGGCATAGTCGTTTACCGATCCTGAAAGATATGTACTCCACAATAGTTGACCGTCAGAAGTATATTTACAGATAAAGCCTGCATTATTATCGTTTCCTTTTTCTGTTTGGTACGCTCCAGGCGATGCAATACCATTAAGTGATGAAGTAAATCCAACTGCAATTATTGACCCATCTGATGAGACAGTAACATCGTTCACTAAATCATATCCCTCACCTCCAAAATAGGTACACCATAAAAGCTCACCTTCAGATGACCATTTTGAGATAAAACCGTCATCTAAACCTGAGTATTGAAATTTGTGAGCGTTTGTAGTTGCAATACCTGAAGAGGAAGATGTATAACCCGCCAAAACAATATCGCCATTTGAAGTGACTTCGCAGGCTCTTGTATCTTCAATTGAATTACCTCCGAAGTAGGTGAACCAATCCAGAGTTTGATCTTCCTGAGCCATCAGAACATGGCTCAGGAAGATTAATGTAAATAACGAAATTATAGTTTTCATAATGATTCTATGGAGTTTCTTACCAGAGATGTGCCGGTATTTTAATCTATCTCACCTATATAGTTTTTCTTAGCTCTCCCGATACAATCCCGGAAGATTCTCTTATCGAGGATGAAGCTGGATGGTAAGATAATGGTTTTTTTATTATTGCTTGATACGGACATGTACCTTTGAGAAATTCCTATGCACACACCCATGTGTAAACCCAGCTGGAAATTTCTCGGTATACTCTACTCGCATTTTTATCTTTGATCTCTAAACCTTCTCCGATTGAAAAGATTAATTACAGCACTGATATTTTTGATAATAGTGGCCGCTGCCATTATAGGCTTTTACCAAACCTTTGATCGCAATGTGGCCGCTCCAGCTATTGCGCTCAAGGCGATTCCTCAAAGTGCTGCTCTTATCGTAGAAACCGATGAGGCAGGAGAATTGTGGCGCGATTTGTCGCAGACCAATATTATGTGGGAGGAGCTGAAAACCACTGATTTTTATTTCCGTCTCGATGCTGCTGTTCACGCTATTGATAGTTTGCTGATGCGCCAAAAAGACTTTCGCGGGTATATTGCCGATAAACCAGTGGCCGTTTCTGTACACGTTTCTGGAGCGCGAGATTACAATTACTTGCTAAGCGTGCAACTGGAGAACGAAGCTACTTCAAATCAGATTGTGCAGGGAATATCTACTTTGTTCCGCACTGATGGGTCTCCTGAGAAAAGACTCTATGATGGTGTTGAGATATTCAAGGTTACTCCCAAACAGTTTGATGCAGAAGTGTTTTTCTTTATAAACGAAGGTTTGCTGGTTATGAGCATGTCGTCTATATTGGTTGAAGAGTCAATTCGTGCTCTTGTACAAGATGCGTCGGTTATGACAAACCCTGCTTTTGCTAAGGTGCGTAAAACACGTGGACGAGATTCGCGTGGGGAAGTTTACATCAATTACAAGCAGCTGCGAACCATACTTAGTCAGTACGCAGCAAATGAATTTAAAGACAAGGCTTTCTTTACACAAAACTTTGCAGATTGGTCGGCTCTTGATTTAAATCTTAAGCCAAATGCCGTGTCGATGAATGGTTTTGTCATGTCAAAAGACAGTTCGGATGCCTGGCTTGGTGCTTTTAGAAATCAAGATGCACCGCGAATGAATGTGTTGAAATATATGCCGTCTAATACTGCCTATATTGCATTCTTTGGCTTTGGCGATTTTGAGAATTTTAGGGCACGACAGATGGATATTTTCGCCAAAGCGAACAGAAAGTATTCCGTTGAAACGAAAATAAAGGAGTACAATGACCTTTGCAACTGCGATATGACCAGGCAAGGGCTAAGCTGGATAGGCTCGCAGGGAGCTTCCTTTATTCTGGAGCCGGTTTCTGAAAACTATTCACAAAACCACTTTGCCATCTTTGAGGCAACCGATCCCGACAAGGCCTGGACTTCACTACTCGGCATTGAGAAAAGCCGCTCTGAGGTTCTGGACAAGGAGCCTGAAATTGAAGCGTTTGGAGACTTTGAAATTCACCGGCTGGAAATCGGTACTTTCTACGGGAAAGCACTCAGCGAGGCATTCGACGGAATCGTTGACCCATACTTTGTACGAATAGATGATATGATCATAATGGCCACCTCTCTAAATGCCATTCGAAATCTCACACAAAGACTATCTGAATCTGAAAACAATGAAAACATGCTCGCCACCGATAAGGCTTTCATTGAGCTTAGCGACCAAATTTCGGGAAATTCTCATTTTATGGTTTACAGCTCACTAGCCCGGTCACCATTGATTTATCAGAATATTCTCGCCGATCAGAATGCGAAAGATTTAGCCGGCCAAACTGATTTGCTTCGCAAGTTTCAAGCCTTTGTATATCAGGTAAATTATTATAAAAACGATCTCTACTACAACAATATTTACTTCAAGTACAACCCTGAGTATAAAAAAGAAACCAATTCGCTTTGGGAAAAGCAGCTTAAGGCAAATGTTACTTCAAAGCCTTTTTTGCTGAAAAATCACTATACCGATGCGCTTGAAATTTTTGTGCAAGACGAGAATAACATGGTTTATCTCATCGGAAATACCGGTAAGCTACTGTGGGAGCTCGAAGTTGATGGGCCAATAAAAAGCGACGTCGTACAGATTGACGTGTACCGAAACGAGAAACTCCAAATTCTGTTCAGTACGGAAAAGAGTATTTATCTCCTTGATAGAAATGGCAATAACGTAGAATCCTATCCGGTGAAGCTTCCTGCCAATGCGACCAATGGTGTTACGGTGGCAGATTACGACAATAGCCGCGATTACCGCATATTTGTGGCTGTTAGCGGGGGCAAAATTCTATCTTATGATATTTCAGGAAAACAAATTGACGGGTGGGGCTTCAAGGATCCTTCCGGAGATATTGTGTCTGATGTAAAACACATTCGAATAAAATCGAAGGATTATATTTTCGCATTTAATGATAATGGAAACATACGATTATTGAACAGGAAAGGTGAAACGCGGCATATCGTTAGTCAAAAATTAGCAACTCCCGCTCACGGCAAATATCAATTTGATTTAAAATCGAAAATAGGCGAGTCTGGAATGTACTATGTGGATTCTCTTGGAAATGCTTACCGGCAGGGCTTTGATGACCGGTTTATAAAAGTCAAATTAACCGATCAGCCCATTCTGGCTTATGACTTTGTTGATTTTAACAACGATGGATCTATGGAATGTGTTGTTCTAACTGCTGAAGCTATAGAAGCCTTTTCGCTTAAAGGCGATATCATCTTCAGTAATAGCCTTGAAGAATCAGATAAATACCAGCTTCAGACCTTCATCTTTCCAGAAAATGTGGTGCGATTGGGAGTGACCGATCCCGAAAACGAAAAAATCACTCTTTACGACAAACAAGGAAAAGTCCGTAGTGGGTTTCCGCTTTATGGGTCGCAACCTTTCGCTATTGGTGATATGAACCGCGATGGGTATTTTAACCTTATTACTGCCGGTAAGGACGGTTTTGTTTACGCTTACGCGATTGAGTAGGGGAGTATTTGGAATTTTGTAATTGGCAATAGTTAAGCGGCAATAGGCAATAGGCAATAGGCAACGTGTGCGTTGATACCTTGATTTGTAATCCTTATCCATTTGATTGGAAAACAAGAACAGTAGATTCCTGTTATCGCCAATACTGGCGTCTTGTGAGACTAGTATATTGGGAAATTATGTCTTTCTGCAGAATATACAGATCAAAGCCAAAAAAAATCGCCCGCATAAAGCGAGCGACTAAGTAGTTTATTTTATTTCAGAGGTTGAGAAGGCAACTTCCGCAATTGCGCATTTTGATCTCTTTAAGTTCTTGCCAATTTCCCGTTGCCAATTTCCCGTTGCCAATTGCCAATTGCTAATTAGCAATTACCCGGCTACTCCTTAACTCTCTCGCTATATATCCCCGTTCTGGTGTCGACTTTAATCTTATCGTCGGTGTCAATAAAAAGTGGAACTTTAATTTCAGCACCTGTATCTATGGTGGCTGGTTTCATGGTGTTGGTTGCGGTATCACCTTTCAATCCCGGTTCTGTATATGTTACTACAGCCTCAATAAATGAAGGCAACTCAACCATGAGCGGAATTTCTTCATCGGCGTGAAAAACAATGGTGCAAACCATCTCCTCGCGCAAAAATTCCGGCTTTTCAACTAGTTTTTTATCGATAAAAATCTGCTCAAAAGTTTCGGTATGCATAAAGTGATAGCCAACCCCTTCTTCGTACAGGTACTGATATGGGCGGTGCTCAATACGAATGATATCAATATTGTGCCCGGCAGAGAAGGTGTTTTCCAAAACTTTTCCGGTTTCAATGTTTCTCATTTTGGTACGCACAAACGCGGGACCTTTACCCGGTTTTACGTGTTGAAATTCAATTATTGTAACGAGCATGCCATTGTATTTCATACAAAGCCCGTTTCTGATGTCAGATGTATTTGCCATTTTTCCTATTTGTTGTCAAATTTAAAAAATTAACGCTGTTTGAAATCCTCTATGTTTATTTTCTGATCACAAAAGAAGAATTCATCGGTTTGATTGTTTGACGCAACAATCACTAGTCTGTCTTTTTTTAGCTCTTGAACCGTATCTCTGTACCAGTCAATTCCAAACCTGTCAAGATTTGAAGTGGGTTCATCTAAAAACACACCACTGGTATTGCTGTAAAGCGCCAAGCCCAGTCGCAATCGCTGTTTCATCCCAGATGAAAAGAACTTTACGGCCTTGTTCCGCGCGGATTCCAAATGGACATAATTCGCAAAATCTTTCAAATCCGTTTGCGGAAGCATAGGCTTAAGCGAAAAATGAAATTTGGCCATTTCATCAAGTGTCAACTCCTCATACAATTCAAGATAAGGGCTGCAAAAGCTAAAATGCTGATATATCTTGTTCTGAGGAATAATGTTGCCATCAACTTTGTACGAGATCTGGCCTTCGCTTTGGGGAGCGTAACCGAGGAGTACCCGCAAAGCCGTGCTTTTGCCAGAGCCGTTTCCACCTAGAATTACATAAGATGATTGTGATTTGATCTGTGCTGACCACTCTCGAAATATCCAGTCGCGGTTAAATCGCTTACCTACGTTTTGTAATTCAATTTCAATCATTAACGGGTCCGCGAATGATTCCTTTTTCAGAAGATCTAATAAATTTAATTATTTCATCTTTCTCAGTACAGTCGGGAATCTCAGCTTCTGCGGCTTGAAGTCCTTTGGAAACATTCTTGTTTGAAACAAAGATGGTACGGTACGTATTCTCAATAAGCGCAATAGTTTCCTGGCTCATCCCTCTTCGGCGCAGACCGATAGCATTAACACCGGCATAACTTAGTGGTTCGCGGGCAGCTTTCACATAAGGGGGCACATTTTTTCTCACCAGCGAGCCGCCGGCAATAAAGGCATGCCTGCCTATAGAAACAAACTGCTGAACGGCCACGACGCCTTCCAGAATTACAAAATCCTCTATAGTAACGTGTCCGGCTATGGTTGCCGCATTAGCTAAAATGCAGTTATCACCTACTATCACGTCATGACCTAAGTGTGTATAAGCCATTAGTAAACAGTTGCTTCCAACCTTTGTGGTGTATCTGTCAACTGTTCCTCTATTTATTGTTACGCATTCGCGAATGGTGGTATTATCACCTATTACGGCTGTTGTAATTTCACCGTCAAATTTTAAATCCTGTGGAATAGCAGAAATTACAGCCCCGGCAAAAATCTGGCAATTCTTTCCTATCCGAGCACCATCCATAATCGTTACGCTGGAATGAATTACTGTTCCATCGCCAATTTCAACATCGCCGTGTATCGTGGTGAAAGGCCCGATTTCTACATTTTCACCAATTTTCGCATCGGGATGAATACTTACAAATTCGCGCCCCATTAAGCTTTATCCTTTATAATCTGTGCCATTAATTCTCCTTCAGAAACTACCTGACCATTAACATAACCTCTACCTCTCATTTGTACAATGCCGCGTCTGATAGGTGCCACGAGCTCCATGGTAAATACAACGGTATCGCCCGGAACAACTTTCCGTTTGAATTTTACAGCATCCATTTTGAGAAAATAAGTGCTCCACAATTCTGGCTCATCTACATTGTGCAGCGCAAGTACGCCTCCTACCTGAGCCATGGCTTCTATTTGCAATACACCTGGCATAACGGGGTTTCCGGGGAAGTGACCCTGAAAAAAGGGTTCGTTAAATGTTACGTTTTTCACACCCACAACCGAATCTTCCGAAAGCTCAATAATTTTATCTACCATCAAAAATGGATATCTATGTGGTAGAATATTCATTATTTGATTTACATCGTAAACCGGATCTTTGGTTAAGTCGAATTTCCGAGCCTGTTTTTTCTCGTCTTTAATTAATTGTTTGATTATTTTCCCGAAAGCAGTATTGCCGGCATGCCCGGGCCTTGCGGCAAGAATATGACCCCTGATTGGTTTACCCACTAAAGCCAAATCGCCTACAATATCAAGGAGTTTATGACGCGCTGGTTCGTTCTCGAACTTCAACTTCACCGTATTGAGAACTCCAATTCCCTGCACTTTTATCTCGCTGTAATCCTTGCCTAATAGCTTGGCAATTTTTTGATACTCTTCCTGGCTGCGTTCTTTTTCAACCAACACGATGGCGTTGTCAAGATCGCCTCCTTTTATCAGGTTGTTTTTGGCGAGTTCCTCAATTTCCCTTAAGAAAACAAAGGTTCTACATCCCGAAATCTCTTTCTTGAATTCGCTGATATCATACATCGATGCGTGCTGTGTTCCAAGTACGGGCGAGTTATAATCTACCATAACCGTAATGCGAAACTCTTGACCCGGAGTAGGTACAGCCAGCATTTCCACATAACCTTTTTCATCTTCGTAATAAAGATTTTCCTTTAAGGTAAAGTATTCGCGTTCAGCTTCCTGCTCTTCATAGCCCACTTTTTCGATGGCCTCTACAAAGAGCTTGGCACTTCCATCCATAATCGGCACTTCCGAGCCGTTAATCTGAATTAACGCATTGTCAACTTCGCACCCATAAATGGCCGCAAGCACGTGTTCTGTCGTGTAAACCCGCGCACCATTTTCTTCAATAGTGGTGCCTCGCTGGGTAGAAACAACATTGTCAACATCAGCTTTTATTTTCGGCTGGCCTTCCAAGTCAACCCGTTGAAATACATACCCGTGATTGTCAGGGGCAGGGAGAATGGTAACGGTAACTTTTTCGCCCGAGTGAAGGCCAACTCCGCTTAATTCTATGGGAGCAGCAATGGTTCGCTGTTTTATACTCATAATTCTTTCATTCGTTTTAAAGCCGCAACCTCTTCTTCCAACGTGCTTATTTGCTTCATCAATTCGGGCAACTTTCTAAATCCGATATATGATTTTTTATATTCTCCAATCGAAAACGCAGGTGATCCCTGTAGAATAGCTCTGCTTTTTATTGAGGCGCCAATACCACTTTGAGCGGCTATCATTGTACCATCGGCAATTGTAATATGACCTATAATGCCCACCTGGCCGCCTATCATGCAATTTTTACCGATTTTGGTAGAGCCGGCAATTCCTGTCTGTGCAGCGATAACGGTGTTTTCACCAATTTCTACGTTGTGCGCAATTTGAATAAGGTTATCAATTTTAGCTCCCTTTCTAATAATAGTGCTTCCCAGCGTAGCTCTGTCAATGGTTGTATTAGCTCCTATTTCTACGTGATCCTCAATAATTACATTTCCTATCTGAGCTACTTTCTGGTAGTTGTTTTCGCTATTTGGTGCAAATCCGAAACCATCGCCGCCAATAATTACACCTGCGTGAATTACACAATCGCTGCCAATCACGCAATCTGAAAGTATGCGAACACCCGGATGAATAATAGTATTGTTGCCAACTTTAACGTTTGGACCGATATAGGCCTGCGGATAAATCTTGACATTTGCTCCAATCTCCGCACCACTATCTACTACAGCATTTGGTCCAACATATACGTCATCACCAATTTTAGCGTCATCATCGACAAAAGCGGTTTTTGAAATTCCTTTTTTGTCATGTTTCAACTGATTGTAAAGATCCAGAAGTTTTGCAAAACTCGCGTAAGCATCTTTAACTTTAATCAGTGTACAGGTTTCCGGAATAGGTTTCTCAGCCTTAAAGTCCTCACCAACAATCACCAGCGTAGCGCCGGTGGTGTAAATGTAATCGGCATACTTAGGGTTGGCCAAAAATGATAGCGTGCCGCTCGTGCCCTCTTCGATTTTGCTCAAACCGGAGACTTCCGCATCAGAATTGCCAACGATTTCTCCATCAAGAAGTTGGGCTATTTGGGTCGCTGAAAATTTCATCGCCCAAATATATAAATTAATATGTATGGCTTGAGGTACCCGCTAAGCATTCTTTTTAACCGCTTTTGGAAAGTATAAAACGTGCTTTTTCACCGCTTCAGTTTGGGCCATCAAAGTGCGGTTGTCTGAAGCTTCAGCTAAATCAAGCAAGTTCGCCCATTTTGTTGACAATATTTATACCATCAATATCGCGGTCGTAGGCATGATTCTCAATGGCATCAACTTCGTAATAGTAATGCAATTCGTCGGGGGCAAGATTCATTAATTCCATTGTTTCGCTCTTAATCTTTTCCAGTGCATTTTCATCAAATGGCGTATTGCTCAATAGCACACTGGGTAAGCGCCGATTTACGAGATTCCTACATAAATCGTTTAGTATTCTGTCTTCATGATCCGTCCATACTTTAATGGCGCCCATAATGTCAAAATCATCCAGCTTCACGAAAGTGTCAATAACCGTGGGGTCATTCACGAAGTCATCCATTCCATAATCCTGATAAAGAAAATAACACAAAGCCGGTGAACCGAAAAGTTTGTCGCCTCTGCGGGCACAAAATTTTGCACGGGTCAATATTTTTATCAGCAGCATTTCAGCAGAGACTACCGTTTTGTGTAAATAAACCTGCCAGTACATTAGCCTACGAGCCACAATAAACTTCTCTATAGAATAGATTCCCTTCTCTTCGACAACCAACTTATTATCAAAAACATTGAGCATTTTGATTATTCGCTGGTTGCTCACTACTCCTTCTGAAACCCCTGTGTAGAAACTATCACGTGACAGATAGTCAAGTCTGTCCATGTCAAGCTGGCTGCTTACCAGCTGGTGTAAAAATGGTTTGGGATATTCTCCCTTAAAGATTTTTATTCCCGTTGTTAACGCACCGTTAAACTCCTTGTTTAGCCTTTCCATCAGGAGTTCAGAGATCATTTCATGGTTTACATTTTTTACTACCGTAAACTCAAGACTATGTGAGAAAGGTCCGTGACCGATGTCGTGTAAAAGTATGGCTACCAGTACTCCGCGTGCCTCAGCATCGCTAATGCGAATACCTTTTTCACGAAGGTTTGTAATGGCTGTTTGCATCAAGTGTGTAGCACCAAGGGCATGATGAAACCGGGTATGGTTCGCTCCGGGGTATACCAGATGAGACATTCCTACCTGCTTAATTCTGCGTAAACGCTGAAAGTAAGGGTGTTCTACAAGATCATAAATGAGCTCGTTGGGCATGGTAATAAAGCCATAAACCGGATCATTTAATATTTTTCGCTTGTTTATTGGTTTAAATAAGTTTATTTCACCCATGATTAATACTGCTTGCGTACACTAAAGCGGCGCGAATTTTGTTATAACATCAAAAGTACGCCATTATTGGTGTTCTCACAAAACCTGAATGATTTATGCCATCAAGAATATTATGGGCCGACGATGAAATCGAACTCCTGAAACCACATGTTTTATTTTTAGAAGAAAAAGGATTTGAAGTTAAAACGGTTAACAATGGCCACGATGCCATTGAATTAGCAGAAGCAGAAACCTTCGATATTATTTTTCTAGATGAAAATATGCCCGGTCTTTCAGGCCTTGAAACGCTGAGCCAAATCAAAGAAATAAAGCCAAATGTTCCCGTAGTGATGATTACGAAGAGCGAGGAAGAATCTATTATGGAGGATGCCATTGGATCCAAGATTTCTGATTATTTGATAAAGCCTGTTAACCCAAACCAAATTTTACTTTCAATAAAGAAAAACCTGCAGAACAAGCAGTTGATTAATGAGAAGACAACTTCGAACTATCAAACTGCATTTCGCAAAATAGGGATGACACTAAACGACAGGCTCGATGTAGAAGACTGGAAAGACTTGTATAAGAAGCTGGTGTTTTGGGAATTGGAACTTGAAAGTGGAAGTGATGGTGTGATGGAAGAAGTTCTTACCATGCAAAAAACAGAAGCCAATAGTTATTTTTCGAAGTATCTGAGCGAGAATTACGTTGGCTGGCTGCACGAAAATAGCGATGAAGCTCCTTTGATGTCTCACAATGTTTTTAAGCATAAAATAGCTCCCGAGATTAAGGAAGATCCTCTTTTTTTAATCGTGATTGATAATCTGAGATACGATCAGTGGAAATTTATTGAGCCGGTAATCAGCGAATATTACCATATAAATGAAGAAGATATTTATTTCAGCATTTTGCCCACAGCGACACAGTATGCGCGTAATTCCTTCTTTGCAGGCCTTATGCCGAGCGAAATTCAAAAGCTCTACCCAAAGCTGTGGCTTAATGATGAAGAAGACGGCGGTAAAAACATGCACGAAGAGGAGTTACTCAAGTCTCAATTGAAGCGTTTGGGTAAAGACATTAAAGTTAGCTACAACAAAATTACCAAGCTCGATGCGGGTAGAAAGCTGGCCGAAAATGTGTCGAACTTAATGACCAATGAGCTGAACGTAATTGTCTACAACTTTGTAGATATGCTTTCGCATGCACGCACCGATATGGAGATGATCAGAGAGCTTGCTGATGACGATTCAGCTTATAGATCGCTAACATTGAGTTGGTTTGAGCATTCGCCTTTAAGAGATATATTGCAAACCGTGGCCGAAAAAGGTGGGCGAGTAGTGATTACTACAGATCACGGTACCGTGCAGGTAAACGATCCTATCAAAGTAATTGGTGATAGAAATACAAGTACAAACCTACGCTACAAGCAAGGTCGGAATCTGAATTATGACAGTAAAGATGTGTTTGCAATTACCAAACCCGAAGATGGGTTTCTACCTAAGTCGAATATGACTACTTCGTATATCTTTGCAAAAGAGAGACAGTATTTTGTATATCCGAATAATTACAATCACTTTATGAGATATTACAAAGACACCTTTCAGCACGGAGGAATTTCGCTTCAGGAAGTGTTAATTCCTATTGTGAAGCTTACAGCAAAATAAATGACTGAATTTACAGCGCATTCTACAGGCGATTTACCTAAAATCGCTGATCAAATACTAAGCAAAGCCGGAGATTTCCGGCTTTTCGCCTTTTACGGAAATATGGGTGTAGGCAAAACAACGCTCATTTTAAGACTCATAGAATTGCTGGGCGTGGAAGACGCGGGCAGTAGTCCTACTTTTTCTATTGTCAATGAATACCGCGACGGTAAAAATTACCCGGTTTATCATTTTGATTTTTATCGAATTAATTCTCTTGACGAAGTATATGATCTTGGTTACGAAGAATATTTTTTCAGCGATGCCTACTGTTTTATGGAATGGCCAGAAAATATTGAGGAGCTTTTGCCCGATGATACCGTTCGGATTTACATTAGTGATGAAGAAAATGTGCGGAAAATAAAACTAGCATTACCTTCGTGAGAGCAAAATGTGTAAATTCAATCTCCAAGGAAATTAGAAATCGGGTATGATTAGCTCAAAAGAAGCACTCAAGGCGCTGGCCAGGCAAGCATCGATGCAACCACAGGAACAACTGATGGGAGTAAGCGAGTTTTCGAAACGTCTACAAATAGGGATTCCCAAAGAAACATCTTATCAGGAAAAGCGTGTGGGTCTAACTCCCGATGCTGTGGCGGTGCTCGTAAACAATGGTCACGAGGTGGTTGTGGAAACTGAAGCCGGAAAAAACGCGTGTTTTTATGATAAAGAATACAGCGAAGCCGGAGCTAAAATTGCATATGACAGGAAGGAAGCCTTCCAGTGCGACCTGGTGCTTAAAGTGGCGCCGCCTAGTCATGAAGAAATAAGCATGATGGGTCATAAGCAGACTTTATTCTCTGCTTTGCAGCTAAGTGTTCAGCCGCGCGACACGCTGAAGAAACTCATGGAAAAAAAGGTTTCTGCCATTGCCTGGGATTACATCCAGGATGAAGAAGAGATTTTTCCGGTGGTGCGCGCTATGGGTGAAATTGCAGGTAACGCTGCTGTGGTAGTGGCTGCCGAGCACTTGAGCATGGCAGGGAAAGGGCAGGGGCTTATGTTTGGAGGAATATCCGGTGTGGCACCTACCGAAGTTGTAATCATAGGGGCCGGTACTGTTGCTGAATATGCCTGCAGAGCAGCCCTGGGTTTTGGAGCACTCGTTAAGGTTTTCGACTTTTCAATCTATCGGCTGCGCCGATTACAAAATGACTTGGGACAAAGGTTGTTTACTTCCGTTATTCAGCCCGAGGTTCTAAAAACGGCTTTGCATCAGGCTGATGTAGCAATTGGTGCCCTTCGCGGAAGCGATGGAAGAACACCTACTGTGGTTACCGAGGCGATGGTAGAGGGAATGAAAGAAGGGTCTGTTATCGTGGATATCAGTATAGACAAAGGAGGATGTTTCGAGACATCGGAAGTTACCAATCATCAAAACCCCACTTTTGTTAAGCATGGAGTAACCCATTATTGCGTTCCCAATATTGCCTCGCGGGTAAGTCGCACAGCGTCTATTGCACTGAGCAACATTTTTACACCACTTATACTCAATATCGGACAGCACGGTGGCTGTTCTAACCTGATTAAGCGCGATATGGGTTTTCGCCATGGCGTATATATTTATAACGGGACCCTAACCAACGAAACTTTGGGCGAAGTCTTTCGCTTGCCCTACAAAGACATTGATTTACTTTTTGCTGCTTTTTAAATGAAATTCGGACGACGATTACGACTTTATATTTTTGGTGTTTTGATGGGATGCGGACTGGTTTTCGTATTCTTTAATGGGCGGCTAAATATCCTCACAGACTGGCTGCCGGGCAACAGGGTTCTTGCCTTATTGCAGAAATCAGAGCCACTTTTTACTGACCAATCGCTTTGCCAGCTTCAGTGTTTTAATTTGGATACCGCAGCTGTTAGAATCGCTAAATACGAAGGTGATGTGCGTTTTAAGCTAAGCGAAACCCATAAAGATCCGAAGCAGTATGTGGTTGATTCTGAGCTAAATTCTGATAAAGTGCGAATGACGTTTAGTGTAAACGACTCACTTGCTACTTTGGTAAATGTTGCGCTACCCGAAAGAGCGGTGCTGTGTGATTGCGACTAGCTGAATAAATAATTCGAGCTGCTGAGATTTTCATCTTTGTCCACGCTCAATCTTAATTCACTTTCCCTTCTTTTGTTTTTTCCGCCGCTCGATTTCCTTGACGATTAGGTTCAATTCTCTATTTGTTTGTCCTGCCACTGATGAGTTTTCTTCTGCGCGACGAATCAAATAAGGCATTACTTCATTTACCGGGCCATAAGGAACATACTTGGCCACTTCAAAACCGGCATTGCTGAGGTTGAAGCTTATATGATCGCTCATTCCATATAACTGAGCGAAATAAACTCTTGGGTTTTTCCTGTCAATTCCACGTCTATCCATCTCATCTGCCAGAAACAGCGAACTTTCCTCGTTGTGCGTTCCTGCGCAAAAAGCTACCCGATCCAGATGATCTAAACAGAAAGAAATGGATGCATTGTAATCCCGGTCTGTTGCTTCCTTGTTGGGTTGAATAGGTGAGGTATACCCTTTTTGCTCGGCTCGAAAGCGCTCTTTTTCCATGTACGCGCCGCGCACAAGCTTTACTGCATAGATGAAATTATTTTCTTCGGCTTGCGAATAGGCTTCAATGAGATGGGCTATTCTATCGTGGCGGTAGAGCTGCAGTGTGTTGTAAACGATTGGCTCCGCTTTATTATACCTGGCCATCATTTCCATGGCAAGGTCGTCAATGGCCTGTTGCAGCCACGTTTCTTCAGCATCAATAAAAATAGGAATTCCGGTTGAGGCTCCTTTAGCACAAATCCTGTCTACGCGATCTTGTAGTCTGCTGTATTCAGCAAGTTCTTCTTCATTCAACACTTGAGATGAGCTAATTTTTTCGAGCAGCTCATTTCTGCACATTCCGGTGACTTTAAATACACAAAACGGAATGTTCTTATTCTCGCTCGCAGTTTGAACGGTGTGTAGAATTTCCTCGCAGGTAGCTTCAAAAGTTTCGCGATCATTTTTGCCTTCTACACTATAATCCAGGATGGTTCCTACATTGTAATTGTCCAAGATTTTTGTAGTCTTTGCACAATCTGAAATCGTTTCGCCTCCGCAGAATTGCTTAAAGATTGTTTTCTTGATCATCCCCTTTATCGGAAGATTTATTTTCAAGGCAAATAGCGTGGCGTATTTTCCGATTAGCATAATAGCCGGACTACCAAGTAGTTTAAATAGCCAGTAAGCCTTTTTTAATTCTAAATCTGATTTGCTTGAAAAAGCTATTTCAGTATTCTCAAAAGATAAAAATCCTGTTCCCGGCTCCGGATTAGTTGGGATTATTTGACTAGTTTTAATCATTTCCATTCTCAAAAAGCTATCATATCTTAGCCGCTTGCAATCTTAACTAAAATTACCATGGCAACCGTAGAAGTTCAGCACATAAAATCAGATGGTCATCAGCTTATTCTGGGCCGGCACTGCCTTGCCGAACTGGCCGAATTGCTTTCCACCGATGCCTTTTCGGGCGTAAAGTTATTCATTTTAGTGGACGAAAATACGCTGAAGTTTTGTCTTCCTACACTCATTTCAAAAGTAAGTGCGCTAAGCGATGCCGAGGTAATAGAGATTGGTACGGGTGAAGAGAGCAAGAGCGTAGAAGTTTGTGCTCAGCTCTGGAGCGTCCTGAGCGAGCTAAACGCCGATAGGAGAAGTGTATTAATTAATCTGGGTGGTGGTGTAATTACAGATTTAGGCGGTTTTATAGCTGGAACGTTTAAACGAGGAATACGATTCATTAATATTCCAACCAGTTTGTTGGCTCAGGTAGATGCCTCAGTTGGTGGAAAAGTAGGCATTAATATAGATGGTCTGAAAAATGAGGTAGGCCTGTTTACAAACCCTGAAATGGTTTTTATTGATCCTGAGTTTTTGGGTACGCTTCCGCGAAAACACTTGCTGAGCGGCTTTTCGGAAATGATTAAACATGGACTTATTTGCGATAAGCAATATTGGGAGCAACTGAAGGAAGTGAGCTTTTTCGATATGGAGAATTTTGACGTGTCTATTCTGCATTCTATTAAAATCAAGAACGAAATTGTAAGCAGCGATCCGTTTGAATCGGGAAGGAGAAAAATCCTCAATTTTGGACATACAATTGGTCATGCCGTTGAATCTTACTCATTTGAAAGCGATGCTAAAGCGTTGCTCCACGGAGAAGCTGTGGCCATGGGGATGGTTTGCGAGAGCTTTATTTCTCATAAGTTGGGAATGTTGACAGAATCCGAACTAAAAGATATCACAGGATTTATTTTTAGTCATTACACCCCCGTTTTTATAGATCAAATGGTATTTCACAGGCTTATTGAACTAATGAAGCACGATAAGAAAAACAGGGGAGGAGAGATAAAGATGAGTCTTATTGAAGGCATTGGAAATGCAGTTATTGATAAACCTGTAAAAGCCGATTTGATAATAGACTCTCTAAATTACTATTCCAGATGGGTGAATTGATTAGATTATCTATGCCCAATTCGAAGTCCCTCCCGGCTTCAACTCAAATAGAATTAGAACTCCCTTCCTCAAAAAGTATCAGCAATCGCTTGCTTGTTATGCAGGCGCTAAGTGGCGGCGCTATTACCATAAGCAATTTGAGCACCGCCAATGATACAGTAATTCTTCAAAAGGCCTTGAAAGTAAAATCGGGTGAGATGTATCTGGGCATGGCAGGAACAGCTTTGCGGTTTGGAATTGCCTGGGCGGCTATCACTCCGGGAATTCGAATTTTGCTAGGAGAAAACCGCCTTCACGAGCGCCCCGTTAAAGAACTGGTTGATGCACTCATTCAGATAGGAGCCGATATTGAATATGTAGAAAATGAGGGCTTTGCACCTGTAAAGATTGTCGGGAAAAAACTAAAAGGAGGAAAGCTTAAAGTGGATGGCAGCCGAAGTAGCCAGTTTGTTACAGCCCTGATGTTGATTGCTCCATACTGCGCTGAGCCGGTTAGCTTTGAAATCGGTGAAGGGCAAGTCTCACTGCCTTATATAGAGATGACGCTGAACCTTATGAAACATTGTGGAGCGCAAATTTCTCAGAAAGGTAAATCAATTGAAATAACTGGGGAGTATAAGCAGAATGAATTCACTGTTGAGTCTGACTGGAGCGGAGCATCCTACTTTTATTTGTGGTCGCTGGTGCTGGCTGATTCTCAATTAAAAATTGATAATTTGCCGTTTGATTCTCTTCAGGGAGACAAAGTGGCTGCCGATCACTTCTCTCATTTTGGAATAATCAGCCATTGGGCAAATGGAACCATGACTATTGCTAAAAAGTTAATTGCTGATATTCCCAAAGTGATTGATTTCCTCGCCTGTCCCGACCTGGCCCAAACTTTTGCAGTAGCAGCAGTGATTGCCAAAAAGCCAATGAAACTCACTGGTTTGCAAACCCTTCGCCATAAAGAAACTGATCGCATTGATGCCCTTAAAACCGAACTGGCCAAATGCGGAGTAAAATGCGATGTAGGTTCAGACTTCCTGGATATAAAAGAGTTTACTGCGGTCGATGAAGTCCCGATTATAAAAACCTATAATGACCATCGCATGGCAATGGCATTTGCACCGCTCGCGGCAGTATTTGGAGAAATTATTATCGAAGATCCCGAGGTGGTTACTAAATCTTTTCCTGATTATTGGCATCAGGTAACGCGAATGGGAATTAGTATTTCAAAGTGAAACTCAGTGTATTCCAAATAGGTCTACTCCATCCGATTGCGCATAAGAAACACATCCCAATATTTTTCTTTTGTCATCTCGTCCCAATGAATTTCGTAATAACGGTATTGATAGGTTTGAATCTGGCAGGCTGCAATCAAAACGAATGTAAAGGTGAGTAATGCTGTTCTTAATATTCTTCCTTTGGCTTTGTTCAGCAAGATTCCGAATAAGATCATAAACAAGGGTATGTACTCCACATAAACCCTTGATGAAAAGCTGCCACCGTAATACCACATCCACCACGACGAGAAAATATAAGTGATAGTGAGGAAGAACAAAATCCAACTAATTGCGGCAAACTTATTATTCTTGAAAAGTGGTAAAAGACCAAAACAGGCGAGTAAGTACATGGGTGTGTAGAGAAACAGCCCTTTCTTATAGCTTAAAAGAATGTCGAGAAAATGCGGATCGAGAAAGTCAAAACCTTCGTCCTGATACGAATAAACAACAAAATGACCTGTTGATATTTTGTAAATCACCAATTGAATCGAAACGATACAGATAAAGATAACTGTGCTTACAATGAGATTTTTCTTTTGCCGAAAGGCAAACTTAATTCCTTCTAAAAGCGAATTGCTGCTGCCAGCAAGATAAGGCCAGCTCAGCAAAACAAGCAGGTTTATTGGTCTGATTAATACAATTATTCCCAGAAGAAGAGCCAGAATAGGTAATTTCTTATTGTCAGGAGAATCAAAATAGCGCTTCGAGAAGTAGACAAATGCTGACACAAAGCCAAAAGAAAAAACATGGGAAAGGCCTAAGTCTACAATTGTGTAAGCAAATAAATTGGTGCCGAAAACGGTGGCAATAAGGGTGACGGATACTATCCATCTCGGGATATTATATGCGATAAGCGTTTTCCGCAAATAGAAGAGGCCCAGAAAAAGATAGAATAAGGCGGCAATGCTTATAAAGATGCAGTAATACTTTGAATATCCATCTGCGTCGCCATTAGTAAGTTTAGTGAGGCCATGTGCCATCAGGAAAAAAGGCATTTCTGCAAGTGCAGTTCCACAATAATACTTGTTGATTAATACGTCGTGCCCTGAATTTGCCCTGTAGTCATAATATCGATTTGGATTGTAATATTTTTCCTTTTCGATTTGATCAAAGAAGCCGAAATTCAAATCGTTGTAAATAAAAACAGCGGGTAAATAGGCGTAGTAACCTTTGCCATCGGCTTCCACAATTCCTTTCCACCGCTCTTTTCCCCAGTTTATATTAGTCGAGATGGCCGTCATCAAAACCATGATTAGTAAAACGATAATTTTGGAGAAATCGATTTTTTTCATTGATGCATTCCCTGGCATTAAAACTTAAAAAGCAATTGAGCTTTGATCTCCGTTTTGGTATTACCACTAATCAGCTCTTTGCCGGTTCCTACCTCATTGCGATCTGTGTAGTAATATTGCGCCCACCGCAACCAGAAATCAATGTTGCGCCCAATGTCGTATTTCACCATGGCATAAACACGAGTTCCTCTTCCGCTATATGCGGGGATAGAAAAGAAGTAGCGAACATCATTCTCATAAGCGTAAATTCTTGAATCATACGTATCGGTGTCAAAAAGTGCGTAGCGGAATGATAAGCGCATCGGGATGTTTTTGAAATCATATCTCACATCTTGATAAACCATGAACCCACGCGATACCGGCTCTTCGCCACGGGAATATTCGCTAAATTCTACCCGCGACCGGAAGCTTATATTACGTGACGCACTATAGCTAAAGTTAAACCTTAGGTTTTTTCTGGGATTTTCAACCAAATAATCTAAGCCATCTGTATCCTCGCGGGTATTAATTTGTCTTTGCCGGTCGCGGTAGCGGATGTAAAACCCAAACCTACTACTTGGCTGATAGTCTATCTGAGCCAGAAAGTCGTATCCCGATGAAGGCGCATCTACCTGATACCGCAACCATGGGAATTTAAACTGATCGTAATAAGCATTGACTTTCCACTTTTTAAAGGGTCTGAATTCCACGCCCAGGTAAACACCCGATTCGTTTTCTACTGATGAGCCTTCACCAAATCCCACAGATGCGACTGGTTGGAAATCAGTGTCGTAATGCCTTTGCGTAATATTTACGCTCAATCTGGGATTCATGGTAATACTCACACCGTTCATTGTGGCCCACCCACCATTGGCACTTCTGGAGGTCTCACCAAAAAAGAAGAGGTTGCGCAGTTTCCATGAGTAGTCACTTCCCATAATAGTGTTATCGCTTCCGCTAAAGCGAAATTTGCTGTATTCACTTACATCGCGATTTATGGCGCCATCCAGCTTCATGTGGGCCGCGGTAAATCCAAGGTGAAACCTCTTGTGTTGGTAAGAAACATTTCCACCGTAATGCTGCTGGAAAATAGAGTTCTTGTCGGCAATCTCAGAAGCTGTGCGATGGTATCCGCTTTCTTGAAAGGAACTGACCAGTACTTCAGGTTCAATTAAGTCGAGGGTGTCTTGCTCTGTGTCCAGAAGATTTCCATCAATGCGCTTACCGGAGTAGAACAGGCTCACGTCAAACTCGCCAACTCTTACAGTGGTTCCTATACCACGGAGAAATAGATTCTCATTAATAGAAGTGTATGGGCCAATTCCCCGGCCCCGCTGAGCAGTGCTTACAGTGAATGAGCTTTTTCTGTTAAATCCCAATCCCGACCAGAACGTGAGGCCCTGACCAAACTGAGCCTGATAATCGCCAAGCGAGAACTGCTTTACCATGCCAAAGTCCTGAAGGTAGAGGTGACCGGAGTAGAAGTCAAAGCCATTTTTTTGCGAGCCCTGAAAAAACTCTTCACCGTTGTCTTTTTCGGCGGTAACACCAAAGCTTATCCTGTCATCGTAGCGATAGCGGTATCGGGTGTAAAGTTTATCGGGTGAGCCCAAGTAGCGGGCATTTGGATTATCATCCAACACTTCCTCGGTGGCACTCGAATAGCCAATCTGATCTTCTACGATACGCTGGTAACGCACTACCCACTCATTCTTTCCATACTTCAGCATTTTATCGAGCGTTATTTTTTTACTCGTTTCTACCGTGCTCACCATAACAAATGGCTCAATAAGTTCGGCGGTAAATTGGTCCCAGCCATTTATCTGCGGTAGCTCATAAATAGAAAATAGATTTCCGTATTCAAGTCTGTATTCAAGGAATTCGCCAATTTGATAATTTGACAGAAACCCTAAACCGTAAAGGTCGTCTGCCGTTGCATTATTGAGGTTGAGTGGGAAATCTATATAAACCGAAAGCAATTCGAAGAGGGTGTTGTAATCCAAATTTTCATCTTCTGAAGTTTCGGCAATTTGCTCAATTCGTTGCTCTATGATTAGTGCCCTATCTGCATTTTCATCTACCTGTGCTTTCGCCGTAAGGCAAAGGCAAAAAGCCAATGATATCATTACAATCTGCTTCATTTCTTCCCAGGAGCGTACGTAAGTGCAATTTGTGGTGAGTATCCTAAAACGCTGTGGTAGGTAGTAGAAAGGTCAACTTTGAATACATCGAGGTTAAGACCAAAACCGAAAGCAAAGAGACCGGGATTACTTGATGCTCCTATGCGAAGAAATAAAATGTCAACGGGTTGGTACTCCACGCCAGCTCTAAAAGTTGGCTTCATATCAATATCCTTTTCCACCTCACCGGTTGCCATAAGATCGTCGCTTATTTGGTAGGCGCCGCCAAAGCGAATGAGTGTTGGGATCCGCTCATCATCAAAATCATTCAACTTTGTGCGTGTAGGATTGGTAATGTGGGCGGCTAAACTCACTCTTTCGGATACTTGTAGTCTGAAGCCAACATCGGCAGAAAGGGCTCCTCTGTTGCCATATCCATCGGCATTGATCCTGATTGAATGGTAGTTGAGCTGCACTCCGACAGAAAACCTATCTGATAGTTTCATTCCATACGCCAATCCCAGTTTACCTTCGTTGTATGCCGAATAGCCAAAATTAGAATAGCTGACACCTATTGCCCCATTTCCCAAAGGCAGAGCTCCGGCAAATCCGGCGTAGGCGAAGTCGCTAATTAGGAATTTGTTTTGATAGAAAATAGATGCTGTAGGAGATTCAATATATCCCAAACCTGCCTGATTGTGATAGATACTCCAAATATCAATGAAGTTGAGACCTGCATTTGCAAGGCCGGCAGATCGTGCCCCGGGCGGATCATTTTCACCCCCGGCAAAGGTTAGCAGTGGAAGGCATAGAAATATTATGGTTAATAAACGCACCGAAATTGATTTGTCGCAAAATACAAATCATTCTGAAATCTTGAAGTAAATCATTTACTTCTGTTTAAGCTCTTCTTGTTTTGTTCTTTTTTGAAATCGGATGAAATCATAAATGGTGTACACCACAAATAGAAAAGGAAGGCTATGCAGTACCAAATCAAACCAATCCATCGCTTTCATGCCAACTGCCCCATCTAATAGCCATCTCCACTTTTGAACAACATGAGGTTCCGGTTTAAATGGAGCTAATCCCAGCGATAGGCTTAGTAACACAGTAAAAACAATGTTTTGAATTTTCTTATTTTTCAAGGCTGCCGGTTTTTAATTCTGAATTCTCGTGCGTTTTACTAAACCCGTGGGTGATTTGCCCACCAAATTCTTTCGGGAATTTTGAGTCGCCATGAAATCCGATTTCAATATCTCTGCCTGAGTAGGGGATGTAAGCTGTGCCGAAAATATAATCCCATAAGCTGAGAGACAAACCGTAATTCATACCGTACCGGTGCGAGTCCGGAAGGTTATAGGCGTGGTGCCACATGTGCATATTCGGGTTGTTTAAAATGTACTTTAACGGACCAATATGTATTCTGAAGTTGGCGTGATTCCAATGACCTATGGCAATGGCAAACATATGAACAATAAAGAAATCATCTATTCCAAAACCAATCATCGCCAGTGGTATATAGGCTATTCCTTTGTAAAGAACGCTTTCCATCCAGTGGAAACGGAGGTGAGCGGCAAAGCCCATTTCCTTTACTGAATGGTGAACTTTGTGAAACTCCCAAAGGGCCGGTACGTGATGAAGCAGGCGGTGTATCCACCATTCTATAAAATCTTTGACCACAAAAAGGGTAAGCAGCTGAACCCATACGGGCCAGGAAGAAACCTCGAGCGACACCAGATTTGTAATTCCGAAGAGACCGAGAAACTTATTGAATAGATTGACTCCCACCTCGCTTAGTCCGGCAAAGATGATCAGGGAGAAAACGAAAAAATTAAAGAACATATAGAACGCGTCAAGCCAAAAATCTTGTCGGAATTTTGGTTGATCTTTTCGCCACGGTCTCAACCACTCCAGTGCTAAGAAGAAAAGTGAAATGGCAACCAGGAAGTAGAAATAATTACCCCAGAGGCCTTCCTGGAAGGTGATTTGTCGCCATAACCACTGTCCATAGTTCTTCGTAGCGTCCCAGAAAATTTGAAAGTATTCCATAATCATATTGGGTACAAAGATACGGTGTGACTGGTGGTTTAGATGTAACCGTTGTCACAACTTTTAATTGCTGGAGATTAATAGGTAATAGGCAAGGAGAATATGATGGGGATTAATAGGCAATAGGCAATAGGCAAATTGCAATAGGCAAGGAGATTGACATTCAGACCAATACCATCTCGAAACCCTATGCCCATTGCCTGTTGTCAACTGCACATTGCCCTTGTATTTTGCCAATAGACAAGGAAAATGCCTATTTTGAGTTTTCATATAGTATTCAAAAGCTTCCTGATCATGGGTGTAAAAAATTTTAAAGAAAGCGCAGTTTACCAAAAAGCGTTCACTCTTGCTATGAGTGTTTTCGAGTTGAGCAAAACTTTTCCAAATGAGGAAAAGTATTCCCTCACAGATCAAATAAGGAGAAGTTCGAGAAGTGTTTGTGCGAATCTTGCTGAAGCATATCGTAAAAAGCAGTATCCTGCTCACTTTCTTTCGAAAATTTCAGATTGTGATATGGAGAATTCTGAAACAGGAGTGTGGCTTGATTTCGCTCATCAATGTAAATATCTCGATGAAAAAGAATATGAAGACCTTCTTGAAAAAAACGCGGAGATCGGAAGGTTGCTCCATCACATGATGAAGAACCAGGAAAGGTATTAGAGATCAATAAGCAATGGGCAAATTGCAATAGGCAAGGAGAATATGATGGGGATTAATAAGCAATGGGCACATTGCAATAGGCAATTAGAATATGACGGGGATTAATAAGCAATGGGCAAATTGCAATAGGCAATTAGAATATGACGGGGATTAATAAGCAATAGGCAAATTGCAATAGGCAATTAGAATATGACGGAGATTAATAGGCAATGGGTAGATTGCAACTGGCAAGGAGAATTGCTACTAGCACGAAACCCTTTGCCAATTGCATCTTTTGAGAATCAACTTCGTAAATCAGAGCCGAATAGAACTTCAAAACCTTGCCAATTGCCCATTGCCTATTGTCAATTGCAAATTGTCAATTAAAAAAAAGCTACTTTATCCCCTTCGCGTCCTTAAGTACTTTATCCTTTAGGCCTTCTTTGTAAGCAGAGATGCGTTTGCGAATATTCTCATCGGCAACTCCCATAATTTGAGCCGCTAGAATTCCAGCATTTTTTGCCCCATCCAATGCTACGGTCGCTACGGGAACGCCTCCGGGCATTTGAAGAATACTTAATATCGAATCCCAACCATCGATGCTATTTCTGCTTTTTACAGGAACTCCGATTACGGGCAGTGGAGTGATTGAAGCCGTCATCCCCGGAAGGTGAGCTGCACCACCTGCCCCGGCAATTATTACACGAATGCCTCTCTCTTCAGCTGTCTTGGCGTACTCGAACATGCGCTCAGGTGTGCGGTGGGCCGATACGATTTCTACTTCGTGGGCAATGCCCAGTTCAGTCAAAATATCAATGGCTTCCTGCATAATTGGCAAGTCGCTTTTGCTACCCATTATTATTCCTACCATCTTACTTCGATTTTACTTTAATGATTGATTTAACGCGCATGGCCTTATCACGGGCTTCATCTGCCGTGGCGGCAGTAATGGTTACATGACCCATTTTGCGGAAAGGCTTCGTGTCTGTTTTCCCGTAAAGGTGCACATAAACCCCCGGTATTTGAAGTGCTTCTTCGAGGCCTTCGTAGGTTACGGGTCCGGTATGGCCTTCTTCACCGAGCAGGTTAACCATGGCAGCAGGTCGAATTAAATCGGTTGCGCCTAAAGGCAAATTCAGAATGGAACGAAGGTGCTGCGCGTACTGAGATGTGATATTTGCTTCAATGGTTTGGTGACCCGAATTGTGAGGACGAGGAGCCACTTCATTCACTAAAATTTCCCCGTCTTTGGTAAGAAACAATTCCACTGCCAGGATACCTACCATTCCAAATGCTTCGATTGTTTTTATAGCTACTTTCTCCGCTTTTTCTTCAATCTCTCTGGAGATTTTGGCTGGTGCGAAAAGTAATTCCACCAGGTTAGCCTTGGGGTTGAAGTCAAGCTCAACTGCCGGAAAAGCTTTAATCTCGCCAGCTTCGTTGCGAGCAACAATTACTGATAGCTCTTTTTCGAAATCTACAAATTGCTCTAGAACGGTTGGGGCATCAAAACCGTTTTCAATATCTGCTTCTGATTTGATAACATAAACGCCGCGCCCGTCATATCCTCCCTTACGCAGTTTCTGAGCTGCCGGTAAGAGGTCGATATTATCCAAAAGTTCCGCCTTGTTATTCAAGAGTTTGAAGGGAGCAGTTGGAATACTGTGATTTTGGTAAAAGGCTTTTTGCAATCCTTTGTCCTGAACTATTTCGAGCACATCGGGCTGAGGAAAAACTTTTACTCCAGCTTGCTCTAAATCGCGCAATCCGTCAATACTCACATGCTCAATCTCTACCGTTACAACATCCAGATCTTTCCCGAAATTCCGTACTGTTTCACGATCATTGAAGTCGCCGGTGGTGAAATAAGGAACAATCTGATGGCAGGGTGCCTCAGGATTTGGGTCAAGGGCGGCTAATTTAATGTCGAGGTTTACAGCTTCCTGTAAAAGCATTCTACCTAATTGGCCACCGCCAAGGACGCCGAGTTTAAAATCTTTACTATACGGTTTTACGGCCATACAATTGAATTTTATGAATTTGCTATTTATTGAATAACAAACTTACCGTTTGCAATAAAGTTGCTTCCGCTAATTTGAATGATATAAACTCCGGCCGCATAATCGTTTAAATTTAATTTGATATGGTCCGTTTGCGACGATCTAACCCTTTTAAGTGTTCTTCCGCTCAAGTCGAAAATGGCTATCGTTTCAGCCGATTTGTCTGAAAGGTCAATATTCAAAATTCCAGAAGTTGGATTTGGATAGAGACTTGCGATTTGATCAAGAGATACATCCGAAATGCCTGAAGTCATATCGGTAGTGAAGCTTTCGGGTCCTGTCCATTCGCTATATATATCTGCACAAACTGAACGAACCCAAAAGTAATAGGTTGTATTCTCTTCAAGATCACCCAAAGCCAATGCCGTTTCATCGGTTTCTATTCCCGGTTCGGTTGGCTCTTCACTTTCTGTTGAGGAATAATATTCATACCCATTTTCCGGTGCTGTAGCTGGTGCTGACCATGATATTTGCGCAGAATTGATGGTAATGTCCTCAACCATAATGTCAGACGGGGCATCACATATTGGGTCGGTCGTACCGCAAAGGTATTGGCTGTAGTCAACCTCTCCCAGAGTCTCGTCGTCCGCAAAGTCAAATATCACTTCCCCAATTTCGGCAGAAGTTGATTCCTGGTTTTCCTCTATCCAACAGTTTTCCTGCGCCATTACGAAGTTTGGCGTGTTGTTGTATAAGGCATACGTTACTCCACCGTTCCCATTTGAAGCAAAGACATTTCCTCCGCCACCTATTTCTTCATTTTCCAGGTCGCCCATATTTATCATTCCATTGCCTTGCACGGTGATTCCCCAAAGATTACCGCGTATTTCGTTGTCGAGAATTATATGTCCGTTTTCTGCCGAGGCATTTATGTTAATTCCGCTTCCTCCTAGAAAAGGATCACCCTGTGTATTGTTGTCCTCAATAACATTGTCGGAAATGCGGGTATAAAGGTTATTTCCTAAACCAGTAATTCCATAGCGATTATCTCTTATTTCGTTTCCAGAAATAACACCGTGAGATTCGCCACCAAAGAGCGAAGCAAGTGCTATTCCTCCAGCCATTGTATGCTCCGGATAGCCAATTACCGTATTGTTTAAAATTTGGGTGGTGTCGGTACCGGAAGGGCCGAGATTTATTTGCGGTCTATTTTCGTTTGAGGTATTATTTCCTGTAAAAGTGCAATTGATAATTGTAGGAGCAACTTGGCCATTTGCAGCGCTTCCTATTGCTGAGGTTTCATTTTCAAGAAATGTGCTATTGCTAAAGAGAGGTGTTCCTGTAGAGAGCCCTACAGCACCGCTTGTAGAAACTATGCGGCCCTGATAGCGTACAATACAGTCTACCATCTGAAAATTTCCTGTCAAGGCGCGTAGCCCGCCTCCATATTCGAATATAGGACCTTCGATGTTTACAGCACTTTCAGATTCAAATCTGAACCCCGGGTAAATTGAATCCGGATCGAGCTTTGTGAAAAGCATGTTTGAAAAAACGTTAAAACCGCCTTCTACGGTTATCAGAGCGCCTGGAGCAATAGAAACGGTTCCATTTACTGTAATTTCAAAAATATCTGTTGCAGCAATAAACAGAGAATCATGAATCTGATAATTTCCATTGCTGCCGGTTACGGTTCCGTTGCTAAGCGTTACAAGCTCGTCGAGTGAATAAATCTCTCCGGAATTCGGTGTGGTATACTGTCCAAATGTTACGAATGGGAGAAATAATAGGAATGCTAAATTGTAAATTTTCATCATTGATTTTCTTTGTGACTACAAACCTAAAACTTTTATCAGAGATTACGGAGGTTCACCCCGTGATAATGGCGTCTGAATTCATTACCTTCGCAGACTAAAATTTGCCATTCATGACCGGAGTACGCATCCACGACAAGGACTTTGTTGATTATATTTCCTCAGAAGAGATTCAAAAAAGAGTTGAAGAATTGGGAAAAGACTTGAATAAAGATCTGAACGGAAAAAAGCCTCTCTTTCTTGGTGTTCTCAACGGTTGCTTTCGGTTTGCTTCAGATTTATTGAATTCGGTGGATACTCCTTGTGAGATCAATTTTCTTAAAGTAAGCTCATATTCAGGCACCGAAACCTCTGGAAAAGTGAGTGAATTGATTGGTCTCAATACCAGTATTAAAGATCGGCATGTGATTATTGTAGAAGATATAGTTGACACTGGAAATACGATCGACTTCTTACTGAATAAATTAAAAAACGAGAACCCGGCGAGTATTAAGATTGCAACGCTGCTTTATAAGCCCGAGGCTTATCATGGCGGGCATAAGCTGGACTATATTGGTTTTGAAATCCCTAACCTTTTCGTTGTAGGCTATGGTCTCGATTACGACGGGTATGGACGAAACTTAAACGCTATTTATCAAATTAAATCTTAAAAAATGATTAATCTCGTACTATTCGGACCTCCAGGTGCTGGAAAAGGAACGCAAGCAGAACGACTGGTAGAACGCTATAATCTCCTGCATCTTTCAACAGGCGATATTTTCCGAAGAAACATTAAAGGAGGAACTGAACTGGGTACTCTTGCCAGAAAATATATGGATCAGGGAAATCTTGTTCCGGATGAAGTAACAATAAAAATGCTTCAGTCTGAGGCGGATTTGCACCCAGACGCAAACGGGTTTATTTTCGATGGATTTCCACGAACCCAAACACAGGCCAAGGCTCTTGATGATTTTCTGGAAGGAAAGAATCAATCAATTACACTTATGCTTTCGCTTAAAGTGGAAGACGAAGAGTTGAAAAAGAGATTGATGAAACGCGCCGAGACAAGTGGAAGAGCCGATGATGCAAATCCTGAAATAATTGCTAATCGCATACAGGTTTACAAGCGTGATACCGCACCTGTAGCAGATTATTACAACGCACAGGGTAAGCTGGTAGAAATTAATGGCGTGGGCTCAATAGACGATATTAGCCAACGGTTGTATGATGCAATAGATAACAATGGCTAGTACTAATTTCGTAGATTATGTTAAGATTCACTGCCAAAGCGGTAGTGGTGGTGCCGGGTCGAAGCATCTTTACCGTGATAAGCTAACTGCCAAGGGAGGTCCTGACGGCGGTGATGGAGGACGAGGAGGACATATAATTCTTCGCGGTAACGCTCAGATGTGGACACTTCTGCATTTCAAGTACAAAAAGCACGTAAAGTCTGCTCATGGCGAAAGCGGTGGAAAGCAGACGAGTACAGGAAAATCCGGTGCTGATGAATATCTGGATGTACCTCTTGGAACCATTGCTAAAGACCCCGAAACAGGTGAAACACTTGTTGAAATTACGGAAGAAGGGCAGGAATATATTATAATGGAAGGTGGCCGCGGCGGACAGGGAAATGCTCATTTTAAGACGTGCACAAACCAAACACCAAGATATTCTCAACCCGGAGAAGAAGGTCAGGAAGGCTGGAGGATTCTTGAGCTTAAGGTTCTGGCCGATGTTGGTTTGGTTGGTTTCCCGAATGCAGGTAAGTCTACCTTGCTCTCGGTAGTGTCGGCAGCGAAGCCCGAGATTGCAAATTATCCGTTTACGACTCTCGTACCAAATCTGGGAATTGTGGCCTATCGCGAAGATCGTTCTTTCGTAATGGCCGATATTCCGGGTATTATTGAAGGAGCCAGCCATGGGAAAGGATTGGGAACCCGATTTTTGCGACACATTGAGAGAAACAGTGTGTTGCTGTTTACTGTCCCTGCAGATAGTCCCGATATCTACAAGGAATATGAAATTTTGCTCGGGGAGTTGCGCGAGTATAATCCAGAATTGCTCGACAAAGACAGACTTTTGGCAATAACCAAGTCAGATTTGCTCGATGCCGAGCTTATCAAAGAAATTAAACCCGACCTACCGAATATTCCATATGTTTTTATTTCCTCTGTAGCCCAACAAGGTCTTACTGAGCTTAAAGATTTGATTTGGAAATATCTAAATAAATAAGTGTGCTTGAATCGCTTGAACAATTTGATCAGGAGCTGTTTCTGTTCTTCAACGGCCTTCACCAACCGTGGTTAGATCAGCTCATGTTTTATTTGACCAAGGCGGTATCATGGATTCCTGTTTATTTGCTTTTGCTGTATCTGATATTTAAGACTTATAACTGGAAGATAGTGCTTTGGTCACTATTGGGAATAGCCGTGGTTATTACTCTGAGTGATCGCATCTCGGTAGAGTTATTTAAAGAAGTATTTCAGCGATACAGACCTTCGCGGAATTTAATTATTGGTCCTCAGGTACATATTGTTAACGATTACAGGGGAGGACTATATGGGTTTGTTTCTTCCCATGCCACCAACTTCTTCGGTATTGCCACTTTCGTGGCTTTACTTATCCGTAAAAACTATCCGAGGGCAATTCCATTATTGGTTTTGTGGGCGTCTTTTATCTGCTATACAAGGGTTTATCTTGGAGTTCACTACCCATCTGATATAATTGCCGGATCACTGCTTGGAACCACCATTGGTTTTTCTGTTTATAAACTTTTTAAAGTTCTATTATTGAAACAGAAATGAAAACACTCATCGCAATATTTATAGGAGGTGGCCTTGGTTCAATAGCGAGGTATCTTATTGGTAAAATCACCATGCTTGCCTTGAGCAATACTTCGTTGCCGGTGGGTACGCTTATTGCGAATGTACTCAGCTCGGCTCTTCTGGCGGTGGCTATTGTGTATATTGAGAAAGAGTACTTACAGGGACTTTGGATTCCGTTTTTGGTTATTGGCTTTTGCGGTGGGTTTAGTACATTTTCTACCTTTAGTTATGAAACCTTTACTCTCATTAATGAGGGTGAATTCTTATGGGCAGGTTTAAATATTCTTATCAGTGTGGTAACATGCGTTTTTTTAATTTACATCATTTCCAAACAAATACCATGAGGTTAGTTTTAAGTCTATTCGCGATTCTTCATTTTTCTTTCCTTTTTGCTCAGAAAACGGAGAAGGCTCCCAAGCTTGTTGTAGGTATTGTGGTAGACCAAATGAAGAACGAGTATTTACACCGGTATGCAGATAAGTATGGTGCCGATGGATTTATGCGCTTGATGAATGACGGCTTTTACGCGGCCAATCATCAGTTTTCCTACATGCCTACTTCAACCGGGCCGGGACATGCCTCCGTTTACACAGGTACAACTCCTGCAATTCATGGTATAGCCGGAAATGACTGGTATAATCCGTGGGATAAGGATTCTTATTATTGCGTAGGAGATAAGTCTGTAAAGTCGGTAGGAATACAGGCATCTGCGGGACAGCGGAGTCCAAAAAATCTTAAAACGACCACCATTACCGACGAACTCAAGATGTTCTGGAATTTCAGGAGTAAAGTTATTGGTGTTTCCCTAAAAGATCGGGGCGCAATATTGCCGGCGGGCCATCTCGCAGATGGTGCCTACTGGTATATGGATGGGAAGTTCGTAACCAGCAGCTTTTACCTCGATGAACTCCCGAACTGGGTTGATGATTTTAATAATAATGGTCTTATTGATGGTTATATCGAGAAAGGGTGGGAGCCATTATTGCCACTTTCTGAGTATACAGCCAGCACTGCCGATGATTCGCACTATGAGCGAAAATTTGCAGAAGAGGAGAGTCCGGTTCTTCCTAAGGATCTTAAAAAGTTAGCTCCCTTTAACAGCAATCAGGATATAATTATGTTCACCCCTTTTGGGAATAGTCTGGTACTCGAGTTCGCTCTTAAGGCCATTGAAGAGGAAAAATTAGGCGAGGATGCTATTACTGATTTTCTTGCTGTTAGTTTTTCAAGTACAGATATAATAGGGCATGAGTTTGGAACACGAGCGGTAGAGGTAGAGGATACCTACTTGAGGCTTGACGCAGAAATTGCCAGACTTCTGACTGCGCTGGATGAAAAGGTAGGTAAAAATAATTATGTGGTTTTCCTTACGGGAGATCATGCGGGTGCTGAGGTTCCTCAATTTAGTATTGATAATAATCTGCCGGGTGGATATATCGATACAGATTCAGCTAAGAAGGTGATTGAAGAAACGCTCTTAAGATTTCATCCTTCAGGAAGTGATTTGATTGAGAAGGTAGAAGGCAATGAAATATACTTTGACAGAGAGAAAGTGGCTGCCGCCGGGCTAGAGGTTTCCATATTAGCGGAAGCCATGGCGAAGAGTTTTACCGGTTTTCCGGGAATCTATGCGGCTTATCCCACAGCAGACATCATGAAAATGAGCGGGGAGGAGTTCCCAATTATGAATTTAAAGCGTGGGATTTATCCTTTGGTGGCGAGCGATGTGATTTGGCTTCTTGACAGCGGGTGGATGAGATATGCCAGAGTCGGGACACAGCATGGTACAGCTTGGAAATATGATAGTCATATTCCTCTGTTGATGTACGGCAAAGGCGTGAAAAAGGGTAGAGTTTATCGGGAAACAAATATCCGGGATATAGCTCCGACCTTGTCAATGATTCTTCAGATTCCTTTTCCCAGCGGGGCAACGGGGTCTCCGATTATAGAGGCGATTGGCGATGAGCACTAACAGTTATCTACATTGAGTTGTAAGGTTCCTGCCAGAGCCAATAGCAGATTAGTCTATCATTTTGACCATCTATATACCTATGTGATTTTAGAATTGCAGAACCTGCGAAGCTTACAAAGACTCTGTTGTCTTTTGCCTTCGCTTAACAAATTCAGCAATGTGCCAGGTTTATAGTGGACTTATTGAGCAATTATTGAAAGAATCAAGGATTGAATGTTTATAAACAGACGAAATCCATTAGATTTGAGTTTTATAAAATTAATTACTTATGGACATTCTCAAGGTTGAGAATATTACCAAAACCTATGCTAACCATGTGGCTCTTGATGATGTGAGTATCACAGTGCCAAAAGGTAGTATTTACGGTTTGCTCGGCCCAAATGGTGCAGGGAAAACATCGCTTATTCGTATTGTAAATCAAATTACAGGACCCGATAGCGGTAAAATATTATTCAAAGGAGAGCCTCTGAACCCGGAGCATATTTCCAAAATCGGGTATTTGCCGGAAGAGCGCGGCCTCTATAAAAAGATGAAGGTTGGCGAGCAGGGAATCTATTTGGCCCGGCTAAAAGGTATGTCAAAAAGCGATGCTCACAAGAAGTTAAAGGAGTGGTTTGAGCGTTTTGAGATTGAAGGCTGGTGGGATAAAGTAGTCGAAGAGCTTTCAAAAGGAATGGCTCAGAAAGTGCAGTTTATCACTACAGTGATGCACGAACCTGAGTTTATTATTCTCGATGAGCCTTTTAGCGGATTTGACCCAATCAATGCGAATTTGATTAAAGGCGAAATAAAGCGGCTATCCGAAAACGGGACTACAATCATGCTTTCCACGCATAATATGCCTTCAGTAGAGGAAATCTGCAGCCACATTGGCTTGATTAATCATTCTAAGAAAATGCTTGAAGGACCCATAGGTCAGGTACGCGACGAATACAAGGAAGGTGTTTACGATCTTCAATTTCGTGGCGATATGCTTTCTATTACCAATGCTTTATGGACAAATTTTGAATTAATTGACCACTGGAAAAAAGCGGAGTCAACGATAGCCCGAATCAAGCTTCTCAATAAATCTAGCGTAAATGACTTGCTGGCTGTTGCCATACCTGCGGTAAAGGTTGAGGCTGTAAATGAAGTTATTCCCAGTATGAATGACATCTTTATTAAAGTAGTTGAAAATAAATCGGATAGCCATGAATAAGACAAAACTGATTATCCAAAGAGAATACCTTACCAGGGTAAAAAAGAAGTCTTTTATCCTGATGACCTTCCTGGGGCCGGTGTTTATCGCCGGATTAATGAGCCTGGGAATCTATCTGGGTGTCAGCGATTCTAATGTATATAATGTTTTGGTTGTTGACCAAACTCCATTAGTGGCAACAGATAGTTTGTCGCAGCCGAAATCTGTTTTTAGGAATGCGTTTAAGGAAACTTCGCAAATGAAGTTTCAATACACCAATCAGGCCTTGACCAATGCCGAGTTCGACTCCAGTGCATACTCACTGATGCTGGTTATACGCCCGGATATTGTCACCTATCCAGAGGCCGAGCTGGTTTTTAGGGAGTTGCCAAGTGTGAAAGCTAGTAGTTATATTGAGACCCAAGTAGAGAAGGTAATTGAGATTGAGAAGCTAAAGAATAGCAATATTGACCCAAATGCTTATGGTAAAATACGCACACCGGTGGAGCTGATAAGCGTAGATGCTGCAGATGGCACGAAGTCTTATAAACAACAGCAGGCTTTAGTTGGGTTTGGTTTTGCCGTGCTTATCTATTTCTTCATTTTCATGTACGGGGTGCAGGTAATGCGCGGTGTAATGGAAGAGAAAAGCAATCGAATAGTAGAAGTGATTATCTCTTCGGTGAAGCCTTTTCAGCTTATGATGGGCAAGATAATCGGGATTGCATTGGTTGGGTTAACCCAATTTTTGCTGTGGGTTATACTTACAGGGGTTATTGTGACAGTTGTTTCCGGATTAATACTTCCCGATGCTGCAACTATGGCTGAGCAGGTGCAGGCTACGCAGGTTGCTGCAGAGCAGGCCACGAGCGATCCTATGAATCAGGCTGTGATAAGCGATATGACTGAGCTGATCTTTTTTAGAATCAACTGGCCAGTAATGCTAGGTATGTTTTTATTTTATTTTCTGGGCGGATACCTCCTCTACGCTTCTCTCTTTGCAGCGGTTGGCGCAGCGGTAGACAATGAAACAGATACGCAGCAGTTTATGATGCCTATTACCATCCCATTGATATTCGGGTTTATTGTTTCACAGTTTGCGCTTACCAATCCCGGTGGGGCGGCAGTGTTCTGGTTTTCCCAAATTCCCTTTACCTCGCCTATAGTAATGATGGTGAGGGTGGCAATGGGTTTTGATTCCGGTTCAATTTGGGAGCTTATTTTGTCAATGGCCTTGCTTATTATCAGTTTTATCGGTGCGGTATGGTTTGCCGGTAAGATTTATCGCGTGGGCATATTAATGTATGGCAAGAAAGTAACCTATAAAGAACTTTGGAAATGGCTTAAGTTCAAAGCATAAAAGCTGTGCTTCTGCTAAGAAAATTCAAAAGCTTATATTTACCTTAATCCTTCAATTGATATAGAAAAGTGAAAGTTGGAATAATAGATTTAGGCACAAACACCTTCAATTTACTCATTGCAGAAATTGACGATTTGGGTGGCTACAAGCAAGTGTACCGTTCTAAGGTCGGTGTGAAGTTGGGTGAGGGTAGTTTTGAAAAGAATTACATCACCGAAGAAGCCATGGAAAGAGCCCTGGTAGCTCTCCAGGCTCAGATTAGTGTAATAAAGAATCAGTATTGTGATCGTATTTTGGCCTTTGCCACCTCTGCTGTTCGCAATGCGAGCAATGGGCAGCAGTTTATCGATAAGGTTTATGCTATGTTTCAAGTACGCATCAAAGTGATAGATGGGGAACAAGAGGCAAGCATGATCTTTCAGGGAGTACAGATGTCTGGAGCGCTCGACGATGAGAAGTCGGTGATTATGGATATTGGTGGTGGAAGCACAGAATTTATTATCTCTAACGATCAGGAAATTATTTGGAAGCAGAGCTACGAACTGGGTGTTACCAGACTTATTGAGAAGGTTAAGCCAAACGATCCTATATTGCCCGAAGAGATTCAAGAGCTTAAGAAATATCTTTCTAATCAAATCTCAGAATTGTTTGAAGTGATGAGAGATGAAGGTGTTCATATTCTGGTTGGGTCGTCAGGTTCGTTTGAGACCTTTTCGGATATGCTTTCCATTCGCAACGGAACTTTTGAAGAAGATGGATTGAAAAGTACCCTTGGTGTTAATACCGCCGAACTTGACGATTTGATTAAGGAGCTTATCCGTACTACGGTCGCAGAAAGACAAGGGATGCCCGGTATGGCTGCGATCCGTGCGAATATTATTGTCATGTCTGCCATATTTGTTCAGCTTATCCTGGAAGAATGCGATATTAAAGAAGTAAAGCTTTCACGGTATGCTTTAAAAGAAGGCGTACTTTTTGATGTGCTCAAAGGAAATCTATAATTATGCCTCACATTCTTATTATTGACGACGAACGAAGTATTAGAAATACTTTGAAAGAAATACTCGAGTTTGAAAAGTTTACTGTCGACCTCGCTGAGGACGGCGCCGAAGGACTAAAGAAGCTCACCGATAGTGTTTATGATGTTGCTCTATGCGATATCAAAATGCCAAAGATGGACGGTATGGAAGTATTGCAAAAAGCGTTGGAAGCTGGCATTGAAACTCCGATTGTAATGATCTCAGGCCATGGAAATGTCGAAACCGCCGTTGAGGCAATCAAGATTGGTGCATATGATTTTATTGAAAAACCGCTTGATCTGAATCGCACGCTCGTAACCCTGCGAAATTCGATGGATCGCTCTACACTCGAGGCGGAAACTAAAACATTGCGCAAGAAAATTAACCTCATCAAGGGTTTCGAAATTATTGGTGAGTCAGATCCGATACTGGAAATAAAGGAAATGATTCAAAAAGTCGCTCCCAGCGATGCGCGCGTCCTCATTACAGGGCCTAATGGAACAGGAAAAGAACTTGTTGCGAGGCAGTTGCATGCATTTAGTAACAGGAATAAGTCACCTTTTATTGAAGTAAACTGTGCCGCTATTCCTTCAGAGCTTATTGAGAGTGAACTATTTGGTCATGAGAAAGGAGCTTTTACCTCAGCTATCAAGCAGCGCAAAGGAAAGTTTGAGCAGGCCGATGGGGGAACTTTGTTTCTGGATGAAATTGGAGATATGAGCGCTTCTGCTCAGGCGAAGGTATTGCGTGCCTTGCAGGAGAATAAGATCAGCAGGGTAGGAGGTGAGAAAGAAATTAAGGTGAATGTAAGAATCATTGCAGCAACCAATAAAGATTTACGAAAGGAGATAGAAGAAGGTAATTTCCGTGAAGATTTATACCATCGTTTAAGTGTTATTCTACTTCAGGTGCCTGCATTAAATGACCGCAAGGATGACATTCCGATTCTTTCCGATTATTTCATGACTCTTATCTGTGAGGAACAGGGAATTCCGGTGAAAGGTATTGATGACGGAGCCTACAAAGCACTTCAAGAGATTAACTGGACTGGAAATATTCGGGAGTTGCGTAATGTTGTTGAAAGGCTCATTATCTTATGTGGGAATGAAATTACGCGAAAGGATGTTATGGCTTATGCCAATCCGGGTAATGTTTTTGATTAGAAGATTCTTTTAGAAGATAGTGAAAGCACCGGTTTACCGGTGCTTTTTTGTTTTAGCTAGTTGGGTTCCGCAGGGTGGATACCCAGCGGAGCGAAGGTGATCTTGTGGTTTGATTCCGCAGGGTGAATACCCAGCGGCGCGAATTTGATACTGTCTGTAATTGGTACGACCCTATGACGAGATGTGTGCAAGTTGTTTCAGGGGTAATATGTGAACTATTGTTTTAAGTTCCGCAGGGTGAATACCCAGCGGAGCGAAGCGAATTCTGTCAGGTTAATCTGTGAACTATTGGTTTAGGTTCCGCAGGGTGGATACCCAGCGGAGCGAATTTGATACTGTCTGTAATTGGTACGACCCTATGACGAGATGTGTGCAAGTTGTTTCGGGGGTAATCTGTGAACTATTGGTTTAGGTTCCGCAGGGTGAATACCCAGCGGAGCGAATTTGATACTGTCTGTTATTGGTACGACCCTATGACGAGATGTGTGCAAGTTGTTTACCCAGCGGAGCGAATTTGATACTGTCTGAATTGGTACGACCCTATGAGGAGATGTGTGCAAGTTGTTTAGGGGTAATATGTGAACTATTGTTTAAGTTCCGCAGGGTGAATACCCAGCGGAGCGAAGTGAATTCTGTCAGGTTAATCTGTGAACTATTGGTTTAGGTTGCACAAGGTTGATACCCAGCGGAGCTAAGGTGATCTTATGGTTTGATTCCGCAGGGTGGATACCCAGCGGAGCGAATAGCCCTGGAGCTGTGAATTAAAGGAGGTGATTTGGATGCTGTGGATACATAAAAAAAGTCCCGGCTACCAAAAAGGCAACCGGGACTTCATTTTAGCTTAAGAAGATTCTTGCATTGGCTTTGTTAGCCAATCGGGAATCGTTCTCTACTTATTTAGCAATCATGAACTTGTCAATGATTGTTTCATTCGTAGTTGTCATTTTGTAGATGTAAACTCCGTTAGGAAGGCTTGCACCATCAAAATCGATTCTGTACTCTTCACCTTGTTGTGCTTCCGCATTGAAAAGTGTAGTAACCATACGTCCGCTCATGTCATACACTTCTACAAGTGTGCGACCAGTTTCAGCAGTCATAAATACCACTTGTGAAGGCCCTGAAGTAGGGTTCGGGTAAGAGCTAAGTACGCTGTTTGATTCAGCAGCCATACCTTGTGACTCTTGTCCGTCTTCACAGTTGTAAAGAGCTACAACACCGTCTACATCGAATGCATCAGGAGTGTTAGAGAGATCATTGTTGTTAACGATTTTAACATAGTTTACATACTCTAATCCTAGTGTTCCATCACCAGCATCGCTGATGTCAACAAAATTGTCAGCGCGACAAATTGTTTTCACCATGTGCCAGTCACCTGGTTCACCAGAAACAGATACGTATACATTAGCAAACTCATCGTATGAGTTACAGCTGTTGTTACCCCAAGTAGTTTCAACTACTTCGATGTCGTCACCGTCACCGTTAGGAATCGCACCGTCAAATGAAAGTGTCAAGCTACCACCGTATCCAAGAGATACGAATACTAGATCGCCAGATTGATTTGAACGCTCAGGAGCTCCAAGAGCTTCAGCCGGGTTGGTTCGGTTTGCGGCGATAGCGCCACCACCAAAGCTCGTACCTTGAACATATTCAACAACTTCCGTTGCATAACAGTCACCATTTTCAACAACCGGATTGTTCTCACATCCATTGATAGCTTCAACACCATCTACATCGTATCCATCAAGTGAACCTGTAGATGCAGAGTTAGTGATACGAATTGCAGCAACATAGTCAAGACCAGTTCCAGCAATATCAACCTCACCATCACGGCAGATTGAACCAGCAGAAACGAAGTTGATTCCATCTTGTGAAAGTTCAATATCAGCTTGCTCGTCATCAGCTCCACCACATGCATCACCTGAGAAAGAAGTTTCCCAGATACGGATGTCGTTTCCTGGGGCGTCATAAATAACACCACCGAAACCTATTGTGATAGATCCACCTTCACCAAGTGAAACAAATCCACCTGCAGCGTTGCTGGCATCTGGTTGCCCAAGAGCAGCAGTTGCATCAGAACGATCTAAAGGAACAGCGTTACCATTCGTTTGAAGTCCTTGTTCAAATCCAAGGATTTCAGAACCGTAACATTGTGTGTTCAATCCACCACTTTCAATACAAGCACCGGCTAAATCACCATTAAATAGTGGAAGAGCGATGTCATGCGTAGCAACTACAGATTGAGAAGCGATTTCCACTTCTTTAAGAAGTGATCCACCGTTACCATCAGCAAGCAATACGTTACCATTGGTAAGTACAGCAGCACCGTTGATTTCATTTACAGGAACTGTGAATGACGCACCAGTCAATACATTCGTAAATGTATTGTTGTTACGTGTAATCAACCAGATTTCTCCGTTTACTTCAATCAAGTCACCACCATTTACTGTTCTGCTTGGTCCGTAAGGAGTAGCAATACCAGTTGCAGGGTTAACCGTGTAAACCTGGTTACTTCCACTGTGACCAATGTAAAGTGTACCGTCATCTCCAACTAAAGCAGCAGGGATACCAGAAAGGTCAGCACCACCAGCAGAGATGATATCAACTGTAGTAATTACAGATGCAGTAGCTACATCAATAATTTTCAAGTCGCTTCCACCTACATTGTAAATAATGCTTCCATCAGGAGATAGACCAATGTGTCCACCAAGATTTGGAATTACTGTAGTGTAAGATGCAGTACCATCACCGTTAAGTGTTACCTCAAGAAGTGGTTCTTGTCCACCACCTTGTGGGGTATGAACATAGTACAATTTGTAGTTCAAACACTCACCTTCACCTGGCTGGCTGAATGTGTTACAACCAGAAGTCATATCACCATCACGAAGCGTGTAAGCCTCACCATCCAGTTCAAGCATGTAAGAAGTAGCAGCGCTAGATCCATCCGCATTGTAAAGGTCAAGGCTCATATTACCTCGGGCTGAAACCAATAGTTGGTCAACATCAGTAATAGCCATACCTGTTACAAGGCTTGGTACGTTACCAATAAATACATCAGCAATTACGTCAGCTGGATATACTTCATAAAGACCATTACCACTACGTGTAGCAAGGTAAAGCATACCGTTAGAAGCAAATGCAAGGTCACCACCAGTAACTGGAGCGTACGTGTCGTAGCTTGAAACCACGTTAGTAGCCACGTTTACAGAGTAAATTGCATTGTTGTCCTGGCTACCGATAAGTAGGTTGCCATTTGGAGCAAATACAGCAGCAGTAAGCTCACCATAGTCAGCACCCAAAGCAATAGTAGGACCGAAAGATGGAGCTACTTCGTGTGGGTTAATGGTACGGTAAGAGTTTTCGTGCTTGCTTACAGCATAGATAAGGTTATCCTCATTGTTATAAGCAATGTGTATTTCGATGTCGCTTGTTGCGATGTATTCCATCGTTGCTACACCACCACTAATTGTTACTTCATAGATATCAGAGATACCATCTTCAGTAGCGTGGTCAGAAATGTAGTATACGAAGTCTTCGCAATCAGGAGTAACTACCGGAGTACCGGCACATTCACAATTTTCAGTGATCATGTCGTTAGCTGTATTGTCATCACCATCATTACAAGCATCACCGAAGTTAGCTTCAAGTTCTGGACAGTCGAATTCAACTACAACAGGAGTACCTGCACAAACACAATCTTCACCTACAACGTCATCTACAGTCTGGTCGTTATCATCGTTACAAGCATCACCGATGTTTGCTTCAAGTTCCGGACAGTCAAGAACTTCTTCACAGCTAACTAAAAGCTCGAAGTTACCAACGTCACCATCAGAATATCCTTGTAATAGAACATAATAAGTAACACCAGCCTCAGCATTCAGGATACCACCTGCTCTAAAGTTGAGCGGGAACGTACCTCCACAGCTAGCTATAGCGGCAGGAGTACCATCAGTATATCCATCATCTGAAAAGCCTTCGAAACAAGTAAGATCATCACATGAACCTGTGAATACACTTAGGTCTGTATCGAAATCTGTTGCGTCAAAACATGTTTCCAAAGTAATAGTGGAAGCAACGTCTACAGTGATAGTGTACCAAACACCAACTCCAGGAGTCGATGATCCGCCACAGTCAACATCTTCAGTAGCAGAAATATTATTTCCTGTGTATGTGTTACCACATTCTAAAGCAATTGCATCGGCGCAAAGGTCATTAACAGGAGCTGGAGGTGCTGGAGGCACAACCGAAATTGGAGCACCATCAACATCAAGGCTTGCGCAAAGACCAAGCTCCTCAATTAGAGCAATAACTTCACCACCAGTCGTAACACCAATTTCAATGGCTGCTAGAATAGCCTCAGCATCATCTGCATCAAATACAACGCTATGAATCGTGTAATCACCATAAGCAGTCACATCAAAAGATGGAGTCTCAGAAATACCTTGGATAACTAAATCTGCACCGGAGGTTAAAACATATTGGTTTAAGAAACCATCAGGAACTACAGCGTCACCGGCTGCGGTAGCTGAAATGGTAGCTGTACCGTCTTCAGAAACAACCGGATTCTCATCTGCAGTCATTGTACCGGCTTCTGCGAAGCAAACTATTTCTTCGCAAGAAACATCTAATACATAATTACCAGTGGCGGTGCTGAATCCATTTACGTAAATGGTATATTCTACACCTGCCTCAGCTTCAAATACGAAAAATGATGAGTTTGTATCAACACCTTCGCAATTATTTGCTGGTGAAGGATCGTCATCGTTTCCACCTACACAAGTTCTGTCATCGCATGGACCACTGTAAACATTGATTTTAGAGTCGTAATCAGTACCACACATATTCAAAGTTACAATGCTTGGCGCATCTGCGGTGAAAGTATACCATACACCTGCAGCTGAAGGAAGAGTTCCACAAGTCGTTGTAGGCTCACCTGTTTCAGAAGCATTTACCGTAGATCCTGAAACCTGCTCACCACAAGCAACTGGTAATGCATTTTCGCAAAGATCATTAGACGGTGCTGGAACTCCAGCACATTCACAATCTGCAGTTACCTCATCACCATTTGTAGTTGGGTCAAGATCATCACAAGCATCGCCTATGTTAGCAGAAAGTTCCGGACATTCAAATGCTTCACATGAAACTGTCAAGTCAAATCCACCAAGGGATGTCGCACTAAATCCAACAACGTAAATATAGTATGTTTCATCCGCGCTAGCATTGAAACTAACTGATGAGGCTCTAACTGATGTAGAAGTTCCTATAGTACAGTCAAGATCTTCTGTGCTACCATCATCATTTGCAGTTACACAAACTTTTTCCTCACATGATCCTGAGAAAACACCAATTTTGGTATCAAATTCAGGTCCCGCTTCAGAACAAGTAGTAGCCGAAACAACGCCGTTAAAGCCTGTCAATGTATACCATACACCAGCACCTCCGGTTAAAGAAACGCTATTGCAAGATCCAAGGTCTGGATCATTTGTAGCATTAACATTAGATCCGGAGATAGTCTGTCCACACTCAAGAGAGATTGCATTTTCACAAAGGTCATTAACCGGAGTTAAATCGATAGGAGTACCTGCACATGAGCAGTCGTCACCAACAACATCATTTTCCGTATTGTCATCTTCATCATCACAAGCATCGCCAATGTTAAGGCCAAGCTCAGGACAGTCAACCAATACCGGCTCACCGACATTAATAGTAATGCCTGGAGCATCTTCCGGTGCCAATAGTTCGTTACCTATGTAAACGATATTAGACATAAGAACAACAGCTGGATCAGTTACGTGTTCGATGGTGATTACTGTACCAAGCGGCACATCATCCCCGATTGTGTACGTCCACTGAGCTATATCTTGTGAACCTGTAATAAAGGTTCCAACAGCTGTTTTAGTGAAAGTAACATAACCTGTTTCGTTCTCAACAATATTCTGAACCGGGAAGATAAATTGAGGAATTAGGTCAGTAGCTAATTCATTATCTTCCTGCATTTGTTCAAAAGGGAAGTAATAAGTGGCTGTAACACCATCCATTCCTCCGTCAGAGTTGATACCCATGGTCCATGTAAAGGTATCGCCTGGATCAAGGGTGATTTCATTAGTTGCTTCACCATTGAGCAGGTTGTAAAAGTTTGCGGGCTGCACATTCTGTGCCTGGAGTCCGGTAAAACCGGCTCCGAGCATCAGAAAGGCAAAAAGAAACCCTTTTGTAATTCGATCTACGACTTTCGCAGATCGATTTTTTCCGATAATTTTCATACGCATTTGTGTTTATTTATTGGTTTTTGATTGTTAATTAGTAATTGATTGTTATTCGTTATTATGGAAGTGGAGCATTTGCACCACCTTGACCAAATCCGGCGTTCAATCCAGAGAAGTCAGCAATGTTAATGGTTCCACTACAGTTAAAGTCAGCAAATAGGTTGTAGTTGGCATCGCCCTCTACAGATCCAAATGCAGCATTCAATCCTGAGAAGTCAGCAATATTGATGCTGTTGCTATCATTGGCGTCACCACCTCTAATAGTTCCAAAATCAACAGTGTTTTCTCCAACTACGGTAGCTACATCTGCAAGACCTTTATTCAGGTATCCTGGTACATCAACAATGATGTCATAGGTTCCTACAAGTACACTTTCAATTGTGAATTCACCTGCAGAGTTTACAGTTGTTTCGTAAGTAGCTGCCACATTAGATGTGTTTGGCTCATAGAAAGTAACAGTAGATATGCGGTCATCACAATTTGAGTTCCAACCTACAGTACCGTTAAATACTGCGGCATTATCAGATACACAGGTTGCTTCGATGGTGAAATCACCATTTGTAGTAGACCAGTCGTATACTCTAATTGTAATTGTTTCTGCTACATCTGTGGTGAAAGTAATAGTCTCCGCAATGTTGTCAGATAAACCATTATCGGCGCAGGCTTCCTCAACCAATGTTCCACACTCACCAGAGTATAGGACGAGAACACCGTCAAATGATGGTCCGTTTACTGAAACAGTATATTCAACACCAGGCTCAATGTCTAAAGTGTAGAATACGTCAACAAGTGAACCACCTGAACAAGCCGGTGATGCAATTCCACTTTGAGTTCCACCAATAGTGGTACCGGATGTAGGAGTATCACAATCAAGCGCGATAGCATTAACACAGTCATTATTTGGTGGGGTTGGAGTTCCAAGACATTCACAGTTTTCAGTTATCACGTCATTAGCGGTAGATTCATCACCATCATCACAAGCATCACCTATGTTACCAACACCAGGACAATCAAATGGAGTACAAGTAAGCGAAACGCCATAAGTTGTTGCTGTGCCGTAAGGTCTGATTCGGAAGTAGTAAGTACCCGCTTCAGTAACAGTGAAGTTTTCACCAAAGTCAACACATCCCTCTTCTGCGGTTAAATTACCACAATCGTCACCTGACCAAAGGTCAACAACTACATCCGTTTCTGTTTCAGCGATTAGGTAAGTTTGAGTTCCGTCTGCAACGAAAGTATACCAAACATCACCTGTCCCTGATCCAAAACATGCATCATCAAAAGATTGAGATGATCCTGCAAATGGTTGATTTGATAGGTCGTCACCACATTCAAGCAAAGTGGCAGTACATGCTTCATCGTTAACAACTTGCGGAGTACCCACGCATTCACAATTATCAGTAATAACGTCATTTACAGTACCTGCATCTCCGTCATCACACATGTTACCAATATTACCCAACTCAGGGCAATCAAATTCTGAACAAGTAAGAGATACGGCATGAATTGTAGCCGTGCTATATGGTCGAACTCTAAAGTAGTATGTACCAGCGGCACTTACTTCGAAATTTTCCGGAAAGTCATCACATGGGAAAACATTCGTTAAGTTTCCACATTCATCACCTGTCCAAAGATCAACAACAACATCACTAGTTGAAGTTTCGGCTATCTCATAGGCCTGAGTTCCATCTGCTACAAAAGAGTACCAAACATCTGCTGTACCAGAACCAAAACATCCGTCGTCGAATGATTGAGTACCTCCTGCGAAAGACTGTCCTGTGAGTTCATCACCGCACTCAAGTGCAATAGCGTCACAAGCTTCATCATTCGTTGCAAAATCTGCACATGTTAATGATACCCCGTAAGAAGTAGCAGTAGACCATGGGCGGATACGGAAATAATAGGTGCCTGCTTCATTCACTGAAAAGGACTCAGGGAAGTCAGCACAAGCAGATACTTGTGTTAAGTTACCGCAATCATCACCTGACCAAAGGTCGACAACAACATCTGTTTCAGTTTCTGCTATAGTAAGTGCCTGAGAACCGTCTGAAACGAAAGTAAACCATACATCGTTAGTTCCTGACCCACCACATGCATCATCAAAAGATTGAGTAGAGCCAATAAAGGTTTGGCCGCTAAGCACATCACCACATTCTAGAACTGTTGCAGTACACGCTTCATCATTGGTTGCGAAATCCACACATGTTAGTGAAACCCCATAAGTAGCAGCAGAACCCCAAGGTCTGATACGGAAATAGTATGTTCCGGCGTCAGTAACTGTGAAGTTTTCTCCAAAATCAACACATCCTGAAATATCAACAAGATTTCCACAGTCATCGCCTGTCCAAAGGTCAACAACTACATCTGTTTCAGTTTCAGCAACAGTAACTGCTTGTGTGCCGTCTGTAACGAAAGTGTACCAAACATCTGCAGTTCCAGATCCTGAACATGCATCGTCGAATGATTGAGTAGCTCCAACAAACGATTGTCCGCTAAGGTTATCTCCACATTCAAGAAGAGTAGCGTTACAAGCCTCGTCATTAGCTGGTATCTCAGCACAGATTAATCCAACAGAGTGGCTTATTTGAGTGCTGTATGCTCTAATGCGGAAAAAGTAGTCACCTGGCTCTGAAATTGAGAAGGTATTAAAGAAAGTAGTACAACCTATCACTTCTGTAAGGTTGTCACAATCTCCATCTTCAGCCACATAAAGGCTAGCTGTCGCAGTATTGAATGATGGCTCATTTATTACATAACCAAAACCTTCTTCAGCAGTAAATGAATACCAAACATCACCGTTTGTAGGATTCGTACACCCATCTGCGATAGAAACTGTGGCATCCAAGGAAAGTTTGGTCAACTAGTGTATCGTTACATGCAAGAGCAATAGCCGTGCAAGGCTCGTCATTTGTAGCGGGTACAGTTCCAACACATTCGCAATCTGCTGTAACAAGGTCGTTAACAGTTCCGGCATTACCGTCGTCACAAGCATCACCAATATTTGCCAATAAATCAGGGCATTCAAATGGAGTACAAGTAAGAGAAACGCCGTAAGTTGTTGCGCTACCCCAAGGTCTGATACGGAAATAATATGTTCCTGCTTCAGTAACAGTGAAGTTTTCACCAAAGTCAACACAATCAGAAAGTGAAGTTAAATTACCACAGTCATCACCTGACCATAGGTCAACAACAACATCAGTTTCTGTTTCAGCAATGAAGTAAGACTGAGTTCCATCAGCAACGAAAGTAAACCAAACGTCACCTGTTCCAGATCCTGAACATGCATCATCAACGGACGGAGATGATCCAGCGAAAGACTGATTAGAAAGGGCATCACCACATTCCAATAGAGTAGCAGTACATGCTTCGTCATTAGCAGCAACAGGCTCACCGATACATTCACAGTCAGCAGTGATTTCGTCGTTAACTGTTCCAGGATCTCCATCATTACATGCAATACCTATGTCGCCACCTAATTCTTCACAATCAAATGGAGCACAAGTTAATGAAACGCCATACGTTGTAGCTGTGCTGTAAGGTCTTATACGGAAGTAGTAAGTTCCGGCTTCGTACACAGTGAAGTTTTCGCCAATGTCAACACAATCAGATAGGGAAGTTAAGTTACCACAGTCATCACCTGACCAAAGGTCAACAACAACATCTGTTTGCGTTTCGGCAACCGTGTAAGATTGTGTTCCATCCGCAGTGAACGAAAACCATACATCGGCTGTTCCACTTCCGAAACACGCGTCATCAATAGACTGTGTAGCGCCTTCGAAAACAAGGTCACTGAAGTTATCACCACAAACAAGTGGTGTAGCAGTACAAGCCTCATCGTTTTCAGCAGGACAAATTTCTTCTGTAAAGTTTCTTGTTAGGTTACAAATCGGATTTTGTCCTTCTATAGAGAGAGAAACCGATACACCGAAAGGAACGTTGTTAATAATTGGAACAGTACTTCCAGGAGGAATAGCTACTGCCAAAAGATTAACATTGCTTGCCGGTACTTCATCAGATCGTGTTACAAAAATTGTAACGAATGTGTTTGTACCATAATCCTCAATAACTGAAGAAACTGAATATGTATCAGCTTCACAATCATTAATTACATCGTAAGTTAAAGTTGGAGGTGTACATACACCGGACTCAACTAGAAGAGAGTAATCTTCAACTTCACCGAAAGTCATGATTCCATCGGTGGTGCAAGGACCTACTGGTGGCGTGTTAAATTTCCCAATAACGCGCATAGTGGTTTCGCCAGGAATAGCTCCCGCCGGAACCTCAATAGAACCGGAAATTCCAGTGGTTCCACAGCCGCCAGATGTGCAAGATGGGAAATCGTCATATCGTTCTTCAGCATCGAAGACTTGATTTTGATTCCAGTCAATATAAACAGTAAGTGTTTCTGTCCAGGTATTTGCATTACCCATAGTAACAGAAATGTCGTAAGAAGCTCCGGGTACAACGGTTCCACTAATTGCAGTGAAATCAGAATAGCCGGTGGCAGTGCTGCTGTTGTCTATTCCAGCGAAAGTAACATTAGTAATGTGATCTGCGGCAGGAGTAGTACCCGCGAAGTCACAATACTGTGCACTTAAATTTGTCGTGGAAAGAAAAGTAATTAGGATAAGAGAGCAACACACTCCAATCCAATTGGTAAATGGTTTTTTCATAGAAAATGATTTGGTTTAAATAGTTATGTAAACAATAAACAACAGATATGGAGTGAAATAAGCATTCGAAACACTCCATAACCAGCCATAAAAGTACGAAATTATACGACGAAGTCAAGTAGGTATTCGATAAAATTTAATTTTAGATAGGCTCATTGTGGCCGTTTTAGGGGTCTATGTTAAACATTAGCAGATAGTTAGAGTGGCTAAATGATTTTAGATAAACATCGATAAAACTTCTTTGAAGTAAAGAAATTTTTCGATCAGCCGGTGATTATTGCCTTAAATCAATGTTTGTTGTTTAATGTTCAATGTTCAATGCGTTGATGTGCTAATGTGCGGATGTGCGGATTATTCCCTACGATCATTCGTACGTAAGCGCTCCCGTTGGTCGTACGTATCTTCGATCTCCGATCAGGATCTTTGATGGGTGCAAACAAAAAACCTTCTTATCCGATTGAGATAAGAAGGTTTTTGTTGCTTATTGGTTGTTGTTATTGAATACAATTCGCTGATCAGCTGGTTTGTGGCTTGTCAGCAAGGTGATATAGCGAGCGATCACCGCTGACGAGGCAGCTTATCAGGATGATTGCATTAGCGGGCAATCATAAACTTACGGATCATGGTTTCTTTAGATGTGGTCATCTTATATATGTATATACCATTTGGCAGGTAGCTGCCGTCAAAGTCGAGTTTGTACTGTAAACCTTCCTGGGCGGTTTGATTGAAGAGGGTTTTGATTTTACGGCCGTTCATATCATAGACTTCAACGCGGGTGGCGCCCGTTTCGGGAATCATAAATACTACTTCGGATGAACCCGGTGTAGGATTAGGATATGAAGTGAGCTGACTAACCAATGGTTCATCAATCGCAGTAACAGGTTCAAACGGATCAGGGATTGTTGGGTTGCAACCTGAGGCCAGGTCACCATCGCGTAAGACGTAAGGGACTCCGGCTAGCTCGAGGTTGTATGATATGCCGGCATCAGAGCCGTCACCATTTCGCAGTACCAGACTTGAGTTTCCCTGTGCAGATATCAAGAGCTGATCGGTTTCTGTAATGGCCATACCGGTAACAAGGTTTGGCACATTTCCTATGTATACATCCGGTATTACAACATCGGGATATACTTCGTAGAGACCATTTCCGCTGCGGGTAGCCAAGTAAAGCATTCCATCAGAAGCAAAGGCGAGGTCGCCACCTGTAACCGGAGCGTAGGTGTCGTAAGATGAAACTACATTGGTAACCAGATCTACGCAGTAAATCTCATTGTTGTCCTGACTACCTATTAACAGTTTTCCATCGGCATTGATAACAGCAGCAGTTATTTCGCCATAGTCTCCTCCCAGTGAGATTTCAGGACCAAAGGCACCTGTCATAGGGTCGAGCAAACGGTATGAATTCTCGTGTTTGCTAACTGCATAAAGGAGTCCGTCTATTTCATTGTAAGCGATATGAACTTCGATTTCGCTGGTAGTGATATAGGTCATTGTTGCTGAGTTTCCATCAATTGATATCTGATAGATGTCAGCAATACCATCAGCAGCGGCATGATCTGTAAGGTAGTATACAAAGTTGCTGCAGCCTGTAGGAGGAAGACATTCACAGTTTTCAGTAACGACCCCAACAGCACCTGCAAGTTCACAGGCATCACCGATGTTTGCTTCAAGTTCAGGACAATCAAATTCTACCGGAGTGCCTTCGCATTCGCAATTTTCATTGATCGCGTCATTTTCAGTATCGGGATTGTTGTCGTTGCAACTGTCGCCAATGTTGGCCTCAAGTTCGGGGCAGTCAAAGACGATAACCGGAATTCCTTCACACTCGCAATTCTCATTGATTGCGTCGTCTTCGGTATCGGGGTTGTTGTCATCGCAGCTGTCGCCGATATTGGCTTCCAGTTCGGGGCAGTCGAAAGTAAAGCAGAACTCACCAATCACGACAAGAGAGTCAGAAAGGTCGAAGCAGCCGGTAAGGTCAGAGGCGTTTACTGCCTCTCCATTTTCGAAGGCTTCCGCCAATGTGAGGACGTTGCTATTGAGGGCATCAAAGCTGAGGAACCAGATGAGGGTCGTTGTTTCACCAAAGTTGTGAAAGTCATCTCTTCAAGAGCTGCTTCCGTGCCGGGAATGCTTACCAGGTCGCCGGAGGTATTGGTAATAACCCATGCGCCGTCAACTGCATCTGAGGGCGGGCTTGCAAAGGCAACGTCTACCGTTCCCTCTACGTCGGTTTCAAGGCATTGGGTAACCGATTCGGTACCATCAGCGAACTGAATATCTCCTCCATCTGCAAGGCAGACAAAGATTGGAGTTCCCTGACATTCACAATTATCGTTTACTGTGTCGTTTTCCGTGTCTGGGTTTGCGTCGTCACAGCTGTCGCCAATATTGGCTTGCAGTTCGGGGCAGTCGAATATTTCCTCGCAGGCATCCTGGCTGAGGGTTCCATCTGGAAGTAGGTAATTCCATGGGCCGAAGGTTCCGCTGACATCAGTAGTTGTGGCGTCGCCACTAAACTGGTATGTTGGCCAGCCATTCACGAGGAGCACTCCATCCGGGTTGAGGGTAAGGGTAGCTGTGATGGCCGGGTCGATTTCGAGACCGCCTTCAATGATTACATAAGGCCAGCTTGATCCGGTGTAGGAAGGTATTCCGTTGCCATTATCGGGTGCGAAGGCATAGATGGTTCTGGTTTCGTCTGTTGCAGTACCGCCGGCATTTGTACCGGGAGTAGCTCCAGTGATCTGAATTACTTGTCCGCCACATTCCAAAGTAAGTAAGGTAGCAGTTGCACCTGTCACACAGTTACAGTCTTCATCAAAAATCCCGGAGGCTCCGCTTTCAGTTTCGCAGGCAGTTCCCGGAAGGGCGTCGCCACCGAATGTTCCTTCACAGTCGGGTACACATTCGTCGAGAACGGTACCTGTAATGATTGTAAGGCTACAATCTAAATTCTCGGTAAAGGATACATCATAGGTAACCGGGCCGGAAGAGAAAGGTATTTGAAAAGCCTGAGGGCTTTCAGTAATTCCGTAATCTACTCCGTTAATGGTAATGAATCCAATCTCAGGTGCTGCGGTATAAGCAAGGACAAGCGACGTCATGTAAACTCCTGTTTCGGGGTTGCAATCGGGGATGTTAAAGCTCACCGCCGAGATGTTACATTCTATTACCTCACAAACCGGGTTTTCCGTAATTGTAGCTGATGCGTTAGCTTCCAATCCTTCGGCATCGGTAACCGTTACAGAATAGGTTCCTGCTGCGGCTTCAAGTGTTTCTCCAATGAACCCGTTACTCCAGCTGTAGGTGTAAGGTTCGGTTCCGTTAGAGGCATTTGCCGTAAGGCTACCCAAATTCTGACCTACGCAACTTTGAGTGGATGTAATAGCCACATCGAAATTGCTCAAAGGTGCTGAAGCGAAGTTATCGGTATAGTCAAACTCAATTTCAGAGGCGTTTACGATTTCGCCGAGGAGGGTAGTATTGTTATCGAGAACCGTCCATGGGAGAGTGATGTCCTGGCTTCCTCCAGCAACAACAGAAATGGGGATGCTTCCTATCTGGATCGTATCGCCTCCATTAGAAATGTAAGAGAAGATAACATCAGCATCTACATCAATATCGCCATTGTTGCCGATTGTGGCATCGATATCAATTCCATCGCCAACGATAGGTGAACCGTCAGACGGGATAAAGACATCGAAGAAGAGGTTGGCCGCAGAGCCCACGATCAATGCTCTTGTAGCTTCATTGTTTAGTTCGTTGAGTTCTGCAATCTCGTCACCTGAATCGATTATTGCACGGATTATGTGTGCTCCTGCAATCTGAGAAGAATAAGGCATTGCGATAGCGAAAGTTGTGTTTTCCCCATTGATAAGACCGGGCACATTTTCAATCGTTGCAAAAGGCTCTTCATCTACAAGGATGGTCAGATCCATTTCGTCATCAATATTTGAGACTCCGATATTTTCGTAGGTGATATCAAAGAACACTGATTCTCCCGGTTCGGGGTTGAGCAGGGTAGGATTGATAAACTCAGAGAGTATGCGCATGTCGGGGAAGCTGGCTACGTTTACTTCGCGTACCAAAACATTGTTGCCCTCGTTGCATTCAGGGTATTCATTGTCAGGGTCGGCGGTCATTGTAAAGGTGTAGGTACCCACTTCATTAAATATAAATGAGGTAGGTAGAGCAGCAACGTAAGGACAGTTGCAGTTTTGCTCCACGTTTAGCACAGTGGCATCACCAAGCAAGGCAGTACCGGCAATTCCGGGTCCGCTTACTTCGAAGCGTACTTTTACTTCAGATGCTTTGTATAAGTATTGAGCCCGGAGGCCAACTGATAAAAAGGCCGATTGATTCTCGTAGTAAGTCGTATTCCAGAAGTTGTATCCACATTTTGCCACAGGAGAGTATTCCCAACAAAGAGAGTCCGTAGCGGAATTGTTGCCTTCGCTAAACTCATCGATAAGGTCGTTCTGGTCTACATTTGCCGTAAGGGTGGCAGTACCCGAAACAACGGATGGGGCTTCGGTAGTCATGATAACCGTTTCGCCGGGAGCGATATCATTATCGTATTGAAGCGTGTACACTTCACCATTTGACACGGTGAATTCAAAATCAACCGGACCGATAGCAGTGGCATTTCCGCTATTGCGAACGCGGGCAGTGTATGTTGCCGTTCCCGGAATTTCCAGATCGGCAGGGTCTACATCAAGCTGGTTACATGTTAGTACGGTAAGGTCGGGCTTACACGGAATAATATTTATGCCGTAGTTTCCAATGTTATTCAACTCAGAGATTTCAGTAACGATACCTATTGGCATAGGGATATCGCAGGTAATCGTGAAAGTGTATGAGCCGAGGTTTTCGTATACATAAGGAACCGATACTCCGATTGACTGTCCTGCATTGAGGTTGTCGACACTTTGAGTGTAAGTAGCAGAAGGTGCCCCTTCATAAAATACATCTACCGTGTAATCAAATTCTCCTGTAGGGACATAGCCAATATTTCTAATAGAAAATGATGGGAATGGAAGGTTGTTACAGAAGTAGTAATTTCCAAGGGGTCCACTGATGGGAACGATGTCCGGAAGAGGTGGCACGACCTGGACGGTCTTGCATGCCAGATTATTTCCTTCATTTGATTCGGCGACAATAAAGTCGGCATCAGCCATACCACAGATATTGTAATTGCCAACTGCATCAAACTGCACGTTGGTAAAGTTGTATGTGAAGGATTCGCCAGGAGCCAGCGGGGGCACGGTAGCATCTGCGATAAGAGGCAAGCCACCGGTTTGTGTAACATCCAGTAATGTATTCACTTCTACCGCAGCGCAGCCTATGTTTGTTACTGTAATTGTACCATCGATAGATTCGCCCGGGAAGATCTGATAATCACTTAGCGTAATTACAGTTCTAAGATCGGGTAGGCATGGAGGCTGTAGAAGTTGCCATGATACGTTAAACTGTCCGGTAAGAGTGTAGTCAGTTACTTCGCCTGTAGCGGAGTAAAATCCTTCTGTGTTTGCACCACCAAGGGTAACTGAGAAGTAACCCTGAGAGTTTGTGTTGCCAACTACCGTTCCGCCGGTCATTGGATTAACAATGGATACCGTAGCTCCAGCGACGCTAGGGTCTTCGAGAGGTACAGCAGTATCAACATAATATGCGTATCCGGAAACATTAACTGAAGTTTGCGGACCGGCAAACTGCACAGCAGGGCTAGCAACGGCATCAACAACTATTGCGCCGGGTACATTGTAATCTCCATTCGTAAATGGTCTTACGGCTCTGTTATCCAGTTCGTTTGATTCATCGATTACATCAGTAAAGTCAACAAACACTTCCATTGGATTCCACGAAGGCTCAGAAGGAGTTGTGATTTCCCAAACTACGGTAGTAGATTGTTGACCGGCAAGGAAAGGAACGGTGATATCTGGATAGACAATAGCCGGATCGAATTGATTCACGAGGTGCATTACGAAGTTCTCTGCGGGCAGGTCAGATACGTTTCTAACGGTTGCAGTGATTGTAAGCGGTGATGACACATCCGGGTTTGGATTATCGAAAGAGATATCATCGGCAAAGATTTCAAGATCGGGTTCCGAGAGCACATCCGGGTAATCGAAAGGACCAATTTCAGTAATGCATCCGATGGTCTGCACCTGAACGCGCGCCTCCCAGTTTGTACCTGTGGGGAGCTGATTAATGGAACCTACGTATAGTTTTCCATCGGTTGTATTGAGGTCGTTTTGATCGGCAGGGCTGAGTAGAATTGCTCTGTCATTGGCGTTGTTGAATACACCATTTCCTTCAAAGTCGAGGAGTACACGCGGGAAGCCGAGTGGAGGCAATGTTCCATTGACATCGGTATAGACTACGGCGAAGTTGAAAGTAGTATTTGGGCTTCCTTGAAGTGGGTTGATAAATGCATTTTGGAATCCTGCGGTACCAGCAAAAGTAAGGGTCTGGTCGCCCGGGTTAAGATCGGGATTTGAATCATCGCAATCTCCGCTTAGCGGAGCGTAACCATCAGGTTGGGTACAGGAGGTGATTACTTCATCGGTACCGTATCCATCGCCATCGGCGTCAGCGTACCAAGTAGGAGGAAGACCAATAGAATCATCAAGCGGATCACAATCTTCGTTGTTGGCAATACCATCGCCATCAATGTCGTCATCGCAGGCATCACCCTGGTTGTCGCCATCCATATCTTCCTGATTTGGGTTGGCCTCACCGAGGCAATTATCGATGTCATCACAAACGTTGTCATTGTCGGCATCTACCACACCGCCTCCAAGGTCACCGTTACAATCGGGGAGCAGGCATTGGCAGTCAACGACTGTTCCTCCATCCCCGCAAGGGTCGCCATTATTAAGACCGAGGTCGGGACAGTCCACGCCAGGGTTGCAAGCGGGAGCATCTCCCGAAAGGGTGATATCGCACAGGTCGCTTTGGATAGTAATGCTCCAGCAGCCATCGCCTTCATTTGCGGTAAGCAGAATAGAACCTGAATTGACTGTTGCCGGATTGCTTCCCGCCACGGTAATGCTTGTATTTGCGCAAGCGCCGCCGCCTACTGTAATTACAGCATCCGGGTCTATGCCGATATAGGGAATGGTGACAGTGTAATCATCGTCGGCCTCTGTGTTTTCCAGGCAGGAAGTTACAGGGCTCAGGAAGTTGAGGTTGCATTCTTCGACACATTCGCAGTTCACAACCGTTCCGTTGATGCCGCAATTGTCGCCATTTTCAAGATCAGCAAGGAGCGGACATGGGTCGTTGTCATCACAGATTCCATCGTTGTCGCTATCGCCACCGAGGTCGATACAAGGATCTATTCCTGCTACGAGTTCTATTGTATTGGTGGTGATCTGGCATCCATTGGCATCGGTAAGAACCACATAGTATGAGCCTGCCGCGCGGTTTATAACGGTGGCAGTGGTGGAAGTAGCGGTCTGGAAAAAGCTTCCTACATCATTTATATAAATAAGCATGGAGTAATTTGCCACACCTCCTGAAATTGAAACGGTGAACGATCCATCATTTTCTCCCGGAGCAGATGGGTGTTGTTCCACTGCTATCGATGCGGTTAACACCTCAGGCTCTACCAGCACATATGGGCCGGCGGTATAAACCGCTCCTGTAATATCGGTAACCGAAACATTATACGTTCCGGGGCCGAGGTTATTTTCGATGCTGCCTGCATTCTGAGAGCTTATTGTTCCGGTACGGTCATAGGTATCGTCATCGCTATCGAGGACATAATTGTAAGGAGCGAGTCCATTGGTAACCTGAATGCGCAGGCGTCCGTCATTGTCACCATTACAAGTAATGTTATCCCAAAGGGTAAGGGCTACCGTGGCGGTAACGTAATTATTTATTTGTATGCTGGCATTGGCTGTACAGCCGTTCTCATCAGTAATTTCAAAGTTGTAGTTTCCTGCACCCAGGTCTTCGATAAGAGCTGAGTTTGTAGCCGTTGAGCCGGAGGTTTCGCTTCCTCCATCTATGGTGTAGGAATAAGCAAATGGAGCTACGCCACCTGTAATGGCAAGAGTAACAGATGCTTCGTTACCATCTACAGTAGTAACCGGTGAGGTAAGGTTTGCGGCTACTGAGAATGCCGGAGTAGGCTGGGTAAGCGCCAGATTTGCCACAGCTATTCCGCCGTCGGAGTCTTCCACGGAGAGGGTGTAGTTTCCTGCGGGCAGGTTTGATTCAGTGGCAGTAGAGCCAGCAATATTTCCGGTACGGGTAAGTGTAGCAGTGTTTGTAAGCGTGTAGGAGTAGGGAGCAATTCCACCTGAAACGGTAATTTCCAGCTCACCGGTAGATTGTCCGTTACAGGCAATGTCAAATCCGTTTATATCGGTAGTTGAAACCATGGAAGCGGAGAAGGTAGATGTGCCGGGAGGAGGAACATTCCAGCTGGCCAGATACGAGTGGCTTTGATTTTCGCCTACAGATGTGAAGTGACCACCAACGTAGAGGGTTTCATCAATATACTTCACATCCGTTCCGGTAGAATTTAGCGAAGGAGCAAAGTTGAAAATGCTTTCTCCGGAGTTTTTGTCGATCAGCACAAGCCGGTTGGCGGTATTTCCATCCAGGGAGGTAAAGCTTCCTGTTGCGAACAGGTAATTCTCCTCAATATCAATATCTTCTACTGTGCTGTTAAAGCTTGGGGCCCAGCTGTTGGCAGATCCATCAGCAATACTGAGCGCAGCGATTCTCAGGCGTGCCTGTCCTCCGATGTTTGAGAAGGAGCCTCCTGCATAGAGCAAGTTTGCGTCAAATTGAAGGGTGTTTACGGTGCTGTTTGCGGAAGGGTCAAAGGCGGTGAGCAATCCGGTGGAAAGATCTACTGCTCCAATGCGGTTTCGGGTTTCTCCCATCAGCTGGTTAAAGCTACCGCCCAGATAGAGGATATCATTCCCAATTTCGAGGTCTTCAATACTTCCGTTAGAAGGAATTTCAAGAGTCAGAAGGCTATTTGCGGAAGCATCCCAGCCTGCAAAATTACTGCGTGCTGTTCCTGATACGGATGATATGGACCCTGCGAAATAGATGTTGTTACCATTGGATTCAATCGTGGTAATATGGCCTATTACATCAGGATTAAATGCTGTAAGGCTTCCAGTGGCAGTAGCGAAAGAGGCAATCCGGTTTCTGGTTTCTCCACCTGCCTGAGAGAAGTAACCACCGATATATACGGCATCTGGAGTAGCCTCTACCGCCAGAATGGTCGAATTTGTGTTGCCAACAAAATCAGTCAGAGGTTCATTTGTTGCCAATGAAATGGCTGCAAAGTTTTGACGTGAAAGGGTTTGGGTTCTGGTAAAGCTACCTCCAAAAGAGAGGTTAGATCCATCGCCGGCTACTGAAATTACATTGCTGTTAAATCCGGGGTTAAAGTCATTGAGCGATCCGTCTAACAGGTTTATGGAAGCGCCTCGCAAGCGCGGCAGGTCATCAACCGTAAAGAAATTTCCGACGGCGTAGAGATTGTCACCGATGATGGCAAGGTCGAATATAACGTTGTTAAAATTATGCGTAAGCGGGTTAAGTGCTCCAGTCGTTTTATTGACAGAGGCAAAGCGGTTGCGCGATTCACCGCCCACCTGGCTGAAATAGCCACCTAAGTAGAGGTTGTCGCCTTGTATAGCCACCGCTTCTACTGTGCTGTTTATGCCTGAAAAGAGGATGTTTGGCAATCCGGTTGTAAGATCAACACCCATTACGTATGTGCTGCTGAGCACATTTGATACACTAAAGCTACCGCCGATCAATATTCGGTCGCTGTTAACTTCTATATCATTTACGGTAGAGTTCAGTCCGGGATCAAAATCTGACAGTACATCCGTTGTGAGATTGTAGGATGCAACTCTCGATCTGTCGGCTCCATTTATTTCTGAGAAAGACCCGCCTATATAAAGTTTATCGTTGTGTGTATCGATGGCATTAATAGTTGAGTTCGCAGAAATGCTAAGGCTGGTTACCGCATTTGTATTCAGGTCGAATGCGGCGAATCGCGCTCTGCTTTGTCCGTCGAAAGTGGTAAAGCTTCCACCTGCGAATAGGGTTGAGCCATTCTTGTGAAGTGCATTTACGGTTGAATTTATATTGCCATCAGTAAGCTGGTCTAATTCGGGCAAATCGAGCTGGCGGACGGCGAGGTAGCGGTGTCTTTGTAATGTGACCAGGAGAAGCTTCCGCCGATAAAAATATCAGAGCCGTTTATGGCAATTGTTTGTACCGTTGAGTTCGTGGAGGGGTTCCAGTCGGTTAATGTTCCTGTGGTTACATCAAGGGAAGCGACACTCGACCGTGGTGTGGTATTAACTTCATTAAATGATCCACCCAGGTAGAGTGTTGTCCCGGTTAGCGCCAGAGTGACTACTGTTGAGTTTATCGTCGCGTTAAGCGAGGTGAGTGCTCCGTCAGAAATATTAACTGCAGCAATGCGTTGCCTTGTGGTGCTGTTTACAGAAGTAAAGCTACCCGCGAAGTAAATTAAACCGTTGTCGATAATGATATCCTCGACGGTAGAATTTATATTGGCAATATTTGATGGTGCTTCCGTGAGGTCTAGCGTGTTGTAAGCTGCAATCCTCTGACCGGCTATTGAATTTACCGTAGTAAAGCTTCCCCCAGCGATCAAGTTACTACCCTGATAGTGCAGGGCGAGTATTGTACTGTTAAAATTAATATCTCTTCCGGAGCCAAGTCCTGTGGCTATATCTACTTCAAAAAAGCGCTGGTGGTCTTCTCCATTTATTTGAGAAAACGATCCACCAAGGGCAATCAATCCGCTGCCGTTTAAGGCGATTGCCTCTACGGTGCTGTTTGCGTCAATTGTAAGCGCATTAAGCGCTCCGGTATTAATATTGAGGGAAGCGAAGCGCGTTCTGGCCGTGCCGTCTATTTGGGTAAAGCTTCCGCCAATGTATAGGGTAGATCCGGAGATTAATAAGTCGTTTACAGTGCTGTTTACTGATGGGTTAAAAGCAGTAATTACACCGGTTGTTGGGTTTATTCCGGCAAGTCTGTTGGCTGTAAGGCCACCAATTTGAGAGAAGGAGCCACCGGCAAATATTGTTGTTCCGTTCGTTTCGAGGTCGTGTACGGTAGAGTTGGCATCGGGATTCCAGGCCTGAAGCACACCTGCGGGATTAATGGCGGCGAGGCGATTTCGGGTGGTGGCGTTTACTTCGGTAAATGAACCGGAGAAGTAAATGAGTCCACCGGCAATTTTTATTGCGTTTACCGTAGAGTTAATGTTAGGGGCAAAGGTTAGGTCGGCAGCACCGGTAGTTGCATTTAGTTTTGCCAGACGGGTAATTGCCTGGCTGTTGATACTTGTAAATGAGCCACCTATGTAGAGGTCGGACCCGTTTAGAGCCATTGATTCTACCGTGGAGTTGATATTTACAGGAGCAAAAGCGGGATCGAGTGAGCCATCGGCCAGGAAGTGGGCAACACGGCTGGCTGTGGAACCATCGATAGCAGAAAAAGAGCCTGCAATATAATATCCTCCAGATCCGTCGCTGATTATTTCGTGAATGGTCGAATTGGGATCAGTGTCTACAAAGTCGGGGATGTTGCTACCTGCCTCAAAGCTTGCCAGGTAACGCGTTTCGTATTCAAGTGCTGAAAATGCCCCACCAATGTATGCTGTATTTCCATCGATTTCGATGGTGTTAACAGTAGAATTAGGCGTAAGAGACTGGAAAGGTTGGGCATCTGTTTTAGTTAGTGCGGCAAAATAGCGGACATTGCTATTATCGTTTACTGCAGAGAAGCTTCCGCCAATCAGTACTTTGTCGGAAGTGGTTCTAATGGAATTAACCGTTGAGTTTGGGTTGGCCGACCAGGAATTGTCGAGAGCTCCGGTTGATTTGTTTATTCGGGCTACACGGTTTACCGTTTGGCCATTTACGGTGGTAAAGCTTCCGCCGATGTATAGGTTGTTTCCATCAATGTGGAGTGCTTCTACCGTAGAGTTGGCGCTAAATACAAAATTTGGATCTACCGAGTTGTCGGCAAGAATATGCGCAAGCCTTTGAGCTGAAATTCCTCCTACATTGGTGAAAGATCCTGCAATATACCATCCTCCGTTTCCATCGGGTATTGCGGTGTTTACAGTGCTATTGGCTGATGGGAAATCATATAGTGGAATATCGTTATCGGGAGCGAGCAATTGCGAATACGGCTGGTTATATCCTGTTGCACCAAAGCTACCCGACATGAAAAGATTGTTTCCATCGGTTTCAAAATCATTAACAGTGGAGTTAGGCGATTCTGTTTGAATTGTTTCGGCGGTAATTTTATCTATGGCAGCATAATATTGGGTATGCGGAAATCCGTTTACTGCAGAAAACGATCCACCGAGGTGGACTGTGTTGCCGGTCACGGCAATAGCGTTAACAGTGCTGTTGAGGGTTGGCAGCCAGGTGTTGTCCAGGGCGCCTGTAGCAGGGTCGAGGCGAGCTACATAAGTTACACTTTCTCCATTTATCTGAGTAAAAGATCCTCCTATGTATAAGTCTGTTCCGTCAATGAGGGCAATGCTGTGTACGGTAGAGTTTATGGTAATTGAAAAGTCAGGGTCGACGGTTGCGTCGGGGAGGATATGGGCCACCCGGCTTTGGGTTTCGCCATTCAATTGCGAGAATGATCCGCCTACGTAGTAACCGCCATTTCCATCCGGTTCTATTACTTCTATTGTAGAGTTGGCATCGGGAAAAAGCTGATCGGGAAATATGTCTTCTTCATCAAACGAGAGGAGGTAAGATTTGTATGAGCCGGCCTGGCTAAAAGAACCGGAAAGGTAGAGGTTGTTTCCATCGGCTACCATGTCGGCTACGGTGCTATTTACCGAAAAGGAAGTAACCGGCAATGCGGTGTTGATATCAAACTGGGCATAATATTGTTGATTTCCCGATCCGGATATAACGTTAAAGCCTCCACCGACGTGTACGATATCGCCTGATGCAAATAATGATTCAACACTGCCGTTGAGAATGCCGGGAAGCCATGAGTTGTCAATCGCCCCGGTGTTTTTATTTACCCTGATCAGGCGGTTTACATCTATAGAGTTTGCATTAGTGAAGTGGCCACCGACGTATAGGTCGTCTCCAACAAGAAAAAGAGAAAGGGCCGCATTGTTGAGGCTGAGATCAAAGTCGGGATCGAGGGTATTGTTGTTTAATATGTGTGCTATCCTCAGGGCGGGTACTCCGTTTATTTGCGAGAATGAGCCGCCTATGTACCATCCGCCATTTCCATCGGGCAGTGTAACTTCAATGGTGCTATTTGGTTGGAGGAGGTCAAATTCAGGTCTGTCTTCTCCTTCCGGGAATACTGTAAAGTAGTTTGTTTTTAAACCTATTTCCGAGAAGCTTCCACCAATGTAGAGGTTGTTTTCATCGTGATCCATGTCGTAGACTAATCCGTTAGTTGAATAGGTTACGGGCTGGAGTGTTTGTGCATTGGCATTGAAATATACACAAAAAGCGAGGAGGGCGTAGAGGTATTTCATGGTTGAAATGGATTGGTTGTTATAGTAAAAGTATAAATAATTTCAGACGGGCTGATTATTAAACGATAAAATTAGTTGATTTAAAGGGTTTAAGTGGTTGTTTGTCGGGTTTTTCTGTATAGCGAATTCTTGCTAGTTGTTTGTTTTTGGTTGCTGGTTGTTGGGCTTCGAGGGATTCGTGGGTTTTGAGGGCTTCAGTCTTGGAGAGCCTCAGACACCGGGCACCTGGTATCGGGCACCGCGGGTTTCGAGAAGGGAGACACGAAGCATCGCGTCTTTACGTCTGAGGTGCCTCCGAAAAACTAGATTCGAGGGCTTCGGCCTGATTTAAAGAATTTAGGCTCGTGGTTTTATTTTAGGGTAGATTTAACTACAGATATTTGGCCCTCACAACCACAGGATGTTCGTATGGACAGTGTCGGATTTTGGTTAGCGCTGAAGGCGCCACGCCTAGGGCCATGCCTTCTGCTTGATCTAAAGACGTGGTAAACTCCGTTTGTGTTTTGGACGCCCATACCGGGCTGCCTTGCTGTGAAACGCTATGTTTTTGGTGATAACGATTAGAGGCATGAATGGGCGACATTCTTTTCATTTCCTTTTAGGTCATGCGTGTTCATTTTATATGTATTCCTGAGCTCAGGCTCAGCCTTCGGTTGTCTTGAAACAAAAGGAACAAAAGTTCAAGAGCTAAAAAAAGCTTCTTCCCGCTCTGGAAAAAGCACGATCTCGATCTGAAAGTAGTGCATCCATACGGACTCCTTTTAGTCGCTGGGGTGCAAACGTAAACGCCTTTCAGTCGGAATCTGTGCTTTTTCCATTCACAGCCCACGCCGGCCCGCCTTTTAGCTCATGGCCTGCGCACTTTTACATTCGTTTTCAAGGACTAATTCTTCGGATTCGATTGGTTTTAATTCGCTCATGATTCCCAAAGGTACGTCACATCGAGTGGGCTGCAGGCTTAGGAATTGTAGGCGCCATGCTTCGCTAAACACAGCGTACAAGTCCTTAGGTTGCAGGTTGTATCGAGATGCGGAGCTGAGGGTTGATGGATTGATCTTTTGAAATGTTGTGGTTTGTTGTGTGCGACCGCTGGGTCGGGGGTTTGTTGTAGGGTTATATACTACAGACATTTGACCCTTACAAGGTCAGTTTTGGTTATCGCTGAAGGCGTGAAGTATGATAGCATAGGGTGTAACAGCTCGCTGTGGAACCCTATGTTTATTTAGGGATATTCATTAGAGCCCTGAATGGGCGACATTCTTGGTGGATTATTTTGTATGTGGCTTAGAGTCGATTGGAAATAATTCCGCAGCAGCGCAGACCTTCGGATCAAGCCATAGGCATGATGCTGCG
>CAVVKG010000006.1:0-151585 GCA_963748925.1 uncultured Cryomorphaceae bacterium | reverse complement strand
CCATAATCAGCGATATCTCATGAGCCCCACCGGAATAACCAAACAACCTGTTAATGCTGATTTCATAACTATATCCAAATGAAAATCGCTTCGGGGCTTCGTATCCAAGCAGAAATATAATCGATTCATTATTCGCCACCCCGGGCCTGTACGTTTTCATGGGAAGTCCACGATACCACATTCCGTAGTTAACATTGCGATAGGTATAATATGCACCCAGGTCAAGCTGATTCCACTCTCCCTGCTCTTTGTAGTTGAACGCTACCCGCAGCTTCTTCTCCCCATGCGATTTCTCAAAATCCTCAATCGGGATTATGGAACCCCCATGAATAGAAAGCTTTCGCGGAATCACATCCACTCCGCCCATAAGCGACTGGTTGGGTTCATTGATGCGGTGCAGCGATACACCCAGCCAGGCCTTTGTATTGTAGTAAAGAATACCCGCTGAGAAATCGGCGTAAGCCACAGCCGGCGTAACCCCCATTTGCTGGGAGAGGCTGGTACTCGATTCACGAATAATCTGATCTGCAAAAAGCAAATTGCCATCGTCGAAAGCACGCTGGCCAAAACTCCCCTTAACCCCCAGTGCCAAATTCGACTTTCGTGAAATGGCAAGATGCTGGGAATAATATACCGAGGCCTGCGTATTGCTGAGGTTATTCACCCCGGCGATATCTTTAACGACCGAGACGCCCGCTCCCGCATTCAAGTGCTTTACATACATATCTGAACTGGCAGCGTAGGCGTTGTACTCGTGTTCGATTCCTGGCCATTGCTTACGGTAGTTTAAGACTACACGAGTAGCTTCTGCCGTGCCCGCAAATGCCGGATTTAAGTATAACGGATTGCTATAAGGCTGTGAAAATTGCATATCCTGTCCCGCCACTTCGCCAAGGGCGAAGCATAAGACCAGAAAACAATATGTACGCAGCTTAACTTTCATTACCTGAAGAGGGTTACGTCTCCCACCCGTGTGGCTTTTGAGCCATCAGCAAAAACCAAGTTTACTTTGTACACATAAACATCTTGCGGACAGGGTTTATCGCGATAGGTTCCATTCCATCCTTTTTCTTTTTCTGTACTTTCAAAAATTAGTTCGCCCCACCGGTTAAACACGCTCATCTCATATTCCACCACATATTCAAAGAAGGGATAGAATACGGTATTGCTTGTGCTGGTTGGGTCATAATAAGGATTACCGCCACTGCCACCGGGAGTGAATGCGTTGGGAATTTCTATGGTTTTATCGATCGTAATGGTTACCATTCTGGTAATGCTGTCCCGACAGCCAAACTCATTTTCGACCATTAGTTGAACTGAGTAATAGCCGGTGTCGGGAAATGAATAGGTAAGCTCCGACTCATTCTCAAAGAGGTTATTTTCAATTGTCCACACAGAAAAGGTCGATCCGGTACTGATGTCTGCGAATGTAATTTCAGGTTGATCCATACCTGTGCTCCAGGCCGATGCCGACATTGCAGCATTTGGCAATGGATACACCTCAACGGGTAATGTATTTTCGCTTATTGCCGAGCACCCATCAGGGCTGGTTACGATTAAAGTTACCTGAAATACCCCGGCTTCTTCCAATGTGAAATCAACGGGATTTCCACTATATGAGCTGCCATTATCGAGCCTCCATTCGTGGCTGTAACCAGGCTCAGTATTAATCGGGTCAAAGAGATTTACTTCAAGCGGACTGCATCCGGCAATTAGCAAATCTGGAACTTCGGCGGTAGGATTCTCATATAAATCTACGGTAACATCGGCGTTAAGTGCGGTGCCGCAATAATCAATAATCGTAAGCGAGTAGGTGGTTGCAGAATCAGGCGTAACGATATGTGGTCCCTGTCCTTCCGGCAAATTATCAGACCAAATGTATTGATAAGGCGGAAAGCTACCTGCGTAAGATGCTGAGAGAGCAGTCGATTCACCGGGGCAGATGGTCACATCATCTGATATCATCAGGAGGCCGGGATCTAAACTGGTACTCATTAAAACGGAAATAGCAAGCGCCGGTGTAATACAACCGTTGGCATCCTCGGCGTAAACAGAGTAAATTGTGGTTTCCGACGGACTCACAGTTACAGTGGGTGAGCTCACAGTGGTATGACCCCAGTGATACGTATAATCAGGAGTTCCACCATCGATAGTGGTTATCAAATCAGTTGATTCACCAAAACAAAGTAGCGTATCAGCTTCCAGTGCAAAAGATATTGGCTGCGGTTCGGTAATGCTAAAAGTAGTACTCGTCTCACATCCGTTGGCATCTGTGATGTCGACACCGTAATTCCCTGGAGGCAGCCCTGTTGCATTGGCTCCATGATCCTGACCATCAGTCCACTCATAGGTGTAGGCGGGCAATCCACTACCAACTTCAATATCTGCTGTACCATCATTCGCTCCATTGCATGAAACGTTTGTCACATTATTGGATGTTACCACGGGTAATGCCCATATAATGATCTCTATATCTTTTGATACCTGATTTCCACAGTCGTCGCTCACGGTTACCGTGTAAGTCGTTGTCGTTTCGGGAGAGACGGTAACGGGACCGGGGCCATCCGGCAAACCATTGTTCCAGGTGTAAGTATACGGAGGGTATTGTCCGTTGTAATTAGCAAACAAAGTTACCTCTCCACCATAGCAAACTGAATCGTCAGCACTTACTTCAAGTGAATCGGCATACATATTGATTACCGCCAAATTTATAGAAAGCGTATCGGTACTACAACCATTCACATCGGTAGCATGTACCGTGTAGGTAGTATCCTGCAAGGGACTTACCGTACTTATTGAATCCGTTGATGTGGTGTGGTTCCAGTTGTAGTCAAAGTCTCCCGTACCACCACCGGCAGCCGCTGATAGCTGAGTTGGAGAGTTGACACATATAAGTGCATCTGCGGAAGCAGTAAGAGAAACAGGATCAGGCTCAATAATTTGAAAAGAAGTGTCGGAACTACAGCCGTTAGCATCAATTACTACTACACTATAGGTACCCGATTCGAGGTCAGTCGGCTGAGCACCATGATCTTCACCATCAGACCATACAAATGAATAATCAGTTGTGCCCTGAGTTACAGTAATCTCTGCCGTACCATCTCCTTCGCCGTTACACGAAATATTCGAAACATTTGAAGGTACAACCACCGGAAGTGACCAGACAACAATCTCTACATTTTTTGAAACTTCATTTCCACAATCATCTGTTACAGTAACGGTATACGTCGTAGTCGAATTTGGTGAGACTGTAAACGGTCCGGGGCCATCTGGCAATCCATTGTTCCAGGTGTAAGTGTAGGGCGGGTACTTACCGTTATAACTGGCAGAAACCGAAGCCTCTTCCCCGGCACAAATAGAATCTCCCGCACTTACGGTGAGGGAATCGGAATACATGTTGATTACCGACAGATTCATCACAATTGTGTCGGTACCGCACCCATTGGCATCAGTAGCAAATACGCTATAAGTGGTATCCTGCTGGGGAGTAACGAGGGTTATTGGGTCGGTTGAGGTGGTATGATTCCAGGTATATTCAAAATTACCTGTACCACCCGCAGCGGCGGCAATGAGCTGAGAGGAAGACCCAAAACAAATAAGTATAGAGGCTGAGGCGGATATAGAAACAGGCGGAGGTTCGTTTATCTGAAAAGAGGTGTCGACGGCACAGCCATTTACGCTGCTCACTTCTACAGAGTAATTTCCGGGTTCGAGATCCGTGGCCTCCGAGCCATGATCAATCCCGTCAGACCACACAAAAGTGAATGGACTACCGGGGCCGGTAACTTGCAAATTTATACCTCCATCGGTATCGCCAAAACAGCTCACGTCGCTCAGACCGGCAAAGTTGACTTGATAAGACGGGTAGAAATCGAGGTTTACAGAGAACAGCGTATCGCAATAGGCGGGATCACCAGCTACCAATACCTGATAGGTACCGGGGTTTGTTACCTCAACCCCATCGGGAAGCTCATATGTATCGCCGGCACATATTTGTGCATCGACAGTAATTTCAATAGGCGAACTAACGGTAAGATTTACTGTATATGTGCTATCGCATCCGTGTATCGTTTGAAGGCCTACAATATAAGTTCCGCTTACACCAACTTCACTCCCATCGGGAAGCGTGTAGGTTTGATTCTGACAAATTTGTGGGTTTAGCTCAAAAGCGTACTCGGGGTGAACCTGGAGAATTACATTAAGCGTACTATCGCAACCATTTTCAGTTTGTAGTAAAATGGGATAATATCCGGCATCGGTCACAACCGAATCATTGGGAAGGGTATAGCTTTCGCTTTCGCAGATGGCAGCATTAATTACCACATCGTAAGTAGCATTCTCTACCGTAATACACTGCACAGTGGCGTTATTAAGCGCATCAGTAATTGTCACACAGTATTCACCAGCACAAAGATTGTATGCTGTCGGGGTAATCTGCCCTTGAGGATCATCCCAGAAGTAGGTGTAAGGCGGTGTTCCTCCTATGGGAGATACAGTAGCCAGGGCAGTACCGTTACATGAATTACTTGGGTCGCTGCATGTCGCGTTACAATTTGCAAATGTGGGTGTTCCGGGTCCGCTCCAGGTACCTCCATCGGGCAACCGCCTAAGGCTTTGGCCTTGAAAGTTAGCAGCAGACTGATTGAGGATGTAATTCTTTCGATCGTTGGGAAAGTTGTTGTAGTTGGAAAGTGGGCCTGTAAAACCGCAACCTCCAAGCACAGGCACGCAGGGAGAATTTCCCAGGTTGGACTGGTTGGCCCAGGATACGGCGTCCTGAGGAACTCCGTTGTTGTCATAAAACGCAAACCAGCCTCCAGAATTGGGAAACCAAAGCCGCGAGCCTCCACCAATGCAGACGCCTGTTCCATCTACCACGAGTTCTACCACATCTCCTCCATTTTCGATAAGTCTATTCGCAGGCACTGCCGGTGCGTTGAGACCACGTATCATAGCAAAACCTGCCGGAGGCACCACTGTACCGGGCGGAATAACATACCCACCGGGGTATGGATCTGAATCGTTTGCATTGTTGCCAAGATAAAAACAGGAAATATCGATGGGATCGCAGATATTGGGATTGTAAAGCTCAATCCACTCTCCTCTCTGACTCGTATTGCTGCCCCACATGGAGCCATCATTCGAGTTAGGCGACATCATAAGCTCATTAATAAGGATGCTCGGACCGTTGTAATCGCAGGCCACACCATCACAATTGGTGTTATCTGTAGTAGTTAGATCGGCATCAAGCTGGCCATAAACAAGAATTGGAAAGAATCCCAATACCGTGAATACCAAAATCTTGGATTTTTTGAATGTAGAACAGTCCCTCATCTATCGATCGTTATTGCCACGGGTGTAATACGGAGCGCGATGGGTCAAGGTTCGGCTGTAAAAAACGGAATTAAGCGACTGCCCTCTAATTAAACTGATAATCAAAGACTTCTTTTCATCTAGTTTCCTTTTCGTTGCATAGATAACTTAAATGGAATAGATTTAAATCATGCTTGGGTTGCTCTTAGGCACCAACTAGCCTTATTTGAATCGGAAATGATGGTGTAAATGAATTGCTAAAACTTTGGATCCGGTTTTAATCCGTTTATCCTTGTAAGCAGAAAAATTGGCTAAAGGCCGTAATTGAGTCGTTTAGTATTCCTTCAATGATTCTAAAATTCTAAACGAATTTTGTTTTGAGCATGAGACTCCAATCACCATAACGCAAGCTGTGTGAGGGTGTACGCCGGTATCCCCACCTTTCATGCCGTGTTGAAGGGCGTAATTTAAAGAAAGCGACCAGCGGAAGCTCTTCTTTAAATCATACGGCCTGCCCCGGATGGAAGGTGGGATAAAGGCGGTAGACCGACCCCGGGAATTGATAGGTGGAAAGAGATAAGGGAATAAAAGATTCTTGAATATTAAAATTCTCAAGTCAGGGAAAACCCCGGGGGCACACCCACTAATTAATCACAAATCCCACCATTATACCCACGCGATGCAAATCGGCACTGCCGGAAAATTGGATAGGATTTCCAAAAGGATTGAACTCAGAATATTCTGCATCTCTCAGCATAATATACCGATAGGTAAGATTGAGTAGAAATGCAAAATGTTTGCCTGAATAAGCTGCGAAGCCAAGTCGGCCGCCGATAAACCCGCCATTTTGATAATCATACCTGGAATTGCCCCAGTACTGATTAAGGCCCAGGGGAATCATAAAACCGCCATTCACTCCAATTAACGGGGTTATATTCCCCTCAAGAAAGTGATAGCTGTAATCGGCATATAAAGGACTATACCATGCACTGGCGTGGTTTTCAAAACCGAGTCCTACGCCCATGTGATGACCTTTTATTTTGTATCCATTTATTGTACTTGCAGAGAAGTAGGCTTGGGTATTGCCGTATTCGTTTTTCCCAAATTGCGGTCCGATAAGCGTATTATTGAAGTACCCCCTGGACTTAAGGTCCAGCTTCTTTTTGATAATAGTGGTTTTTCCTATGATTAAACCGCTAATGCTTTCGGCCGCTACTGTAATGATTCTACCATCTATAAGCTTCAAAAGTGCTAGCGAGTCAGGAATGTACTCAACTACTTTACCCTGGTAAATGGTGCCGTCTTTCAGGTAAAGAATATCGGAATCTTCCTGGGCTTGTATAAGAATTGCGCTGAAGATCAGTAATATAGTGAGAATAGTTTTCATAAACAACTTAATATGAAGGAATAAAGCTAAGTTGCACAATGCTTTCCGGGTTGGAATAATCGTACTGGTAAACACCCTCTTCGGCAGACATGATAAGCACATTGTTGTGCGGAATCACATCGAAGGTGGTAATATTTTCATAGTGGGCAATCATATTATCAGCTATGGCCACATCGTCTTCGGCATTGTATACTTTAAGTCCGTCATTGCCATCACACACAAATAGGGTATTGCCATCGATTCCGAGTCCGTGCGGATTGGTCATACCATACTCAATAATCCGATGAGGTGAACTGTAATTGCTGATATCTATAACCTCAAGTTGGTTAAGCCACCCCATACAATTGGTGCCTGTGCGGATCGTTAAGTACGCTCTGTCGCCTTGCACCACCACAGGGTCGCAGGCGGTAACATGTTCGATCTGGCCAGTAAATTCGGGTTGAGTGGGATTGTTGAGATTGTAGATAAGCATCCCGTTTGAGGTTCCGATAAAAAGATGATTGTTGTAAGGAAATACGGTTTCAGCATTCCAGGATACTGCTGTTTGTGAACTCTGATCGGGGCAATCGTCAGCAGAGAGGTCAAATGCCGTAATCGATGTAGGGCGAAGCACATAGAGGTACGAACCGGTAAGGGTAAATTGAGCCATGCTTCCACCAATTCCACTAGAAACATTGAAACTATTGCCAGTCCCATTAACAATAATGGCATTATCAAATGATCCCGTTTCAGGTCGATCTGTATCCTGAATCACTTCCTGCTGGGTCCAGCCGGTGATAACACCCTTATCAGAGTCGATCTCTGTAAATGGGAGATCTTCGTCATAACCTGTTACCAAGGTCCAGTTATCAAAGTCAAATGCATTCTCTATCCGGCAGGAAAGCACCGGGCTAGAAGGTTCGCTTATATCGAAAGACAGCAAATCGTAATAAGAATCTACATAAAGTGTATTGTTGCGCACGGCAAGATCAACGCTACCAGCAACATTAAGAAAGGCCAGATTTTGTGGGGAAGCAGGATTGGCATTATTCAGTATATGAATACCCGCTCCTCTTTCTACAATAAACAAGTAGTTTTCGTAGATGTAAATTTTACCTGGTTCAGACAGATGACGCGGCCCTTCAACGTTAATTTCAATGGAGCGCCATTCTTCAAGGCTGATGTATACAGGAACATTTGCACGAAAGGTTTCGGTGTATTTATCTTGACAAGAACTTAGAGCAACTACCAGCAGGATTGTAATGAGGAGATTTTTCATAGGATTAAGATTGATGTGCCTATATGATACAAATTTATAGAAAAGGGTTGCATAAGCTGCGCTGTTTTATTTCGAATTAAAATTACAGTTATTCTTATGTTTTAAAAACTAACAACCAGGCCAAAGCGCATTCCGGGCCAAAGCTTATTTTGAGAGTAGAAGTTATCTGTTGAAAGCCAGTAATACTTCATCATAGAACCTTCTGTAAAAATACCGATATGCGGGGTAAATTTATATTGCATTCCGAGGGCCGCATAAAAATTGGCCTGATTGCCTTTCTCTACCTTTCCGCTATTGGTAATGGTTGTAGTTCCGTTTTGAAATGCTTGTAATTCTGTTTTTTGGGAGATTAAAAAGTCAATGGCGTGCCCGGCAGAGGTATAAGCGGCAAACTTTGGTTTATTGATAAAGTTAAACTTAAGGTAAACCGGCAGTGACAGATAGGTTTTGTCTGTCTTGTCTACAATTCTCTCTTGCGAGGTATAGAAAGTTTTTTCGCTCTGCATGCGGAGGTAACCCAGTCCCAGGCCGGCTGCCCAGCGATTCCAGAATTCTATTTCTCCGTTTACTCCGTAATAAACCGGTGGTGAATATGAGTTTGACTCAAGTTGGGATAATCCCCCGGTGCCTGCGCCGGAGGAATTTGAAAATGCTATCTCGTTATTCTGGCTATCCATACCGGCAAAGGCTAACTGAGAGCCGGCTAATAATGAAACTTCATTGCTTGCAGGCGTTTCCGTGCCATCGTAAAAAGGCGTGCTTTTCTTACCTTCCTTAGTTTCGAACGTTTCAGGGATGCTTCTGAGTTGTCCGGCGAGAACGGCTTGTGCCGATTCCCATTGAATGGAACTTGGTAAAGGCGCTATGCCTTGCGGATTCTCTTCTTCACTTTTTTCGGAAATACCCATTGCTTGCTCGGTAACTTTGAGCGTGCTACCCGATACCTGGTGGGCACCTCTGGTAACTGCTTTTTTGCTAATCACTGGGTTGTTCGAGGTTTCCGCAAGGCTATTTACAGCCTTTTCATACTGGGGTTTTGAGGTTTCCTTGTTCTGGTTTTCCGCTTTCGCAGAATGCGGTGTTCCGGGCTTATCGATTGGAGCAGAAGAATCTGATTCAGTGACGCTTGATGATTCCAACCCTTTATTGCTATTTGCAGTTTTTAAGCTGTCATCACCTATGGATCTGTTCTCAATCCTTTCGGCAAATCTCTGCTCCGGGTCAGGGTAGCGGGAGAAGAAGACAATACCGGCTAAAATAAAGAGAGATGCAGCGGCGCCATACCACCACCAGGCAGCCACCCGCCTCCGCCTCAAAGGGTGAATTGTAGATTCTATACCTCGCCACACATCCGTAGAAGGCGTATAGGTGTGTCCCGAGAATTTTTCGCCAAGAAACCCTCCTGCACGCGAAGAAAGACCCATAGAAATAGCATCCCAGTTCTTATCCGCAGGTGGATACGAGTAGTTCTCGAATTTCTTGTTCAGGTTGTTATTTTCAGATTGCCCTTCCACCTATTCTATTTTCTTTTTCAATCATTTCACGTAGCATTGCCCTGCTACGGCTATATTGTGATTTACTCGTGCCTTCAGTGATACCCAGTTGAGCGGCAATTTCATGGTGTTTATAACCTTCAATGGCATAGAGGTTAAAAACGGTTCTAAAACCAATTGGCAACTGTTGTAAAATGGCCATAAGCTCGTCGGCGCTCATTCTGCTCAGCACATCTTCGCTTACTTCTCTAAGATGGATACTGCTATCTTCGAGACGCACGAGTTCCATGTTCTTATTATCGCGGTAACGCTGCAAAGCCATATTGATCATAATTCTTCTTATCCAGCCGCCTAATGCGCCTTTTCCGGAATAGGTATTGAGGTGGCCATACACGCGGATAAATCCCTCCTGAAGAATGTCTTCAGCATCAGCCACACTGGAGCTGTAGCGCATACAAACTCCCATCATCTGCGGAGCAAACAGTTGATAGAGCTTTTTCTGTGTGCGGTAGTCGCCTTCAATACACGCTTCTACGAGCGTTTCTTCATTCATAGGGTTTTAGAATATTCCGAATTTTTACATACCCGAAGATATAGATGCAAATTGGATTAAAAGGGTTGCATGGGGTTTAGATTTTTTGGGTGGTGTGGATGTGTTTGTTTGAGGTTTTGATCGGGAGATAAAAAGATTATATCGCCCTTTCAGGGCTCGTGGTTTGATGCCGAATTGTAACGATGGGTTTTACCCATCGCTTTTATATGGCGCCCTTTCAGGGCTTGGTTGTGTTAACCTTGTCAATATCTCTATTCCTTGAGATAAACAGGGCGAAATATAAAAGCATGGGATGGAACAACAACCGAAGCGATGTGCAACCCTATGAGCGATGTAAACTCTATGACCGACGTGCAACCCCATGAGCGATGTAGAACCCTATCCTTCTTTAAAATGCCTGCACCTCTGCCATTTCCAAAATTCCTTAAATTCGGAAACCTTGAAATTCTTTTTATGTGTTTTGAAAAAAACTTCCACAATTCAAATAAAAAGTTGATCTTTGCGCCCCTAAATTAATGATAGGAGTTTCGTACTCCACAACAATTAATAACATATGCCAGTAAAAATTAGATTACAACGCCAAGGAAAAAAAGGAAAACCTTATTTTCACATTGTAGTGGCGGACGCTCGCGCACCGCGTGACGGAAAGTACATTGAGCGTCTTGGATTTTATAATCCAAATACTGATCCTGCAACCATCGAAGTAGATGTGGACGGAGCAGTAAAATGGCTCGGACATGGAGCACAACCTACTGATACAGCCCGCGCTATATTGGGTTATAAGGGTGTACTTTACAAAAACCACCTTGCAAAAGGGGTTAAAAAAGGTGCCTTTGACGAAGCTGAAGCTGAGAAGCGTTTCGAAGCATGGATGAAAGAGAAACAAGAGAAAATAGAGAATAAAGTCTCTGGTCTTGCTTCTGCAGAAACCGAGGCTGCTGCCGCAAGAATGAAAGCTGAAACTGAGAAGAAAGAAGCACGTGCCGCTGCTATTGCTGCTGCAAATGCTCCGGAACCAGTTGAAGAAGAAGCTCCTGAAGCAACTGACACTCCTGAGGCTGTTGCCGACACTCCAAGTGAAGAAGCTAAAGAAATTGTAGGCAAACAACCGGAAGTAACCGTTGAAGAAGCTGCAGAGACCGTAGCGAAAGCTGAAGAAAAGGCAGAGGAAAAAGCTGAAGAGCCGAAAGCCGAAGCCAAAGAAGAGAAAGCTGAAGCAAAAGAAGAAGCTCCTGCTGAAGAAAAGAAAGCTGAAGAGCCTAAAGCTGAATCAAAAGAGGAAGCTCCTGCTAAAGAAGAGAAAGAAGAAGAGAAAAAATAATATTTTTTGAATCTCATTACTAAAACCCCTGGCTGCTTTCCTGAAGTGTCAGGGGTTTTTTAATTTCAAATGCAATGGTAATTTCAAAAGATCAGTGCTACTACCTGGGATACATTAGCAAAACTCAAGGTTTTAAAGGTGGGCTTATTGCCTTTTTTGATGTGGACGACATCAAAAAATATGCACGGCTTGACCATTTCCTCGTTGAGTTAAACGGAGTGCTTACCCCCTTCTTTCTGGAAACGGTGAATTTAAAAGATAAAAATTTTGTTCACCTCAAAATCGAAGGAGTAAACGATGAGCAGTCCGCGGTGGAGTTGGCCGGAAATGATATTTACCTTCCTCTTAGAGAATTACCCAAATTACCGGACAACGAATATTACCTTCACGACTTAGTGGGAATGAAGGTAGTAGATAAAGTAGCAGGCGAAGTAGGCACCGTTGAGAAAGTGCTGGACTATACGACCAATCCATTGCTACAAATAATCCAGAATAATGATGAAATTCTGGTACCACTTATTGACAATTTTGTGAAACAGGTAGATAAGAAGGCTAAAATCATACACATAGAAGTGCCCGAAGATTTGCTGGATATTAATAAAGCTTGAGCAAACCTTTTACATTTAAACGATTTACCATAAGACAAGACCTGGCACCAATGAAAGTTGGTACTGACGGTGTACTGCTAGGTGCCTGGTGTGATTGCACCCAAATCACCTCAGCGCTTGATATTGGAACAGGCACAGGCCTGATTGCGCTTATGCTTGCCCAAAGAAATAATCACATTCATGTTACGGCTATTGAGCCAAATGAGCGCGCTTATTCTGATGCCTCGCAGAATTTCAAAGCTTCAGACTGGAACGACCGACTAGCACTTGAGTTATGCACTCTTGAAGACTTCAAACCCGATAGAAAGTTTGACCTGATCGTATCAAACCCTCCCTTCTTCTCAAACTCCCTTGAAGCGCCTGATTCCGACAGAACAATGGCGCGGCATATTTCCAAACTCGACCCGAAAGCACTCGTAGAAACGGCCTCCTTTTTAAGCGATAAGGGTCGTATTGCCGGAATATATCCCATCGATACTTTTGCAGAGTTTGATGCGTTTGCTGAAAGCACCGGGCTTCTGCCCAATAGAATATGCTCTGTACGACCTACTCCCGAGAAACCAGCCCACCGAATTCTTTTCGAATACGCCTTTCAGGAAAGTGAATCATTCCGGGTCGAAGAATTGATTATTGAGCAAGAAGGAAGGCACAATTACAGCGAAAACTACCGCGAGTTAACCCGAGATTTCTACCTTAATTTCTAGATAAAAGACTAAACTTTATTACTAATCCCAGCGTATCGTTCAGAATAGGAATACGATAATCTTTAAAGAGAATAAAATACATAGCGAGAATTGTTTTATCTTGCGACAAATTATTTGAATTTTTCTTAATGGCAGCAGCAAGAACTCATGCTTTCTTTTTCATCTTAATAGCTTCTATTCTAGCGGGTTGCAACGGCGACGACGACCAACCTAAATTTGGAGAAGGTTCAGGCATCAAAGGCAAAATCAATGTTCAAAACGAATTTCAGCAACCGCTTTATGAAGAAAGAGGTGGAATCAATGTTTTGCTTGAAGTTGGATTTAGAGAATTTGAAGTTACCGCCAACAACGTAGGAAGCTGGCAACTGGCAGGCGCCCCAATCGGGACCTATACTATTACTTACAGCAAAGCGGGATATAGTACTATTGTTCACGACAATATAGTACTTAGCTACACCAATCCGAATTATCCGATTGACAATCTTTTTCAACAACTACCATCTGTTACGATCACAAAATTACCCCTTACCGACTTCCAGGATTTTGAACTTATTCTGAATTCTACCCCACTTGGTGATGACACCATTTATTCACTGGATCTCAATGCAACTATGCAACCTGCACCACCTCCAACGGGTCAGGCGAAAGGCTACCGCATTTTCATCGGTGAAGACGAAAATGTTTCACCTGAAGATTATATCTACCAGGAGTATTTTTCTACAACCAGCGCGAATATCAGCCAGACATTTGATAACGATTGGTTCACAAGTCTGGGACTCAGCTCAGGAGATGCACTATTCGCCGCTATCTATGGCGATGTGTCCTTTAATATGGAGACTGAAAATGAAGATGGCACTCTAAGCTTTCCAAATCTCTCAGAAACACCAGGCGGATTGGCCTCAGTGGTTCTTCCTTAAGGCAATCACCTTCCAATAGGCAACTAAGCGAAGCGTTCTGACGTAGCGAAGAAATCAATAGGCAACAAGCAACTCAGCACCATTACGAAGCAGCGTCTCACGCAATAAGCAACTAACCCTAAAGGAAGCGTTCTCACGTAACGAAGAAATCAGTAGGCTAATTATTTTAATAAAGGATTGGCCTATTTTAGTAGCTTTTTCTTTACTAGGTGATAACGTTAAACATGGATTTATTCCGGCATACATCATCCCACGATTTTCCGGAGGCAGCGCACAATCTCATTTAACGCGCAGCTCACAGGAATATCTGTGAAGTCTAAAGCATGAGCCTGATTTGCTTCCCAACCTCCCGCTCTATTTCCGGCTATTCAGAAAGTACCTCTCTTTGGTCAGATTGCAGAACTAGCTCTACCTAAGTCTGCCGAGGATTTGAATAAACTTAAACAATAGCCTTAATTGAAGACTATATATCGATGATTATAAATCGATTAAAATATTTTAACACTGTAATCAATCGGGAGAGTAGCGCAGAGCCATCAATCAAATTTCTGCTCATGAAGCGGCACTTCCCTTTCCTGAAATTCTATCCCAAAACTTTCCAGCTCCTTCAGAATGGGTTCGTAGATGTCTTTTGTAACGGGAGCGTGAACCCCGGGGGTTGTGATTGTACCGTTTAGAAGCATTTTCGCAGCAATCGCCATAGGCAACCCTACGGTCTTTGCCATCGCGGTGCGCGGATCCTTATCGCCTATTACAACCATGCTTGAGTGAATTTCTTTTTCCTCTGCACCGGCATTGGCACGTACACGTACTTTGTGCCACATCACAATCATATCCTTGTCATCTGGTTTGAGTGACCATTTTTTCTCAAGAATTTTCTGAAGAATCTGTGCCGGTGTGCCCGGTTTTTCCAAGCCGATAGGTTCGTTGTCAAAAATCCCAATCCATTTGAGCTTATCCATAACGTCACCATCCTGATCTAGCTTCATGTAATGCATTAGCTTAAGTTCTACACTATCGTGCTCATTGTACTTTAAAAAGCTATTGACAAATTCACGATGGGTCATATTCATGCTATCTTCCATCACGAAAGAATCATCGGTCATTCCCATTTGAACAAAAACATCCCACGACCGGCAAAAACCTTTTCGTCTAAGTGTGCCACGGTAAATGGTGGGGACATTTTCGAGGTTATACAATTGTCTGTAGTTCAAAGAGTCTCTATTGGCATAACCTTCGAAAAGACCGTATCCGGGAATATCAATCACCTCTGTTCGTCTAAACAATCTCTGATAAGGAATGTACTTAAACTTGCCATTGTGCTTAAATCTCACTGCCCCGCCCTGCCCTGCGAGCACAACATTTCGCGGGTTCCAGGTAAATTTGTAATTCCATGGGTTATCATCACTCTCGGGAGCGACCAATCCACCGGTAAAGCTTTCAAAGCAAGTAATTTCCATTCCCTCTTCGCGCATGTGGTCGAGCAACCGCATAGCACTCATATGGTCTATCCCGGGATCAACACCCAGCTCATTCAAAAAAACAAGGCCGGCCTCCTTCACTTTATCACCCATTTTACGCATATCTTCAGAAATATAGCTTGGCGTAACCAGGTTTTTACTTAGTGATAAACAGTCTTTTGCAACAAGCATATGAAGAAAAGCTGGAAGCATACTTATGATCAAGTCGTGCTTCTCAATAAGGGCTGCACGCTTGGCGTCTAAAGTAGCATCAAGCTCTACCACCGATGCTGCGTTGGTATCGCCGATCATCTTTTTGGCTTGCGCCACATTGGTATCAGCAACGGTGATATGCCATTTTTCTGAGGCAGCGTGTTCAAGCAAATAATCTATCAAAACTATGGCCGATCTACCAGCTCCAATTACTAAAATCTTCTTCATCATTATGCGCTTTTTTATTAAGCTTCGGCGAAGGTAGAACACTTTACAAAGACAGGAAAAAAATAAGGTGAACTTCTTTTTCAACACCACGTATGTAAAACTCTCAATACTAATTTTGGCATGTAGCTTGTAAGATAGGCTTTCATAATTTACATTCGTTACACCTTCAACCATGTTCAAAAACAGATTCCATACTGCCACCCTACTTTTCTGGTCGATACTCTGCTCAATCGTTCTTCTGGCAGGCTGTAATGGATCAAAAGGACTGGCTAAAAAAGGCGCCGAGCTTCAAGAAGCAGGACTGTACAATGATGCGGCTTTGTTTTATTACAATTCGCTCGTTAAGAATCGAAACAATGTAGATGCCCGGATTGGACTTACATCTACGGCGCAGAAGGTACTAGATGATAAGCTTGCAGATTTCACCAAGGCCAAGGCCATGTCTGAGAATAAAAAAGCTGTTTACGCCTATCAGGATGCTTCTGCTTACCGCGAAAAGGTGGAGCGGCTAGGCGTTTCGCTTCGCACACCAGACTACATCCTTAACGACTACAATGATGTGAAGACTCTGTATGTCAAGGATCTGTACAATAAAGGTAACGACCTTATGGCTGCAAAGAAATTTGACGAAGCCAATAGCTTATTTGCTGAAATCACCCGATTGGAACCCAATTATAAAGATGTTTCAGAGCTTAAAAATGTATCGCAGAATGAACCTATATACCTGAGAGCAACCGAATTATTCGACAAACAGAATTACCGCAGTGCTTACTACGAATTTGATGCTGTTTACAGAGCCGATGCCAATTATAAGGATGTAGGGATTTTAAGAAACGAATGTTTGGACAAAGGCCAGTATCCTGTAGCTGTTGTTCCATTTGAGAATGCAAGCGGACACCGTGATATGGAAAAACGGATTCAGGCATTTGTGCTTACCGACCTTTCGCAAATTAAAGACCCTTTCCTCAAAATTATAGAGCGCGACAACATGGAGATGATTATGCGCGAGCAACGCCTGAGCCTGAGCGGAATTGTAAATGAGCAAACAGCTGCTCAGGTCGGAAATCTTCTGGGAGCCAAAGCCATTATCACCGGCACCCTGCTGTCTTACACTCCCAAAAAAGGAAGAATGAATGTGCGCGAAAAAGATGCATATGAAGGATACCAGGTAAAGCTATACAACAAGGAAGAAGACAAAAACTATTACGAAACACGTTACAAAGCCGTTACTTACAAGGAGTACTACAGTTCCAATGAGGTAACCTTGTCATTCCAATACAAAGCAATCTCACTAGAATCGGGAGAGGTTCTTTTCTCAAAAGTGGTTAACAAGAAAATGGATTCTAACGTTTATTACGGCGTTTATCCCGGCGAGGTAACCAATTTGTATCCTGCCAATAAAGATGGGGTGCAAACCTCAAATCGCGAAAGAAAAGAGCTTATTGCACTTATGCGTGCTCCCCGTGAAATCAAGACTGTTGACCAACTTGCCAACGAAGCTTATACAGAAGTGGCTCAGTCATTGTCTAGCGATTTAATTAACCAGATAAATAATCAATGACCCGATTCTACTGGTTACTAAGCCTATTCATACTTCTTTCCTGCGGTTCTAAAAAACAAACTGCCGCATTAGAAACTGCTCCTCCCCCGCCCGGGTGGGTCGATAGCCGTCCTATTACCTCAGCATATTATGTAGGAATAGGTGTAGCTCCCAAAACGGTTGGATCCAATTATCAACGCGCGGCAAAAGAAAATGCTTTAAGCGACTTAGCGTCAGAAATAAAGGTGAATGTGAATTCCAATTCGCTGCTTTATACTCTGGAACGAGAATATAAATTCGAACAGGAATTCCGCGAAACTATTCGTACAAAAAGCGATTTAGACCTGGAAGACTACGAGATTGTTGATTCCTGGGAAGATGGAAAGAGCTATTGGGTATATTATCGGCTTAATAAAGCTACCTATACCGATGCCATTTTGCGAAAAAAGAATTCAGCTCAGGAATTAGGACTGGACTTTTTGGCGAAAGCCGAAGCAGCAAAAAATAACGGGCGATATGCCGTAGCAACAGATTACTACCTTCGAGGCCTCCAGGCTATTGAAGATTTCTGGAACGAAGAGAACAAGGTAGATTACCAGGGACAGACCATTCTTCTCGATAACACCCTTTTCACCGGACTCAAGGAGCACTTAAATGATTTGAGAATAACGGTTGACAACCCGATTGTACTCAACTTCCAAAACAGTTTTAAATCTACTGCCAGTGTTTTGGTAACTGCTCTCGACGAAGCGCCTCAAGAATCAGTTCCATTGGCATACACCTATTTTGGCACCTATGGAATTATTCGCGGTAAGCTTACGACAAATGCCGATGGAAGAGCCGAAGTAGCTGTCGTGGAAGCCGATAAAGAACGAGCAAACAATTCTATTCGCATATTTCTGGATACCGAAAGTCTTTTTGAGCCCTTTGCAAGCGATAAGTTTATGCAAAGGCTTACCGAAACCATGCGGGGTGGAGAGATTCAAAAGCCGATAATCTATATGCCACCGGCTATTTACATAATTTCTGAAGAGGAGAATCTGGGGGAAACAATAAATGGAACACCTCTGACCTCAGCCATTATGACTTCCCTGAGCCGGCGTGGGGTTCGTTTTGTAAATACAAAGGCTGATGCCGATTTGATTTTAAAGATTAACTCCGACACCAAAAAAGCGGGCAGCTCACAAGGATTTAATACAAGTCACCTTACGGTAAATATTGATTTCACAGATGCCAAATCTGGCGAAAGCCGTTACAAAGTGAGTAAAAACAACTTAAAAGGAGTTGACCTGGATTATACCAAAGCAGGTCTTAAAGCATACCAAAACCTAACACGAAACATAGAATCAGAACTCATGAGACCAATTGTAAATGACTTATTTTAAGACGTTTACTATTTTGGCACGATTTCTGAAAACTCAATTGAGCGAAAGCGCTCTTAAGCATTAAAGCAACTAATAACAAATAATTAAAACAAACCATCATGAATGTACAACGACTAAACATCCCGACACTTGGCCGGACCGCTTTTTTAGCTTTTTTATCAATAGCTATAATGACCGGCTGTAAGAAGAATAAAGAAGCGCAAGCTCCCGAAGGCGAAGTCCTGATCAACGAGTATTGCGCCGGAGAAGAATATTTCAGCAATGCTGAATTTTTCAGAGCCAATGGACTTGGCGAAAGTATGGATCAGGCCACAGCCAAAAAGAAAGCCTTGAGCAATGCTCGTGCTGACTTGGCTTCGGCAATCAATACTACGATAAAAGGCACCATAGACAACTATGTTAACTCACGTGAGATGAATAACAAAGAAGAAGTAGAAGAGCGATTTGAAGGCCTAACAAGGGAAGTTATTAATCAAGAACTGAAAGGTACTAAGACCATCTGTCAAAAGGCTGTGAAAGTTACTGATTCAGGGAATTACAAATATTATGTAGCTCTTGAACTCAGCGGTCAGGATTTGATTTCGGCTATGAATGAGCGTCTGGGAAGTGATGAACGACTTAAGATTGATTATGACTACGAGAAGTTTAAAGAAACTTTTAATGAAGAAATGGACAAAATGAAGAACTAAAGTTCGTCGTTTTTAAATGATACGAAGCCCCGCAATGCGGGGCTTTTTTTGTTTAATAATTCTTGTAAACAGGAAACGAATGACAGTGACCTTTATAGAAATTAAACGACAAGCCTTTAAAGTACCCTTGACTCATGGACAACTTCAAAATATTCAAACCCAGAATAGAGGGGACTAACTAAATTTCCATTCGAAAACCAACTTCCATTTTACCATATTTTAAACCTCTCCTTCTCCCTATTAAACGGCTTAAATACACTACTTTTGGTTCATGAAAAAAACCTATCTCTCGATAGCTGCTTTCTCCATGGCAATAGCGGTTATACTAGGCGCTATGGGTGCCCATGCGCTTGAGAGTCTGTTGAGCGAAGATCAGCTCGATTCATTCAAAACAGCTGTAAGATATCAGGTTTGGCACAGCCTTGCCATTCTTATCGTGATGAGTATTCCTGAAGGATTTATCTCAGACAAATCGCGAGCCAGGATAGCTCTGTTTTTTATTGGAGGGATCGCACTTTTTAGTTTTTCCATCTATTTGCTCGCGCTCAAGAGTGTGTTACATATTGAGTCACTGGCCGCTCTCCTTGGCCCTATTACCCCATTAGGCGGAGTACTGCTCATAAGTGGTTGGGTTATACTTGGAGTATCGCTTCAACGCTCTAAAAGTGTCAATTAAACACTAAGCAAATTAGAGAAAAAAATTTTTAATCTAACTAGTGATCAATCAGTTATATGTCGATATTAATTCAATAAAGCGACTAAAAAAACTGTCTTTTGGCTTAAAAAAGCCTTAACTTTGCCGCTTAAATTTAGATGCAATTAAATACCCACAAATGAATCATTACGGTATAGTTCCAAAGAACAACGACCTGAGTAATTTGGGCCTTCAGAATGTGTCAAACGCATTTTGGAATCTTACTCCCGCCGAGCTTGTAGAAGAAACAATAATACAAGGCATGGGAATTTTGTCAAACACCGGAGCACTGGCAGTGGATACGGGAGAGTTTACCGGACGCTCGCCGAAGGATCGGTTTATTGTTGAAGACGACATTACCCGCGATGCGGTGTGGTGGGGAGATATCAACATTAAATTTGACGCTAAAAAGTTCGACAAATTATTTGATCGCATGTCGGCCTACCTTACCAATCGCGATGTATTTATAAAAGACTGTGCCGTATGCGACCACGACGAATACCGCACGCGCCTTCGTGTTATCACAGAATTGCCGTGGAGCAATTTGTTTGCTGACAACATGTTTCTGCGCCTTAGCAAAGAAGAAATTTTAGAAAACGATCCGGAATGGACCGTAATATGCGCACCCGATTTTCTTGCAGACCCTGAAGTAGATGGGACGCGCCAAAGCAATTTTGCCATCCTAAACTTCACTCGCAAGATGGCAATCATAGGTGGTACGAAGTACACCGGCGAAATCAAGAAAGGAATTTTCAGCATTCTGAATTTTGTGCTTCCGCACCAAAAGAATGTTCTTTCCATGCACTGCTCAGCCAATGTAGGACCTGAGGGCGACACCGCCGTTTTCTTCGGGCTATCAGGCACGGGTAAAACAACCCTTTCGTCTGATCCTGATCGCGGACTTATTGGCGACGATGAGCACGGCTGGGCAGATGATGGCGTATTTAACTTTGAAGGTGGCTGCTACGCCAAGTGTATTAACCTTACACAGGAACAGGAACCTCAGATTTATGACGCTATTAAGTTTGGCGCGTTATTAGAAAACATTGTCTTTAAAGAAGATTCTTCAGAGCCGGATTTTAGCGATAAAAGCAAGACTGAAAACACGCGTGTAAGCTATCCTATTGAACACATTTCCAATGCGGTGAAGCCTTCAAGAGGCGGCAACCCAAAGAATGTTTTCTTCCTTACGGCAGATGCTTCCGGAATCTTACCTCCTCTTTCAAAATTGACTCCCGGACAGGCATCTTACCACTTCATTTCAGGATATACCGCAAAAGTAGCCGGAACTGAAGCTGGTGTTACTGAACCACAATCTGCATTCTCAGCTTGTTTTGGAGCTCCATTTATGCCTTTGCACCCAGGAAAGTATGCAGAAATGCTTGCCGACCGAATGAAAAAGCACAAGGTAAATGTTTGGCTTATAAATACAGGTTGGTCTGGCGGTGCTTATGGAACCGGAAGCCGGATTAAATTGAAATACACCCGGGCGATGATTCACGCTGCAATGCGCGGACAACTTGACAACGCAGAGTTTGAGTATCACGAATTTTTTGGATTGGCAATGCCAACGCAATGTGAAGGCGTTCCTTCAGAAATATTGAACCCAAAGAATACTTGGTCAGATGCCAATGCTTATGATAATAAAGCAAATGAACTCGCTCAGAAATTCATCAACAACTTCAAGAAATTTGAGGCAGGTGTGAGCGACGAGATAATGCAGGCGTCGCCTGTTATTAGAGAAAAGGTATAATCGACAGCGAATAATTTCACTTCCGGAGTGAAGTGAGAATATAAGTGTTAAAGATCAACTAAAATAATTGCCACAATAATCTTCAGGTTGTTGTGGCTTTTTTAATTTTGGACGTGCATTACTTTCTAGATCCTACTTTTAATCCTGTTACCGGCATTCTCAATGAAGATGAGAGCCGTCACGCCATAAAGTCACTTCGGATAGTTGCAGGGTCAGAGATTTTAATCGGCGATGGAAAAGGAAACCGATATCATTGCGAGGTGAAGCTGGTTGGCAAAAAGGAGCTTGTTGTAACTGTACTCTCTACTCAAACATTCGAATCTCCTTTGCCCAAACTGACAATTGCTATTGCTCCAACCAAAAACCCGTCACGTTTTGAGTGGTTTCTAGAAAAAGCTACTGAGCTAGGCGTTTACCGTATCATTCCGATGGTTTCGAAGAGAACAGAACGGCCCAGGTTTAAGCATGACAGAGCGGAGCGTATCATCCACGCAGCGACCAAGCAAAGCATGAGAACCTACTTACCAGTTCTTGAACAGCTCACCCCTATTTCTGAAGTATTTGCTTTAAGCATCGCATTAAAGCTCGTGGCTCACTGCGATGAAGCTGATACTGCACGAATCGATATCAGAGATTTCCTAACTGGTAATCCCAGCGATGAAGTACTAATATTGATTGGTCCCGAAGGTGATTTCACCTCTGAGGAGGTAGAGAATGCGAGGGCGAATGGATTTCAGCCGGTTCTGCTGGGAAAAAATAGGTTGCGAACAGAAACTGCCGGAGTATTTGCTGCCGGGGTTCTATTTTGATTGAATCTTAAATCTAGCTTACCAATAACAGTTTTTTTTATTTAGAGAAGAACAGCTCTATCGAAATGTCGGCAAATCAATTTAAGGAATCTTTACTAAAGGTGGGCATCGACTTGCTATAACACTAGGGACTTTCAACGTCTCCCTCTCCTGTAAAGGCATACTGAACAATATTCGCTCCCATTTGAAGTGCCTCCAGACGGATTTCCTGCGGGTCATTGTGCACGCTTGGATCTTCCCAGCCATCACCCAGATCACTTTCATAGGTGTAAAAAAGCACAAGGCTTCCATTATCAAAAATTCCAAAGCCTTGTGGGGGCAGGCCATCATGCTCATGAACTTTGGGCAGCCCTTTAGGGAAATTATACTTCTGGTGATAAATAGGGTGATCAAAAGGTACTTCTATTAATTCCTTATCGGGAAAAAGTTGTTTTATCTGACCGCGGATGAAGGGATCCATCCCAAAATTATCATCGATATGCAAAAAGCCACCTCCCATAAGATACGCACGTAAATTGGCCTGGTCGTTTCCGTTCCATACCACATTTCCATGGCCGGTCATATGTACAAATGGATAATTAAAAAGGTCGGGGCTACCCACATCTACAAATTCAGTTTCGCCAATTTCCATTTTTAGTTCTTCACGGCAAAATTCCGCGAGGTTTGGCAGGGCCGTTGGATTGGCGTACCAATCACCGCCACCGCGGTATTGCATAACCGCAAAGGAATAGGATCCGGTGCTTTGTGCAAAAGACAAAGAACCAGTCGAGAGAAAAAGAAAAAGTAAGATACGGTTCATAGGGGCAAATATAATGTAAAATCGGGTGGTATCGAATGATCGATTCCTACTACCCTATTCCCCGACGATAACAGTGGCCCGGTCTCTTCCGGCAGCGCCAAAAAAGCCCAGTGCATCCTTCCCGGGATTAGAGCGATTGTGCAAATTACCCAAAATAGGAACCGGCGGTGTATCGAAGGGTCCACCCACAAAAGCGGTTTGGCTTTGCAACTGAGATAAAAATTCATAGGCCGCTTTCGAAATGTGCTCTTGCACAATTACTACCGTGTCGGGCGCCGAATAGAGCTCATCCGTAACGTTGAATTCCGGAATCGGTCCACCATCTACCAATTGATCATCCGTCGTAAAAATATCAAAGGGATCACGCGCTTCCACTCCATTCAAAAATGAACGCCACTGGTAGTGATCACCACGACCTTCCGGTTCATAGGTATTGATAAGAACATCGTAAATATCATCCGGATTCTCGTCATTATCGGGGTCTGGCTCATCTTCAGAAAGTCGCCAGTAAATCGAGTCTATCGGCACCGGTTCCTGTAGTAACTCAAAATCAGATTCGTAATAATCGCCTTCAGGCAGATTTACCAGAAGCTGATAAGAGCGACCGATTGTTCCGGCATCGTTGTACTTGTATATTCCCGATTCCGTTTCTTCCATTAAGAATTCATTGCCTTCATCGTCTTTCAAAATCACAGTAGCTCCGGAAGCTACGGGTTGATCGGAATCGCTAAAGTAGGGAGAGGTATAAGTAAGTTTCACCGTTTGAGGGCCTGCCTCATTGGTTATCCAGCCTTCTACCACCAGAAAGGTCTCACCTTCCGGTAAATCCAATTCTATTTTATCTTCACAAGATGTTAACCCGAAAGCAAAACAGGCTAAAAAAAGGAGTTTAAAAGATCGTTTCATACTAAGCATTATTAAAAAGTAAGATTGTAGGTTATCCCGGGTATCACAGAACCAAAAATACTGAGTCTGTAAGCCTCTGTAATTTGTGGATTATCTTCATCCTGTCTGAAGAAAATGCTATATGGATTTCTGCGTCCATAAGCGTTGTATATTGAGAAAGTCCAAGAACTCTGCCAACTATCAGGTCTGTTGATAAAGAACAATACCTTATCCTTTTTCTTTTGCGGGGTTAATGTAGCCGAGAGGTCCAGTCTATTATAGGAGGGTGTTCGTGCACCATTCCGATTGGTGTAATTTGGCACGGTAATACCTTCATACACGTAGCGCGAATCGGGATAGGTAATGGGGCGGCCGGTCATAAGCGTAAAGTTTCCGCCAAATTGCCATTTCTCACTCAGACTATATTGTGCAACAACGGTAATATCGTGGGTCTTATCATAGTTTGATGGGTAGTAATCTCCGTTGTTAATACCTTGAACCTGTAATTCACTTCTGCTCAAGGTGTAACTTATCCAACCTGTAAGATCACCCTTTACCTTTTCAATCTGAATTTCCAGTCCATAGGCTCTACCATCGCCTTGAAGCAACTCTGTTTCGATATGTTCACTGAGAAGAAGCTGGGCATTGTTTTTATAGTCCAGCAAATCCCTGTATTGCTTGAAATACACTTCGACGGAAGCCTGATAAGTATTATTACCAAAATTTCTAAAGTACCCCAGAGAATACTGATCGACAGTTGCGGGCTTAACATATTTACCTGCAGGAGTCCAGATATCGAGAGGCGTGGCGGCAGTTGTATTACTTACCAGGTGGAGATATTGACGCATTCTATTGTATCCGGCTTTGACCGAAGTCTTTTCTGAAAAGGTATAATTCACAGCCAATCGGGGTTCAATGCCTCCGTAATCTTTTATTATCTCGCCCTTACCATAAGTTTTCGTGTCAATAATGGCTTCTTCCGAGGTAGGGTTTCCATCAGTATAAAGGAAAACATCACGCGCACCTAAATTCATGAAATAGCTATAGCGCAATCCGTACTGAACTGATAAGAGTGGTGTAATACTCTGCTCCTTAGAAATGTAAACCGCCAGTTCTGTCGCTTGCTCGCTCTGAACCTTAACCTGATCAAAAATGGTTACATCTCCAAGTCCTTGTGCATTACCGGGTGAGAAGTTGTAAAAAATACTGTTTACACCAAAGGACACGGTATTATTGGGATTGGGGAAAAAAGTAAAATCTGCCTTTGCATTGGTATTTTGAATTCCCGCTTTCCATTCAAAAGCCTGATTGCCTTCCGGCACACCGAGAGAATAATTGTAATCGCTGTAGATGGCCGAGAAGTTTGAGAATAGCCTAGGGCCAAACAGGTGGTTCCAGCGCAAGGTTGCTGTAGTATTTCCCCAATAGCTCTGAAAGTCATTGCCAAACCTAAATCTGTCGGCTCCGAAATAACCCGAAAGGTAAAGGCGGTCTTTGTCTGAGATTTTATAATTTATCTTAGCATTTACATCATAAAAAAATAGCTGATCGCCTTTAAAATCTTCATTGAAAATAGGTAAAAGAAGATCACCATAAGATCTGCGCCCGGCAACCATAAATGAAACCTTGTCTTCGACGATAGGGCCCTCGAGCATTAGTCGACTAGAAACGAGACCAATGCCGGCGCTTCCCGCAAATTTCTTGCTGTTGCCTTCCTTTTGACGCACATCCAAAACACTTGAGAGTCGGCCACCATATTTTGCAGGAATACCTCCCTTGAATAGAGTGAGATCTTTTACTGCATCTGCATTAAAGACAGAGAAAAACCCGAAGAGATGTGATGAATTAAACACCGTAGCCTCATCGAGAAGAATAAGATTCTGATCAATATTACCACCGCGGACGTTAAACCCTGTAGCCCCCTCACCCACTGTCGAAACACCCGGAAGTAGCTGAATGCTTCTGATAATATCCACCTCACCCATAAACTGGGGAATACCCTTTATCATTTTCGAATCCATCTTCTCAACACCTATATCCATGCTGGTGACATTCTGATTATCTTTTTCGGCTGTTATCTCAACGGCCTGCAGCATTTTTTGGTCAGGTTGCATTTCAAGATTAAGAACCTGATCTTTTAGTAATTCTATCTGGCGTGTATCGGCCTGAAAGCCCAGAAAATTAAAGGTTACGTTGTAAGTACCTACGGGTAGCGAAATGGCGTAGTATCCGTAAACATTCGTCGTAGTTCCCGATTTTATCTCGTCAACATAAACTGTCGCGCCAATAAGGCCTTCACCTGTATTCACATCTTTGAGATAGCCACTCAGAGTAGCTTTTTCCTGAGAAAAAAGTGCCGAACTAATTAGGATAAAAAGTAGTGTTAAAATGCGCATGAGAGAATTTCGGTAAGAGGTTAGGTCTAGTTTTCGGTGGCAAATATCGGCTTCTTATTTAACCTCATTTTAAAAAGATGACGAATGGTAAAGATCGCTGGATAAGCGGTCTTCGAGATTAGCTTAAGGTTAATTTGTCTTTTGTCTATTGACTATTTATTATTTTGGAGCTATCGGTATTTGTAGATTTTCAGCCTTCATAAGGCTACAGAAAAGCTATTATGTCACATTTAAACAGGCATAACCTAGATATATTGTAATAAGTCGAAAATACCATTTGCAGCGATGGAAATAACGTGGGTACTGCGCCATATCATCAGCCTCTATGGAAGTTAGAAACAAAACTCGTTTCTTTAAAATTACCAAGAAGACTCCCCAATGCAAGTGCGCAATTAGGTGTTGCGAATAATATCACACCTCTTTGCGGTTAAAAAAGAATGAAAATTAGACTCGGTTAAGTTCCCAACTCCCTTTTCAACACCTCTCCTATCTCCTCTCCTTTTTCGAAAACCATGAAATGATTGCCTCCTTTTATCGGAATGCACTCTTTTATTCGCGAAAGCGGAAAAACGCGGTCGTTGGTGCCATGCACCCTGATAACAGGAACTTTCGCGACAGGAGGCTGCCAGCCCAATACTACGCCGGCACCAAATTTCATAAATGCACCGTCCGAATCATAGAGCATCGTGTAAAATAGCTTTCTACCCTTCTCCGATTTGATGGTAAACTTATCACCGATTGTTGCCACCACTTCCAGGATGGGTTTAGCAAGCAGCGATTTCATCAGCATATTATCACCGAGCTTGAAAATTTTTGGCAATTCATAGCTGTATTGCAGGGTAGAAATCAGGATCAGCTTCTCGGCGTTTATCTTTTGCGCTATTTCCTGGGCTATCATTCCTCCTATCGAAACACCACCCAGAATGCAGGGGGTTTCAAATTGGTACTCTTCAATCATCAAATCGGCATAGTCTGCCAGTGTTTTGGCGGAAGCCGGAGCCACATAAGGCAATGGAACATAAGTATAGCCCGGTACAGGCTTTAAGTTTTGGAACAACCGTTCATCAGCTCCCAAACCGCTAAAAAGATATATTTTCATTTTGGGAAACGCTTTAGCTGTGTGGCGTACATAACGACCCAAATGGCATTCCAAACGAGGGTCATAGCAAAAGTAATTTTACCGAAAGTATTGAAGTTGGCGAAGATAACAGGCGTGGCTGCCAACCCTATTTGAGCTACGGTGTAAAGCACGAATCCAATTCGGCTTAAGCGATAAATCATAATAACACCAATTAGCTGAACGGCAAAAAACAGGAAATTGGCCGCTCCAAAATTTCCTAGGTCGAGCATTAAATTTAAGTAGTATTCCTTCACTTCATCCGAAAGATCAGCAATGGGAAGTTCGAACTCTTCGAGCTGCCCAAAAAGATCATTTATAAAGGTATCATCCACGTCGGGAGGTGAAATCGCTGTGCTCAATCCGGTAATTATTCCATACAGGGCATTCACACCCGAAAGTGCACACAGTACCCTTAAGAACTTAGTTGGCTCAGTGCTTACTGATCCACTTTCTTGCATCGAGGTCTGCGACAAATTTTTTGGATTTTGAAATAAGTGGATATAATTCGCAGTCTTCCTTGAGAAAGGCTACTTGTTTTCTAAATTCTAGATGAATTGATGTAATGGTCGAGGCCATTCCTTCAATTCCGCGTAAATCTATGGCCTGCATGGCGTTAAGCAATTCAATACCAAGAACAGTTTCAACATTCCCTACTATCTCAGCGGCTTTTACGGCTCCGTTGGCACCCATGCTCACATGATCTTCCTGTCCATTGCTTGAGTCGATTGTGTCAACCGATGAAGGAGTGCAAAGCTGTTTGTTTTTGCTCACAATGCTGGCAGCAGTATATTGCGGAATCATAAAACCGGAATTCAATCCGGAATTAGCGACCAAAAAAGCCGGCAAACCGCGTTCTCCTCCTACGAGCTTATAAGTTCTCCTTTCAGAAATGCTGCCGATCTCGGCCATGGCTATTGCCAAATAATCGAGTGAAATGGCGAGTGGTTGTCCGTGAAAATTACCTGCAGAAATAATATCGTCGGAATCGGGAAAAACGGTAGGATTATCGGTTACTGCATTGATTTCATTTTCAAAAACGCTCTTAACGTGGGCGATGGCATCGCGAGAAGCCCCGTGAACCTGCGGCACACAGCGAAAACTGTACGGATCTTGCACGTGAGGCTTATTCGTTGGCCAGGTTTTGCTATCGCTGAGAATACTTCGTATGTTTTTAGCAACTTTTCGCTGACCTGCGTGGCGTCTGATAGCGTGTACTTCATCTTTATAAGGTTCACTCCGACCATCGTATGCTTCAAGCGAAGCGGCGGCCGTAATATCTGCTACATCGAGCAGGTGTTCGGCCTTTATAAGGGTATGCACTCCATAAGCACTCATAAATTGCGTTCCGTTTAGAAGGGCCAGACCTTCCTTCGAGCGCAGCGTAATGGGTTCTAATTGATGGCTTTTTAAGACCTCGGCTGTAGGAGTAATTATTCCATTGATGTATACCTCACCAAGGCCAAGCAATGGAAGAGCGAGGTGGGCCAGTGGAGCTAGATCGCCTGAAGCACCGAGGCTTCCCTGTTCATAAACCACCGGCAAAATATCGTTGTTGAAAAACCAAATAAGTCGCTCTACAGTGGCCACATTTATGCCACTATGACCATATGAAAGCCCTTGAATTTTAAGCAAAAGCATTAGTTTAACGAGCGGCTGATCCACCGGGCGACCTGTTCCACAAGCGTGAGACATCACCAAATTGGTTTGGAGTTGTTCCAGGCTCTCCCGGCCAATAGACTTGTTGCAAAGTGAGCCAAATCCGGTATTGATTCCATAAATCGGACTCTCCGAGCGCTCAATTTTATCATCGAGAAAATCCCTGCATTTCTGAATTCTCTCTCTGGCCCCTGCAGAAAGCTCCAGACTGGCCTTTTGTGAAAAAATTTCTGCTACTCTTTCTATGGTTAAATGGTCATTCGAAATTTGATGGGTCATTACTTACGGATTAGGTTTTTAAGTTCACCTTTGGATATTAATTCCTGCGTTCCTGTTTCCATATTTTTAAGGGTTACCGAATTTGCGGCCATCTCATTTTCTCCTACCACAGCCACAAATGGAATTTTCTTATCATTTGCGTATTTCATTTGCTTCTTCATCTTGGCTGCATCCGGATATAGCTCTGCACGAATGCCCGATTTGCGCAAGTTGCCTAGCAACTCATGACAATAATCGGCTTCAGCTTCGCTAAAGTAAACGAAGAGCAATTCTGTACCTGTAATTTGGTCGGCTGGGAAACCATTTCGGGCATCGAGCAAATCGTAAATTCTGTCGGCACCAAATGAGATTCCTACGCCAGACATACCCTGCATGCCAAACACACCGGTAAGATCGTCGTATCTTCCTCCGCCAGATATACTCCCAACTTGTTGTTCGGTAAGCGGCACCACTTCAAAAATAGCTCCGGTATAATAGTTCAATCCACGGGCCAGGCTCATATCAAAGCGTAGCATAGCCGTTTCAAGGCCGAGCATTTTCACTTTCGAAAATACGTACCGCAATTCTTCCAGCCCTTTCTCTCCATCAGAATTCCCGGCAAAGACTTTATCCATTTGGTTCATAAGCGCCTCGCTGTCTTTCAAATCACGGGCGGCTTCAAGTACTGTTTTGAGTTTGGTTTGCGCTTCCGCGGAAAAGCCCTGAGCATCGAGGTCATCTAACACTTTATCGAGCGGCATTTTATCCAGCTTATCGATGGCAATGGTAAGGGGAATGAGTTTATCGGCTTCGCCAACGTATGCGGCCAGCGCTGTGAGCAGCTTCCTGTTGTTAATTCTTATCTCTACCGGAAGGTCGAGTTTGGAAAACACATTGTCGAGCATTTGTACAATTTCCACTTCGCAGCGCAGCGAGTCCGTTCCGATTACATCGGCATCACATTGAAAAAATTCGCGGTAACGCCCTTTCTGGGGACGATCTGCGCGCCAAACGGGCTGTATTTGATACCGTCGGAATGGAAAAGCGAGTTCGTTTTGATGCTGAACTACGAACCGCGCAAAGGGAACTGTGAGGTCGTAGCGGAGGGCACTTCCGAAGATTACAACAAGGTTGCCGTTGGTTAGCCATCTTCTTTTCAGAGAAGTAGTCGTTAGTTCGATAACTTCTCTTCCCCTCTGGCTAAAATCTTAAAAATCAACCGATCGCCTTCCTCGCCGTATTTCCCGGTGAGGGTCTCCAGATTTTCCATCGCCGGGGTCTCGATTGGCTCATAGCCATAGTGTTCAAAAACCGTTTTAATGGTGTTGAAGATGTAATTTCTCCGCTGAACGACATTTGGCAAAAAGTCACGCGTACCCTTTAGGGTTGAAGGTTTCAATTGTTTCGACATGAAAAAAACTCGGTGGTTAAAAACGCGAATTTACAGGTTACAGGTGACTTAAAAAATTAAGTTTTTGAATCAATCAAGAAAACCTTTGGAATTGAGGTTGATCCTTAAACTGCCTTCTATATTAAAGGAAAATAATCAATTCAACCACTTTCGGCTTTGATTTCAAAAAATGTAAGTGCAACCTACTTCTTTGGCAGGTTAAAAAATCCCGCAACGAACTAACGCTATCAGCAATTCACTCGCATGATTTCCTTTCTTATTTTCTCCTTCCCTGATTTCGGTTTCGATTTTTTGTAAAGCAAATACTTGTGGCCGCAATCTGGTTAGGTGATGAATAAAAGGGATCAGCATATAATTATTCCCCAATCGAAGATTGACTATTCTGCAGCAAAAAAGAAGATTGATTTCAATGGGTGTAAGTAATTCTTTTTCAGATCATTTTTTGAACAGCAATGAGTCAAACCCAATCGATTCATAAACTTCCAGAAATAAAATGCGCTGCAAGCCAAAACAGTTATGGGCTTTTCATGTTAATTTGTAGAGGATTCAATCAGCTCTATTAAAAACTGAAGAAGGACAATCGCTCCAGATCAATTTAAATTAACAAACGTATTTAAAAATGGCAATAATTATATTCATTCTAGTGCTTTGGTATGGAGGTCTTTTCTTCCAGACTTTTTTCCTTCACAGGTATTCAGCGCATCAAACTTTTACCATGTCAAAATTTATGGAGAAAGTTACCTACGTTTTAACCTGGATTTTTCAAGGGAGCAGTTACCTGAGTGCTTATGGTTATGGCGTTATGCACAGAATACATCATGCTTACGCGGATACCGAAAAAGATCCTCACTCCCCCAAATACGACAAGAGCCTTTTTGCAATGATGTGGAAGACAAAGAAAGTTTACCAGGATATAAATAGAGGCCGGATTAAGGTTGAAGAGCAATTTACGACCGACATACCCCAATGGAAGAGCTTTGATTTGTTTGCCAGTTCGATGCTTTCCAGAGTGCTGTGGGGAATAGGATATGTGGCCTTCTTTTATTTTTTCACCACGGCCTGGTGGCAATGGTTATTGCTACCTATCGTATTTTTAATGGCTCCCATTCACGGTGCTATTATAAACTGGTTTGCCCATATATACGGATACATGAATTTCAAACTTAAGGATACCTCAAAGAATTTTCTTCCTTTTGACTTTTTGATGATGGGCGAAGCTTACCACAACAATCACCATAAAAGAAGCAGCAATCCTAATTTTGGAGGAGTAAGGTGGCATGAAATTGATCCGACCTATTTAATAATGAGAGGTTTACACCGGATGAAAATCATTCAAATTAAGAAACTTGGGGTTTGATTTTGTTCTCGGTTGCGAATTCAGTGGGTTGAAGTGAGTTTTTTATGTGCTTTTAACCGCAAAGGCGCTAAGTTTTCGCAAAGGGCACCAAGCCTTGGATTTGGTGAGCTACGCAGTAGTGGTTGCAAACTGAGAGCTGTGAGGCTTAGATTCGGCAGGGTGAATACCCAGCGAAGCAAAGATTTCGCAGCAGAGCAGAATTCGGATCAAGCCAGAGGCTGGTCAAGAAGTTGTGGCAGATTCCTCTTGAGGATCGCAGGGTGAATACCCTGCGGAGCGCATAGTTTCATACAATGAGCACTAAGGTTATTTATAGTGCGCTTTTAAACGCCATTCCTTCGGCTAAGTAAACTTCGGCGCTAAATTTTAGCAAGTGTCACCTAGCCAAAAGTATGACGAAGCAAAGATAAGTCTTTCAAGAATTTACATGGCCCTTCAAGAGGCCTTCTATTTCAATTTTTCTATTCAACCCTTCAAATGAAATGACTCGTGATATCTCATTCCCTATCTCCAGAAGTTCAATTGCTGTGAGCCAATATTTTTTCGCTCCTTGTTTATCTGAACTACTTTCTGCCAATCCGGCTTCCTTCAAGTATTCGGCCAGAAACTCTAGATGATCAGCGGTAAGATTCCGATTCATGCAGTAGTCCACTAATTCTCCTTTATTCAGACCTGTCAATTTTACAATGTCGATATCGATTTTTTCACGTAAGTGCTGGTTAGCAATCTCAACTCCTTCTGACGCATTATTGTCATTTTTCATGTGGAAAAAATCGGCCAGTACTCTAGCCAGGACTTTCCCCATTTGTTCAATCTGATCCTTTAGAAAATCTCTTTGCTCCATTTATGATTGTTGAATTTGCCGGTCGCACAAATTTTTGTCCCGATGACGACCAGTTGCAACTTTAATTTAAGAAAATGGTTATTCACGAATCTTCAAGTATAGCTACTCTTAAAACTAATTCAATCAACATCCTACTCATCGAGTAAATCAACCAGCGCCCGAATATTGTTGGTGTGAATTACATCAGGATTAAGTTCGATTAAATCTTCTGTTCCACCACGTGATTTGCCTCCGAAAGTTACTATTTCGATATTTTGTTGGTGAGCCTGAGCCACCTTTTCTGCTGTAATCAACCTGGGTTTTATGGTCATGGAAGTAATTCCTAAATCCAACACCGCTTTTAAACCTTTGTCGAAGTCGCCCGTTTCTTCGTAAGAGAGCGGGTAAGGCGATTGTAAGTCCCGCAAATATTCCAAAAACTTGCCTGTTGTAGAAATAATGAGGACCTTATCTTCGGGTACCTTATACTCATCGAGTAAACTCAAAAGCGCAGGAGCCAATTTGCCGGAATAGGCATAGGGGTTTTCTTCATTACAAATGTTGTAAATCCGCGTATCGAAGTGGATATAGGGAAACTCTTCGAAGGTTTGAAACCAGGATAGCAAACTATCGAGGCGCATAATCTTATCAGACTGAAAGAGATCGTAAAAAAAGCCAAGTTCATATTTCCCACCTTCAATTTCAATCCACGTTTTTTCCTGAATACATCCTTCCAGATTGGTAGTTTCATCCAGTGTTAAATCGTGAAAGAGAACCAGCACGCTGTCTTTCGTCATTTGCACATCTACCTCTACCCCATCAGCGCCATAGTCCATGGCTTTTTTGAGAGCTGTAAAACTGTTAGCAGGATACGGGTTAAACGGATTGAGAACCGATTCAAATCCCAATCCGGCATGACCCAGTTTTAGTATCTTCCCGTTATTCAGGTTATCGATTGCATCTGTATCAACAGAGCCACAGCTGCAAATAAGCAGCCCTACTATCAGTACTCCACAAATTTTAGTCAGCATGGGTTGAAATATAATAAACGTGCGTTTTGTACTTAGAATCTTTTCTAAAGTAGTCAAATACTCCATAGTCTTCCAGTTCTAATTTTTGCAGAACTTCCTCAGGTATGCAGTCGGCGGCAGGTGTGCCACAAATGAGTACAACAGGAAGTTCAGATTCCCAATTGGGTTCAGCAAAATTTATGTATCCCACTTTGCTTCCAACAGCCCACACCATTTTCATATTGAGATCTTTTGAATTGGCTAGCACAGGCAAACCCTGAAGTTTAGGGATTTCGTGAATTTCGGATATACTCTTAAAACCGGGATATTGGTAATAAACATCAGATAATTGCGGGGTGAGTATCCCGCTAACCACTGCAATAATGGCCATAGCATTGACGACAAGCTTCGATGCGTTATTGGATTTAATCAAATACAATTCGCGGAAGCCGAGCAACCCTATTATTATAACGCCTGAAATAAATAGTATGCCGGAGTTGTACTGGTCTTTTAAGAACCAGGCAATAATTGGCAGAACAGTAGCGGAAACGCCAATTATCAGCGAAAAAATACGGAGGACAATGCGGTCCCATTTCTTGTCGCTTTTTTCTCTAAAGGCTCGAATGAGGGCATAAACCATATACGTAGCCATGAGTGCCATGGGAATCATAACGGGCAGAAGGTAGCGTTCTTTTTTAGTTGGAACAACCGATAAAAGGAAAACTGAAATAAGAATGAATAAAAGGGCAAAGCGGTAATTTCCAAACTTGTTTACCCGCTCCTTGGCATATTTGTAAAAGAAGCTCGCGATAACAAAAACCGACCAAATTCCGATAAATACCGGAAAATGGAGGTAAAAAAAGAATGGTCTTACATGGCGGTCTCCCCAAGAGCCGGTTTCCTTATTTATCACATATTCCATTACCTCGGGGAGTTCAAGGTAGATATAAATTCTCCATGCAAACCCCACCATCAAACCTAGAAGAAACACGAGAAGGGTTTGCTTCCAGTAGCGCTTAAGAACCCCGTTTTTATAGCCAAACCCATACGCAAGTAGAAAAGGGAGCCAAAGCACATATAGCGGAACGGGGCCCTTGCTCAGGATTGACAGCCCCATCAATATTCCCGATGCTACAAAGTTAAGCCATCCACCACTTTGCCAGCCGCGCAGCAGCATCCACAAACTTCCCAGCATATAAGCATGCGCGTGAATATCCCAGCTATTGGTTCGCCCCTGCTGAATTACCATAAGGCTGGTAGCCATAATTGCAGCCCCTAGCAGTGGAAGGTACTTTTCCTTGCTCAGCTCACGGCAAAATCCGAAGAAGAAAAGATACCATAAGGGTGGCAGAGGCTGCCGCCGGAAATCGCATCGTAAAAGGATCGTCAAGTCCACCACCAAATTTTGCCGAGAAGGCAGTAATCCAGGTAGGGAACGGTGGTTTTTCAAGCCTCGGCTCACCATTCATTGTAGGAGAAATCCAGTGACCATCATTGAGCATTTCCCGCGCGGTGATAAAGTTTCGCGCTTCCATCAAATCCGGTTCAAACTCTCCCAGGTGGGCGAAAAAAGTAAAGCCACAGAGACATAGAAGTAAAACGAATTGTTGGTAGCTCTTCATATTTTGGCTTAGGCCTCAAAATTAAAAATATAAGCTTGGGGATAACTAAAAACCTGTTGGAGATTCAAAATCCATATATTTGGAGCATGGCAAAAATACTCTTAACCGGCTGCGCTGGATTCATTGGTTCGCACACCGCTGAGCGATTACTGGAAGCGGGTCATGAAGTAATTGGTATTGATAATTTCTCTAAATTCTATTCGCGCAGCATTAAGGAACGCAACATGTCTGGCTTTATAAATCACCCGTCTTTTACGTTTCATAAGGTTGACATTCGCGATAAGAAAACCCTCTTTGACACCTTAACCACTCCTGTTAATATTGTGGTACACCTTGCGGCAAAAGCCGGTGTAAGACCTTCAATAAAAGATCCAAAGGCCTATATTGAAGTAAATGTAAACGGTACGCACAATATTCTCCAGTGGATGGTTGAAACGGGGTGTAAGAAATTTTTCTTTGCATCATCATCATCCATTTATGGAAATCAAAAATCCATCCCCTTTAAGGAAGATGAGGTTGATGACAAGCCTATTTCACCTTATGCTGCTACTAAGCGATCGGCGGAGCTGATGAATTTCACCTACCACCATCTTTACCATATTGATATTATCAACGCGCGTTTCTTTACTGTATACGGACCTAGGCAAAGACCTGACCTGGCTATTCACAAATTCACTAAGCTGATAGACGAAAATGCTTCGATTGAAATGTATGGTGATGGCAGCACGGCACGAGACTACACGTATATTTCAGATACGGTTTCCGGGATTTTTAATGGAGTAAACTATCTGTTGAATCACAACGATGTTTACGAAACAATAAATCTGGGAAACAACACTCCTGTGAAATTGAGCGACCTTATTGAGACCCTTTATCGCCATATGGAGAAACAGCCGGAGGTTAAGCAAATGCCGATGCAGGAAGGAGATGTGGACATTACTTTTGCAGATATAAGCCGGGCGAAATCACTAATAGGCTACAGTCCTGAAATTCCCTTTAACGTGGGGATTGCAAAGTTTGTAGATTGGTATAAATCCATTCACGTAGCCTAATTCCTCTTACTTTTTCAAGCCTGCCAATTTCTTTTGGTACTTGAAGTGGATGGATATATTTCGGCCGTAGATAAAGAAGCCAAAAACATGTCCCATTATAATGGGATAAAGCTCCATGTAAAAAGCGTAAGAAGAAATAAAAACCGCTCCTACGATGCTAATAATCCAGAAGCCCAAAGGCAATACTGAGCGTTTTACTTTCTCTGAATAATACCATTGATAAATAAAGCGCGCTGAAAAAATAAGCTGCCCCACAGTACCCCAGATTAAGATAGCCATATTACTCTGGTGATTCCAAATTCCCTTGAGGCTGTATTCTCCACCAAAAATCAGCCAAAGGCCGGCCAGAAAAGGAAATGCAACAACGAAATACCGAAAATATTTAGGCAGAACGCGCCAGGCTCTTTTGAGCCTTAAGTTTCTCACATAAATATAGTAGCCAATAGCCTGACCAAGCAGCACAGGCAGATCTTGTGCCAAAATGCTGTAAATAATAAGGAGAAAAGAAGCTACCAGACTTAGTTGCCAGAACAAAACTGGCGTCAGAACGCGACCTACCTTTTCTGAACGGATCCATTGCACGATGAACCGGGAAGCGAAAAGTCCCTGAGCGATAAATCCTATGCTTTGTACCTGATCGGGATTCATGCCTGTTTTTTAACAGAATAGCGAATATATCGGCTGCGCATCCATCTAAAAGCGAGTGTATCAAAGAAAGGCTTTTTCATTCTATTCCACAGATTGTATTTGGCTGTGCCGGCAAAACGCGGAAAATGCTGAATGGGAATTTGCTTTACTTTGCCACCCTGAAGCTGTATCAAGGCAGGGATAAAACGGTGCATTCCATCAAAGAAAGGAATCCGTTTGGCAAAGTCGGTTTTGATTATTTTCAAAGGGCAGCCTGTATCTTCTATTCCGTCGTTTATCATGGTGCGGCGGAACCAATTGGCGATTTTGGAGGACAGCTTTTTAACGCCGGTGTCTTTTCTGTTGGCACGGATTCCATTTACCATATCGTACTCTGGAAGATATTCGAAATAGTTCAGGAAATCCATGGGAGTTGTTTGGATATCAGAATCGATATAGCCCACAAGTTCCGTTTCACAAGCATCAATGCCGGCCTTAACAGCAGTGCTCAAGCCACTATTTTTGGCAAGAGCCAGATAATGATAAGCTGAATTCACAGTGCAAATATCTTCGATTATCGACTGACTATTATCGGAAGAGCCATCATTTACAAAAAGAATTTGTGAACCTACAGTGGTAGCTTCAAGATACTTATCCATTTCAGTTTTTAACTGCCCGAGGCTTTCTTCTTCATTATAAACGGGGACAATGATGGTAAGTTTGATATTCTCCATGTGGGCAATTCTATTTTGTAATCAGGACTATCTGACGCCAAAGATGGGCATTTTTAGGAAAATTACCCGAATCCCAAAAAAGACAGTTTAAAACACAACCTATTCAATATTTATAATACATGAAAAATAAAGGAATCTATTCTGATTCATAATTCGACGCGAAAATTCTGTACTTGAAAAGTGCGACAACAATTGCGCCACCTATTCCATTTCCCAAAAGAGTGAGTAATAAAAATAAAATGTAGTCGACAATCGAAATAGTATCAGAATAAAGAAACGCTCCAAAAACTTCAATATTTCCCACAATACTGTGGTGGAAGCCTGCAAAACCTATGGTCCCGGTAATAAATAATATAATAACAATACGGGTTAGCACGTCGACAGTGCTATTTAATAACCACGTTAATAATCCCATTAGCCACCCCGCAAAAATTCCGCTTAATAAAAGTATCCAGTAACCGTAATCCAAAACATGAGTCCCAATACTTACCATTGTCTCATGGTCAAAAATATTAAGCTTAGGTGCAAGAGAACCTATCGCAAAGACAAAAATGATACCACCAAGGACATTTCCGAGGATAACCAGGCCCCAGATCATGAGCAGTTCCCAAATTGATCTCTGCCTATTTAAAACCGGGAGTGCTAAAACGGAGGTTTGTTCTGTAAAAAGAGCTGACTTACCGAGAATAACAAGAATAAAACCAAGGGGATAAACCAACGCGAACATCTTATAAATTGACGGTTCGCTCAGATTTCCTTTTAATAAATAAAATAGTGTACATATTAAAATATAGCTGAATCCTATTTCCAATCCGGCTATTCCAGCGCTAAGGAAAACAGCTCGTTTCTTAATTTTAAAGATCTCCTCCCCCTCGTGAATTACACTACTTAGAATGTCGGAATACTTCTTTGATTCCTCAACTTCATTTGATTGTTTCTCAAGATCTTTCTGGTGTTCCTCCTGATCTTGCTTGGGTTCTTCCTGGTCTTTTTCTTCCTCTTTCATTAATGTGAACTTTTTTGGTTTTGATCAACAGGCTAGTCATTCATTAATGAACTTCCATACTGAAGTATAGGTGATTGCAAAAATATTAAAAACCTGAATTTAGAAATTATGACAGCCACAACTTAATAAAACTATGGAATTCGTTTTTTGTTTATCTCTCACTTCAGGTTTTCTATGGAAAGCCTTTTTCTATTCACATTTATAATTAGAAAAGCAATAAGAATCGCAATCGTCTAAAATCAAAACAAGCGGTGCAGGGAAATGGATTTCCCTGCACCGCTTGTTTATTATTCTCTTAGTCACCCCTAATCCATTCTTGTTCAAACTTGGAAGGGTAACTTACAAATAGTAGCTTATTACTGCTCAGAAAAGCCGCCGTCTACTACAAATTGACTTCCATGCACATAGGCACTGTTATCTGAAAAAAGGAATGTAACCATGTCGCTCACGTCTTCTGGTTTTGCATATCGGCCAAGCGGAATCATTTCTTCAAATTCTGATTTAACATCATCACCGTGTCCGGGATTCATGCCGTCTTCCAGAGAACGCATCATTCGGCTATCTACTACACCTGGGTGTACTGTGTTTACGCGTACTTTGCGATCTCCTAATTCTTTTGCAGCCACACGCATTATGCCTATGGTAGCGTGTTTACTTGTATTGTATCCCACCATTCCGGGAGTACCGGTAAGACCTGCCACGGATGAAGTGATTACAATGCTTCCGCCATCTTCAATTTTTGGAATAACGTATTTCATTCCTAGAAAAACACCTTTCACATTAACCGCCATCACTTTATCAAATACATCTTCCGAATATTCATTGATAGGTTTAACCTCGCCCTCTATTCCGGCGTTATTAAAGAAAAGATCTATTTTTCCATATTTATCTATGGTCTTGTTCACGTAATTTTTTACGTCATCGGCATTTGTAACATCTGCCTTTACATATGACATTTCGAAATTGTGCTCTTTAGCTTCTTTTTCTTTTTCCTTCAAGCTGTCTTCATCTATATCAACGAGCATTACCTTGGCGCCTTCGGCTGCTAGTCTTTTTGCCGTTGTAAATCCTATTTGTCCTGAACCACCTGTAATGATAGCTACTTTGTTTTCTAATCCTTTCATATAAATTTTGATTTAATGTTACTCTTTATGAATTGTTTTTTTCGTTTGCGGGTTTAAACTCGTTTGGTTTTTTCCCTATCAGTATTCCTTGAGATTGTCCTTCACTGAAATAACTGTTAGCCCAGTTCCACATGGTTTTCACTTGATTTCTGTAGCTAAGAAGCAAAAATAAGTGTACAAAAATCCAGCCCATCCAGGCTATCCAACCGGTAAGGGTTTTATGGGGAGTTGTAAGGTCGGCTACTGCTTTGTTGCGCCCCACAATGGCCATTGTTCCCTTGTCATTATATTTAAATGGTTTCGGTTTGCCATCTTGAACGATGGCCTTAAAATTTTTCGCCATTGCTTCTCCTTGTTGTTTGGCCACGCTAGCCAGTTGCGGATGCCCTTTAGGGAAATCGGGATCTGAAGTCATTATACATGCATCGCCAATGGCATATATGTTTTCCGTATTCTCAACTTTATTGTATTGATCAACCTTAAGTCTGTTTCCTTTTTCATAGGATTCATCCGGAAATCCGTTGAGTTTCATTCCAACAACCCCAGCCGTCCAAATCAGGGTTTTTGTTTCGATAAAACTACCGTCTTTAAATTTTACTTTATCATCTTTGTAGTCAGACACCATTTTATTTAATTGAACTCGTATACCCATATTCTCAAGGCTTTTCTGAGAGTATTTCTGAGCCTTTTCGCTCATTGGAGGAAGAACTGCTGGTGCACCGTCCACGAGGTAAATATTCATATTTTCACCATCCAGCTCGGGATAAATATCAGTGAGAATACTATTCCGCATTTCGGCCAGTATCCCTGCCACCTCAACTCCTGAAGGACCTGCTCCCGAGATTACAATATTTCGCATCTTTCTCTTTTCTACCTCATCATTTGTCTGAATGTATTTTTCAGCTTCGCTAATAAGAAAGTTTCGCAACTTAACCGCATCATCTATCGACTTCATCGGAAGAGCGTTTTTCTCAATGTTCTCCATTCCGAAAAAGTTGGGTTTAGTTCCTGTGGCGATGACCAGATAGTCGTAAGATATCGTTTCCGTGGGTAAAACGACTTTGCTCTCTTCAGGAATTACCTTTTGGAATTCTCCCATCCTATAAAATAGGTTGTCGCTATTTTTGAAGATTGTTCTGTACGGTAAACATATACTGGAAACATCGAGATAGCCTGTTGCCAATTGATAGAGTAGCGGCGTGAAAAAATTGTAATTATTCTTGTCAATAAGTGTTACTTGAATTCCTTTCGTATTACTTAGCTTCATTGCCATATTAACTCCGGCAAATCCACCTCCAACTACTACGATATGTTTATTCTTCATATTTTTTCTCTTAAAGCGTTTCAATTTCACATTCCCGCACAACTATAACTTGGCACTGATGGAGGTGATATAGCCCAATGAGAAAAAATAAAAGGAAGATGGTGAACGCTAATTTGAAAAAACAGCGTTGATTTAAATCTCAACCGATAATTAATGTTACTATATTTTAACTCATTAAGTAAGTGTGGCTTCATAATTTCAACACAGTAAGCAATTAATTGTTTGATGTATTTAGGGAATATTAGCATCTCTTTAGATTCCGCGCAAGCCTGAAATTCAATATTCTATTTTGAAATAAATGGATACTAAAAGTCGGAAAATGGTAATCCCTCCATGACCATAAGAAATTGATTAATCGCATTACCGCCATTTACCTCTATCACTTTCTCCTTACTTTTGCATTTGTGAAACAAGTTGAGCCAAATCTGTGTTATCCCGGTTATCAAATGCCAATGAATTTATTGTTTCGCACTTCTTTTTTGGTTTTTCTTTTTTGCTCAATGGCTCAGTTTGCCCAATCGCAAAACCCATCTATAATATATGGTACAGTAAGGGATAGCCTTTCGAAAAATTCTCTACCAGGAGCCTCTGTGTATTTAAATCCCGGACTTATTGGTGGTGTAACAGATGTTGACGGAGCGTATTTTATAGAAGCCAAACCTGGCTCCTACACGCTAACTGCTACTTATGTGGGCTTCCGCGAATACAGCAAGCCAATAAAGGTGAATGCAGGTGATTCTCTTCAGGTTAATATCTCTTTGGGTGCCATAACTTTACAAGAAGTGGAGATAGAAGCAACCCGACTTGAACGCGTAGAAAGTGTTGAAATGGGGGTAAATGCTTTAGATATTGAAACCATAGAAACCATGCCTGCATTTATGGGTGAGGTTGACCTTTTGAAATCCATCCAGCTATTGCCGGGAGTGCAATCTGCCGGCGAGGGAAGTGCCGGCTTTTACGTTCGCGGCGGCGGACCCGACCAGAATCTCATTCTTTTTGATGATGCCGTGGTTTACAATGCCTCTCACCTTCTTGGATTTTTCTCGGTTTTCAATTCAGATGCTATTCAAAGTGTAAAGCTTTACAAAGGAGTTATGCCAGCTCGGTTCGGTGAGCGGCTGGCATCAGTAATTGAAATAGATCAGCGACAGGGAAATATGAACGACTTTGCTGCAAAAGGTGGTATCGGACTTATTTCGAGCAGGCTCACTCTTGAAGGGCCCATACAAAAAGGGAAGTCCTCATTTCTTCTTTCCGGTAGGCGCACTTACGTAGATGCCCTCGCGAAACCCTTTATTAAAAGCGATTCGCCCTTTGGCGGAAGCGGCTATTATTTTTATGATATAAACGGAAGGCTTGACTGGAATTTGGAAGGTGGCGGGAACCTTTACCTCAGCGGGTATATAGGAGATGATTACTTCAATTTTGACAGTCCCGAATCGGAATTTAAGTCGACCATTGGGTGGGGCAATAGAATTCTTAGCGGTGGATATAGCAAGCTCTACAAGAATAATTCGCTTCTTAAACTCAATGCATCGGTCACCAATTACGAATTTCGTTTCCTCGGTGCTCAGGACGAATTTGAACTTGAAGTAAAAAGTAATATTCTTGACTACCGATTCAAACCAGAATATAGCTTTAACCTCGGGAGCCACAGGATACGGTTTGGAGGATTGTATACATTTCACGCCATCAGGCCAAACAATTCGCAAGCCGAGCAAGGATCTACCCAATTTGATCTTGGTAAACAACAGGAGTACTACAGTCAGGAAGGCGCTCTGTATGTTTCTGATGCCTTTGATCTTACGGATGTATGGCGTATAGAGGCCGGAATAAGAGCTTCAGGATTTATGCATCTGGGACCTTTCACACGATATATTCTGGATGAAAGCGGAAACAAAACAGATACAATAACATACCAACGAGGTACAAACATTGCTGATTATTTTGGCCTTGAGCCACGCCTTAATATTCGGTATAAGATAAACGACCGATCATCCATCAAGGCCGCTTTCACTCAAAACTACCAGTACATTCATCTTGCCAATATTTCTCCACTCGCACTACCTACCGATGTTTGGCTGCCCAGCACAGATATAGTAAGACCCCAACTGGGAAGGCAGTATTCGATAGGCTATTTTAGAAATTTTCTGGAAGGAACAGTGGAAGCCTCTGTGGAAGCTTATTACAAAACCATGGATAATCTGGTGGAATACAAGGAAAACACCCAACCCAGCGATGGAGTAGATAATAATGAAGACAATTTGCTGACTTTTGGGAGTGGTGAAGCTTATGGAGTAGAGCTTTACATAAAAAAATCATTCGGTAAAACCACCGGGTGGATTGGCTATACCCTTTCCCGATCAGAACGAACCTTCGAGGAAATAAATGAAGGCCGAACCTACCCTGCCACTTTTGACAGAACGCATGATCTCGCTGTAGTGGTTTCCCACAAGCTTACCAAAAAGTGGACGCTTTCAAGCAATTTTGTTTTCGGAACCGGACGTGCAATCACCCTACCGCAAAGCGGCTACTTCATCGAAAACAGACTCGTATACAACTACGCAAATCGGAATAGTTTCAGGATGAAAGACTACCACAGGCTCGATTTGTCCGCCATTTACCAACCTTCTAACATGAAAATGGTGATTGATCCAAAAACTGGAGATAAAAAGGAAGTCCCCCGGAGAATTCAATCAAAGTGGGTATTTTCCATTTATAATGTATATAGCCGGTTAAATCCTTATTTTTATTATTTCGATTCGGATGGAAGAGTGGCAGACAACACCTTTAAAGTTACAGCAAAACAAGTTTCACTCTTTCCCATTTTACCATCAATTACATGGAATTTCACATTTTAAAATACGTATTCAGGCTTTCGGCTTTGCTATTTCTATCAATGGCAATATTTGCCTGCGAGCGGGAAATTGAGATAGATGTGCCAACGTCCGAAACGGAAATTGTAATAGAAGGAACTATAGAAACGGGTCAGCCGCCAGTGGTTTTGGTGAGCCAAACATTTGGTTTTTTTGACCCTTTATCTGCTGAAGATGTTGCCGGGTCATACATTGACTATGCTGATGTGCGCGTTAACGGGATACCATTGACCAGAATTTGCACAGACAGCCTGTCACCTCAATTTCAAGAAATTGTAGCTGAACTTATTGGAATAGCACCTGATGACCTGAACGACATACGGGTATGTGCATACATCGGGCTTGACCCAGCCCTTACAGGAACAGAGAACACAACTTACAACCTTGAAGTGAATGTGGAAGGCAAACAACTTACTGCGGTAACAAAAATACCTTCTATTGTTGAACCGGATTCTGTCTGGTTTAGACTGTGGGCGAACAGCCCACGCTATGGCTACGTATTTTGTAATCTCACAGACCCTGATACACTGAATAATGCCTACAGAGTATTCACAAAAAGAATTGGACCAAATACTAATAACAATCCGGTAGATCCACTTTATTACGCACCTCTGGGCTCAACTTTCATTGATGAATTTTTTAATGGTGAAACCATAGAATTAGGTTTCACCCGTGGTCAACCACCCAATTCCTCGCGACCAACTGATCAGGGCGATGAGGTGGGATACTTTGAAACAGGAGATAAATTTGTATTTAAATTTTGTGCAATTACCAGGCCGTCCTATGAATTTTACTTAACCTTTGAATCCCAACAAGGCGCCAACGGAAGTCCTTTTGCATCACCCAGCAACGTGGAGAGCAATATTAATGGTGGTTTGGGCATTTGGGCCGGTTATGCTTGTACCTACGATACCCTTGTAGCCCTGCCGTGATAAATTAATCTTTACCACTTATAGTAATTGGTGATAACTATCACTTCAAAAAAGTGTGATCTCTTTGTACCTTTGCACCTTCATAATTCAAAATAGCATAATGACTGAAGAAATTGAACACATAAAATGTCTTATTATTGGTTCCGGACCTGCTGGATACACTGCAGCTATTTATGGTGGAAGAGCCGATATGCATCCTGTAATGTATCAGGGCCTTCAACCGGGAGGGCAGCTTACCATTACAACAGATGTTGAGAATTATCCGGGATATCCCGATGGAGTTCAGGGTCCGTCAATGATGGAAGATTTTAAGAAGCAAGCAGAACGTTTTGGAACCGATGTGCGATTTGGTTTGGTTACAGAAGTTGACTTCAGCTCAAAACCGCACAAAGTTGTGGTGGATGGAAAGAAAAAAATTACGGCCGATACGGTTATAATATCAACAGGTGCTTCCGCAAAATGGCTCGGTTTGGAAAGTGAGCAGCGCCTGAATGGTTTTGGAGTGAGTGCTTGCGCGGTTTGCGATGGTTTTTTCTACAAAGGACAAGATGTTGCAATAGTGGGTGCCGGCGATACGGCTGCCGAAGAGGCAAGCTACCTTGCAAAACTCTGCAGAAAGGTAACTATGATTGTTCGACGTGGTGAAATGCGCGCCTCTAAAGCGATGCAGCACAGGGTTATGAATACTCCGAATATCGAAATCATGTGGCACACAGAAACCGTTGAAATACTAGGTGAGAAAGGTGTGGATGGCGTTAAAGTAATCAATACAGAAACGAATGAAGAGCAGGTGATACCCGTTACCGGATTCTTTGTAGCCATCGGTCACAAGCCAAACACAGATGTTTTTAAAGGACAACTGGATATGGACGCAACCGGATACTTAAAAATTCAGACAGGCTCAACTAAAACGAAAGTAGAGGGAGTTTTTGCCTGTGGCGATGCTGCCGATAAAATTTACCGCCAGGCCGTTACCGCTGCAGGTACAGGATGTATGGCGGCTTTAGACGCCGAGCGCTACCTTTCGGCTGAAGGCTTGCATTGAGAATTACCAAAACAATTGTAAAATAAAAAGCCTCCCCATAGCAAGGGAGGCTTTCCTGTTTCATAGCCCTTACGGACGGGCACCTTATTTCGAGTAATATTACGCTCGCATTAGTGCCAAGGTTGCATAATTCTGATTAAATATTTTCCACTTTATAAACAAAAGGTTTTAACTTTTCTACCTGATCAGTACGGTTGCTGTAAAACAATCCGTTACGTGAAGTAAGCTGAACTTTTGTAGAATTCTTTTTCTCGTAAGTAGATATAGCATCCTTAATTTGTGAGCAGGTTAATAAAGCACAAATATTTTCAGTACTGCTACTTGCAAGAACCATTCCAAGAATCTGCCCATTGTCTGAAATGACCGGTGAACCCTCGGTGGCATTGTCTAACTTTATTTTTCTACTTCCATTTGTGGAAGCATTAATTATACCTTCTGAATAAAAAAACAGGTTATTAAAAAATCCCACTGCATACATGCTCTCAGCGATTTTAGGGTCTGCAAGAGCCAGCATATAAGGGAGTCGCGTTGGTTTATCCAATTCGCATTTTACAAAAGCCAGGTTTTGAAGAGTATCTACGTAAACCACCTCTCCAATCAGGGAATTCGCACCATCTGAGTTATTCAGTTTTACTTTTGTTCCGTTCTGAGCATTGGCCGTAGTAACAAACAAACCGTCGCTTGAAATAGCGAATGCAGATTTTTCTATTTCTTCTACAGGTTCTTCAGCAGGCTCTGTTATTGAAGAACTGATGGTATCTGTAACTGCTGTGATTTCTGATTCAGGTTGTTGCTGAAGTTTGTGTAAGTTGGTAATTCCAAAAGCTGTAAGCACTGAAACTGAAAGTGCAACTACTGCCGATAATGCGAAAACTGCTGCTGGTTTCATTTTTTTATTGACTTTATTTGGATTGGGCGCAGACTTTTCGAGCGCCAAATGGGTATCAGGATGAACTCGCTCCTGCATTTCCTTAAGCTTTTGTATTCTCTGATTTCTTATTACGTAGCTTCTGATCATTGCAGCAGAGCGAGAAATCATGGTAACAGCTACTTTCTTTTCTTCGTTTAGCTGACTTGAATCTTCACGCTGCTTATCCAGTACGTACCTTACCAGTTCCTGAAACTCAGTTTCAGTAAGGTCAAAATTCTTTCCCTCTGAGAGTTTTATTAATTTTCTGATACTTTTAGAAAGCTGAGCAAAGGCTTTATCTTCATCAGAATAACCCAAACGAGCACCTACCTGAGATAAATCCTTATTTCTGCCTAGATGCTCAAGTACCAGCGTTCGTGCAGGCTCACCAACCTCTGCTAGCTTCTCGGCAGTTTTTTCACTTCTTTCATTAATAGATTCAATCTCATGAAACGCATCTTCCATTTCAAAAAATGAACGACGGTGTTTTACGAAGTTAATATCAACATTGCGTTTACCCAGCACTTTGATCCAGAGCTTCCGCGAAAAAGAATAAATTAAGTCTTCGGCTTTGGTTGTTAATTTAAGGCCATGTAACTCCAGGAGTTGTGTATAATATATGAATGCAGTTATATAGACCTCTTCCGCCTCAGAAAGAGAGCCTTTATTTTCCGTAACAAAATCAATGACTGGAAAAGAGAACCCTGAAAACTGTGTTTCCAACAGTTTCCAATCTTCGCTTGTAAATTTGTGTAACTCTTCTTTTTCCATGATACACTGTCCGAATATAAAATTCAAAAATAGGTAAGGGGGTTGATTCGTCTTTTTATCTTTAAAGCATCGAATCACACGTATTTACGGGATTTTCTAAATTATGTTTCAATAGTAAATTCTCTTACTCGCAGAAGAAACACAAGATGAGTATTCTCCGTATTAAAACTTGTTTAACCATATTTAACGGCAATCTCACATCCCCAGCACCCTACTTATCGTTACTTTTATGAAGAATTATTTTGATCAAAAACATACTATATGAAATTAATATTAGCTGCTTTGTTTTCTATAACCCTTACAATCAATGGGTTCTCACAACAAACAACCCTCGAACCGGATTTTAGACAGGCAGCCGAAAAACTAACTGCTTTACTCTATCATATAGAGAAAAGCTATGTAGACAGCGTTTCAACCACAGAGTTGGTGGATGATGCAATCCGCAAAATGCTTGAAGATTTAGATCCGCACAGCGTATATATTCCAGCAGAAGATGTAGCTCGAGCAAACGAAGGTCTGGAAGGGAATTTTGAAGGGATCGGAATTCAGTTTAATATACTTAAAGACACCATAATTGTAGTATCGCCTATTGCCGGTGGACCAAGCGAATCACTAGGGATTATGGCCGGTGATAAAATAGTTTCTATAGAAGGTGAAAAAGTAGCCGGTGTAGGAATTACCAATAAGGATGTAACTGATAAGTTACGTGGCGCGAAAGGAACCATAGTAAATGTGGGGATAGCGAGACGTGGAAATAAGGAAGCTCTTGATTTTGATATCACTAGAGATGAAATTCCTATCTACAGCCTGGACGCTTCTTATATGGTCAATGATAAAATTGGATATATCAAGCTTAATCGATTTGCGAAAACCACCATGACCGAGTTCACCGCTGCACTAAAAAAGTTGAAAAGTGAGGGTATGGAAGATTTGATACTCGACCTGCAAGGCAATGGCGGCGGGCTCCTTGAAACGGCGATAGATTTGGCTGACGAGTTTTTGCGAGCCAATGAACTAATTGTTTACACAGAAGGCAGAAGCTACCCAAGAAGAGATCGCAGCGCAACTTCTGCCGGCGGTTTTGAAAAAGGTCGTTTAGTAGTGCTTGTTGACGAAGGTTCGGCTAGTGCTTCTGAAATTGTAGCCGGTGCCATCCAGGACTGGGATCGCGGGCTGGTAGTTGGTCGCAGAAGCTTTGGAAAAGGATTGGTACAACGCCCTATCCCCCTACCCGATGGTAGCTATGTAAGGCTTACTACACAAAAATATTATACCCCAAGCGGACGGTGTATTCAAAAATCGTATGAAGATGGCGCAGAGGCGTACTATATGGAAAAATATGATCGCTACGAAAGCGGAGAAGTGTTTTCTATCGACAGCCTTAACGCACCTGACTCATTAAAATACTTCACTGACAATAAACGTATTGTATATGGCGGTGGTGGTATCACTCCCGATGTATTTGTTCCAATTGATACCACGCAATCTACTAAGCTGAACTCAGACTTAATTAGAAAAGGTGTAATGAATACTTTTGCTTTGACCTACACCAATCGAAACCGCAAACAGCTTCTTAAATCTTACCCAACTGTAAATTCTTTTGTAGACAGTTTTGATATGACTCCTGTAATAGAAGAATTTAAAGCTTATGCTGCTAAAGAAGATCCAAAAATAGAATGGCTGGATGAGGAATACAAAGACTCTGAGAAAATGATAAAAGGAAGACTGGAAGCAATGATAGCCCGCAACTTATGGGACTACTCTGCATACTACCAAGTCTTTAATCCTTACTGGCCGGCATTTGAGCATGCTGTAGATTTATTGAATGGAAATACCTATAAAAACTACAACCTGGCTAAGTCTGAATTTTAAATGAATTGTTAAACAATACATCTAATCAAGAGATTTACTAAATTTGTAATTCATAAAAGACAAAAATTAAGATCATGAGTGAAAGTTTAAAAAACGGATTGATGGTTTTCATCGCAGCGCTGCTGGTTGTAAACACGGTATTATTGGTTAAGAATGGTTCTTCATCTTATGCAGATCCTTCAAGCGCAAAAGCATCTTTTGAACGTGCTGCAAATAATAATTCAACTGCGATCACCGCTAAAACACCAACTGATATGAGTTCAGTTGATCCATTAAAATCTGCAAGCACCAAACCTGCAGGTCCAATTACAGCAATGAATTTTGATGAAAGTAAGCACGACTTTGGAAATGTTCTTCAGGATTCTGAAAACACAAAGATCTTTACTTTCACTAATACAGGTAACGAGCCTTTAGTTATCGAAAATGCAAAAGGTTCATGCGGTTGTACTGTTCCTCAGTATCCTAAAGAGCCAATTGCTCCAGGAGAAACAGGTGAGATTAAAGTTGTATACAAGCCAGGTAAGCAAAAAAGCAAGCAGAGCAAAACTGTTACTATCACTGCTAATACTGAGCCTTCTACAACAATCCTTACTATTTCGGCGGATGTTCAGGAAGTACCGGTTTAAGCTGAGTAATTGAAAATAATACTTATTAAAAAGCCCCTCAACGGAAATCGTTGAGGGGCTTTTTATTAGAAGTTTAATTCACTTCTTTCTAAGCTACGTATCACAAAGTAATTGAAAAAGGAGTAATAATTACAGCTTATCAATTGCCTTAGCGAGCTTGTGATCCTTATCAGTCACTTTGTCTCCATCATCGTGCGATTGCAAAGCAATATCTACCTTATTGTAAACATTGGTCCACTCAGGGTGATGGTTCATTTTTTCAGCGACCAGGGCCACTTTGCTCATGAAGCCAAAAGCTTCTACAAAGTTTTCGAATTCGAATGATTTAACGAGTTTGTTATTTTCTTCTTTCCAGTTTTCCATATTACTCTTTAACAGATTCCGGCTTTCTTTGTTCGGTTTTTACGGCATCTGCCTTCTTATTATTGGCTGTTGAAACAAGATTCATTTCATCAACTAAATGTCCTGCTCCCGCAAATTTATCTACAATAAAAAGTACATATTTCACATCCACCATTATGTTCCTACATATTTCAGCATTAAACATCAAATCACTCATTGTGCTCTCCCAGGTTCTGTCAAAATTCAATCCGACGAGTTGTCCTTTACCATCCAAAGCAGGACTTCCTGAATTGCCCCCGGTAGTATGATTGGAACCTAAGAAGCAAACCCGCAACTCGCCATCAGTAGCATATTTCCCGTAGTCACTGCTGGCGTGGAGATCAAGTAATTTTGAAGGGACATCAAATTCTTTATCGCCCGGAACATATTTTTGTACGATTCCATCAAGTGTGGTGTATGCTTTATATTCCAATCCATCTTGTGGCTCTGAGCCTTCCATCTTTCCGTAGGTTAAGCGTAGTGTACTGTTTGCATCAGGCCAGTAATCCTTATTCGGAAATAAATCCATTGTGGCTTTGACGTACCGCTCCATCATATCGCTCTCCGTGTTCACAAATTCTTCATAGCCCGCCCGCACGGTAGTTCCATAAGCCTCAAGGAGCTCATCTGCTATTTTGTAAACTGGATCTTTTTTTAAAATTTTAAGCTGTTTCTTACGCGATTTGGTTAGTAAATCCTGCAATACAATATTATTATCCATAATCGACTCATCGTAAATAGCATCAGCCGCAGCCCGGGAATTACTGTATTTAGAGATATAAGCGTTCAGTGTAGGAGAAGTTAATACATCAGGACAGCGTTCTGCAAAAATGGCCAATTGAGCAGCCATAATTTGTCTGTCAGTTTCAGCATCATAATCTTTATTGAAGGAACCAATCGACTTTGTAAGTCTTTCATTTTCTGCCTCAAGGCTTCCCGATTCTTCGAATGCACTTTCGGTTGCCAGATTCTTAAAATTGGCAGAAAACCGCAGTGCTTCCGGTCCGTAGTAAAAAAACTCAATTAAAAAGGTACGAGCAAGTTGGTATTTTTCGTTCTCCCTGTAAAGCGTTGCGAATTCATCTGGTATTAATGCTGCCCCTTCATACCCTTTCTTTGACCTGGCTGATTTGACAAACATTTTCTCCTGTTCTTCTTTTTTCTGAACCGCATCAAAACGCTCAAGACCCATATTCTGACCAATCCATTTTTTATAGGCGTTGCTTATGCGCGATTGTTTTGCAGCGTATTGAATTCTTAGTTTATCGCTGCTTTCCATTGCAGCGTCAATTACGGCAAGACTTGCTTCCCGCATTTCGATTCGAGCGGGATTCTCAACTTCAGTAATGTACTTTAAGGCATGGCTGGTAAGGAATTGATCTGTTCGGCCGGGAAACCCAAAGACCATCGTAAAATCACCGTCATTAAGACCATCCATATTTACAGCAAGGCTATGCTTTGGCTTGTAAGGCACGTTGTCGGTACTGTACTCTGCAGGCGAATTATCAGGAGCTGCATAAATCCTAAAAAGAGAGAAATCTCCCGTATGGCGTGGCCATTCCCAATTATCGGTATCACCTCCAAACTTTCCAATAGACGATGGCGGAGCTCCCACGAGTCTCACATCGTTAAATGTCTCAGTAACGATCATGAAATAGGCATTTCCATAAAAAAATGGTTTCACACTCGCCTCGTAGTGGTTTCCTTCGGTAGCTCCTTTTTCAAGAGCAGAAGCAACATCGGCTATTGCCGCTTGTTTTTCGTCACCTTTCAATCCTTTAGATCGCTTAAGAACAAATTCGGTAACATCTTCGATTCGCACAACGAAAGTAGCCGTCAAATTTGGATTTTCTAACTCTTCATCGCGACTCATAGCCCAGAATCCATTTTTTAAATAATCATTTTCCAGCGATGAGTGAGCTTGAATTTGAGAGTATCCACAGTGATGATTTGTTAAGATTAAACCCTCTTCAGATATAATACTCGCCGTACAGCCTCCTCCAAAATGGACAATCGCATCTTTAAGGCTACTTTTATTAATATCGTATATATCCTCGGCCGATAATTGAAGGCCAGCACTTTGCATATCACCTGCAACCAGTTTAGCCAGTGTTGAGGGTATCCACATACCTTCATGAGCCTGCCCTCCCGATTGGAAGAAAAATAAGCACATTACCAAGGCTGAAAATTTCAGATAAGATTTAATCACATCAATTAGGTTTAAATTAAGATTCTTTATTTTTGATAAGAAAATACCAGAGGCCGTAAAGAAACGAAATCCCAAGGAAGATTGGAAGAAATTGAAATTGGGGTGCTTTCCCGTCTAGTCTTCCATACATCACTTCGTTGTAAAAACCGATTATTGGAGATGCAACCATCAAAATACCAATGCCGACGAAAACATAATTCATTGCAGAATTTAAAACCACTGCAGTTCGATAAATGGGAGTTTTTTCAAATTCTTTGTATCGCATATAGGAATTCCCCATAGCCCTTTCTCTTGCTCCCTGAGCATAATCACGTCCATATTTTTGACGCACTTCAGTTTGGGCTTTCTTGCGTTTTTGATAGCGTAAAATAGCGTCGCGCAAGTATTGATCGCGTTTCATTAAGACTTCATAAGCCTCATTTACATCAATAAATAGCCCTCGTGTCTTTTGATCACCGCTCTTGTCAGGATGGTATTTTTTTGCCAGTCTCCTATATGCAGATTTGATTTCCTGATCAGTGCTTCCTGATGGAATTTCAAGAACACGATAATATTTTTCGAAGATTTTCAAGACTTATAAAAATAGGAAATTTCTCAAACCCGGAGGGTTATAAGAACGTGTAATATTTGATATTCGTGCATTTTTTTTCGCTAAGCACAGAATCTCGTGCTTTACTACGAATAAAAAGTATCGCTGTTCCAATTTTTTAATCATTGACCATACAGCCTGAGAGGATCATCATGTGACCATTGACTTGTACGATCGAACTGAGGCAGATTGTATTTGCGTCGGAAGAAACTTCAGACAGTTTCCGAATTTTTGGTGTGGAAAGGGGATCGCCTTCCTGCAATGGTTTCATTTTTCAAGGACTGACTAGAAAATAGATATCCTTTCAAAAATTCAATTCCGATCTCATAAATTTGTTTTCCGTAAATTCACCCTCAGATAAACATGCTAATTTGAAAATTTACCAATTACTTCTTATTCTATTGAGTTTTGCTGCTGCAAATGTATCGGCGCAGCACCGGTTTATTGAAAATGGTGGCCAATGGAATGAATCTGTAAAATACCGTGCTGATATTCCTGGTGGAAAGGTTTATTTCGAATCTGACCGATTTACATTTGATCTCTACGATGTAGCAACAACGAGCCGCGTTTTTTCTGCTCATTCAGGAAACCCTAATCCAATGCCGCCTCCTGAAAAATTAAATTGCCACGCCTATCAAATGATATTTAAAGGTGCTACTGGTTTGCCTTCGGGCGAAAAGGCTTTCGAAACCAATTACAGCTTTTTCATTGGCAAGGACCCCGATAAATGGGCTGGAAATTTAAAAGGCTTTGAAGCCATTCGCTATGCTGAAATATATAAAGGTATAGACCTGAAGGTTTATAGTAATGCTGTTTTGAAATACGATTTTATAGTTAAATCCGGTGCTTCGCCCGACACTATCCAAATAGAATATGCCGGTGTAACGCCACAGGTAAACTCCAAAGGTGAGCTCGAAATAAAAACTTCAGTGGGAGATGTATTGGAATCTAAACCCTTTGCCTATCAAATTATTGACGGTTTAATTACGAAGGTGGATTGTCAGTACGTTATAAAGGATAATATTTTGAGTTTTGAGCTTGGCAATTACGATAAAGAACTTGACCTAATCATTGATCCGGAATTAATTTTTAGCACTTTCAGTGGATCTCTTGCAGATAATTTTGGCTACTCTGCAACTTATGATTCCGAAGGGCATTTGTACGCCGGTAGCTCGGCTTTTGGCACCGGATATCCGGTAACTACCGGGGCTTATCAAACTGCATGGGCTGGCGGTGACCCACTAGGAGATCTTGCAGGTACAGACATTGCCCTAACAAAGTTTTCGCTTGATGGGTCATCATTGATTTATAGTACCTATTTAGGGGGAGCGAAAGATGAGTTGCCACACAGCTTAATTGTGAATGAAAATAATGAACTATGCGTTTATGGAACCACAGGTTCGGCTAATTTCCCAACCAGCACCAATGCTTTCCAAACCGTTTTTGCTGGAGGTATTTCGTTTACTCCAAGCGGTATAGGGATTGTATATAGTAATGGCTCAGATATAATTGTTTCAAAATTGAGCGCCAACGGAGGATCATTACTGGCATCCACATATCTAGGCGGGCAGGGAAATGATGGTATTAATACGGCGCCAAATTTAAAGAAGAACTATGCGGATGAGATGCGTGGTGAAATTGAATTTGATACCAACGGCAATATAATAATTGGCAGTAGTACGCAATCTTCAGATTTTCCTGTCACATCTTCGGCTTTTCAAACTGTAAAAAATGCCGGGCAAGATGGCGTCTTGGTTCGTTTTAATTCAGATCTATCTGAGCTCCTGAACGCTACATTTTTTGGCGGGAATGCCGCAGATGCCATTTTTTCGATTGACTCTTATGACGATGGTAAAATTACGGTAGCAGGTGGAACCAATTCTACTGATTTACCTTCCAGCACTAACGCTTTTCAGACTTCTTTTGGTGGCGGAGCTGCAGATGGACACATTGCAGTTTTTAATGAAAATCTAGAATCACTCGATGCTATGACCTATTATGGATCAAGCTCTTATGATCAAATTTATTTCGTAGAACGGGATGATGTTGGGAGTCCACATATCTATGGACAAACGGAAGCTCCTGATAGCACATTTATCGATAACGCAGAGTTTTCAAATACAAATAGCGGTATGTTGCTCAGTAGCTTCACCGGCAATCTCGAAACGAGAATTTGGTCAACAGTTTTTGGAAATGGACAAAATATACCGAGCCTTTCGCCTACCGCATTTTCAGTTGACATCTGCAATCGTATTTATTTGTCGGGCTGGGGTGGAGGACCAAATGGATTTGGGGGTACCACCGGCCTGCCCGTAACAAATGATGCCTTACAAAGTACCACCGATAACGATGACTTTTACCTAATGGTCTTAGAAGGTGATGCCAGCGCTTTGACATTTGCTACGTATTATGGTGGTAATCAAAGTCAAGAACACGTTGATGGTGGTACAAGTCGATTTGACAAATCAGGAAAAATCTATCAGGCGGCCTGCGCTGGTTGTGGGAGCAACGACGATTGGCCGAGCTTTCCAAACAATGCATACAGTTCTACTAACAATAGTACGAATTGCAACCTAGGTGTCGTAAAGATAGATTTTGATCTCCCATTAATTATTGCAGATTTTCAAACGGGAGACTTTTGCCTTCCAGATGAATTTCAATTAGAAAATACAAGTTCGGTTTATTCCGGCAGCAACCCAATGTACCAATGGACCTTCCCCAATAACGAAATCATTTTTGGTGAAAATCCCAGCTATTCCTTTGAGGTAGCCGGCACATATGATATTCAGCTCGTCGTAACCGATGCGGGCGCCTGTAATATTTCAGATACACTTGTGCAAACTATCCAGGTATTTCCGGAACTTAATTTTGAATTACCCGATACCATTTTAGATTGTAATAGCACCAATGTAACAGTTGAAGCCAACACGAATGGTGCAGCCGTATATTACGAATGGGCAAACGATCCAGGCTTTACCTCCATCATTTCAGAAGGAGCTACTGACAGTATTTTGATATTTGCTCCTGAGAGTGCTCAAATGGTATATCTCCATACCACTAATGGACTATGCGAAAAAACGGATAGTCTTTTTGTTATCCCCAGGCCATTATTCGACCTCAGCCTTGGTGATACACTTTTGTGTTCAGTGCAAGAGTTACCAGTCTCCATTTCCCTTTCGGAAGATTTGACCGGAGAGGATGTAAGCTGGACTCCCGATGATAGAATACTTTCAGGTGTGGGAACCCAGAATCTGATATTCGATGCTTTCGAAACGTTTACAATTCAGGCCACCACCACTACCGAATACGGTTGCCAACTAAATGAAAGCATTGAGATAACAGTAAATCCCATATATCTCGAGGCAAGCGATGATACCTTATCGTGTCAGGGAGAACCCATAGATCTAAGTGCCAACAGCAATGGTCTGGCACAAAGCTTTACCTGGTCAAATCAAAGCAATCTCAACCCTATTTTAAATCCGTCAGGCGACAGTACGATTACGGTCACTCCCGGAGCATTTTCATATTATTATATCCAGGTTGTAAATGGAGGCTGCAGCCTTAAAGATAGCATTGCCGTAGGATTGCTTTCAGCTGGGACAACAGTCTCGTCCGATAAGTATATATGTGCTGGCGATACAGCCATTCTAGTAGTTTCAAACGATTTTCCCGGCAACCAACTCACACATGTCTGGCAACCCGAAGAATACATCCTTTCGGGCCAGGGAAGCTCAATAATTCGTGTTCTTGTAAATGAGCCTACCACATTTACAGTTGTAAGCTCGACCACTGAAGGATGTGAAGTAGAAAATTCAACCACAGTTTATCTCTCAAACCTTGGAAATCTAGAAGTTACGGCTTCCGCCGATCCGATAAATATTGTTGCCGGTCAAACCAGCACACTAGCGGCATTACCTGCGGTAGATACGTACAACTATATGTGGTCGCCATCGGGCAGCCTTGGTACACCCAATAATCGAATTACCACGGCAAGCCCATTAACAACGACCACATACATTATTGACATCATAGATGTGGGAGAATTTGGCGCATGTGTGCGCAACGATTCGGTAACCGTTTATGTTTTTGAGTCTGTATGCGGCGAACCTACTATTTTTGTTCCCAACACCTTTACACCAAATGGAGACGGAGAAAATGATGAGGTACTTGTAAGAGGCGGTAATATTACTTCCATGGAATTTTCGATTTTCAACCGCTGGGGTGAATTGGTGTTTGAGACTACAGATCAATCCATAGGATGGGATGGAAACTATAAAGGTAAAATTGGAGAGCCCGCCGTTTATGTTTACCACTTAAGAGTCAGATGCAACGAAGGTCAGAATTACTTTACCAAAGGCAATATTACGCTACTGCGATGAGGCTGACATTATCCATAACTCTTTTGGTGCTGACTTCGCATGCTTTATGGTCTCAGGACATTCATTTCTCCCAGTTTTTCTTTTCTCCTCAAACATTGAATCCAGCTGAAATGGGAAACTTTGACGGAGACTATCGCCTAAATGCCAATCAAAAAACACAGTGGAAAGAAGTGAGTCAACCCTACAATACTTTCGCCCTCATGGGTGATGGAAAATTTGATTTTGTACCGAAAGAAATGGCTCTCGGAATGGTTGTGATGAACGATATTGCAGGCGACTCACGGTTCAATACTTTTAGCTTTCTTGTTGGAGGATCGTACAGCTACCAAATAAATGAGTCTAATATCCACTCGGTATCCGGAGGAATACAAACGGGCTTTACTCAGATTAAAATTGATCGAGACGCATTGACTTTCAACAACCAGTATAATGGTGTGGTTTACGACCCCAATTTGCCTTCAGGGGAAGCATTTTCTAGAAACAGCAGGTGGTACCTTAACTTAAACGCCGGGCTTGCTTACTCCTACAACCCTGAAGAAAGAAAAACCGTGACCATTGGTTTTGCCGGTCACAACCTTACCGCACCCAACCAATCTTTTTACAATGATACCGGGATAAAATTGCCTGTTAGATCATCTCTTTATGCTACAGCAGAATGGAAAATAGGAGAACAGCTTGATTTACTTCCCTCTTTTCGGTGGATGGATCAAGGCACCTTTACTGAAGTAATATTCGGGTCGGCAGTGCGCTATATTCTGATGGATGAGGCCAGTTTGTACCGAGGAATTTTTGCAGGATACTTTGGTCGATTCAGTGATAGCGGTATCGCCATGCTAGGCTTCGATTATGATGACTGGAGGGTGGCCGCCAGCTACGACATTAATGTTAGCGGACTAAAGCCTGCCAGCAGAAATCGCGGAGGCTTTGAATTTTCTGTTCAATACATTCTTTTTAAAGCCGGTAACAACAGACTTAAACCGCATAAATTCTGTCCCACCTTTTTATGAGACCCTTCTTTGTTATAGCAGCATTATTATTTTTTTTCGCGGAAGAGAGCGCAGCACAAAGATTGCAGGACTGGTTAAATCTGGGTGATGATGCCATTGAACAAAATGACCCCTACGGCGCTTTGAAATATTATGGTATGGCCATGAATATAGATAGCAGCAAAGGAATAGTGAAATTTAAATATGCAGAGGCGCTGCGCCTTAACCAAAACTATTCTGAGGCGGCCTATTACTATCACGATGTGTATCGCCGTGAGCGCGGTAAGATATTTCCTCTGAGTGGAATCTGGCTAGCCTCTATGCAAAAACAAGCCGGAAATTATAAAGAGGCTAAGCAGAACTGGCGAAGAGTGCGAAACCAATTTAATAATCAAAAGAACTCATACTGGTACCAAAAAGCGGTGCAGGAAATGCGCTCGTGTGATCTGGCCATGGAATGGTCAGAAAATCAGGCAGCATTTGAACTCGATGAAGTTTCTGAACCCGTAAACACAGATCAAAGCGAGTTTTCCGGGTATTTTATGGATGACGGTCGACTAGCATTTACCGCTTTGCGCGGGAATTTTAATGATAAAGGTGAACTAATAACCAATCCTGACTCTTACTTGCCAGTACTTTATCTGGCAGATTCTACTTTAAATTCGGTTGAGGAATTTACTGAACTCAGCGTTAGTAAACCTTCATATAACTATTCTGCTTCCTCAGATAAGAGTAAAATAGCAACCGCAACCATAAACGAATCAGGACAGAGTATTGTACTGATTCTCAATGCTGCAAACAATACGAAGGTTCTTCAAATTCCAAGTGAGGCAGATACTTCATGGTATTCTCAGCCTTCTTTCGGGGTAATGAGTGATCGTGAAATTCTTTTTTTCTCTTCTGATAAAGCCGGTGGATACGGACAAAAAGATATATGGTACATATTTTTAGATACCCCAACCGAAGAGCCGGTGAATGCGGGGAAATATGTAAACTCACCAGGAAATGAGATTTCTCCTTTTTACAGAGCAGATCAGGAGAAGCTTTACTTTGCCTCTGACTGGCATTATGGATTTGGTGGTTACGACATTTTTGAAAGTGACATTATCGGGAATAATCCAGGATTTCCAGAGAACTTAAAGCAACCTTTTAATACTGGTGCAAACGATTTATATTATTCATTCAATCAAGTGCTTGGGAAGGGAACAATAAGTTCAAACCGAATGGAATCCAAACAGAATAAAATTGAAGGCGGCTGCTGCAATGATTTGTGGCTTTTTTACGAGCAACAGGTAAAAGCTTCTGATACCATTCCGGAAATTACTACGCTTGAAGAGCTGAATGATTACTTGCCGGTAACACTTTACTTTCATAACGACGAGCCCGATCCGCGTACGCGAAAAGAATCTACGAATCGTAACTATCTTGATACCTACCGCGATTACGTTTCACTGCTTCCGGTTTATAGGGAAGAATACCGAGCTGGCCTTAATGAAGATGCCGGAGATGCTGCCGAAGAAGCGATGGATCAGTTTTTTATCAATGAAATAGATGAAGGGGTTGAGAATCTGGAACGCTTCACAAACTTGCTTCACGCAGAGCTTTTAAAAGGCCAAAAGGTGGTAGTAACGGTTAAAGGATTTGCCAGTCCGCTTGCTGAAACAGATTACAATGTGAAACTCACCTCGAGGCGAATTTCTTCATTAGAAAACTACCTCAGAGGTTATGAACGGAGTGCTCTACTCCCCTATTTCGATGGCAGCACTGAAAACGGAGGTACCCTTGCAATCAATAAAATCCCTTTTGGTGAATACATTGCCAACAAGGTAGTGAGTGATAATCCAAATGAGCGTAACGCTATCTTCAGTATTGCCGCAGCTCTGGAGCGAAAAATCGAAATCGTATCGGTTCAGAGAGCCCAAACAGATACTACGCTGGCAGAAATCAGGTTCGCTTCCGAGATACAAGATTTCGGATTGATTCAAAACGGAACCTCTATTCCTTTTTCGTTTGATTTTTCTTATGTTGGCACCTTGGTCATCGATTCCATTACATCAAACACTGATCAGATTAATGTGAGTGATTATTCTTTCCGAAATGGATCCGGTGAAATAAAGGGAGTCTTAAATCCAAAAGATCAGACAGGAAAACAGAACAGCGTAATTTCCATTTATGCGAATATTCCAGAAAAAATGCGAGAATTGAATCTAACCTTTGAGATAGAGTAAACAGATGTCATACAATATTTACGGTGAAAATTACATCCCAAAATTTAGTCTTCCTCTGGGATTAAAGCTACGAAAAGACGATTTCATATCTATCGATCTTTCAAAAAATAACCCCGATTTATTGCAGGGGACAACTGATGATGTAGATGGGTTGCACGATTATATTTTCGGAAAAATTTCGGCAGCAAATGCAAAATGTGCATTTGGAGGATATGGAGAAGAACGGGATTTATATCAGCGGAGTAAACACTTTTCTGGAAAAGACGATTACAGATCGATTCATCTCGGCATAGACTTCTGGATGCCGGCGGGAACCGATATTATAGCCCCCATGCCGGGCAAGATTCACAGCTTTGCCAACAATGACAACCCAGGCGATTATGGCCCCACGATAATCATTGAACATCATATTGGAAATGAAAAAATTCACTCCTTGTATGGCCATTTGAGCAGAATTTCTCTACCGGGATTATTAAAAGGACAGCTGATTAACCGAGGTCAAAAAATAGGCACACTTGGTACCGCGGATGAAAATAGAGACTGGCCACCACACTTGCACTTTCAACTCATAAAGGATATCAGTGATTATGAAGGCGATTATCCCGGAGTTTGCCATAAAAATGTGAAAGATAAATTTCTTGAGAACTGTCCGGACCCGATGCTTTTCTTTCAAAATTTATGGAGCAAAAAAATGAATCAATAAAAGTCTCGTAAAAGAATCAGTTTAAATTAATCTGGCTTCGCTTTCATTTTCAAATTTTTAGCAGTAATTTGGATGCTTGCTTAAAGCCTTTAGCCTTGCCAACATCTAGTAATACGGTTTTAAACCATCTTGCGTTTTATTGCATTCTCGCAGTAACATTAAATGCGTGTAACTTGGCATTTGATGACGAAATGAGTGAGGAGCTGAATGGCAAAAGTCCTGAGCTACTCTCAAATGAACTTTGGATCTCTGACGCACAAAAATGGACAGATCCCAGTATTTCTAAACGAACAGATTATACCTTATATTCAGTCCTTCCCGGAGCAGATGAAGAAATTGAAATGCATTTCGACAAGGATCGGAAGCTTTTCCTAATCAAAACCCTGAGTAATAATCATTTGATTGATAGTCTTTACTGTGAAGACGGGCGAATCGTTTTTTCAAAGCACGTTGATGTCAAAACCAAAGATGAATGGTTAGTGGCATACGCGAATGAGAAACCCTACGCGGCAGCTTTAAAAAATGAAAACACCTGGATTAGCTCCAGTGTTGATAATCTTTCTATGGACTTTAATTTGATAAATACCGGTTTGGAAAAGGCCTTATTTTATCAAAAAAAGGAGTTGACAAAACCCTATCACTACCGAATTTTAGAAGAGCAAGATCTTATTACTGGAGTTTTTAAATCCGAAATCGCACTTTCATTTTCTATTAATGTCCGTAAGGGCGAGGAAGTAAGTATAACACTTGACGACCCCCCAAGAGGAATCTACTTCACAATTAAACCCAACAATGGGTCGGATATGGAGCATATTGAGTGGAAAGGAAAGGTTGACGCTACCGGAGATATGACAGTTACCGTTTTTACAGTAGAACCGGATCCCACTCAAAAATTCACTTTAAAAACAAAAATTTCTAACCGGCAAACCCAAGGCTACGCTCAAGTAAATTAGGTAGCTTAGGCAGACTCTTTCTCGCTACCAACAAGCCATTTAACTCGGCTAGTTCTGTAAAAATATAGTGTTTATCCATCGCCGCTTTCAGGTAGCCGCGACCGCTGGAATTTCCTGTACCCACCCGGGTTCCAATCATTCTAAAAACCATATTAATATGTCTGGTACGCCAAGTTGCCATCAGCTCATCCGTTTCGAGTAACCCCATCATAAGCTGGTAAGGCAAATGCAAAAGCGGGTAGCCGCGATAGAGCATTATAAACAATGCCGCACGCGAAGCTTTTGGTGAGAGTCTGGGGGAATCAGTTTGATTTTTGCCAAATAGGACTTTGTCGAAAAGTTCAAGATTGCCGGATTCAATTTCTATCAGACTGTTTTTATAAGCAGCCCGGTACTCACTCCAAAAAGGATGGGCATCCATATTATTCGAATCAATTTCCTGACCCCAATATTCGAGTGCTTCAAAATAAGGCATACGCTCAAGCCATTCATTCAGTAAATCTAGAAGTGACGGAGAAGTCTCTGTATTCTTTACCTTGTCAACATCTTCTTTATGTAACTGAGAAACATAATATTGCTTACCATGGCGATCTTGGTATCTCAGGCCCAGCCGAGCCTCAAGTTCTTTCCATTGTATGCTCTGAAAACCACTGGCAGGGCGAAGCAAATCTCTGAAATCAAGAAAATCAAGAGACGACATGGTCTCCATTATATTAATTTGATCTACCAGCAATCGCAAAATTGTATTGATGCGATGCCCTCTGTGAACAACAGTCTGTAAAGCGGGATCGTTATCGTTAACCTTAGGAGAAGATAAAATGTTTATTATAGAATTCAACTCAAAAAGAACTTGCTTAAACCAAAGCTCATAAGCTTGATGGGTAATAATGAAGAGCATCTCGTCATGCGCATCCACCCCGGCAATATCGCTCTCCAAATCCTGAGCGTTGAGAATTTTATTGAGTTGGAGGTAATCTTTATAGTAAACTTCTTTATCGGCCATTGCAGTCATTTCGTTAGAGGGCCGAAAGATAGGTATTCTTACTTTCAGAACAGGAACTTGTAGTTAAAATGGTTTGAAAACCGGATCCGAAAACACCATCAGCACTGCTAATCTACTTAGCATATTTCCCGGATTCCAACACATAATTGGTGCAGTCGATCTGAAAACTAATAATTTCCGGTTTTTTAAAAGGAATATCCCATTGGCCACTGTATGAAATATGCGTTGGAAGAAGCCATCCATCCTGAAGTTTATTTTCAATTTCCATGCTAATATCAAAATCGAATAGAATGGTTTTATGCGCCAACCGGTAATTACGTGCTATTACCTCGTGGGTATCGCGATGAAAATACGAAGTCATATCACGAATTACAGTTTCGTCCTCAAGGCCTTCTTTTGCATAACAGGAAAAAGCAATACAAGGAATGGAGTCCTGCCAGTCGTAGGCAAAGATACTATAGGTATAAAACGGAACCATGGACTCGTCAAAAATAGCCATCTTGTCTCCGATAAACGGAACATTCTCAATTTCTGCACCCGGATTAAAAAGCATTTTCTTAAGCTGCGCTTTGTGCTTATCTAAACCAGATCCTTCAAGCTCCTGCTCTTTCTGAATTATTTCATTATTTACTTTCTGTTTTTCAAGAGGGAAGAAAACTTCGTCATACATTTCAGCGGTAAGGTATTTCCAATCGCCGTTGCGTTTTTTCAATTTACCATTTGATTTCTCATCGGTAATTACTACCCACATGGTTTCGTCAGTGCTTAAAAACTGACGGGCTTTTCGCTTCAGAGTGCCTCTCTCAGATTCATCCTTTTCAAAAACCACCATAGCACTCTTCATATCGTGGGGAAAGTATTTAAGATTGAGAAAGGCCTGATAAAAAGTGGTGTCTTCCTGAATTTGCTTTATAAAATCTGCGACATCAAAATTTTGGAGGCCTGCACTGACCACGAACTCATCCAGCGTTATTAATTTGGCAATATCCGTTTGGGCTGAAACCTTGTTTGACAGACCTGTTAAGCAGAGAAAAAGTGAGAAAGAAATAAATTTGGCCATCATTTAATTGACTAAACGCATAAAACAACTTATAGTTTTCAATGCATGCGCTAAATTTATGCTGAAAATATCAAAAATCGCATTTTGCTGTCTCACCAATAAACCTACGATCTTCGCAACTAGTTAATCCTGAAAATTAAACTTCACATCCATTTATTTAATGAACCTTAAACCTATTGAAAGATCAGGATTTATCACAAATTTAATACCTCAACAGGACAGACTCAAGATAAAAACTATGAATTAGACTAAAAATAGCAATTTAGATTTCAATTATTAAGAAGGATGATTTTTAGAAAAGTTCTCTTTAGAACATATCAATTTTCGTTATAGGACTGCTCTTTAGATATTATTTACCTAAATAAATACCTATTGCAAGGCTAAGATAGTGGTCATTGCCGTACCAACCACTGAAACTCTCAACAGGACCGAGACCGTAATACTTATTTGCACTGTATGTCGGGGAAAGGTCGAATTGATAATTGTACTGCATTTTCAACCAATATCTTTCATTTAAATTATAAATCAATCCCCCTCTGAAAAATGCTCTAACCTGTTTTTCATCAACGGAAGGATTAGAACCGGGAAGTTCAGATTCGTTTACATTCGACGCTATCAATATATCAGCAGATACACCTCCCCCCGCAGTGACCTCCAGAACATTTCCATAGTGAAAATCTACACTAATCGGAATGCTCAGATAATAGAGCTGCATATTCTCAACACCACGATAAGTAAGATTAACGCCTGACCCAACGTCTACAATCGATTTGCCTAGCGTATAAAAATAGGATGCTCCGGTTGTCCAATAATCTCCTTTTAATTCACCGAAATACTCTTTTTGCTGTAAATTATCAGAAATTCTTGTTTGCCCATATCCAAAATCAATTCCTATTTTATGATTCTGCGCTAAGAGGATCAAAGTTGAGAAGGAAAAAGTAAGAAAAAGAATTGCTGCTTTCCCACATTCTTTCATAAGGTTTTATTTCAAATAAAGATAGAAAATTGCTTCTTACAAATAGAAATCTATGTTCATAAAAAAAGTTCTATTGTTTTAATCCCGACATAGAAGTAAGTGATTCTCACAGCTACCATGAAAAAAACAAAGGCCGCCTTGCGGCGACCTTTGAAAATCTATAAGCCGGATTTTGTACTTCGATATTTTACTAACGAAGCTTCCATCATTTATCTGGGTTTACCGTCACCGGCAAACTCTAGCAACCTACCCTCCCGGATTGGGCGAGCAGCCCTCAAGCCCGGGTTTACATGGTCTTGCAATCCGCGAGGTTTACCTCTCCTGCCTGTCACCAGGCAAGACTGTGGGCTCTTACCCCACTCTTTTCACCCTTACCCCTCGCCTAAGCTCAGGGCGGTATTGTCTCTGCGGCACTTTCTATTGCCCCAATAAATCGGAGCATCTTCCTGTTAGGAAGCGCGGTGCTCTATATTGTCCGGACTTTCCTACACGCTCTTGCGAACATCTCGATGGAACGATTTTCGACAAAGGTAGTCCACAGATTCAAAAAAACCGATCTTTTCCTATCTTTGCACTTATATTCTTCAGGATTATTCATTGTATAATTTGCAGTTGTAACGTGAGCAAACTCCATAACGAAGAGGACTGGCGCATATTAAAAAAGCGCATGGAAGTAAGTAACGATCAGCGGGTTACTATTTCCTTTTACCAATATGCAAAATTGGGAAATCCTCAATTATTCCGCGATTATCTTTTTACTCATTGGAGCAAATTAGGCGTTTATGGACGTATCTACGTTGCCCATGAAGGTATTAACGCCCAAATTTCTGTTCCTAAAGAAAACTTTGAAGCTTTTCGAGAGCATGCTTATAGCATCAGTTTTCTGGACGGAATCAGACTCAACATTGCTATTGATGATGATGGGAAAAGCTTTTATAAGCTTATTGTAAAAGTGCGTCCTAAAATTCTGGCCGATGGACTCGAAGACGAGACTTTTGATGTACGGAATCGCGGCACGCACCTTCGCGCAAAGGAGTTTAACGAAATTACCGAAAAGGAAGACACCATCTTAATTGACATGCGAAATCACTACGAGCATGAAGTGGGCTACTTTAAGGGTGCAATTACGCCGGATGTTGATACATTTAGAGACTCCCTTCCTTATATTCTAGATAATATTAAGGGCCTGGAAGACAAAAATCTGGTAATGTATTGCACAGGAGGTATCCGCTGCGAGAAAGCTTCGGCGTGGCTTAAGCATCAGGGATTTAAGAATGTATTCCAGCTTGAGGGAGGCATCATTGAGTATGCGCGACAAGTAGAAGAGGAAAAACTGGAGAACCGATTTGTAGGAAAAAACTTCGTTTTTGACGAACGCATGGCCGAACGCATTTCTGATGAGGTGGTATCTAGATGCCATCAATGTGGAAAGGCGTGTGATAAACATGAAAATTGCGTGAACCGCGGATGCCACCTCCTGTTTATTCAATGTGATGAGTGCAAGGAAAAGCACGAGGGATGCTGCAGCCCTGAGTGCCGTGAGATTATTCACCTACCCGAAGAGGAGCAGTATAAACTCCGCGAAGGTATAGATCGGGGAATGCTAACCTTTAAAAAAGGAAGGTCTTCACACCTCGACTATAAGTCTTTGCACAACCCGCTTGAAGAGGCTATTGCCAGAATAAAAAAAGGCTGAGGAAGTATCTTGAATCTGTTTTTTTTTATCCATTGCAATTAAACAGCAATGGTTAATTGGTATATTTCGAAAAAAAATCTCGGTGATAGATTACAGGCCTTATAATTTAATTATTCCGATCCCGACGATTGAAGATAAAATCGGAGGTGGTAAATCTGCTGTAAGAGCCTGTTTTGCAGAATTCGGCATTCAGGAGGATGAGTATATGATAGCCATAGGTCTGAAGAATGCAACTGAGGTACGTGAAGCTATGCAAATAGCAGAAAGCCTAGGTCTGGTTTATGAAGCTGCTACTTCAAGGAGTGATGATTTTACTATTCTGGCCAAAGAAGGAATCTGGTGGCCCGTGCCTTGGCTTGTTTACTATGACGGTAAGTCATGGTTTATTGCAGACGTAGAAGCGCCGGTTTAAAAATTCTATTTCCTTCACTTTGTCTTCTTTATTTACTGCATTGTTTGCAGAGAGCTTTATTTTTTGAGCATTCGCGAAAGCTAATAATAAAGACTCATGGATAGCCGCATGAGACCGAACGAACTTTTCGCAGAACAGCATGTTCTACTTCTATAACTAAAATCTAACCTTAAAAAACACTGATTTGAAAGAAAAAAACGCTTTAATCACCGGAGGAACCAAAGGAATAGGATACGGAATAGCAGAAGCACTTATAAATGAAGGTTGTAATGTGGTTCTGACCAGCCGCCACGCTGACGAAGCTACCGCCGCTGCAGAGAAATTGAACAAACTTGGCAAAGGGAAGTCTATTGGCCTGAAAGCCGATGTGCGCTCTATGGACGATATGACTCGAGTAGCAAAAGCTGCTGAAGAAAAATTTGGAAACATTGAAGTAGTAATAGGAAATGCCGGATTGGGTCATTTCGCCAATATTGAAGACTTAACAGAAAAGCAATGGAAGGACATGATTGACACAAACCTAACCGGCTTGTTCAATACTGTAAAGTCAACCCTGAAGATGCTAAAAGCAACGAAGGGTTATTTTATTTCAATTGCGAGTTTGGCCGGCACCAACTTTTTTGAAAATGGATCGGGATACAATGCAAGCAAGTTTGGCGCTGTAGGTTTTACTCAGTCCATTATGCTTGACTTACGTCAGAGTGATATTAAGGTAACCACGATTATGCCGGGATCGGTAACCAGCCATTTTGCCGGTCACACCCCCTCACCTGAAGATGAATGGAAAATTCAACCAGAAGATTTAGGAGAAATGGTGATCAATCTTTTAAAAATGAACCCACGGACGCTACCTTCTAAAATAGAAGTACGTCCTTCAAAACCGCCTAAAAGCTAGGCCCCTACCCTATCAGACTTGAGCCCTTTTGTGGCTCTGCTCTCAATATAATTAATCACAGCGCCGGCAATATCCTTGCCGGTTGCTGTTTCAATACCTTCGAGACCTGGGGACGAATTCACCTCCAGAACCAGCGGTCCACGAGAAGACTCAAGCATATCAACCCCAGCCATTTCAAGTCCCATGGCTTTTGCAGCTCCAAGCGCTAGCAGGCGTTGCTCTTTTGTAAGTCTTATAGTCTTGGCTGACCCGCCGCGGTGAAGGTTTGATCTAAATTCTCCCTCTGCACCTTGCCGCTTCATTGCTCCAACTACCTTTCCGTTTACTACAAAAGCACGGATATCAGCTCCACCCGCCTCTTCAATAAACTCCTGAATAAGCATATTGGCATTAAGCCCGTGAAAAGCCTCAACAACAGATTTGGCAGCTTTCTTGGTTTCAGCCAATACTACTCCAATACCTTGCGTTCCTTCTAACAGCTTTATAACTATAGGTGCACCACCCAATTCTTTAATAAGGGGGTCAATAGATTTAGGGTTTTTCGTAAACACCGTTTTGGGTATACCAATATCATGTCGTGAAAATATTTGAATGCTGCGCAACTTATCACGAGAACGCACAATGGCGATGGAAGAATTCACAGTAAAAACATTCTGCATTTCAAACTGTCTCACCACAGCAGTGCCGTAATGAGTTACTGAAGCACCGATTCGCGGTATAACAGCATCCACCCCTGTGAGCTCTTCGCCATTATAGATAATACGCGGATTGTTGTGCTCACCAATAATTGAACATTTGAGATGATCAATTACAAGACAGGTATGTCCACGTTTTTCAGCAGCTTCTTTTAGTCTGCTAGTAGAATATAATTTGCTGTTTCTGGAAAGTATAACTATTTTCATAATTCTTTTTGAGATTGGAGATAACTACATGATACATCAATCAGAAAGTCATCTATAAGAAATTTTCTACCAAGTAATACGGTATAATTCATTGTAGACCTATCTGTCAATGTAACATCCGTAAGCTTGGTGATGTTCCCGAGTTTTATATTTAATTGGACTACATATCTACTTTGATATGTCCCATTTGAGCTTTTTACTTTTCTTCTTTTAAATTTTTCAAAACGAACCACCTTCTGCGACCTCTTCAAAAAATGGCAACAAAGGGTTTGTTTTCCTGCCATTTTTTCAATCCATATCCTGTCACAGTGAGCAGAAGAAGATTTAGCACCGCTGTCTATCCTGGCAACAATGTTAAACCTTCTCATATCAGGGAAATCTATTTTCTCTTTTCTTCCGATAATGAGCTTACCTTTTGTCAATGACATGGTGAATAATTTCGTTTTAAAAGCGCGAAGGTAAGGTTTAGAAAACGTGAGACCATAGTTTCGTTTATATTTGCAATAATTGTAAAAAACGAAGTTATCGCGAGTTCAGATATTAAAATAAACGGAAAATCAGTAGCACTGGGAGATTCAGTGCGAATAAAAGCAAATATTGCCAAATTGCCTTCAGGTACTCTAATCGATTTGCCTATTTATGTTTTCAGGAGTAAAAAGAAGGGGCCCACTGTTTTATTGAGTGGTGGCCTTCACGGGGATGAGATAAACGGAATAGAGATTATTAGACGGCTACTTGACGAATCAAAATTTGACCTCTTGAATTGCGGATCTGTAGTGGCGATACCGGTTATGAATATTTATGGATTTTTAAACTTTAGCAGGGAGGTACCTGATGGAAAAGACATTAATCGAAGCTTTCCAGGTCATTCCGGCGGTTCTTTAGCTGCCAGAGTAGCTCATTTTTTGAATAAAAACATCCTCTCCCAAATCGATTATGGAATTGATTTTCATACTGGAGGATCTTCTCGCTTTAATTTTCCCCAGGTGCGATATGCGGCAGCTGATAAGAAAGCAGCTGAGCTAGCTAAGGCGTTTGCTCCTCCGGTAATTTTAAAAAGTGGGTTGATTGAGAAAAGTTTGAGGAAACAAGCGCATAAAATGGGTAAGCCGATGCTAGTTTATGAAGGTGGCGAAAGTCTCAGGCTCGATGAAGAAGTAGTACAGGAAGGCGTGAATGGTGCGTTGCGGGTGTTACAACACCTTAAGATGATTGATAACGCTCCTGAGCGAAATGTGGAAGCTGTGGTGCTGGAACAGTCTACCTGGATACGCGCTAAACGTTCCGGCATTTATACAGGAACTATGAAAAGCGGAATGAGCATTAGCAAAAACGATACGATTGGTATGATTACCGACCCCTTTGGTGAGTTTAAAATAAAAATCAAAGCCAACAGACCCGGATTTATTATTGGCCATAACAATATGCCGGTTGTAAATCAGGGAGACGCACTCATTCATCTCGGACTGCTGAAATAAAAATTTGCCGGATTAAATCTCAATAATATGGTGCTTAATGGCTGACATAACAAGACCTACCCGCGACCGCGATTCTAATTTCGTAAACAGCGCATCGCGGTAGCCATCTACCGTTCTGGGACTTACGTTCATTTTATTGGCTATTTCCTTATAAGTGAATTCGGTGCAGCACAGTTTCAGAAAGTCCAACTCACGCTCTGACAGTAGTTCGATCACATGTCCTTCCCCATCCTTGTCAGAGAATGACTTGTAGAGATATCCCGACACAAAATCCGAATGATAGAATCCATTTTTATGCACATCGGTAATGGCACGAACCAGCTCAGCAGGCTCAGCATCTTTGAGCAGGTAGCCTCGTGCTCCGGCTCTGATTATTTTTACAACCGATAAATCGTCGTCGAGCATGCTCAGCCCTATAACTTTCACTGAAGGTTTGTCTTTTTGCAAAGCCGTGGTAGCATCCCAACCATTCATGATTGGCATGTTCATATCCATTAGTACGACATCCACGTCGTTTTCAAGAGCGTAATCATAGATTTCCTTTCCATTCTCGCATTGATAAATCACATTAAAATCTCTAGAAATCAATAAATTAGCAATACCATTTCTCACCAGCTTATGATCGTCTGCAATGGCAATCTTTATGTCTTTAATACTCACAATTTTTATGGTTTTTAAGCCGGAGCAAAGTACAGAATCTTTTGAACTTTACAGCTTTGTCAGAAATACAAGCTCGCTGAATAATAAGATTTTTTGGGCGTATATCGCTTTTTCTAAAATAGATTTATGGTTTTATTCTTTAAATTTAATTAGACCATTATCTCGTTTGAGAGAATAGGAAAAACGCTATGATAAAATCTCCAGTTATAGAGGTCAATGCTTTTTGATTCAGAGACTTGCTTTTGAAAAAATAAGCAGAAGTTTCCAAAAACTGAAATGTAAAGGCTCCGTTATAATCAGAAATAAAGAAAGCCTCCACCCAGTCTAGAACATCTGAAAGCAACCAGTGAAAATTAAGCCTCTGAATTGATATATTGATTCGAAATGAGGAACCTTTAAAGATCTGAAGAGATAGGCAAGACTATCAATAATTGAAAATCTATTGAAAGAATATTCGCAGAAAATTACCTTTTGACAACAATGATATTACGGCTAATTTTTTGGATACGCGTATTCATCCGCCGACTTCAACTGTCAGATTTATATTTAGGAAGCTTGATAAAGACTTTGGTTCCGCTCCCTTTATCACTTTCTATACTAAATGTACCACCCAGCATGCCAACACGTTTGCTCATGCTTCCCATACCGACACCTTTTGCTATTTCCTCAGACTGGTTAAAGCCAACACCATCGTCTCCAATTTCTAAGGTTAGCATATCTTTCATCACGCTAGAAACCACTTTAATATTTCGAGCATGGGCGTGTTTCAGTGAATTGCTTAAAGCTTCCTGAATACATCTGAATAGAATAATTTCAGAATTTGGCATAAGCCAGCCCGAGGGAATATCACCATCAAAAAAACAATTCAATTCACCAGAAGAATTGATTACATCAACTTCGCGCGAAATGGCGTTCTGCACACCTTCGCGTAAAATAAAATCGCCGTTGAGTGTTTTACTGAGATTACGTAAATCCTGGAGTGAACGGGTAATTAAGTTCTTGGCATTAGTAGAGTGCTCTGCGTAATTTTTATCGGTCATTGAATTTAAATTCAGCTTAGCTACTGTAAGGGTTTGACCAATATTGTCATGTATTTCTTCTGAAATATTCCGCATGACTTGTTCGCTGAGCTCGAGCTGTGTGCGAAGAAGTTCTTCGGAAAATTCCTGCTCCATCATTAAACGTTCATTTTCGAACTCAAGCTGACGTCTGCGGTACATCAAAACGAATGCAAAGAAGAATCCTACCATTAGAACGAATAATATCGTTCCCATAAGGGTAAAGAAAAATACATCACCATGGTTAAGATCCATTCACCCGGTTGTTCTTGCTTTCAACCACCAAAGTAGCAGTTAATGTACAATAATAAATAAATAACATAGTAATGTTCACATATGCGATCGAGAATTTATTTGATTCATTTTTAAATATTGCATCTGCCGCCCAAAAAAATATAATTGATGAATGATAGAAAAGAAAACCGAAGAGGAAATAAAATTCAGGCATTGCCAGGGGACTTTTCTTCAAGGGTGCTCTTAGCATGTCAAAAATTAGAATAAAGGCCGCCAATGAATAGAACAAATTACAAATTGTTATTGCTTTATCGGATTTACTACCATTATTTATATCAATAGCTAAAAAAATAAATAAAAAGATTGCTCCGATAGCAAAAAGAATATTATTAATAGCCAATGTGCGCTTATCCTTTGAAAAGTTTGCAAAAATTAAATAGATCAATAAATAATAGACCGGCAAAATAACATTGTAATAAAGTAGATTGGTTCCATACCATTGGCCAAGAAATTGACCAAAACCCTGCGCCAGAGCCGAAAAAAGTAAAAAAGCTGATAACCATTTAAAAGAAGATCTCAGTCTTTTTAGGTAAATAAACCCAAAAACTCCACCGAAAAAGGCAATAGCCAGAGTGATATAAATAGTTACCTGTAATAGTACCATAAAGTGTTTACAATTTCACTCATTCCGCCCAGTCTTGATTCCAAAGCCAGTTTGAATTTTCAGGACACATGCTAGGGCATTTTGAAATGTGGTCATAAATATAATCAGTCCAGGTTTCACCTCTATCAGGAAGCATCAATTTCGGTAGCACCCCTTCTCCCGGATCCGCATCAACAACCGCGACCCATATGAGAGTGTGCGAACTATCGGCCTCATTATAACCCGGAATGGCGCTAAGCCCCATAAACTCCAGCCCCAATGACGCCGCCTTGGCTTCTAAAGGCGCAATAAGTTGTTCCTTATCTACATAAAACTGAATAATTGCATCGCCCCCGCTGCGCAATACGCCCTGGCTTCTTTCGGGACCGGTAGATTTATTGTAATCAATAAACATCTTGTAGGCCAAAGAATCAGAAATTGGATTTGCATACTTTTCAGTAGGAGCAGCCAACATTGACTGAAAAACAGTATGACCTTCTGCCTGAACAGATTTGTAAATAGCAAAACCCATAACGAGCACAGCACAAAAAGTGAATAAAATAATAAATGACCTGTTCATTGTAGAATGTTGTTTTTGGTTAGATCTTATTCCTAATTAAGGAATAAATTATTGAAATATATAAACTGCGCCAACAGTAATACAAAAGAAAGTAATTCAAACCGTTATTACATACAGAAAGAGCAAAAAGGGTGTTTTCACCCCCCCTACCCACCGTTAAAAAACCCAGTAAAAATGGGTGAAATTCACCTGTTCAAACCTACACATTGCCATACCTTTGACTCATAAGGTAGCAACACGTTCTTATCCCTATCGAATTTAATAATGATGATATGTTAGGATCATCATAACTGAGAATAGCAGACAATAGGCATGACCAAAACTTTATTAAACTCACGCAGCCATTGTCTTCTATTTTATTTAACCAAAACTTCAATCACCCCATCTAAACGTAGATTGTGTGTATGAAAATCCGATAGGCTATAAAACGACCTTTCAATTGGTAAACAACAATCAACCTAACGACCATTAAATCCTTCGGTGCTGTTAAATGCGTGAATAACGGCAGCATCTGAAGGTAATGCTATGAAAACTGTAAAGCCCGAAACGCTCGTTTCGGGCTTTACTTATTTTTATAGTCTCAATTCTTCACTTATCAGAATGAAAGAAAAAAGACCTTTTTGATAAATTTTGAGTTTACAAATATTTATTAAAAATGTTATTGACAACGGTGCACGAAGAGAAGCCTCTAGCGATGTCCTGAGTGGTCATCCAATAAGTTGGTTGAGGCATAAGAAGAGCTTCAAGCCCAAAAAAGGGATTCAGTTACCGGCAATTCGTCATAACATCTTCGGCATTGGGTCAAACACTTAATTATTGAACCTCACTATAAGTGGGGGTTCGATTTTGAGTGTTTGGAGTTTCACTCTTAAGTGTTTCATGCTTAGCATATGCAGCACAACCTTTGTGCGCGCCAGAACATGAGCTGATTATCAATATTGAGGCCAAAGCGATGATTAGACTGATAGATTTTTTCATTTCTATAATTTCTTGTATTCCCTTATATACCTCCTCATGTAGAAAAGGTTTCAATAAAAGGGTGACGTATACCACTCATACTAAATTCGAACCATTCATAAAGTACTTGGTAAAATAATGGTACTTTGTTTTGCATAGTACCATATCAAATTATACATTTGTCTCAAAATAAACCGATTCATTCTTTCTTAGTATCAAAACATGACCAGACTAATTCTCATACTCCTCTTAGCACTACCTACTGGTTTACAATTGTATTCACAAGAAGGTTCATATAACCTAGCCTCTCCTACTCAGAGAGTGCAGCTTCCTGAAATCCTTCATGAAGTATCGGGGCTAACCATGATCGACAATTCTACCTTCGCCTGTGTACAGGATGAATTGGGAGTTGTTTTTTTCTACAATATGGAAAGCAAAGAAATAACTAGAAAAATTCAATTTCAGAAAAAAGGAGACTTTGAAGGAATTACTGAAGTGGATAATAGTCTATATATATTGAGAAGCGACGGTTACCTAACCGAAATTGAAGACTATAAATCTGAAAACTATAAAATAAGCAATTATAAAACCAATATTCCTGCAAAGGACAACGAAGGATTGTGCTATGATGCTAAAAATAACAGACTGCTTATTGGTTCCAAAAGCAAACTCACTTTAGATTCGGCTGATAAGAACGCCAGGGGCATTTTCGGTTTTGACCTGAACACAGCGGAACTGATCGAAAATCCTGTATTTAAATTTGATGTAAATGAATTAATGAAATATGCCGAACGAAAAGATATTGCTTTCCCCGCTAAGCAGAAGAAAAACGGGAAACTTGAGGAGGGTAAACTCAAGTTTAAAATATCTGCAATAGCTATTAACCCTATTACTGAAAAACTCTTCCTCATTACTGCTTCAGACCATCTACTCTTTGTATTTGATGAAAATGGGAACCCTGAATATGTAGAGCAGCTAAATCCTCAGCTCTTCAATAAAGCAGAAGGCATAACCTTTTTTGACAATGGCGATATGCTCATTACGAATGAAGGTCAGGATGAAAAGCCTACAGCACTCAGGTTTAACTTAATAAAAAACAGTGAGAAGCCATAACTGAACGGATGGCACAAAAGAAACTAAACAACAAACAAATGTAATGAAGATAGAAAACACAAAGGCGCAAATGCGGAAAGGTATTCTGGAGTTCTGCATTCTTCAATTACTTAAAAAAGAAGAAATGTACCCCTCAGATATTATCCACGCGCTCAAGGAGTCGAAACTGATCGTTGTAGAGGGAACCCTCTACCCGCTGCTAACGCGGCTAAAAAACGCAGAAATTTTAGATTATCGCTGGGAAGAATCAAAATCGGGCCCTCCGCGAAAATACTATAAACTCACCGCTCTGGGAGAAGATGTATTACTGGAACTAACACAAACCTGGGAAGAATTATTAATTGCCGTAAAGCGCACAATCAAGGACTAGCCATGAATAAAACGATAAGTGTAAATATAGGCGGACGTGTCTTCAATATTGAAGAACTAGCCTTTGACAAACTCAATTTATATCTCAATACCATTCGCGGGTATTTTAAAAACCACGAAAGTACAGATGAGATCATATCAGATATAGAGCTCAGAATTGCAGAGCTTTTTATAGAGCGCATTTCAAACATTAAGCAGGTAATAACTGAAGCTGACGTGGACGATATAATAACCATAATGGGGCGCCCGGAAGACTATGTGGATGTAGAGGATGAAGAAGAAACCGGTAACACTGGTTTCTCGTCACGCACTCGAACTGCCAAACAAGTTTTTAGAGATCCGGACAATAAGGTTGTTGCCGGAGTTTGTAGTGGAATCAGTGCCTATTTCGGTATAGATCCTATAATATTACGCGCCATATTTGTGATTTTCACAATATTCTACGGTTCGGGTATTTTAATATACCTCGTGCTTGCTATTATAATTCCCAAGGCAAAAACGACTGCCGAGAAGCTTCAAATGCGCGGCGAGGCCGTAACTGTCGAGAACATTTCCCGAAAAGTAAACGAATCCTTTCACGATGTCAAAGAAGACATCAAAGACTTCGGTCAGAAAAACAACATTAACAAAGACAGTGTAAAGTCGACCGGCCGAAGAGCTGAGAGCGCAACACGTGGTGTACTCGAAAACCTGGGTAATATTCTAAAACTTTTACTGGTTATAGCCGCTAAGCTAATCGGCGCCATACTCATAACGGGTGGAGTATTCGGAATATTCATCAGCCTGGGACTTGTTTTTGGCTGGGAAAGCATATTGGCGCTAAGTCAGCACGGATTGTTTAATGATGCCAATTTACCGGCTATTATTACATCATTTTTCGAAACTGACGGTCAAAAAACTTTGTTTACAGCTGGTGTATTGTTCACAACCATTATGCCTGCCATAGGCCTGCTTTTGCTGGGAATCAGGTTGTTGTTTGACTTTAGAAGAATACCCGCATGGACAGGCATTCTGCTCGTAGTGTTTTGGTTTGCCGGAGTTACAATGATAGCTGCAAGCGGAGCTCAGGTTTACAAGCAATTTCAGGTTGAAACCAAATTTACCGAAAGTGTGCCATTAGAGCTTCCCGTTACCGATACGCTTTACCTCGATATCCTTTCCGGAAAAGAACCCAAGTATAAATTTAAGTCGGGGATTACACGTCGCAAATTTTATTTCGATGAGAATGTAACATTTGAGGGTATTAAATCGACTGACATATTGTACATGGGACACAACGATTTTACTGTAGAAATGAACCAAACGGACAGCCTTTTCCAGCTGAAAATTGAACGTGAAGCGCATGGATCTAACCAAAAAGATGCTGTATTTAATGCACGCAATGTAAAAAGTATGGAGAAAGTAATCGGCGACAGCCTCCTCATTTCAGAATACCACGCAGTATTGAAAGATGCTAAAGTACGTGGACAGGATTTAAAATACATTCTGGAAATTCCTGTGGGAAAAGCCATTCACCTGAACAAAAATTCGAGAAGTATCCTAGACGATGTGCCAAATGTGACGGACACTTATGACGGACGGATGGTAAACCACACGTGGCTCATGACCAGAAATGGATTGCTTTGCACAACTTGTCCGCCAGAACCGGCTGACAATGAAGATGACGACTAAATATTAAACAAACAAAACATAACCGGATGCCTCCAGGAACAGGGGGCATCCTTTAAACTAACTAACCATGAAACCTAAAAAAGTATTCTTAGCCTTCGGATTCGTATTTGCCCTTTTTGTGGCTGCTTGTTGCATTTCGTTAGCATCAGCTAAGGCAACTGCTGGGAGCCCCGAACCTGAACAAACCAGCGCCACTTCTGTAAGATATGAGCTTCCAAAAGTTCTTCCAGCTGCCTGGATAACAGGTAACTGATTGCATTTTTACGCACACTTCAATTAGCCTTTGGTTTTATTATCTTTGCAGAGCTGAATATTGCGTAAGATTATGAACCAAGAGAAAGAAGAAATAGCAACTCGCGAAGAAGGTTTCGTGAAAGAAGTTATAGCCGATTATCAACTAGCGTGCGAGAGCCGCGAAGCATCTATACTGGGCCGAAAAGAAGTACTAACAGGAAAGGCAAAGTTCGGGATTTTTGGGGATGGTAAAGAAGTGGCTCAAATAGCCATGTCAAAGCAGTTTAAAAACGGAGATTTCAGATCAGGATATTACCGCGATCAAACCTTCATGATGGCTATCGGTGTGTTGAGTATTCAACAGGCATTTGCCGCTTTATATGCACATACAAATCTCGAAAAAGAACCTGCAAGTGCCGGAAGGCAAATGGGTGGTCATTTTTCTACACGCAGCCTGAATCCTGACGGAACCTGGCGCGACCTCACAAAACAAAAAAATTCATCTGCAGATATTTCGCCTACAGCCGGTCAAATGCCCCGACTTCTCGGATTGGCGCAAGCTTCCAAAATCTACAAAAACAACGCCGATCTTCACAAATCTTTTAGTAAATTTTCTGATAAAGGAAATGAAGTAGCATTTGGTACCATTGGAGATGCAAGCACGAGTGAAGGACTCTTCTTTGAGACTGTTAATGCAGCTGGAGTTTTGCAGGTTCCTATGGTTCTCTCGGTTTGGGATGATGGGTATGGAATTTCGGTTCCGAAAGAATACCAAACCACAGGAGGAAGCATTTCAGAATTACTAAAAGGAATACAGCGTGACGAAAATCGCAAGGGTTACGACATCTATAATGTAAAGGGCTGGGATTACCCTGCACTTGTTAACACTTACGAAAAAGCAGTAAAAACGGCTCGCGAAGAACACGTACCCATTTTGATTCACGTTGAAGAAGTAACTCAGCCGCAAGGTCACTCTACCTCTGGATCACATGAGCGATATAAATCCCCGGAGCGCCTTGAGTGGGCAAAGGAGCATGATTGCATAAAGAAGATGCGTGAATGGATCCTTGAACACGAGCTATCTACGGAAGAAGAACTTACGGAGATCGAAAAATCTGCCAAGAAAGATGTAAGAGCCGCTCAAAAGGCTGCCTGGAATGATTTCCAAAACGAAATCAATTCAGAACGCGATCAGGTGGTGTCTCTTCTCATGGAAATGGGCAGTGATAACCCCGCTATAGCAGATATGGCTGAAAAGTTGCGAAAAGCAATGGATCCCATCCGCAAGGATATTTTTACAACCGCCAGAAAAGCCCTTCATAGCAGTATTGGAAAAGAAAGCAATGCCCGCAAAAACCTAAAAGAGTGGTTGAGCGACAATAAAACGCTGAACGATGATAGATACAGTTCACACCTCTACTCGCAAAGTGCTAAATCAGCGCTGAAAGTAGAAGAGAGAAAAGCTGATTTTTCTGAAAACTCTGAAGAGGTAGATGGACGATTAGTTCTTCGTGATAATTTTGATGCCCTCTTCACCAAATACCCTGAGCTCTTAACTTTTGGAGAAGATGTAGGAAAAATAGGGGGTGTAAATCAGAGCATGGAAGGCATGCAGGATAAGTTTGGTGAGTTGCGCGTAAGCGATGCTGGAATTAGAGAAGCTACAATTTTAGGCCAGGGTATCGGAATGTCAATGCGCGGGTTGCGCCCAATAGCAGAAATTCAGTACCTGGATTATATCTACTACGCACTTCAAATCATGTCAGACGATCTGGCAACTGTTCATTACAGAACCAAAGGTGGTCAAAAGGCGCCGGTGATTGTCCGCACACGAGGTCACAGGCTTGAAGGCATTTGGCATTCGGGTTCACCGATGGGGGCAATCATTCACTCTATTAGAGGGGTGTATGTTTGTGTGCCACGAAATATGGTAACTGCTGCCGGTTTTTACAATACGCTTTTACAAAGCGACGATCCGGCATTGGTTATTGAGCCATTGAATGGATACCGTTCGAAAGAAAGAAAGCCCGACAACTTGGGAGAGTATACCATACCACTCGGAGTTCCGGAAATAGCCCGGGAAGGTAAGGACATCACTATCGTTTCATATGGCTCTACCTGCAACCTGGTGTTGGAAGGGGCAGACAGACTTGCTGATCTGGGAATTGATGCAGAGGTAATTGACGTTAGAACCCTCCTACCCTTCGATTTAAATCACATGATTGCCGATAGTCTCTCCAAGACAAACCGTTTGCTTATTGTTGACGAAGACGTAGCGGGAGGAGCTTCTGCTTTTATTCTCGATAAAATTCTGAACGAACAAAATGGATACTTCCATCTGGACAGCAAACCGGTAACACTTACATCAAAACCTCATCGACCTGCATACGGTAGTGATGGAGACTACTTCTCGAAACCGGGAGTGGATGACATTCTGGAAACAGCTTATTCACTTCTACACGAGGCCGACCCTAAAGGTTATCCTTCTATTTATTAGAATTTTAGCACGTTCGCTAAATTAAAAAGTCTATCGGGAGTCAAAGGTTGCGAACAATAAGTTCGAAAAAAAGTTCATCTAATTTTCATTTAGGTAGATGAAAATGTATAAATTGGCTTGCTAAAGTGTAATAATAACACTAAATCATTAAGCGGATACATGCAGAAAGGGAGATCTACTCTATTAATCATCCTGAATTTAATTGGGATGATTTTTTTTGCGCTTGCTAGTCAGGCTCAAGGAACAATTAAAGGAACCGTCTATGACAACAATAGCGGAGAAACCTTAATAGGGGCAACTGTAATCTTAAAAGGGACTACTACAGGAACCACAACCGATATAAATGGTGACTTCTCCCTGGAGGTAAGTCAATCACCCCCGCTCACTCTGGTGGTCAACTTTTTAGGATACACGGCTCAGGAGGTTACGGTGAATTCATTTTCAGAAAAGGTGAAAGTAAACTTAGGCTCTGATCAGGTAATGATGAGTGAGGTAGAAGTAGTGGGTAAGCGTATATCTGAAAAGCAACAACAAGAGCCCTTAACTGCCGAGACCATGGATGTAATTGCCATCAAAGAAGTTCCGGCAGGAAGTTTTTATGAAGGATTGGCCAACTTAAAAGGAGTCGACATGACTTCTGCCAGTCTTGGATTTAAGGTAATAAACACACGTGGTTTTAATAGTACATCTCCTGTAAGGTCTTTACAATTAATTGATGGCATCGACAATCAATCGCCCGGATTGAACTTTTCACTCGGGAATTTTCTCGGTGCTTCTGACCTGGATGTTATGAAGGTTGAGATTATTTCGGGTGCCAGCTCAGCATTTTACGGACCAGGCGCGTTTAATGGAGTAATAGATATTACCTCAAAAAGCCCGTTCCTATTTCCGGGATTGAGTGTGCAAGTAAAAGCAGGTGAAAGAAATCTCTATGAAGGTGCATTCCGATGGGCAGATGTTTTGAAAAACAAAGAAGGCGAAGAGAAATTTGCTTACAAAATAAACTTCTTTTATCTCACTGCGGATGATTGGGAGGCTGATAACTACAATCCTTCTTATGATTCTGAAGTGTCGGCGAGTAATCCGGGTGGCTTTGATGCAATAAACATATACGGCGATGAGCAGTTTGTTGCCACTAATTATGATTATAGTTCTCCCTTCGATCAGTTAGAATCTCCCGGCCTGGGACAGTTTTATAGGAGTGGTTACAAAGAAAGCGACCTTGTAGATTATGAACTTGAAAACCTAAAGTTTAATACTGCACTTTATTATAAATTAAAACCCGACGTTGAGCTTAGCTACGACTTTAGATATAGTACAGGTAGCACCGTATATCAGGGAGATAACAGATATCGACTTGAAAATATTCAGTTTTTTCAGAATAAAATTCAAATTCAGAAGGAGGACAAGTTCTTTTTTAGAGCCTATGCTACACATGAGGATGCCGGCGACACCTATGATGTAGTACAAACGGGGTTTTTATTAAACAGAGCCTCTGGAGCGGACCAAAGTTGGAACACTAGATACTCGCAAAGCTGGAACCAAAACTTCACTGATCGTGTGGAGGGTTTGCCCGGGTATCCTGAATTTAACTTTGCAGAAAATGGTCCATTGGACAATTGGGCTGCTAACTTTTTGAATCCTTTTTTACAGGCCAACGCTGACAGTATACAATATTACCATGATTTGAATAGAACCTTGGTTGACAACACTGATGCGACATTTATTGATCCACGATACGATCCTGGAACGGCTCGGTTCGATTCACTTTACAATGACATTAAATCCAGAACATTTGCCGACAATGGTTCCAGGTTTTATGATAAATCTGCATTGTATCATGCCCATGGAGAGTACATTTTTAATTTAGACTTTGGGAAGCTCCGTGCCGGTGCAGATGGCCGCTTGTACAAACCCAACTCACGGGGAACTATCTTTAGTGATACATTAACTTATACCAGAGCATTAAATGATGCCGGGGAAACGGTAAAAATCGATAGCTCATATAAATCCATATCAAATTATCAATTTGGTTTATATGCCGGGTTAGAAAAGAAATTTATAAATGAAACACTTATTGCCAATGCTACAATAAGGCTTGATAAAAATGAAAACTTTGACGCTGTAGTTTCACCTGCATTATCATTGGTATTAACACCGGATGTTAATCACACTTTCAGAGCCACAGTTACCTCGGCAGTGCGAAATCCCACTATGGCCGATCAATTTTTATTCTACGATGTAGGGCGGGCAATTTTGCTTGGTAATGTTGACGGACGATTTGAATCAGGAAAAGATAGCCTTATAACGGTTGACTCTTTTAATGCATACCGAAGCAATCTTAATTCTGATACCCTTGATTATTTTAATATCAATAAGGTTCAACCAGAAAAAGTCATAACATACGAAGTAGGATATCGTGGTACACTTTTTAATAAATTCTATGTGGATCTGGGTTATTACTACAGTATTTACAGAGACTTTTTAGGATTTCAAATAGGAGTGCAAACCAAAATAGATCCGGCTACAGGATTACCTGTCGGAGGAGTACAACCCTATCGGGTTTCTGCCAATGCATTGGAAAATGTAACAACTCAAGGCTTTTCCATAGGTTTGAACTATTACTTTAAGAGTTACACATTTAATGGGAATTACTCATTTAACAAGTTAGTCTCTGGCGACGACGACCCGATTATTCCTGCTTACAACACACCAGAAAATAAATTCAACATTGGCGTTAGTGGTCGCGATCTCAAGATTGGAAACAAAAAAGCCTGGGGCTTTAGCGTAAATTACAAATGGATTCAAGGATTCCTTTTTGAAGGTTCTCCACAATTCACCGGATTTATAGAGAGTTATGATCAGGTTGATGCTCAGATTTCTTACAATTTAAAATTAAAAGCAATCAAAAATTCTAGTTGCCAATTTAAACTAGGTGCTTCAAATCTTTTAAATAATGAAGTATTTCAAGTTTACGGAGGTCCCACTATTGGCCGCCTCGCATATTTATCTATTTTATTTGACATAAATAATCGTTAGATTTAACCCTTGATACCAACACAAAAAACAAATTTTATGAAACACGCTCTACGAAAGCAAATTTTAAGTATGTCTGCCGTTCTCTTAGCGGCAACGGGAGTTTACTCTCAACGTTACGCAACGGAAATCTATTCCGACTCTGAAATTGAAGTGATTTCTAATGTAGTCTATGGAACGAATATCCGATTCTTTCCGCCAAGTGCCGACTTTACCACCCCAGAAGCACAAGCAGATGTTTTGGAATTACAAACAATAGCAGCTCAGGGCGGGGATTTTCCTCCGGGATTTTACAATCCGGCCGATGAATCAACTGTTGTAAAAATTCAAGATTTACTTTTGGATATTTATCAGCCAATGCAATCGGTGGATAATACAGAGGAAAGACCACTGATTATTTACTTGCATACAGGTAATTTTCTTCCACCACCAACCAATGGTAGCCCTACAGGAACCAAAACAGACAGTTTAGCTATTGTGGCTTGTAGCCAGTGGGCTAAACGTGGTTTTGTAGCAGCGTCTGTTTCATACAGACTTGGCTGGAACCCAATTGGTAACGCCCAAGAGAGAAGAGGTACTTTACTAAATGCAGTATATCGAGCAATTCAAGATACAAAACAAGCAGTACGTTTTCTAAAAGAAGATGCATCAGGTGACAACACTTATGCAATCGACCCAAGTAAAATCGTTCTTTTTGGCGAAGGTTCTGGTGGATATGTTGCACTGGGATATGCAACTGTTGACGATATTCCTGCGGAAATTAATGTTCCTAAATTCATTAACCCTGTAACTGGAACTTCTTATGTAAATCCAGCAATCGTAGGTGATGAGAATGGATTTAATGGTGCATTGACTCTTTATCAGGACAATGGTCAGAATGGAGATATCAATATGGTTGTAAATGTTGGTGGTGCAATGGGTGAAATAACTTGGCTTGAGGATGGAGATGTACCAATGGTAGCTTTCCACGCAGTAAGAGATGACTTCGCCCCTTTTGATGACGGTACCGTAATTGTTCCAACTACACAAGAAAACGTTGTAGACGTTTCTGGAGCAAATGTATTCATTCAGGCAGCCAATGATTTTGGGAATAACGATGCTTTTGCAGCGCTTACCAACAATGACGATCCCTTTACACAACAAGCTGAGTCACTTTACGGAACTGGTCCTTATGAAATTTCTAACGACTTAGAAGTTACAATAAACAGCACCCCAAATGGTCTCTACCCAATTGTACTAGAATTACGTCCTTTCCTGACAAATATTGCTAGTCCTTGGCAATGGTGGAATCCAAATTCTCCACTAGCGACTGCTGTCGTTGGTGAAGTTGGTGGAAACCCAATTACTGCGCACCAAGCATCGCTTTCATCTAATCCAAATATGAGCCCAACTCAGGGAAGAACATATTTGGATACGATTCAAGGTTATGCGATTCCTAGAATTATGTGTGTTCTTGCCCTAGAAGGTAATGAGTGCGCCACTGGACTATCTGAAAAAGTACTGGAAAACAATACTTCTATCTACCCTAACCCTTCAAATGCTGCGATCACTATTCGCAATAACGAAGAGGCAATTCGTAGAATTCAGCTTCTTGATATCACAGGTCGGGTAGTTGCAGAGAAAATAGTTAATTCAAATATTTTCCGCTTTGAAAGAGGAAATCTGAATGACGGAGTGTATTTAATGCAAATATTCTTTGACAATCAACAAATTACCAAGAAAGTGGTTTTTAATTAAATCCATTTTTTTAAAGAAATTAAGCCCTCTGACCACTCGGTCAGAGGGCTTTTTTTGTATTAACTTTGCACCGTGGAAAGACAAACCGAAAAAGAATCTCTTTACAATAACCTCGAAGAAAAATCTGTTATTGAAATTCTGACAGATATAAACCGCGAAGATGCCAAAGTTGCTGCGGCTGTTAATGCGTGTTTATCACAAATCGAATCGCTGGTTGCGGAAATTGTCGGGCGAATGAAGAAAGGAGGCCGTCTGTTTTATACCGGCGCAGGCACAAGCGGCCGGCTGGGAGTTGTTGATGCCAGTGAATGCCCTCCTACTTTCGGGGTACCCCACGGAATGGTAATTGGCCTGATGGCCGGAGGCGATAGCGCCATGCGAAAGGCTGTAGAATTTGCTGAGGATGACAGAAACCAGGGATGGAAGGATTTGCAGGAGCATAAAATTGACAAGTTGGATACAGTTATTGGTATTGCCGCTTCCGGAACTACTCCTTATGTAATTGGAGCGTTAGAAACAGCTCGCGAGAGAGGAATTTTAACAGGATGTATAACTTGCAATCCCGGATCTCCAATCGGTAAGGCCGCAGAATACCCGATAGAAGTATCTCCAGGACCTGAATATGTGACAGGAAGCACAAGAATGAAATCAGGAACAGCACAGAAACTAATTCTCAACATGATCTCTACCTCCATTATGATAAAACTGGGTAGGGTGAAGGGCAATAGAATGGTAGATATGCAGTTAAGCAATGATAAGCTCGTTGATCGTGGCACACGCATGGTTATGGACGAGATAAGTGTTGATTATAGCACTGCAAATGAATTACTTCTAAAATACGGTAGCGTGCGAAATGCCGTTTTAAACTGGAATAAATAAATGCATAGCATTGAGCCATATTACAACTGGCGGGATGAATATACAGCCGAAGAGGATGTGAGATCGCCATTTTACGGGCGCGAGTACAGCGAGTTTGAGTTTACGCACGCCATTTACGACCACCTTATTCACCCGCAGTGGGATGAGTTTGGTTCTCCATCTCTATTCATGAAAATACTCTACGCTGATTATCTTCACGGGTTTGTTATAATGGAGTTTATCGGCGAATGGAACGATTGTTTGCACAACGATATCATGTTTTTGAAAAGGGATATTGCAGATCACTTTATCGATCAGGGCATTACCAAGTTTATCCTTATCGGTGAAAATGTGCTGAACTTCCACTATTCAGATGATTCCTATTACGAAGAATGGTTTGAAGACGCATCAGACACAGACGGATGGATAGCTATGTTGAACTTTCGCGATCATGTAATGGATGAGTTCAGGGCTGTAAATGCCGATAGCTATTTTGTTACTGGTGGGAGTTTAGATGCAGTAGATTGGCGAACACTAAAGCCTACCGTATTATTCCAACGAATAAGCAGCCTGGTTGAAAGGCGCTTCCTTTCAGCTTAAAGACTTGAGCAGGCTTACCATATGTTTGTCTATGGGAAAGGTGAAATCATCTGCCTGCAAAGCATTCAATTCTTTCCAAAAAGCCTCCTTATCTGGTTCACATGCCGCTATACTTTCTTGTTTAAGAGATTTCTCGGCAGGAAATACACGGTAGTAAACAGAGAGAACCTGTTCGTTTGAATTAAAAGCAGAAACTTGAAAAAAGTCGGTTGTGTACAAATGGTTTCCGACTGTTATTTCAAGTTGTAGCTCTTCGGCAAATTCCCGCACAAGGCATTCTTTTAGGCCTTCTCCAAATTCAAGTCCCCCACCCGGTAATTTTGTGAATGATCTATTCTTATAGGATTCCTTGCTAAGGAGTATTTTCTCATTCCAAACTAAAGCGCCATAAACTCTTACATTGAAGGGGTATGTCATGATTTAAGCTTAATTGCACGCATCATTTCCCGCTTACCGGGAGCACCTTTTATCCGCTCCACCATAAAGCCCACAGCTTCCATAGCGCGTCTTGCCAAGCCTTTTGATGCGTAGGTTACCAAAACACCACCGGGCACCAGCAAATCAAAGCACTTTTGAAAAACTTCCTGCGACCACATCTCGCGTTGCGCTCTAAACCCGAAAGCATCAAAATAGAGTACATTGAAACCCGCCGGAGGAGCTTGAAATGTCAAAAAATCTCCATAATTCTTGAAAAGACTGAAATTTGGTGAAACCGATACCTCCTTATCCCATTCCGCATCAACTATTTTATCACAAAGTAATGCCACTCTTTTAAGCTCAGGTCGGCTGGTGTAATTCATTCGCTTTAAAGCAGATGGATCTACAGGGTACTTTTCAATTGAATAATAGGTCGTATCAATCTTGTTCTCTTCGGCGTAAGCCACTGTTAAAAAAGCATTTAAGCATGTTCCTAAACCCAACTCAAAAATTTTGAGATCAGTAAATCCATTTGCTAATACATATTCAACACCCGATTTAATATAAACGTGAACAGACTCCTGAAGGGCACCGTGGTGTGAGTGATAATGCTCATCTAGCTCTTTTAAGTACAGAGATTCGCTACCATCAGCAGTAGGCACTATTTCAGGATTTATAAATTTCATAATAATTTAGCTTTCACGGATTGGTACAAAACATAAGTAGCGAAGTTAACTTGAATTCTATAATTTCGCTTTCTTATCACATACTGTCTATGAAAAAAGTTCTTATCACTCTCACCTTTAGCTGTTTTTCTGTTTTTCTATTTTCTCAAGATTGGGTCAACAAAATGATGGATCCCAATGTAAACTTTTATGAAGTTCAGGAATCATTTAATGATTACTGGGATGGAAAAGAATACGAGCGCGGAAAAGGCTGGAAGCAGTACAAACGATGGGAATACAACATGGCAATCCGCAGCTACCCCAGCGGAAATCGAAACCATTCAAAAGAGTATTTTGAAGCCTGGAAACAGGTTAAAAAAATGAACAGTAGCCAGCAAAAGTCAAATTCTGCATGGCAACCCGTTGGCCCTGTATCATGGGAGAGTCAAGGCTGGAATCCGGGACTGGGAAGAATCAATGCAATAGTTGTTGATCCTAATGATGCCAGCACAATTTATGTAATGACTCCTGCCGGTGGCTTATGGAAATCAATAGATGCGGGGAGTAACTGGGTTCCACTTACAGATAACCTGCCGGCAATTGGTGCCTCAGGTCTTGCAATAGACCCTGAAAATTCAAATATCCTATATCTCGCAACCGGCGACGGCGATGGATCTGACACGTACAGTTTTGGAGTAATGAAAAGCCTGGATGGAGGCGAATCTTGGGAAGCCACCTCACTTATCCACGATATTTCAGATGGAGTAAAATGCTCTAAAATTCTCATGGATCCTACTGATTCTGACAAACTGTGGGTTGCCACCAACGAAGGATTGTTCGTTACAAGCGATGCAGGATTATCATGGACGGAATCCGTTAGCGAAAACGTAAGAGATATAGAACTTAAACCAGGAGATCCGAGCGTAGTTTACTGTTCGGGACGAAAGTTTTTTAAATCGACTGATGGAGGTTTGACATTCGAGCATATTACAGATGGTATTCCATCATCTGGTGAGGTAAACCGGCTGGCAATTACGGTAACTGCTGATAATCCAAACCTCGTTTATATGGTAGCAGGATCTGATGAAGACAGCGGATTCTATGGCTTATACAGAAGTTCTGATTCTGGTGATAGCTGGGACCTGCGAAGTGATAGTCCGAATATTTTAACCTATTCTGAAATAGGCGACGGCGAAGGTGGGCAAAGCTGGTATGATCTTGCCATTGTAGCTTCCCCTAATGATGAAGATGAAATATATGTAGGAGGAATAAATGTATGGAAAAGTACGAATGGTGGAATATCATGGACAATAACTTCGCATTGGGTGCACCCATCAAATATTGGATATACACATGCAGATATTCACAGCCTCGATGCCTTTGGAGAAAAAATTTACTGTGGAAGCGACGGAGGGATTTTTGTCTCTGACGACAATGGTAGTTCATGGACAGACCTGAGTGAAGGGCTTCAAATATCTCAGTTTTACCGTATAGCCGTATCTACAACGAATCCTGATTTGATTTTAACTGCATCCCAGGACAATGGAACGAACTTATTTTCAAGCCCCGGAGATTATACACACTTGTTGGGTGGCGATGGAAATATGGCCCTCATTAATTACGACAATGATCAGATAATGTACAGTGCATATCCAGGTGGTGATTTTCAAAAATCTACCAACGGCGGGCAAGATTTCTCTGGTTTTCAGGAAGGACTTGAAGAATCGGGCGCCTGGGTCACTCCATTAGCTTTTCACCCCACTAATCCGGATATACTTTTTTCGGCATTTGAGAACGTATGGAAAGTCGGCGTAAATGGAATTTGGGCACCCATCAGTAATTTTAATTTCTCAGGTACACTTCTTGCTCTTAAGGTTGCTCCTTCAGATCCAGATGTGATTTATACATCAACTTTTGGTACCATCACCAAAACTGAAGATGGCGGCGACAACTGGACAAATATAAGTTCAGGCCTACCCAATCTAACAATTACGGGTATAGAAATTCACCCGGATAATCCTGCCAAAATATGGATTACAATGTCCGGATATAATGCAAATGCCAAAGTATTCACATCCGAAGATGGTGGCGAATCGTGGGAAAATATCACCCTTAATCTTCCCAACATTCCCGTTAACTGTGTAGCTTATCAAATAGGAACCGACAACGGCATTTACATAGGAACAGATGCAGGGGTGTACTACAAAGATGCTACCAATGTAAACTGGAACAGCTTCAATACGGGGCTGCCTAATGTGGTTGTAAAACAGATTATATTCCAATACCAAAGTAGCAAAGTAATCCTGGGTACTTTTGGACGTGGTGTCTGGACAAACGATTTCTTCGATCCAGGGTCAGTCGTTCCTGTGGTCAACTTTTCTGCCGATAAGAAACTTGTTTGTGAAGGAGAAACGGTGAATTATTTGAATGAATCAATAAATGTGAACACAGATATCTTGTGGACATTTGAAGGAGGAACACCAGCTCAGAGCACAGATTTCAGTCCTTCTGTTGTGTATAATGATGATGGAAATTATGCAGCAAAGCTATGGGCACAAAATGAAAATGGTGCTGATAGCCTCTTGCTTGAAAATTATGTCACAGTAATTAGCCAGCAAGGAATTCCCGCTCCATACTCTGAAGACTTTGAGACAGCAAACTCGATTGAAGACATTCAGTGGTATTTAGAAGACAACGGTGACGAGAATTCATGGTCTATTACAAACGTAGCCGGTTTTGAAAGTGCGACTTCTCTTTGGGTTAACAATTTTATAAACCCACCGCTAGAATACGAATACCTCAATAGTACAAGCATCGACCTCAGCGAGATGGATACCGCATTGGTAACTATGCGTGTCGCTTATGCGCGTAGACCAAATTCGTCGGTAGAAACTTTCAAAGTATTTATCAGTAATGATTGTGGAGAAAGCTGGACCTTTAAAAAAGTGTTTTCGTCTTCTTCTGCTCTCAATACGGCTGAACCTACAAGCTCTCAATTTGTTCCGTCAGGTATTGAAGAGTGGCAATTGCTTACAATTGACAACATTGACCCCGATGAAAGAACAGAAAACTTTAGAATCAGATTAGAGTTTAAATCAAATGGAGGAAATAATATTTATGTAGATGATATCAATATCATCGAGGAAATTATTATTTCCGCTGATGAGCGTGAATCGCTTTTTGAATCATTCAATTTGTTTCCCAATCCGGGAACAACTCAAACAACTTTAAATCTTAATTCGAAAGTTGAAACAAATGCCAACATTGAGCTCTATGACACTCAGGGACGCAAAGTGGCAAACTTGTGGTTTGGAAAAATTAATCAAGGTGCAAATTCTATTTTGCTTCCGCTAAAAAATGTGGCACAAGGTGTATACACTTTATCGGTAATTACAGACTTAGGAACACAAAGTACTCCTTTTGTAATCAGCCAAGAGAATTGATTATTACTAAATAGAATAACCCGAAGTCGCCTTCGGGTTATTCTATTTAGTATTCTTATTCAATGATTTTAAATTCTGTTCGCCTATTTTCCTGACGTCCCTCAGGCGTGTCGTTTCGCGCAAGTGGCTGAGATTCGCCATAGCCTGCATATAGTAATCTCTCGGCAGGAATTCCCTTTGTCACTAAATGATCCACAACGGCTTTTGCTCTATCCTGAGATAGCTTTTGATTGTAATCATCCCCACCTACATCATCGGTATGACCCGAAATCTCAACTTTAATCGTTGGGTTTTCAGAAAGCAATTCATACAGTCTGGCCAGCTCGGCTTCAGACTCACTACGCACTGTAAACTGATTGTAGTCGAAGAAAATATTTCGAAGTACAATGCTCTCTCCTATTTTGATTTTCTTAAGCCTTACTACTTTGTAGATTTCCTTAAAAACTGCTGTATCCGGTAGATTAAAATTCATGGAGTTGAAGAGATATCCATCTGCATTTACGTTTAATCCGTAATTGCGGCCAGCTGGTAGCGAGACCAAATAATCTCCAGAAACCTCATTGGATTTAAAAGTGGCTAGCACTTCTGACGTGTTGTTGTCAATCAAATCGATGGCTGCACTGACCGGCTGAGACGATTTATCATCTATCACCAATCCCTTAAGGAGAACCATGCGACTAGTGCGCACCTTTACCTCCGGCTGCAGGGCTACTTCAAGATTTTTCTCATCTGACCCCACAAGTAACTGATCTTCTGTATTGAGCACAGGCTCTTTTTCGGGACCCAAAAACGTAATCCTATAAATGTCTTTCTCTCCATAACCCTCATCGCGTATGGATGAATAATAAGCCGTGCGCCCATCAGCGGCTACCACAAAAAACACGTCATCATCAGGAGTATTTATTGGATAACCAATATTCTTTGGCTTCGTCCATTGGCCGTTTACCTTTTCAGAATAAAAAATATCATTTCCCCCCATTGAGTTGTGACCTTTAGACGAAAAATAGAGGGTATTGCCATCGGGATGAAGAAATACTCCATCCTCATCGTATCTCGAATTTACAGTTGCTCCTAAATTCTGGGCTTCATTCCAATCATCTTTCTGGGCATTCCAGCGCGAAACATAGATATCTTTACCACCAATTCCACCTTCCTTTTCGCTTACAAAATAAAGCTCATTCCCATCATACGAAAGGGCTACAGCACTTTCGTGGGCACTGGAATTAATATACTTACCCAACGCACGCGGCTTACTCCACTCTTTCTGTTCAATTTCTGACATAAATACATCACCTCCACCCTTTGCAGTTCCGCGAAATACAAATAGCATTTTCCCATCAGGAGAGAGTCCGCTGCTGGCATCGTGACCTGATGAATTAACATCTTCGCCCATATTTTGCAGTGGTGTCCAGGTGCCGGCCTTGTTGTGACTTATATAGAGATCTTCGTAAGGCAAGTTATCCATGGCATCTTTTAGTCCGCCTACGGTATTTTCCCGACGCGCGGTAATAATCAAAATGCTCTCATCTGTAGAAATTAACGGAGCGTATTCCGGCGCTTCAGAATTGATACTCGGCCCTAGATTATCAATCCAAACCCGAACCTGTTCACCTGAAAGCTCTTTTCCATTCCTGGCCTCTTCAAGGTTTTTTCTGATTACTTCAAACTCTTCGTTAGAAGCACCTTCATTTCGCAAAACAACTAGCTGCTTCTCATACGCATTTATAGCCAAATCCCATTTTTCATTGAGATGATAGCCCCTACCAAGAAGGTATTCAATATTGTAAGAATCATAACTAGGATTTAGCGCAAACGACTTTTCAAAATATTCAAGACATTTTCGCTTTACCGGAGAGTACAGGTAGCAAACCCCGAGTTTATAATTCAAATCAGCGCTATTGGGGTTAAATGCGTATGCCTTTTCATAAAAAGGAAGAGCCAAATTTGCATAGCTCATATTTCCTTCCTCAAAAATTTTATCGCCCTCTTTTAGAAAGGATCGGGCATCTTTAAATTCATCTTTATCATTTGGAAAATTATCTTTTTCAAAGGCAATATCGCCCTGAGCGAGCAATGTAAAAGCAGTGAAAAACGATAGAATAAGGAGGGGGAACTTCATAACTTAAAATTTACATGAGCCGTTTTGATAGATGTCGGCATTTTTGATTTGCATGCTCTGGGCTTTTTCCCAGTCGGCACATGCACCTGGGATATCCCGAATCATTTCACGGGCTATTCCGCGGTTTAAATAAGCATATCCGTAATTCGAATCTAGCTCAATGGCCTTATCGGCGCTTGAAATAGCCTCACGATACTGTTTCATTTTAATATAAGTGCTAGCAAGATTGTTGTGAGCAAAGGCATAATCTGCATCATTCGAAATGGCGTTTTTAAAATCAGCTTCAGCCTCTGTATATTTCTCTTGTAGGAAATACACATAACCTCTACTATTGAGAGCCAGCACGTTTTTTGGCTCCAGGCGTAGTGCCTGATTGTATTCAGATAAAGCATCATCGAGCTTATTCTGTTTGCGATAAACGCCGGCAAGATTAACATAAGCTGAGGTCATACGTGGATTTAGCTTTATCGCCTGATTGTAATCCAATGCTGCATCATCATATTTTTCCAGTAGTTTTCGGGTACTTCCACGATCGTGAAGCGCAGTAGCATTGCTTGGGTTGGCTCGCAAGGCAGAGGTATAATCGAGCTCCGCCTCAGAGTATTTGCCCATTTTGAAATTCAATTCAGCGCTGTACAGGTTGGCCTTTTCCATTTCAACCCCTTTTTGTGTCGCATGTGAGTAATCAGTAATAGCCTCATTGGGAAAACCCGAAATGTGATAGGCACGAGCTCTAAGGTAATAGGCAACCGTTGCCGTGTCGCAAAGTGTTAAATAAGTACTTAGATCGGCAATGGCATTAGGATAATCCTCCAAACGAATATAAGCGGCAGACCTGTTATATAGCGCTTTTGGAAAATTTGATTCGATCGCCAATGCCTTCGTAAACTCGGCAATTGCAGAATCTGGCTGGTTATTTTGAAAATGACTTAAACCGGCGTTGTAAAAGCTGATGACTTCGATAGAAAGCCCGCCTTCCTGCTGGTCGCTGCTCAGTGTATCGGCAGCAATCTGAATAGGCGTTGGGTCGACCTGACAATTGCCTTTAAGGCACATCAAAAAAGCCAAAACGAAGAATAAGGAGATTCGAGAATTCATATAATTACTATTAAATCGTTAAAATTTACGAAAGAACAGCCCCGTGGTTACATTTATCGGCAAGAGTTTTAGCCACTTGGGCTTAAACTTTTACATTTGACAAAAACATCTGAATGGCTAAAAAATCAATTTTTTCAAAAGACAGTATAAAATTTCTCGAAAAGTATCTTAACAACGCCTCTCCTACCGGTCATGAAACAAAGGGACAGCAAATGTGGCTGGAATATATAAATCCGTATATCGACGATTTTGAGACAGACGTTTATGGCTCTGTGGCAGCTGTAATAAATCCGGGGCAAAAATACAAAGTAGCTATTGAGGCTCATGCTGATGAAATAAGCTGGTATGTAAATTACATTAATGACAAAGGATTTATTTATCTACGCAGAAATGGTGGTTCAGATCACATGATTGCGCCTAGCAAAAGGGTAATAATCCATACCGATAAAGGTCCTGTGCGTGCAGTTTTTGGATGGCCAGCTATTCATACCAGAAATACGGCACCCGGTGGTAAAGATGAGCCGCCATCAATGAAGAATATTTTTCTCGATTGCGGCTGCAGTTCCAAAGAAGAAGTAGAAAAGTTGGGAATTCAAGTGGGTAGCATAGCCACTTTTGAGGATGAGTTTATGGTACTAAACGACAAGTACTACGTGGGCCGCGCACTTGACAATAGAATGGGTGGCTTTATGATAGCCGAAGTGGCGAAAATGCTCAAAGAGAATAAGAAAAAATTACCTTTTACCCTTTACGTTGTAAATTCGGTTCAGGAAGAAATAGGACTACGCGGAGCTGAAATGATGAGCCGCCGAATAGAACCGGATGTAGCCATCATAACAGATGTATGTCACGATACGCAAACTCCGATGATTGACAAGATTGAGCAAGGAGATTTACACAGCGGAAAAGGACCGGTGTTAACTTATGGGCCGGCGGTACAGAACAATTTACTCAAGAAAATAATAGCGACAGCTGAAGCGGAAAAAATTCCATTTCAGAGAGCGGCTGCAAGCCGAAGCACAGGAACTGATACCGATGCCTTTGCTTATTCCGGAAAAGGAGTGGCATCTGCCCTCATTTCACTACCACTTCGCTACATGCATACCACGGTTGAAATGACGCATAAAGAAGACGTAGAAAACGTTGTAAAGCTGATTTACGAAAGCTTGATGAATATTAAGTCTGGAGAAGACTTCAGATATATTAAGTAATCAGTTATTGAGCGGGATTTTTCCCTCCCGCATTAAGTGATAGGCTCGTGTAAGCGACCGAATGTACGCACTAAATTTATCAACAGCAGCCCGGGTTTCCGGGCTGACTGTTTTTTTGGCCAATTTTAAAGTAAGTACACCGTAAACTGCGGTAAGCGCAGTCTCTATATCGTTCCTTGGAATTTTATCAGTCTTAAGTTTAAACTCATCCAGAAAAGGTTTGGCTTCCGCGTAAGCTTTTTTGAAAGCTTTATCATCAATTGTAGTAAGCAGAGCTTGCTGAACGAGCATCATTTCTCCAAGTATTTCATTGGATTCATGGTGGTGTCCGCTCACCTTCACATCTTCGGCTTGCATTTCACGAGCTAGTTTGCTAAACCAAACCAAATTCTCATTGCGCATTTCCTCATCATCCATCGCACCCAGAATTTGCTCGTCGATTTTCATGATATCAAAATCCACTCCACGCAACAAATCTTCCATCTGCCACATAAATAGCAGATATTCGGCAATATTCTCAGCTTTCTTCTCTTTAACTATATGCAGCATTTTATGGATTCGCCTGTTTGGCTTTTTTCTCGTTTAGTTGTTTTTCGTATGCCACGTTCAACCCCTCTATCACCTCATCAGTAATATTGTAAGAATCTTTAATCCAGAGCAAGTTTCCACCCTGCTGGAAATTAAGCACCATATCATAGGTTCCATCTGAATTGTAATCTTCAAGAAAGCTGTTTACCTTTTCTACATACTCCTTTTGGAGCTCAACCTCACGCTTTCGGAAGTCTGAAGCCAGCCGCTCCTGATATTGCTGCATTTCCAGATCAAGATTTTGCAATTCAAGTTGTGCCTCCTGCATTTGTGTTTGCGTCATGGTAGGTGCCTGCCTCTGCAGTTCAGCAGCACGTTTCTCAGCTTCACTAAGCTTATTCTGCAAGCGGCGGTCTATTCGCTTTCTTTCTGATTCAAGCTCAGCCTCTGCATCGAGTAAAAACTGGTATCGATTGTTTACAGTATCTCCGTAAATGAAGGCAACATTCATTCCACCTCCTGCAGTTGGTGCCGGCCTAGTAGCAAGTGTATCTGACTTTACCGGAGTCGCAGAATCCGTTTTTTGTTCTTGGTTGCAGGATAAAAGTGCAGTTGAAAGCACGACTAGGAACAGTAATTTTAAGTGGGAATGGATTTTCATCAAGTTATTTTGTGTTAGCATTGCTATGGCGATAGTTCCAGGCATGATTGAAGTCTTCGCTCATTTCGGCAAATCTTTTTAAAGCCTTTATTAAAAATTCGTTGGATACAATTGCATCGATTTCTGCCAATCCGGTTACCTGGTGTTCATCAATTTTATAAACCTGCTCTAAATGGGCATCTTCAATTTTGATGATATATTTATTGTTCCAGGAGAAAACGGTGATTTTAAACCGTGGGTGTGGAATGTCTTTTACTATGCGCATGGCCCATTATTAAGGCGCAAAGATAGTAAGATTCAGAAGAAATAGAAAGTGTGGGAGATTCTTACCCCAGCTTAAGAAAGCGCTCCTTTTTTAACTTTTCGACATCAAATTCTTCGAAAATAAAAGGGAGCTCATCAATCATAAAAGAATAATCCTGACCGATTTCGAGCATGTCGTCATCGTTTTTCTCATACATCCAGCGAATGGAAATTGCCCATCCTTCGTTTTTCATCTCTAATAAACGATAAAGTATAAGTAAAACGCGCTTAGACGACGCGATATTAAAGAAATCAAACCTGAAGCAAAACTGCATTTTACCTACTGGTTGACTGTCTGCATATCTATCAAGCCAGTTTAAAACCGGACGGTAAAATATTTCAGCATCTATTGGAATAGATCTGCCACCAATAACATAGGTTTTAGAGGCCACATCTAAATGCACGTAGGGTGTAGACTTTGTATTTTGTCGTATAAGTGGCTCCATTAAAATCTGTTTAATAATCATTAGCTATACCGATTTGATGACCCTAAGGTTCGGGTTTTTTAGCACAAAAGCAAACAAAATTCTACCAATAGCCTATTTTGAACTACTAAACTTCTTGTAATAAAGATTAGATTAACAGTTATTCACAAAAGAACGTGAATAACCCGATTAAAGGCTTAAAAGTTCTTTGAATTTAGAAGCTTGACGACGTGAAACCTCAAGGGTTACATCTGGTTTTAGCTTGATTTGAAGCCCTCCATTAAACCATGGTTCGATGTGGACAATTTCCTTTAAATTCACGATGAATTTTCGGCTTATTCGAAAAAAATCTCTTTCATCCAGTCTTTTTTCCAAATTATTGAGACTCTTGAGGATGAGCGGTTTTTGATTTTCAAAAAATACGCGCACGTAATTCCCTTCCGATTCAAAATATCGAATATCTTTTAATGTCACAAACCAACATTTCTCTCCATCCTTTAAAAAAATTTGATCATCCAGTTTAAGCTGCTCTTCGTCCAGCTCTTCACTTTCTGGCAATGTGCTGTTCTCACCCGTATTTTGAACCTTATGTATGGCCGAAGCCAGCCTTTCGTCATCGATGGGCTTGAGAATATAATCGAGTGCATTCACTTCAAAGGCTCGAATCGCATAAGAATCAAAAGCGGTTACAAAAATCACCCGTGGCTGGCATTCTAAAGATTCAAGGAGGTCAAATCCACTTTCGCCTGGCATTTGGATGTCCAGAAAAATTAAATCGGGATTTTCCGCGTGAATGGCTTCACGAGCTTCAGCAGCATTGGCGCATTCGCCTATTACCTCTATTTCGTTATACTTTTCGAGCAGAGACTTGAGCTCTTTTCTAGCAAGTCTTTCATCATCTATTATCAACGTTCTCATTATCCAGGTCTTTATTGGTTATTATAGGAAATACTACTTTACAAGTTACAGTGTTGTTGTTTTCATTCACAATGGCAATGGACGAGTCATCTCCATAAAGCAGTTTTAATCGCCGCCGGGAATTGACAAGACCTATTCCCGTGCTGGTTGAATTCGATCGCTTAGAAGGGTTGTATTGCCCGGTATTGGTAACGCGCAAGTCAAGAGTTCCTTGCGGGTTTTCAGCCACCGAAACTAGAATTTCTCCGCCTTGCGGCAGTTCACTGATACCATGTTTAACCCCATTTTCAACTAACGTTTGAACCAGCATAGGGGGAATACGAGTCTTATATAAATTTTCTGGAACGTCGAAGTGAAATTCAAGCCGCTCTTCAAAACGTACTTTTTCAAGCTCAAGGTAATCGCGTACCACTCTCATCTCCTCTTCAAGAGTTATATATGACCGACGTCCGCTTGTAAGGCTGCTGCGTAAAATATTACTCATCTGAGTAATGCTTGTTTTGGCCTGAATAGGGTTCTCATCTACCAAAGCTCTAATGCTATTGAGTGCATTAAACATAAAATGCGGATTGAGCTGGGCGCGCAGGTTTCGCAACTCCGCTTCGGTAACAGATGCTGTAAGTCTTAGGTTTATAATCTCTTCTCGCTCATAATTTTTTAAATAAATGGCCGCAAAATAAAGTACATTCCAAATAAGAAACACCATTGTAAACGGTATAATTAACTCTATCAGAACCATAGGCGAAAGGTCAAAGGACTCCACGCGGTTGCTGTAAATTAACTCCTGAAAAGCCGCGATTATCACTGTTGCAACAATACCGGTTAAAACAGACAAAAGAATACCTCTGGGCAATACCTGATAAATCTTCATCCGCAGCATGCCAAACTGCAAAATAAGTATGCGCATGCCATGAGACAGAAAAATTCCCACAATAAAATTCACAATCAGAAAGCCGAGAATACCTATATCAACAGGTCCGGTTAGCATGTTCTGAAACAAAATTAGCAGGATGAACAAAAACCATCCTACTACTTGTGTCATCCAATATATTGCCTTCTCATCTGTCATATTAATAGCGAATATAGTGGGATAACTTCAATTTTTTCGTTGATTTACACAAACGGTATTTCAATCATCAACTTTTGTGAACTTTCTTGCTCACCAATATCTTTCATTTCAAAAAGAACCTGTGATGGTAGGTAATTTCATTGCCGACACCATTACCGGCTCTGTTTCTAATAAGTATGATAAAGGAGTTCAATTGGGCATTCATATGCACCGAAGTATTGACACATTCACCGATGAGCACCCTATAGTATTAGAAACCAGAAAGTTGCTCTACCCCTATTTCGGGAAATATGCAGCCGTGGTTCAGGATGTATATTATGACCATTTTTTGGCTATTAACTGGGATTCGTTTTCAGATCATTCGCTACAAACTTTCGTGAATAACGTCTACGACGTATTGAACAGGAACAGAGATGTAATGAACAACAAAGCATTGCGGATACTGCACTATATGCAACTTCAGGATTGGCTATATAACTATAAATCATTAGAAGGAATAGATAGGGCCCTAAAGGGACTATCGCGAAGGGCAACCTTTCAATCCAATATGGAAAATAGCTTACCTGCTCTCAAAGCCAATTACCAAGAGCTTAACGCTCATTTTCAATCTTTTTTTCCGATGCTTGAAATTGAAGTAAATACACTCTACAAAGCAGAGCTAGCCTCACTAAAATAGATTTGAATAGAATTGCCGTGAAACTATTCTAAAAAAATGGCGTAAAAATAGATTGCTTCATTGGGGCAACCCTATATAAGAAGCATGCTATGTATAAAGGAAAACTTATTTACAGGTTTGTACTTCTTACCGCCGTTATTGTGTTCATAACCGCCGGTTGTCAGCATGATGTTACGGTAAAGGAAAGACCGCTCATCAAATCAACTGATTTCGTAAAGCAGGAGCCAGTAAGATTTGATTTAGACGCTATAAAAAAACGAGGTAAACTTATCGCACTCACGCTGAACAGCTCCACCTCCTATTTCGTTTATCGGGGTCAGGCGATGGGTTATGAATATGAATTACTCAAACGCTTTACCAACAGTATAGGTGTAGAACTTGAAATAAAGATCATTCCCGATGTAAATGCAATGTTTGAATTGTTAAACACCGGGCAAGGCGACATTATAGCCTGTAACCTCGCCATTACTAAAAATCGTAGAGAGCATGCTGCTTTTAGCGACCCTTACAATTTTACACGACAGGTTTTAGTTCAACGTGTTCCAGAAGGACATGAACAGATGAGCCGTAAGGAATTGGCAAATAATCTCGTAGTGACCCCCCTCGACTTGATAGGTAAGAAAGTGTATGTCAATAAAAGCTCCTCTTTTTTTAGCCGGTTAGAAAATCTTCAAAACGAGATTGGTGGCGATATTGATATCGTAAGTGTACCCGGGTATATTGATGCAGAGAAATTAATTCGTAAAGTTTCGAATGGTGATATTGACTATACCGTGGCTGATGATAATATCGCCAAACTTAACACCACGTATTATTCCAATATAGATGTTTCGGTGCAGCTTAGCTTTCCGCAGCAAATAGCCTGGGCCACTCGTAAAAACAGCCCCAGCTTACTGAATGCAATCAATGACTGGTTTGACAAAGACCGTAAAAAATCTGTTTACGCCTACATCTACAATAAATACTTCAAAGCGTCTAAAGAGCAGTTGTCAAAGTTTAACAGTGAATATTCTTCATTAAATGGAAATAGGATTTGTGATTACGATGAGATTCTAAAAGAATACTCAAAGTTGATAGACTGGGATTGGCGTTTGCTGGCTGCGCAAATGTATCAGGAAAGCAAGTTTAAAGAAGATGCCCGATCTTGGGCAGGAGCCTTTGGTCTTATGCAATTTATGCCCGCCACTGCAGCAATGTATGGTATTGACACCACTTCTACTCCTGAGGAGCATATACGGGCGGCAATATTATATATCAGCTGGTTGAATGATTTTTGGAAAGAGCGTGTTTTCGATCCGGATGAGCGCATGAAATTTATCCTTGCTTCTTATAATGTAGGTCTTGGTCATGTTATCGATGCAATGAACATTGCCTTAAATCTAGGCTATGACCCACAAGTATGGGGCAACAATGTTGCAGAGTGTATTCTTCTGAAATCAACGAGTGAATATTACACTTCCGATATGGTAAAATATGGCTATTGCCGTGGTGAGGAGCCGTATGGGTACGTTCAAAAAATTATTGAGCAATATGCCCATTATAAGCAGGTCATATCCTAGCCGGGTACCAAAACTTTCTCAGCAAAATCGCCGAAAGGCAAAGCCTTAGTGTATTTCCTATCGGAATAGACCGAAACCATGCATTTGAGATATTGAACCTCCTCGTTTAAATAGTATAGTTCAAAAAGTACATTTCCATATTTTTGGTCAATTCTTTCTTCCAACGTGAGTGCGCTATTTAAAGGTTTTAAATAATGCTTGTCGATGCGCTGCATTCCTGCCGGGACTTCGGCATATTTGGTACCGGATGTATAGAGTGAATAGCCCAGATCAATGACCTGATCACGATAAAAATCGAGAATAAAATGAAATTCTTCAGGGTCTATACCTATTTTGGTATTGAAATAAAATCCATTCGCCTGTGGGCTTGAATACGTAAAAACTGATGCGCTTTGAACTAGTTTGCGCTTTACGTTCCAAAATAAGTTTGAAATTTTCGAGAGGTTCTCTGTGGCTCTATCGCTCTGTTTCCAGGATTCAAAATTCTCTTTATAAACCTTAGACCTTTCTAAAGGCCCATCGAGAATGGAAACACCTTTATCGCTATCTTCCTTTCCGAATAGCTTTCGAATAATATTTTGAACGAAGTTATCTGCCATTTCCTAAAAATTTGATTGTATACATTTGCGCATGCAAGAAAATGAAACCCAAATAAGTATCACAAAAACTGCGCGTTTTTACACCTACGGCAATGCTAACACCGCAAAGCAAATATGGTTCGTTTTGCACGGATATGGGCAGCTTGCAAAGTATTTTATTCGAAATTTTGAACACCTGAACCCCGAAGAGCACTTCGTTGTTGCGCCCGAAGGTTTTCACCGATTTTACTTAAACGGATTTGACGGTCGCGTAGGCGCAACCTGGATGACCAAAGAAGCAAGACTTGATGATATTAACGATTACGTAAAATTTCTTGATCAGGTAGCTGAAAAAGCAATCATTCCACATTTAGATAACTCAAAGGTTTTTATCGGGTTTGGATTTTCACAAGGCGTAGCTACAGCTTCAAGGTGGATTGCTTACGGCAAATATAAACCTGAGAAAGCAGTGTTTTGGGCAGGTTCTTTTCCTCCGGATCTGGAGCCGGTAAAAGCCACGAGTTCATTTCAATCTATCAAAACCCTATGCTGTGTGGGAACTGATGACCCCTTTGTTAAAGAAGAGCAAGTGGCAGAAACCAAAAAGCATTTGGCGGCTCTTGAAATCAATGCAAAATGGATAACCTATAACGGCGAGCACAAAATTCCATCCGCTGAACTTGAAAGGATAATAGAATTTTTATAGACTCACTATCAGATCCTTAATACCTTTTTCGTGCTTTTAAACTAAGTTTTTAGTTGTTTAACTAAATATTTAGTTTATATTTGTGGTATGAAAGAATTAACGAAAGCCGAAGAGCAGGTTATGCAAGTAATCTGGGAAAAGGAAAAGGTATTTGTAAAAGAAATCCTTGAAGAGATGCCCTTGCCGAAGCCCGCTTACAACACCGTTTCTACTATCGTGCGAATTTTGGAAACCAAGGGCTTTGTTGGGCATGAAGTGTTCGGCAAAAGTCATAGATACTACCCACTTGTCGAAAAAAATGTATACCGAAAGTTTAGCGCCAATCAAATGATCCAGGGCTATTTTAGTGGATCGGCTTCAAAGTTGGTATCTTTTTTTATCAAGGAGAAGAATCTGGATACCCAAGATTTGGATGAAATACTGAATCTAATTGAATCACAAAAAGTCAAGAAAAAATGAACGCCTTTCTGATTTACGTACTCGAACTCAACCTCTACCTCACCCTCTTTGCGGTCACTTACCTTCTTTTCTTTAGAAATGAGCCCTATCACCGAGTTAATCGCTGGTTAATACTCACGTCAATAGCGCTTTCTGCAATGCTTCCCTTACTCAACTTTGGTTATGCAGGCGAAGCTGCTATACGTATTGTAAATCTTGAGCCGGTGCTTATCTCCGCAAAAGCCAATGTTGCTCACACACCTGCAGGTTTCAATATGCCTTCTATCATTTCTGGTATTTATTTACTTGGTTTTGCAATTTCTTTGGTTGTTTTTACCTTCCAATATATGCGTTTGAGAAAGCTCATTCGCGGAAGCAAAGTCATTAAGAAAGGAGCAATAAATGAATTAATAGCTGAAGGTCTGAATTCACCTGCAAGTTTCTTTAAAACCATTCTCTGGTCGAGCAATGTAAAATCCGAAACAAGAGAATGGATTCAAAACCACGAGCTGGTTCATATTCGTGAAAAACATAGCGTAGATATGCTCATCGTTCGTTTTTTTGAAGCCGTGTGTTGGTTCAATCCCGTAATATACGCTTTCCGGCATGCTCTTGAAGCCACACATGAATTCAGAGCCGATGAAGTAGTAGCCCGACAACACGGTGATTCAACAAAATACAGTGAAATAATTTTGAGTCAGGCGCTGGACATTAATCCATCTGTTCTGGCTCACCAATTTTCTAAACCTAAACTTTTAAAACGCAGAATTATGATGTTAAACAATCACACAAAAAACAAAGGATCTCTTGCAAGGTATTTTGCCTTAATCCCTATTCTGGCTGCAGCATTTTTAATTAATGCTTGCACAGACGAAAACACTGAAACTCCTAATAATATTGAGGAAGAAATAATAATGAAGAGCGATGAAAGTGTCGATCCGAATGCTACAATCATAAAACAGGAAGGCGGACTTATTGAAGGTACCGACATTTATGCAACAGCTGAAAAAATGCCTGAATACCCTGGCGGACAGGGAGCAATGATGACTTTCCTGGGCGAGAACATTGAATATCCCGAAGGCTGCAAGGATGAAGGCGTTGAAGGAACGGTTTTTATAAGTTTTGTGGTTGATACCGACGGAACAATAACTGATATAAAACCATTAAGAAGCCCTGATGATCGCCTTTCGGCAAATGCCATGAAGGTGGTGGGAAAAATGCCTGCCTGGACTCCAGGAGAAGAAAACGGCAAAACCGTAAAAGTGATGTTTAATTTGCCAATTAAGTATCAATTGAATTAAACGCTTAGCCTCAAATAAACAGAAGTAACTAAAAAGCCCGGTTCTAACCGGGCTTTTGCATTTCTGACAATTCAGTAAAATCCTTATCTTGGAGACCTTATGAAAACACTCTACTTTTTACTTTGCCTTATTGGATCTACTGCTCTTATCGCTCAAAGCGAAGAAAATCTACCTCGCTATATGACCGATTCTGAGCGGGATATGATGACGAATTATCATTTTCCAACCAACCGGGGTATTGAAAACCCGCCTGAATTTGAAAATTTGCGCAGCATGGCCGAGTGGGAAGAGATACAAGCACTTACCATTGCATGGACGAGCTATCCCGGTATTTTAAAGCAAATAGTAAGGGCTGCTAAGGAAGAATGCAAGGTTATTATATTTTGTGAAAATTGCACCACAGCAGAGAGCTATCTTATGGGGAGTCAAGCCGGAGGTGCACTCAATAACCTGGATAATATTGATTTTGTAAATGAAGATTACAACAGCATTTGGATGCGCGACTACGGAGCCAACACCGTTTATGGAAATAGAGTGGACACCCTCCTACTGGTGGACTGGATATACAACCGCCCTCGTCCCGATGATGACTTAATTCCTGAGGCCCTTGCTGAGCATCTTGGACTAAATTTATACAGTACCACTTCTGCACCAACCGATTTAGTAAATACTGGCGGAAACTTCATGAGCGATGGACAAGGAACTGCCTGGGCGAGTGAGCTAATTATGGAAGAAAATGAACCTGGTAATCCCTATAATGTGACGGTAAAAAATGAAGATGAGATTGATGCCATTCTTCAGGATTTCCAAGGAATTTCGCGGTATATCAAAATGACAGCTCTTCAATACGACATCATCAACCACATTGACATGCATATGAAAATTCTGGATGAAGAAACGCTACTTGTTGGTGAATATCCTCCTGGAACTGCCGATGGCCCTCAAATCAACGCCAACATTGATTATGTTGTCAACACCTTCCTATCTTATTTCGACACAGATTATAAGGTAGTGCGTATACCAATGCCTGACAGTCAGAGCGGGTTATACCCAGATGACAATCCTGCCGGTTACTACCGCACCTACACAAATGGTGTTTTTGTAAATAAAACATATATCTATCCATCTTATCGTGAACAATACGATACTACTGCAGCCCGTATTTATAGTGAAGTCTTGCCGGGCTACAACCTCGTTCCAATTGATTGCGATAACAATCCTGACCTGATTATTGCTGCTGCCGGGGCGATACATTGTATTACGCACAGTGTAGGAGTTAGCAATCCACTGCTTATTACACACCAGCCGCTTGCTGATACTTACGACACTGTAAACCCATACGAAGTATTCGCCACAATGGAGCATCGCGAACCTCTGGCTTTAACTGAATTGCACTGGAGGACTCAGGGAGAAGATAATTTTAGCGTAATTCCAATGGAGGCGAGCATTTCAGACCCCACTTCTTTTATTGAAAATATTCCGGCTCAACCCGTGGGAACCATAATTGAATATTATTTATATGCAGAATCTGAAAATGGAAAAACCCAAACCCGACCTATGGTTGCTCCCGAAGGCTTTTGGTCATTTGAGGTACTTGGAAATGTGGTCGGAGTTGATACCTATTCACATATTGAATTAAAACCTGTTTATCCCAATCCCGCAAAAGATTTAGTAAGCGTTCCGGTGATTACCGAACGTCCAATTAATATAACTGTTTACGTAACTGATATTACCGGAAGGCTGGTAGAAACAATTTATTCTGGTATGGTAAATGGAGAAAGACGATTTTCACTTTTCGTAGATCAATATGCTACCGGAGCTTATAATGTGGTAGTTGAAGGAGATTTTGGGGTTCATGCTACTCCGCTCATGGTGATTAGGTAGCCCGTGTGGTCCCATCTCCTTGATAAACCTCTCGTTTAGGAATTGGAATCTTGATTCCTTTTTCATCTAGTGAGTTTTTCACTATTTCGAGCATTTCCCAGTAAAATGGCCAGTAGTCAACTGATTCAACCCAGCATCTGGCCGTCATTTTTAATTCATACTCTCCTATTTCTTCACAGTAAAGCTCTACCGGCAGTTCATGAACGAGCCCGGGATGTTTCCTCAGTGCGGCAATCACAATCTCTCTAAGCTCCTCAATACTCTCGCTATAGCTAAATTTAAGGTTGAGATCTACCCTTCGGTATTTTTCCATAGTACGATTATCCACATCGCTGTTAGAAACATTGCCATTGGGCATAGTTATTATCCTTCCGTCAAAAGTTTTAATCCTTGTATATAGAATATCAATTTTTATAACATAGCCGGTGCTTCCATTTACATGGATTAGATCATTGACTTTAAAAGGTTTAAAAACCAATATAAGTACACCACCGGCAAAATTGGCCAGACTTCCTTGCAAGGCAAGGGCTATGGCAATCCCTGCCGCACCAAAAACGGCAAGGAACGAGGTGGTTTTGATACCCAAAATAGAGCCCACTACAAATATCAAAAAGCCATAAAGCAAAAAGATACTTAAACTCTCCACAAATGTTTTGAGTGATAGCTCTACTCTCGACTTTTTCAGTAGACGCTTTAAAGCACGCATTGCGATCTTGATAAGGAAAACCCCAATAATGAATCCCAGAATCGCAAAGATTACCTTTGGTCCGATTGAAACAAAATACGTGAAAAGCTGAGATTTAAATTCTACCCAGAAGTCTTTATCCATAATATGAAGAGGCGTTTGATGTCGAAAGTACGAACGATTTAGGAATGTAGAAGTTTAGAATTGGTTTTTTCGGTTGATTTCAAGAGATTTTATGCGCCCGCAGAGTAAACTATTCGATAAACACAAGTTCTTCATGCCGCATGGTAAATACTCGGCCGATCTCCGCCGAACTCTGACAAATGAGGAATCTTTTCATCCGGAAATCTCTCATAAACTCGTATTCTTAACACTTTGATGAAATGAACTAGCCTCGCGATTTGATCTAACTTCCTAAATCTGCTGTTAAAAAAATCACTCTTCAGTCAACCCCATTTTACGGAGCAGAAAACTAGCGTTCATATTCTGACAAATACCAGCTTCAAGCTTGTAATCAAATACGAGTTCATCACCATCAAAGCGAACCTCGAATTTCTTATTTTCGATTTCTTCCGGATGCTCACTACTTAGATTACAAAGGGATAAATCATGGGTTGCAATTAGACCTTTTACCGGAAGGTTAAGCAGTTTTTCCATAAACCGCCTGGAGCCTTCGGCCTTATCGACAGAATTCGTTCCTTTTAATATTTCATCGAGAATAACAAACAAGGGTTGATTATTCTCAAGCTTGTCAACCATTTGTCTTAAACGTTTCAGCTCATTAAAAAAGTAGGATTCGTTGTCGCCAAGAGAATCTGCTGCCAGCATAGAAGTAAAGAGATGGGTGGGCCTGATAGTCATAGACGACACATTAACCGGAAGCCCCCTTAAAGAAAGCAAGAAATTTATTCCCACAGTACGTAAAAAGGTGCTTTTTCCGGCCATATTGGCTCCCGTAATGATAAAGAATCGTTTATGTCCGGCAATTTGCATCGAGTTGGGAACTGCCTTTTTGTCCATCAAGACATGTCGCGCATCGAGCATTTCAAAATTTTCCCCTTCGGTGAGGGTGGCATATTTGTGGTTGGGATTGTCAAATACGTACAACCCCAATGAGGCATAAGTTTCAAAAGTGTTTGCCAAGTCTAGCCAAAGTGGCAATTGAGTAGCATACTTATCCTTCCATTTATGAAGACGAAGTGCACATTGAAAATCCCACATCAAAAACAAGTTGAGAACTATAGAAACGAAAACATTGTTTCTACTTTCAATAGCGTCAACAATTTTCTTCAATTCGGAAAGACCCTGCGTGCTTTCACTAAGCGCTGCATTTTGGAGCAGATTATTCACCTCTTCCGATTCAAAAGGCTCTTGTTTGATAAGTTCTAACATCGATTCAAACTGATCTGCGCTAGATAACATTTTGAGCAAAATAGTAAACCGTCGGGTGTGAACAGTGAGACTGGCACCCACAATACCCCCGGGAAGAATTAGAGTAAGCAGGAAAGTGTTAAAGCTAAGCAAGTCTATTGCGTAAAGAACGGCACTCGCAAACGCGTAAAGGGGAATGATGCGTGTAGTTAAAATCCAGTAAATTTTGCTTCGGGTAAATTCCTTTTCGGTCGACCAATTTTTTATCGACTGAAAAAGGGTTTTATCTGCTTCCGCAAATTCGGCGTAAGCCAAAAGACGAATTAAAAAATCAGGATGCTTTGCCAGATCGGCGATGATGCTTCGTTCATTGTGAATAGCATCGGGATCAATCAGTTCTGTCTTCAGCCATTCAGCTAATCGAAGCCTTGCCAAACTCGTTTTTGTGCGATTGAGATATTGAAAAAGGCCGTGCTGACCAAAAACATTGAGGTCACTGGCATACGGATGATCACCATCTATAAATTCCTTCCCATCTTCTCTTGCTCTCCAGCTCCCTCCTATTATCTCTATCTCAATTTCGCAGTTAGCTTGAAAGGCTCGCTCTACCTTTAGTTTTTGCTTTAGGTTAACATGGTATTTTACCAAAATTAAGAAGGTAGCGATTGAAACCGCAACAACTCCAATAATTAAACGTCCATTTCCCCACCAGATAACGACCGCAGCCGTAGCCACTAAAAACACTCCTAATCTAACCAGCGAATTACGAAGCAACCTGGTCTTTAAAGCTTTAATAACCTGAGAAGAATCTCTTGAAAGCTGGGAAAAATAAGCTTGTGCATTCATTGCCGCGAAAATACATAAACCGTGAATCAATGACCACATCAATAAAATTTATATTTTATATGTAGGTATTTTAAATGTATGTACATATATTTGTCGAATGGAAATTGAGAAGGCAATTCAGCAAAAGAAATTTAGCAGCGATCGCGAGCGGTCGGTTGTTAATATTTTATATACCAGCAGTTGGTTGGCGAATTTGCAAAACCAAGTATTCAAAAAGTATGACATATCCATGCAGCAATTTAATCTCATGCGCATTTTAAAGGGACAGCATCCAAAGCCCGCATCGGTTAATTTGCTAATAGAGCGCATGATAGACAAAAGTTCTAATGCCTCACGGATTGTAGAAAAGCTTCGGATGAAAAATCTCGTTGAGCGTAAAACCTGCCCAAATGACCGCCGCCAAGTTGATGTGGTGATTACAGATGCCGGCATAAAACTCCTCGCAGCTTGCAATACCGAACTTGACCAAATTCAGCTAGCTAACGACCAGTTAACCAGCGAAGAACACAAAGAATTAAACAGATTACTCAACAAACTTAGATCATAAATACAATTAACACAACAACAATTCAAAACAAAGACAAAATGAAAACTATTCTAACAACAATTACGGCAGCTCTTTTAGTTGTAAGTACATTTGCTACTAATGGAGAAGATGAGAAAAAAGACCACCAGGTAAACGTAGAGAAAAGCACAATTTTCTGGACAGGTAAAAAAGTTACCGGCGAACACACCGGAACACTAAAGCTTAAAGAAGGTACAGTAACCGTAGAAAATGGAGTACCTGTAGCTACAGACTTGAAAATCGATATGACTACTATTGTAGTAACTGATATAGAAGATGTAGAAACAAATGGAAAATTAGCAGGCCACTTGCATTCACCTGACTTTTTCTCTACATCAGAGCACCCAAATGGTTCTTTTAGCTCTACAAGCTTCACCCCTATTTCAGGTGCTAAAGATCGTGAGGCAAACTACACTGTAAAAGGTATGCTTACACTTAAAGGCATAACTCACGAGGTTGAGTTTCCGGCTTTCGTAGCTGTTAAAGACCAGGGAATCGTTGCCAATGGCAAAATTACTATCGACAGAAGCAAATGGGATATCAAATACGGATCAGCTTCATTTTTTGAAGGCCTTGGTGACAAAGTAATTTACGATGATATCGAAATGAACTTTGTTCTTTCTGCAAAATAAAACGCTTTAATTGACTAAAGTAAAGAGCCGATTCAGTAATGGATCGGCTTTTTCACATATTCTTCCAATCGGGTTTGGTGTACTTTATTTTGCTCTTTTCCTGTTTTTTAGGAGGAAAGAGATATTTGAAATCAACTGAAAAGTAGGTACCATCAATTTCACCATTTCTGAAATAAACCGGAGGATCACCACCGCGAAAGTAGTTTACCTGCGTAGAGTAAATATTGCCGAAAGGCTGATGAAAGGTAGCTCCGAGATAAAAATAACCATCTTCTTCGGTTCTAAACTCTGCACCTACGCTTCCCAGCACACCAAGTTTTACCCAGTCATGTTTAAAAGCAACAACATTGTAATTTAATTGTTGAATTTCTGTATCGCTTGCAAAAAAATCGGCAGAAACTCCGAGTGCTACATCCATGAAAATCTTGTCACTCATTTGAATGTAAACCAATCCTTTAATTGGAATTTCATAGCCAACCGTTGTCATTTTGGTTGACTCCTTAAAGTTGACAGAAGGATCGCGAACTTCGTAATAATAATTTCGTCGAGTGAAATAAATCCCGGTTTCAAGATTCCAAAAATCAGTAAACTTAACACGTATTACACCTCCAAACCCAATACCGCCTGCATAAGAATAAACGGCATTAAAATTATTATTCTCTTCACGCAGCACCACAGAGTCCATGGTAAAGAAGGATATAGGAATTAAGGCACGCAGTTCAATACCAGCTGTTAATTCAATAGGTTCTTTTTGTTTTTGGGCAAATAATTGCGGAACGCTAAATGCGAAAATAAGCGCGATAAAAAATCCTCGTATAAAATTCTTAAGTGCCAATAATTAACTTTTGACCTGTTGTTAGATTCGATTTTGACTGTATGCCGTTCAAATTGCAAATCTTATCGACTGTAGTACCAAACTGCCTGGCGATTTTGTAAAGGTAATCACCTTGTTTCACTTGGTAAACCTTTTTGTCATCCGTTTTAGAATCGGTAGCAACAGCGAGGAAAGCACCAGATCTCTCCAGAGTCACTTCATTCGCTCGAATCTCATTTGTTTTGAAATTAATCAGGGAGGCAGGTTTTATAGGAACCCCTTGAAAGCGCACTTCAAAATGCAGGTGGCTTCCTGTAGAATGCCCGGAACTTCCGCCCAGGCCCACAACATCGCCGGCTTCAATAATGTCGCCTGGTTTAACTTTAAATCTGTGTAGATGGGCATAGAGCGTTTCAAGCCCATTATAATGTCTTACAACCACGACACGTCCAAAACCCTGGTAATACTTTGCCACTCGCACAACGCCCGGAAATGCTGAATGCACTGGATCCCAAACCTCCAGATCAATATCGATACCGTTGTGGTTGCGTCCATATCTCCACCCGAAATGAGAGGTAACGACCCCATCAAATGGCGAATGAAAGCCACAATTTTGTGCTGAGTCAACCAACATAAGTTTCAAAGTAGAATCGAAGGCACTCAGGTTGTTTCTAAACGGGTTTGGAACTTCGGTATTCCAGTCTTTATAAAAATAATCTGATGGGTGCGGTGCATCTGACATAGGAACATAGGCATAAAAACCAGTAGGTTGAGCCAATACTTCATTCATGGCAGACATGTAAATATTAACGGCATTAAGCACGGGAGCGGGAACCGATTCCATTTCGAATATGCTGTCTATGACAAGTTTCAATTCGTCAGCATTCTTATCAGCCAGCATTCTGTAGATATTCAATTGGTTTACCAATGAAACTGGAACTGTATCGAGCGTAACAAGTGAGTCTATCATTCTCGAATAATCACTAATACGGTAATCAGGCTGAGGAATAAACCGAGCGTTTGCATTGTATACAACTACAGCTGCGGCTGTATCTCTTGCCGATTCCGGTTCGGTATGATTTGCAAAAAGCGTGGTAGCTGAAAAAATGAAAAAAAGTACAATACAAAGCGGAAAACGCATACGGAATAATTTTATAAGGTCGTGCTTTTTACTCAAACTCATCAAGAATTGTTACGCATTCAACGGTTAAAAAATCCAATTAGTGCTATAATTATGAGGGTTAACGTAAAAATTAGCACAACATTGCGAAGCATTGCAGATCCCAAAAATGGCTTCCGAAAAAAATCGCCGGTACTTTCATTCAATTCCTTCGCCCTGATCTGATGATTTTCGTGTACACCTATTAAGTGACGCCTTACGAGGTCTTGCCCAAGGCCCCTTTCATAAGGAATTTCATGTTCAATAAGTAAACTCTCAAAATAATCTGCCGGATCACGGGCATAAAAGTAAAATACAATATAGGATCGCTGCCTTTCATGGATTTCAAAATTCCTATATCTCAGCTTTCCCATCAATCAATCCACTCGGTTACGTATTCAATAGGCTTGCGGTGACTTTTAGGCCATTCAGAATTTGGATAACCCAGATAGAGAAGTCCCTGAATGAAATCTTCGGGTTTTAATCCAAATGTCTCATTCGCCTCAGGCGTATACAGATATTTTGGTGAGGACCAATAGCTGCCCAGTCCATAAGCTGTTGCCGTGAGAAGCATGTTCTGCGCTGCACACGCCACTGCCTGAATTTCTTCAGATTTTGGAATCTTGGTATTCTCAGTTCTACTCATAATCATAAGAATTAAAACGGATGTTTTCTCTACCCTGCTTTCAATTCTTGCGAGTTTATGCTTGTTAAAATCTTCCTCAGGAGTGCATTCTGTATACAGCTTCCGCAAATGTTCCAGCAATTTAATACGACCTTCCCCACTATAAACTTTAAATCTCCACGGCTGAGTTTTACCATGCGTGGGCGCCCATATTGCATTGTTTATCAACTGCTCCACCATCTCTTTTTGCACTATCCTTTCTGAATATTGCTCGGGATATATTGTGCGGCGATCTTTAATCACCCCATTTATTTCACTTAAATCGTATCTCATAATTGTATTAGTAGGCCACAAAAATAAGCATCTAAGCGGGAATGCTCTACTTTTGTGAAATTGTGATAAAGTTTAAATCTCTCATCAATTCCTTATCTTCCCACCTTATTTTGAACTACCTGTTCCTATGAAATTGAAACGAAATTTTTTCTGCATTCTCGTCCTGCTCCTATCTTTTTCGCAGGCATTCAGTCAGGCTGATAGTCTGAATATCAGAAATATATTTGACGAATGTTTAACAAATGGCGAGGCCTACGAAAACCTAAGAGAACTCTGCAAAAATATTGGTCCTCGCTTAAGCGGATCAGCAAATGCTGAAAAAGCAGTGATTTGGTCGGAAGAAAAGATGAAGTCTTATGGATTTGACAAAGTGTGGCTCGAGAAGGTAATGGTACCTCATTGGGTTCGCGGTGAGGCCGAGGTTTGCAAAATTGTATCCGATGAAAAATCATTGGATGTTCTCGCTCTGGGATTTAGCGTGGGTACAAATGGAAAAATTCGTGGCGAGGTAGTCGAATTTCAAACGCTACAGGCGTTAAAGTCTGCTCCTGAAGGATCTTTGAATGGCAAAATTGCCTTTTTGAATCAGCCGATGAATTCAAAATTGATTGATACCTTTTCAGCTTATGGCGGCTGCGCAGGCGGACGAGTAACAGGCCCTTCAGAAGCGGCAAAAAAAGGAGCCATAGGATTTGTGATGAGATCTGTTGGGCTTCGTGCCGATGATTTTCCTCACACCGGTGTTATGGCGCACGAAGAAGGAGTTGATAGTATTCCGTCGTTTGCTTTAAGCACCAATTCCGCGTATTATCTCGCTCAATCGCTTGAGAAAAACCCAAAGCTAAAACTCGAGTTGGAATCGTATTGCAAGCTATATCCCGATGCAGAATCATATAATGTGGTGGCCGAAATCACCGGCAGTGAGTTTCCTGATAAAGTGATAACCGTCGGTGGCCATTTAGACAGTTGGGACGTAGGTGAAGGAGCCCACGATGACGGCGCAGGTGTAATCCAATCTCTTGAAATTTTGCGCATTTTCAAAAGCTTAAATATTAAACCGCGTCACACTGTGAGATGTGTATTCTTTATGAACGAAGAAAACGGTTCCAGAGGCGGCAAGGCTTACGCCGAATATTGTCGGGAACGCGAAGATCAGCATCTTGTCGCCATGGAAAGCGACAGAGGAGGATTCGCTCCTCGCGGATTTCACATCGACGGAAGTCAAAATGATATTGAATACTTACGTGATTGGCTCCCGTTGCTGGAACCTTACAATATTCACATCATGAAAAAAGGCTACGGCGGTGTCGATATCAATTACTTACGGGATACCGGAGTTGCGCTTATAGGCGTTGTGCCGGATAGCCAACGCTATTTTGACGTGCACCATACTGCAAATGATGTTTTTGAAAATGTAAATAAGCGAGAGCTAGAGCTGGGAGCAGCTTCTATGGCTTCACTCATTTACTTAATTGATTCATACGGAATGCCCGAAGAGCTTAAAAATTAAATTCGGTTATCGCCATCGAGCAAACCTCCAAGACCGCCCAGGATACTTCCTTCACCCTTTCGCTTCCCTCCCATTTTGGGAGCTGCTGAAATTATTTTGTCAGCCAATCGGCTAAAAGGCATGCTCTGAATCCATACTTTTCCCGGGCCGCGTAATGTAGCCAGAAACAAGCCTTCACCCCCAAAAAAAGCGTTACGGATTCCACGTACCATTTCTACATTATAATCTACGGACTGTGTGAAAGCCACGAGGCAACCTGTATCCACGCGCAAAATCTCATTTGAATTGAGTTCACGCTCTATTATTGTTCCACCGGCATGGACAAAAGCCATTCCATCGCCTTCAAGTTTTTGCATTATAAAACCTTCGCCTCCAAACAGCCCTACTCCTATCCTTTTCTGAAACTCTATTCCTACCGCCACGCCTTTAGCTGCACAAAGAAAGGCCTCCTTTTGGCAAATAATCTTTCCATTGTAAAGCGTAAGATCAAAGGGAATGACTTTACCGGGATAAGGAGCTGCAAAGGTAACTTGACGCTTTCCATATCCCTGATTAATATAGGAAGTAAGAAAAAGACTCTCTCCGGTTAACACCCGCTTTCCAGCCGACAAAAATTTACCCAGAATTCCACTTTCCTTATCAGATCCATCGCCAAAAATGGTCTTCATTTCAATGGTATCATCCATATACATGAGTGATCCTGCTTCTGACACAACGGCCTCTTGGGGGTCGAGTTCAATTTCTACACATTGCAATTCTTCTCCTATAATCCGGTAATCAATTTCGTGGTTTGTTTTCATTTTCAGACGTTTTAAATATTAATTTCTGTAAGTCGGAGCTAGCCGGATTTTCGAACACTTGAAGATCAAAATGTCCAGCAGTTGATAAAATATGATCAAAAATATCAGATTGAATTCCCTCGTATTCTACCCATGCCTTTATTCGCGAAAAGCAATACACTTCAAGCGGAACTCCTACTTCAGTCGGATCCAGCTGGCGGACCATGCAGGTCATGTCCTGATTAATATTGGAATTATTCCTTAGATAATTCAATACGTAAGCTCTGAACACACCAAGATTCGTCATACGCCTTCCGTTTACCAACGAGCCCTCTGTATCAATATTCTTGGCAGTATTGTCGGCTTCTATTTCTGCTTTCCGTTTTTGAATATGTGGCTGGGCTAAGGTAATCTTAGAGAACCTGTTAAGCATTTCATCATCACAAAACCGCACAGTTGAAATCTTGAAATTGAGAGATCTTTTAATCCTTCGGCCTCCGCTCTCCTGCATCCCACGCCAGTTTTTGAAGCTATCGCTCACAAAAGAATAGGTAGGAACAGTTGAAATGGTGTTGTCCCAATTTTTAACTTTAATCGTAGTTAAATAAATAGCCATCACGTCGCCATCAGCACCGTATTTGGGTACAGAAACCCAATCACCGATACGCACCATATCATTGATAGTAAGCTGAATACTCGCAATAAAACCGAGTATAGTATCTTTAAAGATCAAGAGTAACACCGCTGAAATAGCTCCCATCGCACCAAATAGTGCCAATGGATTTCGATCGATTAAAATGGCCAGAATGAGGATCACCCCTATAAGCCAAATCATTATTTTAGCCAATTGAGTAAAACTTGCAATAGGTTTATCCTTAAATCGCTCAGATTGACTCAGGTAAATATTCGATGCAGAAATGACCGAAATTGCAACCCTCACAATAACAAGGGCTATAAAAGCCGTTGTGAGCGTATCGATAATAGGTATCCAAGCCGGATAATCTGAAAAAACCACTGGAAGTAAGGCTGTGATAACAAGCGCCGGTACGATATGCCCCAACTTTCTAAATACGCCAACTTGCAAAAGCACATCATCCCATTGTGCTGAAGTTCGGTTAACCAGGCGTTTTAAGAATTTATTGATAAAAAATTGCCCTATTCGCCAAAAAATTAAGGCTATGACACCAGTTGCGATAACCAGTATCAGCATTTTAAGAAATTGCGCCATTCCCTGGTTAACCCCGACATTATTTAGAAGCCATTCTTCAATAAACTGAGCGAAATCCGTTTCTTTATCTGTCATGATACAAAAGTATGAAAAGCCTTTGAAGCAACACGGTAAACAAGGTGAACGGTTCATGAGTTATATGAATGGTTTACGTAACTTTACTTTTAATGCAAGGATTTAATTTCACAGAGTATATTCCGGAAAAGGACAATTTGAGTCCATTCGAAAAACTTTTACCGATATTTCTAGAATTGGTAACTCACACTTCGGGAGATGTTGAGGAGGCGCTGGATTGGCTCCGCGAGCTTGATAAAGCCCATAATCTCACAAACGAGAATTATACCATTGATGATTTTATTGAAGATCTTTTTGAAAAAGGATACCTGCGTGAACCCGGTGACGGTGGAGGTGGCGGCTTAACTGCAAAAACAGAGCAAGCAGTTCGCCGCAGGTCTTTAGAACAAGTTTTTGGCAAAATGAAACGTTCTACTGATGGCGGTCACCGAACAAATCAAGGTGGAAAAGGAGATGAACTTAACGGAGATCGCAGACCGTATAAATTTGGAGATTCAAATAGTGAAATAGATTTCTCAAACAGCATCCGGAATGCTCAAATTCGCGGAGGTATTGGAGAGTTTTCTCTTTTCGAGCAAGACCTTGAGCTTAATGAGACTGAATACAAGGCCTCGGCATCAACAGTTTTGATGATCGATATTTCGCACAGCATGATTTTATACGGCGAGGATCGGATAACACCTGCCAAAAAAGTCGCAATGGCGCTCTCTGAATTTATTACTACGAGATATCCAAAAGACACCCTGGATATTGTGGTTTTTGGAAATGATGCGTGGCAAATTAGCATTAAAGACCTGCCTTACCTTAAAGTGGGTCCGTATCACACCAATACTGTTGCCGGGCTGCAACTCGCCATGGATTTATTGAGAAGACGAAAAAATGGCAACAAGCAAATTTTTATGATTACCGATGGTAAACCGAGTTGCCTCAAGGTTGAAGATGGATATTATAAAAACAGTTTTGGTCTCGATCCGGTTATTGTAAATAAATGTCTTAATCTGGCAAGCGAAGCGCGCAAAATTCATATTCCCATTACCACATTCATGATTGCTGAGGACCCCTATTTGCAGCAGTTTGTAGAAGAATTTACGGAGGCGAATAATGGCAGAGCAATATACACGGGATTAGGTGGTCTGGGCGAGTGGATTTTTAGTGATTACGAGCGAAATAGAAAACGAAAAGGTTAAATTTCACGCCTCCGGAAATGGCAATTACCCTGATATTTCGCATAAATTCACGATTTCCGATAGATATCTCACAAATTTTCAAAATTCCTTAAAGCTCTAACACAACTGTTTAGCAGTCATTTGAAACTTTTAAGCCCCGAATGCGTTTTATTAAGAGTAAAATTATCATTACCTTTATGTTACCTTATTGTTAAGAACAGAATTATGGCACGAAAATTTTTCACAGAAAAGCAGCGAATTAAAGACCCATTATTACTTGGAGCTTTTGCGGCGTTGCTTGCATATAGCATATTTTTACTTGGACGCGAAATCTATATAAACGGATTGAGCAATGCAATTCCAATAGCTCTTTTGGGATTTGCCGTTCTTGTGGTCGGTTTTGGCTTTTGGGTTTTAATTAGACTTCAATTAAAGGTGGCTGTTACCAACAAGGGAATTAATTTCAAAATGAGTCCGCTTCACACCAAGAAGAAAAGAATAAACTGGGATGAGGTGGAAGAATGTAAAGTTATCGAGACTCCCAAAGTTGCGCACATGCATGGTGGTAATATGAAATTTTGGTATGAAAAGAAATTCACTTTGTCAGGAAGAAACGGTATTGCAGTAATTACTAAAGATGGTGACCGTTACTTTATCGGAACCCGCGAAACCGCCGATTTAAAGAAAAGTATCAAAAAAGCCCTCGGCAAAAGAAAAGATTAAAAGCCAGAACTGCTCTGCTAAATTAGTCTATGAAAATTAGAAGCCGCACTTTTCAAAAGTCCAGTTTTTTTTGTGAGTGATTTCTGTTGCCGATAGCATACAACAGTTATCCATGAGCTAACCTTACGAGTACTGGTCGTTTTACGATTGAATTCTCGCCAGGCTATTTTCTAAATTCTATCTTATGAATCAGCATAGACCATTCATTCTCCTGCGATCTCATAATTACTTCTAATACTCCGTTATTCTTGCCTGTTTTATCTAAGTGAATTTAATAGAATGCTCATTCTAAAAGAGGATAAAAAGTTATTATCATTTCTATAAGCTTGAGACACATTATTGCTGAATGACCAGTATATGAGATTTGTAGTAAAAGTCATTCATAAAACTCTATTTGTAAGAAACGAGCAATATAGTTAATAAGCGGCTTTGGACTATCGGGTGGGCAGCCATGATATCCTGGCGGGGAAAGAAGCACAGTCTAAAACGATAATCCGTTAAAAAAAAACTCCTATAAACAATGTTTATAGGAGTTATAAATTCAACTATCATTAGGATTAATTAGCCTCCAAAATCATCAAAGGCTACATTCTCTGGTGGCACACCCCAATCGTCAACCATCTTTAATACGGCAGCGTTCATCAATGGCGGTCCACAGAAATAAAATTCAATATCTTCAGGAGCTTCATGTTTCGTTAAGTACTGATCGATAACGGCTTGGTGAACAAATCCTGTAAATCCATCACCTTCTTTATCGTCAAGATCCTTTTTCACCTTCCAATTATCTTCAGGAAGTGGTTCAGACAAAACAATATTGAAACTAAAATTTGGAAATTCTTTCTCTATTTCTCGGAAGTGCTCTAAGTAGAAAAGCTCTCTCTTAGATCGTCCTCCGTACCAATAAGAAACTTTTCTATCGGTCTTCAGTGTGTGGAACAAATGGAAAAGATGCGATCTCATTGGAGCCATACCAGCACCACCACCAATGTAAAGCATTTCTGAACCTGTGTCTTTAATAAAGAATTCACCGTAAGGTCCACTAATAGTTACTTTATCGCCAGGCTTCCGTCCAAATACATAAGAAGAGCAAATCCCGGGATTTACATCCATCCACTTGTTTTTAGCTCTGTCCCATGGTGGAGTAGCAATACGAATGTTAAGCATTACAATATTTCCCTCTGCCGGGTGATTAGCCATAGAGTATGCACGGAAGATCGTTTCGGGGTTTTTCATTTTCAAACTCCACAGGCCAAACTTATCCCATTCTCCTTTAAAGTCCATTGGATCTCTTCCCAAATCTGGATGAGAGGTGATATCCATATCTTTAAAGTCTACTTCAATTGGAGGCACATCAATCTGAATATATCCACCAGCTTCAAAATCAAGATTTTCTCCTTCAGGAAGTTTAACGATAAATTCCTTAATAAACGAGGCCACATTATAATTGCTTACTACCTCACACTCCCACTTCTTAATACCAAAAATCTCTTCAGGTATCTCTATTTTCATGTCTTGCTTCACCTTAACCTGGCAACCAAGGCGCCAGTCTTCTGCTATTTCCTTTCGGGAAAAGTATGGAGCCTCTGTAGGTAGAATACTTCCTCCACCTTCATGAACCTGACATTTGCACATGGCGCAAGTTCCACCACCTCCACAAGCTGAAGGGAGGAAAATTTTATTATTACCAAGCGTCGTCAGTATGGTATCACCAGATTCTACCTCAATAGTTTTCTCGCCATTGATAGTGATTTTAACCGGACCCGAAGGAGATAATTTAGATTTGGCAAATAGCAATACGCCAACAAGAAGGAGCGTAACTGCCATGAAGACTATTATTGTTGCAATTATCGTAACACTCATAATTCAATCTCTTTATTACTTAATTAACAGCTGTATTCTATTAAAGTTCAATTCCCATAAAGGCCATAAAACCAATTCCCATTAGCCCGGTTATAATAAAAGTAATACCTAAACCGCGCAGCGGAGCGGGAACATTTGAATAGCGTATTTTTTCACGAATTGCAGCGATAGCGACAATTGCAAGAAACCAGCCTACCCCACTACCGAGACCGAAAACAGTAGCCTCGCCGATTGTAGAATATTGACGTTCCTGCATAAACAATGCACCTCCCAGGATAGAGCAGTTTACAGCGATAAGCGGAAGGAAAATACCCAACGCACCATACAGCGCAGGAGCAAATTTCTCAACGATCATTTCTACCAACTGTACCATAGACGCAATAACTGCGATGAACATGATAAAGCTAAGGAATCCCAAATCTATATTAGCCAGGCTTGGGTCTACCCATGCGAGAGCTCCTTCCTGAAGAACGAAATTTTCAAGTAAGTAATTGATCGGAACAGTAATACCGAGTACAAAAATAACTGCGGCTCCAAGACCTACAGCTGTTTTAACCGTTTTTGAAACGGCGAGGTAAGAACACATACCCAAAAAGTATGCGAAAATCATGTTATCGACAAAAATCGACTTGACAAATATATTTACAGCTTCCATAATTTCTGAGTCTTTATGCTGTTAGTTTTCTTCTATTAGTTTTGTATTGCGACTGCGCTGAATCCAGATAATTACTCCTACCACGACAAGTGCCATTGGAGGAAGAATCATCATATTATTATTCATGTAGCCGGCGTCAAAAAAGCTTTGTGGGATGAACTTTATTTGTCCGATACCTGGAAAACTGATAGCTCCAGATCCGAAAACTTCTCTCACCACAGCTACCACAACGAGTATCCAGGCGTATCCCAGTCCATTTCCAATAGCATCAAGACCTGAAGGCATTACTTTGTTCCCCATGGCGAATGCCTCAAATCTTCCCATGATGATACAGTTGGTAATAATAAGACCAACAAATACAGAAAGCTTTTCAGATATATCCGGAAGGAACGCCTTGAGAACCTCATTTACCAAAATTACCAAAGACGCAACAACAACGAGCTGAACAATAATTCGGATTCGCGAAGGAATAATGTTTCGCATGCCCGAAATAATCATGTTACCTGCTATCATTACAAATATTACAGATAGCGACATAACCACAGCCTGCTGTACCTGAACGGTAATGGCCAAAGCTGAACAAATACCCAGAACCTGAACGGTAATTGGGTTATCATCATTTAGTGGGTCGGTAATAAGTCGCTTATTTTTCGCACTAAAAAGCGGCTCCTTGGGAGCGGCCTCTTTTATGACTTCATTTTTTACTTCTGCAGTTTCTGTGCTCATATCTGTTGAGATGTTTGCGTTTTATTCTTCTCGAAATAATTGTTGTAAACGCTGAACGTTCGTTCAAGCATTTCCTCTACCCCTTTGCTTGTAATAGTGCCACCTGTGATAGCATCCACTGCGTGAGGGTTCAAAGCATCAGCTCCACCTTTTTTCACATTGATTGAAACCAGATTTCCTTGTTCATCATATATGGTTTTTCCGGCAAAAGGTTCTTCAAAAAATTCTTCTTTAATCTCTGCACCAAGTCCCGGTGTTTCTCCTTTATGATCGAATGTTGCCCCATATATTGTATTGAAATCACTCTTAAGAGCAACGTATCCCCAAATGGGTCCCCAAAGACCTTTCCCAACCATTGGAATAACGTAAACCTTCTCACCATCAATATTGGCTACATACAGAGGGTAATTTCTATCACCAATTTCCATTGAAGGATCTCTATATTCTTTTTTAACATCGACATTAAAAGGCTCTTTCTTATCTGAAGCGTCAATTTCACCTTCACGTTCCTGAATAACTTCACCTTGTGAATTAAGAACAATACGATTGGTGATATATTCGTAAAAATCTGATTGAGCATTATCTCTGGTAGATTCAACACCTACAGAGCTCAAAATGCTCATCATTTCTTTATTAATATTATTCTGCACTTGAAGCGGTTTAAGCGACATGGATGCGAATGATAGCGCTGCACCAACAACAAGAACCATTACGATGGCGAAGCCGAATGTAAACGTACTGCTATTTCTATCTATTGCCATAGTACTATGCTGTTTTAAGTCTTTTTAATCTTTTCTTAATATTTCCCTGAATCACATAATGGTCTATGGTAGGCGCCATAACGTTCATAAAGAGAATAGCCATCATAATTCCTTCAGGATATGCCGGATTCACTACTCTGATAAGAATTCCTAACAAACCTATAAGGAAACCATAAATGAGTTTACCTTTTGCCGTTTGAGCTGCCGTAACAGGATCAGTTGCCATAAATACAATTCCAAAGGCAAAACCACCCATTACAAGTTGTTGCCACCATGGCACTTGAAGGTAGAGATTATCCGGAAAGTACTGAGGCCCCAAAATATTAAATATCATACCCATCGCAGCTCCACCAACGATACCCATAAAGATTATTCTCCAGCTGGCAATACCTGTCCAGAGCAAAATGGCAGCACCAATAAGTATAGCCAGTGTAGATGTTTCGCCAATAGAACCCGGTATAAACCCGAGAAATGATGCCGTAAAGCTTTCACTTATGCTGGCGTAACTATTGTTAGCAATATCCTTGAAATTATTTCCTTGCTCTATTGCTTGAGCCAAAAGAGTTTCACCTGTATAACCATCTACAACAGAGCCACCTTCAGTATTAACCCAGACCTTATTACCCGACATTTTTGTAGGGTAAGCAAAGAATAGGAATGCACGAGCTGTAAGCGCCACGTTCAGAATATTCATTCCTGTTCCACCAAATACTTCCTTAGCAATAAGTACTGCAAATGCCGTCGCCACTGCTACCATCCAAAGCGGAACGTCTACAGGCATAATAAGCGGTATTAACATACCTGAAACGAGGAAACCCTCATTAATCGCATGACCTTTGATTATACAGAAGATAAATTCAACTCCAAGACCCACGGCGTATGAAACTACTATGAGAGGCAATACTTTCCAAAGTCCGAAGAGCGACATCTCCATGAATGTCGCCTCAGTACCGAGGGCCATAAAATGCTGATATCCGGTGTTGTAAATTCCAAAAAGGAGCGCAGGAACCATGGCAACAATAACCAGAAACATGGTGCGCTTCATATCAATAGCATCACGAATATGTGATCCTTTTACTGTAGTATGATCCGGTACGAATGCAAAAGTTTCGAGTGCGTCGTAAACAGGATAAAACTTCTCAAGTTTACCACCTTTTTCAAATGGTGTCTTGATTTTATCTAACAAATTTTCTAATGCTTTCACTTTACTTTATTTTTAGGATGCAAATTCGTTTCTAAGGTCAACCAATCCCTGCGCAACTACCGACTGAATATTTATTTTGGAAGTACATGCGAATTCGCACAACGCAAAATCTTCGGGAAGAACCTCATAGATTCCAAGGTTTTCCATTGTATCAATGTCGTTGATCATTATTGCCTTGATCAGCTGCATAGGATAAATATCAAACGGAAAAACTTTTTCGAGTTCGCCAGTTACTACAAATGCCCTGGTCTCACCATTCAAATTGGTATCAAGCTTATACTTTTTACCTCCTAATAACCAGCTTGGGTATGAGTGGTTAAGGCTAAAACGAGAAAATCCAGGAGCAAGCCATCCTTCTGTAATGAAGAATTTCTTTTCATCTCCTTCAGGTATAATAGAAATTGTATTGTCATAAAAACCAAGGAAACCATCTCGTGACACCTTTGATCCGGTCAATACATTTCCGCTTATGATACGGTTATTGCCTTCTTTCTCATTGTCGCCTACAATTGAATCAATAGAAGCGCCAATTACAGCGGTAAAATACTGTGGATTCTTAACCTCAGAACCTACCAAAGCAATTGTTCGCTCGGCCATAAATTTACCCGCTTTCAAACTTTTACCAATAATGGCAACATCTGCAGGATTCACTGTCCACACAACTTCACCTTTATTGATAGGCTTTGTATGATGAATTTGAACACCAACATTACCCACTGGGTGCGGTCCGGAAAATTCCGTTTTTTCAACTCCTGAAACTTCATTATAAAGCGAAGAGCCTTTGCGAACACCTAAGTGAACACCACCGGAAGAGAGCACTTTAAGAGCTTCCACACCTGCTTTAAAATTATCGAGCTCATTTTTTAGAACCACCTCCATATCCGCAGCGAGCGGAGCTGAATCAAATCCTGATATAAAAATATCACGTGGAGCTTCATCTGGGTTGGCGATTATACCATAAGGGCGCTGTTTCAAAAATGGCCAAAGACCCATTGAAAGCATGGTATCAATCAATTTTTGGCGATCTCCGCCTGTCCAGGGACTAAAAGATTCGTAAACCAATTCTGAATCGGCTAATATTTTAACCTCCAGAATTTTACGTTTATCACCGCGCTTAATTTCAACAACCTCACCGCTTACAGGCGAAGGAAATTTAATTTTATCACGTTTCTTATCAAAGAATAATGATGAGCCGGCTTTAACCGTCTCTCCTTGTTTTACCATCAATTTCGGAATGGTACCGAAAAAATCGTCAGGTTTTATCGCATAAACATTCGATCTTTGCGCTGACGAAATTTTACTTTCGGCAGAGCCCTCGAGTTTAATGTCGACACCTTTCGTTATTTTTATGGCTTTTGACATGCCTTAGGAGTCCTTTAAAATTTGGCGCAAAATTAGCAATTGTTTTTATTAGAACCACAGTTGTTTAGGATGGATAAAACACAAGTCAGCAATTTAGAATGATTCTAAACAGGAAAACAAAAATTGAAATGAACCTACCCTTTAAAATCAGTACGCTAGTTTGGGTACTATTCCTAATTACACTTCAATCTTGCAGTGCCGGAAAGGCCTCTGCCACCGCGGATCAAATAGACCCTGATGAAACTGAAAATAACAGCGATAATCCGAATTTCACAAGTGCCGGAAAAAGTTCAGAACCATATACAAATCAGATATTTGATCCGAGTATTAAAACGATGTTGCTTTATACCACGGGCTCTGAGCTAGGTTCACCGGTTATTCAGCTGAATGGAACAGAGCAGGTAATCTTATCCTTCGATGATTTAGGCGAAAACGCCAGAAACATGTATTACCGGTTTGAACATTGCACCCACGATTGGAAATCGTCTGATTTACAGTTAATGGACTATCAGGAGGGTTACAATACCGATTTCATTTCAGATTACGAATTTTCGTTCAACACCATACAGCCCTACACGCATTACAAAGTAAAGTTTCCGAACGATCGTATAAATCTAACACGGAGTGGGAATTATGTTATAAAAGTGTTTGTTGAAGACGATGAAGAGCGACCTATTCTTACTGCCCGATTTATGGTTGTAGAGCCCCTGACTACTATAAATGCTAACATAAGGCCATCTAGCATTGTAGCGGAGCGCGAATACCGACAGAAGGTTGATATTACGGTTAATCTAAACGGGGTCGAAACCCTTAATCCCTATAGTGAAATAGAGTTGGTGGTTTTGCAAAACAACAGACTTGACAACGCAAAGCGCGGATTAAAACCGAGCTTTATTAAAGGTAGGGAACTGGTTTATAATTTTCAAAATGAATTGACTTTCGACGGCATTAATGAATTTAGATTCTTTGATGCGAAAAGCGTAAGATACCGAAGTGAGCGCGTGGCAAATGTGGAGCTTGAGAATGATGGATACCATATCTATTTATCACAAGACATAAGGCGGGCTTTTCTTCAATACACTTTTGATCAGGACATTAATGGACGCTTACTGATTAAAAACGACGATATGCAAGATGCGCATCTTGAGTCGGACTACGTTACGGTGCATTTTGAAATGCCCGTTGATGCCTTTTTAGGAAATGGGGACATGTATCTTTTTGGTCAGATGTCTAATTGGGAAATGTCTGAACCATTTAAAATGGTATATAATCCTTTAAAATTGAGATATGAAAAAACCCTTAAATTGAAACAAGGCTATTACAACTACATCTATTTGTGGAAATACAAATCTCAAGATAATGGTACTACGGATCTTACCGAAGGCAATCATTTTGAAACCGAAAACGAATACACGATTTTGGTTTACTACAAAGATAGAAGTAGTTTTTCTGATAAATTGGTGGGCTACAGAGTTATTAATACATTCAAAAAGTAAGTTTTGGCAGTTCTACTTTCATCTTTAAATGGAATTTGCTAATCTTGCTGCATATACTTAAGGAAATGGCTACGGCGCTTACATCGGGAATAGTTATATCAGTTGATTGCCGATTTGAACAGAAATTATCTAATCCGGCTAATCGCTTGTTCGTCTTTTCCTATGGTATTCGCATTGAAAATAAAAACACCCAGCCTATCCAGTTATTGAGCCGCTATTGGAAAATAACTGATAGTAACACCCAGCAGCGGGAGGTAAAAGGTACAGGGGTTATTGGTGAGCAACCAATAATTGAGCCCGGAGATAACTATTCTTACCGGTCTTCTTGCGATTTCACTACCGATACAGGTGTAATGAAAGGCTATTATTTAATGAAGAATCTGGAAACAAACGAAGAGTTTAAAGTGGCCATCCCGGAGTTTATATTGATGGTTCCATATAGGTTAAATTAACTCTAATTGATTTTTTTCGGGGCTCCTTTGGCGCGCATGCCAATTAAGTGATCACAACTAAAAAACTTTCTATTTCTCAGTAAGCTTCCTTTAATCACCCACATCTTCAAATTCAACTTCATATACAGTACCCTTTGTATTTGATAAAAGCTTAATGGTTCCATTGAGTTGTTCACTAAGAGCCTCAATAAGCTCTGTACCAAAAGACTCCGGCTCACCCAGTAGAATATTCTTTGGCATTCCTATCCCGTCGTCACCTATTATTAACTTATACCTACCCACATCAAGCGTGTTGATACGTACAAATATTTTTCCAGTCTTATCTTCTTTAAACGCATGTTTTAAAGCATTAGAAATGACCTCATTTATTATTAAACCTAAAGGTGTGAGGGTATCACTGTTAAATTTATTTGCATCAACGAGTACATCCAATTCCACTTTTTGTGCTAGTCGGTATGTATTTAGCAAGCTTTCAGACAAGTCTGTAATATACTCTTCAATATTCACTGTTTTGAGATCTTTGGTCTTATACATTTTTTCGTGAATGAGCGACATGGATCGCACCCTGTTTTGTATTTCACTAAAGACATCAAGAAGTTTCGAATCGGTTATAAATCGGGATTGCAGATTCAGCAGACTCACAATAATTTGAAGATTATTTTTTACCCTGTGATGAACTTCTTTTAAGAGAATTACATTGGTATCACGCTCTTTCGATATTTCGCTAGTGCGCAAATTTACAGCGCGTTCCAGCCGTTGATTTCGCTCTTTTTCTGATGCTAGCTTGAACCTATAAAATAGATAAAGCACGCTTATAATCGCTACCAAAATGAGTATTTGAAACCATTTCGTTTGCCAGTAGGCAGGATGAACAACGATTTTCATAACCGCCGGCTCATTGTTCCAATACCCATCATTATTACTTCCTATTACCTCAAAAGTATAGGTGCCGGGATTTAAGTTAGAGAAGGTGGCAAAGTGCCGGTTGCCTATGTATCGATATTGATCAAACAAGCCCAGAAGTCTGTATGCATATTGATTTTTATGAGCCTGCTTAAAATTTAATGCTGCAAACTCTATTGTGAAACCAGAGTGATTATACTCCAGTTCCATTCTATCGCTAACCGCAACATAAGGCTTGGGAGAATTTATGTTTTCCTTAAAATTAATGAGCTGAAAGCCGGTAATTACTACCCGGGGAATCAAGTCATTTTCCTGAATTCCGTTGTAATTGATGAAATCAAAGCCATTGGCTCCTCCAAACATAATTAAACCTCTGGAGGTGCTGATAATGCTTCGCGGATAAAATGTATTTTCCCCTAAAACTTCTTGTTCATTATAATTTCTAAACGTTTCTGTTTCAGGATTAAAAGTAGAAACACCGCCATTGGTACTTACCCATAAGTTACCATCACTATCTGAAGTTAAAGCCAAAGCCACGTTGTTAACCAATCCTTGATGTGAATTGTAGGTTTTGAAAGTATCCTGTTCTGGATCGTATTTTGAGATTCCTCCTGAAGATGATGATACCCACAGTTGATTTTGTGAATCGATATAGACTTGATTAATTGTATTTGAAGGTAGGTAGCCGTCGGTTATATTTCCTGCTTCGTAGCGCGTCAATTCGTCAGTTTTAGAATTGAGATGATACAATCCAGCATTTCCCGTTCCAAACCATACATTTTGCAGGCTATCAACAGCTATGCAATTTACATTGTTATCGCGAATACTATTTGGATCATTACCATCAAAACTGAAGGTTTTGAAAGAATTGAATTTCCGATTTAGGTAGCTAAGTCCGCCTCCAGAAGTGGCGATCCAAAGATTGTCTTTCGAGTCTGCTTCTATATCAGTAATAGCATTGTTAGAGAGTCCTCCAGAGCCTAAAGAATTTATATTGTAATAGGCAATAGAATCGGCGTCCATCGAATAAGAAGCTAGTCCGATACCATCCGTGCCTATCCATAACAACCCATCAGAAGTTGATGTTAATGAGAGTACAGGTTTCTCTATTTCTCCGAGCTTATTAGTTTTCGAGTTGGAAAAGAAATAAGATGTATCATCGTATGGATTGTACATGGCCACGCCCTTTCCTGTGCCTATAAATATCCGGTTGGTATCTACTTCAAGAAAACAATAAACCTGATTTTCCTCAGGCTCATATCCGTTTTGACCAGGGTACACTACAGAAAGAAATTGCGGTGCTTCCAGATCGAGCATTGCAACTCCGGCCGATTTTGTTCCTATCCATACCATACCTGATATTCCCGAGTACAAACTAAGTATGTGGTCATTGGGGAGAGAATTTATCTTTCCGGGTGCAGTATGATATTGAGTGGACCTACTCATTTCTTTCGAAATCCTACATAAACCACCTGGAGTTCCAGCCCATAAATCGCCGGCCTGATCAATGATTAAATCGTTTATAATATTCGATGGAAGTAAATTTCTTTTAGGTTCATCAGTATAATACCTTGTGAAAACATCCATCTCAAAATTGTATTTATTGAGACCATTTTTCGTACCTATCCATATAGTCCCGTCTTTATCCTCACAGAGCGAAAGTACTTTGTTATTGCTTAGGCTATTTTCATCATCATAGAGCAATCTAAACCGTCTATAAAGAATTCGTTTCGGGTAAATAAAGATTTAAACCACCATCGGTACCAATCCAAACTCTCCCTGCAGAATCAACCAAAATATCATTTATAGAATTATTAGAAAGGCTTGTGGGATCATTTGCGTCTATCGAAAATTTTACAAAACTGTTTTCTTCCCAATTATCCAGCCTATTCAAACCATTATCCGTACCAATCCATAATCTACCCAATTGATCTTCGCTTAGAGCACTAATCTTATTGCTACTGATAGCTTCTGAATCCTCAAACCAGTGATAGTAGGATTTTGAATTTAATGTTTTTGAGTCGATTCTATTTAATCCGAAATTGGTACCGGCCCAGACATCCCCGTTGCTCACTGTGGCCAGCGCGGTAATTGAATTGTTACTAATTGAAGAGCTATCCGTCAGATCGTATTGCAAGATATCAATGCGATTTCCATCAAATCGATTCAGCCCATCTCTGGTACCAATCCACATAAACCCATTTATATCCTGAATAATACATGTAGCAGTACCTTGTGATAGACCTTCCTTGAGTGAAAGTGAATTAAACTGAGTAGATTGTGCATATAAGTCCACGCCATAGCCCAGTGCGATGACGGCAAAACATATTTTGCTAAATAAGGACGTAAATTTCTTCAAATCGAATTTTCGTTGAGGCTAAAGTAAGAATTATGCCAAAAGTCAACATTGATACGAAAGGTATTCTTAAACGATACAAGAAAGGCTAATCATTTTTGTATTTTTGCAGGCTTAAATAAATACAATACGTAAAACCTAGAATATTATGTCAAAAGGAGTATATCAAATTCCATTTCCCGAAAACGAACCTGTATTTGATTATGCACCCGGTTCTCCAGAACGCAAAAATCTAGAACAAACCTTTAAAAAGTTAATAGACCAAGACCCTATTGACGTGCCGATGTATATAGGCGGAAAAGAAGTGCGCACCGATGAGAAGTTGTCTCTTACACCGCCCTTCGACCACAAAAAAGTGGTAGGTCATTCTAATAGAGGAACCTCCGAGCACGTAAAACAAGCTATTGACGCAGCCCTGGAAGCAAAAGAAAAATGGGCTGCCCTGAGCTGGGAGCATCGTGCCTCAATTTTTCTGAAAGCTGCAGATCTTATTGCGGGACCTTATCGTTATGAGATGAATGCATCTACGATGATTGCTCAAAGTAAAAATGCATATCAAGCTGAAATAGATGCTGTGTGTGAACTTATTGATTTCTTGAGATTCAATGTTTACTACATGGAAGAGATTTATGCGAACCAGCCAAATAGCTCTCCAGGTGTGTGGAATAGATTAGAATACCGACCATTGGAAGGATTTGTGTTTTGTATTACCCCTTTTAACTTCACTGCCATAGCCGGTAATCTACCTGCTTCTGCTGCCCTTATGGGGAACGTATGTGTTTGGAAACCTGCAGACAGCCAAGTATATTCTGCTAATTTAATAATGAAAATATTTAAAGAAGCAGGCCTACCAGATGGTGTTATAAACCTTATAACAGTGGACGGCCCGGTAGCAGGCGATGTGGTTTTCAAGCACAAAGATTTTGCTGGATTGCACTTTACAGGGTCAACGGGAGTATTTAAACATTTATGGAAAGAAATTGGTAAAAACCTTGACACTTTCCGCACTTACCCACGTATTGTTGGTGAAACGGGGGGTAAAGACTTTATTGTAGCGCATAAATCCGCTCATCCCATACATGTGGCCGTGGCTATTGCCCGTGGTGCTTTTGAGTTTCAAGGTCAAAAATGTTCTGCTGCTTCGCGCGCTTACATACCAAGTAATATTTGGGATGATGTTAAGAAAAAACTTCTTGAAGACGTAAAAAGCTTTAAAATGGGAGCTCCATCTGATTTCTCAAACTTCATTAATGCGGTTATCGACAAACCTGCATTTGATAAAATAACGGGTTATATTGATTTCATCAAAGAGCAGGATGATGCCGAGATAATAGCGGGTGGAAATTATGATGGATCGAAAGGTTACTTTATAGAGCCTACCGTTGTAGTAACCACAAATCCAAAATTCAGAACCATGTGTGAAGAAATTTTTGGTCCCGTAATAACGATATATGTTTACGACGAAAACAAGTTTGAGGAAACACTTAAATTGGTAGATGAATCGTCAGAATACGCTCTTACAGGTGCTATCCTTTCTCAAGACCGTTACGCTATAGAATTAGCAACCAACCGCCTGGCTAATGCCGCAGGAAACTTCTATATTAATGATAAGCCTACGGGAGCAGTTGTTGGTCAGCAACCATTTGGAGGTGCTCGTGGTTCCGGAACCAATGATAAGGCAGGTTCTTACTTAAACTTATTGCGCTGGGTATCGCCAAGAACAATCAAAGAAACATTTGTACCCGCACGAGACTACCGTTACCCATTTATGGGATAATTTGGAATGCAGTGATCTAACTCAGCCTTTTCAAAGCTCGCAAGGGCCGAGAAAAAATTGCTGGTTTGGGAAAGATCCTCTGATCATATCATAGGAAGAGGCAACATAATTAAGAAACTCCTGTTTACAACTAAGCAGGAGTTTTTATTTTCATCGAAAAAATAAGATCTAAATTTACACGTGTCAAAAAAAATACCCAAAATATTAAAGAATCGCTATATTCTGGTGATGATAGCTTTTGTAGTCTATGTTACCTTTTTTGATGCGCACGATCTTATTTCTCAAATCCAGATCAAGTGGAAATTGCACAAAATAAATGAGCAAAAAGAATATCTTGAAACGGAACTCCAAGACGCTAAGGTTCAGACAGAAGAATTGACTACCAACAAAGAAATGCTCGAAAAATTTGCCCGAGAGCAATACCGTATGAAGCGGGAAAACGAGGATGTTTTTGTAATACTTAAAGAAAACGAAGAATAAGAGCGGTAATTCTATTTTGCGCAGCTCTGAATTTTTCAACCAAAGTAGATGAGCCATGCAAAAAACTAAAATAGCCCTATTTCCACTTCAGCTTTTTCTTTTGCCAGGAGAAAAGACCAGACTTCATATTTTCGAACCCAGATATAAACAATTGCTTCTAGACTGTTCGAAGGAATACACCTCTTTCGGAATACCCTTCGTGAAGAAAAACGCCATTACCGGATACGGAAGTCTGGTAAAAGTTGTGAAAGAAATAGGAGTTCACGCAGATGGAGCATCGGATATTGAAATTATTTGTGAAGAGCTTTTTAAAATTGAAAAGTTCCACGAGCGACTCGGGGATAAATTATATCCTGGAGGAGATGTTCAGGTAATCGAGAATGATCAACTTCCCCCAATGTCGGAAGATTTCATGCATGAACTGGGAGAATATTTGCAAAAAAGCGAGCACAAATTAATTCCCGAATTATTATCGACTCACTTAACTGCATTCATCGCGGGAGGCCTGATTGGGCTTAGTGATGATGAAAAGTACAATTTGGTACGCTCTAAAAATCAAGCTTCGAGGGAGCGATTCTTGATTAATAAACTCAGAATGCTCAACAAAATTCAAGATCAATTAAAGAGCATAAAGGGAGAGATTTTTTTAAACTAATACGCACTTAATTGGTTAATTCCTTACATTTATTATTGACCTAAACAGAAATGGCCATGTTTGAGAATATAAATCTGGAAACCGAACTCTATAAAATTAGAGAGAATAAGACGAATCATGAATTGGATGCTACCCTTGAAGCATTTAAAAATATGTTTAGAGCAGAATGGGAAGCGGAGAACAGGTTAACTCGAACGCTCGATAATGGGTCAAAAGATTTTTTCATAACCCATTCTGAAGATTTACCTTCTGACAGAATCTATAGTGAGAGTGATATAAAGTCGCTTTGCACAAATTACCGTTTGCGATTTTTACCTACCAAATATTTTAAAAGCTCATTTCCACCTGAGGCAATGAGGGCTATAAAGGAGACAGAAAAAATTGCTGATATTGAAATTAAGAATTTCATGATTATCGCACCTTCGGGCCTTTTTAAACTTGAAGATGCCAATAAGGATCCGCTGCTTTTCGTGCCGCTTTCGAACAATCGCTATTATTTAATACACAAGTGGGGCAATGATATGGCCTGGCATCGCAAACTAAGGGCCTGGCCTTTTAAATCTTTATCGCGGCTAGTGCATCACCCTTGTGGCTTTTGCCCTATTTATCTCATCCCTGGCACCAACAGAAATTCTATCTCCTTCCACGAATTTTCTGAGTGCCGGACGATTCTTTTTCTTTTTATGGGTTGTATTGACTCTGGGAGCTTCAATTTCTTTTTTATGGTTCACCTTAAATCAACAATTCAGCAATCATTCATGGAATTCAAAAACATTTAATTGATTCCTAAAATTTTGAAAGTAGTGTAGCGATTATTCTGAACTTTGACATCTTTTGGTTCGAAACAGACTCTTTTTTCGAAATATATTTTTGGCCTATCACATTTCGAGAAAAAAAATATTATCGTTCAAATAGGTAAGTTAATCGAAATATTACTAGCTTTGATCTGGATTTTTATTAAAAATTCCACCAATCATATTAACCAATTAGGCTTCCCTTATGGCTATTTTAATCAGGAAGGTTGTAAATCATATTTTTGCCGCTTTTTTTCACGACACTCTCCCCGAGCTTCGTGCAACGTTCAAGTACAAACTTTTAATTGTTACACTCATGGGAATCTTGGCGGCTATCGCCATTTTAACCTTGGTTTACTACAATTAAATAGTAGGAAATGAATTCTTGATCTTTTCAATTCCATTATTTCATAACAATATATTACATTCGTAGACTAACAACAGATGCCAATTGAATACTTATTCGATTCTTATTTTTCTCAGCCTGGTCGTCGTTTTTTCCTACATCTTCGACTTAATCGCCAAAAAAACAAAGATTCCATCCGTACTCCTTTTATTTGGGACAGGGCTCGCCTTGCAGTTCATCTTGCAATACCTGGGAGTAGAACCGTTTAATTTATCAAATATACTTCCTGTTGTAGGTACTGTTGGTTTAATTCTCATCGTACTGGAAGGAGCGCTTGAATTGCGTTTTGAAAAAGATAAACTTAAGCTCATAAAACAAACCCTGGGATCTGCTTTTTTCATTCTCATTATTACATCCCTTCTTATAACGTTTTTATTCAGATACATTACCCATTTGCCGTTTCAAATGTGTTTGGTAAATGCTATTCCACTTGGAATAATTAGTTCTGCAATTGCTATTCCTTCGGCTGCCGATCTAGGAAAGGAAAAAAGAGAGTTTGTTATTTACGACTCATCCTTTTCGGACATACTGGGAATAATGTTCTTTAATTTTGCTATTCAAAACGAAACGTATGGCCTACAGGCGTATGCTAACCTCGGAAAAGATACGCTCATCACACTTATTATTGCCGTAGTAATTTCGGTCGTATTTTTATTCTTGATGAAGCGAATTACACACCACATCAAGTTCTTCCTTATCCTGGCACTACTTATCCTCGTATACTCCATCGGAAAGTTCTACCATCTTTCTGCATTAATAGTTGTTCTATTTTTGGGACTCTTTCTAAATAACGCTGAGATCATCCCGATTTCAAAATTTAAGCAGCTTTTTCTCTACGAGAAGCTAAAGAATGATCTGAATCAGTTTCTACTCTTAACCGCTGAATCTGCATTTATCATTAGAACATTTTTCTTCCTCATGTTTGGTTACACCATGAATATTAACTCCCTGTTGAATCTTGGTGTTTTAATGAATGGATTGATTGCGGTAATTGTAATTTATCTAATACGAGGGCTTTACCTCAAATATGTTGCCCGCACCGATATTGTTCCTGAGCTCTTTATCGCTCCCCGGGGTTTGATAAGTATTCTATTGTTCTTTTCCATTCCCGACTCAATGAAACTCAATGACTCGGCAGATGGTTTACTACTGTTCGTGATTTTAGCAACCAGTGTTATTATGACGTACGGATTGGTGAGCAGAAAAAAACAAAAGGACCAGCAAAGCGATGCTAAATCGGTTTCTTCTCCTTCTATTGTGGAAGCATCAGAAAGCGAATAAAAGACCTCCTCGAAGAGAAAACCGATTTATAGTAAAATTTTCTGCATTGCTGTAGAATCCATCCAGCTCTCTACTTAACTCCTGTGGCATACCGGTGTTTGGTTTAAAAGATATATTGTCTACGTAGCCACCCTGATAGGATAGACATAGGAGAACATACAGACCGCCACCTATACTTAGATTACCCATTGTTTTTACGTGGAAACCGACGCCTTTTGCATTCAAGTCGAATCCATAGACTAATTCGGCCTGGTTAGTATAATAGTTTACACCCGCGCCTACTTGAAGCTCAAAATGGGATACGTCTTTTACTAATTCATAGCGCAGAGTAAGACCTCCACCAACATACTTTAAATTGATATCATCAGACAAACTACCGTAAGCTACCGTGGTAGCTCCTAAACCGGCAGTAGAAAGTGAGACCCCTATTGAATTCTCAAAATTTGACGTGCTGAAAATAGCATTAACACCAATTTTCTGATTAAAAAAGTAATTTCCACCGAGACTAAAACCTTCGCCCCATTGCAATTTCGAGTAATATTCTTCAAAATCATCGGTAGGAATATCAGAATTTGGCATAAAGATAACGCCATAAGCAAACCAGAGTTCAATGAGCTCGTAATCACGCTTTTCCCTCTTGGCGATTTTTAATAATTTGCTACTGGGATCTTCAAAATTATAAAGAATTTCTGCTATCTCTTTTCTCGATATTACTTCTACTTCTCCTCGATTCGACTGAGCAGATTGGTAATAAACAAATGACTCGTTGCTTGACTGAACTTTAACATGCAGAGAATCTCCTGTAATACGAACGATTACATCCTGACCCGATACAATCAGACCAGAAATAAGCATAAGCATGGAAAACAATAACCGCAGAGCCCAAACCATAAACCAAATATAAGATAATTGGCCTATTGAGGGCTAGATTTTTAAGACTGCGTGAAAGACATTACGCCGAGTCGCGACTTGGAATTGATGACTTAAAGAATTGCATTAAAACAAAAGAGATAATATAACCTGAGGCAAGTCCTTCAATAAGTATCCCCAGCATAGTTTGTGTAAGTGAAACATTATCCACTGACCAAATTCCGGTATCGTCGAGAACGGTCATGAAACCCGGATCAATGAATTTGATATAAATACCAAGAAAAACCATGAAAAGGACTACCGCAATCGTTGTAAGCTTTGCTCCCAACATCAATCCCTGCAAATATCCAACGTGTTCGTTTTCACCTCGATGAAATGTATTGCGGTATAAAAAATAAATACCGCCGGTCATAATTACGAAATTGAAGATTCGGAGATAAAAATTCGTCTCCAATCCAAATAGTTTCATAATTAAAAAGTACGCAATTAGTGCCGCACCCGTAAAAAGTGCATATGGTATGGTTTTTTTCATATTAGGCTCTTTTAATAATTAACATAAAAAACTAGTAGATTGTTCAGGCCCGAAATATACCAATAAAAAAAAACCCCGCTAATGCGGGGTTTTTACAAATAAAGTCAATTAGACATTACTCACCAACAACCTCAAAGTTAATGGTTTGTGTTATTTCTTTATGCAAAACAACATCCGCTTCATAAGTACCTACTTGTTTGATAGGTTCGTTTTTAATCGTGATGCGTTTTCTGTCTACATTAAATCCGGCAGCTTCAATAGCGTCAGCAAGTTGAATGGTATTCACAGATCCAAAGATCTTACCATTTTCACCAACTTTAGCTCCAATTTTAATGGTTTGTTTAGCAAGAGCTTCAGCAATTTTCTGTGCTTCTGCTTTCACTTTTTCTTCTTTGTGGGCTCGTTGCTTCAAATTTTCAGAAAGTACCTTTTTCTGAGAAGGTGAGGCTATGATAGCCATTCCTTTCGGGATCAGGTAATTACGTGCATATCCGGGCTTAACGCTTACAAGATCATCCTTGTAACCCAATTTTTCGATATCTTCTTTAAGAATAATTTCCATGTCTTCTTATTTTAAAAGGTCCGCAACATATGGAAGCAAAGCCAGGTGGCGTGCTCGCTTGATAGCCTGAGCTACTCTGCGCTGATACTTCATAGAAGTACCTGTAACACGACGAGGCATAATCTTTCCTTGTTCATTCACCAATTTCAAAAGAAAGTTAGGATCTTTATAATCGATGTACTTAATACGATTCTTTTTGAATCGGCAATATTTTGTTTTCTGCGTATCAATGCTGATAGGCGTCAAATATCTGATTTCGCTGTTGTCTGCCATAATAGTCCTTTTTTAGGCTGTTGCTTCCTGTTTTTTATTACTTCTTTTTTTCTCGGCGTAAATCACGGCGTGTTTCTCCATTTTAATGGTAAGAAACCTCAATACGCGCTCATCGCGACGGAAAAGTAATTCCAGATCATTAATAAGAGAGCCTTCGCTTTCAAACTCGATCAAATGGTAAAATCCAGTAGATTTTTTCTGGATAGGATAGGCTAGCTTTCGCAAACCCCAATCTTCTTCGTGGTGAATTTTTGCATCACCATCTTTCAGAAGAGCCTTGAACTTCGCAACCGCTTCCTTTGCCTGGTCATCAGACAAAACGGGAGTCAGAATGAAAACGGTTTCATAACGATTCGTCATAACTGCTTTTGTTGTTGATTAATAATTTTTAAAAATGGAGTGCAAAGGTAGCAAAAAATCATTCTTGTACAATAAGGAAATACCTTTTTGTGACAGATTGCAAACGGGTACCAAAAGTCGTTGAAAACTTAACACCGATTGGAGACTCTTCTTGAGGTTTCAACCCATCAAAGATTGGAATAATATTTATCTTTACCCCTTATAACTACCATGGAAGATTTTATAGTATCCGCACGAAAATATAGACCTCAGGTATTTGATACCGTTGTGGGTCAGGAGAGCATTACACAGACGCTTTTAAAAGCCATAGAAAACAACCATTTGGCGCAGGCCTTCTTGTTTTGCGGCCCACGCGGAGTGGGTAAAACTACTTGTGCACGTATTCTGGCTCGTACCGTGAATGCGCACAGTATGGGGTCGGATGTGATAGACACCGATTACTCCTTCAATATTTTTGAGCTCGATGCGGCATCTAACAATAGTGTTGAGGACATTAGAAACCTTATAGATCAGGTAAGGATTCCTCCACAAATTGGCAAGTACAAAGTGTACATCATTGATGAGGTACACATGCTTTCTACAAATGCATTCAATGCCTTTTTGAAAACACTGGAAGAGCCACCGGCGTATGCTATTTTTATTCTGGCTACTACAGAGAAACACAAGGTACTCCCTACCATTTTATCGCGTTGTCAGGTTTTTGATTTTAACCGGATACAAATACCGGATATCGTAGATCACCTCAGCAAAATAGCCGAGAAAGAGGGAATAGAGGCCGGACACGATGCCTTGCACATAATCGCCGAAAAAGCTGACGGCGCATTGCGCGATGCCTTATCAATCTTTGATCAGGTCGTAGGATTTTCGGGAAATAAAGTTACCTACCAGGATGTTATTGCCAACCTCAACATCCTTGATTACGACTATTATTTTGCCATGACCGATTCATTTCTAAAGGATGAAAAATCGGAAGTTCTCTTAACGTTCAATACCATTCTAAACAATGGATTTGACGGGCATAACTTCTTAAATGGCCTGGCCAATCACTTTCGAAACCTACTTTTTTGCACATCAGATCGTACTGCGGGAATAATGGAGGTAGGCAATACAGTAAAGCAGCGTTATATCGATCAATCCAAAAAGTGCGATCCGCGGTTTATGCTCAATGCACTGAGCGCACTTAGTGATGCTGATATAAATTATAAGAGCAGCAAGAATCCACGGTTGCTCGTAGAGCTCACACTTCTGAAATTATGCTCACTGGCGGCAAAGCTGTCGGAAAAAAAAAAGCCTGAAAGTGACTTAGTATTTTCCGATGACTCCGGTTTAGAGTCAAATTTCTCTGATTCTTATGGACAAGTAGAATCTTCCCCTTCCGGGAATAGTCAAGCTTCTACTCCTCCAGCCCCATCTCCTACTCTGGCAGATATGAGGGCTTCAGATGAGGCCAAAAAAAGTTCTGAAGAGCAAGAAACAGAGCCACCTATTCAAACAGATCAAACAACACCCACTGAATCATCACCTGTTGACAATCAGCCGGAACCCGCAGAAGAAGAAAACAAATCTGATTCAACTCCGGCATCTCACGTAAGTGAACCTGCACCTAATGAAAAACCTCCTCAGCAAGATGCGATACTTCCGCAAAAGAAGGAAGAATTGCCCGGTACATCTGCTGGAGGAGAACTAAAACAACGTGGTTTTAGCAGCAGACTAGGCAAAGCAAAATCGAAAGTGCTACCATCACTTCAATCTTTGGGCAACAGCTCTGCCAACCAGGGCGAAAGCATAAAAAAAACGGTAGAAGAAATAGCCCAGAGCACATCAGTGCTGCACGAAAACCGCCCCGCGAATGAATTTAATTTAGGACAGCTCTGGAAGGCCTGGGATGAATACGCAGCCCAGATAAAAGAAGAAGATAAGCAAAGTTATTACGCAACCCTTACCAAACATAAGCCGGTAATGCGCGATAAATTTCAGATCGAATTATTGGTAGACAATCACGTACAAAAATCTGATTTGGATGCAGATAAAGTCCGAATTCTGGAATTCTTGCGTGAGAAACTCAATAACTGGAAAGTACAGCTCGAAGGAGTAATTGATGAAGAAGAAGGGACCGACGGCGATTCTTTGTACGAGCCACAAAAGAAATATGAAGCCATGGTTGAGAAAAACCCAACCCTGGCTAAGATGAAGCGATTATTTGACCTGGAGGTTGACTACGACAGTTAGTCAGCTCTATTTTATCGCGAAGATTTTTTTAGGATCTTCAAAAGTCTTAAACTCTATTGAATTTCCATCCGGATCTTGAATGAACATTGTTTTCTGCTCCCCAACCTCCCCTGGAAACGCAACATAGGGTTCAACTAAAAAATTTATTCTAGCGGCCTTTAGGGTTTCTTCCATTTTATGCCAATCGGCCCACGGAAGAATAATACCAAAATGATTGGCTGGAATATGGCTATTGGGATTGTAATAATTTCGGGGTCGGCGAACCTTTTCAGCCACCTTGTGAATACTCATTTGGTGCCCGAAAAAATTAAAATCGGCCCACGCAATAGATTCTCTGCCTACTTTACAGCCTAAAATATCACCGTAAAACTGCTTAGCTCTCTCAATATCGGCGGTAGCGAAAGCTATGTGAAAGGTACCTTTCATAATTGTGGATGTATTAAAAAAGGGCCACACTCACTTTTGTGAATGCGACCCTTTTAATGTTAGGTATTATTGAAACTCAATATTCATCATCGTAAATATCTAAATCCTGTTTTCTCATACGTTTTGTAGGATGCAAACGTTTCTTTCCGCGTTGAAATGAATCGTTCACCCTGTCTTCATCATGAAATTCAAAGCCCTTCGAAGGAGCTTTTAATCTTGTCTTTTTCACAATTAGTACTTTTTTAAAAATCCACTAACTAATCTTCGTCATCAATAGAATCGTCGATTTCGACATCCACTCCATCATCAGAATTATAAGAATAATCATCGTCGTCGTCAGAATCCATATAATCATTAATGTGCTCCTTTAAGTTGGTGCTCAGCTTAATGAGATATGTAATTTCATCAGATTTAACTTCGAGAGCTTTTACAAACTCTCCTTTGGCATTTACAAAAGTCACCAATTGACTATCTTCATAGCCATACGGGTACTGCTCGTTAATTAAGGCTACGACATCTTCAGTGATGGCCTTAAAGTCTTTGATAACCCTTTTCATTTCTACGCGGTGTTAATATGGGATTTCTTAGCTGAAATTCCCTGGTTTAAAATTACAGAATTTAGTTTTGTGCTGTTATGCATTTTAACATTTTAGTGAGGTTAATATCAGGATTTTGCGCTTAAATACGCAGATAAATTTAAAAAGGTTTTTGTTACCAATTTAAAATCCATGCAAAAATTAATGGTGCAACGATAGTAGCATCACTTTCTACAATAAATTTCGGTGTTTTAATATCTAGTTTACCCCATGTTATTTTCTCGTTAGGCACTGCTCCGGAATACGATCCATAACTAGTGGTAGAATCTGAAATCTGACAGAAATAGCTCCAAAATGGAATCTCTGGCATTTCCATATCCTGATATAGCATAGGTACTACACAGATCGGGAAATCTCCGGCTATACCGCCACCAATCTGAAAAAATCCAACTCCTTTTCCCGATGAGTTTTTAGGATACCAGTCTGCAAGCCAGGTCATATATTCAATACCTGATTTCACAGTCGATGGTTTTAATTCGCCTTTAATACAATAAGAGGCGAAAATATTACCCATTGTGCTATCCTCCCACCCGGGAACAATTAGGGGCAAGTTTTTTTCAGCCGCCGCTATCATCCAAGAGTTTTTAGGATCTATTTCGTAATACTCCTCCAAATCTCCTGAAAGGATCATCTTATACATATACTCATGCGGAAAATAGCGTTCTCCTTTTTCTTCAGCACCTTTCCACTGCTTTACGATATTTCCCTGCAACCTTCTAAATGCTTCCTCTTCGGGGATACAGGTATCTGTAACGCGATTTAAACCGCGCTCGAGCAAATCCCACTCTTCCTGCGGGGTGAGGTCGCGGTAATGTGGCACACGCTCGTAGTGGCTATGAGCTACAAGGTTCATTACATCTTCCTCAAGGTTTGCTCCGGTGCAAGAAATGATCTGAACCTTATCTTGTCTAATCATTTCGGCCAGACTTCTCCCAAGCTCAGCTGTGCTCATTGCGCCGGCCAGGGTAATCATCATTTTACCATTTTCAAGTAAGTGCGATTCGTAACCCTTGGCAGCATCTACTAAAGCAGCTGCGTTAAAGTGTTTGTAGTGGTGCTCAATAAATTTTGAAATTGGTCCTTTCTCAGCCATTTTTCTTGTTCTTTTTCTTAAATATATAGGTCAATATCTTGTAATAAAGCTTAGCCGCCAAAAAATCAGATGATTTTTCATTCGAATCAGGACATAATTCCACAATGTCGAACCCGACAATATTTCGCTTTTTATTTACTTTTTTAATAAACTTCAAGGTCTCATACCACTGCATCCCACCCGGTTCCGGAGTTCCGGTGCTGGGCATAATGGATGGATCAAAAGCATCCAGATCAATGGTAATAAATACATTTCGGGTCATGCGGTCTATGGCCTCATCCATCCAATCTGGATTCTTAACCATGTCGTGCGCGAAGAAAACATTCTCGCGTTTCATCACCTTATTTTCACTTACATCCATGCTTCTAATTCCCACCTGTACGAGGTGCGCATTCTGGTTTGCCTCATAAACGGCACAAGCATGATTGCATTTACTACCTTCATAAGATTCTCGCAAGTCAGCATGCGCATCGATTTGAAGAACGGTAAGCTCCTTATACTTTTCCATAAAAGCGCGAATTACTCCAATGCTAATGGAGTGCTCACCACCGATGGCTGTCACGAATTTATCTTTTCCGAGGTAGGAAGCCACTGTTTTGTGAACAGCCTCTACCATTGCTTCAGGCGACTTGTTTTCTGATACAGGAGGCGCCAGAAAAATTCCTTCCTGGTAAACCTCCGTTCCGGTTTCAATGTCGTAAAGCTCCATGTTGCGGGCTGCGTCAAGCAAAGCTGCCGGCCCTTCATCTGCTCCTTTTTGCCAGGTACTGGTTCCATCATAAGGAACCGGAATTAGGACAACTTTTGCCGTTTCCAGGCGTGCAAACTCATCGGGAATGCCTCCAAAATTATTCTGATACTCTTCCATTATCGATAATTTCTAATTCTTCTTTTTGTTCGGTTGTTGATGGATATCCCAATAATCTCATCATGGATGAAGCAGCTTGCTTTTCAGAAAATACCCGATAGGTAAATTCTCCATTCTCATCCTTGTCAATTATAATGTGTTTCGGTGTTGGAATAAGACAGTGTTGCAAACCGCCGTATCCTCCTACAGTATCCTGATAAGCACCTGTATTGAAAAAGCCAATGTAAAGTGGTTTTTCAGCGTTAAAACGAGGCAAATAAATAGCATTCATATGCTGCTCAGAATTGTAATAATCATCACTGTCGCAAGTAAGTCCACCCAAGAAAACGCGCTCGTATTCACTATCCCACCTATTTAGCGGAAGCATAACAAAGCGCTTATTAATGGCCCACGAATCGGGTAATGTGGTCATAAAGGATGAATCGATCATGTTCCAACGCTCTTTGTCATTCTGGCGTTTCTGGTAAATTACTTTAAACAGGGCTCCACCGCTTTCACCAACAGTAAAACTTCCAAACTCAGTATAAATGTTTGGTTCCAGTATTTTCCTGTCTTCACAGAAACTTTTAATCTGCGAAATTATTTCCTGTGCCATGTAAGCATAGTCATATTCGAAGGCGAGGCTGTTTTTTATTGGGAAACCACCACCAATATTAAGACTATCAAGCTCAGGACAATCTTCCTTGAGCCTACCGTATACTGTGAGACATTTGTTAAGCTCATTCCAGTAATAGGCCGTATCATTGATTCCTGTATTGATGAAAAAATGAAGCATTTTAAGCTTAATCTTTGGCTTTTTTTGAATCACATCGCGGTAAAACGGTGCAATATTTCTGTAACCAATGCCCAGGCGGCTGGTATAAAACTCAAATTTAGGCTCCTCCTCACTTGCTATCCTGATGCCTATTTCAAACTCTTTTTCAATAAGCTCATCAAGCACGTCTACCTCGTTATAATTATCGATGATCGGCAGAATCTTAAATCCGCGATTAATTAAATGTGCAATTTTCTTTAAATAGTCATCGGTTTTGTAGCCATTGCAAACGATGTATCGATCTTTATTGAGCTTATCGTTATCATATAGATATTCTACAATATCCAGATCGTAAGCTGAGGAAGTTTCAATAGAGATGTCATTCTTAAGAGCCTCTTCCACCACATGGGCAAAATGCGAGCTCTTTGTGCAATAGCAATAATTGTATATCCCTTTATAGTCTACTTTTTCCATGGCATCGTTAAACCAGCCCTTAGCCCGCTGTATATTCTGAGATATTTTGGGCAGATATGTAAACTTGAGAGGCGTACCATATTTTCTGACCACCTCCATCATCGGGATGCCGTGGAAACTAAGCTCTTCTTCCTCTAGTTTAAATTCTTCCTGTGGAAAATGAAACGTTTGATCTATTAGATCGAAGTATTGAATTTTCATAGTTTAAAAGTGCAATAAATGTAAAAGATAAGACAATGAGAAAATAGAAATGTTTGAGTAACTTGAAAGTTATGCTCAAATCCGAATTGGCAGCAACAGGAAATTACTGATGCTACTCCAAATATAAAAGACTCTGAATAAGAGTTTTAGATTGACGCTATGCATTTTATTCATCACCGCAAGTATACCTCTTTTGTGATAGATGTCTATGTAAAGGATGCTGTCCATTTAGGGGCGAAATGTATAAATAAATTTAGTCTCAAACTCAGTTGAATAAAAATCTTCAATTATTTTTAGTCATTATTATCTATCCCACTCATTGTCAAACCCTCTTGAGCATTGACTTGACAAAACAGTTCCACAATAAAAATTGGACTAGCGACATCTCGCTACAACATATTTTATTAGACTAAGCTAGTATTTTTTACCTTAGAGGCTTCATTTTAATCGATAACTGCATTTATATCACTACAACATGAAAGGAATTACAACCATATTATCCATCTTATTTTGCTCTACATTTTTAATGGGACAAGTTGTAGACAGGACCGAAGAAAGAGCCAAAGAAAAAACAAATCAAAGGGTTGATCAGAAAATTGACAAGGGTATTGACAAAGGATTAGACGCCATTGAAGGACTCTTTAGTAAAAAGAAAAATTCTGATAAAGACGAAGAAAAAGAAAATGATTCTAATAGCGAATCTGCAGGTAGCGATTCACAAAGCAATCAAGAATCAGGTGATCAAAGCGCAGCAATGATGTCAAAGCTCTTTGGTGGTGATGTTGATGTAGAAGACAGTTACAGCTTTGATCACAATATGTTGCTCAACATTCAAACCTGGAACAAAAAAGGTAAAGAGCAGGACCCGATGGACACTAAAATGTACTTTTCTGAAACAGAACCAAACTTTGGAATGGAAGTATATGCTGAGGGATCAGAGAGTTTTATGATATATGACATGCAGTCTTATCAAATGGTAACTCTTATTAATACCGATGGCCAAAAAATGGGGATGGCAATGAAGTTTGATCCGGCCAATTTTGAAGACCAAATGGAGAAGACTAAGGAAGAAAACATAAAATACAGTTTTGAAAAAACGGGAAACACAAAGGTTATTTCGGGTTACGATTGTGAAGAGTATGTAATGACAAGTACGGAAGGTGATGAGGAATGGGATTATTCCTATTGGGTTACCGATGATATAGAGGCCAACTGGATGGGTTATATGTCTAATATGATGGCTACAAACAAGAAAATGTCGAGCGAATACGAACTCCCTGACAATTATCCACAAGGTGCAATGATTCAAATCATTGGTGAGTCAAAGAAAAACGAAGAAAAAACGATTACGACTGTAAAAGAATTCAATAAGAACCAACCCAAATCGTTCTCAACCAAAGGATACCAATTTATGAATTTGCCTGGAATGGGTGGAGGAAATTAATAGCCAACCAATCTTTCAACTGAAGGGCTTGAAACAAAGCTCATCTCGCTGCCGTCTTCTCAGAGTCGGCAGCGTTTTTATTACCAGCCCTTTCTTAAAATTCTACGACAATGCCAATAGTCGGCAGCAGAGTGCCCGCATTGTTGGGAATGGTTGTCAACAAATATCGGCTCGAATCAGTTGGATCAGTAACCGGATTATTCGCATCATCCTTTACCGTATCCAGAAATGGATTAAGCTCAAAACTGGCGCCGGTGACATTTTCAATATCCAGATATAAGTTCAAGCTCCACTTTTCGAAGAAATACTTCTTATCAAGACGCACATCAAGTTGATAAGTAACCGGATTTCGTTCCGTATTTATACGGTTGTAATCGGGTAGGCCACTTCCGCGCACATCCCATATATCCTTCAAAGCCGAAGTACTAACATCATACGGCGTGAATGGAGGTCCGCCGAGAACAGCCAGCCTGGTCCCAAGCTCCCAGTTCTTTTTAAATTTCTTGCCGGCAGTCAAGCTTAAAATAAACCGGTTATCCCAGCTTGAAGGTATATACTCGTCGTTTTTATCAGTGAACTCACTTCGCACCAGCGTCAGCGCTGCAATTCCGTAAAGGCCATTGTACAGCTTTCGCTGAACTAGGAATTCTACTCCATAGCTTCGGCCTTCGCCCGTAGAAGTCACAGCCTCGTTGCCTATTACACCAAAATCTCCTCCCAGATTGGCCAAATTGATGCTGTCGCGCAAGGTGAACGGGTAGTTGCTGTAATCCTTGTAAAACCCTTCAATAGACACCTTGGTATTCTTCTCAAAGACATATTGAAAACCGGCTACATAATGATCGGACTGAATGTATTTAACTTCATTCTCTTTGTTGACAAGCGTTCCCTGATTGTCGCGGTATCCTAAAACCGTATAAGGGGGCAACTGGTAATACCTTCCAATGTTTCCATTAAAACTGAGTTGGGGAGTAATACTGTATGAAAATGAAAACCGCGGTGAGAGCTGGTCAATCGGGTTACCCATGCTCTCTGCATAATTGTTCCAATCGCTTCGCAGGCCAAAGGAAAGTAATAAGCGGTCTTCCCATACGCTGCGGCTCGCCTGAGCAAAAAATCCAAACTTTTGAAAGTTGATTTCCGATGAGAAATCGATTATTTGGACAAGATCACCCTTCTGCTACTTTATTGAAGGTAGAATTCGTATAGGTTACATCCTCCACATTAATGCCTCCATTCAGCTTCCAAAACTCGGTGCGTTGTGTATGCTCAAATCGAAACTTGTTTTCAATCTCGGCAGAATTGTAATTCAATATCAAGTTATTGGGGTCTGAATCATCATTCCCCTCATATTTTACCGCTTCGTTATTCAATTCATTTCGGCTTACCACCACGTTCTGAAAACCGTTTTTCGAAAAATGCTTGTAATTGGCGCCGATTGTGTAATTCCATTGGTTATTAACGGGAATATTTCCGAGAATATACTCAGCTCGTTGGCGATCCTCTTCATTGTCAGCATCTTCGACCGCACTTTCGTTTAGTTCGAAAGTATCGTAGGCACCCAGACCTATAATAGTCAATTCATTCTTTTGGTTAAACCGATGCTTAACCTTGAGCTGCGAATCATTGTAGGTAGGCAAAAAAGGAAGCCCGATAACGCCAAACAAAAACTGAAGATAGGACCTTCGGGCAGAGAAAATATAACTCGTTTTCTCGCCAATTGGTCCATCAAATGTTATCCCAATATCGCTGGCGCCGAGGGTGAAATTTGTGCGCAGCCGATCTGTATTCCCCTCCTTTTGTGTAAACTCAAGAACCGAGCTCAGTGCATTCCCTCTGTTGGCAGGAAAAGCGCCCGAATAGAAGTCAACGCTTTTAATGAAATTCACATTAATGATTCCCACCGGACCGCCTGAAGAACCCTGCGTGGCAAAGTGGTTGATATTAGGAACCTCTACCCCATCGAGATAAAACCGATTTTCATTAGGCGCCCCACCTCGAATAATAATGTCATTTCGAAAAGATAGCGAAGAAGAAACACCGGGCAAGACTTGCAGAGCCCTTGATATATCGCGGTTTCCTCCCGGGTTTCGCTGTATTTCATTCGTTCCTATTTGCTGGAGTGAAACCGGGCTCTCAATATTTCTCTCAAAAACGTCAGTCGTAATTTCAACCGTTTCAAGTTTTGTGGAGTTCTCTGCTAGTCCGATATTCAAATTTGTAGGTTGTTGTGCGAGAACCTCTACTTCAAAAATGGTCTTTGGCTCAAAACCCACATAGCTGGTTTGCACATTGTAAAGACCGGGCTCAAGGTTTATTATTTGATAGTTTCCATCGATATCAGTTACGGCCCCATTTGCTGAATTCTGGATGGCCACATTTGCAAATGGAATCGGTTCGTTGGAAATTTCGTTGTAAACCCTACCTTTTATTATACCTTTTTGCGCGGTAGCACTTAAAAGGAAAAGAAAGCAACACCCTGATAGCAAAAGAATTCTGTACATTGAAATTTATTGATTCATTTCAACAAAGGAATAAACTTTTTGTTTCGCTAATTTTGAAAACTTCAGAATCCTCTCTAATTCGAGGGTTAAAAATCAAGTAATTAGCTACTTTTCAGGACATTAATGACTATCGATAAAATTTACTCATCGCAAGATTTTGGAGAATCCCGATTAACTGATACAGAGTTTGAGGCCTGTAGTTTTAAGAACTGCACCTTTTCAAATTGCAACCTTACCGACATCCAATTTGCCGAATGCACATTTGAAAATTGTGATTTCACAGGCGCCACTTTAACCCATACATCCTTTAGAGATGTATCTTTTCATCAATGCAAATTGCTGGGGCTGCCCTTTGGAGATTGCAATCCTTTCTTGCTCGAGTTCTCTTTCGAAAAATGCAATTTAACGTACGCGAGTTTTCACAAATTGAAAATCAAAAAAACAAGTTTTATAGGCTGTAAGCTTGAGGAAGCAGATTTTTCTGATGCCAACCTCGAAGAGGCTGTTTTTTCAGACAGTGATTTGGTGGGTGCCATTTTTGATAAAACCAATTTGGCAAAAGCAGATTTCAGAGGTAGCCGGTATTTCAGTATTGATCCGTCAAAAAATCGTGTAAAAGGTGCGCGCTTTTCACTAGACGGGCTTCCGGGCTTGCTTGAAAAATATGGGTTAAGGATTGAAGGGTGATTTGGAGATTTTGGATAGCCGCTATATTTTATTCATCCTTTGATTGGCCTGGCATTTTACTGGAAACGGATTGGGTTAAAGATTCAAAAGCTGGTCTAAAGGGACTATCCTGTTTAATCTCGACTATAATTAGGTATAAGATATTCTCTGGTATGAATCCGCTTAACACCTAAGCGTAGAATTAAATTACACGTATAATTATACGTATAATTTAATTCTACGGCTACAGTAAAAATTAGTCCGGTAAGTTAATCGGCTAAAGTTTGAAGTATCTGTGTTATAATTTCTTATACTTGTAATTACAACTGTAGCTATAGAGTTTGAGACTCTTAAATTTATAAATAGATAAGCGCAATTGCGCTTATTGAATTGTTAG
>CAVVKG010000005.1:0-107452 GCA_963748925.1 uncultured Cryomorphaceae bacterium | reverse complement strand
GCTTATTTCTGCCTTATCCACATTAACTTTAAGGTTCTTTTAATTGTTTTATACAATTATACCAAATTAAAGACAATCTAGCGGGTTTTGTATCCGAGAAATTGCTTTTACTGCCACGAAAGTATATTTCTCGGTGGTTTTGGAACTGGAGTGGCCTAGTAAAGTTTGAATGTAACGAATATCTGTGTCTGCCTCCAGTAAATGGGTGGCAAAACAGTGGCGGAGGGTGTGGGGCGTGATTTCCTGTTTTATGCTTGCTTTTTGAGCTGCTTTTTTTAGTATCATTCTCAAGCTGGTTGAGCTGTACTGCCCACCATGTACACCTTCAAAAAGATATCTCTTTGGCTTATATTTTTTGTAATAGATGCGCAGATTAGTCAGAAGGGTAGGGCTGAGCAAGGTTTGGCGGTCTTTGCTTCCCTTTCCTTTACACACGCGTATAATCATGCGCCTGCTGTCAATGTTCTCAACCTTTAGGTTAACCTATATCTGCCTTAATTGATGAATACAATCTGTACCTAAAGGAACAGAATCAATTCGTACTTTTCTTCGTTTTTGTCCTGTAGGGACAAATTCCGGGTAGCTAAAAGGGAGAGAAGATATCTAGCGTGCCTTTAGGTACGCATTCTGATTTCCTGGCAGGGTGATGCCATTTGGGAAATGTAGATTTCAATCAACAACCCATAGTCTGCCTCAACTGATAAATACAATCTGTACCTAAAGGCACAGAATCAATCGGGACGGGTGCCATGAGCTACCCAAAACTTGTCCCTACCGGGACATACATTTTAGCGCAGGATAGGAATTATTTTGTTGAACCATTCAGAATTTTCAAAACATGGAACTAGGCGGCATAAACCAAAAACCTAGATCCATCTGCCCGCCGCCATTAAAAAATCGTTATTTTTAACAAAGATCCACTTGAATAAATCGTGAACCTCATTAAGGTAGGGGTCATTAAGAATGAAATAAATATTTCTAACTGCCTTATATTATGTTTTAATAAAGCTAAACTATGGCCAATACTTACACTCAGATACATATTCAGACTGTGTTTGCTGTTCAAAACAGGATGAGCTTGATAAGCGATAAATGGAAGGAAGAACTCTACAAATATATAACTGCCATTATCCAAAACGAGAGTCATAAAGTACTGCAGATAAATGGCATGCCTGACCATATTCATATTCTTTTTGGAATGCGTCCAACACAAGCATTATCAGATTTAGTAAAACAAGTAAAGCAAGGTTCTTCAACATGGATAAATAACAATCGTTTAAGTGTAGGGAAGTTTTCCTGGCAAGCAGGATATGGTGGTTTTTCGTATTCAAAGAATGATGTTCACAACGTAATAAATTACATTAGAAATCAAGAAAGGCATCATAAAGCAGTAAGTTTCGAAAATGAGTATCTTGATTTATTACGAGATTTTGATGTTGAGTTTGACGAACAATACATCTTGAAACCCATTATTTGATTTCACCAATTACTGGAAAAATTCCAAAGGCGATGTGTACCTCTTTTGCTATGAATATGGATTTCTGGCTACGACAGAAAATAATGTGCAAAAATATGTGCTGGTGAAATGGCAAGAGTATATGAATGAATCATTCTAAGATTTTTAAACTTCCACTCACTACTCACTACTCACTACTCACTACTCACTACTCACTACTCAAAACTCACTACTCAGGAACCACAAAAAACCATCAAAAAAAACACCCGGCCAAAGAATTACAATCCTTTGCACCGGGTGTTCAGTATTTCATTCATCTCAATCCGCGGAAGCGAAAAAAGCTTAGCCTACAATCTCTCTTCCTGAAAAGTGAAAGTTTGACTCAATCTCAGCATTCTCATCGCTATCAGAACCGTGAACGGCATTTTTAGCTTTTGATTCAGCATACTTTTTGCGGATAGTTCCGTCGGCAGCCTCAGATGGATCAGTAGCACCAATCAGTTTTCTGAAATCTTCTACGGCATTGTTCTTTTCGAGAATCGCAGCTACGATAGGTCCGGAAGTCATGTATTCAACAAGTTCTCCGTAAAAAGGACGCTCTTTGTGAACTGCGTAAAATTCTTTTGCTTCACCATCAGTAAGGTGAGTAAGCTTCATTGCTTTAATAGTAAAACCGGCTTCGATGATCATATCAAGGATTTTTCCGGTATTGTTTGCTTCAAGCGCATCGGGCTTAAGCATTGTAAATGTTCTTGTTCCAGCCATTATTTTGGTCTTTTTATTGTCTTAAAAATTGCCGCAAAGGTAGTGATTCTATGCGGTTAGAAAAGGATTATTTAATCGGAAACCGCTTCAAGAGTATTTTCTGAAATAAATGGAAGGATTACGAGCAAACAGTTGAGCTCACTTTTTGAGGGCTTGCACACCTCTGTGCACTCCATGTCTTTGTGGTAAAAGGATAACCACAGAGTCACAAAGGACACAAAGAAAACTCTGTGCTCTCCGTGTCTTTGTGGTGGAAGAGGAACCACAGAACGCTATAGTTTCAATACAACACTCAACGCTATTTAGAGAAGTACATGCACCAAGAACAAAGAACCAAAAACTAAAAACTACTTAATCGGAAACCGCTTCAAGAGTATTTTTTGAAACAAATGGAAGGGGAGTACCCTATTTACCGAAAGTGAAAACCGCTGCCAAAATGTAGCCGCCGGGTAGCGCATAAGCGGATGTTTTGAATCAACTATTTTCCAAACCACCTTAGCTACGCCTATCGGATCGTGGCCGTTTGATATATCTTCAGAAATAGCCTTGTACAGCTTTGTAAACCCTTCGTAATAGGGCGAGTCTTTATCAAGGCTGCGCTTCGCAATAATGCGGTTGTGGTTAATATTGGTCTTGTAATCGCCGGGCTGCACTATGCTCACCGCTATATTCCATTGCTTGAGCTCCATGCGCAGCGTTTCAGAAAAGCGGTCTATGGCACTCTTGCTCGCTGAGTAAACTCCACGAAAGGGGAGGCCAAACTCGCCGGCAATACTCGACATATTAATAATTTGCCCTTTGTTTTGCTTACGCATATGGGGAATCACCGCCCTGCAGCATTCCAGTTGACCAAATACATTTGTGGTAAACAAGGAAACCATCTCTTCAGTAGTAGTATCTTCAATGGCGCCGGCAATACCCGTTCCGGCATTGTTTATAAGCACGTCAATGCGACCTTCTTTCTCAATAAGCCAGTTTACGGCAGATGCGATACTTTTGGAATCTTCGGTGAAAAGTTGGAGCATGGGAATGCCATGCAGCAGCTCACCATTGCGCGCTTTGCGGCTGGTTCCATATACTTTGCAACCTTTTTGCTGAAGATACTGGCACGTTGCTAAGTCCTATTCCGGACGAACCACCAGTTATGAGAACAACCTTTCTCTCCATAGTTGAGAAAAAAAAGTGGGCAAGCTACTCACATCGCACCGCTACAACCACATACCCTTGCTCCATTCCTGGCCTGGGGGAGTTCTGCAGGAGCTGGTCGTATGAGACTTGCCCGCCGCAAAAGTACGAATCATTCATTCTTGCACAACAAAAAAAACAATAAAATGACTTCCGTTTTTATATTTGCAGAAACCTAAGACACCTAACCATGAACAAATCTTACATTATTAACCTGGCAATCACCATGTCTGTCATCTCCATCGTGCTTTTTTTACTAATGGCGATCCTGGGTGGCGGTATGTTTATTAACCTCGGCATTGGCGTACTCGGTATAGTCCTTATGATTATAGTACCCATTATTTTTCTTCGCAAGCAGCGGGCTTCCGCCAATGGATTTCTTACATTCAAGGAAGCTTTTTTAACGGCTTTCCTCGGTTTGGCCCTGAGTGCGGTAATTAGCACTACATTTTCCTATGTGTACGTAAGTTATATAGACACCGCCTATGTAGATTCGATGATAAATCAGCAATTGGAAACAACCATGAAATATATGCAAGGGAATATGCCTGAAGATAAAATGGTAGAAACGCTCACTGAGATAGAAACGAAAACCCGTTATGGCTTTACCCTACCTGGAATGATTCGCAATTTTGGGATTTACATCGCTGTTTATGCCGTGCTCAGCCTTATTTTAGCTGCTATTTTCAAAAAACAACCGCAGATAGTGCGATCTACTGAAGACATTATCGATAATTAATTGCAAATTTGACGGCTTGATATCAATTGCTATACCCTTATACAACGAAGCCGAGTCGCTTCCTGAACTTATCGCCTGGATAGACCGTGTGGTGAAGGCTAATGGCCTCGATACCGAGGTGATATTGGTTGACGATGGGAGCCGCGATGAGAGCTGGAAGGTGATTTGCGACTTACGCACGCAGTATCCTTTATTAAAAGCCATCCGCTTTGCTCGAAATTACGGCAAGGCTGCCGGTTTGCAAGCTGCGTTTGATATTGCTAAAGGCGATGTGGTCTTAACCATGGATGCCGATTTGCAAGACTCTCCCGACGAGATTCCTGAGCTGGTGCGTATGATTCGGGAAGATGGATTCGACCTCGTATCAGGCTGGAAAAAGAAGCGATACGATCCCATTACCAAAACAATTCCTACCAAGCTCTACAACTGGGCTACACGAAAGATGTCCGGTATTTATCTTCACGATTTTAACTGTGGCCTCAAAGCATACCGCGCCTCGGTGGTTCACAATATTGAGCTCTATGGCGATATGCATCGTTACATTCCGGTTTTAGCTAAGCGAATGGGTTTTGACAAAATAGGAGAGAAGGTGGTAGAGCACCGCCCGCGTAAGTTTGGAACTACCAAGTATGGTATCTCACGGTTTGTAAAAGGTCCGCTAGATCTGCTCACCGTAAGTTTTGTATCGCGTTATGGCAAGCGGCCTATGCACCTGTTTGGTTTTTATGGAGCCATCATGTTCCTTATCGGGGTAGGCATGTTTTTATGGATCGGGGGGTATAAAATTTGGGCTCTTGCTCAGCACATACCGGCAAAGAACATTGCAAACATGTCGATGTTTTACGTTGCGCTCACAGCTATGATTATTGGTACCCAACTGTTTATTGGTGGATTTCTAGCCGAGCTGGTAAGAGGTATAAGTCCCGATCGCAATAAGTATGTTATTGTAGAGGAACTGGGGCTGAAAGGCTAATTGGGTTTCTTTTTGGATGAATATAGGTTTTGGCGACCTTTTTGCCTTTTTGCAAAAAGGATGACAAAACCGTATTAATATTTCAAGAGAAAGATGCTTTAAATGCCAGGTTCAGGGTCAAGCCTTATTACCTAGTATCGCATAAACCATCGGCACCTTATCTTCAAAAGCTTTAATTCGAAATTTTCCCGGTTCAAATTCGTAAGTGTCCATAAAGCAATCGTATGGCGAATAATCGTATTCCCGAAAAGCTTCGATTTTTATGTTTTGGCTCATTAACGCGGTTGCTACTTCTGCCAGCCCATGGTTCCAGGTTATATTGCTGGTCGTTATTGCCGCTTCTTTATTCGCATATGTACCTTCCTCGGTTTCTGAAATGGGCTCCGAATTAAAATAACGGTGCTCTACTTTTTCGAAATTATCGTCAAACATCCACACCACAGGGTGAAACTCTGCAATCAGGAAATGCCCTTTCGGTTTTAAAAAATGGCTTACTACCTCGGCCCACTTGTTTATGTCGGGTAGCCACCCAATGGTGCCGTAGCTGGTAAAAACCATATCAAATTTTTCATTGAGCGCTTTCGGCAAATCGTAAATGTCGCTGCAGATAAATTTCGCAGAACACGTCGTTTCTAAGGCTAGTTCTTTTGCCTTTTCGATGGCCACATCGCTCAAATCTACTCCCGTAACAATGGCTCCCATTCGCGCCAGCGAAATGGTATCCTGACCAAAATGGCATTGGAGATGGAGGATTGATTTTCCTTTAATATCGCCCAAAAACTCAAGTTCGATCTCCTTTAAGGAAGACCTGCCTTTTACAAATCCTTCGAGGTCATAGAATTCGGAGTTTATGTGTTCTGCAGTTCGCTTATTCCATGAATCGCGGTTTATATCGAGATAGTTTTCTTCCGGGTTCACCTTTTTAATTTTGGAAGTGAAAATAATGATTATTTTGAATTTGCCTTTGAGCTGTTTTTATTCAGAGGTTCGTAAACCTTGGAATTGTGCCACTGGTCATTACCATGGGAGATAGCAGAGCTCTTGCAGGTTATTGTGTTAATCAATTGCTTTGGTATACCACTTTGCCTTGTTTAAAAATACAGTTCGTTTCTAACTGGAATCCCATTTTGTCCGAGGCTATGTTTAAACGCCTACGTGATTTTTCACGAAGCGTTCCCGCGAAATACAATTAATGGTTTGCCGATCATTGGTTATTACACGTAAACAATAGGCAATTTACCTTGTGTTGCAAACGTAACTTCGGCTTGATGTCCGATAATTTGCAAAATGGTATTTCGCATATTGATTGTAATTCTTGACAATTAAATACTCCCTTGTTAAACTGAAATAATTCATTAACCAAGAATTTACAAAGAACCAAAAAGAGCTAAATCCAAGAAAAAACAGCCAAAATTCCTTAGTTGGGGTTTTCCCTTTATATAAAAATAGTAAAAGGAAAAAGCCTATTAGACCCCATAAGCTAATCCCTCTCAGACTAGTCCATTGCATTCCTTTAAAATCATCTGCATTTTGAAAACCGATAGCATCGTGGTGAAACTTAACATTTTCAGGCTTTTTATACTCTTGCTTCTCAATTACAGTTTTTTCAAGAAAAGATTTAATCTGCCAAGTGTTCGAATACATATCGTCGAAGATGTATTTTTCTGTCTTATCCTTGAAAAGCAATAGCGCCCCTTCCATTGGAAACTTTATGACAAATCTGAAAGGCATTTTTCCTGTCAGAAATACTTCTTCAATATCGGTTAAATTATATATTTCTGACCCGAATGAGATTGTGTATTTGTCAACTTTTATTTTTGGGGAATTCTTCAGGTTTGCTTATGGTATAGAAAGCCTGAAAAGAACGGCAAGCCAAATATCATCTAAAGTTTTCGGTCAGCTTGACCTTTTTTTAAAAGTCGAAATAAATATAAAACATAAAAGATCCAAGAGCAATAAAAAACAAGAATGCAAACACTACTGTGAGATAAAATTTAAATGGATGTCTTTTTGTAGTGACAATTCCATGACTGTACCACTACTGTATAACCCCTGAACCGATCAACTCCTCGCCATCATACCAGGCTACAAATTGTCCGGGTGCCACACCACGTTGTGCTTTCTCAAATACTACAAACAGATTATCACCATCAAAATGGAGTTCTGCTTCTTCAAGCTGCTGCCTGTACCTGATTCTTGCAGAGTACTTTCTTTTTTCTCCGGCATGCATTGCCAAGTCGGGTCTTACCCAATGTATTTCACTTTCTTGAACACGCAAACCTTTGCGGTAGAGGCCCGGGTGGTCGTCGCCTTGTCCGGTAAAAATCAGGTTTTCTTCAATGTCGGTTCCAATTACGAAGAGCGGCTTTTCTTTTCCGCCTACATTTAATCCTTTTCGCTGACCTATTGTAAAATAGTGGGCGCCGCTATGATTACCAACTATTTCGCCCTGAGCGGCAGTAAAATGATGTGGCTCGCTAATATGAGCAATCTCTGTGCTTCCATTTACAGAAACAGAATCGGCAGGTATTTCTATAATGTTTCCCTCTTTTGGTTTAAGCTGCTGCTGCAAGAAGTCGGGCAAACTTATTTTCCCCACGAAGCAAAGTCCCTGAGAGTCTTTTTTTGTGGCGGTGACCAATCCCTGCTCGGTTGCAATCCGCCGCACTTCTGATTTTTCTAATCCGCCAATTGGAAATAGCGCCTTGCTCAGCTGATCTTGTGATACCTGACACAAAAAATAGCTCTGATCCTTGTTTTTATCCTTTCCGGCAAGGAGGCGGTATACGGGCTTGCCGTTTACCATTATTTCATCTTTCTGACAGTAATGCCCGGTAGCAACGTAGTCTGCGCCAAGGCTAAGCGCCGTTTTTAAGAAGGTGTCAAATTTAATTTCTCTGTTGCAAAGTACATCCGGATTAGGAGTGCGCCCGGTAGCATATTCGGCAAACATGTAGTCTACAATACGCTCTTTGTACTCGGCACTCAGATCGATTACCTGATAGGGTATTCCAAGCGATTGCGCCACCAGCATAGCGTCGTTGCTATCTTCTATCCATGGGCATTCGTTTGCCAGAATAACAGACTCGTCGTGCCAGTTTTTCATAAACAGCCCGATAACGTCATAACCCTGCTCTTTTAAAAGATAGGCCGCCACACTTGAATCTACTCCTCCTGAAAGTCCTACTACTACGCGTTTCATAATTGAGTTTCTGAGGGCAAAGTTACGGATATTATAACGTTGCCGGAAAGCAGAAAAACCCCCATTAAAAACTGAATCGATTTAAGTTGTTTCACTCTTTCCAATTCTATTTTAAAGTCTGAGTTAATATAGTCTGGTTCAAGAGCTTTTTAAGGAAGGGTAGACTAAAATGATTTATTGTATTAAAAAGAGAGGATTAGCCGAAAGGAAATAAAAAACTTTGGTTTAAAGATTTTTGAATAGTCTGCGAATACCAACGAAAACTGAGCGTTCTGCTGCATCAAATACACCATCACTTTTCATAATCTGTTCAATCTCCTGAAGCAAATCTTCCGGAGTTGAATGCGCGTAATTGTGTGAACGTACATTGTCCAGAATTCGATCAAGTCGCTGTTGGTCAGTATCTTTGTCAAAAACTTTGTGAATGCTTGAATAGGTTGACTTTGGTACTTTGCTCAATATAAACTCAGTTTGTTCGGGCTCTTCTATCATATCGGCTTTAGCTGCATAGAGCAAGAGATAGGCAAAAAATTCATCTTTGGTAAATTCCATGATTCCGCTGTAGTTTATAATAATTGAGGTTAAATATACACTCTTTTCAGCAAGGCACTCCACTCGGTCATAAAATAATTAGAGTTGCTCGCTCGATGCAATCTACTCCGTTTTTTGTGGCTGTCTTACAATTTAGGTGTAATATTTCACACCCCATTCACTGAGCAACAAAAGCGTTTTTTTTGCTGGCTCAAACAATTTTTCATACCCGAATTAAAAACTTGAGAATCCAATTGAAATCTATTATTTATTTACCTCAAAATGAGTAAGTCTTCTTTGTCGCTCAGAAAATTTTCCTACTTTGTTTCATATTTAATTACTGTTTGAACCTGCAAATAATATGTTGAAATCATTCTTTGGGCTTTGTCTCCTTATGCTGCCCATTTTTTTTATGTCTTGCGTTGAAGATGATGATATGGCTCCGCCAATAGATCCGCCACCAGCCGAGGTGAGCGAGGTGAACTTTAACCTTGATTCTTTTCCGTATCAAACACTATCAGAGTACAATTTTTTTGATGGAGAAATTGCAGATTTCCAACCGAGTGAAGGGGTCTTGCCCTATGACGTGATTACACCGCTTTTTAGTGATTATGCCAAAAAAGCACGTTTTATCTGGATGCCCGATTCGGTAAAAGCAACTTATAATGGCGATCACGACATTTTGAGCTTTCAAGATGGTACTGTATTAATAAAGAATTTTTATTACGAAAACGTACAACCTCAGGGCGGAACGCGCGTCATTGAAACCCGAATCATTTTTATGCGCGATAATCAATGGGAATTTGCCGAGTATGTTTGGAATGATGATCAAACAGAGGCTGTTTTGGATCTTTCTGGCAGTAATACGGATGTAACCTATCTGGACGATAGCGGAACTGAACATTATGTTGACTATCGGATACCAAATGAATCTGAATGCTTTACCTGTCATAAACTTGGCGACCAGTCGATACTTATCGGGCCTAAACCCCAAAATCTCAATGCAGATTACGCATACACCGAAGGAGTGAAAAACCAGCTTGTAAAGTGGGTGGAAATGGGATACCTCGACAGCAATTACCCGGCAAATATTAATACAACAGTGGCTTGGGATGACCCTACGCAACTATTGGAAGATAGAGTAAGATCCTATCTCGATATGAATTGTGCACACTGCCACAGGGATGGAAGTCACTGTGATTACCGACCGATAAGATTGGCTTTTGAGGAAACACTCAACCCTGAGAATCTCGGTGTATGTGTTGAACCACAAACATTTATTGAGCCTGAGCTCACCTATATTATCGCAGGAGGTAACACAGCCCGCTCCACGATGTATTACCGTTTGAACTCCATTGCAGAAGATAATAGAATGCCTCTGCTCGGTCGCACAGTTGTGCACGAAGAAGGCTTGCAACTCATTTATGATTATATCAATTCGCTTGACCCATGTTAAAATAATTTAACCTTAATTTTTATTAACCAATAACTTGAAACCATGAGAATACCTGTACTAATTTCGTTTTTAACTTTTTCAATTGCTCTGTCAGCGCAAAACACATGCGAGGAAGCAGTCCCTGTAGAAGAGGGAATCTATACTGTTAATTCTGTAGCTGGTGCTTTGGATGAAGCTTCTTGTTTTACCTTTGACGAAAATGTAGAATTTGCTGAATGGTATACCTACACTGCTACAGAGGATGTCTACCTCTTAATATCTTCAGATTTGGTGCAAAATAGTGGCGGAGACACACGCCTTAATGTTTTAACCGGAACCTGCGGTAATTTGACTTGTCTTGATGGTGATGATGATAGCGGAGTTATTGGCAATCCTAGTTACCTCTCCCACCTTCAGGTTTTTGTCGATGCAGGTACAACGGTTTATATCGTATGGGATGACAAATGGAGCAATGATGGATTTGATTTTGAAATTTCAGAAGTGGAGTTTGTTGTTCCGGCTCTAGGGTTTACAGGCGTTTCTGTTTCAGGAACGGGAAACCGATTGGGAATTGTAGATATGAATGGCGATAACCTTGACGATATTGTCGGTGTTGCATTTTCAAACTCACAAATTGAAATAAGTTACCAAATGGAAGATGGAACGCTTGATTTTCAGAATCTGCCAACGGAAGAGCCTGAGAATTACCCTTCATGGAGTATGGCTGCCGGCGATTTTGATGCCAATGGCTACAACGATTTGATATTTGGTGGTGGTAGCGGAGTATCTTTTATGTACGCCAACGAAGACGGTACGGGGTACACCCAGGTTTCTGGAGAAGAATACGTTTTTTCACAGCGCTCTAATTGCATTGATATAGACAATGACGGAAATCTAGATGCCTTTGTTTGTCATGATGTGCAACCCAACGTGTACTACTTAAATGATGGTGAAGGAAACCTTGGGTTTATTCAGGGAGGCCTTGGCGAAACTGCAAATGGTGGAAATTATGGCTCGATTTGGGTTGATTACGACACAGATGGCGACACCGACCTTTTTATTGCCAAGTGCAGAGGTGGAAATTCTCCTGCAAAAATTAACCAGCTTCATAGAAATAATGGTGATGGTACTTTTGATGAAGTCTCATCTACTCTTACCTTGAATGATCCTATTCAAACGTGGTCATCTGCCTGGGGCGATTACGATAATGATGGTGATCTGGATATTTTTATAGGAGCCAGTTCTTTTGCAGATGGAAGCCACAAGCTTCTGAGAAATGATGGCGGTACCTTTGTGAATATTACAAATGGCAGCGGGGTTGATAATATTGGCGGTACAGGTGTAGAAAATGTATGCCATGATTTTGATAATGATGGTTTCATCGATATCCTCGGAATGGGAAATACCTTCATGCATAACAATGGCGATATGACCTTTACCGAGTGGGATGTTGAACCGGGAAATGGGCCGATCGGAGATATGAATAACGATGGTTTTCTCGATATCTTAAGCGGACAGCTTTATATCAATGACGGGAATGACAATAATTATATCAAAATAGTAACGCAGGGAGTTGAAAGCAATATCAATGGTATTGGAGCTATGATTACTGTTTATACCCCTTCAGGTGATTTTATGCGACAAGTGCGAAGCGGAGATGGCTTTCGATACATGAGCAGCCTTACAGCTCACTTCGGCCTTGGTCAGGAAACAACTATTGATAGTATTAAGGTGGTATGGCCATCGGGAATTATTGATTTGCTTCCAACCCAGGAGTCAAACACACTTCTTGTAATCGTGGAAGGTGAAAATGAAGTTATTGTTACTTCTACCGAGGATGCAGAAGAGCTTGATTTTATGGTTTATCCAAATCCGGCCGTCGATCAAATTTTGATAGACTTCCCAACAGCTCACCAGTCAGTAACTTACACCATGTATGATGTAAATGGTAAACGTGTGTTGCAGGGCTCGCTTCGAGGCAATTCAATAAACGTTTCAAAACTTACTCCTGGTGCTTATGTACTGCAGCTTATTGTTGATGGCAAGCAGGTTGAAAAGAAAATTATTAAGGAGTAGTTTCCTTAAGAAAGCAGCCATGAGATAATTAACCGCAGGACCTTATAGTTCCTGCGGTTTTTTTATAAATCAACTTTGGCAAAATCTCCTGTTGCATCGTGTGGTGATAACCGCTGTATTGTGTATTTTCGCCAGGTGAATTCAACGAATCCAATTATCCTTATTGGACCCGCATTTCCTTTAAGGGGCGGTATTGCCCACTTCAACGAATCCTTCGCTTATTCGCTCATTGAAGCTGGTTACCCGGTTGAGCTGGTTAGCTTTCATTTGCAATATCCATCTGTTTTGTTTCCTGGAAAGACTCAAAAGTCAGATGGTCCGGCTCCCGCCAATCTTAAAATTCACGATTGGCTTTCAAGTGTCAATCCGCTATCCTGGCGAAAAGCAGCAAAAAGGATAATGAAGCTAAAGCCGCGTATGGTCGTTATTCGGTTTTGGATTCCGTTTATGGGTCCAGCTCTGGGCGCTGTGGCGAGACAACTGCGAAAGAAGGGAATTCCTGTTATTGGCCTTGTTGATAATGCTATACCGCACGAGTCGCGCGGATTTGATACCACATTGTCAAAGCTCTTTTTTAATAATTGCTCTGCATTCTTCACTCTATCAGAGAGTGTGGCTAATGACTTGCAAAAACTTGCTCCCGGCAAAAAAGTAGAAACCAGCCCGCACCCCGTTTATGATATTTTTGGTGATACAGTGCCAATGTCTCAGGCGCGCCAAAATCTGGGACTCAGCCAAGATCAAAATTATGTTCTTTTTTTTGGTTTTATTAGAGCATACAAAGGACTCGATTTGCTCCTACAGGCTTTTGCTGATAAAGCAATTAAAAATATTAAACTAATAGTAGCAGGTGAGTTTTATGAAGACGAGCAGAAATATCTTAATCTTATAAGTGAGCTTGACTTGAAAGATACCGTCATTATTCGCTCCGATTATATTCCCCAGGAAGAGGTGAAGAATTACTTCTGTGCTGCAAATCTGGTTGCACAAACCTATAAAACGGCAACTCAAAGCGGTGTAACCCAAATAGCTTATCATTTTGAGCGCCCTATGCTCGTAACCAATGTGGGTGGGCTTGCCGAAATTGTGCCCGACGGCAAGGTGGGGTATGTGGTAGAACCCAATCCCGGGGCAATAGCAACGGCAATTGCACGTTTCTTTTCTGAAAATAGGGAATCTGCCTTTGCAGAAAATGCAAGCATTGAGAAAGAACGTTTTTTATGGTCACATTTTACACATAAATTTATGACCTTTGCAGAAGATATTATATGATTATTAGCAACTTAACACCTTTGAAAAATACAATTTTACTTGTTGGAGCGCTGGCTTTTTCGATTTGTGCATATGCACAACCTGATTCTAAAATAAATAAAACGGATAGCCAGGGTAGAAAGCAAGGACTTTGGCAAAAGTATTATCCCACAGATACGATGCAGTATCAGGCCACTTTCATAAATGATAAGCCCGTGGGCGAATTAATTCGATTTTATGAAGATGGAAGTTTGCAGGCGATTATAAACTACGATCCCGATGGAGTAGAGCGCGCCGAACTTTTTTATCCGGAAACGGGCGAAACAATGGCTCAGGGGAATTATATAAATCAAAAGCGCGATAGCATTTGGCTATTTTTCTCAGACAGGGGTGTTCTTACCAGTTCAGAAACATATGATAACGGTCTTAAAAACGGACTAACAACTATCTACTACACAACAGGAAGCGTATCTGAAAAGATAACTTTTAAAGACGATATAAAGAACGGTACCTGGGAGCAGTATTTTGAAGATGGTACGCTAAAGCTTAAAGCCAATGTAGTAGACGGAATAAAGTTTGTCGGCGAATTCGTTTCATACTATTCTAATGGGAAAATCCTTCAGAAAGGAAAGTTTGTAGATGGCCTGAAACACAGTTCCTGGTACGATTATAATGAGGATGGCTCAATAGAAATAATCTATGTTTATCGCTTTGGAAAAGTGGAGGAGGAGCATCCTCAAAACGGGGTGTTCGATGCCTACTTTCCGAACGATATCAAGCGCAATGAGTATACTTACAAAAACGGGAAAAAACACGGCCCTTTCAAGGAATATTATCAGATGGGTGAGTGGGTTACCGAAGAGGAAACAGATAATTTTGGAAATGCCTACCCCGTGCAACGGCTATACGGCACACAAGTGAGGAGAGAAGGAAAATATAAAGAGGGCGAACTCAACGGAGAGGTGATTTATTACAAGGAAAATGGAAATGTCGATAAAAAAGAGGTTTATAATTCGGGGGAACTCATTGACTAGATTGTAATTATACCAATGAAGCTAAAGCAAATATTCGGATTTATTCTACTGACAATTGCAATGTCTTCTTGTATTGAAGAGAGCGATACTGCAACTACCAGTCCCGGATATGACTACTTCCCTCTTGAGACCGGAATGTACACCACCTATGAGGTCGATTCGATTTTTCATGATCAGCCTGTTGCGGGCGTACCTGGAATACACGATACCGCTCATTATTTTCTCAAAGAAGTGGTAGATTCAACATTTCTCGATGCCGAAGGCGAAACAAGCTACCGCATCGTTCGCTTCAAGCGGGATAGCACAAATCAGGAATGGTCGCTGACCGATATCTGGTCTGCAAAGTTATCACCGAATAAAGCGGAACGAATAGAAGAAAACCGAAGGTATGTAAAACTGGCTTTTCCCGTTTCACGATTTAGTAACTGGGATGGAAATGCACTGAATAATCTGGCAGAGTGGCGCTTTTCGTATGACAGCCTCTATATTCCGAGGCAGTATGGTGATCTTAATTTTCAGGAAACGGTGACAGTCGATGAGCGCTTTTTTTTGACGGAAGTAAACGATGAACTTGCTTACGAGGTTTATGCTAAAGATGTGGGCTTAATTTATAGACATGAAAAAGTTCTTTTCACTCGTCCATCCTACTTAAACAATAGGATAGCTCAGAACATTATATCGGGGTATGAATATAAATGGGAGGTTACAGATTATGGAATGGAGTAAACTGAAGTTTTTATTAATCGCTTTCGCCCTATTGCCACTCTTAGCCGGCGCACAAGTGGGCCCTGATAGTTACATCGTGTACTTTAGCGATAAGGATAATACCCCGTATTCTATTTCTCAACCCGGTGAATACTTATCTCAACGAGCCATTCAAAGAAGGCAGAATCAGGGTATTGCCATTGATAGCCTCGACTTGCCGGTAGATCCTGAATATATTCTTTCTGTAAAAAACCTGGGTGATGTAGAAATCTTGCGTACCCTGAAATGGATGAATGCGATTTTAATCAGAACCACCGACCCCTCAGTACTCTTTGGGGTGAGTGGGCTCATGGGTTTCGACCGCCTGGAAGCAAGCAGGTCGTTTACGGCTTATGATAATTTGCAATTTAAAAAAACACATCTTGCCAAAGATGATTCTGATTACGGACCTTCGCTTAATCAAATAGAAATGCTCAACGGTTTGCAATTGCATGACGACGGCTTTCGCGGGGAAGGGATGCTAATAGCAGTGCTGGATGGAGGTTTCAGCAATGCCACTTCTGCCGGAGCACTTGATTCCTTATTTGATGACAATAGGGTTCTTGCACAGTATAATTTTGTCGATAATACTTCCAATGTTTTTCAGCATAGCACCCACGGTTCCTATGTGCTCTCATCAATGGCGAGTATTATGAAAGATAGTATTATTGGTACGGCTCCCAAGGCGTCCTATCTGCTGGCACTCACCGAAGATGTTAGTCAGGAGCGAAGAATTGAAGAAGCTCATTGGGAGGCTGCCGCCGAATACGCCGATAGCGCAGGAGCCGATGTTATTAACTCATCTCTCGGCTATTCTAGCTTTGATGTAATAGAAGATAGCTACTCTTACTCAGATATGGACGGAAGTACTACGCTCATAACCCGTGTAGCTGATATTGCCGCCACAAGAGGAATGCTGGTGGTTACCTCTGCAGGAAACTCGGGCGATGATGAATGGTATTATATCGGTGCCCCGGGCGATGGCGAAAACGTACTCGCTATTGGTGCCGTGAATGCTCAAGGTCTTGCTGCTAATTTTAGCTCGCGAGGTCCAAGTTTTGACGGTAGAGTAAAGCCCAACGTAATGGCGCAGGGAAGGAGTACGGTGGTATCTGATCTTGGTGATGGAATTACGACCTCAAATGGAACTTCGCTTTCTTCGCCTGTTTTAGCAGGAATGGCGGCTTGCTTGTGGCAGGCTAATCCCCAGGCAACAGCCATGCAGGTTTTTGATGCCATCGAGATGAGTGCTAGCCTCTTTGAAATGCCAAATGATTCTATGGGATACGGTATTCCGGATTTTGAAATTGCCCGCCAGCTGCTCCAAAATGTGGTAAGCGTTGAGTCCCCGCTTTCGCCGAAAGGCAAAGAAGAAATGACATTCTATCCCAATCCGTTTCAGGGAGGTAAAGTCTCTATTTCAATTCCCAATTTGTCGGCAGGAACATTCCAGGCGGTAATAATTAACGTGGAAGGCAAGATGATTTGTAGAAATTCTGCCTTGAGCAGCCTTTCAGATCTGGAGCGAAATGCTGAGAAAACATTCCTTTCTGCTGAGTCGGGAGGATATATTATTCTAGTTAGAGATGCAGAAGGTCATACCTTTAATGCAAAAATTCTCGTCCCATAATTCTACACATAGGTTCGTAAATATCTTCTGAAAGTGAGCGATTTATTGCCGCCATTTTTCGCCTCTTTTGATGTATGAGTCCAGTAGCAATCATTTCACTTATTGCCGGGTACTTTTTAGCCCTTATTCTAATAGCCCGCATAACTTCGCGCAAAAGCGATAACAACACCTTTTTTGTCGGCAATCGAAAGTCACCCTGGTATATCGTTGCTTTTGGGATGATTGGCGCCTCGCTGAGCGGTGTTACGTTTATCTCGGTTCCCGGGTGGGTGGGCACTTCACAATTCTCATATATGCAGATGGTGCTGGGGTATGTTCCCGGATATATGGTGATTGCGTTCGTACTTTTGCCGCTTTATTACCGCCTTAACCTCACTTCTATCTATACGTACCTCGATGGGCGTTTTGGACTAAAATCATATAAAACAGGCGCTTCATTCTTCCTGCTTTCGCGAATTATTGGTGCTTCTTTTCGGCTATATCTTGTCGCCATTGTGCTTCAGTTTGCCGTTTTCGACCGGCTTGGAGTAGATGTGCCATTTGCCGTAACTGTGGTCATAACCATTACATTAATCTGGCTTTATACCTTTCGCGGGGGCATTAAAACCATTATTTGGACAGATACGATGCAAACCGCTTTTATGCTGGTGGCGGTGGGTATAAGCGTTTACGCCATCTCAAATGTGCTGGGTTTGGATGCCAGCGGTCTTGTGGAAACCATAAAATCGAGCGAGTATAGTCAGATTTTCTTTTTTGATGATCCCAACGACTCGCGGTATTTCTTCAAGCAATTCTTTGCAGGGATGTTTATTACCATTACCATGACAGGCCTCGATCAGGATATGATGCAGAAAAATTTGAGCTGCAAAAATCTCCGCGATGCGCAAAAGAATATGGTTTCATTCAGCATAATTCTGGTTTTTGTAAATCTTGTATTTCTGGTTCTTGGATCATTGCTTTACATTTTTTCACAGAGCCAGGGGCTTGAGCTTCCGCTAAAAAGCGATGAGCTATACCCTATGCTCGCTGTAGATGGGTACCTGGGAGCAGCTGTGGGAATTCTCTTTGTTTTAGGATTAATAGCTGCAGCCTATTCAAGTGCCGATTCAGCATTGACTGCCCTCACAACGTCTTTTTCTATTGATATTCTTGAAGTTGATAAGAAGGAAGAAACTGTAGCTAAACGAATCCGACAAAGGGTTCACGTTGGTATGTCTGTTGTACTTGTGTTTGTAATCTTGCTCTTTAAGGTTATCAACAACGATTCTGTTATCGCCCAGCTTTTTACTGCAGCCGGTTACACCTATGGACCTCTGCTCGGGCTATACTCATTTGGCCTTTTCTCAAAACGCAAAGTTCGTGACGGCGATGTACCCTTTATCGCCATTGCCTCGCCCATCATCTCCTTTATTCTCGATTACTGGTCGGCTGAAATTTTCGGCGGCTACGAAATTGGGTTTGAGATTTTGATTATTAATGGAGCAATAACGTATTTAGGTCTCTATATCAGCAGCCTCCTTAAAAAGAACTCTGCAACTCTAAGAAGTCAAAATACAGGATTATCAGGTTCATATTAGTAATATACCTGTTGACTATACTTAGCTCCAGTGATTTGAATAGCTCTTATTAGATACCCCGATACTTAGTATCTGGAGTCATTATATACTGCATTCATTTTACATATTGATTATTAATCATATAAGTAGAATAATCGTAAACAATTTCCTGAAATCTGTGTTGAATTTATAAGCGGGTTTCAATGTCTGAGAAATCTGTTGGCGCGATTGACGCGTATCTAAAACAAATCCAAAAAACTTTATACTATGAGAAATTTTACTAAAAGTATTTTTACCGTTGTAGCCATATTATTGGTCAGCGGATTATTTGCCAATCATCTGACTGGTAAACTATTATTTTCAACGCGACTGTCTGGTGCCAACGAGGTTCCCGCGGTTAGCACAGATGCTACCGGTGTTGGTTCGTTTTTCTTAAATGAATCGAGAGATTCACTTTGTATTACCGTTACTGCCACTGGTTTAAGTGGAGCCATTACCGGCGCCCATATTCATCAGGGTGTGGCAGGTACGAATGGCGACGTGCTTATAGGCTTTACAGATAATGTACAGGGAAATATCATTAATGCCGTGATTACAGGTGATGATATTACTATGGAACTTCTTGAAATGATGTTCAGAAATGAACTTTATTTTAACATTCATACTGAGGAGAATCCTGCTGGCGAAATAAGAGGTCAGATTGCTCTGGAAACAGACCAGACTTTTCATGCTGTTCTAAATGGTGAACAGGAAGTTCCCACGGTAGACACCGATGCTAGTGGTATTGCTATTTTTAATGTGAGCAAAACCGGAATGGCGGTAAACTACAATGTAGTAGTTTCTGGACTTTCAGGTCCTATCACAGGAGCTCATTTACATATGGCCGCTATGGGTCAGAACGGTGACGTGGTAGTGAATCTTACAGATGACGTAATAGATAATGTGATTGCAGGTCGATTTGATCCTTCTACAGTAGATGGATTAATGGAGGATATGATGGCCGGTAATATTTATATCAATGTTCACACTGCCGACAATCCTAATGGAGAAATAAGAGGTCAGTTGATTTTTGATGATAAGATATCGATGGATGCGGTGATGAATGTGGAGCAGGAATTACCAATTCCTATGGGTACTGACGCAAATGGACTTGGATGGGCAAGCCTTAATTACACTATGGATACACTATTTTATCGTGTACAGCTTGATGACCTTTCAGGGCCTTTAACAGGTGCTCATTTTCATGATGGAGCTCTTGGAAGTACAGGTGATGTACTTATTCCTATAACCGATGATATAGACGGAAATGTAATTGCCGGTTTTGCCACAGGTGATGCACTTTCTACTGAAAACATCAACAAGTTTTTGTCAGGTGGAATCTATATCAATGTGCATACAGAGTTAAACGCGGCCGGTGAAATTCGCGGACAGGTTTATAAAGCGGCTCGTGAGGGGTATACATTAAATCTTACCGGAGACCAGGAAGTGCCATCTGTTGATAGCGATGGTTACGGTTCAGGAATAGTAAGTATTGACAGAGATCAGTCGAATGCCCATTTTATGATTGCTTACAATGATCTTTCAGGTCCTCAAACTATGGCTCACTTTCACGCTGCCGAAGCAGGAGTAAACGGTGATGTAATTTTCACTCTAAGCTCTTTCTTTGACCAGGCGGAAACGCATGATGCTGCTTTCGGGTACTGGACTGATATGGATGATACTGCTTTTGATGCAGACGCCGCAATGGCTTTTCGCGAAGGAAATGTTTATGTGAATGTTCATACAAGCGAAGTACCTTCAGGCGAACTTAGAGGTCAGGTTACACGTCAGTCTATTTGTAGCCAGACTACAGTTGGAATCTTTGAAATAAACGAGAAAGCTAAACTGAGTATATATCCAAATCCAACAACCGATTTTGTTAATGTAAATTTAGCAGAAGTACCGGCAGGGAATTACCAAATGATAATTTCAGATATTACGGGTAAGGTTGTTATCAATAACAATGTTGTTTCAAATGCTCAAAATCTGATTGAAATGAATGTCTCTGAATTAAAATCGGGAATTTATATTATGTCTGTTTTTGGCGATGAAACCACATTTAGTGCCCGATTGATAAAAGAATAATTATTAGTCTTACGGAGAAACTCTTCGTAAATAAATTACTACGCGTGCAGTACGTTATTACAACGTCGCTGCATGCGTTTTTTTTTTACCAGTCTAAAAAAGAAATTCCCAATCCAATAGTTGTTTGCTTGTGATTGTAATCGATCAGCGTTTCACCATAGCCGGTAAATACCTGAAGGTGAAACCGCAGATTTGCCTTTACAGGGAATACATAATTCAGCTGCAGGCTGCCGCGATTAAAGCTGTTTAGCGGTTGTTTAATAATAGCGTATACAACTTGTTTCTTAAACTGATAGGAAACGTTAATCTCTCCTCGTCCTATAAAATTAGATATCTCCGGATTCTGATCATCTTTTTTGTCCGGTATTCTTATCCACGGTCTCAGGGCTATCTGCCATCCATCACGTTCCAGTGCAGCACTAAAAATAACCCGGTTCCAGCTACGCGATTGTGGTAATTCTTTTCCATTTGACTGATGGTTAAATCCACCACCTAAAAGGCGTAAATCAAACCCCAGAATTTTAAGATTTACGGGAAACACCAGAATGAGTTCCGGTTCGTAATTTAGCTCCCTAAATGGTCGGGATATTTCCCTGTTGTAAATTTGCCAGTAAGCTGTTTGGGTGAAACCAGCCCATAAATCACCATAATCTCCAAATACGCCCTGCCATAGTTTGCTTTTCAAACTGATTTGAAACTTGGCCTCAACATTATTGAGATTAACCGTATCTGTTGAGCTGTAGGCAGGATTTTCACTGTAAAAATTTGTGTTTGGATTGCTGCTCCACCTTCCAACTGTTATATAAATAGGGTTGTAGGACTGAATTCGGAAGGTTCCCTTTTTACTAGCCGAGTCGAGTTCCCATTTTTGAGTCAGGGTTTGTGAAGTGATTTCCCACGTGTTGTTGAGCGGCGACTGTGATTTGCTGCTCAAGCCGGATAAGAAGAGAATAAAAAAAGAAAGAATAGAAAATAACCTATTCATATTATTAGCTGACCTTAAGGGGGTTATAGGGAGTAAAGAGAACAAGTTGTAAAATTAATCGAATAAAAGGATTAAGCTAAAATCCAATAACATATTGAGGGCGTATGTAGATTGGTTAAGGTTAAAAAAACCGATTTCAAAATCGTGTTTTTTTGGTAGCAGTTAATACTGTGAATAGCCGGTGGGTGAGCGATCACTCGCCGGTTTATTTTTTATTGGTTACCAGTCTTTTAGAAAGCCGAGCATATTCTCGTGAATCTTTCCATTGTCGCAAAGAATTGTTTGGTTTTTGATAAATTCCGGTGTGTTCTTAAAGTCAGTAACCACACCGCCGGCTTCGGAAATAATTACCGAACCTGCGGCCACATCCCAGGCATTTAGGCCGTATTCGTAAAACGCCTCAAATTTACCTGCAGCAACATAAGCCATATCAAGAGCTGCAGATCCCAATCTGCGGATTCCCCGGCTCTCTGAGTTTACTTCCAGCAAGATATCCATATAAGCTCTCTGCCTTCCACGGTTATCATACGGAAAACCAGTTGCAATAAGCGACTTTTCAAAATCGGCCTGATCGGAAACCTGAATAGGATTTCCATTCACAAAAGCTCCTTTACCTTTTTCAGCTGCAAAGCACTCATCCTGATTCGGGTCGTAAATAACCCCTAAAATAAGTTCCCCGTCTCGCTGCAAGGCAACGCTTGTGCAATAGCAAGGGATACCATAAAGGTAATTTGTGGTGCCGTCAAGCGGATCGATAATCCAGTTGTCGGTTTTACCCACTTTCGAGCTTGTTCCTTCTTCAGCAATAAACCCGAATGCGGCAATAAGCCTGGAAAGAAATTTACAAACTTTTGTTCGGCTTCCTTATCTGCCCTGGAAACCATGTCGTTTGAGCGGCCTTTGTATTCTATCTCACTTTCACGGATTTTAGATTGCTCGTTTTTAAGAAATCCTCCTACTTCACGGCTTATTTCAATTACTTTATCAAGCAGGTCAGACATATTGTGGGGCATTTAATAGCTCTATAATCGCCGTTCCGTCACGGTCAATAGATTTGAGCGTAACAGTTTTAATTTTGTTTACTAAATTTTCGTCAAAGGGTGTTTTCACTTTGACATAATTGGTGGTGAAACCATTCATCATACCACCATTTTCTTCTGCTTCAAAGAGAACCTCGAATGTTGAATCAAGCTGGCTCTGATAAAATGCTTTCTGCTTTTTCTGGGAAAGTATGCGGAGCATTTTATTTCTTTCGTGCCTTTTTTCGTTTGGCACTACCGCATCAATTCGCAAAGCTGTGGTATTTGGTCGCTCCGAGTATGTGAATACATGCAGGTAAGAGATATCAAGATCTCTCAGGAAAATATACGTTTCATTGAAATCAGCCTCGCTCTCGCCCGGAAAACCTACAATCACATCCACTCCGATACAGGCATCCGGCATCAGTTTTTTAATCGTTTCAATTCTCTCGCGGTACAGGTCAGTACGGTAGCGTCTTCGCATAGCCTTAAGCACATCATCTGATCCAGATTGCAGCGGAATATGAAAATGGGGAGCAAATTTGTCGCTTTGGGCTACAAATTCAATTATTTCATTGGTAAGTAAATTTGGCTCTATACTCGAGATTCTGTAGCGCTCTATGCCATCAACTTTCTCCAGTTGGCGAAGCAAGTCGATCAGCTTTTCATCTGTTCCATGACCAAAGTCGCCAATGTTTACACCGGTAAGCACTACCTCTTTAGCTCCTGCACCTGCAGCTTCCTGAGCTATCTTAACGGTTTCGGCTACCGTGGCACTGCGAGATCTTCCACGAGCCAGCGGAATCGTGCAAAAAGCACAAAAATAATTGCAACCGTCTTGCACTTTTAGAAAAGTACGGGTTCTGTCGCCCGAAGAAAATCCCGGCACAAACTCCCGGGTATGCTTTATCGCTCTAGCTGCAGTTTGATTTTTGTCGCCAATGTTTTCTCGCTCCAGATATTCGGCAACGTTGAATTTCTCCTCTGCACCAAGAACCAGATTTACTCCCGGTATTTCAGCAATTTCCTGCGGTTTAAGCTGAGCGTAGCAGCCTATTACGATTACCACCGCATCAGGATTAACCCGCAATGCCTTGCGCACAATGGCGCGGCACTTTTTATCGGCATTATCAGTTACCGAGCAGGTATTGATTACAAACACATCGGGATCGTCTTCGAATTTTACGCGCGCATATCCTGCATCTATCAATTGACGGGCAATTGTAGACGTTTCGGAAAAATTTAACTTACATCCCAGCGTGTAAAACGCTACTTTTTTAAACTGGAGCATTCCGCAAAGGTACGACGGTAATTCATGATCTGAAAGTCTGGTTATTTAAATTTGAAATACGCGAATAGTCTTGATTTAAAGGCAATTCAGCAGTTGTACTATTGATCTAATTAGATTTAAACTTTTCAATTGTTTAAATCGTTTATATCTTGGACCATGCGTTTTTTGTCTTTTTTATTCATTGCCTTGGTTTTTTTTGCCTGCAGCGAGGAGCAAGAACCAAACATGAAATGCCTTGAGGTAAAGGCATCGGCCTATAATAGTGTTCCTTACCAAACGCGGCCCGGTTCATCGGGAACGATTACCGCATGGGGTGATACCTTGGTAGATAGTATTCCTTCTATTGCTATTTCACGCGACTTGCTAGATAGTGGACTCACCCATGGAACCATGGTGAAAATATACGGGTACCGCGAAAAATTTGTAGTAAATGATAAAATGAACCGCCGATACCGCAAAAAGATCGATATCCATTTTGGTAAGGATATTAAAGCCGCCAAAGAATTTGGGATAAAGAGAAATCTCCAAATATGCTGGGAAGTGCCGGATTCCGCAGCTCAGGTCACAGCTAAAAAATAGGAGAGCGGCTTTTCGTGTTTTGCATTGTTGAAAAACGGAAACTCCACTGTTCTAAAATCTTATTTCCCTTCCTAAATTCGCAGTGTGCAAAGACTACTAACTTTCTTATCAGTGCTCATACTGTTTTCATGCCAGCGAGGCAATGATCATTCAGATAAAATGATTTTTCGATACAATGAATCTGCCGGGGTTTCTTCGCTTGACCCGGCGTATAGCCGCAACCTCGAGAATATCTGGGCTTGCAATATGTTATATAACGGATTGGTAGAGATTGATGATAGCTTAAATGTACAGCCGTCTATTGCCAAAAGCTGGGAGATAGATTCGACCGGTACAGTTTATCGGTTTCTTCTGCACAAGGATGTTTTCTTTCACGATAATCCTGCTTTCTCCGAAGGAAAAGGGAGGAGGGTTGAAGCTTCAGATTTTGTCTATAGTTTTAACCGAATTTTAGACCGAAAAACAAGCAGCCCTGGATCCTGGGTTTTTGGATCAGTCGCTTCATCAAATCCATTTAGAGCTATTGGTGACAGCATTGTGGAAATCCATCTGGCTGAACCGTTTCCACCATTTTTGGGCTTGCTTGGCATGAAGTATTGCTCGGTAATACCTCATGAAGCGGTAGAAAAATACGGTGACGATTTCAGGAAAAATCCAGTGGGTACCGGTCCCTTTAAATTCAATTTTTGGATTGAAAATACACGGCTGGTGCTTCTGAAAAATGAGAATTACTTCGAGCAAGATGCTGAGGGCAATGATCTGCCTTATCTCGATGCTGTTTCGGTTTCTTTTATTCCCGATAAAAGTGCTGCTTACCTCGATTTGATAAAAGGGAATTTTGATTTTATGTCGGGCCTGCATTCCAGCTATGCCGATGAGTTGATTACTCCGGATGGTGAATTGGCAGAGATTTATACCGATCAGTTCTATCTGCAGAAGCACCCATTTTTGAAGACCGATTATTTTGGCTTTATGATTGATGATAGCCTCGCTGAAGGAGACCCCTGGCTGAATGTAGATTTGCGGAAAGCAGTAAACTACGCTTTAAACAGAGAGGAGATGGTGCGTTACTTACGAAATAATATTTACACTCCCGGTAATGGAGGATTTATTCCGAAAGGGATGCCGGGCTACCGAGCTGATGCGGGGTATAGCTACAATCCCGATTCGGTGAGGGCTTGTATTGAAAGAGCCGGATACGGAGATGGTGAGAAGCTGCCCATGCTCACTCTGAGCACTACTTCTGACTATGTCGACTTGTGCGAATTCGCCCAGCATCAGCTCGGTGAGTTTGGCTTTGAGGTGAAAGTTGATGTGCTACCTGCTTCGGTGCACCGCGAACTTACTGCTCGCGGTGATCTTGAATTTTTTAGAAAGTCATGGCTGGCAGATTATCCGGATGATGAGAATTTTATGGCGCTCTTTTACTCAGAGAATAAATCCCCAAAAGGACCAAATTACACGCATTTTAGTGATCCTGATTTTGACAAACTTTATCTGAACGCACTTGCCACCACCAATCCGCAAGAGCGAAAACTGCTCTATGCCGAAATGGATAGTCTGGTAATGTCACAAGCACCAATTGTTCCTTTGTATTATGACGTAGTGGTGCGCTTTATTTCAAAAGAAGTAAGCGGATTAGACCACAGTCCGATAAATGTACTGGATTTGCGCCGTGTGAAAATTGAACTTGATTCTTAAAGATTAATCTATCACTGCCAAGGTGCTGGTGTCAATCGATTTCTTTGCTTTTGCCAATCCTTGCTCACTCAACCGTCTGCCTGGAGCATCTTCAAGAGCCTTTTCGTATTCAATGGCAGCCTTGTTGTATTGCTCCTGTGTCATCAGCCAGTCGGCGTAAAACTCGTGAACAGGCTTTTGAATTTCCGGAGGGCCGTAACTAAAATCGAGGGTGTCGGCTGTAGCCGCAGATTGTACAATGTACTTTTCTGTAGCTGCGGTATTACCGATGTTCCATTCACGCAAAGCTTTAATTTGTAAGAGGATTGCTTTCGTTACAGCGATATCTGTAGGTTTTGGTGCGCTGCGCTGAGTAGGAAGACAAAGCTTAAAATCTACCGTGTCCAGATAAAGCTCTTGTCGGCGAATGTTGTCATCTAAAGAGGCGATTAGGCTATCAATCGTTCCGGTATTATTTTTTGTGAAAGCAACCATGGCATCCTGAAAACTCGTTTGTGCGTTACTTAAAATATTCAAGTCGGTTACATCTACAGTAATACCCGCAAAGCGGCTATTCCAATCACCTGAGTCAATGAGAAAGTGCCCTTTCATATCTATCATATAGGATCGTACACCTTTTGTAGGATCATTTTTAAGATATTCCTCCATCGCCGTGAGCATCTTTTCGGCTTCGGCAGCATTTCCGTTTTGAAGATATGCGTACTGCAGCCAGGCATAAGCGTGGTAGCTGCGCGCTCCATCCTTCAATCCTTTTGTTTCCATTCGATCTACGCTCGCCTGGTAAGCATCCACATTACTGGCTATTACCTTGTCCCACATTCCTTTGGCAATAAAAATATGGGAGGGCATGTGAAGCGCATGACTGGCATCTGGAGCAACTTTTGCGTAAGCATTTGCGGCATCCATTGCCATTTCAGCGTGTTGCGGGTCGTCATATGCGTGAATTACATAGTGCAAGGCTCCGGGGTGATTTGGATTTGTTTCTAATATTTCAGAGGCTACTTCGCCCGCCTTTTCATACGTTTCTACATCGCGGCCATCTGATACAGAGCCCAAAAGGGCCAGTGAATAAAACGCAGCTACCTCCTGATTGTTAGGATACTTCTCATTTAGTTTTTCAAAAAAGTTTGCGTAATTCTGATCCCTGATTTCTTTAGACTCTCCATCTTCATAAAGTATATCAAGAGATTCCAAAAAGTCTGATTCCAGCTCAGAATCGGTATTGGCATTCCTCTGCTTTCTCAATGCTAAAATATACTGTGCACTATCTGTAAGCTGCGCACGCCACAGCGGATGATTATAGGTCATCGCCACACCCCAGTATGCCATGGCCATAGATGAATCTCTTTGCAAAGCACTCTCAAATTCGTCGCGGGCATCTTCGTACTCAAAGCTGTAAAGAAGAAGCAAGCCTTTTTCAAAATCGGCTTTTGCTTCCGGCAATCCGGTTACTTCCAGATTGGCTTTTCCTAATTCGGATGTTTTCTCTGGTGCATCGCTATTGGCACAACCTAAAAACAAAAAGCAAATAAAGAGGGAGAGGTATTTCATGATTATGAGACTGGTTATGTCCTCAAATATATGATTTTGAGATGGATAATTGTTACCCCCACACAACTGGGTCATATCCATTAAAAATAGAGATATGAATTTTCAATTGATAAGATCTTGCAGCCTAAAAATCAACCATTTGCCAAAAGGCAGTTGAGAATGAGTGATTGAATTGATAGGCATGCTCATCTTGCGGCTTACAGCTTAAGGCTTGCAGCTAAAAAATCAACCATCAGGCTTACAGCTTAAGGCTTGAAGCTAAAAATTAATATTCTACCATAATCTTCTTCTCATCTACTCCCAGATCCATCAATTGACCTTTAATAGATTCTGAAAATCCATCGGGGCCGCACATATAGAATTGTTGATTATCGATTGAAAAATGTTCTTCAAGAAAATCTTTGTCAACCCTTCCGTAAAAGTAGGCCTCATGATCTTCTTCGCTCAAAATCATGGTTAAATTATCGCCAAGATACCGACGCAATTCGTCACTCAGAAAGATATCTTCCTCCTTTTTATTCGCAAAGATCAGCTTGTTTCCATCTAGCTTTCCATCTTGATTTAATTGACGTAAAATAGCGACGAAGGGTGTGATCCCAGTTCCGCCGGCAATGAAAATTCCGGGAGTCTTGTACTTGAACGTATCAAATGGTTCTGTAATGTCAAGCTTATCGCCAACTTCTAATTCAGATAGAGCCAGAGTAGTACCCTGATGTGAAGGGTAAACTTTGAGAATAAGTTCCAGGTTATTAATGTTGGGGAGTCCGGTAAGTGTAAACGGACTATCATCTAATCCATCTTCGCCTGCAATATTTACTTCAATTGCCTGTCCGGGAGTGAATTCAAAACCCTGAGGTCTTTCAAGCACAAAGCGGACAACATCGTGTGTAGGATTTTCTTTTTCTAAAATTTCTACTGTATAGTCTAGATTGCTCATATTTTTATAACAGATAGGTGCAAAAGTTGTTTGGAGGCAATGTGGAAGGGCGAACTTTTGGATGTGTGACAACTTAATCTTTCGGGAAAGAAAATCGGAATTTTAACCTTTAATTTCACTTGAAATCTTTTCGCAAAATTCTATAAAGCTTGCCTGGAATATAAAGCGTGTATATAAATACAGCGCAAAGGGCATTGGAATAAATAAAAATAGATATGGCCAGCTGAAGATCATTAAAGTCAATCCGGAAGTCAGGATAATTACCAAAGCAAACAATCCATTAATGTAGCTATATGAAACTGCGAGAGTTAATTTTGTGAACTTACCATCTTTAAATATTCTTATTCCTACCGTATGACTTTTGGGAAGTAGGAATCCGAGAATCAGAATTTGTTCGATAAATTTTATTGTATAGCCATTTTCCTGATTCGGTTCGGGCTTAATGCTGTGTCTGGAAATTAAATACTCCATTGCCTTTTCCTGGGGAGTGTGGTATAGAAAGATTGTTTCTTTGATCATAGAATGGGCAAATGGATTTGAATATACATAAATCCTGCGCTTAGACTAGCACTTTCGACTTTCTTTACTCGGTAACATTCACTCCGAATAAGACCTTATTGAATTAGTCCTGAGCCTACATTACTAATCTAAAATTTAATTATTTTTCATTTCGACCCAACCATTTCCCATTTCAATACGTGAGTAGACCAAAACCCAATAATCATGAAAAAACTTATACAAACTATTATTTTACTGGGACTTCTCCCCGCTGGAGCTGTAGCTCAAACAATTTACTCCCAAGGTACTATTGCCGTGAATAATCTTACTGTAGAAAATGCTGAAGTAAGGCTTCTTGCTTCTCCGGCCGACAATGAAGGTTACGATACACTTGGTGTTGCGTACAGCGAATCAAACGGATACTATACCGTGATGGGAGAACTGCTTGAAGGACAAACCGAACCATTTATTGAAACAGATGCTTGTCCCGGCATTCATTATCCCTTAGAACTAGCACTGAGCGATACAATAGATGTAAACTGTGGTGAAGATGCATTTACAGATGTAGGTGTTTTTATAGGTACATATCCGCTTGACGGCGATAATATGACCTGGTATTTTATGACTAATGTTAGCAATAATGTAGAGTCATATTTGTGGTCTATTGATGGTTCGACCTATAATAGCTCAACTGTGACTCATACATTTGCGGCATCAGGAACCTATGAAGTAGATCTTACATTGGCTGGTATAGCAGGACAATCGGTAACGGTAAGCATTACTGTAAATGCAGGATCTGGAGTAACTCCTAATTGCGAGGCTTTGTATTTCCCGATTCATGATACTTTGCCAGATAATAACGTGTATTTCGTAAACGCATCTCTCGGCAATAACCTTTCCTATTCATGGGACTTTGGAGATGGTGGTACCAGCACCGAGCAATTTCCAACTTATGTTTTTGGTGACGAAGCAGTTATGCACAACGTATGTTTGACCATTACCGGCGATGACTGCAACGACGAGTACTGCATGCTAATAAGTGGTACATCCGGAAGCGGCTTGATAGCCAATGGTCACAAAGTCACCCCAGACCTTTCTAAAGCAAACGGGTTTACCTTTATTGCAATTCCTGTGCCCGGAACTCCTACAGGGCAGAATGAAATTGAAAATCAGATTCCTCTTGGCGTATATCCAAACCCTTCAACCGGAAATGTAACACTGGAGATGAACTTGAAAAATGGTGGAAACGGAATTGTGAAAATTACTGATATCACGGGTAAAAATGTACTAGAACAAAACGTCGTAACAGTTAATAGCTTAAACACCCTATCAATAAATATAGAAAACCTTACCGATGGTATTTATTTAATTCAATACCTTGGAAAACAAAATTCTAAAGTGCAGAAAGTAGTTTTGCAACGATAGAATAGATTAAGTTATGTGAACAATTAATCGAAGTGCGGTGGCAAATTGTCACCGCACTTATTTGAATTTATGGCCATTAGTTCTCAGGTAATAAAAGGGTGTAAAAAAGGTAAAAAAGAAGCTGTAAAAGCCCTTTATGAGGATTGCTGTGGTTGGATGCTTGGAGTGGCTATAAGATATGTGTCAGATAGAAATGAAGCGATGAGTATTGTTAATATAGCTATACTGGCAGCAGTGGAGAATATTAAGAAGTTTGATACTTCAAAAGAAGAAAAGATTGAAGCCTGGCTTAAAACAATTTTGGTTCGGAAGGTTATAGACTATAAGCGAAGGAATTCGAAAACTGCGGATGAGAACCTGGATGAACAAGGAGTTGGAGGAGGGATGGCTATATCCCTGAATGCTGAAGGAACCAATCAACAGGATTTGCTGAAAATGATCAGTCTGCTTCCTGATCGGTCAAGAATGGTTTTTAATCTTTTTGCAATTGAAGGATATAAACATGTTGAAATTTCAGGAATGATGGGCATTTCTGAAGGTACGAGTAAATGGCATCTGGCGGAAGCGCGAAAAAAACTACAGGAGATGCTTTTAAAACTGGATGATTACCCATTAACAAAGAGTTCATAATGGAAAACGAACTAGATAAAATATTTAAAGACGGACTGGAAAATAGGGTGGAACCTACTTTTGAAAGCGACTGGCTTACATTTGATAAGTTGCTGAAGCCAAATCCGTTCTATAAGTCCGGAGGGTTTTTAGGAATGATTGCTTTACTGATTATCTCTTTAGTCGGCTACTCTGTATTTACGCTCTCAGCTGAAGAAACAGCGGCGTACTATTCCCGATCAAATAAGGAAATTGTTCCTGCCAGCAATTTAGCTTCGGAAGGATCACAAGGAACCATTTCCACTTTCGAAACCGATCGTGAACAGGTTTCTGGAGCGAATGAAGTCAATAGTGCTCAGTATCAAAAAAATCTCGAAACCGGAGACTCTCAATCTGAGCAAGCGGGTTTACTTAGCGGGCAGAAGGAAATAGATCCAGATAATACTGAGAATGAAGTTGATCAAAATGCTTTCGAAGAATCTACACCTACAAATACCAGATTGAATCCAACTACCGCATCTCGTACTTTTTCCGCTGAAGTTGTTGTAGCTGCTACTGGTGATCCCAAAGATCGAACAGACAATTCATCAACTTCACAACAGGAGGCTAATCTAAATACACCAGATAAAACTGATAGAGCAGAGATGCCAGTTTTAAATAATACTGAGTCTGTTCCGAATTTTGAAGGAATAATGGCAAAGTCTGGGGGGAATTCAAATCCTGCGTCGACTGGGGATTCAGACAATTCGAATTCGATATCAAGCGATAGCAATCAAGACAAGCAAGTTCTTGCTTTTACTGACTCTGAAAAAGATGAAACACCAATGGTGTTGAAGTATGAAGCATCAGCTATCAATATGTTAGGAGCAATAATCAACACAGAAACATTAGATTATAATGTCCTGGAGAATGCTGAAAAAATGGAGTTTCCCAAGCCAAAAACATTCGATTATGCCCTCTTTTTTGGCCTTGAGCAAAATACGATTCTAAAAACCTCTCCTTCTTTTGGGTTTGCAGTTCGAAAGCATTTCAACAAATGGACGGCAGAAGCGGGTATAGCCTATCAGCAGTCAGGCAAATTGAGCTGGAGCCAGCAAAGTGAGGCTATTTCTTATGGTTTTGATCGATACGAAAACGCTATACAGCTTAGAACCAAAAAAATAGATCTCCTATCATTGCCTCTTAAGTTGAGCTACCGAATCGGTGGGCAAAGTCAGGTCTTTGTAGGATTTACTCCTTCAGTTTTGATAAATGCCCAACAAGAGAAACTGGTTTTTAATGACGGAACAATAATGCCCGGCAGTTCTGAGACCGGCTACTTGTACACCACAAATGCACCCGATTTAATTTACTTTATGTCTGCCGGATATACCTACAGCCTGAGTGAGCAATTCCAGTTTGATTTTGGACTGAACTATTCTCTTCAGGAATGGAACACTTCGGAAAAGCAACCCTTTGGGGGCTTTGTTAAATTTTATTACACCTTTAGATAAATGAAGCAATATTCACTTTTCATAATTTTTTTTTACGCGCTTTTTGCTACTTCATGCGATAAGGATGAACTGCCTGAATCACAATTGGGTAATGCCGAATTTGTATCTCAGATTAATTTTAATGGGGAGCAGTTTGAGCTTGTTGCTGGCGAGAATGGGCTGGTTCAATCTTCCAGTTACACCATTTCAGAATCAACTATTACACTTCAGGGTCTTATTGGAAACTCAGATTGCAGCGATTGCGGACCGGCCTATTCGTTGACCGTTGAATCTCCTTTGGATTTTGAATATACAGAAGGATTAAATATGGTTTCTGCACTAAGTTCTTGGGAATATTCTCTGAATAGCGACTCCCTCAATTATAATCTTATCATGAAAGCTATGATGTTTAGCTCTTTCCAGAACGGCGATTGGTTTCTAAATGGCGAGTCTGTTCAACCCACCGGCGACACTTTGATTTTGGAAATCACCGAGCCTGGGAATTACATTCTTGATTATATCGTAAATGACGATCCTTGCACTTTATCTGCCTCCAGAAGTTTTGATTTTGATGGAATAAGTTCGCCGTGTTTTGGTAATATCGCTCAGGATTTTATCACGCCAACAACATTTTATGCCTATCCGTCCTTTCCATTTATTCCTGAGGAAATGTTGTATACCTGGACATATGGAGATACGACCATTGCAACAGGTAATATGGATAATTTTAATTTTCCAGCTACTGCACTTTTCGAAGAGATTTGTGTAGAAATGATTAATGGCGAGGGATGTAGTACTAGCGCCTGCTACACACCTGATACTCCCGACGATGGAACAATGCTCTGTACTGCCGAAGTTTTCCTCTTTGGGGGTGATTTAGTGGAAACGGTACCCGAAAGTTATCCGGCTAATTTGATTTTAGAATTCACAGACAGTGCCGGTAATATGTATTCAAGCAGCCCGGGTTCCCAAAGTTCGTCTACAGTGTCTGTTATTTCCATAGATCAGTATACGGAACCAACAATGCCTGAGAAGAATTTTGCTAAAATGGAAATTGAGATAAGCTGCACACTTTATGATGCAGGAGGAATTGGTTATCCCTTTTCGGGAACGCTCCAGACGGCTTTTGAATTTCCTTAATACTTGCTTTTTTTATTGATCTTATCTGATAAATGAAATGAATTTTGAGTGTGATTGCAGGAGGAAATAGCTTCTAGCCTTAAGCTGCAAGCTTCATGACGATCCTGAGCAGATGATAATGCTCAAAACTATTGCCCCTATTCCACCACTAACTTCTGGGTGAATGTAAACTTATCATTCGTACCCATCAAAATGTAAATGCCAGGAGATAATTTACCAATGTCGATAGAGCTATTGTTGGTTATTCCAGTTCTATCTAGAACCCTTTTACCTGAAATGTTGGTAATTGAAACATTAAAACTGTTAGTATACCTGTCCGGAATGGATATGGTTATGCTCGAAATTGCAGGGTTTGGGAAAAGTTGAACTTCAGCCTCGGTCAATAATTCACGAGTATCAAGTACCTCACCGATTGTGAATAGGTTACCGTATTCTTCTTCCCCTTTCTTATAACCTATCATGAAGGTTTGATTCTGGTAAGTGAAAAAAGGGAAATTACAATCGTCATAGAAGCATGTAATCCCCAAGCCTTCTGTATATTCCGTATAAGTATTACATTGCTCGTTGTAACTATCATTACTTATAATAATGCTATCGTTTAAAAGAAAGTTTTCAAATTCTTCAATTTCTTCACAGGTTAAAAATTTTGCATGTGATTCAATTCCAGGCGGGTAAGCAATTTCAACCTGATCGGTTTCTGGCGAAAAGTCATAATTTTCAAAATCTGCAGTAAATCCTCCTACCGAAATGCCTTGTCGGTCATTATGTTCCGTTTCTATTACCTCATAGCCTTGTCTCAATGGGTTTGTTATCAGGAAAAAGCTATTACCAGGAAGTAAGTTTACAGTGTCTATTACATATGATATCATCCCGGGAATAAGGCCCTGTAAGGATCGATTATTATAAATAACGGTCATTGTATTATTTTCTGAATAAGAATTTTCAGTTGTGGGGTTGAGAATTCCCGTACTACTTTTTGTTGCATTTGAATATTCTACTCGAACCGAATCTGAAAATAGGGTTATGTCAGTAACTTCAATTCGGGTTAACCACCCTACCGTGCTTTCCGGAGCTGAAGCTAGAGAAGAGCCACCTGCATAAATAAAGATATCACCGACCTCAAAATTATAAAAGTCACGCATTCCAGGGAAATAAATACCAAGTTCTAATTACGGAATTCCCAATATAGATTGTGTATTTCCCGAGAGTCCTGTATAATTAACAATACCATAATTTTTGGAAAGAATAAGTGATCTGCCATCGCTAAACGAAAACATTTTTAAACTGTCTAAAACTCCAAAGACTTCCATCTCAGAATTGTTTAAGCAGGTCGCTGTCAATTCGAGGCCCCCGTTCAGTGTAAAATTATATGATTCACCTGGAAATATGTTTGGTTTAAGAACCAAGTTAATACCGAAAAATGAGTAAGTATCCTCGTTTAGTAAAATACTATCACCAAATAGCGGTATTTGCTTCAAATAAAGTAAATCTTCTACAGTAGTGCACTCCGAAATTGGAGATTCACAAGTTTGACAGTTACTATATGTAGGGTGCAAATAATACCAAATATCTTCTCCTGAGATAACAGCAGAATCAATCTTAATGCTAAAATCAATATTTTCTTCTCCATTTAGTGAAAACTGAGGAGACCAGTGGGGATTTACTGGCTGCCAATTCTGGCCAAAGACTATAAATGGAATTGAAAAAATAAGGCAAAGTAGAATTCTTTTCATCGTTTTTCTGTTTGGATCAAATATAGTTGATTTCTCTCATTACTTTTATGCATTGTGCTTAGCACTCCAGGATATTAAAACTCTTGAAGGTATATTTTCAAGTATAAACATCTTGGGGCTTAAGGATTGAGGCTTGCAGCTAGTATCCACAAAACTCTAAACATGCCACCTTCGAATAGCTGCCATACCCACGAGCCTTTGCATCAGAAAATTTCCCATCTTTGCATTCCCAAAAAAAGCACGAACTATGAGCGACGACAAAAAAGTCATTTTTTCAATGGTGAAGGTCAATAAGACCACTCCAACAGGAAAGCACATTCTCAAAGATATTTACCTTTCATTTTATTACGGAGCCAAAATCGGTATTCTCGGTTTGAATGGCGCTGGTAAGTCAACCGTAATGAAAATCATTGCCGGTCTTGATAAAGCTTATCAGGGCGATGTGGTTTGGTCTCCTGGCTACTCAGTGGGTTACCTTCCGCAGGAACCACACCTCGACGATTCTAAAACGGTAAAGGAAGTGGTAATGGAAGGCGTGAAGCAAATTACCGATGTACTCGCCGAATATGAGGAGATCAACAATAAATTTATGGATGAGGAGATCTTAAACGATCCCGACAAAATGGAGAAATTGATTGATCGTCAGGCAGCCGTTCAAGATCGTATTGAAGCGCTTGGTGCCTGGGATCTCGATACAAAACTCGAAATCGCTATGGATGCATTGCGCACTCCGGAGGGTGATACCCCAATAAAGAACCTATCGGGTGGTGAGCGCCGCCGTGTGGCTCTTTGCCGACTTTTACTTCAGGAGCCGGATGTGTTGCTTCTCGATGAGCCGACAAACCACCTTGACGCCGAATCGGTGCAGTGGCTTGAGCAGCACTTACAGCAATATAAAGGTACTGTGCTTGCCGTAACACACGATAGGTACTTCCTCGATAATGTAGCCGGATGGATCCTGGAGCTTGACCGTGGTGAAGGTATTCCATGGAAAGGAAATTATAGCTCATGGCTAGATCAAAAAGCCAAGCGACTGCAACAAGAAGAAAAAGGAGAAAGCAAACGACGCAAAGAATTGGAGCGCGAGCTTGAATGGGTGCGAATGAATCCGAAAGGACGCCACGCAAAGAACAAGGCGCGTTTGAACAATTACGATAAGATGATGAGCGAAGGCTCTGCAGAGAAGGAAGCGAAACTTGCCTTGCCTATTCCAAATGGTCAACGATTGGGTAATGAAGTAATTAGAGCTGAGAATGTCACAAAAGCATATGGCGATAAATTGCTCTACGAAAACCTAAATTTCAATCTTCCACCTGCAGGAATCGTTGGCGTTATTGGGCCTAATGGAGCAGGTAAAACCACGCTTTTCCGAATGATACTGGGAGAAGAGAAGCCCGATGCGGGAACAATAACAGTAGGTGATACCGTTCAGCTGGGTTATGTAGATCAGACTCACGGCGATCTCGATGAGAATAAAACCATCTGGGAAGTCGTATCCGGTGGTACAGAATTTATTGAAGTGGGAGGAAACAAAATCAACTCTCGCGCCTACGTGTCGAAGTTTAACTTCAATGGATCAGATCAAAACAAGAAAGTTGGCGTACTGTCTGGTGGTGAGCGAAACCGTCTGCATTTGGCGATGACTCTTAAAACTGAGGCCAACGTATTGCTTCTCGATGAGCCAACAAACGATATTGACGTTAACACACTTCGCGCACTGGAAGAAGGTATTATGGACTTTGCCGGATGTGCCGTTGTAATCAGTCACGACCGCTGGTTCTTAGATCGTATTTGTACGCATATCCTTGCCTTTGAGGGAGATTCGGAAGTGTATTACTTCGAAGGAACGTATAGCGAATACGAGGAAAACAAAAAGAAACGCCTTGGCGATGTTGGTCCGAAGCGGATTAAGTATCGGAAGCTGGTGAAATAGATTCGAAAGATCATTTGAAGGAGCAACTTATTGTTCAAGAAGCCTTTTCTATGATGGGATTCTTGCAATTTTGGTTGCACCCCCTTCTTAGGGTTGATTTTTAGTTTATAATCAAAATTTCATGTTGCGTTCACTGGCTTTTATAATCATAAAAACACCATAGGTAGCCAAGCCTAATGCCATAATTGCGAGTGCCACCGCCCCGAATTCATTTTGAATAAAGGTAAACGCGTCTTCAATACCACCGGCTTCTGAAGCATCAAATGAAATTGCAGATCGTACAGTTAGAAAGGCAATCATACCCATTACCAACCCCAGGGCGGTGTATCCCACTCGCCCTGCATTAATCATCAATTTTTGAGCTTTGTCGTCCATTTCGGACTCTGCAATTTCTTTTTTGAACTTTCCTGAATAAGCCAGAAACATAAGATAAATGGCATTTCCCAGATAGGCGAGCGCCACACCGGCAACGATCCATCGTCCATAAGATTTGCTGAGGAGTTTTTGAATCAAAGACTCATTTCCATCATCGCTTCCACCAAAACCTAACAATACACTAATTGCACCATAGAGTATAACGAGATATATCAAACCATTCCAAAAAAAGCCCAATCTCTCTGCTAAGCCTTGCCGTCCATTTCCTTTGTTTTCGGGGTCGATAAATGCTTGATACATTCGCCACAATACATAACATGCTAGCCCTGCAGCCAGTGTCCATAACAATATTTTTCCAAAGGGCTGGCTAATTAAAAACTCCATAACGCCTTTGCTATCTGCTTTTTTGCCGCCGCGCCCGAAGGCACTCCAGGCAGTCAAACCACCCATTAAAATAAAAACAGCCCCTTTCGATCCTATTCCAAATCGGGCTATCGTTTTTTTATACTCGCTTGTAGAACTAGAGTGATCTCTCGTCATAAATTAGTTTGAAGGTCTCAAACCCCCGTTTTACTTGATACACTTGTCACCCAAACCATTCTCATAGCCGTACAAAACAATAGGATATTAGCTTAACAAACAGTTTTTTTAAGGGATTTGTTTATGCTTGCGAATCGAATAGCATGCTTTCGCGAACAGATTCTGTTATCAATATTCCAGCAATATTTTTTGTTATGAGATTATCAATTCATAAAACAGATAAAGTCTAATTCAATATCGAGTAATTTCTGCGTGTCTATTGGGTTGTTTGAATTTGTAGAATCCATTAAGCCAGTCGCTTTTGCCTTTCCTTTAAAATTATAATTTGGAAATTTCTCCTTTCTAAATTATGCTTCTAAGTTGCATCTTTCGTTAAATTAGAACGGAGTCCAATTGATTAGTGAATGTCCTTCGAATTACAAAGTATTCCTGTGTCTATTTCGTTCTGGTTGAATAAAGAGGCCTGGCACTTTTATCAGAATAGAGGATTTTAAGTCTGACCAGTGGCCGTTTTTATTAAATAGCTATATTTAGCGAAGAGATTAGGGAGTGATGAAGATATGGAGGAGAGTTCATTTGAATGATATAAACAGGAATTATTTTGACAAAATAGCAATTCATTGCAGATAAATATTGTGATTGTGTTTTTCAGTTTGTTGCTCCTGGTGAATTAATTTTGACTTCGTAACTACCCAGCATAGCTTTACGTTATAAAGGAAAGGGAGTAGAAATTTTAGAACAGTTGCATCCATACTCTAAATAAGGCCGATGGCACAAGATAGAAATGAAATCAGGGAAAAAGCCTACATATACAGAGTTAGAAGAGGAGATTGCCAGACTTAAATTGCTTTCGCCATTCCCCGAGGATGAACTCGAGAGAGAAAAAGACAAAACAGCGAAAGGCGAAAACTTCTTGAGAAATATCATGAACAATATCGGGGACCCGATATTTATAAAGGACGACCAAAGCCGACTACTTGATGTAAATGATGCCTTCTGTGAACTCTTTGAGCTTGACAGAGCAAATATTATAGGAAAAACACTTGCTGAAGATGTTTCGCAAGAAGAAAGAGAGAGCTTTTTGAAAATTGATAAGGAGGTGTTGGCCGACGGAGTAGAAAATATTAATGAAGAATCAATAACCGTAAGAAATGGTCATACGAGAAGAATATCTACTCGAAAGACACGATTTATCAACTCTGAGGGAAAAAGACTACTGATAGGAGTAATTCGTGATATTAGTGAGCGCTATCAGTCAGAACAAGAACTGAAAGCGGCGAAAGAAGATGCTGAAGATTACAAGGAAAGATTTCACATACTGATGCTCAATATGGAAGCCGGCGTTGTCGTTCATTCATCTGATACTTCTATTGTGCAGAATAATAGCCGGGCTTCTGAAATATTGGGCTTGAGCGATGAGCAGTTAAGGGGAAGAACAGCGATTGACCCTGATTGGAACTTTGTAGACTCCGATAATTCTCCGCTACCCATCGCTGAGTATCCGGTGAACAGGATCGCAACAACTAAAGCACCTATAAGAAATCAACTTGCAGGAATTTACAGACCCGGTAATGATGATATATTGTGGGTAATGATTAACGGATTTCCTGTGCTTGACCACGATGGAGAAATTATTGAAATCGTAACTATTTTTATTGATATCACCGAGCAAAAGCAGAATGAAGAAGACAAGCTAGAAGCCAAACTAAAATTAGAGAAAACAGAGAAGGAACTAAATAAAGCCCAGAAGTTGGCAAAAGTTGGGAGCTGGATTTTTCTTCCTGCCACAAATCAAATAGTATGGTCGGAAGAAATGTTTCATATCTGGGGTTTCGATTCGGGTGAGGGCGCTCCTGCCTACAACTCTGAACTTATGAGCAGAGTACACCCTGATGACATGGAGGTGTTTAATAGTTTTCTTAAAAAAGCAATCAAACCGGGATCTGCGCATGAGATAGAATTTAGAGTTTGTATTCCCGGTGAAGATCAAAAAGTGGTCAGATCAATTTTTGACGCCACATTCAGAGATAATGGTGAGGTAGAAAGCTTCTCGGGAACTAATCAGGATATTACACGACAAAAATTATTTGAAGAGGCTCAGCTCAAGCACCAAAGACTAAAAGCAATCGGAGAAATGTCTTCCTCTATTGCCCATGATTTTAATAACGCACTTCAGGAAATGATAGGAAATCTGGAGGAAGTAAAGCTTCAAAGTGATTTGACAGCCGGCAGCCGGGAACGATTGAATGATATTGCAGCTATAATAAGTGATACCGCCGCCAGAGTAAGTGCATTGCAAAAATTTGGAGACACCAAAAACGAAGAGGATAACACAAGTCTTATCGATTTTAATAAACTGATTGAAGAAAGCTTAACTCAGTCGCGTCCTCTCTGGAAGGACGAAATGGAAAAAGAAGGATTGAGGATAGCCATTGAAACTGATTTTCAAGAAATTTCACGAATCCGTTGCAATGTTGGGGAGTTAAAATCGGTGGTGTTTAATTTAATTAAAAATAGCATCGAAGCAATGCCGGAAGGCGGAGAGCTACTAATTAAGACTGGAAAAAAGGCAGACGTAGTATACGCATCTTTTACTGATACCGGAACTGGTATGGATGCTGAGACCAGGATGAAAATATTTGAACCGTTTTTCACAACAAAAGGCTATGAATTAGGTAGAGGGCTGGGAATGAGCGGTGCTTATAGCATTGTAAAAAAATGTGGAGGAGATATCCAGGTTCAATCTTCTGTGCCGGGTAAAGGCACTACTATCGAGCTGACTTTTCCAAAAAGTCATCAAGATGATGTGAAAGTATTAATTGAACCCGAATCCAAAGCAAAGGCATTATATAAGGTACTATGGGTGGATGATGATTTTATTATTACCAAGTCATCGCGCATGATGGTAGAATCTCTCGGTCACCAGTGCAGCGCTGTAAATAGCGCTAAGAAAGCTCTGGAATACCTGGAGAACAACCCATGTGACATTGTATTTACAGATATTGGTATGCCCAAAATGAATGGATGGGAGTTAGCAAATGCTGTTAGGAATAAGTTTGGAAAAGAAATAAAAATAGTAGCTGTAACCGGCTGGAATATGAAAGAAAAAGCGGAAGAGGAGCACAGTATTGATTCTTTTATGCAAAAGCCTTTTACATTGGTGGATTTGCAAAAGTTAATTCTGAGTATTTGAGTCATGAAAACTGCAAACACTTTCTTTGAAATGCTGCGTTAAAAACTTCTTTCAGGTAGCCTACTTTATCTCTGGCAAATCCAACCCTAAACACCCAAACCAAAAAAAAGCCCGTAAACCAAAAGATCTACAGGCTTTCATTATTCTTTAAAATTAAGTCGGGGTGACAGGACTTGAACCTGCGACCTCACGCCCCCCAGACGTGCACTCTACCACCTGAGCTACACCCCGAGTGTGTAATAGATAGGGCGACAAAAGTAGCATTTGACATCATTATTTCCAACCATTCAATAAATTTCAGAAAAATGAAATTTAAACGGCATCAAATATTGATGGAGGGACCGACTGAACTTATAATTTGTTGGTTTTATTTACCCGATCGCGACATGAATATTCCGATCACCAGTACGATCGCTGACACGATAAGGGGAGTCCAATTGGCACTGCTTACGGTTATATCTGCCCCAAATAGGCTGAATGATTCTGAATCGCCGGCAGCTTGAATTCCAAAAATGATACATCCGATAATACCCAGTACGAGCAATATAATTCCTACTATTCTCATTGTTTTTTATTTGTGGTTAGGCATAATCCGCGCAACAATTGATCCTTAAGATTTTTAATTTTATTAAATATCTAGTTATCAATTTAATAGCCACTCTGAAAATATGCCAACCTCGATTCTTGAAGAGCTAAAGTGTGGAAAAGGTTGCGCAACCTCACGACTCGTAATTACCCCAGATAACTCACACCAATAGGATGTTTAGTAAGCCAGCCGGTAACGCTGTATCTGCTGGCTGCCGTTTTTCTAACTTCATGCTCCACAATATCACTGCGCAGTAAAACCATTCTCCCTGGTAGGGGATCAATATCAACAAATGATTCATTGGGATTAAAAACGCGGAGCTGTCCGCCATTGGAAACATCCCAGGTTTCATTTACATAAAAGATTACCGATAGAATTCTATTGCTACGTTCCCTAAACTGATCTAAGTGCCGTTTGTAAAATGTCCCTTCGGGATAATGGGCGAGATGAAATTCGCACCCCAGCGCACCCAGATAGCAAAGCCTGTTCATCTGAGCAGTCAACTCATCAATCAGCAGATAGAACTCATTTATTTCCTGATCGCGCGATTTGTCAAGCCAGTAAATCCAGTCGCCCCTAATAGAACGATCAAGCTGAAAATCACTCAGTGCACCAATTCCGGCTTTTCTAAACTCTTCTTCTTCGAGCTTGAGTCTGAGAAAAATTTGAATCTTTTTAAGAAGGGTCACATTGAGAAAGTCATCGAGAATTACAAAATTATTCTCAGCCAGCTTATCTGCCCACGATTCCCATTGGAAATCCGTAAAATATTCGTCCTTCATTCACATTTTAAAAGTAATGTAAAGGTGAGTAATTAATCCCACATAGAATGTCCATTCCAAAAGTTTTGAGACTATTTCACAGCCTCACTTGATGTTCAAATCATCACAAAAACGGACTCTCCACTTGCGGCTTGCGGCATAAAGCTATTCCCCAGCATAAAGCTCTTTTCTTTTGTTAAGCAGAGCAGAGGTGAAATAGGGATAATCTCAAAAAACGCTACTGTATCCACATTATGAATTGGATGTTTGGTTTTTTCCAAATATGGTTATAGTCTTATCAACTATGACGGATGTAGAAGTGCGTTGGCCTTGAGCTAAAAGGCGGGCCGGCGTGGGTTGTGAATGGAAAAAGTACAGATTCCGACTGAAAGGCGTTTACGTTTGCACCCTAGTGCACTACTTTCAGATCGAGATCGTGCTTTTTCCAGAGCGGGAAGAAGCTTTTTTTAGCTCTTGAATTTTTGTTCCTTTTGTTTCAAGACAAAAGGAAGAAGAAAATAAAAGATTGAACAACACCGTCTCCATATCAGTATTAAAAATAGTGCAGGCGTAAAGATTTAAAAATTTATCAGTCCAGTTCGATCGAGTTTTCAATGGCGATGAATTTATTCTATCAAACACAATTAATTTGGATTTATCCAGGATAAAAAATCCTACAGAAAAACAATCTTATGAACCTTTTCCTTCAAAGCAGGAACCACCTCCCCAACAAACCATGGATTCCGCCTTTGCCACATCAAGTTGCGCGGAGAAGGGTGGGGCAGCGGAAAGAATTTTGGTAAATACTCGTCATAATGGGCTACCGTTTCAGTCAGATTCTTCTTCATCGTCTTTCCCAGGTAGTATCGCTGCGCATATTGGCCAATTAGCAAAAATAAGGGGTCACCCTCAATTTGCTCAATAAGTCTGGGGTGCCAGGTAGGTGCACAAATGGGCATGGGAGGGAGGTCACCGCCTTTTCCCCTGCCGGGGTAGCAGAAACCTGCAGGTATAATTCCAAATAATTCGGCATTGTAGAAATCTGCATCAGAAACATCAAGCCACTCCCGCAAAGTCTTGCCGCTGCGATCATCCCACGGAATTCCCGAGGCGTGCACCTTCGTGCCGGGAGCCTGACCAACTACAATTACTTTGCTGTTCTTTGAGGCGCGAAGAACCGGTCGTGGACCTAGTGGCAATCTCTCCGCACAAATGGTGCAACTTCTTATTTCTTTCAGGAGTTTTTCCATATCCAATTCGGACTTTTTTTATTCAATGTTCTCATTTGCGAAATTATTGTAAATCCTAGCCATTCTTCAAGCAATACCTTTGACCACATTAAATTTCTTTCTTGTTTTGCTCTTTGAAACGGATTAAAACCGTTTATCACATTTTTTTAATACAAACAATTCTTTTTCGTCATTTTTGGAGCAAAAACCAAACCATGAAGAAAACACTGTTTTATGCTGCGCTTTTTGGGACTGTAATCCTTTCGTCCTGCTCCGGCTCTAAAGAAACCAAAGAAATGAATACCGACACCATCGTAGAAGTACCAAAAATACCCATTGAAGATTTTTTCAAAAATCCCGAAATGTCTTCTTTTCAAATATCCCCTGACGGGAAACACTATTCATATACGGCTCCCTGGGAGAATCGTATGAATATCTATGTTAAAGAGGTGGGAAGCGATTCAGCTACCCGAATCACCGGCCAGACCGATAGAGATATCTCAGGCTATTTCTGGGCAAATGATAACCGTATCGTCTATCTAAAGGACGATAATGGAGATGAGAATTTTTACCTGGTAGCAGTTGATGCCAATGGTGAAAATCTTACCCCACTTACCAGACAGGAAGGAGTACGAAGCCAGATTATTGATGATCTGGAAAATGATAAAGATTTTATGATCGTAGGTTTAAACAAGCGTAATCCGCAAATTTTTGACGCCTACCGCTTAAATATCAATACCGGTGAAATGGAGATGATAGCCGAAAATCCCGGCAACATTACTAGCTGGATGACTGACCATGAGGGTAAACTCCGCGTGGCTTCAACCAGCGATGGTGTCAATACTTCGCTTTTATACCGTGATACTGAAGATGAAGAATTTAAACCGGTTCTTACCACGAATTTCAAGGAAACAATGTCTCCTCAGTTTTTCACATTCGATAATAAGAAACTCTATGCAGGAAGCAATATTGGACGCGATAAAGCTGCGATTGTAATCTTTGATCCCAAAACAGGCAAAGAAGAAGAGGTACTTTTTAAAAGTGATGAATACGATGTAGATGGTTTAAATTACAGCAAGAAAGACAAGAAACTTATTGCGGCTTCTTACACTGGAGTGAAGCAAGAACGTCACTTTTTTGATGAGGAATACAAGGCGATATTCGCCAAGCTTGAGAAGCAATTTCCCGGAATGGAAATTTTCATGACTTCTTCTAATGATGCTGAAGACAAGTTTATTATTCGCACCTACGGAGATAAATCATTGGGCGAATACTATTTGTTTGATCGCACCACCGGTGAAGTTACCGATATTGCAAACCCATCTCCGTGGATCGAAGAGAAGAACATGGCTTCAATGAATCCTATCTCATATCAGTCGCGAGATGGATTGACCATTCACGGTTATCTTACTTTGCCGGCAGGCTACACCATGGAAACAGCTAAAAATTTACCGGTGGTTGTAAATCCACATGGTGGACCGTGGGCTCGTGATACCTGGGGCTTTAATCCCGAAGTTCAGTTTCTGGCAAACCGTGGTTACGCCGTATTGCAAATGAATTTCCGTGGATCTGTAGGATATGGCCGTGACTTTTGGGAGGCCAGCTTCCGCGAATGGGGTAAAAAGATGCAAGACGATATTACCGACGGGGTTAACTGGATAGTTGACAAAGGAATTGGCGATAAAGACCGCATAGCAATTTATGGAGCGAGTTATGGTGGCTATGCTACTTTGGCGGGACTTACTTTTACTCCTGAACTTTACGCTTGTGGAGTTGACTACGTAGGTGTTTCAAACCTGTTTAGCTTTATGGGCACAATTCCACCTTACTGGGAACCTTATAAAAAAATGATGTATGAAATGGTCGGAAACCCTGAGGATCCTGCAGATTCTACAATGCTTAAAGATGCATCTCCGGTTTTTCATGCCGACAAAATCGTACAGCCACTTTTTATCGCTCAGGGCGCACAGGATCCACGTGTTAATAAAGATGAAAGCGATCAGATGGTAGCTGCTATGAAAGAGCGCGGAGTAGAGGTAGAGTATCTTGTAAAAGACAATGAAGGTCATGGCTTTAGAAATGAAGAAAACCGTTTTGAGTTCTATGGTGCAATGGAAAGCTTTCTTTCAAAACATTTGAAAAGTGAAGAACCTAAAATGTAGAATGAATGTTCAATGTGTGAATGTGTGAATGTGTGAATGATGAATGTGTGAATGATGAATGTGTGAATGATGAATGTGTGAATGTTCAATGTGTGAATGATGAATGTGTGAATGATGAATGTTAAAAGTGTGAATTCGCTGGGCATCTAGCCTTAACCGGAAATACAAATTAGCTATTAAAAAGCGGAAGGAATTAAAATTCTTTCCGCTTTTTTATTTAAAAGTGCAATTAGAAATTCCTCATAACGAGTGGTTTTCGCTTACATACCAGATGTTCTGAGGATGTTGGTGTGAGCTAAACTGCTGTCCATAAATTGATTAAGTCGCGGCTATAAATTGTGAACAAGTAATTTTTTCAATTTTTTACCATTATCAACCGTTGAATAGCCAACCACTCCCTTTTATTGATTTGCTGGAGGATGTTGTATATGAATGTGTTATGTTTAAAGTATAATCAAATCACAATCAATCTGAAACTCTAAAATCCCTCGTTATGAAAATCAATTATACTTTTTCTCTCACGTTTGTTGTCGTTTTTTTAATGTTAATTTCTAGTCTTTGTCAAGCTCAATGGTCTCAGGTCGGGCAGGACATCTCCGGTGTTCAGGAGAATGATCTTGTCGGATTTGACGTGCAAATTAGCGATGACGGTCAAGTAATTGCTATTGGAGCGCCCATTCAGGGATTAGCTAGCAATCTAGGTGAACTCAGAATATATGAAAACCAGAATGGAATATGGTTGCTTAAAGGTGAATCTATAATCAGTGACCCAAATCATTCTCATTTTGGCCATTTTATCGCTATGAGCGGTGATGGAAATACGGTTGCTGCTGCCTCATACGACAATCTTTCGATTAGCTCGTGGCGAGTTGAGGTATATCATTATTAATTAGGAGACTGGCAACAATGGGGTGATTACCTCGTAGAGGACACTGTGAGCAACTCTTTTGGGCGGTCATTGAAACTCAGCTATGATGGACACACTCTTGCGGTAGGTGCTCAAGGCAGAGGGTCATTTCCAAACCTTACTCAGGGGTATGCAAAAGTATTTACATTCGAAGATAATGCGTGGGTTCAGAAAGGTCAAGCTGTAAAAGGAACAGACCCCGGAAGTGACTTTTTTGGCAGAACGGTATCTATAACAAGAGATGGAAGTTTTTTGGCTGTAGGCGCGCCACAGGATAGTGAAACAGGAATTAATAAGGGTAAAATATTCGTTTATAAGTTCGAAGATGCATTCTGGGTTCAGCAAGGCGAGAGTATCAAGGGTTCATTTAATTATCAGGGGGTAGGTACTAATATTAGCATGAGTGACAATGGGCAGAAGGTTGCCTTTTCAAACCCTGGTGTTCATGCTCCACTTGCTAACGGTTTGGCTCAGGTGTTTGAATTGCAACCTACTCAATACTGGACACAAGTGGGCAGTAATATAATTGGTGGAGATCAGGATTTATTGGGCGCCAGCATTAGTTTGAGTGGAGATGGAAATACCTTTGCCGTAGGTTCCATTTTCTATAGTGATGATGTTGAGCAGGGGGGCTCTGTAAGCGTATTTCGATATGAGGATTCAGACTGGCAACAATGGGGAGAGACTATTCTGGGGGATTTCGTGGAAGGCCAATTCGGTTATTCGGTCGCTCTCAATGCTGACGGAAACACCTTCGTTTCCGGGGCACCGCATACCTCCATCAAAACAAGTAGTGCCGGTCTGGTTCGGGTATATCAGTTTGGTAATCCAACCGGAGTTGAAGAAGGAGAAGAAGAACCCATAGCTATGAGCATTTTCCCAAACCCCTCACAAGAAGCGGTAACACTGGAATTAGAAACACTTCTTGAAAATGCCAGCGTTTCGATCGTTGATCTAACAGGGAAAAATGTTTTTACAGCGCCTATTCTAAAGAGAGAATCTTTATTGGACCTGTCCGGCTTGTCCAAAGGGCTTTATGTTATACGGATTGAGACAAATAAAAGCATTCAGACTAGAAAGCTGGTTTTGAATCAGTAAGAAATTCTAAGTCAGCTTTTTATAATAAATCTATAATTTACTAATTGTACACCTCTGAGATTCTTCGTTTCTGACAAAGACGCTGTAAGCATCGTTTGATTAAGTATCCCAACACTCCTCAAGATGCAAGGATCTCATCCATCAGATATATCGTTTCCGTGAAGATACCTTTGAATTAAAATCAATTTCCAATTGCGACTGAAAGCTTAAGAATTGCAGCCATATCGAGTTGCCGCTATCTCCACAATACCCTCAATCGTAATTCTAATATTAAACTATAAACCTTACCTTTTTAAAAATTCACACATTCACACATTGAACATTCACACATTGAACATTCGCACATTGAACATTCACACATTGAACATTCACACATTGAAAATTCACACATTGAACATTCACACATTTAACATTCACACATTGAGCATTCACACATTGAACATTCACACATTGAAAATTCACACATTGAACATTAAACTTTCACCCTTCCTCAATTTCCTTTAAAATATCATCAACTTCCTTCTCTGTATTCTTAAGCACTGCCTGGCAATTTCTGATAAGTTGTGCCGCACGTTTTACTTTTGCTGAAAGCTCGTCTACAGAGACACTCTCGTCTTCTATCGCTGATATTATTTCCTCGAGCTCTTCAATCTGATCTTCGTATCTTTCTTTTTTTGCCATGGCTTCTAATCTTTCGTGGTTTTAATCGTTCCCTTCCAAAGGCGGGTTTCCAGCTGATCTCCTTTTTTTATTTTTGATGCATCGGTTACTGGTTTACCATTGTGTGTGGTAATGCTGAAACCGCGCTTCAAGGTATTTACAGGATCTAAAATACGCAGCTTGTCAGAAATATGCTCTAATTTTTTAGCGGAAGCTTCAACTCTCCGTTTCGCCTGGAGGCCAATTTCAGGTTTGAGCATTGTCAGCAATCTATTCCGCTTATCAAAGTCATTTTTAACGGCAGTTTTAAGCTGAATAGGACGTTTGTAATTAATTGAAACTTTGGCTTCACTTAGCGCGTTTTCTACGCCATTACTTATTCGGTTGGCCTGATTTCGAATTAACTGTTTCTCCTCGTCTAAGTGGTCGTTAACCGTTCTTATAAGTTTTTCCGAATTACTTTCAAGGGCATTCAATGTCATCTTAAACCACCCCTTTCTGAAAATCATAAGACTCCGCTTTGCTTTATTGATCCTTAAGGCGAAATCGGTAAATCCCTGAATAATATTACGCGCCAGATCGGTGGGAGTAATTAGGTTTTTATATGCAACCTGCTCTACCACAGTGAGATTACTCGCGTGACCTATTCCGGTGAGTACAGGTATGGGAAACAAACTAACGATACGTGCCAGCTCGTAGCTGTCATAACAATCTAAACCCGTTTCGCCGCCACCACCTCTTATTATAGCCACGGCATCAAACTCAATTCCTGAGTTTTGAATGCTGGTAAGGGCAGAAATGATTTTGCCTATTGCTGCATCGCCCTGCAATAATGCAGGAAATAAACTCAAGCTGATGTTCTTACCTAATGGACTAGACCCTAATATGTTACGGAAGTCCTGGTAGCCCTTGCTCGTCTCGACAGAAATGATGGCGATTTTCTGTATCAGCATAGGTAGATAAAGCAACTTGTTTTGATTGAAAATACCTTCTGCTTTTAACCGGCTTATAGCTGCTTGACGCATTCGCGCCATCTCGCCAAGGGTAAACGATGGTTCTATATCGAGAATGTTAAGGGACAAGCCATAAACGGCATGAAAACTCAATTTGCACCGAAAGAGAATTTGCATTCCGTCGTTAAGTTCTTTCCCCGTAATCTCTAGAAAGCTCTTCCTAATATCCTGAAATGTTCGCTTCAGAATAAAACCCTTCAGATCGGCTACAATTTTCCCATCCTTTTTTTCAACCAGCTGTGGATAGCAATGACCACTTTGAGGGTAGTAATTGAGCTTACTGATTTCGGCCGTAATCCAATACGATTTGGAATAAGTTTTTTGCAACTGACTGCTTATACTACCGGCCAGTTCACTGAGTGAATGGTATTTTTTAGCCGTTTCAGAATGCGCAGTAGCCATTGCTTATTTTGATTCACTCAAATTATCAAGCGCTTCTTTTGTAATTGGTTTTGATAAGAAGTTTATAATCAATGGGTGGTCCTTTGCCCTTTTTTGGTCCTCAGGATTAAACGTTGCAGATAGCATCACCACATGTGGAGTTCTAACGGGTATTTTGTCGTTTTGAGTATATTCTTCCATAAAATCCCAGCCGTTAACCTCAGGCATCTGGATGTCAAGAAAAATGAAATCAGGCAGCTCATTCCCATCCGAATAATGCTTGTCTAAAAAGGCAAGACCATCCACTGCATTGTTGAAAGATTTCACCTTTTCGGCAAAGGCACATTTACTGAGCATGGTTTCACAAACCAATACTGAAATAGGATCATCATCTATAATTATAACAAACTTATGCACGCTTTCATATTTTTTACGACGTTTTGATAAAAAGTAAAAATGCCTATTTCACTCAGCCACAAATATAAGCTATTTAGGTCCTTGCACAACTTCAAATGATCTGTTCCTAACCTAAAAAAAATATATTTGCTATCGCAAAGGCGATTTTTATGATTTCAACAAGAAATTTATTACAAGCGCGTTTTGAGACTTTCGGCGATGAACTAAATACAGCAATACTCGATAGCGGAAAAGTTATAGAAGTTGAAGCTGGAGAAGTACTCATTCAAGCAGGTGACAAAATAAGAAATACGATTCTCGTTATCGATGGTCGCATTAAGATTTACCGCGAAGACGAATCGGGAAAGGAATTTTTGCTCTACTATCTGGAACCGGGAACGGCTTGTGCCATTTCCATTATGTGCGCACTCCAGGACGAGCAGAGTAAGATTACTGCTGTTGCCGAAACAGACTCCACGTATATTGCAATACCATTTGAGTTAATTAATAAGTGGATGCAAATCTTTCCTTCCTGGAATCAATTCGTAATGCGCACATACCGTAATCGCTTTGATGAATTACTCCTTACTTTAGATCATGTGGCATTTATGAATATGGATGAGCGCCTGGTGTTTTACCTAAAGCAAAAGATGGTAGGGAATGGAGCAGAGATTCCCGTTTCTCATCAGGAAATAGCAAATGACCTGAACACTGCTCGCGAAGTGGTTTCCAGACTCCTTAAAAAGCTTGAGCAGCATGGCGCCATACAACTGGAGCGAAACCTCGTGAAAGTAATAGATCTCAATAAGCGTAAGGTGGTGTGATGCGTGTCACGCCATAATGAATTCGAAATGTGCACTTTTGCATAAAATATTTCTGGTAAATGTTTGAAATAATCGGATTTATAGCAGCACTTTTCATCGGCCTCTCACTCGGACTGATGGGAGGTGGAGGCTCAATCGTTACGGTTCCTGTACTGGTTTACCTCTTGCATTATTCTCCCGTAGTTGCTACAGGCTACTCGCTTTTTGTAGTAGGATCTACATCGGCTGTAGGCGCTGCTATGTACAACAGGCGTAATCTGGTTGATGTAAAAACCGCTATCGGTTTTGGAATTCCAGCCGCAATTGCAGTTTATCTCACTCGACAGTTTGTTGTGCCGGCCATACCTGAAGAAATTATGTCAATTGGAACTTTCACCGTTACCAAAGATATTTTTCTCATGCTATTATTTGCGGTTATCATGATTTTGGCTGCTGTGTCCATGATAAAAGGTCGAAAATCGAGCAATGATGTTAAAGATGACGAAACTCAAAAGGCCAGTTTCCTAATCATTCTGTTGCAGGGATTGGGTATTGGCTTAATCACAGGATTGGTAGGCGTAGGGGGCGGATTTATGATTGTGCCGGCTCTGGTTGTTTTTTCAAAACTCAACATGAAACTGGCCGTTGGAACCTCTCTGCTGATAATTGCTGCCAATAGCCTTATAGGTTTTCTGGGCGATGTTTTCACCAGATCCATAGATTGGTCCTTTTTATTAATTTTTACCCTAATTTCTATCGTCGGAATTTTTATTGGCAATGCGCTTTCTAAAAAAATTCCCGGAGCGAAGTTAAAAGCCGGTTTTGGGTGGTTCGTGCTCGCAATGGGCCTCTATATTCTCTTAAAAGAGATATGGTTATAAACTTTTCTGATAACAGTATAAATTGAAATGTAACCACAGTCACGTATTGTTTTAGCAGAGATTGCGATCTTTGCATAGATTTGAAATTACAAGTTTTACTAACGATTTAATTCAAAAATATATGAAAGTTGAACAAATATATACAGGCTGTTTAGCTCAGGGTGCATACTATATCGAGAGCAAAGGAGAGGCGGTAGTTATAGATCCGCTCCGTGAAGTGCAACCCTACATTGAAACGGCCAAAGGTGATAACGCAAAGATTAAGTACGTTCTTGAAACGCATTTTCATGCTGATTTCGTTTCAGGACATATTGATCTGGCTAAGCAAACAGGAGCCACCATAGTCTTTGGTCCGAATGCTAAACCGGGTTTTGAGGCGCACGTCGCAAATGATAATGAAGTGCTAAAAGTAGGGGATGTAAGTATTAAGGTTTTACATACTCCAGGTCATACAATGGAAAGTGTTTCTTATTTACTTTTGGATGAAGAAGGAAATGAAAAAGCTGTCTTTACAGGTGACACCTTGTTTCTTGGAGATGTAGGTCGCCCTGATTTAGCTGTTAAGTCTGATTTAACAGAAAAAGAACTGGCAGAGACATTATACGATTCTCTGCGAAATAAGCTTATGACTTTACCGGATGACGTGGTCGTTTATCCTGGACATGGTGCCGGATCTGCTTGTGGTAAAAACATGCGCAAAGAAACTGTGGGAAGCATAGGAGAGGAGAAGCGTACAAATTATGCACTCCGTGCAGATATGTCTAAGGCCGAGTTTGTTAAAGAGGTAACAACAGGTTTGGCTCCACCTCCATCATACTTTCCAAAGAATGTATTGATGAACAGAGATGGATATGAAAGCATCAATACAGTTCTGGATAGAGGCCTTAAGGCACTTTCACCTGCGGCTTTCGAGGCTGCAGCCAATGAAACCGGAGCACTCGTTTTAGATACCAGACACCAGGACTCATTCGTTAAAGGGTTTATTCCAAACGCAATTTTTATAGGTATTGATGGTGGTTTTGCCCCTTGGGTAGGCTCTCTGATTCCGGATATCAAGCAACCCATTCTAATCGTTGCCGACCCGGGGAGAGAAGAGGAAGTGGTAACACGACTGGCTCGTGTAGGATACGATCACGCCATAGGATTTTTAGAAGGTGGTTTCGAAGCATGGAAAAATGCCGGTAAAGAGATTGATACGATTGAAAGTATTTCTCCAGAGGTTTTTTCAGAAAAGCTTAAAGCAAAAAAACTCAATGTGATTGATGTGCGCAAGGAAGGAGAATACGACTCAGGCCATGTAGAGAATGCAGAGAACAGACCTCTTGATTTTATTAATAAGCAAATGAGCGAGTACGATGATACTAATAGGTCTTATTTGTACTGCGCAGGTGGTTATCGTTCGGTGATAGCCGCGGCTATTCTCAAATCTCGTGGGTACGAAAACGTAACAAATATTGAAAAAGGATATCCCGGTATAAAAAACACAAATAATGTAACTTGTGTTGATAAAGCGTGCAGCAGCTCCAAGGTTTAATTCAGGGGCAACATATTCACTAACAACAAAAAAGAGGGCTAAGTGCCCTCTTTTTTTATTAAAGAATAAATATTGCTGCAAGGATTATGATCAAAATAAGAACAAGATACTGCCATACATCAGGGAAGTATTTTTGAATATATTTCCAGGTTGTGTCGGGTTCCTTTTTCTCGTTCTCCTCCGATTCGTCCATTGATTTTTACCTCGCGATGGTTACAGAGCCACTCACCGGTTTTGTATTCGGTACCTTTAGTACATAGAAGAAAGTTCCATCAGTGTTATCTTTTCCATCCCAGAAGTTGCCGGGTCCGTAATTGTTGCTTTCAAAAACGACGGCTCCCCATCGGTTGAAAATCTGAATAGATACATTCGAAAGTCCATCGAGACCCTGAATTTCAAACACATCATTTACACCATCGCTGTTCGGAGAAAATCCTTCGGGGATTTTAAATGCATCACGAATAGTAACAACTTGAACTGCCTTGTCTTCACAGCCGCCTTCGTCCTGAACGGTTAAGGTTACCGGAAAAGTTCCCGATTGATCATATTCGTAAACGGCATTTTGATTCAAATCAATACTTCCATCGCCAAATTCCCAAAGCCAGGTGATGATGGATAGCAAGCCGGCCTCAGAATTGTCCTGAAAGGTGAAAATCGTTCCGGGATTTCCTATGAGCGAAGGCAATACGGTGAATGCCGCATTAGGCCCCTGCTCTGTTATTTCTACAGCATCAGTGGCTGTACAACCGTTGGCATCTGTAACCGTAAGTTCGTAAATACCCGCACCTGCTGTAATATTTTGAGTAGTCTCTGAATTATTCCAGCTGTAGGATTCGTTACCGGCCGGACCCGCGATGTCAATAGTTTCTTCATCGCAAATGGTCGTATCAGATCTTAAAGTAAAAACCGGATTGGGATTTACATCAATCGTAAAGGTAGCCGTTCCTGAAAAGCAGCCTAGATTCTGGGCATTTACAGAATATATTCCGTCCGCGGCTAAAGTTGCATTTTCCATAACGTATTCTCCATTTTCGGTAGTTCCAAAAGAAGTGCCGTCCGGTCTATTCCATAAATAGAAAACACCTTCTTCAAATGGGGTAGAAAGCTCAATAGTTTCTCCTTCGCAATAAACCAAATCACCTGTTACAACGGGAGTTGCTGGAGTATATCTAAGTACAACTTCAACGGTATCTTTACCGCTACAGCCAATATCATTGGTTACAGTTAAAATGTAAGTTCCCGATTCCTGAACAGAAAATGTGTTAGTGGTTGAGCCATCCTGCCATTCCGGATCGCCATTAAGCGCGCCTGGGTCGAGAACTACCTCCACATCATCACATACAGATATATCGTCACCAAGATCTACTTCCGGAGCAGGGCTTATAGTAATTTCAAGTGAATCGTTAAATGTCTCACATCCTTCTTCTACATAGTATCCGTAATACATTCCGCTTTGTGAAGGAACTGCATTGTTAATAACCAGATTTTGTCCTGAGACTATATCGCCGGAAGGCAGAATATACCTGTAATTGGCATTGTCAAAGTCATTCATGAAAAGCTCAATCGTCTCTCCTTCACAATAGGCTGTTTCACCGGTGAGCTCCGGTGTTTCAGGTCGGGGGCTAATTGCTATATCAATTGAGTCGCGCAATGCACACTCTTGAAAATCTGATACATCTACCCAGTAAGTTCCTGCTTCGGTTACTTCAAAAAAGCTTTCATTAGAGCCATCTTGCCATGAAAAATTATAATTGCCATCAATCGAAATTATCAGGCTTGTGTTTTCACAAATGGTATCATTAGGACCCAGATCAACAGGAAGCTGGTAATAATCTACTACAATACTATCGGTGGCAAAACAATCTGTTCCGCTAAAAACTTCTACAAAATAAGTTCCCGGCTCATAAACGGTGGTAGTTTGAGTGGTATCACCGGTACTCCAGTTATAAGCCGTTTTACCCGGCCCGGCGTCAAGCACCACAGAGTCGTTAAGACATACCTCAAAGTTTTTACCAATGTTGAGGTAGCTAAATGCTGAGAAGTATCCAAAGTTGGCCGAAGCAGAAGTAGATCGGTTTGTTATACCAAGGTGGAAAAGCTCGTCGCTGAAATTCGTTACGATATTAGCCTGGTTCGCAGGAACCTGACCAGTTGTGTATTGTATTTGAGCAAATACATAATCTCCATTGCTTCCCGGCACCACTGAGAATGCACTCGGAGGAATTAGATTTGGATCACCGTTTAACTCAAACTGATCTTCTGAACCTGCCCGAATCGTTAAATTTACGAAAAAGGGTCCGCCTGGTGCTTCTTACAAAACCAACCTGATTACTTCCTGTACATCCCAAAGGTGGAATGACAGCTCCCGCAATCTGATCAGATGCTCCTGTGATTTGTAATACTACGATTGGTGCCGACCCTTGAATAAAAGAAGCTGCCCCGTCAGGAGAAAAGATATGCTGCTCTCCCTCATTCAATGTAATTACAGAAACACCGTCAATAAAAATTTCAGTGTTGTCTTCCGTGGCACAAATTACTCCGCGATCAGAATCATTGCTCAAACTTCCGTCGATAAGAATGTGCTCTGTGCCCAGATACTGATAGGCCACTAGCTGATCGCCAATAACATCGGCACCCCCATCGTTGGATGGATCAACATCAACCATATCGTCTTTGATAGTTACGGTTACTTCTTTGTCACTTTCTACTTTAGATCCACCGGGATGATTGCCCGGAGTACCATCAAGTGCTTCACAAAAATAGGTTTGTCCTCTATTTAATAATACAGTAAATGTTTCACCTCCTAAGTGATCAACAATATCAATACTTGGAGTAATAGAAACCGTCGTGTTGTTTTTTGATGCCATCACAATAAAGCCTGAGCGTGGCCCGGGAATGTAAGGGCTACCATTCAAGGTTTGATTGTTTTGAAACTCAGTTTGGAAGGGTACATAAAATTTAAGTCCCAACGAGTTTTTTCCTTTTAGCGACCACAAGTCTGTATTGTTTTGACTTCGCACTTCGTAATACGCGGTAATGGGTTTAGTAGCACGAACCAGCAGTCCCGTGTTTAATATTGTATTTGCGGGTTTGGTTTCAATTAATGACAAGAAATTCCCGAGGTTTATTTGCTGCACGCTATTCGGTCCAAGAGAAACTACGATAGGTTCGAAACTAAGATTGGCAGGTTGGGATATGGTTACCTCACTTGCCTGATTTAGAGTAGAAACAACCATATAAACCGTACTGTCCCTGCGTGACTCATTTGCTGTACCTCTTGTTAGGTCTGGAGCACCAAACCAAAATTCAGTATCAATTTGTGCTTGTGATAGAAAGGGAGCGAGAAAGAGCAAAAAGAGGAGATAATATTTCATAAATTAAGTATGTGTTATCGAATGTAGGACGTAAGGATTACGATCAGGTTGTTAATTATTTTTACAAGATGAATTTGACCAGTTGAATTTATTCAGTATAATTAAATCTTGTGGGTTATAAACTACTATTAAACTTTGCATTACGAAAGTTGATCTAAAATGTTCTGTTTTACCCTATTTGGGATTGTTACTTGTAAATTTGGTTCTGCGTCCATTGCGCGTTTTATGGCAAAAATAGCTCCTTCATTTCTCGCCCAGCTTCTGCGTGCTATTCCGTTATTAACATCCCAGTGAAGCATAGATGTAAGTCGGCGCTCAGCATCAGAACTGCCGTCGAGCAGCATACCAAAACCGCCATTAATTACTTCGCCCCAGCCAACACCACCACCATTGTGAAGGCTTATCCATGTGGCTCCTCTAAATCCGTCGCCTACAAAATTCTGCACAGCCATGTCGGCAGTAAATTGCGAGCCATCATAAATATTGCTCGTTTCGCGATAAGGAGAATCTGTTCCCGACACATCGTGATGGTCGCGACCTAATATCACCGGTCCAATTTCGTGAAGCGCAACAGCCTCATTAAATGCTTTTGCAATTTTCATACGCCCCTCCGCATCAGCGTAAAGTATTCGAGCCTGCGATCCTACAACCAACTTATTATCCTTGGCATTTTTTATCCAGAGAATATTGTCGCTCATCTGCTGTCTTATTTCTTCCGGAGCATCGGCCATGAGCTTCTCTAAAACGCGGCAAGCTATCGCATCGGTTTTATCAAGATCCTCTGGTTTTCCACTTGCGCAAACCCACCTGAACGGTCCAAATCCATAATCGAAGCACATAGGCCCCATAATATCCTGAACATAAGAAGGGTATTTAAAATCAAGACCGTTTTCGGCCATGATGGCGGCGCCTGCGCGACTTGCTTCAAGCAGGAAGGCATTGCCGTAGTCAAAGAAGTAAGTCCCATTGGCAGTGTGCTTGTTTATTGCGATCGACTGTCGCCGTAGTGACTCTTGTACTTTGGTTTTGAATTTTTCCGGATCTGAAGCCATCATTTCATTTGCCTCGTCAAACGCTAGTCCGGCAGGGTAATATCCGCCGGCCCATGGATTGTGCAGCGATGTCTGATCAGAGCCCAGATCAATATAAATTCCGGCTTCGTCAAATTTCTCCCAAACATCTACTATGTTACCCAGATAGGCTATCGATACAACTTCTTTATCGGCCTTAGCCTGCTTTACACGCTGAACTAATTTGCTTACATCATCTGTTATTTCATCAACCCATCCTTGCTCATGCCTTTTATAAGCAGCTTTAGGATTAACTTCTGCGCACACAGTAATGCAGCCCGCAATATTTCCTGCCTTTGGCTGAGCTCCACTCATACCTCCCAGGCCACTCGTCACAAAAACCTTCCCATCAAGGCCTTCGCCGTTTTTTGAAATTTTTCTGCCGGCATTTAGAACAGTTATAGTGGTGCCATGCACAATTCCCTGCGGACCGATATACATATAAGATCCGGCCGTCATTTGCCCGTATTGGGTAACTCCTAGTGCATTGTATTTCTCCCAGTCATCCTGTGTGGAGTGATTGGGAATCATCATTCCATTGGTTACCACCACACGCGGCGCATCCTTAGTCGAAGGGAATAAACCCATGGGATGACCACTGTAAATAACCAAAGTTTGCTCTGCACTCATCTGACTCAGATACTGCATGGTAAGCAGGTATTGAGCCCAGTTTTGAAATACAGCTCCATTCCCTCCATAGGTTATCAACTCCTGCGGATGCTGTGCTACCGAGGGGTCCAGGTTGTTCTGGATCATTAGCATTATAGCCGCTGCCTGATCACACTTCGCAGGATAGTCTGATATCGGTCGGGCGTGCATAGGATAATTTGGTTTAAACCGATACATGTAAATCCGGCCATATTCATTCAACTCAGAATAAAACTCAGGAGCCAAAATGGAGTGAAATTTTTCATCAAAATAACGCAACGCATTTTCTACAGCTAGCTTTTTCTCTTCTTTGGTTAAAATATCTTTACGCTTAGGAGCGTGACTTACATTCGGATCAATTCTTTTAACATCAGGAAGATGGCCGGGAATTCCTTGTTCTATCTCTTGCTTAAACTGGGCTATTTCACTTTCTATCATTTCCATATGCTTATTTATTCTCAAATCGGCCCTTGGATTTATTAAAACCATAGGGGCAATGTTTGCATCCGTTTTGGCAACAGTATCCTCGTTTTAAAAGGTATTGAGCAGTGAATACAATATATCCTTCAGAAGAATGGTAGAAATCACCATCCTCCAGTTCTTTGTTTCTGTTAAATCCGCTAAAGTCACTGTCCATCGCTGGCGAATTTCGTGTTTTTTGGTGGTTTTTTGAAGTGTGTATATACAAACTTGTTATTTTTTATCCCTGATGAGGCGAATTCCTCAAAATGTAGGTATCAAGAGTATACCAAATTATTGTACTTTCGCAGCCTGAAAAATCCACGGGAGATGAATGTGAAAGAATTTTTCTCACTTTTTGAAGAAGAATTAAAATCGAATATAGAGCTTACGGATTACCACCGCGTGGTAAACTCGCCCAAGCTCTATCACTTTCGCAGAGCCTATCTTGAGCAGCGTTTTGACTTTGTAATGAAAGAAGTAACCAAACCCGGTGCAAAGGTTTGGGATGTAGGTTGCGGTTTTGGTACCACCAGTATTTTGCTTGCGCTTAACGGATTCAGAGTGGTGGGTACTACTCTGGAGTACTATTACGAGCAGATGCAGGAGCGGCTTAAATTCTGGAGTCAATACGGTGATCTTTCAAATCTCTCTTTCGAATACAAAAACATGTTTGACGAAAGTCCGGAGCCCCAAAGCTTCGACTATATCGTCGCTCAGGATACACTTCATCACCTGGAGCCATTTAATGAGGCAGTTAAAATTTTTCACGAGGTGCTAAAGCCCGGTGGTAAAATCGTAGTGAGCGAGGAGAATGGGAACAACATTGTTTGCAATATCAAGCACTTCCGCGAACGCGGTTTCAGACGTGTGAAAACGATCTATGATGAGCGCCTTGAAAAAGATATTTTAATTGGTGATGAGAATACCCGCAGCCTGAAAAAGTGGAGAGAGGAGTTTTCTATTATGCCCTTTAAATTTGATGAGGATAGCATAGAGTACATCCGCTATTATTTCCCTGGCAAGTACACCGGCAGCAATACTGCTGAAATTATTGCCGAGGAGCAGCAGCTCTGGAAAAAGAACGCTTTTAAGAGGGAAGCTATGTTCTTCGGAATGAATTTTACCATAGATAAGAAGTAATGCGTATTGCAGTCAATACCAGACTGTTGCTCAAAGGCAAACTTGAAGGAATTGGTTGGTTTACTTTTGAGACGCTAGAGCGGATAACTAAGGCACACCCTCAGCACGAGTTCATTTTTATCTTTGATCGAAAGCCCGATCCCTCATTTATCTTTTCAGAAAATGTAAAGGCAGTGGTTGCTCACCCTCAGGCACGCCATCCCATTTTGTGGTATCTCTTTTTTGAATATGGTGTTTACCGCATTTTGCGAAAGCATAAACCGGATGTTTTTCTGTCGCCGGATGGATGGCTTAGCCTTCGCTCAAAAGTGAAGCAGGTAGCCGTAATTCACGATTTAAATTTTGAGGCCCACCCCGAGTTTCTGCCGGGACATATTGCCAAATACTACCAGTGGTTTTTTCCGCGTTTTGCACGGAAAGCTACCCGTATTGCTACTGTATCTGAATTTACAAAGCAAGACTTAAACCAGCGTTACAATGTACCGCTATCTCGTATAGATGTGGTATACAATGGAGCAAATACTTTGTTTAAGCCGCTTAATATCACTGAAGTGGAAGCCGTAAGAGCAGAAGTTTCTGATGGTAAACCCTATTTCCTCTTTGTCGGACTTATCCATCCACGCAAAAATCTTGAAAATCAGCTTCGCGCTTTTGATGCCTTTAAATCTGAAAATGGTGGCGACTTCAAGTTTATAATCGTCGGTGCTAGACATTGGTGGAGTAAGGGATTGGATCACATTTTGGAAACCACGAAATTTAAAGACGATATTATTTTTCTCGGCAGGCAGGATATGGATTCGTTGGTTAAAATATACGGAGGGGCTTTTGCATTGCTCTATGTAAGCTATTTTGAAGGCTTCGGAATTCCAATCTTGGAAGGTTTCCATGCCGAAATACCCATTATAACTTCCAATAAAAGTTCCATGCCCGAAATTTGTGGAGATGCCGGCCTTGTGGCTGATCCAAATTCAGTTGCTGAAATTGCTCAGGCCATGCACAACCTGGCCGAAAGTGAAAGTCTACGTACCGATCTGGTTTCAAGAGGCCGACTGCAGCGGCAAAAGTTTAGCTGGGATAATACTGCCGCGGCACTTTGGGAGTCGGTTGTAATGGCAACACAAAAGCCGGATTAAATTGGTGGCTTTGGTTCAATCATATTGTGAGTTTCTCCTTTTAGACTAATTTGGCCAAATGCAAAAGAAGTTTCTTTCGTCCTTAGGTCTTATTTTGCTCCTCAACCTGCTGGTAAAACCCTTTTTTATACTCGGAATTGATGCCGAAGTGCAAAACAGGGTAGGGCAGGATGAGTACGGAACCTACTTTGCCCTGCTCAATCTGAGCTTTATCTTCAATATTTTAATCGACTTTGGAATTAATAATTTCAACAATCGAAACATCTCTCAGAATAGCCAGTTAATCGGAAAGCACTTTTCCAAGCTCTTTAGCGTAAAGGGATTACTGGCTTTTATTTACGCCATTTTCACCCTCGCTCTGGGTCTGGTATTAGGTTATGAAGATGGCGATTTCTGGATGCTTGCTGTTTTGGTTCTAAACCAGGTTATCGTATCGTTTATCCTCTTTGCCCGGTCAAATCTTGCGGGTTTGCAGCTTTTTAAAAGCGATAGCGTTGTATCCGTTCTGGACAGGGGGCTGCTTATTATTTTCTGCGGAATTCTCCTTTTTACCAATCTTACCAACGGGGTTTTTGAAATTGCCTGGTTTGTGTACCTCCAAACCCTGGCCTACGGTATTACCCTCGTGATATCTTTGCTTATGCTGGGCGGACATATCGGTAAGCTGCACTGGAATCTCGACAAGGCTTTTAGCATTCAGATTTTTAGAAAGAGCGTGCCGTATGCACTCTTCATCCTCACTGGCAGCATGTACACGAGGGTAGATGGTATAATGCTCGAAACCATTTTGCCAAACGGAAGTTTACACGCCGGCTATTATGCTCAGGGGTACCGGTTTTATGAGGCGGCAGGTATGTTTGCCTTCTTATTTGCAGTGTTGCTGTTACCCATATTTTCAAGGATGCTAAAGATAGGTGACTCAATAAACCCAATGTTGCAAACTGCCACGCGCCTTTTGTTGGGTATTGGACTCTTCTCAGCCATTCTGTTTTATTTCAATGGCGAATGGGTCCTGCGCTGGCGGTACGATAATGTGACAATGGAATCAGTGTATTCGTTTATTTTTCTCATGATGGCCTTTATCGGAATCTGCCTCTTTTATGTGTTTGGAACACTTATGACAGCCAACGAAAACCTCAAAGCCCTGAATGTTATTGCTTTTACAGGATTGGTCTTAAACCTGATTTTTAATTTTATTCTTATTCCCAGATATCTGGCGGTTGGGGCTGCATTTACTACCATGGCGACGCAGGTTTTCGCAGGTGGAGCACAGCTTATTTTTGTGGTTAGGGTGTTTAAACTCAAGTTCAATTACAAACTGGTATTAAGTTTTATAACCTTCATAGCTTCTTTTATTGGAGCCGGATATTACATTGTAAATCAAATAGATAATGGCTTCTATGCATTGATTGCTTGTGGCCTTACGGGCTTGCTGCTTTTGGTCTTAACCGGCACTATACAGCCACGCGGTATTCTGAAGTTGATGAAAGCTGAAAAATAGGCTTACTTACCTGCTAATATTCTTACTTTTGTCGCGTTTTAAGCAAAAGCCTTTTTAATGGAACAACAGAATTTCGATTTTTCCAGAATTATTTCGATAATCAGAAAAAATTTTATTGTATTTCTTGTGGTTGCTGTTGTAGCAGCTGTTTTAGCCGTTATATTTACGAGTACCATATTTCTAAAACCAAAGTTCAAATCGGTTGCTGTGGTTTATCCTATTAATATAAGGCCTTACAGTGATGAGTCTCAAACAGAGCAGCTTCTGCAGATGTTTGAAGCAAGCTCTATTCGCGATTCCCTTATTAGTAAATTTAACCTTTATGAGAGGTATGAGATTGAAGAAGGCACACCTTCATCAAAATACTACATGCAGCTGGAGTACAATGACAGAGTGGTGAGCAGTAAAACATCTTATGAGTCTGTGGTGCTTGAAGTATTTGATGAAGAGCCTGAGATAGCTAAGCATATGGCAGATGAAATTCTGGTTCAACTAAATAAAAAGTTCAGGAGCTTTTATCATCGCCGCGGTCGCGACCGGTCTGATGCATTTCAAACATCTATGGATTTTCAGCTTGCAATTATCGATACACTTCAGCAAAAGATTCAAAAACTGGCAGGAGAAAAGAATTTGGTGCAATATGAAAGTCAGGCCAGAGAGTTGGTAAAAGGTTATATTGATGCCTATGCCGCAGGGCCAAATTCTGAGCGAACAAAAGAATTGCGCTTATGGCTTAATGATTTGCAAGAATCAGGTGCCAATTTTCAGGCATTGCAGAATATCAGCGATATAGCTGCTGAACAATACGGTGAAATATCTTTTAAATTTCTCGAATACCGGGCTATCGGATATGAAAATGTGAGTTATCTTGATATTGTTGTATCACCGGAAGTTAATGATAAGAAAGTTTGGCCTATACGCTGGCTAATTCTCCTCCTCAGCGTCGCTATTGCCTCTCTGGTTACTCTTATTGTTCTGGCTGCCGCCAAAAAATATTAAGGCATGCGCGACGAACTGCGTATAGGAATTAAAAATCCGTGGCTGGCAGGTTTGTTTGCAGTTCTTCTTGTTGGGCTGGGCTTGCTTACTTACTATATGCGGCTCTATCCGGTAATGTTTGTCCCCTTTCTTTTGCTGGGTGCCTATTTCCTAATTTATTATCCCAAGCCGCTTTTCGTATTTCTGGTCTTCGTTACACCATTGTCTTTTAATTTTGAAGATATAAGCGCCTTCGGGGGTATTGGGTTTTATTTCCCTACAGAACCCTTGCTTTTTGCACTGATGCTCCTCTACATGGTCAGGCTCGTCTCAGGTGTAGGAGAGTCAAAAAAATTGCTCACCCATCCATTAACCATTGCGATTTACATCAATCTGATCTGGATAGCTATAACTGCCGCCACCTCCACAATGCCCGTGGTTTCTTTTAAGTTTCTTCTCTCCAGAATGTGGTTCGTTCTGGTGATTTACTTTATGATAAATCACTTTTTTAAAGATGAGAAGTTTATTTATAAGTTCCTTAAAGCATTCGTTTTCGGACTCTCAGTAGCTATCATTTATACTTTCATTCAACACGCCAAAACCGGATTTTCAGAAACGGCAGCGCATTGGGTAATGTGGCCTTTTTTTAAAGATCACACCTCTTACGGAGCCATTATAGCCTTAATGTATCCCCTTATAGTATACGGCCTTTATAAATCAAAAAAGCTGTCGCTTGAGCAGTTTTTGAGCTTTGGTATATTTATGATTTTTACTGTTGGTTTAATCCTCTCATATACCCGCGCAGCATGGGTGAGCCTGGTGGGTGCCTTGGGTGTATGGGTACTCGTAAAACTCAGAATAGATTATAAAGTGGTTATCCTGGGTGCCGCTGCACTCACCGGTTTTTATTTTGGTTTTGAAGAGCAGATTATTCACGAACTGGAAAGCAACAGACAAGATAGCAGCGGCAATATTACAGAACATATTCAGTCTATTACCAATATTTCGAGCGATGCCTCAAATCTGGAACGCCTTAATAGATGGAATAGCGCCATCCGCATGTTTGAAGAAAAACCTTTACTGGGATTTGGCCCCGGCACGTATATGTTTACCTATGCGCGATATCAAAAAAGTTCTGACAAGACCATTATTTCGACAAACCAGGGAGATGGCGGAAATGCCCATAGTGAATATCTTGGGCCTCTCTCAGAGTCGGGCGTTTTGGGCGCACTCACTACGTTGTGGATATTTATTCTAAGCATTGCCACAGGTATCCGGCTCTATTATAAGCTAGATCACAAACCCTACCTGAAAGGCGTCGTACTTTCTATAGTTTTAGGACTGGTAACCTACTACCTCCATGGAATATTGAATAATTATCTGGACACCGATAAGGCTTCAATTCCGGTGTGGGGGATGATGAGCATTCTGGTCGCAGTACACATCTATCACCTGCGATCTCCCAAATCACTTAAACCGGCAGCAGAGTAGCGCCGTATCGTCAAAGTAGGGGTTTGAACCCCGGTGGCTATCAAGCGAAGTGATAATGTGGGTAATCAGATCGTCAACATGATTCAGGTCCTTATCTTTTTCTTTCATCAATTCCCCAAGTCGCTCATATCCAAACTCATCCTCCAGTTCGTTTTCAATTTCTACCACTCCGTCTGTATAGCACACAATAATGGCTCCCTTGCCAATTATCATTTCACTTTTATTGATAAACGGTAGCTCCTTGAGCATGCCTATTCCTACAGTGCCACTTTCCAGATGATGAATTTTTCCATTGCTTAGCACCACCGGTGGGTTGTGGCCTGCATTGAGGTAGTGCAGCGTACGCGAAGGACGGTGAAAATATGCCATAAAAAGCGTTACAAATCGCTCCCCATTTACAGTTTCCACCACCTTTTTATTTAACTCTACAGCGAGGCTTTCTAAGGTCCAGTTGGTATATTGAAGCAGGGCCCGCAGATGTGCCTGAATATTTGCCATAAGGAAGGCTGCACTTATTCCCTTACCCGATACATCCGCTACGCAAAAAAAGGACTCAGAGTCGCTCAGTTGAATGAAATCGCAAAAATCTCCACCTACCTGGTGGTGGGGCTTATAGTAGGTCGCCACTTCCGTGGATGGGTAATCACGACGGCCAGAACCTACCATCAAGGCCTGCATTTCTGCTGCCAGATGCAACTCAGTTTTATACCGTTCTTGCTCTAAACTTTTCTCAAACAGCTCCTTGTTTTCAATGGCAACACAAATAATATTCGTAAGCGTCTGTATGTAACGCATATGCTTAATGATTGGGCTCATCATTATTTCATCGTCATCTACATCGCCAATCAATACATAAGCCAGCGGTTTCTCATTGTGAAAAACAGGAATAATGATCCCAAAGCCTTTAAAGTGTTCATTGTTATCTGTTTGGATGGTTTTAATATCCTTTAGAACAATGAGGTTGCTGATTATCTCTTTTTGGGAAAAGGATTTATCTACACCATAAACAACCGCACAATCCCAGTTTTCTTCGCTTTTAATAAACAAAGCAAGCCTACCAATAACGAGTTCTTTTTGAACTATGTCTTGATAGGCGCTCAATAATTCAGCTGTAGAAAGATTTGCGTTAATAGCCTTCGTGATTTCAAGCAATGTCTTTAGCTTAAAATCACGTTGTTTCAAACGCTCTTGAAGCCTTTCCAGTTTAACTTTCATCTAACCGCTTTTTGATTTCCCTAATATCGTCAATTAATCCGGGAATCTTACGTGTATTGGCTAATTCCTTAAGTTTATCGCGAGATTCTGAGGCAGGGCTTCCGAAATAGGTTTTTTTACTATCGAGTCCTTTTGAAATTCCTGATTGGGCGAGAACCACCGCACCTTGGCCGATTGTAATATCACTTCTTACTCCTACCTGTCCCCACAAAGTTACATCGTCTTCTACAACCACACATCCCGCAATTCCTACTTGTGCAGCTACAAGGCAATTTTTACCGAGTACCGTATCGTGACCAATATGTACGCAATTATCAATTTTAGTTCCCTCACCTATGGTGGTGCTGCCACTCACTCCTTTATCAATAGTACATCCGGCACCTATCTCTACGTCATTTTCGATGATTACCTCACCACAGCTGTGCATTTTTGTGTACCGGCCATCAGCTTTTTTATAATAAAAAGCATGGCTGCCAATCACCGTGTTGCTGTGAATTTCAACATCGGAACCAATATTCGCATTGTCGTATATTACCACATTGGGGTGAATTACGGTGCGTGCTCCAATCTGAATATTATGACCAAGTACAACACCGGGAGCAATAATGGCTGAAGGGTCAATTTTATTATCCGTTTTTTCATGCCAAGCCTGCTTAGGGCTGAAATGCAGCGTTATTTTGTTAAATGTTGTAAACGGATCATCTGATAAAATCAATGCTTTTCCTGCAGGTGGCTCCACTTCCTTGTTAATGATAATGGTGGTGGCAGCGCTGTTTAAAGCTTTCTCGTAATATTTGGGATGATCTACAAAAACAATATCACCGTTTTCTACCACATGTATTTCATTTATTCCGGTAACAACGTGGTCTGCAGAACCATTGTATTTGCAATCTACAAGCTCTGCAATTTCTGAAAGCGAATAGGGCTTAGGGAACTTCATAGTATTTCATTTCAAAACTCGAATAACCGCAAAATTTTGGTAAATGCAGGTTATCTTCTCTTAGAATCTTATACAAATTTAGTATTTATCAGATTCCTGAAATTATTCAACCTTCATTTATAAGCCTATCTTTGTCGATTATTTTAAAATAATTCTATGAAATCGATTTTCTCATTGCTTCTTTCCCTTTTGTTTATCGGTGCGCAGGCACAAGATGGTTACTGGCAGCAGCGCGTTGAATATACTATGAATATAGATTTTGATACCCAAAATCACCAGTATGATGGTATTCAGGAGTTGACCTATTTCAACAACTCTCCCGATACACTTACACACGTGTATTACCATTTGTATTTTAATGCCTTCCAGCCGGGAAGTATGATGGATGTAAGATCGAGAACCATTGAAGATCCCGACTCAAGAGTGGGTGACCGCATTGCCGGTTTAAGCCCCGAAAATCAAGGTTTCATAAAGGTTAATTCGCTTAAAGCAAATGGAGAGAAGCTTGAATACGAAATGTCTGGTACCATACTGGAAGTAAAGATGAAAAAGCCGATAATGCCGGGTAAAAAGGTGAAGTTTGAAATGGATTTTAAAGGCCAGGTGCCCGAGCAAGTCAGAAGATCGGGTAGAGATAATAAAGAGGGTGTCGCTTACAGCATGGCCCAATGGTACCCTAAAATGAGCGAGTATGATAAAGAAGGCTGGCACGCAGATCCATACATTGGCAGAGAATTTCATGGTGTTTGGGGCGATTTTGATGTAAACATTACCATCGATTCTGCCTATACCCTTGGGGGAACAGGAGTGCTTCAGAATCCGAAGGAAATAGGACACGGCTATGAAAAACCGGGTGATAAATTAAAGAGACCGGAAGGAGGGAAGCTTACCTGGAAATTTGAAGCGAGAAAAGTACACGACTTTATGTGGGCGGCCGATACAAATTACAAGCACGATATTGCTAAAACAAGTGATGGTCTTACTATTCACTTTCTGTATAAAGATGAGCCCGACCTTTACGATAACTGGAAGGCACTTCAGGACTATTCGGTTAAATTATTTGATTTTGCCAGTACCACTTTTGGTCAGTATCCCTGGTCTCAATACAGTGTTATACAAGGTGGCGATGGCGGTATGGAATACCCAATGGCGACTCTTATTACCGGAAAGAGAGGTCTCGGAAGCCTTGTAGGAGTTACCGTGCATGAAGTTATGCACTCTTGGTATCAAGGTGCACTTGCTACTAATGAAGGGTATTATTCATGGATGGATGAAGGTTTTACCCAATTCTCTTCCGGCAAGGTGATGAGTCATCTTTTTAATCCCGATGAGGATACAAGAACTGGACGCTACTACGATTCATATCTCAATCTTGCCAATAGTGGAAAAGAAGAACCTTTGTCTACACGAGCAGACTATTTTAAAACCAATTACGCCTACGGAGCGGCCGCTTATGGCAAAGGAGCAGTTTTTGTTGCTCAGCTGGGCTACGTGGTAGGTAATGATGTGCTTATGCAAAGTCTAAGACGTTATTTTAATACGTGGAAATTTAAGCATCCAACCCCTTCAGATTTTATTAGAATTGTAGAAAAAGAAAGTGGGATGCAGCTTGATTGGTACCTGAGTTATTTTTTAAACACTACCGAAAAAATTGATTACGGTATTCGCAGGATTGAAGCTAAGGATAACGAAACGGTTGTTGAGCTTATTAAAATTGAGGAAATGCCTATGCCGATTGACCTCCGGATAGTATACCGCGACGGTTCCGAAGAAACCATCAATATTCCGCTTAATATAATGAGAGGAGAAAAGGCAGCCGAAGATGCTGAACAGTATACCGTTGCTCCCGACTGGGCATGGACGAATAAAGAATATACTTTAACCATTAGCAAGCCCATTGGTGAAATCGAAACGCTCGAAATAGATCCCTCTCAGCGAATGGCGGATATTGACCGGTCGAACAATATATTGCAATTGAACCCGAATACACAAACCATCATCACAAACTAATAGAAATGAAGTACACTTTAGCCCTGGCGGTTTTATTGACTGCTGTAGGATGTTCAGAAAATAAACCAGCTGATTCAGAAACGAATTCAGATGAAAATCAAAATACAGAAATGATGGAAAAATATGCCAACGATACGCATAGTTTCTCTGAGCCAAATAAGGTTGCAGCTACTCACTTAAATCTGGATATCAGCGTAAGCTTTGAAGACAGGAAAATACAGGGATCTGCAACTTACAATCTGGAAAGAGAAAGTGGTGATACCCTGAAATTGGATATTCGTAACCTGAACATAGAGAAAGTGACCGGGATGCCGGGCAACACTGAGCTACATTACAAGATTTTAAAAGGTGATAAGCTTGGCGATGGTTTAGCAATAGCTTTAAATGAAGAAACACAGAAGGTAAAAGTTACCTATTCTACTTCCGCAAATGCGGCGGCTTTGATGTGGATGAACCCGGAGCAGACCCTCGGAAAGGAAGCTCCTTTTATGTTTACACAAGGACAAGCTATCCTCACCCGCTCATGGATTCCGATTCAGGATAGCCCAGCCATTCGGATGACCTATGAAGCAACGGTTAAAGTGCCCAAGGGACTCCTGGCAGTGATGAGTGCCGAGAACCCTACAGAGAAAAACGATGAATCGGTTTATAGTTTCAAAATGGATCAGCCAATACCTCCGTATTTGATGGCTCTTGCCGTGGGCGATCTTGAATTTCAATCGCTTGGAAGCCGCACCGGAGTGTATGCCGAGCCTGCAATGCTTAAAAAAGCTGCTTATGAGTTTGAAGATGTAGAGAAAATGGTTGATGCCGCAGAAGAACTTTACGGGCCTTACAGATGGGGGCAATACGATCTACTGGTTCTACCTCCAAGCTTCCCTTTCGGAGGAATGGAAAACCCTCGTTTAACTTTTGCGACGCCAACAATTATCGCCGGCGATCAATCGCTTACATCGCTTGTGGCGCACGAACTGGCTCATAGCTGGAGCGGAAATTTGGTAACCAATGCCACGTGGGATGACTTCTGGCTTAACGAAGGATTTACGGTTTACTTTGAAAGCCGCATTATGGAAGCCGTTTACGGTAATGACTATGCCGAAATGCTAAGAGAATTAGGAATGCAGGATTTGAAAGGTACCATTGAAGAATTGGGCCCTGAAAGCGCCGACACCCATTTGAAACTTGCGCTAGATGGTCGCGATCCTGATGATGGAATGACAGACATTGCCTATGAAAAAGGCGCTCTGTTTCTGCGATCGCTGGAGGCAAAAGTAGGTCGTGAACGATTCGATGTGTTTTTAAGAAAATACTTTGATGAAAATGCCTTTAAAACAATGACCACCGATAAGTTTATCGCGTATCTGGAAGAGAATCTCCTGAATGAGATGGACGAGCGACCAAATATTGAAGCGTGGATCTATGAGCCCGGCCTTCCGGCAAATTATCCCACCACAGACTCTAAACTATTCAATAAGGTAGATTCAATAAGTGATTTATACCTGGCGGGCAAAATTAAACCAACCGCCCTACCTGCAGAAGAATGGTCAACCCACGAGTGGTTTCACTTTTTGCGAGACCTTCCGGAAGATATCGGTACCGCTAAAATGACTGAACTCGACAAAGCCTTTAAGCTTACCAACACCGGAAATAGTGAGATTGCTGCTGCCTGGTTTGAACTGGCAATTAAGAATGACTATCAGCCTGCTTTTCCTGCTATGGCTGAATTTCTCGATAGAGTAGGCCGCAGAAAGTTTCTCCAGCCTCTTTACGAAGAACTGGCCAAAACTGATGCACACAAGAAATGGGCAAAGGATGTTTACGCAAAAGCACGTAAAAATTACCACACCGTTTCTACACAAACAATCGATAAGATTTTAGACTATCAGGGTTAAACTATAGTTATTGCGCACTTTTTGAAAGAGCTTCACCATGCGATCTGCAAGGTGAAGCTCTTTCTTGTTTTCGTCACCGGGACAACCATAATCCTATCGCTAGAAATACTAACTGGTTTCGAGCATCGTGTAAATAATCGAGGGGACCCGTCGTAAGGAGCAAATTAAATTCGCACTCAAACCCGAAAGGTCTTCGAGACCTTTGGGGTTTTTACCACAAAACTCAAATGCGCTAAGCGAGACAAGGCAACTTCAAACCCTCACCCCAAAGGTCTACTTGCTACGCTGCATTTCGACTTCGCTCAATAGCCGCTCAATAAACACGTGAGATCGCCAAGGCTTAGTATGGAAACCTTTGGGGTTTTTACCGCAAATCCCGAATATTCTAAGTTATAAACGCCAGCTGAACCCCCAGACCCCAAAGGTTTATTTGCCACGCTGTGTTGACCCGCCAGGCTTAGTTAAAAAACCTTTCGGGTCTACCCCGAAATAGGATTGAACAATATCACAAAATCCTAAACTTGGTCAAACCCGAAAGGTCTACTTGTTCCGCTGAATTTCGACTTCGCTCAATAGCCGCTCAATAAACACGTGAGATCGCCAAGGCTTAGTTTGGAGACCTTTGGGGTTTTTACCGCAAATCCCGAATATTCTAAGTTATAAACGCCAGCTGAACCCCCAGACCCCAAAGGTTTATTTGCCACGCTGTGTTGACCCGCCAGGCTTAGTTAAAAAACCTTTCGGGTCTACCCTGAAATAGGATTGAACAATATCACAAAATCCTAAACTTGGTCCAACCCGAAAGGTCTTCGAGACCTTTGGGGTTTTTACCACAAAACTCCAATGCGCTAAGCGAGACAAGGCAACTTCAAACCCTCACCCCAAAGGTTTACTTGCTGCGCTGCATTTCGACTTCGCTCAATAGCCGCTCAATAACCACGTGAGATAGCCAAGGCTTAGTTTAGAGACCTTTGGGGTTTTTACCACAAAACTCAAATGTGCTAAGCTAGGCAACTTCAAACCCTCACCCCAAAGGTTTACTTGCTACGCTGCATTTCGACTTCGCTCAATAGCCGCTCAAAAACCAATCAATAACCACGTGAGGTCGCAAAGCTTAGTTAAAACCTTTCGGGCCTTACTTACCCTGATAGCATCTCTGTAACAACAGTATGGCAACTCCACTGCACCTAAGGTGCAACTAAGATATAAACCAAGGTGCCAACTAAGGAGTAATCAAAGGGTAACTGAGGGCAACGCACAATTTGTCGGTCACCGGTTATAGGTGCAGCTTTTATGAAATAAATTGTATGAAATAGATGATATTGGATGTAGCCTAAAAGACCCAACTAAGCCTTCGAAACACTAAAATGGTTACGCACAGGATTGGCGTACATTCCCAGAAGCCTTTGGTAATCTTCATCACTGTCGAGTCCGGCAGCGGCGAGGCGTTCTTTCAATCCCTTTTTAAATGCTTCAGGATCGGCACCTTCGTATTTATCCTTGTTTGAATCTGAGTTTTCCAAAATATCAAAGGCCATGTAATTTGGAGGCCATAATTTGTAATTCTGGTAGATCTGCTCATCGATAAACTCACCCAGCAGCCGAAGCTTGTCATTCATATTTGGGAAATCTGCCAGCGTATCGAGTTCCCTGTCTATAGTCTTTCCAATACTGATATGAACTCTTCCTTTCTGGCCGGTTAATCCGGTAATGATACTATTGAAATCTTCTTCCGGAGCTTTCTCATATTTCTCATCGCGTGAAATTGCTTTGAGTTCCGGTATTTTAAGGACGTCACATGGATCGTTCTCATAAGAGATCGCCACCGGAGTAACGCGAAGTTCTCTGAAACACTCACGCATGGGTTTATCGCAATCTATAGTCAGCATTTTGAGCAACCCCGGCTGGGTCTTGTCCAGTCCGTCTTTGGTGCGCCCTTCGCGCTGGGCTATCCAAATGCTCTGACTCGCCTCATGTATAGTATAACGAATATAGGCAGAAAGCAGCATGGAATTCTCATAGAATTCCCTAACTCCGGTATTTCGCTTTACAACAAAGTTCTTATTGAGCTTGGTGAGATCAGTAACAATATCGGTAGAAAGCAAGTTGCTCCCAATAGCGGTTTGAATGGTGCCATATTTATTTTCAAAAAGCACAATATTCAAAATAGCCGAATCAAGAATAATATCGCGGTGATTTGAAATAAAAAGATAGGATTGATCTTTCTGAATGTTTTCTAATCCGCTTACGCTGATCTTGTCAGTTGTATTGTCGACAAGAACACGCATGGCCGGATGGGCAATCTTGGATTGAAAATCAGCAATCGTCTCAACTTCACTTACGGCTGTGCGCACGTCATCGTCTGTCCATTCCGGATGCACAAACTTTAGAACCTTGTACAAACTAGGATCTTCAACGAGTCTCGAAATCACTTTTTTGACTTCGCTGTCGTTGTACGGTCTTATTTCTTCAAATTCTTTTTTGTAACCCATAAGGGATTCCTTGTGCAGGCATGGCCGATTTCAGCAGGGCGAAAGTACGTATTTCTATCCGAAGGAGATAAAACTTGTTGAAAACGCGCTCAGAATTAGCTAAACCTTAACTTTGAAACCATGGAAAGCGGTTTTAAGTCTTTGAATGTTACCCGTCAGTTTACCGATGCCCTTGAGGCTATGGGGCTAACCCAACCTACTGATATTCAAGAGAAAGCTCTTGTGCCTGCGATGGCTGGACAAGACGTATTAGGAATAGCTCAAACGGGTTCAGGAAAGACGCTGGCCTATCTTTTACCGGTCGTTTTAAAGGTGAAATATGCCAAAGAGATGCATCCGAGAGCACTTATTTTGGCTCCATCAAAGGAATTAGTGATACAGATTTTTCGTGTTTTGGAGCAGTTAACTGCAAATACCGATTTGAGAATTGCTTGTTTGTATGGTGGGGTTGGAAAAAAAGAGCAGGTAGCCGAACTCGAAAAAGGGGTGGATATTTTGGTAAGCACTCCCGGTCGATTTATTGATCTCTACAGCTTTGGTCACATTTTTACCCGTCAGATAAAAACGATGGTTCTTGATGAAGCTGATAGAATGATGGAAATGGGTTTTATGCCCCAACTGAGACAAGTATTGGAGATTATCCCTGTTAAAAGACAGAATTTGCTGTTTTCGGCTACATTTCCCGAAAGGGTGGAGCGCCTGGCAGCCGAGTTCCTGGAATTTCCTACAAGGGTAGAAAGCGAAGATGTGCAAAAACCGGTTAAGGAAGTAACCCAGCGGTGGTTTCCGGTGCTGAATTTTAAAACGAAGCTCAACCTGCTTTTGCATCTTCTTAAAGATGAATCGTGGAGCAGAATAATTGTTTTTTGTAGCACGAAAGATGCCGCAGAAAGGGTTTCTAAATTGCTCGAACAGACGCGAAGTAGGAGCGGTGAGAGTATTGCACAGCAATAAAGGTCAAAATACCCGGATCAATGCGCTCGATGATTTTAGAAAAGGAGAAGTTCGTATTCTGGTTACCACCGATGTGACTTCGCGAGGAATAGACGTGGATATGGTGTCGCATGTTATAAACTTTGAAGTTCCTAAGGTGCCCGAAGATTATCTGCACCGAATCGGGCGAACTGCTCGCATCCACAGGGAGGGTGTTGCCGTCTCATTCGTTAACCAGCTCGAGCGTTTTTACCTTCAGAAGATAGAGACTTATATAGGCGAGGAAATAGAACAAATTCCATTTCCAGAAGAGGTAGAAAAGGGAGTTTTCCTCCCGGGAGAGAAGCATGCCATGGCCAAAGAGATAGACTATTTTAAGAAAAAGGCCGATCCGGAATTTAAAGGAGCCTTTCACGACCGCAAGCGCAAAGGAGTAGGAACCTCAAAGCGGAAGAAACAAAATACCCGATCCGGGAAAAGGAAGAGGTGATTGTAGCTTCTAGCCTGAAAAAGTCACTAGTCGCGAGTCGCGAGTCGCGAGTCACGAGGTGGTATGCATTGTTTACCTGATTTCGCAAGATGGTTGGGAATGGAAATTTCTGTTGCGAGGTCTCAAAGCATTCTAATGCCCCGCGATAGATTGACATGGCTACTCACTAACCGGATTTAAAACCGCTAGGACAACGAACAAAATTAATATCGGCAACCCAATTTTTATCGAATCTTCTAACTTCTCCTTATTACCGGCGACCTACCGGCAAAGGCCTAAAGTGCGGAATACAAAAGTCCTGGGTGCCAACTCTGGGTTCCTTTGAACTTACCGGCAAAGGCCTGAAGGGCCGGAATATAAAAGCCCGGGGTGTAAACCCTGGGTTACTTGCGTAAGGTAGAATAGGTTTGGCGACATTTTTGCCTTTTCGCAAAAATGGTGATCAAACCGGCATCGATTAACTCAAATTGGATCAACCTTACTTCTCCTCAAAAAACATCTCAACCCTACGGTTCAGTGCACGACCCTCGGCGGTGAGGTTATTGGCATAAGGATCCGTTTCACCTTTCCCATAGGTGGTTATTCTGTCTGGGATTACTCCGTTAATAACCAAAAACTCCTTAGCCGATGCAGCACGATTCTCACTCAATACCTGATTGTAAGCGTCACTGGCTATCGCATCGGTATGCCCTATTATTCGCAAGGTCATATTGGGATACTCGTCAAGGATCCGCGCAGCATCATCGAGTACTTCAATGTACTTTGCACTAATGTTGTAATTGTCGTAATCGAAATACACAAATCGTATCCGCGTCTCTTCATCGAGAAGCTCCTCTTTAGAGAGACTGCTTAAAAGTCTGTCTGTCCTCTTTCCATCCTTCGTAGTTTCAATAACCAAAACAGGGTCCGGCATCTCAGGTTCTTCGTTTAGAACTGCAGGCACATCTGTTAGGATTTCTTCAGGAACTGAGTCTACACTTTCAATTTCCGGTTTCGCAATAACCACCTCGCTCATATATAGATTGGCCAGTGAATCATTTCTATTGCTACTGAAATAGGCGGTTCCATTTGGTTGAGTAAAGAAATAAGCGTCAAATGCCGATGAATTCAAGTTGGCTCCGGCATTTACCGGCTCTGACCATTCTGTCCAGCTATCGCCAAGACGGCGGGCGTAGTAGATATCGTAATCCAAATAATCTCCCGGCTTATTAACCGAAAAGAAAAGCAGGTTTGTAGCGGGGTCGAAAAATGGGCTGATCTCATCGTTTGTGGAATTAATTTCCAATCCCAATGAAACAGGCGCTGCCCAGGTGCCACCGCCATCTGCGGAAGTACTCACATAAAGATCATTATTGATACTATCTCCCGGAACCGGAATCGACCAAAGAATAAAGTCTTCGGCCGGACTTACAAAAGCACTGTAAAATGTACTCTCTACAACTAATTCGGGAATAGCTACGGGCTGAGGTTTCCCCCATTTTCCTTCGCTGCTGTTAAATACGGATTTTGAAATTCCCGGTTGAACATCACCGTTCATGTCTTTTTGGTTGAGAAGGTAGAGTGTTTTACCATCAGCGGAAGCTCCTGCCACCACATCGCTACCCTTGCCATTTAACTCCAGGAGATTTTTGGCTGTTTCAAATTCATCGCCTTTTATAGCGCTACTCCAAATATCCTGTCCGCTGTATTTACCTCCCTTATTACTTGAGTGCATGGTGCGGGCAAAGAACATAGTCTTACCGTCGGCGCTTAGTATTGGAAAGCTCTCTTCGGCATAGCTATTCACCTTATTGTTTAGCTTTTCGGCTTTTGAAAACGAAAGGGTATCTGTTTGTGCCACGACCGAACTACAAAATCCTGCAAAACCAAGGATAAAAATTAATTTAAGTCGGTTCATGTCTAATTGTTTTTTCTATTCAGTTGAAAACCAAGAACAATTTCATGACTTCCACTGCTCAAGTCGTTAATTGAAGAAGTTACATAATCGTAAGCATAGCCAAACCTCATCCAGTCATTTACATGTAGACCGGCCAAAACGGACACGGCATCCTCGTTTCTATAAGAGAGTCCCAGCCAGAACTTTTCATAGAAATCTGCCTTTACGTTAATATCCAGCGAAAGTGGGGCAGGACCTAATATCTTGAACATTACACTTGGTGTAAGATCCAGATTTTCAGAAACTGAAAAACGATATCCTGCTGTTGCAAACTGGTGAATTTTAAGCTTGGCATCGCTCAAATTTGGGCCTGAGGCATCATTTCCAAGATTGATTTCATTCTGAGCAATCTGATAAACGGAGTAGCCAACAAAAGCGCGGTCTCCATATAAATAAAGTCCTGCGTTAATATCAAAAAGGTTTGATTGTGTGCCGTTTGCAATGAAATCAGAGTAGGTGTTATCTGTAGGATTTTCCAATACAACCTGGTCGCTACCAAAGTTTAGGCCGTACCAACCGAGGCTCGTCCCCACTGCCAGCCAGTATTCATCTGCAATCGGCATGTGGTATGAATAACTCGCCATCACCGAAGTGCGTTTAAAAATTCCGTATTCGTCAATGGCTGCCATTCCGCCCACTACGTGCTTGGCGTAGCGCACCACTTCCTTAGATGTGAATAGGTCGCGTCGGCTTATGGGAATAGAGTACCGGTTTGTTGCCGATTGTGGCTTTTTACCCAAATTTATCGTCCCACTTGCGTAGTACGTTTGAGGAGCACCATCAAAACCAGCCCATTGCTGTCGAAAACCCAGATTGAGATCAATGTCTTTTTCAAGACTTGATGCAGCAGGATTGAGTACATACATGTTTTGCATATACTGGCTAAACTGCGGCAATTGCTGAGCAATAAGTCCTTGCAGAGAAAGGAAAAGCGACACTGCGAATATGTATATTTTCAATTTCATTGCTTATCGAATTATGTTCACCGTTCCACTCAAATTTTCAACTCCTTGTGTGTTGTAGCCAATAATGTAATAGTAAGACCCCGTGGGCAAGTCATTCCCTTCATGCGTTCCATCCCAGGGTTCGTTATACCCTGTGCTTTCAAAAACCGTGTTTCCCCAACGATTATAAATTGTAACAAGCACTTGCGGTTGATTTTCAATTCCCGGAATGTTCCACACATCATTAACCCCATCGCCATCAGGTGTTATCGTATTGGGCAATTCTCTGAAAACAGTTACCAGCACGGAATCGGTGCTTTGGCAGCCAAGCTCAGTAGTGTAAATCACATAGTAAAGTGTTGTTTCAACTGGCGAAGCGGTCGGATTTTGGCAGTCGGTGCAACTCAGGCTATTTGTTGGTGTCCATAGAAAAGTTCCGCCTTCCGGCGATGCTGACGAAGCGAGTGAAGTGCTGTTCCCCGCCGGAATAAGTACATCTTGTCCGGCATCCACGATCGGTGGGTTTTCTACAAGTACATTTAATGTATCAGTTTTTGGATCACAACCATTTTCAGGATCGAGGCTGTATACAAAGGTATTGAGCCCCATCCCCAAATCGGTTACTTCTGTTTGCGCAGCACCGGGATCTACAATTGTTCCGTTTCCGGCAATAATAAACCATGAAGGGCTGGACCCTGACGGGTCGCTACCGGAAAGTGTAGCACTCGTTCCGTCGCAAATTGACTGATCCGTTCCGGCATCAGGCCTTGGCGCGGCAGGCAATACAGTGATAATAAACGAACAGGTGTCTGTGTTTCCGCTGGCATCGATTGCCACATACGTTATGGTAGATTCTCCTGCCGGAAAAACGGTACCACTTGCAGGTCCTGCTATTTGGTTTATTTGTGTCACAGCACAATTGTCTGTCGCTTCAGGAATCTCAAACTCAGGAGTGTCGCTGCACGATTCAAACCCTTCCGGGCAAGTGATAACCGGCGAAATGGTGTCGGTTACAGATACGTTAAAAGCACAGGTCACTGCATTTCCTGCGTCATCTGTTGCCGTAAATTCAACGGTGTACTCACCGGGATTTAGTATGTCTCCATCTTCAGGGCCCGCCGTTTGGGCAAGGGTTACATTGCAATTATCTGTGGCCTCTGGGGCTTCAAATGAAATTGGGGTAGTACAATCTACATCCGAAACATAGAAAACAGTGTCATTAGGACAAAGAGTAAATTCAGGTGAGGTGGCATCAACAACGGTTACCGAGTATGCGCATGTGGCTGTATTGCCGGCATCATCCTGAGTGGTAAAAGTGAAGTTGGTTGAGCCCAGCGGCAAGGTAGTACCCGTAGCCGGCCCTTCCGTTTGGTTTATTACAAGCGCATTGCTGCAATTGTCGGTAGCTTCGGGTAGTACAAAATCGTAGATTGTGCCGCAGATATCATCGTCAGCGTTTAAGGTAATGTCGCCCGAACAATCAAAAACTGGTGCTTCGGTATCGTTTACAACGACTGTAAAAGAACAAGAAGTTTGGTTTCCACTTACATCTGTTACGGTATACGTTTCGATGGTTACACCTACCGGGAAACTAGCCCCGGATCCGAGTCCGCTCGTTAATACGGTAGTGGCATTTCCGCAATCATCTGCACCTATTGGTGCATCATAAGTTACCACTGCAGCACATTCGCCAAGGTCGTTGTCAACTTCTATATTATCAGGGCAGGTAATGGTTGGAGGTACAGCTTCAAATACGTTTACATTAAAGCTGCAGGAATTCGTGTTTCCCGAAAGGTCTGTCGCAGTGTAGGTCACAACGGTAGTTCCCACAGGGAAAATTTCGCCGGAGGCAAAGCCTTCGGTAAGTACTATTTCGTCTAATCCGCAATTGTCGCTACCAGTCGGAACGGTATAAGTCACGGGTGCTTCACAATCTCCGTCCGGAATATTAATTGTAATTTCTGACTGACAAACTATTTCAGGGGCTTCGTCATCCACCACCGTCACGGTAAAGCTGCATGTAGCCGAATTGCCTGCCAGGTTTGTGATTTCGTAAGTTACCGTTGTCTCTCCCTCAGGGAAAGTGCTTCCACTAGCCAATCCGGCGGTCATAGTTACGGTTGCAATACCACAACTATCATTGGTAGTGGGCGGGTCATAATTAACAACAGCCTCACAAACACCCGCATCTGTTTGGACGACCAAATCTTCAGGGCAATTAATTTCAGGAGCTGTATCTGGCTGTACGATAATATCGAAAGAGCAAACTGCCGCATTTCCAAAAGCATCGGTTGCAGTAAATTCTACAGTGGTCGCTCCAGCCGGGAAAACATCCCCGGAAGTTGGGCCACCTGTTTGTGCAACGGTAACAGAAGAGCAGGAATCTAAAGCGAGCGGAGCATTAAAAACAACTGTTGCCTCGCAGGTTCCTGCATCGGGAGGGAAGAAAAGATCATCGGGGCAATCAAAAACAGGATCAGATGTTTCTGCTATCGTAGCTACAAATGAGCAGTTTGCGGTATTTCCGGCAGCATCAACTGCCTGGAGTTCTATTGTGTAAACGCCTGCTGTTACGAAAGTTCCACTAGCAGGGCCGCTTAAAACGCTGAAAGTCGTGCCAGGGCAATTATCTGACAATACCGGATCGGCATAGGCAATTGTTGTGGAGCAACCGTCACCGGGTATAGTAAAAGTAAAATCGGCCGGACAGGTAATTTCGGGAGCTTCGTTGTCTTCTACTATAATGTTAAATGTACAAACGCTTTCATTTCCGACATCATCGGTAGCCGTAAACTCCACTTCGGTGCTGCCTACCGGAAAAACACTTCCACTTGGGGGGCCATTGGTTTGAGTTACATTATCCAGAAGGCAATTATCAGTAGCCGTTGGATCTGGAAAGTTAACCACGGCCTCGCATATTCCCGCTTCCGCGGAAGCGATAACATCACCACACGTTAATACTGGATCCTCAGAATCTGTAACGGTAATTACAAAGCTGCAAGTTGCCGTATTGCCCGTACCATCTGTTACTGTATAAGTTTCTGTGGTACTGCCAAGAGGAAAAAAGCCACCTGAACCTATTCCACTCGTGAGCTGGGTTACGACATTGGGACAGTTATCGGTACCTACCGGAACTGCGTAGTTTACCAACGCGCCGCAAACGCCTGGATCATTAGGCACATTAAAATCACCAGGACAAACTATCTCTGGATCTTCAAATTCTTCTACAATATAATTATAAGAGCAAACCGTTGTATTTCCTGCAGCATCTGTAGCTGTAAACTCTACCAGATTACTTCCAGATGGAAAACTGGAACCGCTAGTTAAACCTCCCGTTTGAACGATAGTGGCTCCGGGGCAGTTGTCGGTAACTGTGGGTAATAGAAAATTAATGATTCTGCTGCATAGTTCAGGACCTACTAGTACGTTAATATCCCCAGGACAAGTAATTGAAGGGGGTGTGTCATCGATAACGTTAATGTTGAAGCTGCAAGAAGCTGAGTTTCCGTCAGTATCGGTTACTGTGTAAGTTTCTACAGTTGTACCCAATGGAAATGTCGCTCCAGTTCCCAGTCCGGCGGTGAGTACGGTATTTGCCGGAAGGCAGGCATCCACGCCTACAGGTGCTGTGTAATTTACAACAGCGCTGCAATTGGCATCGGCCGACACGGTGATGTCCTCGGGGCAGGTAATTACGGGTGCGTCACCATCTAATACGTTGAGAATAACCCGGCAAAACGCCTGGTTGCCTTCTATATCGTAGGATGTGAAATCAAGAAAATGCTCTCCTACGCTAAATGATGAGCCGCTTGCTAAACCACCAAACTGGAAGGTTGTAAAAACAGCGCAATTGTCGGTTACATCAGGAATGGGAAAAGTAACAACAGCTGCACAGGTGCCGGGATTTGCGGTGACAGTGATATCGTCGGGGCAATCAAAAACGGGTGCTTCAGTGTCGTTTACAGTAATGAAAAATGAGCAGTCATCGCTATCGCCCTCATTATTTGTTACCTGATAGGTGATTTGGGTGGTTCCTACATTGAAAGAAGAGCCTGATGCTAACCCGGAAATGAGAGTAGTTGTTATTCCCGTTCCACTGCCGGTGCCAACTGGTGGAGAATAATTCACTACGGCACTACACATGCCGGCATCATTATTTTGAATAATATCGCCAGGACAGGAAATACTAACCTGTGCAGAAACTATAGCCGCGGAAAATAAGATCGCGATTGATACTAGTAAAAGGCGTTGCAACAAAAACGCAGGGGGATAAATTTTCATTTGCATCGGGGTTATACTTCCTGAGTATATCAAAGTTAAGGTTTGGAACCAATCTCAATAATAGATCACAGCAAACTTATTAAGAATTAATTTTTTAAAATTAGGATTCTGTAGAGTGCATACGTAGTTAATGTTATTTTGATACAGAAATATCGAGCTTTTCTCCACATTTCCTACAATAATCAGCATCAAGCCTATGTCCTTCAGCACCACAGGATGCACATAAACGTTTAGGATCGCTATCTGACTCTTTGCTTACACCTTTATATAACTCAGCTCCAACAATACCGGTGGGGATGGCGATGATTGAATAACCAAGAAGCATAATTACAGAAGCGATCATCTGGCCAAGAACTGTGGTGGGAGTGATGTCGCCAAAACCAACGGTTGTAAGCGTTACAATGGCCCAGTAGATACTGAGTGGAATGCTGTTAAAACCGCCTTCACCGCCTTCAACGAGATACATGACACTACCCAGAATAAATACGAGAATAAGAAGGAATAAAAAGAAAACGGTGATTTTATGTCGGCTTAGTACAAGTGCTCTTCCCAAAATTTGGGCTTCCGATACGAAGCGCATGAGCTTAAGTATTCTAAAAATCCTAAGAAGTCGTAAGGCTCTAATAATGGCTAAACCTTGAGACCCTACAAAGACAAAGCTGAGGTAAGTTGGTAGGATGGAAACCAAATCAATCATTCCGAGCCAACTAAAAATATACTTCCCAGGTTTTTTTACTACAATTACCCGTGCGATATACTCAATGGTAAAGAATACCGTTACCACCCATTCAATAATTCGTAAAAGAGTACCGTAAGTTTCCCTGATATAGCTTACGCTTTCAAGCATAACGGCAAGTACGCTGACGATAATGAGCACGAGCAAAACAAGGTCAAAGAGCTTGCCCATGCGGGTGTCGGTGCCAAAGATGATGACAAAAAGTTTCCTACGTAGAGGGCTTCGGTCCAGCCCGCTTATATCTCCCCGATAGTCGTCTTCAGAAAAGGCCATTCTTTAAATGCGCAGATTTGTATTAAAATAGAGCGAATCTAAGATATTTCTTTTAAGCAGGATGCTTTTTAAGCAACCTGCATATTTCCATTAGCACGGGATCTACTGATTTTCGGGTTCATTAGGGCAAACCAGAGAGGAGGGATGAGGCTTAATAACATCATTCCCGGGTAGCCCGTGGGCATCTGCGGACTGTGGTCGTGGTGCTCCAGTATTTGATATTTCTTCTGAGGCTGAAAGTGGTGATCGCTGTGTCGCGAAAGCTCAAAGAGCATGATTCGGCCTATTACGTGGTTGCTGTTCCATGAGTGGGTAGGCTGCACTTTCTCGTATCTGAATTCTGTGATTTTAGCCCGCATTAAGCCATAATGTTCAATGTAATTAACCGTTTCGAGCATAAGGAAGCCAATAATCGCTGCGCCGGTGTACCAAATGAGAATTTCCATTCCGAAGGTGAACCCAATAAGCATCCAAAATGCAATTTGGATAAACTGAAAGCGGAGCATTTCATTTTTAAGGCTGTACACTTTTTGATTTAATCTTCTCAACCGCTGGTTTTCTATTTTCCAGGCAGAGATATAACTGAATACTACTGAGCGAACCCAAAACTGATAAACCATTTCGTTGCGACGCGATGAGGCGGGATCGTCGGGAGTGCTCACATTTTTATGGTGTCCACGGTTGTGCTCAATAAAGAAATGCATATAGGCGCTTGGAAGCAAAAGCAGTTTGGCCAGGTTTTGCTCAAAGGAATTTGTTCTGTGTCCGAGTTCGTGGGCTACATTTATTCCCAACCCACCGAGAATCACCCCCAGTGAAAGGGTAAGCCCCATTTTCTCGTAAAACTCCAGAGGCATTTGGCTAAGCGCCCTTAGGTAAAATACAATACAGATGTAAATAACCGGTGCAACGAGGTAAAGTAGAAAATCGTAATTCCTGTCTTCCCTTCGCATTTCAATTTCCGCGGCTTCGAGATTTTTCTGGTTGGGCTTGATAAATAATTCAAGACTGGGGATAAACCCAAAAGCGAAAATAACCGGAGCGAAGGTTATCCACTGGCCAAACTCCAATCCGCAGAAGAATAGAATGGGCAGGATAAAAGGCATGGTATATTTGAGATGCTTCATAGGTGCCGTGCTGAATTGGAATAAAAATAGGAAAAATATTGTTTCACTCCGATTACTTTCATAGTTTTGATTTTCAAATGACAATGAACAACACATATACTTATTACTATTCTGACTACTTCGGACGGGGATAGGTATATCGATATTTACTTTACGCTGCCCGGTTCGTTTGACCCGGGTTTTTTATTTTACAAAAGATGATGATTCAAGAATATTCGGCTTATACCGACGAAGATTTTGCAGTTTGGAAAGTGCTATTTGACCGACAGATGGAGATATTACCCAAGCTGGCTGCTAAGGAATATCTCGATGCCCTTAAAGTTGTGAACTTCACCGGCGACCGCATTCCACATTTTGATGAAGTAAATAAACTGCTTGGAGAATACACCGGCTGGAAGATTGATGTGGTGCCAAATATCATCCCGGTAGAAGTGTTTTTTCCAAAGCTGGAGCGACGCACTTTTGGCGCGACCACCTGGCTACGCAAGATGAGTGAGCTTGATTATCTCGAAGAGCCCGATATGTTTCACGATGTCTTTGGCCATGTCCCACTGCTGAGCAATGAGACTTTTTGCGCCTTTTTCCACGGACTTTCAAAAATCGCGATGCAACACCTCGACAATCCCGAAGTTTTAGAAAAACTAGGACGCATGTATTGGTTTACCATCGAGTTTGGCCTTATTCGCGAAAGCGGAAACCTGAAAATCTATGGAGCCGGTATTATGTCATCACACGGTGAAACCAAATACAGCGTAAGCAGCGAACCGACGCATTTACCTTTTGATGTGGAGAAGATTCTAAATACTACTTACAACAATATGGTTATTCAGGATACCTACTTTGTGATTGATAGCTTTGAGCAGCTTTTTGAGTCCTTGGGGGAGATTGAAGCAATAGTTTCGAAATAGAAAGATTAAGAATTGTAGACGCCGAGCGAGAATATACTAAAACTTAATACCAACTTGCATATCTCCAAAAAGTGAAGTGTTATGAATGCCTTCACCTCTTGTGCCATAAGCTAAGCCGAGCTCAACGTCAAAGTAGAGATGATTGCTAAAAGTGCGCTGGACACCTGTTGTTAGAGTAAGAGCCTCGTTATAAAAATACGGCTTTCTATCTAAATTCCAGCTATTGTAAGTTCTATACACTCCACCTGATACGTAGTTGGCAGAAAAGCCATTGCCGCTTTTTCCTGCAATAATTCTATTTTTAAGATTATAATAATATCTGGCATTTACACGACCCGCCAATTCAAAAAGGGGATTTTTAAAGGCTTCATTGATATTGCGAAATATTTCTATCGTCTCTAGTTTCAGGTTGACACCTATAGAAAATGGTGAATTAAATAGTTTTTGTTCAACTCCTACCTGTGGCTTTAAAATTAATACATTTACCCTCCTGGGATCATATATATTATACTCTAATAAATTAAGCGTGTTAAACTTCAACATGAAAGTTTCTCCTTCGTAGCACTTTAACGCCGGGCACAGTCGGTCTTTATCTAATACTTTCTCGTTATTAAAAACAATACCAAGACCGATTGTTCCAGTTGTCTGAATAAACACAGATTTATCGCCAAATATCCATCTACCATCGTCCGAATAACCAATATTTACACCAAGATCGATTAAGCCTGATCCTAAAAACCGTCTCTGCACACCCCATCTAGTATAATATCTATTAGAGGAGTTTGAATTAAAGTCGTTTTGATACCCATAACCAAGAGATAAATAATTTCCAGACATATTTTGAACGCCTTTTTTTTTGCTTCCATAATACCATCTGGCTTCACTCATGAAATTAATTCCATAATCGAATTCGCGATAGTTATAATTAGAGTAAACTTCTAAAAATTGAGACTGTGCCATTATAGTGAAATAGGGTAGCACCTGCACTTCGGCTCCCACGCCAACAGCAGGGAATCGTAGCATAAATTTCGTCTCCTCATGCATCATAAATGCATATTCAAGCGGGGTTAGATATTGGATTATTGAATCTGTCTTTGCCGCTGTCGCAGTCGTGTCGTTTTGTGCAAAAGATTTAAAGGGTAGAAAAGTCGATACAAATGCTACTATAAGAAGAAGAAATAGACATTTCTTCAGTTGGAATACTCTGTAAAATCCACTAGAGAAGTCAAATCCTGTTTTGGCAGCATTTAAAATTAGTCTCCTACAAAAATTGAATTTATTCATTTTTAGAACTTTATACCAAGTTGAATGTCGCTATAAACCCATTGCTCGTAAATACTGGATATGGGATATGAACCTAATTGTACTCCTAGCTCCACGTCAAAATAGAAATGTTCGCTAAATGTTCGCTGTATTCCGGTGGTTAATGTATAGCCGTAATCATAGTCAACAGAGGAATTACTCGATAACCAAGCTGATTGATATATTCCGGCAGAAAGATAATTTGCCGAAAGGCTATTGCCGGTTTTTCCTTTGCGAATTCTGTTCTTTAAATTATAATAAAAACGAGTCTGAATCCGTCCAATTAAAAAACCTGTGTCTGTTATATTTGATCCTGTGTGTTGACCTAAATCCCACCATGTATAGTTTAAGCCTAAATCACCTCCAATGGATATTGGCAAATCGAGGACCTTTTGTTCAATCGCAATTTTTGGCTCAATGTGAATCTCGTGTCGCTCGTTATTATATTTATCCTTTTCTGCATGGAGCGAAACAAGACTGTTAGTTTTAATTTTCAATAAAAAAGTTTCGCTTTCATAGCATTTTAGAACAGGACAGAGCTTATCTCTATCCAACGTTTTTTGCTTACCGAAAACAAATCCCAGTCCTACCTGAGCAGTTGATTGTATAAATAGACCATTTCGAACATGTGTAGTGCCTTTATCGGGGCTGTATTCTTTGCCTGAAGAGAAACCTGCATTTATACCCATATCAATAAGCCCATATCCGAGAAATCGGCGTTGAATTCCCCAGCGACCGTAGTAAAACCCTGATTTCTGAAATTCGATTAAGAGAGTAGGGTTCTCATATCCAATAGCAAAATAATTTCCCGACATATTTCGCACTCCCTTTTTTTTGCTCCCATAGAAATACCGCATTTCTGCATGAAGAGTGTAAGCGTAATCATGAAACATGCGGTTATCGCGAAAATAAAATTGTCCTAAAAGAGTAAAATAGGGTAGCACCTCCACTTCAGCTCCCACGCCAACAACTGGCACCCGCAGCATAAATTTCGTCTCCTCATGCATCATAAATGCATACTCAAGTGGGGTGAGGTATTGGATTATTGAATCTCCCTTTGCGTCTGTTCCGGTGGTGTCGGTTTGTGCATTAGAAGCATATGGTAATGAAATCGAAATAAGTCCTAGAAATAGAAGAAAAGAATATTTCCTCATTTGTAAGAATATCCATGACTGCATACATAAATCAAACCCTGATTTGTCAGCATTTAAGTGAAGTTTCCTAAAAATATTAGTTCTTTTCATTTTTAGAACTTTATTCCAAGCTGAAGATTCCCATAGAGAACAGGACTTATCTTATCGTAGTTGTACCTGTTTTGCTCAAACCCTATTTCAACATCAAAATAAAAATGATCGCTGAAAGTTCGTTGAATTCCCGTTGTTAAGAAGTATCCTGTCCACTCTGAACTAATCTTACTCTCTCCTATAGAGAAGAATTCATAGATACCTCCTGAGATATAGTTTGCAGAAAGTCCATTACCAGATTTTCCTTTCCTAACTCTATTCTTGAGGTTATAATAATATCTTGCGTGAAGCCTGCCGATTAGACTTCCATAATTCGCAGAAGCATATTTGTCCTTATTTATGTTATCAGTTCGCCAACTATAGAAAAGACCTAGATCAGTACCAATTGATAAAGGCAAGTCAAAAAGTTTTTGCTCTATACCAAGACCTGGTTCGATAATAACTTCATTATAATTGTTATTTGCAGATCTGTAGGCAGTAAATAGATTGGTTGTTTTTATTTTGAATAAAAAGGATTCTTTTTCAAAGCATTTTAATACAGGGCAAAGTTTGTCTTGATCCATTAGTTTACTTTCACCAAACACCAATCCCAATCCAACTTGAGCAGTGGACTGAATAAAAAACCCGTTTTCTTTGCGAATACCCTGTGTGTCATAATTGTACCTAGGTGCTGAGTAGTACCCAACATTAACTCCCATGTCGATCAAGCCATAATCGATAAATCTACGCTGTATTCCCCATCTGGCGTAATAAGATTTGTCATCAATTTTAGAAAAAATGCCTCGATCCTCATAACCTAAGGCGATGTAGTTACCTGACATGTTGCGTACTCCTTTTTCCCTGCTTCCATAATAATAATGCATTTCTGCATTCAGGTTAAACTGATATCCATCAGAGATATGATTATTTCGATAATGAAACTGACCCATTAGAGTCAAATAAGGAAGAGTCTCCACTTCGGCTCCAATTCCTATAATAGGCACTCGCAGCATAAACTTCGTTTCCTCATGCATCATAAATGCATATTCAAGCGGGGTGAGGTATTGGATTATCGAATCTGTTTTTGCGGCTGTTCCGGTGGTGTCGGTTTGAGCTAAAGTCTTTTGAGGAAGCATCAGGCCAAAAACCAAAAACGCAATAAAAACGCCATAATATCTTTTTGTTCCACTCATTGCACAATGTAATTTAGCGTTCCTGTATTCAAGTTTATTTCGGCGGTAGCGCTTCCTACCGCTGCCTTATAATTGTAGCGGTGACTGCCATCCGGCTCACTCAGCATTTCCAGCTCCTTATTTGAAAGGTGATTTACTTCAACATTTTTGGTTTTTATCACATAAGCCATCTCGGCTTTAGCTGGAATGTCAATAAATACCTCGCTCTTTTCAGCATCTATGGAAAGGTGAGCAGCTCGACTTATTTTTAAAAGTCTCAACTCGGCAAATGTTGATTCAATGGTGGCACTTCCGGTAAGGTTTTCGATGGTTAGATTGGTTCTGTTGGTGTTCATCTCAACGGTGCCGCTTGTGTTTTTAAGCGTCGCTTCACCATACTTCATTTCCAGTTCGCCAATTCCGGAAAAGTTGGTTAAATTCAGATTTGTAAACTCAAGTTTTACCTCCAGATCAGTTGAGAGTCCGCTAGCTGTTACCGTCCCGAAATAATTCCAAATTTCAATTTCCCCTTTGGCATTTTCGGGAACGAGAATTTTGTAGGTCGTTTTTAACTTCGACTCGGGGCGTTCGTCAGATCCTGAAAGCTCCACATAATTGCGCAGCGTAATGGTCCTTCCCGATTGATCTGCCAGCAGTTTTAGTTTCTTCAGGTCTTGTTCTGCCTGCTCCTTGCTACTGTGACGCGAGGCTCTAACAATTTCGCATTTCAAAGTGCTGCCGCTGTAAGTAATTAGCTCAATATCCGCCTGCTCACCATTTATAAAAAGCCGCGATCTTTCGTTCCACGCGTAGTTTTCCTTTTGCGTAGTGCTCACAACCTGTATTGCCTGTTGCGCTTCCGCGAATGGAATTCCGATGCTCAAACAGAGCAACACTAAAACGATATGGATACGACTAATATTCACAGTAATTTCCGAGTCATTTCATTAACTATTTTGCTGTGCTCCAGCTCGATGTGCACCAGCATACGCTCAAGTTTTGCGTTGTCGGCATACGGATTTATCTGGGCTTCAATCTCAGCGCGATCACTTTCGAGTTGCTTTAATTCTTCCTCCAGATTTTTAAATTCCGGTGTTTCACACACGGTTTTTGAACGTTGGCACAATTGCTCAATCAGGTCGTTGCCTGCGATACCCTCCGAACCAGTGCGGTCGTCCTCCGCACGGGTTGGTTCAGGGGCTTCATCCCACTCTACATGGTATTCTAGTTTCGGTTTGTCGTTTGATAGATTGTTAAAAACCAACGCTGATCCCAGCGCCAGCACAAGTATTGCTGCCCATTTTAAAATTGAATTGCGCTTTCTAACCGGCTCTTCGATTTTAGCCTCCAACTTTGTCCAGAGTGCTTCCCTTGGCTCGTGCTTTGGCAGATTTTCACGTATTTCTTCAGCATCAAGCTGGTGGGAAATAGCATTCCATAAATCATCCTGCGGTTGGTGCTGAGGTAAGAATCCTTTCAGATTGCCTGCCTTCGATATTGAATCATCGCCGGTTTCTTCCTGTAGTTTGGCATCAATTTTTTCCCAGACAGATTCCGCTGGTTCATGCTTCGGCAAATGGTCTTTTATATGTTGTTTCTCGCTTCCGGCCATCACATTTCGGGTTTGAGTTTATCCTGTAGCATCCGCTTTGCTTTGTGCAACTGGCTCTTTGAAGTGTTTTCAGAAATGTCGAGCAACTCGGCAATTTCGCGGTGCTTAAATCCCTCTATTTCGTAGAGAGTAAAAATGCTCCTGTATCCATCGGGCAGCGCCAGGATGGCTTTTTCGAGGTACTCAGACTCTACAGAAAGATAGTTGCTTTGATCTGCCACCTCGGGAACAATTTCCAGATCGGTAAACTGCATTTTGTTTTTAACGCGTACCAGAGCGGTTCGCGCCATAATCGTATGTATCCATGTGCCCGCTTTGCTGTCGCCTCGAAAGCTGTCAATGCTTCGAAACACCTTCAGAAATCCTTCTTGAAGTGCATCCTCTGCATCTTCAAAATTTCCGGTTATACGATAGGCGAGCGTGTACATCTGCGATTTATATTGATCGTACAACGCCCTCTGTGCAATGCGTTCTCCATTGCGACACCCATCAAGTATTTCAGATTCGGTCGTGTACAATATTTTTATCTTTCTATTAGCTTAGAGTCTCTATTTTAGCAAAGGGTTGCCTGGGAGGGGAATTTAGTGAAAAATACAAGAGGTGTTGATTGTTCCGGGTAACGAGGCTTTATGGGGGTGGGCAGGTTGCTTTGAAATCCCGTAGGGATGAATTATGTTATAGCGGATGGTTTTAACCGTCCGTACAAGAGAAAAGCAACATTCTTAAAGTCCCTTCGGGACGACACATTTTTCCAATTACGATTTAATTCAATGTTCGTGAATCATCAAGTGTAAAATAGATCGTGCCTACGGCACTTTGAATATTTGTTATCTGCTTTACGGACGGTTAAACTTAGCGCAACGTTCTCACAACCGCAGGGCGTAAACCGTCCGCTATAATACAGGACGTCCCTACGGGTCTAATAATTACACGTTTTACTATTCGGAAGACTTTTAGCTTTAAGCTTATTTCCAAAACGTGTAAAACCAACATCGCTCGCCAAATATTCTCTACTAACTACTAACTACTAACTACTATCTACTATCTACTATCTACTATCTACTAACTACTATCTACTAACTACTAACTACTAACTACTATCTACTATCTACTAACTACTAACACTTTTTTGCTAATATTATTAGAATGATTCGTAAATTAGCAGCTTAAAACAAGGAATATGTATTTAAGTCAGAATATTCGATATCTGCGTAAGCAGCTGGGATTTACGCAGTCAGATTTGGCACAGCGACTGGGTTTAAAGCGCCCGATAGTAGGAGCTTACGAGGAGGGCCGGGCCGAACCAAGGCTTCAAACGCTGCAAATGATGGCCGAGTTTTTTGGGTACAGCATAGATCAATTGCTTAATACCGATTTGAGTACGGGCGTGAGCAGCGCCGATGCCTCTGGAAAAGCTTTGCGCATATTGCCCATAGCCATCGATGCCGACACGCAGGAAGAGCGCGTAACGCTGGTGCCGGTAAAAGCCGCAGCGGGATACCTAAATGGTTTTGGCGATTTGGACTATGTTTCAACCCTGCCCAATTTCTCCATGCCCTTTCCGGAATTGCCCGCCGACAGAACCTACCGCGTTTTTCAGATAGAAGGAGAGAGCATGATGCCCATCCCACCAAAAGCGTATGTAATATGCGAGTATGTGCAAGACTGGACCAATCTAAAAACCGATGACCGCTATGTTTTTCTCACCAAAGACGATGGCATTGTGTTTAAGCGAGTGCGCACCATTCCCGAAAGTAGACAGTATGAAATGATCTCAGATAATACCGATTTCAAGCCATACACCATCAAGCAATCGCAGGTGCTGGAAGTGTGGAAAGCCCGTGGAGTGATGAGCTTTGATTTGGAGGCGTTTAGTTCCTTGGGAAATGGAGGATTTAGGGAAGTGCTTGGTGCAATTGGAAGACTGGAGAAGTTAGTCGCTAGCAAGCCGTAAGCCGTTCAAGTCGCGAGTCACGAGTCGCGAGGGAGCACTAAGCTGGTAATAGTCGCTAGTCACGAGTCACGAGGGAGCACTAAGCTGGGAGGAGTCGCGAGTCGCGAGTCACGAGTCACGAGGGAGCAATAAGCTTAAAAACTGACTCGATTAGTTAGGGCCGTAAGTGGATCAGAATAGTTTTAATGGGGTTGAATTAGAAATTCACGGAAGTGGAAGAATGGTATTATGAACGAGAATGATCAAACATATCTTAATGACGAAACGTCTCGCAACCCACTCGCGACTAGCGACTCGCGACTCGGGACTGGCGCTTCGCGCCACACTGTTTCCCACCTAGATCTCGACACCTTCTTCGTCTCCGTAGAGCGCCTTATCGACAGCCGGCTCAATGGAAAGCCTGTGCTTATTGGTGGAGTAACCGACAGGGGAGTGGTGGCTTCGTGCAGCTACGAGGCGCGCAAGTTTGGCGTGCACTCCGCTATGCCTATGCGCATGGCCCGCCAACTCTGTCCTGAGGCAATTGTGATACGCGGAAATTCAGCCAATTATACCAAGCACTCGCAAATTGTAACCGAGATTATTCGCGAACGCGTACCCCTGTTTGAAAAAGCTTCTATCGATGAATTTTATGTGGATCTTACAGGGATGGACAAGTTTTTTGGCTGTGTAAAGCTTGCCAGCGAATTGCGGCAGACGATTATGAAAGAATCGGGATTGCCCATTTCTTTTGGGCTGTCGGTTAATAAAACGGTTTCTAAAATAGCTACGGGAATTGCCAAACCCAATAACCAGCTCTACGTAGAGCACGGCACAGAGAAGCCTTTTCTGGCTCCCCTTTCGGTAAAAAAGATACCCATGGTAGGCCAAAAGACGTATCAAACCCTGTGCAATCTGGGAATGAAAAAAATCCATACCGTGCAGGAAATGCCGATAGAAATGATGAGCAGGGTGCTTGGCAAGAACGGGGAGGGAATTTGGAAAAAAGCCAATGGAATTGATAACTCACCGGTGTAGCATACAGTGAGCGGAAGAGCATAAGTACCGAGCGTTCCTTTGATCGCGACACCACCGATGTGGAAAAGCTAAAGGGCATCCTTGTAGCGATGGCAGAGAATCTGGCTTTCCAGCTGCGCCGGGGCGATAAGCTTACGGCCTGTATCACTGTAAAGGTGCGCTACAGCGACTTCGATACCCGAACCATGCAATTGCGCGTGCCTTACACCGCTGCCGATCACATTATTATTCCACGGGTTAAGGAGATGTTTGATAAGCTATACAACCGTCGCGTGCTGGTGCGCATGGTGGGTGTAAGGTTCAGTCACCTCGTAAATGGTGGAAATCAAATCAATATGTTTGACGATACCGAAGAGATGGTAAACCTCTATCAGGCCATGGACAAAATGCGGTTGCGCTACGGCGACAGGGCGGTAATGCGCGCCGCCGGAATGGAAGCCAGATCGATAGGTCGCGGTAATCCGTTTAACGGCGAACCGCCACCGTTGTTGGCGAATAGACGTAGGTAATGCGTAGATACACAATGAATTGTGGGTCTACCCAATTACCAATTATTTGATAATCTATTGAAAATAACATAGCGATTGTTGATAATAAGCGTATCGCCTTCTTCAATATTTTCAAGAGATATATTCCATATTCATCCATACAGAATCCAGAGTTTAAAACTCCTGTTGTAAGTTGAACCACAATGATTATGGTTAACTCACCACGTAAATGTTACAAAACTGAGGAAACCCTGCACGAGTTTTAAGTGAGAAGCCGAACCAAGACCAAGGAAAACATTATAAGAAATCGTATCAATAGCCAAATAATTCTACAACCGCAAAAACAGAATCATTTGAAATAAAATAAGGAAATTTCAACAGAAGCATCTACATCTGCAGAAAAATCGAGTCTTCTGTAAAAGTAAAGCCCGGGATTGATTGATAGTATTCAGCATATAATAATGATCCATCTGCATCCTCCTCATCTTCAGATAAATCAAAAAAATCAAGTCCAGAAGTATTCACTTCAGCACCATTCGTCCACATCTCAAAGTCGACATTTTCAAAATGCGAGAATACAATGGTATGCGGATAAGTTATTGCTGTTGGGCCGTCTCCAGGATTATCGTCATCATCTTCGCATGATTGCAAAAGAGGAAGAAACAATAAAGCAGTTCCAAATAAAAGAAGTTGATTGATCTTTTTCATGGTTGATAGTTTTTCTGTGTGGAAATATAGACATTTTTTAAGTATCTAAAATTTGTAAAGTATCTGATATCATGATACCTCTTCAAATTACAAATGCAATAATCAAATTCCAGGAGTCAACTCAACTTGTCACCAATCCAGCTAGCGTTTCTAATTAATAGATAGCCCAAAAGCACACTTATTCCGGACTTAAACCAGTTAAAATAAAAATGATTTGAAACTTCGCTTCCCGCAAATTCAGGTGGCAATGAACTTACAGTATTCGCGAAAGCATTAATTGCAGTATTCAAAAATGGAATAAGATAATCTACTATCAAAAAACCACCAATTAAAATACAGCTAAAGGAGATAAGTTTTTTGATGCTAAGCTCGCCGAATAGGATTTGATCATCGTCAAACCCTTTATCGAGTTTGAGTAAGCTTACAACCTCATCTGCCTTGAAGATTAAAAAGACGAACAAAAAAACGGAAACGATTATGGTAAATAAATAATAAAGAACCATTGCAAAATCATACTCACTAGTAAGTATGAAGCTCAAATTAGATGGAACGATATAAAAAATAGCTGTTACAGCAGAGTAGAGCCCAAAAAGCTTAACTACGGTTCGAAAGAAATCCCTTTTGGTCATGTGAGAAATGGTCAATTAAGAATTGAATCCAACGGAGTTTAACAGACTTAACCTTTTAAAAAGCCGCGGCACCGGCAATAACCCCAAATAATGCTGCTAAAACATAGAACCCGAGCATTATCACCGCCAGGATTCCGATAAACTTATAGTGAGATTTAAGGTTTTCAAAGGAGGCCTCCAGTGTTGCATTGTCACCGGTATTCAACGCGATCTTCATTTTTGAGGCGAATTTATAGAGGTATAAAAGAGGGAAGAAATAAAGAAGAGCAATAAAAATGTAAAACACCCCCATAAAGCCTGGCATTCCTGCAACAGGTGATCCCATTTGACTGGCCACCGCGCTAAAAATGGTCCCGGCAAACAATCCAAATAATACCATCAAACCAACACCGATAAATCCCAGTATCGAAAGAAAGTTAGCCCATTTACGGGTTTCCTTTAAAAAAGCAATTGCATTTGGGCTTAAAGATAATTGACTGCCACCAGCGGGGTTGTTATCCAGTACATCAGAAGTTTGTTCCATCGTTTTTATTATTTAAATGTTTTCAATTATAATTAAAATATTTAAAAATAGCACCATGAAATAATGATTCATTTTCTGGATTTCCTCTATCAAATTTGTTTCACAAAACAGAATCGATTTGAAAGTGCCTAAAAACTACCGTTACTGAGATTTTTGTTTTCACAAAATCACCATCTCATATTGGCTATCTAATATTAGACTTTAATTTTGTCTATTTTTCGAAGATGTCTCAAACCCTTGTTCCCATAATTTCCAAAAGTCTCAATATTTCTACCAAACAGGTAGCAAATACGCTCGCCCTTTTTGCGGAAGGCGCAACCATCCCATTTATTGCGCGCTATCGGCAGGAGCGCACCGGCGGACTCGATGAAGTGGAAATTGCAGCCATTCAAAAAGAGAATGCCGCACTTCTTGAGCTTGAAAAACGACGGGCGTTTATTCTGGAGAGCATTTCGGAACAGGGACTTTTAACAGATGAACTCAAGAGACAAATCGCGAATTCCTGGTCGCTTACCGAACTCGAAGATCTATACCTGCCCTTTAAGCCAAAACGAAAAACAAAAGCTTCGGTGGCTCGTGAAAATGGGTTGGAACCGCTCGCAGGAGCTATCATGAAGCAAGAAACGGGCAATGTAGGGCAGCTGGCTCAAAGGTTTGTTAAGGGAAATATTTCGAACGTGGAAGAAGCCCTCGAAGGCGCCCGCCATATCATGTCTGAGTGGGTGAGTGAGCGTCAGCGTGCCCGCGAAACCGTGCGCCGCCTTTTTCGCCGAAAGGCAGCCATAACAGCCAAACTCGTAAAGGGAAAAGAAACCGAAGCGGAGAAATACCGCGATTATTTCGAATTTTCAGAACCGCTCCAACGCATTCCCAGCCATCGATTGCTGGCCATTCGTCGTGCTGAGAGTGAGGGGTTCTTACGCGTAGCTATTTCTCCACCCGAAGAGGAAGCCTTGAAGGAGCTAAACCGAATTTTTGTAAAAAGCGGAAATCAGGCTGGTGAACAAGTAGAGCTGGCGGTAAAAGATGCTTACAAGCGCCTATTAAAACCATCAATTGAAACCGAATTTAAGTCGGAAAGCAAAGAAAAGGCAGATGATCAGGCCATTTCTGTATTTGCAGAAAATTTGCGGCAGCTACTGCTCACTGCGCCGGTTGGGCAGAAGCGCACGCTCGCAATCGATCCCGGATTTAAAAGTGGGTGCAAAACGGTGTGCCTCGATGCGCAGGGTCAATTGCTTCACAATGAAAATATTTATCCGCATCCGCCACAGCGCGAAACCAGCCAGGCTGCTGCAAAAGTAGGTCAACTAGTAGAGAGCTATAAGCTAGAAGCAATTGCAATTGGAAATGGAACGGCCGGCCGTGAAACCGAAGATTTCATCAGACAGCGGGTGCGGTTTCGCAATAATGTTGAGGTTTATGTGGTAAATGAAGCGGGAGCCTCAATTTATTCAGCGTCGAGCATTGCACGTAAAGAGTTTCCCGATTATGATGTAACAGTTCGAGGAGCGGTAAGCATTGGCCGGCGGCTGATGGATCCGCTGGCAGAGCTGGTTAAGATTGATCCGAAAAGCATCGGCGTAGGGCAGTATCAGCACGATGTAGATCAGAATAAGTTGAAAGAATCGCTTGATCAGACTGTGGTAAGTGTGGTAAATCAGGTAGGAGTGGAGCTTAATACTGCCAGTGAACATTTACTCAGTTACGTATCAGGACTGGGACCAAAACTCGCTGAAAACATTGTGGAATATCGAAATGAAAACGGAGTTTTCGAAAGTCGCGAAGCACTGAAAAAGGTAAAAGGCCTCGGTCCGAAAGCCTTTGAACAGGCGGCGGGCTTCCTGCGAATTTCTGATGCGAAAAACCCACTGGATAATTCGGCGGTACACCCTGAAAGCTATGGAGTGGTAAAAAGAATGGCCAAGGATTTAAAGAAGTCAATAGACGAACTGGTGGGAGCAAAATCGGCACTGGAGGCGGTTGACCTGAGACGCTATGTAACCGATGATACAGGATTACCAACTTTAAAAAACATCATTGACTCGCTTGGTAAAATAGGCCGCGATCCACGCGGAAAAGCCAAAATATTCAGCTTTGATCCGCGGCTGCGCAAGGTGGAAGATTTGCAGGAGGGTATGGTTGTACCGGGTATTGTAACCAATATTGCTGGCTTTGGGGCTTTCGTTGATGTAGGCGTGAAGCAGGATGGCTTAATTCACGTAAGTGAAATGGCCGACAGGTTTGTGAGCGACCCGAATGAAATCGTGAAACTCAATCAACAGCTTGAAGTAAAGGTGGTAAGCGTGGATGTCGCTCGCAAGCGCATTCAACTTTCGTTGAAATTGTAAAAAAGCGAAAACCCTTTGGCGAGACGGGATGATTCTTGTGTTGTGATTCCTCAACCACGTCACACCGACTTCTATGACAATATCAAGTGATTTCGGTGATTTTTCAGATACGGTTGCTTTCTCCCTTCTCACAAGCCACGTCACATCGATTGTGTTCTGATTTTTGTTTTCCCGTCTCACCCAGTCACGTCACACCGAGCGGTCATTGAGCGACGTCGAAATGTGCCGCGCCTATCCAGCTTTAACGTTGCGCGGTGTATCGAGGTGTCATTCTCAAAAGTAAGTCACCGTTGAAAAAACTATTTTACAACCACAACCACGTCACACCGAGACTCTCTTCAAAAAAAAATGAAAAACGGCGAAAATGACGTAAACTAACAAGGCAACATAGCTATTATAATTTTGGCTCTCAACTGAGAGTATACCAGGCGACTTACATAATCCGTCAATGATGGTGATCGAGACGCAAAACTCAACCCTCAATCCGTAAGCTATAAGTCTGTGGTTCCTACAGGTACGTCACGTCGAGTGGTTTTAAATCTTAGTAGCTCTTGGAGCGAAGTCTTTAGACCAAGCCGCAGGCATGGCGACTTAGAGATTCTTAGATTTAAAATTGTATCGAGACGCGAAGCCGGATGAACACCTTTTAAATTAAAACGATTGCGAATAGAACCGAAGCCGGAACCCTAAGGCGTAAGATATTTGGCATTTGGTTCCACAACGAACTTCGGCCTAAACTCTATTCAAAAAACAGTGAAAAACGACGAACCTGAGGTACACTAATAAGTCAACATAGCTGTCAAAACTTCTGTCTTCTATTAATTGAATATTAGTCTATTTATGAAACACGTCAATGATAGCGGTCATTGAGCGATGTCGAAATGTGCCGCGCCTAACCAGCATTAACGTTGCGCGGTGTATCGAGGTGTCATCCGAAAAAGTAAGTCACCGTTGAAAAAACTATTTTACAACCACAACCACAACCACAACCACAACCACGTCACACCGAGCGGTCATTGAGCGATGTCGAAATGTGCCGCGCCTAACCAGCATTAACGTTGCGCGGTGTATCGAGGTGTCATCCGAAAAAGTAAATCACTGTTGAAACAACTATTTTAAAACCTCACCCAATCCTGTCACACCAAGCTCTCATTAAGGTGCCGCCCCAAAACCAGGTCCCGTTTTGAATAGATAAGAAAAGCTCTCAACTCCGAGTTTTCCCGTACCTTACCGGAAAATTAAAAGCAATGCGTTTTTTATTCGGTGGAATAGCTATTTTTCTTTTAATAGCCTTTATTGTTGGGCAGATTTTCACGCCCCGACGGGCACCCTTGCGAAAAGTGTTTGCCAAGGGTTTCATGATTACGGCGGTATCATTTTTAACGATCGGAGCTGTTCTGGGAGCAGGAGCTTTGATTTATTACGGTATTACAGATAACGGAAATGCTCCGGCAAATCGCTACGAAAAGATGAGTGCTGAGGAAAAAGGCATCTATGTGGATTCACTGATGGCTAATCCGCCCAATCCCACAATCGACGAGCTGAAAGATATATTTATTGCCTTTCGTTTTGGTACAACTGCGCTGCCTTGTTTTGAATCTATTCACAACTTCGACGTGGTTTCGCTTATGCAAATAGAGCAACTGGAAAAAGGCAAATCAACCCTGGTGGGCGAGATCTTTGAAACCACCACTTATGGGGAGTTTAAGACCAACTTACCCGACAGTGATTTTCATATGAAAGGCACATTTACAGTTCAGTATATTTTCTCGGAAGGCACACGCGACAAGCCTTTAGGATGGCACTTTTCAAAAATTATTGTTAGCGAATGCGAAGTGCTTTCGAAACATTCTGAACCGAAAATAGTAGGACAAGATAGTTTATATCCGGATTTGGAGAGAAGAGTGAAGGAGTAATACAAGCGTGACCTTCGCCAGCCGTTTTTGCATTTTTGAATATTAGAAATTAGGAAAAAGATCGATTAAGATATGGATGAGAATAATTTATATCAGTTAAAAACCAAAATTCTTATTGCAGGCATTGGAGGCGTTGGTGGATATTTTGGCGGCCTTTTGGCAAAGAAATATGAAGATCATGAGGGTATCGATATCTATTTTCTGTCCAGGGGAGCCCACCTTGATGCCATTCGGAGTAAAGGTATTGAGGTAAAAAGTGGTGAAGAAACTTTTACCACACGACCCAAATTGGCGACCGATAAAGCCGATGAAATTGGTAAGGTTGAACTTATTTTCATCGCAACCAAAGGCTATGATTTGGAGGAAATAGTTCGTCAGATTAGCCCATGTGTTGGAAGTAATACCCTCATAATTCCGCTATTAAATGGTGTAAATAATAGAGCCAAAATTAAATCTCTGCTCGCAACTGATGCAAGGGTGCTTGAAGGCTGCGTTTATATGGTTTCCCGGTTTAAGGAACCTGGTAAAATTGTGAATTCAGGCGGTATACAATCACTCCATTTCGGACTCGATGACGGGTATGATGCCCGACTCGAAATTTTTGAGATAATTCTTACAGATGCTGGGATCGACGCCCGTTACGAAAGAAATATCTCAACGGTTATTTGGGAAAAGTATGTTTTTCTTTCATCGGCTGCAGCGGTTACGACCTATTATGATTTGAATGTGGGCGAAATTTGCGAAGATGAAGCTAAACTCGATACACTGAGAAGTTTGGCCGGTGAAGCAATCGATTTGGCCCGGAAAAAAGGAATTGAATTGAGTGAGAATATATTTGATAAAACAATATCCAATTTTCGGTTCATGCCAAGTGAGGGAACCACATCGATGCATTCGGATTTTAGGAAGAACAGGCAAAAAACGGAAGTGGACTCGCTTATAGGTTATGTGGTGCGCGAAGCGGAGAAGCTAAACGTGCAGACTCCCACATTCACTAAGGTATATGCGAGTTTGAAGGCTGCTGCTTCCGCGAATTAATAATTAAGCCGATTTCCTGATTTTTTGAAATGCCATAACGATCAACAAGCTAATAAATCCTACAATCAATCCCACACCAAATTCGGTTATGATGGACGGGATCTGCGGTAAGAAATGATGGAAGAAATCAATGTTGTGAACGAAGATTCCACCTGCAACTAAAATTAAGGCTATCGTACCTATCACGCTCAGGCTTCTAATTACTTTTGGAAGTGCGCTGACCAGGAATTTCCCTATTGACTTCGCAAAACTCTTTTCTTTATCACTTGAGGCAATAAGTTTATAGCCCATTTCGTCCATTCGCACGATAAGTGCCACAATACCGTATACACCTACCGTGGCGATGAGGGCTATAATGGTTACCACAATTATTTGTGTAACAATAGGTTCACCTACAACAGTTCCTAGTGCAATGATGATAATCTCTACCGACAGAATAAAATCAGTAACAATAGCCGACTTAATCCGATCTTTCTCAACGGCTAAAATCTCTTCTTTCGTGGATACTTCTTTTATTTCTTCTTTTTTGGAGTTGTGGTGTGGAGCGAAGAAATGATAGATTTTTTCGGCACCCTCATACCCTAAATAAACACCTCCCAGAAGTAAAATAACCGTTATTGACCAGGGCAAAAAGGCACTCAAAAGAAATGCAACAGGCAGTATTATCAACTTGTTAAGCGTAGACCCTTTCGTGATAGCCCACAGCACGGGAATCTCGCGCGAAGACGCAAAACCGGATGCTTTTTCGGCATTCACGGCAAGGTCATCTCCCAAAATACCTGCAGTTTTTTTTGCTGCAACTTTACTCATTACAGCCACATCGTCCATCAAAGCAGCAATATCATCGAGGATAGCAAATATTCCGGAAGCCATATTTTTTCGTTAATTTTTTAAGAGCCCAAATATAGATGAATCAATTATGAATTACTGAGTTAATTCCGAACGGAAAAAAACTGCGGTTGAATCAAACTCCAATCATTGTAATACAAGACCGTGGCTCTCATGCTGAGACTGACAAAGGGGAGAGGCACAATGACCTTTTTTTAAAAAAAGATACGCTGCCTAAATTGTCAAATCTAAATCATTCCCAAGCATACTTTCAGCCGCAAAATTTTCTTAACCGAATTGTAAACTTGTTCTTTATACACTGAATCTTTTCCGATCTCGACAAGGATAGAATTAATGGTTTCGTTCTCGTCTATTGGCATAAGCAACATGTCGCAGCCGGCTTTTGAAGCTACCAGCGGAGCGTTGTCTATTATGGTGACCGCTTTCATGATGTTCAAAGCATCTGTGACAATCAACCCCTCAAAACCCAGTTCTTCCTTAAGAAGGCCGGTTACAATAATTCGTGAGCAGCTCGCCGGCAAGCCGTTTGTATCGTATTTTTCATTGTTGCGAATCGTAATATGACCCATCATAATGGATAGTACGCCTGCGTCAATAAGTGGCGGGTAAACGTTAACTTCCTGAAGGTTTCCATCTATATAAACCGATTTTTTATGGGTGTCGCCCACGACCAGCCCGTGACCGGGAAAGTGTTTGGCTGTTGCCACAATTCCCTGTTCTTGAGTGGTTTCAATAAACTGCTTGCTCAACGCAATAACTTGACTAGTGTCGCTGCCAAAACTTCTGTTCTTTATGGCCTCATTTTGCGGACTCACATCGCAAACGGGGGCGAAGTTTTGATGAAAACCTAGTTCGATTAGTTCGTTGTTAATGATGCGCGCAATAGAATCGGCCTCTGCCGGAGTTACAATATCAATGGTATTCATGACTTTCTGCGATCCTTGCAATCGGCCATTGTAAAGGCTTGGCTCCGCATCGATAGAAAACATGAGCGGTATTTGGTTTTGATCAGCAGCGATAACATTCAGCTTTTCAATCATTTTTTTATGGCTGTCCTTACTTCCTTTCAGAAAAACAACCCCACCAATCTTGTTTTCTTTAGCCAGCTTCAACACCGTTTTGTCTGACTTGCCTAATTCTCCCGCCGAAGTTACAATCATCTGAGCCACCCTGCTACTGTCATTAAGTCCTTCAAATATGCGTTCTACCTTCTCATCTAGAAAAGGTGAAGTGGAATAAAAATCTTTTAAAGATAGGGAGTCGCTCTGACAAAGTGAAGTAGATGAAAACCCAGCTATAGCAAGACAGATCAAGATTGTTTTTAACTTATGCATAAAGATGTTTGAATCAATTTAAAAGATGGGTTAATATACCAAAATTCAAATTTCGGATAAATATTCTGATTCGACTTATTTGTTTGAATTCTATTTCGATACGTATTTCAATTGGTTTAGAACAACCGCATAAGCGATAAGGGTGAAGTTTGTAAAAAGGCGTCGGTCCATCAAGTTAATCACGTCTTTTCTTATCCGTGTAGAATGAGAATTATCATATAATTTATTCTCTATTTAAGTCAAATTCATCCTTTTGGGTGAGCGAAGACCCGTGTCAACTTATTAAGTTTGCGGTGTAATTAATCCCCTACGATTGCTAACCAAAATATTATGAAAACTAAAAAAATCTTTCTTCTCGTCGCTTTAGCTGCACTTTCAACTTATGGCTTTTCTCAGGAATTATCTGTTAATACGCTTAATAAGGAGGTTATGCCAGAAGCTAACACATACTCTGAAAAGGCTGGCAAGCTTGAAATTTCCAATAGAAGCGCCTCATTTTCCTCATCTTCAAAATACAAGAACCTTCGGGAGTTTATAAACGCAAACATTGAGTTTCCTGATGATGCCCGTTCAATTGGCACAAGTGGTGATGTGATAGCCCATTTCGAAATTCTAGCCAATGGATCGCTTGGTGAAATTTACTTTATTAAATCACCGGACCCCTCATTTTCAAAGGAGGCCGAGCGTGTCTTGCGACTGGCTCCCCGTTTTATACCAGCAGTGAAAGAGGGAGAAATCGTAACTTCTTACGAGCAGATAAAAATTACATTTAAGTTGAAGTAAAGAAAAGGAATACAATTAAATTTCGAATTATTGAAAATAGAAAATCCGATACGCGTTCGTATCGGATTTTCTTGCTATGAAACAGAAAAACTATTTGGGCCTGCTTAGAGTGAGACGATGAAAGATGCAGGCCCCATATGAATTAGATGCAATGTATGAATAAAATATTTTATTTCACATTAAGTTTTAAAATTATTTTCAATTTTATCTAAACTAGATTTTTATAAGCCAGGGAATTCAATGATTATTTGAATCTTACAATGCATTAATTCTCCATTTGAGACTCCACTTTTGTTAATTGGTTAATCCGGTGTTTCTATTTTGCTTTATCTTGCGCCGCAATGATTAGCAAATATCTTTTTTACCTCGCGTCAATACTATTTTTAACCTCGTGTGAATCAGTTCAGCAGGATGAGGACAATCCAAATATTGTGGGACTTTGGTCGCTCGAGGCTATGGATATCCAGGATTCTGCTGGCAATTGGCATCTGTGGAACGGAGGTATGCAAGGGTTTTTACTGTATGATAATGCCGGACATGGGGCTCTTCACCTGCTAACCAAAGGCTACGAAGATTTTGATATCGCTTTCAATCATTTTGAAGATTCTATTCCGCTTGAGGCTTTGCACCATCTCAATAATTCTTACGTGTATATCGCCAGATATGAAATAGATGAAGAGGAAGGAATTGTAAAACACGAACGAATATCTCACAGCAATCCCGGCGAATGGGGAGAAGTGGTGGAGCGCAAATACTGGTTCAGCGGTGACACACTGGTTCTGCAACCGGTAGAAGATGAAAATGCCTCGCTAAGGCTTAAGTGGCTTCGGGAAGAGTAGTGCATTTAGGCTAAACTGTATGTCCTCCCTTAATCTTTAAATTATCTCTGACAGCCTCTCATCCGGTTTCAGCATCCAGATGTATAGCTAATCCTACTGCCAATGAATATTAAAAATTAACTTCGCACTCAAATTTTCAGCTATGTCAAATTACATTGGTAAAATATCCGCTATTTCTGTCCACAATATTGGGAATAAAGCCAAGGAAGAGTCCATGATGCTTTCTGAAAACCCATTAGAACTCGATGAAGAACTCACGGCCATTTTAGAAAATTATTTCAATAGCGCCTTTAAGCCAATTGAATCATTCGAGTTTTTTAATGAGAATAGTCTGGATTACAATTTGGCGTACAAAACCAGCGAGAGCATTTTCGATAACCCGGCTAATCTCCACGAAGCGTCGAAAGAATATTCGCGGAAGCTTTACGAAGTACAGGATCATCCCAATATTAAAGGAGGTGAATTTTACACGGTTTACTTTAAGGATTGTACCTTAAATGGTGAAGTGGTTGATGCTGTGGGACTTTTTAAATCGGAAAACAAAGATACCTTCCTCAAGGTGCGACAGCGTGCCGGCGACTTTATCGTAGAGCCACAAACAGGTATAAACGTAAAGAAACTCGATAAGGGCTGCATCATTTTTAATTCTGAAAAAGAGGCGGGATACATTGTTACCGTGGTTGATAATACCAATAAAGGCGGTGAGGCGCGGTATTGGGTTGATGACTTTCTGCAGGTGAAGGTTAAGAATGATGCCTACCATCAAACGGAAAATGCTGTTTCGTTTTGCAAGAGTTTTATAAATGAAGCCCTTCCGGCAGAGTTTGAAGTGAGCAAAGCCGATCAGGCCGATTTGCTTACCCGCTCACAGCAGTTTTTTAAGCAGCACGAAAACTTCAATATGGAAGAGTTTTCGAATGAAGTGATCGAGCAACCCGAAGTAATTGCCAAGTTTAACTCATTTAAGGGGCAGTTTGAATCAGCCCACGACCTGCAAATCGAAGACGACTTTGATATCTCTGCTCCAGCGATAAAAAAGAATGCCAAGATTTTTAAAAGCATCATTAAGCTCGACAAGAATTTCCACATCTACGTGCACGGCAACCCGAATAAAATTCAACGCGGAACCGAGGAAGATGGCCGGAAGTTTTACAAGGTTTATTTTGATGAGGAAGCGTAGGGTCTCGAGTCGCTAGTCGCCGGGCTCGAGTGTGGTTCGCAAAGACCTGAAAGGTCTCCAAGACCTTTGAGGTCTAACAATCATCCGTTCTCATAAACAACCCTCGCAACTCATGACTAAACAGACTCACGTCTACTTCGATACGTTGTGAATACTTTTTCTGGTCGCAAAGACCTGAAAGGTCTCCAAGACCTTTGAGGTCTAACAACTATCCGTTCTCGCGAACAAGCCTCACAACTCGTTACTAAACAGACTCACGTTTAATTCACTGCGTTGTGAAAACTTCTTCTGGTCGGCAAAGACCTGCAAGGTCTCCAAGACCTTTGAGGTCTAACAATCATCCGTTCTCATAAACAACCCTCGCAACTCATGACTAAACAGACTCACGTTTACTTCGATACGTTGTGAATACTTTTTCTGGTCGCAAAGACCTGAAAGGTCTCCAAGACCTTTGAGGTCTAACAAAC
>CAVVKG010000004.1:0-88192 GCA_963748925.1 uncultured Cryomorphaceae bacterium | reverse complement strand
CCGACTCGTCCAAAAAAATTACCGGGTTTTACTCAATACTTTAATTGGAATCTCAAACAAATCTCTATTTTGTGATCGCTTTGAGAAAATTGAAACTGAAAAAACACCCTTATAACAATTTAAAATGCGGAATAGATTGTTGAAGTATGCATTGATAGTTGTTGTTCATCTTGCTTTGGTAACTTTCGGTTTTACTCAGACTCAGGTTGAAGGGCTTGTTTTGCAGAAAGTCAATATCTTAAGAGATAGTTTGAACCTTCAGCCGCTTGAGCTGGATACGGTGCTTTTAAAAGCCGCCAGAGATCAGGCCTGGTATATGTCTCATTATGATAAGCTAAGCCATTTTCAAAAAACATTTACCAAAGAAACACCTTCTGAGCGGGTAGCTTATTATAACGGAAACAGAACATATGTAGGAGAAAACGTAGCCACAGTGCCTAGAATAAATGTTGAAGGATATTTTTTAAGCTCAGAACAAATTGCAGACAGCCTCTTTAATGGGTGGCTTCATTCACCACCGCATTATGAAAACATGATTTATCCTCATTTTACTAAAATGGCCTTAGGGTATTTGGTTTCCAAAAACAAACAGATCTATGCTGCTCAGGTGTTTTCTTCAAATGAAATTCAACTTCCTGAAGCATTTCAAAATTCGGAGGTGTCCTGGGGTGTACGTCCATCAGAGTTTACCTGCAAGAACGAGGCAAAAACGTATGAAACCATGCTGTTTGCCAATAGCCTTATAATTGAAGGGAATTCAATTTACTTTTACTTTCACGATATATTATTTTTTCAGAATGTTATAAAAAATGTCAACGACGGTCTGGCATTAGATATAATTCTGCGCGAACAGTTACCATGTAATAAGGAAAACCAATTTCATATATCTGCTGTGCATGATGGTGAGATGAAAAGACCTATTTATAAAAATGATCTCTACCGGTTAAATGAAGCAAACAACCCGCGAAAGATCAAAGTGAAGCTCGGGGAGGTTCCCAATTATCTGAGCGATAAAGTCTGGGAACCGAATATTATCGTTATCAATGACAATAAGCTATGCGATTACTCATTCCCGGTTGAGGCTCCTAGTGCAATTTATCCATTAGCAGAGCTAAAACCCTATTATGATATAAGTGAGGACAGCATTGCTCATGCTATTTTGCCTGGGGATAATGTGGTAGCCCTAAGAGATTCCGTGGACGTTGAGGTAACTTATAAAAGAAGCGAGAAAGAGTTTTACTCAGTTAGCTTTATTCCTTTTAATCAACTTCTGGAATGGGGTCCTTATATCAATGAAGTGCGGGTTGCGTGCTATGCTTCTGTCGAAGGAGCATCCTGGTTTAATCAGAAACTTCTCGAACACCGCAAAGAAGCAGTTTTTAAACTGCTGAATCAGAATGATTTTAATATGAATGCGGTTCAAATTGAAACAAGTGAGAACTGGGAACTAATGAATGCACAAATCGAGGAGGAAGACATTGACGAGCTCAAGGAGAAATCTCACTCAGAAATTAAGCGTTATTTGAAGAATAACAAAACCGCTTTTTTTGATTCCTTGTTATACGAACAACGTAAAACTCATATTCGCGCTTTCATTGATACAAGCTTGAATATAGCCTCGTATGCAGACCTTTTAATTGCCAGCTATTATGATAGTTCATTAACAGTAAATTTCCTCCCCTGGAATAAAATTTTGAGAGAAGATTATATTTTGGCTAACCAGAATATAGAAGTAGGCTTAATTGACTCCTTAAAGGGAAGAGCTGAGTTGAAAACAAATCTTCTGGGTGCATCATCCATCGGGTATACTGTGAACTCAATGGACTCAATTTTAGTGCAGGCTTTTATTGAAGACGTGGATACCAGCTCTTCGAAACAAGTTTTTAATTTCGCCCACTTCCTTACCAAGTACTGGTTTTCAAGGTACTCAATGAGTTATGAAACCAGAGGAGTAGCAACAAGTATCTCTCCGGAAGAGTTAAGGACCATGATTGCTGCGCTGGATACCAATGAAATCTCGCCAAGCGATCTGATAAGACTCAAAGTCAATGTACTTCTGGCGGGTATCCACTATTATGTAGCCCACAATACGTGGCAGCATGTGGATGCTTATTTTCAAGCCATTGCCACTCTCGTAAGGCAGGGCGATTTCACCCCGAAAGAAGCGACAGAGCTGGCTCTTTTTTGCAACTACTTCTATAAATTTAGAATCGCGATAGATATTCTTCATCCATTTTATGAAAAAGAACTGCTTTCGGAAGATGGATATTTTGTACTGGCTAAAACCGCGACGCTTATCAGAAATTCCATGGAACAATCTATCTATCGTGGTTATATGGGTTCAGTAAAAAAATCTAATCAGGCACGCTATTGCGAATGGTTAAATAGATCATTTCAAATTCAGCGTGATGAGTATATCAAAAAAGACTTTTGTGCCGTTTGCATGTAAAAACACTTAATATGTTAGAAGCGAAGGTGAGATTAGCAGTGAATTGCTTTAGCGAATTAAAAAATATTTAATCACTCCATATCTGAATTTTAACGCTATTAATACAGAGATAAATGACGAAGCCAGCCAAGTACCTTAATTTATTGTTTCTATTCATAATAATTGGTTGCGATAAAAATCCGGATTACAATGAGCTGGAATCCGCAGGAGCATCTATAGAAATGGCAGTGTTTGCCGAAGAGGCTGTGGCAGATGATGCTATAGCAGATGATGTAAAGGAGCGCAAACTAATTAAAGAAGGGACGCTAGAGTTTGAAACCAAAGATATTAAGGAGACCAGAGAAACCGTTCTCAGAGCCGTCAAAAAATATAAGGCCTATATTTCTTCTGACAGAGAGTTCAATTCATCTGGAAGGGTTAGTAATACCATAGAGATTCGCGTATCTTCCGATAAGTTTGATGCCTTGCTCACCGATGCAACTCTCGGGGTAGAAAACTTCGATAGCAAAGAGATTACTGTAAAGGATGTTACTGAAGAATTTCTGGATGTTGAGGCTCGGCTTAAAACCAAAAAGGAACTTGAAATTCGTTACCTGGACTTATTAAAACAGGCTAAAAGCGTTGTAGAGATTTTAGAGATTGAAAAACAAATTGGAACTTTAAGGGCTGATATTGAATCTATCGAAGGTCGGCTTAATTATTTGAAAGACAGGGTTTCGTACTCAACTCTATATATAACCTTCTATGAAACCCTTCCTGAAAAGTCAGCGTTTGGAGAGAAGTTTAAAGATGGGTTCAAAAATGGCTGGATCAATCTTGTTTGGTTCTTTGTTTTTCTGGTTAATTTATGGCCGTTTCTACTAATTTTAATAGCTTTTTTTATAGGCAGAAGGATTTATAAAAAGAAAAAATAGTAAGATAAACCATCAACAAATTCTTTACTACTGCGGTTATCTCTCCTGCCGGGCCTGGTTTATCTCAATCCCCTCCATAGTAAGAAGGGTCACAGACCACACGATTACGCATGAGATGAATATACCGATAGTATTCGCCCAGAAGGCGCGGTTCTTATCTATACCGAAAAGATAGGCAGCGATACTGCCTGCATACACACCGGTACCGGGGATAGGCAGCATCACGAAGATGAGCAAGCCCCAAAATCCATATTTCTTAACGATTGTATTCGCGCCCGTTTTGGCTCGGCGGGCGACATATATGGCCGACTTTTTATAGAAACGCCATTTCAGGAAATGGCGGTTAACAAAGTCTAAAAAGAAGTTCATGATTGGGAAAACCAACACATTCGCACCGAAGCAAGCCAGCAAGGCTATGTATATATTGACATCATTAACCAGAGCATAAGGAATACCCACCTTGGCCTCACCTAAAGGAGATATACTCCACAACATAGCTATGATTAAGTCTAACATCAATTATTTTGGCGCAAAATTAACTGTTTCGAGATTTAAAGTGCTATAAAAACAGAATTTCGAACAACCATTTACAATATTTTTGCTTGCCGGTGTGAGAGCGCGCGTCCCTTTACTTCAAACCGTTTCAAACATTCACACACTTCGAGAGCCTCAGTGCGGCGCATCGCAGATCCTGACCGGAGATCGAAGATGCTGACCTTCAGCTTCAGTATGCTGACAAATCTTTGATTTCTTCAGTACCGTTAGCGTCAGTGATTCACACATTCTACATTCACCTCGCTCGCCCCTGTGCATTCCTCTCAGCCAAAGGCCTCGTCGGATGCAGGGAGGGGAGCCCAACACACAGCAAAAGATTTTCCAATCAAATTCTAAAGAAACTCCCGTCTCGAAAGATAATCCGCACATCCGCAAATCCGCACATTCACACTTTGAACATCGCAGATCCTGACCGCTAGCGTCAGTGATTCCCACACTTCGAGAGCCTCAGTGCGGCGCATCGCAGATCCTGACCGGAGTGCCGACAAATCTTTGATTTCGTCAGTACCGTTAGCGTCAGTGATTCACACATTCTACATTCACCTCGCTCGCCCCTGTGCATTCCTCTCAGCCAAAGGCCTCGTCGGATGCAGGGAGGGGAGCCCTGCGCACGTCAATAGATTACCTATCAATTCCTAAAGAAACTCCCGTCTCGAAAGATAATCCGCACATCCGCACATCCGCCCATCTACAAATCCGCACATTCATACATTGAACATCGCAGATCCTGACGACCATCGGGAGTGCGTACGTACCGTTAGCGTCAGTGATTCCCACACTTCGAGAGCCTCAGTGTGGCGCATCGCAGATCCTGACCGGAGTGCCGACAAATCTTTGTTTTCGTCAGTACCGTTAGCGTCAGTGATTCACACTTTGAACATTCACCTCCCACGCCCCTGTGCATTCCTCTCAGCCAAAGGCCTCGTCGGATGCAGGGAGGGGAGCCCTGCGCACGTCAATAGATTACCTATCAATTCCTAAAGAAACTCCCGTCTCGAAAGATAATCCGCACATCCGCCCATCCGCACATCCGCACATCCGCAAATCCGCACATTCACACATTGAACATTCACACTTTGAACATTCACACTTTGAACATTCACACATTCACACATTCCCACACTTCGAGAGCCTCAGTGCGGCGCATCGCAGATCCTGACCGGAGTGCCGACAAATCTTTGTTTTCGTCAGTACCGTTAGCGTCAGTGATTCACACATTGAACATTCGCCACCCGCGCCCCTGTGCATTCCTCTCAGCCAAAGGCCTCGTCGGATGCAGGGAGGGGAGCCCTGCGCACGTCAATAGATTACCTATCAATTCCTAAAGAAACTCCCGTCTCGAAAGATAATCCGCACATCCGCACATCTACAAATCCGCACATCCGCAAATCCGCAAATCCGCACATTCACACATTCAACATTCACACATTCAACATTCACCCCACATGGTAAGATTATTGTACAACTTATTAGCTAAATGTTTAACCTTTAATCAAGAACCAGATTTAAATTTAAAAATAAGAACAATGAAATTTTTTTACACATTATTAATTTGCTCAGCTTCTTTGGTATTTGTTTCATGTGACAACGATGCGAATCACAACGAAACTGACCACAACGAAAATATTTATGAGGTTGATGATGATACACTTCTCGACCATGAAGAAGTACTGCAAAGACGCAGAATGCAGGATTCGGTAGATAACGATCTCTCGTCGGAAGATATCAATTCTCAGTAAGAGATAGATAGGAGTTCAGTAAGAGATAGATAGGATTGATGCCTATTAAAAATGGGGTGCGAGTACTCACGAAATTGAATTCCGAGAAAAAGCCTTTCGGCAGAGGCTTGATTGAATACAAAGGATATAGGCCATCACACCATTGCCAATCTGTAGAACAGGGAAGACAGAAGTATGCGCACTGTTTTGTTGGACCCTCAGTATAAAAATACCTTATCATTAAAGATAACTGATCCCAATAATTAAACTGACTTATCGGGTTGGTTTGAAAGGTTCAGTGTCTTCAAGTGGGTAAAGAATTGCCTATTGTGATTCACCTTATTCACACTTGTCAAAGATAAAGAGCCTGAAATCAGGGATGTTGTATAGGAATGATTTTAGCACAGTAAATCATATAAACATGAAAAAACTTAATTATGGAAAACAGATACTTTAAAATTATATTCTTTTTAACGATTCTAATAGGCGCCAATAATGCAGTTATGGCGCAGACCGACTGTGGAATCTCTTGTCCCAATGAAGACGTTGTGGCAACAGACCCTGAAAATGAGGATTACTTTATACCCGATTTTTTTGAGAATGGAACCATTGGTTACTCACTTGATTGCGCAGGTGGGGAATTTACACAAACACCGGAGCCCGGCACTGTTCTGGACACAGGCCAGTATGAGGTTACTGTGCAAATTACTTTCGATGGTGAAACCACGTCGTGTACCTTTAACCTTGTAGTGGAACCGGACAATCCCGGAGATGGGAAATGTGTTATAACTTGTCCGGAAATTCTTGTTGTTGAACCCGATTCAATTGGTGTATATACACTTCCGGATTTCTTTGAAGAAGAACTCATTTTTGTGGGTGGATGTGATCTTTCTGAAAGCCTTCAAAAACCTGAAGCAGGAACTGAGTTCACTGCAGATTCAATTGAAGTTTTTCTAAACTACACTATTGATGGACTTTCAGAATTGTGTTCTTTTATTGTTGTCGTGGATGACGTAAATGGAATAGATAATCCAAAGACAATAGCATTAAATATGTATCCAAACCCTTCATTTGAAGAGGTAAACTTTGAAGTGGATGGAAAAATTGAAGAGATTTCAATTCATGATGTTACCGGTACGCATGTACTTACTACTACTACAGCACCTGTTGATGTCACAGCCTTACAGACCGGTTTATACTTGGTTAAAGTAACGACAGATAAAGGAATGGCGCTGAAAAGACTGGTGGTGAAATAGCCTCGACTTTAATACCTGATCTGAAAAATAGTATTAGGTTCATAAACTTAATAGTGAAAGCCCTCAACTCAAGAGTTGAGGGCTTTTTTCTATAGTAATAAGTGATTCAAGTTATCACAGTGGTAATGGTCCTAAAAAAACTATATTTACGCTGGCGAGATAATCAGAATACCAAGATATCTCCTCTGGCGAACCATACAAAAACGACTATGCAATTAACCAATGAAACCAGAATGAAATTAGCCAAAGTCATTTGCGGTTTGGTTCTATTTCTGGGGCTTTCAGTCATGCTGGGGTGGATTTTTCATTTCAGAACCATCCTGAGCGTGTTGCCTGGTGCCCCCACAATGAAGTTTAATACGGCATTGCTGATGGTTCTTTCCGCTTTGAGTATAATCATTATCAGGAAGAGAGGAGCGCCGGCAAAAGGCATGGTATTACTCTTGCTAATAGTGATTTCGGCGATCGCGATATGGACTATAATCACCCATTTGTTTCACCTCGGCCCTCAACTGGATAATCTATTTTACAAAGACACCATTACCGTTACAAACCCCGGCAGAATGTCCATTGCCACCGCCGTTTGTTTTATTCTTTTGAGTTTGGCTGTTTTAGGAGCGAGGCTAAAACACAATTTTATGAGCAGGTCATTAAGGATATTGCCGTCCGTCGTTATTCTTATTGCCCTGCTGGTAATAATTACCTATATCCTTCAGGCAACTACCGAGAGCGAGGTTTTGGTGTTTAGAACAATGGCTATTCACACGGCTGTTTTATTCATTTCTTTATCATTTTCACTTTCCCTTACAGAACCCAATTTTAATTACGTGGGTTTCTTGTCGGGAAATTATAGCGGAAGTAAGCTGGCACGCTCACTTATTCCATTTTCATTGATACTGCCGCTCGTATTAAGTTTTTTTCTTCTCTATAGTTTTCACATAGCGTCTGTTGATCGCGATTTTAATATTACAATCTACACGCTGGCCTACGCGGCCATCAGTTTTATATATATCAACTATATTTCCTATAAAGTCAATAAAGCTGATGAACAACGTACCATTCTCGAAAATTCTCTGAGCAAAGCCAATCGTGAACTATCGCAGTATAAGTATGCACTCGATAAGAGTTCTATAGTGGCCATTCTGGATGAAAATGGCTTAATTCAGGAAGTGAACACTAAATTTACTGAGCTTACCAAATACGAAGAATCGGAAGTGGTAGGCAAGAAAATGCGGTTCATGAGTGCAGATGTTCAGGGAAAGAAGTTCTTTGAAAAAATGTGGGCCCATTTGAAAAGAGGGAAGGTTTGGGTAGGAGGGATCAAGAAAGTCACTAAGAATGGAGATTTTTACTGGGTTCACTCTGTTACCGTTCCCTTTAAGGATGAGAATGGAACTATTTACAAGTACTTGACTATTCAGCAAGACGTTTCGCGGTTTTATGCACTAGCCAACAAATATGATAATTTGATAGTGAGAAATAGCGAGATTGAGCAGTTCACCTATATTGCTTCTCATGACCTGCAGGAGCCTCTTAGGAATTTAAAAGGCATATCAGAGATTTTGATTTCTTCATACTCCGATAAGCTGGACGATACCGGCGTTAAAAGTTTGAACTATATTGCTGAATCGGTAGATATAATGAGTGACCGGGTGAAAGGACTTCTCGACTACTCGCGACTTGGAATTGAACGAGAACTGGTGACTTTGAATACCAGTGAATTACTGAACCTGGTTAAACAAGATTTGAAAACAGCTATTAGTGACGCAAATGCTACCATTACTGAATTGAATGCAATTACACTTAAGGCTTACAAAACCGAATTCAGGTTGCTAATCCAAAACTTGATTAGCAACGCCCTTAAATTTAAAAAGCCGGAAGAACCTGCAGTAGTAGAATTTGATGTGAAAGAGGAGGCAGAGCGGTACGTATTCTCTGTTAAGGATAACGGTATTGGCGTTAAAAAGAATTTAAACAGGAGCATTTTTGCACTTTTTAAGATGGCACACACGAGCACTGACCAGGAAGGAATCGGTATAGGATTGGCTCACTGCGATAAAATCGTTCAGTTGCACGGAGGCGAAATATGGTACACGAGTGAGGTGAATGTCGCGAAGTATTTTTTATTTTAGCATACCAAAGATTTACTGAGATGAAAAAAGGTAAGGCATTGAATTGTGTTATGTTGATTGATGATGACAGCGCTACGAACTTTCTTCATAGTCTCATTCTAGAGAAAAAACATTTTTCTGAGAATATTATAATACGAGAAAATGGACTTGAGGCACTTAATTATTTACTTCATCCTGACAATGATAATTGCGAGACTCCCGATGCAATTTTCTTAGATTTGAACATGCCCTTAATGGATGGCTGGCAATTTATAGAAGAATATAAAAACCTTTTTTCAGATAGGAAGAGGAATATAAAGCTCTTTATTCTTACGAACTCTGATAATCCCGATGATATAAATAAAGCACAAATGATTGATGAGGTTGTTGCTTATCACACAAAACCATTAGTGCCCAATGTTCTGGATGAGCTCATGCAAACTTATTTTTCTTAAATTGTAATCCGTTGATGTGAGTTCTTAAGGTCATTCTTTCTTGCAGAAAAACAATATAAATCTTAAGTAATCTTGGATGAAAATTTGCAGCTTTAAGGACTTTGTCCGGTGGCTTAACTTTCCAATAATCAGGAGAAAAGCTTTTGTTTTTCTAGGTTGTGTAGCCAACTAATTCTTCTTTCCGGGAGTCAGCTTTCAGAATAAAAGCTCTATGATTCCTATTCACGACTTCGTCAAAAAAGGCATCCAGTCAATTCAAGTGGTAAAGCTTGATGCCCTTACCTATTATGATACGACTGAGCCGCATCGACATAATTATTTTGAGATCTTTATTTTTGACAAAGGGGAGGGTTGTCATGAAATCGATTTTCATTCATACCCCATTAGTTCTGCGAGTCTCCACATCGTAGCTCCCGGTCAGGTGCACCAGGTAAAGCGTGAGCTCAATACAAACGGTTTTGTTATTCTATTTGATTTTTCCGCATTGGAAAAGAATTCTACCGCCACCGATTTTCTTTATGATCATCTTTGTTATGATGTGCAGGAGATGAGTCCGGTTTACCAATTCTCGGGAAATACCGCTCTGAACATAATCCATACGGCCAATATGCTCTGGCAGGAGTGCAACTCTGATAACGACCTCAGAGAAGAGTTTCTTCAAAACCACCTGAACCTGATCTGTATTTCATGCCTCAGAATTACCCACGATAAAAAAACGATCCATTCGGCGTCAAATGAAATATACCGCGAATTCAGAAAATTGCTGAGGAGTAATTTTAAGGTTATTAAAAAAGTGAACGAATATGCTGCGGCGCTGAATGTGTCAGAAAAGAAACTCAATGAAATTGTGAATACCAAAACAGGAATGTCATGCAGCAGTCTAATATACAAACAAATTATTCTTGAAGCCAAAAGATTGCTCAATGCCGACCTTTCGGCAAAAGAAGCAGCATATGAACTCAACTTTGAAGATCCTTCCCATTTCAGCAAGTTTTTCAAAAGCCAAACAGGTCTTAATCCTACAGAATTCCTAAAAGTACAAGCTTAGTTCTGAATTGTACCTTTACCAACACAGTGTTCAACCTTACTTTTGGATAAAAAAAGATTATGAAATTATTTATCTCTTCTCTCATGCTGATTTTTTCGCTCGGCGCAATGGCCCAATCTTCGACCTGGTTTGAAGTTCCCACCAACACGACTAAGCAGTTGAATACAATTTCTTTTGGAAGCCCCTCGGTGGGATATATCGGTGGAAACGATAGCTTGCTTTTAAAAACTACTGACGGCGGCCAAACCTGGCTTGAAGTAAATTATAGCGGAATAGAATTTTTCTCTTTTGGAGACGCAATAGTTAACCTCAAATTCATCAATGAAGAAACAGGTTTTATGGCAGTAGGGCCTTACACCGGTATTTACAAAACCGTTGATGGAGGGTTGACCTGGACCTTGCTCGAAACTCCGGGTAATATGTGTTACAACCAGGGTTTATTCTTTTGGGATGAAAATAATGGAATTGTGGGAGGATCCGGCTGTTTCCAAGGTGAGCAGATCGCTGTTTATACCGATGGAAACCTCGAGCTGGCAACTGTTAATAGCGAAACCTTTGATTCAGGAGATATCGTTGTTGATATTGATTTCTTTGATTCAGATTTCGGATTGGCCGTGAGCCCCGACAGATTTTTGAGAACTACAGATGGAGGTCAGACATGGGATACAATCCCCAATTTTAGTGGTTATCCAATCACGTCTATAGAGATAGTCAACGATACCTTGGCTTATGCCGGCTATATAGACGAGCAAAGTTCCGGCTTTGGACTTTTGGTTACTCATGACAGCGGACTCACTTGGGCTATGGAGAGCGATATGGCAACCTTTGCGTATCCTGATTATAAGGATGTAAAAACGAGCTCTAACGGTTACATTTTCACAGCAGGGGCTTACTCGTTTGAAAATACAGGAATTATTTTCGAAAATAAAGGAAATGGCTGGTCGTATGAAAATGTGGGTCAGAACTTGAATAGTCTTGACAGCTATGGGGACAGCACGGTTTTTGCCGTAGGCGACAGTGGTTTGGTGGTTACTAATGTTAATGTGGTACTGGGAATTTCTGAACGATATTCTCATGAAAATGAATTGATGCTTTACCCAAATCCTGCCGGGGATCTGCTGAAATTTACGGTGCGAGATGTAAATACTTCCAGAGTTTCTCAGGTCACTATCTGGAACCTTCAGGGGCAATTGGTTTACTCAGAATATCAGTCCCATTCAAGTATCGATATTAATTCCTTAACTACGGGTAGCTATATTCTTGAAGTTCAAACCGGAGATCGAAAATTAAGAAAGCAATTTGTGAAGCAATAAATTTATTAGATTCAGGTGGTTACTTTTCAGCAAACGCAATTAATTCAGCACTTGCCATTTGAAATACGCACCACGACGGTTACGTTCCAATAAATAGACTTTTCTAAATTTTGCGATGCGGCTCGGGTCATTAAGACTCGAGCCGTTGTGATTTCAATCTTCAACTTTTTTATCAAACGATTCTCAAGCCGGCAGGTTGAATTGATTGAGGTAATAATGGATTTTTTTAATCTTAAAAGTAACCATCTTAAATTCCATTCGTTCTATAGAATTGTCTCCAGGTAAAGGAGCGATTTATATTTTTTGATCAAATGGTCACAACAGATACATTGCAAATAAGAAATTTAGAAAAAGAGTTCAGAGATTTAAAGGAGCAATATGCTTCCTTAAATGCAATGTTTAAAATGACAACCAGTCATTTGAACGAAGTGCTCTATGATTTAAAAAACTCAGAGAAGCAACTGTCTGACGCGAATAAGGATTTAAATGATAGTATAAACTATGCCAAGCACATTCAGAATGCGTTCACGGTACAAACTGATCAATTAAAAAAGAGGTTTCCCGAATCATTCGTTTTCGATAAACCCAAGAATGTATTAAGTGGTGATTTTGTATGGGCCCATGATAGTCCTGAACAAACTTACTTAGGGGTAGGCGACTGCACAGGCCATGGGGTGCCGGGTGCCATGCTGTCTGTTTTTATGGTTAGTGTGCTTAATCAAATTGTGAATATGAGTGATCAGCTTACTCCTGCGGATATTCTAAAGAATCTCGATAAGCAGATTCAAGCCTATTTATATCAAAACTCTGAACGAATTAACGATAGCGCAGAGATCTCATTAATACAATATGATGCAGAAAATCAAAAGCTACTATATTCTGCAGCCAACCGCCCGTTGATTCATATCCGAAATGGCGTAGTTACAACCTACAAGGGTTCTAAGTACGTTTTAGGAGATTCGATCAGAAGATTTACCTTTGTTAAGAATGTCGAACTGGACCTACAAAAAAATGATATGCTTTATATGTATTCAGACGGTTTTGTAGACCAATTTGGCGGGCCTAAAAATAAAAAATACTTAACTAAAAGACTATTGACTTTACTGCGTGAAATAGCTGATTTAAGAACCGAAGAACAATACGAAATTGTAGAGTCTACTTTCTGCAACTGGCAGGGAAATAATATTCAAATAGACGACGTATTGCTATTGGGAATTCGCATTTAAGCATTTATCTATGGATAGAAAAATTACAACTACTGACGTTTTACCTTCACTCTCACATAAGTATGAGCTAGTAATTGAAAAGGATTACGGCAAGGTGTTTTTACTGGCTGATGATAAAATTGCTATATGTGAACTCACAAAAGAATATGTACCCATAGAGGAGTTTAAAGAGATCTTTTCTGAAACGAGCGCTATAATTGATGAGTATCAAATTAGAAAGTTCATTTTTGACAAGCAGAACTTGCAGGTTTTTCACCAACCATCAATGGAGTGGTATTTTCTTCACTGGAAGAAAGAAATGTACTCTTTGGGATTGAAAATTCACCGGAAGGTATTGCCCAAAAACAATCCGGCTTTTACGCTGGCAGTTGAAGCAGGGCGTTCAAAAATAGCTAAAGAATACACAGATACAGTTATTCCACTTCTTGATATTGAATATAAAGAATCGATCAGGGAGGCAATTGAAAGCTGATTTCTGTACTGATATTAGCAGCTGAGCATCAACTTACCTCTCAAGTTACTTTTGTCCAGCGGTTTTCACCCTCAGGTGTATAGCTGGCCAGCACCAGGTTAAACTGGTTGTTATTGGTTTGATTATTGACTTCAGCGTATCCAACAAGTGGCACATCGTCGAGGTGCATAACAGCTAAATCCGATTGGGATAACATGTACGTATTTCCTTCTATATCGCTGGTTATGTTCAATACTTTATTCCATCTGGCAGAAGTGCCCATAAGGTTGTTACATCCGCCGCGAAGGCTACATACATAGTCTTGTGGGAAAAGGCAGATTGGTAAAATGAAAACGGTTAATAGAAAGAATTTTGTGAACATGACTGACTGGCTTTGTATGGTTTGCTTTGCTCTTCTTCCTTTCGGAAGATATATGTCCAATGACGTCAAAAGCTTGAATTATTTGGAAATGCCATATTTTAAAAGCTGTTTGAGATTTTAATCCTTGTCTGGTCGAACTAGAATTTTGCGGATCATGCGCTTTTAATAAAAGCCGCGTTTTTCTAGTTTAAAATCACCCTTTCGGGTGAAAACCGGTATGGTTGTCCGGCTTATTTTCGGGGTATGAATTTAGAGCCTCAGAAACTAACCGAAACAGGTCGTGAAATTATTGATATTCGGAGCGCGAACTCCAGTTCTGAAGGTTCTGATAAAATAGCTGTTTACGGTTCGCGAAAAGGAATTTTTTATAAGTCATTACCGCTAATAATAAGTGAGCTTGGTGAGAGTCTGGCACTTCTAACTGGTGTAATTTTTATGGCTTTTGAGGGAGAAGCTCATCTGGCAGCTATTGGGATGATCGATGCATTTTTGCTTCTCTGTCTTGTGAATGGTTATGCTTTAAATGATGTTTATCAGAGTTTTTATGCCCGGCAGGCGGCTATGCCTGACAGACGAGGTACAATGGTTTCCATACTCAGAGATTCTATTTTGAGATTTATCCGACGGCTAAGTATAATGGCAATTGTAGGCGCTTTAATTGCTTTGTTAATTTACTTCGCTGTTCCAAATCCAATCTTCCTTGATTTTATTAAAGCTCTGCCTTTTCTGTTGATTTTAATTGTAATCTATTCTATAGGTCTTGCCTTTCACGCGTTTCTTGCCGGTAAAGGATCATTGAACCTTGTAGGCAATTTGGCAATTTTCGCCATTGTAATACATGCCGCGTTTCTTTATGTTTTCCTTTACTTATTTAATTTGTCTATTTCACCTACACAAACTGTGGTAATTGCCGCAATTTGTTCTGAAGCTCTGTGGGTGCTCAGCCTGGTCTATTTTGTTTGGAAACAGGGAACTTTTAATTATCGCGGAGGTGGTATAAAAAGCCGTAGAATTGCTAAAATACTCGGTCGTGCGGCAATATTTCCCGGTATTAGCAGCGCTATGCTTCAGGTAGGAGTCTTTTCTTTTTTTATCTATTTCTCTGATTGTTGCGCTGAGGGTGAAGTGGCATTACTAAGTCTATTATTTTCTTTCTGGACAGTGTTAATGTCGCCCGTAAATGGAATTTGTGAAACAGCCATCAATGTTTTTTCAGGCTTGCATGTTCATAGGAGTAAAAGACATGTAAGCACAATGAAATGGAAACTATTTCAGGTGGCAATAGCAATGAGCGCTGTGTTGGCTGCCGTATTGCTTCTCGGTAATGCCTTTATACCACAAAGTGTCCTTTTTGACTGGCCTCTCATGCTGGTATTTGGCCTTTTACTATTGTTTGCAATTCGCAATCGAATTGGCTTCGTGGCCATGGTCGTGAAATTAAGGATAGCAAGGTTCTTACGCTTAAAAATGCTTTTTACAGCTATTGCCGCAATTACTCTTTTTTTAATCATGCAGTGGTTTGAACCGGGAGCAATCGCGGTGCTGCTCTCATTACTGGCGGCTCAGATTATTATAGCCCGTAAAATGGTATATTGAATGGTATAATATGTCTTTTAAATCGACCGATCTTATCAAATCTATTATCAATAATATATAAAAAGCGTAGAACTAGCTTTGAAAATGTAGTAACTCCGAATCGATCAATTTCTAGTTCTAGAGCTCTCGTAAGTTGCTGCATAATTATGCGTGATGCACCCCCGTAATTACAAATTCCGGATCAATTTTATTCCCGAAATAAAAAATATTAATCCCAGAATTCCATATACGAGCAGCGCTCGGAGGCTTCCTGTGTCATTTACATACAATACTGCGGCATATATCATTCCGGCAACGCCGATAACGGTTAATATGGTGCCAAATATACTTTTGAGTTTCATCGGCGCAAGATAAAAATATTTGACAAGAGAAACGTATTGTAGATGTCTAAACCTTTGCCTTTGTTTTTTGAAAGTTTGAGGCAGGCTCAACTGGTATGTTGGGTAGCGAGAATCTATAGGTTTAGGGCTTTTGCAGTAAAAATTAAAGAGCAATTCAGGAAAGGCAGTCATTCATGTTTTGATAGGATCGGTTTAAAGTGCCCGGCTTATAAAACCAGAGCGTTGGCTTTTTTCAAGACTAATAAGTTCCCAACTAGATAGCGACTTAACTAATTATTCTTTGCGTATATTTCTCAATCTTAAAATCAGTTTAGCAATGAATTCTCAGAAATTCTCACAGTTTGGAACATTTTCGGTGATTGTCTTTTTACCATTGACCTTGATCTTTATTGGTATGACCATTTTTGAGAAAACCAGAGACGGAAACCAGTTCTATATCTATCAATCGCTTTCTATTGTTATGCTCTTAGCTCTGATAAACTTTTATAAGCTTACCATTGAAGTGGACGAAAATAGGTTTACGTTTAAATTGGGTATCGGCCTTATCAAGCGATCTTATCCGCTTTCGCGAATCAAAACTATTACGCCTGTAAAAAACGCATGGCTTTACGGAATCGGTATAAGATTGATTCCTAATGGTTGGCTTTTTAATGTAAGTGGACTAGAAGCGGTAGAGTTAAAGTTTAACGACCGGTCCTCAATAGTAAGAGTCGGAACCGATAAGCCTGAGGAAGTTTGCGAAGCGGTGGATGCCAGGCTTCAGGATCGCCCTTGAAGAATTTGATTAATTGGTGATGTTGACTATTCATCATATTACACCATTTATTTTCATCCGCAAATCATTAAAGTGCGAGGCACAGACTCTTCAACTGAGTTAACTCGTCTGTAATCATGCTGCTCATTTACATTTTCGGCCGACTTTATGAAAAGTAGACTATGTCGATATAAACATTCAAAATCCTCACATTATTTGTTTTCAGCGGGTTCTAACAGCCATTTGGTTCACGAAAAATTTGCGGTCATTACACCTGCACTCATAATTATTACTAATTTAGATCGATCATCAACACAATTTAATGTGTGAAATGAAAGAGCTTATAACCTTAAATAATCTAATCTCATGCGTAAAAATTTACTTTTTGTATTAACCTTAATAATGGTTCCTTTTGCCGCCTTTTCTCAGAATGATACCATTCTGGTTGATTTAGGCGAAGTTCCTTCGGCATCGCCTTGGAATAATGTGGGTAGCCCAACTACAGGGAGTGTAGATGGTCTGCTAAATCAGTATGGAGCAACTACTCCTTACAATCTCGCCATTACGGATGTTTTCAATAACATCAATCTGGATGGAACCCAATCGCCAGACCCGGCTCTAGGTATGCCGGCTTCCGCAACCGGCGACAGCTTCTTCGGGAATGTTGCAACTTTTGGGGGACAGGAGCAGCCTACTGCGGCAGTTACTTTTTCTAATCTCAATACCGACTACCTTTACACCTTCGAGATTTTCTGCTCACGCACAGCGTCCGACAATCGGGAGACCCAGTTCGATTTGCAGGGAGCTACTACAGATGTTGGTTATGTAAATGCTGCAAGCAATACTAGTGAACTAGCTGTCGTTTCGGCTATGCCGGCTGGTGATGGTACTATCACCATTACCGCCTCACCAGGTCCGAACAATACAAACGGATCCGGATTTTACTACATGGGTGCCATTCGTATGATTTACCCTCAGGATGAAACCATTGAACCGGAAGCCTTTGTGGTTGAACCAAATGGTGGCGAATACTGGCAGGTAGGCCGCGATGATGTGGAATTGCGTTGGAAGAACACTACTCAGACGGATGCAACAATTGAGTATTCTACAGATAACGGAAGTAGTTGGAGCACTATAGGAACTTACGGTCCGTTAGAAACCATCACGCTGTGGACTGTTCCGGATGATGTATCTATGGAATGTTTAGTAAGAATTACAGCAGATGGTATTCAGGATGAGAGCGATGCCGTATTTGAAATCACTGACGATGAGGCTACTTGCCCAATTGTTGTCTTGGGATCATCTACAGCTGCAGGTACAGGAGCTTCGCAACCCGATAGCGCCTGGGTAAATAAGTACCGTGCTGAGATTTACCAAAATGATACACGTTACCCCATTATCAACCTTGGAGTGGGTGGATACACTACGTATCACATCTTGCCAACAGGTACTCCAATTCCTGATGGTGTCAACGTAACCATCAACCCAGAGCGAAATGTTACCAAAGCACTCACATACGACCCTGCTGCTATAATTATCAATATGCCATCAAATGATGCAGCAAATAACTTCCCTCTTGAAGATCAAATGGCAAACTTTCAACTGATTGTCGAGACAGCCGCTGCAGGTGGAGCAATAAGCTACGTATGTACTACACAGCCACGTAATTTCACCAACCCTGGTCAAATAACCCTGCAGGAAGCTGTAAGGGATGCGATTTTTGATATGTATGGTGAGTTTGCTATCGACTTTTGGAATGGAGTTGCCACTGACGAAGGAACCATAATGCCATCGCTGGATTCAGGAGATGGAATTCACCTGAATGATATGGGACATGATATCCTATACAGCCGTGTGATTGATAAGCAGCTTGATACTTTGTGTAATGCTATCTCTACGGATATTCCATCACTGGAATTCAATAACGCCGTGGTAAGCATGTATCCCAATCCATTTAGTTCATCGATCAATCTGGCCTTTACAGCCAAAACACCGGGGATTATTGAAGTAGCTTTCCATGATATTCTTGGCAGAAATCTATACACCTACAAAAGGGGTTTCACATCCGGTGCTCAGGTATTGGAGATTATGCCAAACTTGCCAAAAGATATGCCTGTGCAAGTTCTTGTGGCCAAGATTACCATTACAGAAGCGAATCAAACCTTCCAGACAGCCCTAAGGGTTGTTAAGAATTAAGTAGTTATAAATTTTAGATTTATTAAGGGTGTTGCGGTTATCGCAACACCTTTTTTTTGTGATGTCGGTCTTTACTTTGTGCGCAATTTTCCTGATAACTTTTCAATTTACAATTTATACATCCTTTCGCTGAAAAGCCCAACCGCACATTGATTTTAGGAGCGGGGATTTTATTTAGATAGAAAATAACCAGGATAGCTTTCTAACTAAATGACAATACTATATTTGACAAGGTGTTTAAAACTACTTATGTGAAAAAGATTAGACTGAAAAATTGGAAAAGCTACGCAATTGAGTTTTTATCCATCTTTATTGCAGTTATAGCTGCATTTGCACTCAATAACTGGAATGATAACAGAAAGGATAACATTTCCGAAAACAAAATCCTTATGGAGATTAGCAGTGGACTCGACAAAGATCTGGGTGACATAAGGCATAATATTCTGGGTCACGAAATGGGTATAGAATCCTGTCGTTATTTTAGCAGTTTGTTTACAAATAAAGAAGTGGACCCCGATTCACTGATGGTTCATTACTTTTCGCTTACGCGTGATTTCGTTTGTATTCAAAATGTTGCGGGATATGAAACCCTTAAATCGAAAGGGCTTGAACTAATAAGGAACGACTCTCTGCGACATGAGATTATTTCTCTCTATGAATACGATTACAATGTATTGAGAAAGCTGGAAGAGGAGTATAGCGAAATGCAATTTCACGAAAGTTACTTTAAGGAAATCAATGCAGAACTGGCCCCTCATTTCAAACTTGATTCACTCCAGAGATTGGCCGGGCTAACTCTTCCGCTGAATATAGAAGACACTCAAAAGAAAAAGCTCTTGATTTATTTATGGAAAATAAAGGTGAACAGGGCATTTACGCTTTCTATTTATAACGAGTTAGAGGAAAAGATAATAAGAGCAAAAAAGAATATTGAAAAAGATATAGAATGATAATACCATATTGACTTTTTATTTTCAGTTTAGGTTTATAATTCAACTATGTTGGTCATAAAAGTATAACCCAACCCTAGCCCAACAGCATCACATCAAGTTGTTTTAAGTCTATTTCGCGTTATACATCTACTCCCTACGGCCTTGAGAATATTGAGTGACATGCACACTTTCTTTGGTCGTAAATAGCCACCATGGATTTACATTTAAGAATGCTCAAGGCGTAGCTTACAGCTTATTCCTAAGAACTACGGCTTTCAGCATAAAGCTATGAGCCAACATCTTCCGAAAACTCATAAAAAAAACCCCTTCCGTTACCTAATAAAAACTACCTTTGCACCTTGTATTTTAACCATTTAACGCCAATCGATTACCGGTTTTATGTCATACGGAATTAAAGAAGACTACAAACGCTGGCATTCACCTACACTCGGAAAGGAAATGGAAATGTTTGTTTATGGACATTTCGGAACACCGGTCATCGTTTTTCCCACTACTATGGGGCGCTTTTTTGAACCACGCGACTTCAAGCTAATCGATTCGGCAGAGCACGCCATAAATTCGGGTAAGGCCAAAATTTATTGTGTGGATAGCATTGATAAATACAGCTGGTATAACAAGAGTATCCACCCTGCAGACCGGGTTAAAAACCACATGCTATTTGATGCCTTTATTGAAAAGGAAGTAGTCGACGCCATAAGACATGAATACGGAGTAGAGAAAGTAGCTGTGGCCGGCGCAAGCTTTGGCGGATACCATGCGGCAAATTTTGCATTTAAGCATCCCGATAAAGTGAGTCATTTATTTGCCATGAGTGGAGCTTTCGATATCCGTACATTTTTAAATGGGTATTACGATAACAATGTGTACTTTAACAATCCGGTAGACTACCTACCGGGAGATAATAATCCTGAACTTTGGAACTTAAAAATTGTTCTGGGTTATGGAGAATGGGATATCTGCAAAGATGCGACTTTGCAGCTTTCGGCTATCTTAAACAAAAAGGGAATACCGCACTGGCTCGATGAGCGCAAGTGGGCCAAGCACGATTGGCCAATGTGGCGGATGATGTTCCCACATTATTTATCAACTTTGTAACTAATTTATTACCACCAAAATAAACCATAAATAATAATGAAGAAAATAGGAATTCTCTTCGGAAAAGAAAACACTTTTCCACAAGCATTTATCGATCGAATTAACGAGAAAAATGTTGATGGTATTATGGCTGAGGCCGTTTCCATAGAAAAGGTCGCTCAGGGCGAACCAACTGAATATGCAGTAATTGTAGATCGCATTTCGCAAGATGTGCCTTTTTACAGAGCTTATTTAAAAAATGCAGCCATTGGCGGTGCAGCCGTAATCAACAATCCGTTTTGGTGGAGTGCTGACGAGAAGTTTTTCAATAACGCCCTGGCTATGCATGTAGATGTAGCTGTACCAAATACAGTGATCCTTCCTTCACATGCACGTCCTGATGATACCGACGAGAATTCATTCCGAAATTTGAAATTCCCTTTCAACTGGAAGAGCATTTTTGATTACATCGGCTTTCCGGCATATATGAAGCCGCACGCCGGAGGTGGCTGGAAGAGCGTGTACCGCGTAGAAGATGCACAAGACCTTTTTAACAAGCACGCAGAAACTGATCAGCTCGTAATGATGCTTCAGGAAGAAATAGTCTTTACCGAGTACTTCCGCTGCTACTGCCTGGGTGGTGATAACGTGCACATCATGCAATATGAGCCGCGCAATCCGCACCATTTGCGCTATGTGAAAGATGGACCACAGGTAGATAAAGCAATTCTCGACAAAGTTCGTGAAGGTGTTATCAAATTGAACAAAGCCCTAGGTTACGATTTCAATACAGTAGAATTTGCTGTGCGCGATGGTATTCCATATGCAATCGATTTTTGCAATCCCGCACCAGATGCTGATGTGAACTCTGTTGGTGAGGAAAATTTTGAGTGGATCGTTGAGAATTCTGCTAATATGGCTATTGAACGAGCGAAAGCACAAAAACCGGGTCAGATGAATCTTACCTGGGGTACGTTTGTTACCGATCAGGCTTCCGCTTCCGCGAATGGAAGAAAAACAACTAAAAAATCGCCAAAAGCTATTGCCAAAAAAGCCACAGCCAAAAAAGCTACCGCTAAACCGGCTGCTAAGAAAGTCACTCCAAAAGCTACTGCAAAGCCTGCCGAAGAGAAGAAAGCTGCAGCAAAAAAGCCGGGAAGGCCAAAAGGATCTAAAGCTGCTAAGCCGGCACCGTCTAAACCAGCTCCGACTAAGTCCGCTGATAAGCCAAAAGGAGTACCGGTAAAACGTAAAGTAACTGCAAAGGCTACTACAGCTCCTAAGCGCATGATGGCAAAAGAAGCAGCTACTGCTGAGCCTTCTAAAGCTCAGGGAATTACACAGGCAACAGCCAAAAATTCGGTAGCAGGCAAAGTAGCCGCATCTAAAAAAGTGGCCGGCAAAACAACCCCAAAAGCAAAGGCAACGCCGAAAGCTAAAGCAGCACCTAAGGTGAAGGCGGCTCCAAAGGCAAAAGCAGCTCCTAAACCAAAGGCGGCAAAAGCCAAGGCAGCACCCAAAGCAAAAGCAGCTCCGAAACAAAAGGCAGAGAGCAAGGCAAAAGAGGCGCCGGAGCAATCTAAGCCAGCTAACGAAAAGAACTAAGAGAACGCTGATTTTTTAGCTTTGAAGGAATTTACAATTGGAATAGAAGAGGAGTATCAGGTTATTAATCCTGAAACCCGTGAACTGATATCGCACGATCAAAAGTTGGTGAGTCGCGGTGAAGCTTTGCTGCCCGATAGAATAAAGGCAGAATTGCACGAATCGCAGGTAGAGGTGGATACCACCATCTGTCGTGATATTAACGAAGCGGAGGATCAGATTAAAAACCTGCGTCGCACCATTTGTGGTATGGCCGATGAATTGGGATTCTCCATTGGTGCTGCGGGAACACACCCGTTTTCATCTTGGCAGGCTCAGCGCATTACGGCAAATCCCAGGTATGATGAGATCATCACCGAACTGCAGGATGCAGCCCGGAGTAATCTCATTTTTGGAATGCACGTCCATATCGGTATTCCCGATAGGGCAGAAGCTTTGCAAATGGCTAATTCCATGAGGTATTTTTTACCGCATCTTTATGCCCTTTCGTCAAATTCTCCGTTTTGGGAAGGACGGAATACGGGTTTTAAATCGTTTCGCTCCCGCGTATTTGACAAGTTTCCACGCACGGGTATTCCAGACCATTTTGAAAGTCTGGCCGAATACGATGGTTATATAGACCTACTTGTGAAAACCAAGTGCATCGATAATGCCAAGAAAATATGGTGGGATATCAGGGTTCATCCCATTTATCCAACTATAGAAGTGCGGGTTTGTGACGTTACGCTTCGCGCAGATGAAACCATTGCCCTTGCAGCATTGGTGCAGGCTCTGGTAGCGAAACTGTATAAATTGCGAGAGTCAAATCTTAGCTTTAACTCATATCGGCGTATGCTCATTAATGAAAATAAGTGGAGAGCCGGCCGATATGGAATAGATGGTAAACTCATTGATTTTGGAAAAGAAACCGAGGTTCCTTGCCGCGATTTGATTATGGAGATGCTCAACTTTGTTGATGATGTTTCAGGTTCACTTAATTCGCGGAAGCAGCTTAGCTATGTTGAGCAAATGCTGGCCAACGGAACTGGGGCAGACCGACAACTGAAGGTATTTGAGGATACGCAGGATTTAAAAAAGGTAGTTGACTTTGTGATTCACGAAACAAAAGAGAATATTTGATGAAAATTCGGTTGGCATTACTGAATATGTACGATGGTTTTCCTAATCAGGGTATGCGTGCTATTCGCGAAATTCTGGATGAATTTAAAGATGAGATTGAATACACCGAGTTTGATGTGCGCGGAAAACATGAAATTCCGGGCACCGATTTTCAAATATATCTATCCTCCGGCGGACCAGGCAACCCAAATCAGGGCGATGGTGTGTGGGATGTGAATTGGAGCCATCTGGTGGATTCTATCTGGAATCACAACAAGGCCACAACACATGCTCACAATAAAAAATACATGTTCTTTATCTGCCATTCATTTCAAATGGCTTGTGCGCACTTCAATCTGGGCGAGATTACCAAGAGGGTAGTTACATCCTTTGGAGTGTATCCCTGCCATAAAACAGCGGCGGGTAAGCGGGATAGTTTACTCGAAGGAGTTAATGATCCGTATTACGTGGTTGACAGCCGCGACTGGCAGCTGATACAACCAAAACTTAATGTCTTTAAAAAACACGGCGCCAGCATTCTCTCACTTGAAAAGATAAGAACGCATTTGGAGTACGAAAGAGCTATCATGGCTGTTCGTTTTTCTGATGAATTCGTGGGCACACAATACCACCCTGAGGCTGATCCTCAGGGGATGAACCTTCATTTTTCGAAAGCAGAAAACAAAGAGGTAATTCTCAAGAATTACAGCGTGCGAAAGTACAATGCAATGATGAAAAGTTTGGAACAGCCAGAGAGAATCGAACGCACGCGTAAAAGCATTATTCCTTCCTTTTTAAAGAATGCCATCCAAAAAATTAATGCTGATAAAAAAGTGAAGGTATAATGATAGAATCTGTTCGAAAGGCTTTTAATGCGCAGTTTACTCAGGAGAAATACGAAGCGCTCAACGCATATATCAACAATGCCTGGAAAGGCCCGGCAAATTTTCGAATTGCTGAAACGCCAATTTTTATCCCCGATGAGCTCAAGCAGCAGCTTCTGGAGGCTTGTACAGAAATAAATAAGGTAATTACCAGTCCCGATTTTAAGGCGCTAACCAACGATGCCATCAAGCACCCGTCATTACAAGTTCCTAATGAAGATTACCATACCCGTTTTTTACAGATGGATTTTGGTATTTGCAAAGATGAAAATGGAGAGCTGATTCCTCAGCTTATCGAGGTTCAGGGTTTTCCGTCTCTGTACTTTTTTCAGGATCTGCTCTTTAAGGCATATAGCAAGTTTTATAATATACCCGATGAGTTCACCGTTCATTTTGAAGGACTCGATTCAGAGGCTTATATTGAACTGTTGCGCGAAATTATCGTTGGCGATTATGACCCTGAAAATGTCGTCTTGCTAGAGATTGAACCCGAAAAGCAGGTTACATCTATTGATTTTTATGGAGCGGAGCATCACTTAGGAATTAAAGTGCTTTGCATCAGTAAGATGAAAAAGCGGGGTAAAAACTTGTTTTACCTCGATGATGCCGGGAATGAAGTGGCAATTAAGCGCATTTACAACCGGGTAATTTTTGATGAGCTAAGCACGCGCGACGATTTGGAAAGAGAGTTTTATTTTAAGGATGAAGTTGATGTGGAGTGGGTAGGTCATCCCAATTGGTTTTTCAGAATCAGCAAGTACACCATGCCGCTTTTCAAGAGCAAATATGTTCCTGAGTGTTTTTACCTGAACGAATTGGAGAATTATCCTGAAGATCTTGAAAATTATGTTCTGAAGCCACTTTACTCTTTTGCAGGAAGTGGGGTAAAGCTCAATATTACGCGTGCAGACCTTGATGCCATTGAAGACAGGGAGAATTTTATCCTCCAAAAGAAAGTTGTTTACCAGCCGGTAATTGAAACGCCTTCAGGTCCGGCTAAGTGCGAGATTCGCATGCTTATGCTATGGGAATCGGGCACACCCGAAGTTCGTATCGTAAACAATTTGGTACGCATCAGCAAAGGTGAAATGGTAGGAGTGCGCTACAACAAAGACAAGGATTGGGTAGGGGGTAGTGTTGCTTTCTTCAGGAAAAACAGCTAATACTCTTTTTTACCTTTCTTATACTTTACTTTCCTGAAGATTCGATTGGATTCTCTTTGCTCTTTTCTGAGATTTTAGAGAGTGATACTGCATTGACGCAATAGCGCAATCCGCTCGGCTCCGGTCCGTCAGGAAAAACATGTCCTAAGTGCGCATCGCAAATATTGCAGGTGCATTCCACGCGAACCATTCCGAAGGCCGTGTCTTTCGTATAGCCAATATTCTCTTCTTTAATGGGCTGGGTAAACGAAGGCCATCCCGTACCGCTTTCAAACTTTTCACCCGAATCAAAGAGCGGAGTGCCGCAACACTTGCACGCATATTTTCCGGGTTCAAAAATGGTACACATCTCAGAACTGTGCGCCCTTTCCGTGCCTTTAAGCCGGGCAACGCGAAATTCTTCGTCAGATAAGATTGCTTTCCATTCGGCATCGGTCTTTTCAACTCTTTTGGGAGGTGTTGGGCCCCCGTGATTCGCGAATTTTATAATGTCGTTCCAGTTTAGCATGATTTTCTTTTTGTGTAATTTTTTACTTAATCAACCTTTCAAAGCGTCTTTATGCAAATATAGCACGGCTCGCCTTAGTTTACTCAATACAAAAATGTAACAGTAAAGGTTGTGGTCTTGTTCTCAATTCTTCCTTCGGGGTTGGAGAAATTCCCGGATGGACTGGTTCGCTTGGGTTTTCTTCAACATTCTCTTACCGATGGATATGACATACAGTTTCTGCAATCGTCTATTCCCTGCTATGGCTTATAAAACCTCTTTTACGAGGGGGCCATACCTTTCCAAGAGCATTCTCAGCTTGGGACGAATATAAGTTTTACAAAAAGGGGCTTCCTTCCGAGTTGCAAAGTAGTTTAGAAACTCTTCCTCATTGAGCTTAAAATCTACAAAGGGCAATATTTGGGTGATATATCTTTCGTTCTCCTCAAGTTGTAGTTTATTTATTATGCTAGCGCAATCGTGCTTTTGCGCATTGGTAAACGTATAAATTGCACTCCGGTATTTCTCCCGCAAGTTATGCATAGAGCTACTCGAATGGGTTAACAGGTGTATTTCAATAAGGACTTGCAGCGGAATTTCAGAGTCATCAAAATGCACGATCACAGCCTCCGACCAATTGTCTTGAGGTGATTTCGATTTTATCCACCCCTGATCTACTTTTCCCACTCCTTTTACCGATTGAAAAACAGCTTCTGTGCACCAGTGACAGCCACCGCCAAATCCGATTTTAAGCTTCATAGAATAATTGAAAGCCCGAGTATGGTAACCGGAAACTTATTGCGACTTGTTGGGTATCGGAGCACTCGAATGAAAATCTTTGTGAATGCGCCGGGTGTAAGTGTCAAGCAATTCCAGTACTTTTTCGGTTTTCTTAGATTTTACGATCAACCCAATATGCCATTTTTTCTCCATTCGCCACACGAGTTCCTTCTCAGTAAATGAAGAAGTATCGGGCTTTTCAAAACGACATAATGACACAACAATACCGGCGTGCTGTTTCTTGTCGACCGGCACCTTGTACTCCTGTCTGCGTGCCACTGCCGATTCGAGTTTTGCCCACTCAGCCCAGAGGTTAACACCGCTGGCAGCTTCTACCATTTCGGCGAGATTGGCACCACCCACCCGCGATGAGGTTTCAAGGAATAGGTATTCACCCGTTTCATCCGACCGGATGAATTCTGTATGCGAGGCGCTGTATTGCATCCCGAAAGCCTTGAGCACTTTCTTATTCAAAGTAGTAATAGCCTTCGATGCTTCATCGCTAAAGTCCAGAGTATGCGATCTGAAAATTCCACCACCATGGGCTACGTCATAAGGCGTGTCGATGTATCCGCTTACGCGGGAAAAAACCACCTTACCATTTGCCGTAAGGGCATCTGCATGAAATACCTGACCCGGAGAAAATTTTTCAATAAGATACTTGTGCCGGTCATCTCCCATTTCTGTGAGTACCTTCCATAACGTTTCACGGTCGTTGATCTTTTTAATTCCAACTGCTGATGCCTCAGATCGCGGCTTAATCATCCATGGAGGAGAGATTTCCTGAATGTATTTCTCAATTTCAGCATCGTGAAAAAGAGAGGTGAAGGCTGGAACGGGGATTTGCTCTATGCGCGCTTTTACTCGCATGGCAAGCTTATCTCTAAAATAGCGACTTGTGGTATCGCCCATACCCGGGATACGAAACTGCTCCCGTAAGGCGGCTACTTTCTCAACATCAAAATCGTCGAGTGCCACAAAACGATCAAATCGGATAGACCGCATTTGAAAGGCTACGGAGTTTATTAAAACATCCATTTTCCAGTGACCGCCATTTACTTCTTCCATGTAGAATACATCCTCTATATACTCCCACGGCCATGGCTCGTGGCGCAATTTATAAGAAGTAACGAGGTAAACCTTGTTACCGGCTTCTTTGCACGATTTCAAAAAATCACCCCCTTTGAAATAGGATGAAATACATAAAAAAGTTAGTTCGCTATTCATTTCAGAGTTTTAGGCTTTGGCAATATCTGTATTCTCGGCCAGTTTATGCATGAAATCGCTCAAGAGTTGTACTCCATAGCCGGTAGCCGATTTCATTTTATTAAACGGACTATCTTTAAATGACATACCAGGCATATCGATATGCGCCCAGGCTGCATGTTTGTTTGTGAAAACCTGAAGGAACTTGGCGGCAGCAATGGAGCCGGCCACTGGTTTTAAAGATAAATTGCTCACATCGGCCACATCGCTGTGAAGATAAGAGTCGTAGTCGTCCCAAAGGGGCATTCTCCAAAGCTTTTCGCCCGAATTCAACCCGCTTTCATACAAGGCAGAAACCAGGTTTTCATTGTCACTGTACAAGGCGGCAGCCTCCATTCCAAGGGCTCTCACAGAGCTTCCGGTTAGGGTGGCCATATCTATTACAACGGCAGGCTTTAAGTTTTTTATGGTCCATGCAAGGCCGTCAGAAAGGACCAGTCGCCCTTCGGCATCCGTGTCAATTATTTCGATTGTTTTTCCCGAATAAGAGTCAATAACATCGCCCGGCAAAACGCTTTTGCCGTCTACGCTATTTTCAGCAGAAGGCACGACGGTGGCAATATTTAGCGGAAGCTTAAGCCTCGCAGCGAGCTCAATTGCCCCCAACATGGCAGCAGCACCGGCCATATCGCTTTTCATGTAGTGCATATTGGTGGAGGCTTTGATCGATATTCCACCCGTGTCGAATGTAATTCCTTTTCCTACCAAAGCGAGATCCATATTTTTGCTGTCGCTGCGGCCCATATACTTGCAGATTATAAATACCGGCTCGTGCTGGCTTCCTTTGCCAACAGCATGAAGGGCGTGGAGGTTTTCCTTTATGATGTGATCGTCATTCCAAACTTCACAGTCGTATCCATACTTTTTAGCCGAAGCTCTGGCATTCATTCCCAAATGTTCGGGCGTTTTTTTGTTAGGAGGTAAATCCACCATTTTCATGGCCCACATTTGGGCTTCTGCTTCAATTTTAGCCTGATTGAGGATAAAGTCAAGTTCGGGAATGGACTTAATGAAAAGTGTTTTTTGAGCAAGATTATTCTTATTCATTCCATTTTTTGGATGGTAAGCGCTCAGAAAAAAGCCTCTTAATGCTGCTCTTAGGTCATTGCCCTGAAGGGTTAATTCCAGACAGGGAGTGTCTCCCCAAAGTTTTTGGCTTTTATGCGCAAGCAATCTGAAATGATGAGCCAGTTCCTGCTGGTTCCATTTTTTGGAAATACAAAAATAAAGAGTCTTTCTATCCTTCGTTTCCGATAAAATCCACTCGCCCGGATCGAGGTTGTCGTGAAAATCTATTTTTTTCGATTCCTCCTTCAGAAAAGGATGGATGGTTAGGCTGCAGTTTACTTTGTCACTATAAGCTTCAATCTTCATAGTTATTGGGAGTGGGTTTTAATTTCTGAAATATAGCCATTTTACGGCTTTCGGAAATTCTTGTCGCCAGTGGTATTCACTGTGGGTACCGTCAGGATTGAGCTCTACGTGCAAATCAATATTGGCAAAATCGCGTTTGCCTCCAACGAGCCGCTTCTTAAAGCGAAGTACATTTGGCATATGATTGGCACTTTCTCTTCCTCCGGAATAAATATACAGGTGAACAGGCAGGTTTGGTCTAAAATGTTCGGCTTGTTGGAAAATCTTTGGAGCAATCCACAAGCTGGGTGAGAAGATAAGCAATTTGCTGAAAACTTCCTGATGGTTGAGTCCGGCGAAAAGGCTTATCAAACCACCCATCGAGCTACCTCCAATTCCGGTATGCTCTCTATCAGGGAGGGTTCTAAAGGTTTTATTTACATAAGGAATCAAGGTTTCCTCAAGGAATTGTATGTAAAGTGCGCCTTCGCCTTTTCCATATCGGGGATTAAAGTAGGGGAGGTATTCTGTTATTCGATCTTCGCCACCATGATCGATGGATATTACAATAATGTCGGAAAGTCCCGACTCTGCAAGTTTTTCAAGCTCCTTATCAACTGCCCAGTTGCCAAAGGGTGCAAATTCATCAAATAGGTTTTGACCGTCATTGAGATATAGAACAGGGTACTTTTTACTACTTTGTTCGTAATCGTGCGGCAATAATGCTGCTATTCTTCGTTTCCGTCCCAACTGTGGAATTTCATAAGCATCTTCAATAATCTTAATAATGGGGGCAAAGCCAGATATCACTTCCACGAGATTTGAATTTAATCGGCTAATGTAGTGGAATAGATGGCTCGGTGCAATGCTTTTTACGCAGTAGTTTTCAAATGATATTCGGCAATTATGAACAGTCGATCGCAGGTGAAATAAGCATACTATTTCTTGTATTTGTCATTCAATCCCTTACCTGCAAGCACAATGGGAATGCATTTCTCCAATCGCTTAAGGCGTGTTGATTCTTGCTTGGCGCCGGAAATATATTCTGCATATTCCTTTTGACGTCCGGGGGTGAGCTGGCCAAAACACCTTTTTAACTCCGGACTGGATTTTAAAGCATTCTCCAGTTCTTCAGGAATTACAAGCTTCCGCGTTCTGGCTTTTATTTCTTTTCCCGCCTTTTGATTGGCTATTGCTTCCTCTGTGTACCTGCTTATCATTTCATGGTCAATCTCATCTGCGGAAGCAAAACGCCACTGCCGCAATCCGCGTGTTTTATCTTCCTGTGCATTGATTAGCACCCGTTCATTATCCTTCAGAAAAACACCATTGTGGAACCAGAGTGCCACATAGTCTTTAAACGCGGCTATTCCTACTACATTTTTTCCGCTGACCATGTAAGTTGGAACTCCCCATTTAATCGCTTCTTCAAGTTCGCAGGCCAAGAGAATTTTGCGAAGAAGCGTCAACTCCACTTTCCATTTATCGTTTTTCTCGATAAAAGCCTCTACAGTTTTCTTTTCTCTTTTCATTTATATGAATGAATCGGGATTAATTTTATAAAACTAAGAAGTTCCTTGCTAAAAAGTAAATTGCGGTCTCTTAGTTTATATTCATTCGCTGATTAATAGCTTATGGCGCATTTATTGCAAGCATTTTTCATATCTTTAAAAGTGTGAAAATAGGTATATCCCTAACCCCAATTAGATGAAAAATAGTATTCTCATTATTCTTTTTATAAGTTCCTTTTTTGCTTTGTATGGTCAGTCAGATTCAATTCCAGAGCTGGAATGGCCACGTGAAGTGCAAGCTAAAAATGGAGTCTTGACGTATTATCAACCACAAATAGATAACTACGAAGCGAATGTTCTTGAAGGTAGGTGTGCAATTAGCTATAAGCCGGATGACGGCGATATGCTATTTGGTGCATTTTGGTTTGAGGCATTTCTGCAAACTGATAAGGAAGCACGCACTGCTGTATTGGACCAAATTAATGTGACCGACCTGCAGTTTCCGGGACTTACTGATAGCACCAAAATAGCAGAAAAGAGCAGAAGAATTGAGTCTACCCTAGAGAATATGAATATTGTGCTCTCGCTCGACAGACTTGTTGCCACCCTTGGCGAAGCTGAGGGTATAGTGCAGAGCACAGATCAATTAAACAATGATCCTCCCATCATTTACTTTAGAACTGAGCCTACCATTTTGATTTCTGTAGATGGAGATCCTCTTTGGAAGGAGCTGAAGGATCAAAACTTGAAATATGTTGAGAACTCTCCCTTCTTTATAGCGCAGGATTTAAAATCGAAGAATTATTACATTAAAGGTGGTGGCAACTGGTATAGCACTAAAACACCTCCTGATAACTGGGTTGTTACTACCAATATAGCTTCCAATGTGAAGAAATTCGCGGAAGCAAACGCCCCTAAAAATGAGGCTACCCAAGAGGTAAATAAAGAGGAAAACACGATAACGCCCAAACTCCTGGTTGTATACAAACCCTCTGAAATCATAGCGACTTCCGGGGAGCCTGATTATAAAACCATAGAGGGCACTTCATTGCTTTATGTTGACAATACTGAAAATGATATTCTGATGGATATCAATACGCAAATGCATTATGTATTGCTAGCTGGGAGGTGGTATAAATCTAAAACACTGGCGGATGGCAGTTGGGAATTTGAAGATCCCCGTGATCTTCCTTCAGATTTTGAGAAAATTCCTGATGATAGCGAAGTTTCGAGTGTACGCGCAAGCGTTCCCAATACGGACGAGGCGCGTGACGCTTTGCTGGAGCAAACCATTCCCCAAACTGCTGAAGTGGTGCGGAGCGAGGCTAAACTGGAGGTGAAATTTGACGGAGATCCACAGTTTAAGCAGATACCGGATACGGATGTATCGTATTCGATAAATTCGGATAAATCGGTAATGAAGATCGGTCAACAGTTTTACTGTGTGGATAATGGAATCTGGTTTGTTTCAAACTATCCTGTAGGCCCCTGGGAGGTTAGCGATCATAGGCCTGAGGAGGTTGATCAAATTCCGCCCTCAGAGCCCGTGTACAATATCCGCTATGTTTATGTTTACAGTTCTACCCCAGAAGTGGTTTATGTGGGATATCTTCCCGGATATACGTACTCCTATGTTTACAATGGAGTAGTGGTATATGGTTCCGGTTATAACTATCCCTATTGGTACGGAAGCGTTTACTACCCCAGACCTGTAACATTTGGTTATAGTGTGCATTACAACCCTTATACCGGTTGGGGATTTAGTGCAGGGTTTTCTTATGGCTGGATCGGTTGGGGCTATCATCCCTACTACCATTCCTATTGGGGTCCTTGTGGATACAGACCCGGATACAGGAACGGTTATTACAACGGCTACCATCACGGCTACCATGCCGGATATAATCGAGGCGTTGCAGAGGGTTATCGGGCAGGATCAAACAATGCGTATCGCAACCAAACAAGTGGGGTGAGAAAGACTACCACCCGCGAACAAGTTTCGAGGAGTAAGGATATTTCGACGCCTTCAAAGCGCCCTAATAACCTGTATGCCGATAAGAATGGTACGCTGTATGAGCGCTCCAAAAAAGGTGACTGGAATGAGAAGAGTAATGCCGTCAGCCGAGATGTTCCCAGAACTCGGGAAAGTGTTGATAACAGTCGTGAAAAGGCAGGAGGTAAAGTCTCCACAAGTCCTAACAGAGAAACAAAACCTCAGACCCGCCAAAACCTCAGACCCGGCCTGAGGCACGCGATAAAGCACAACCACAAACCAAGCCGAAGACCCGGCCACAAACAAGACCAGCTACGCAGCCGCAGCCCAGCCAGAGACCTTCAACTCCTTCTAATTTGAATAAATCATATCAGGACCGTGAGCGCGGCCAGCAAAACTATAATCGTAGCAGGTCGTATAGCGCTCCGGTTAATAAGCCTTCTGCACCTTCCAGGGGAGTAAAAACCGGGGGTGGAAGAAGAAGGTAGTTATATCAGAAATTAGTGTATTATTGCTCTGTGAAATTTTGTTTCATTAAATAACATAGAAAGCCAGATTTAAGTACAATGGAAAAGTTTACAGTAATCACTCCCGGACAGGGGATTGGTAAATTGCATTTCGGATTAAAAAAACCACAGGTTGAAGCGCTTCTGGGAGAACCGGACGAAGTAGAACCTGCTGAAGATCAGGATCATTTAGAGTATTGGCATTACGATACACTTGGAATCTCACTCGTGTTTGATGCCGTAGAAAAGATGAGACTAACCACCATCGTATCTGCAAACAATGATACCGTTCTTTACGGAGAAGATATCATTGATATGTCGCGCGACAGATTGGTTGAACTCCTTCGAAAGAAAGGACACAAAGCATTGAATTTTACCGAGGATTACGATGATGGTGCAAAAATGGAAACCGTTGAATCGGATGAGATTGAAATGTTGTTTTGGCTCCGTGAAGGTGCTGTCACAGAAGTTCAATTTGGTCCTTTCTTCCTGGATGAAGACACTATAAACTGGCCTTAAAAAAGTCGATTTTTCGGAGATTGGAGATTAGGTTCAAATTTGAAATAATAAGAACCTAGCATTGATATTGGAGGGCAGTTTCGTTAGAAACGGCCCTTTTTTTATGATTTTCTTTGGTTTGGCATAATTCGAATTATATCGATACTCACATATCGGTGGCATCGATGTGCCTTTTTCTGTTGGATTTGAGATCGTTGTTTTGATTCGGTTTTGTCATCATTTTTGCGAAAAGGCAAAAATGTCGCCAAAACCTTTAAACATGATTTGTTACCCATGGTTAAAACCATGGGCTACAAAATGAGACGTCCCTACGGGACTGATTTGTTTTGCGCTTGACCCGTTAATAAAATAATGGACTACAATGTGGGCCGCCCCTCTATAATTGATGTAAACCATGGTTAAAACCATGGGCTACAAAATGAGGCGTCCCTGCTGGACTGATTTGTTTTGCGCTTGACCCATTAATAAAATAATGGACTACAATGTGGGCCGCCCCTCTATATTTGATGTAATCCAAGGTTAAAACCATGGGCTACAAAATGAGGCGTCCCTGCATTACTGATTTTTTTGCTCTTGACCCATTAATAAAATAATGGATTACAATATGGGTCGCCCCTCCATAATTGATGTAAACCATGGTTAAAGCCCTGGGCTACAAAATGAAGCGTCCCTAAGGGACTGATTTTTTTTTGCTCTTGACCCATTAATAAAATAATGGACTACAATGTGGGCCGCCGCTCTATAATTGATGTAATCCATGGTTAAAACCATGGGCTACAAAATGAGACGTCCCTACGGGACTGATTTGTTTTGCGCTTCACCCATTAATAAAATAATCGACTACAATATGGGCCGTCCCTCTATAATTGATGTAAACCATGGTTAAAGCCCTGGGCTACAAAATGAGGCGTCCCTAAGGAACTGAGAATCTGCTCTCAGAAAGAGGTGATTCAAGTCCGCGGTGCACACGAATAACAAAGACCAAAAACCGAAGATACTAACCGCAGCGTCAGTACTACCCGAGACTACTCCGCCGTTTCTTTCAGCAATTCTTCAACACCAGCTTCAAGTTGCTGATCTTCTCCCTTACTTGCTTTGCCTGGATCGTTCCGCACTTTTATATCCGGCTGGAGCTCTTGATTTTCAACCAGTAATCCTGTCCTTACATCACGCATTCCTATCTGTGGTATTCCAAATACGGTTCCGTCAATCATCGATTCCCACCATACTGCCGTACCTGTTCCCGGTACGGGCATTCCTATAAGCTTTCCTATGTCGAAGTATTTATAGGTGTAAGGAAACAGATGGGCATCGGAGTAGTTGCTTTCACTCATCAGTACTGCTGATGGTTTTTGCCACTTCGCTATTGGCTCGGCGCCCATATTATCCTGGCCTCGGGGAACAAACTGGATATATGCCTCGCCTGACAAGAAAGTGGCCAGATCATCGTGCAGCCAGCCCCCACCGTTAAAGCGGGTATCTACAATCAGTGCGTCTTTTGCGTTATACTCACCAAGTGCTTTGCTATACAACTCTCTAAAACTGCTGGAGTTCATGCCGCGCACATGCACATAACCAATCTTGCCATCAGAAAGTCGCTCTGTTTCTGCTTCACGCGATTTTACCCAGCGCTCATAAGCCAGTTGGTTTTCTTCCCAAAGGCTTATAGGCTCTACCACATCGGTCCAGCGCTTACCGTTTTTTGGATTGTAATAGTCTATCAGAATTTTATCGCCTTCCTTTCGGTTTAAGAGCTGATAAAAGTTCTCGTTTTCACCAATTTCCTCGTTGTCAATCTTTTCGATAATTACCCCTTCTTCAACTTCTGATTTTTCTGCAAGCAGCGGACTCTTGTCCATCACCTCCGCAATGCGAAGGCCTTTCCCTTTGTAGTTTTGATCGTAGAAAAAACCCAGAGAAGCAGTTCTGTCGTCTGTTGGTTCGCTGTGTCTGCTCCGCGCCCCGGTATGCGATGCATTTACCTCGCCGAGCATTTCGCTAAGCATATCGGCAAAGTCGTATGAGTTATTAATGTAGGGTAAAAAACTGGCGTAATTTTCTTTGTACATCTCCCAGTCGACGTTGTGGAGGTCTTCTAAATAGAATTTTTCTCTAAACTGTCTCCAGGCATGCTCAAACATATAAGCGCGTTCCGCATCGGTGTTGAGGTTCATTTCAGATGAGAATGAAATGGGTTTTTGTGAAGCATCTTCCAGTTTTATTTTAATCAGACTACCGTCTTTATTCAAGAAAATGAATTTTTCCTTTTCGCCCAGCTCAATGTGTGAACCACCGGAATTCAGCGATACAAAAATCTTGGTTTCCTTGTCTTTAAAGGATGTTTTCCATAAGTCCCTTTTATCGCCTGTACTGGTTAAGTAGTAAAGGTTTTCACCTTTTTCGTCCAGCACAAAATCCGATAAGAATGAAGAGAAAATAGTGAGCTGCACCTTTCTGTCTTGCAAACCTTCCCATTCTACTTTCAGTGGTTCTACAGGCTCTTTTTTATCCTTTTCACCCTTGGTTTTCTCTTTATCAGATTCCTTTTTGTCTGAGTCCTCATCTTTTTTGTCATCTTCATTGTTTTCTTTCCAGAATGCATAATCGGCTTCATCCATGGTAAAACGGTTATAAGCGTCGCGCGTTAAGAAAAGGGCGTACACATCGCTTTGCGATCCCCAGCTTCCATGAGATCGAAACCCTTCACGATCAGACGACCAGTAAACAACCTCTCCCTTCATGCCGAATTTTGGGCGTGAATTCCCGTACCCGCTTTTCGACAAATCAATGGGCTCTTCTTTTCCATTGGCATTCAACAACCCTATTTGGCTGTTCCATCGGTCGTTGGTCATAAACTCAACCAGGATCCACTTACTGTCAGGTGACCATGTATAGTATTGATCTCCATCGGAGTAGCTGTAATTGTAACTTCCGTCCATGACCGTTCTTATCGCACCCGAAGCAATGTTTTTTACACGCAGTGTGGTTCTGTTTTCCAGAAAAGCTATCTCTTTATCGTCGGGCGAATAGGTGCCTTGAAATGTTTCGGCAGGAGTGTCTACAACGGCTTTTTCATTAATTACTGTGGCATTGTAAAAGTATTTGTCTTCTTCTCTGCCAAGCGATGCTTCATAGATATTCCAGCTTCCATTTCGCTCGCCGGAGTAAATCAGTTTCGTTCCATCGCTATTAAAGTCCAGATCCCGCTCTTGTTCCGGTGTGTCGGTAATTCTTTTTGTTGCGCTGTAATCAATTGAAGTGACGAAAACTTCGCCTCTCACGATAAAAGCAATTTCCTTCCCATTGGGCGAAACCGTAAATTCATCTGCATCGCCTTTTATTAGTTTTACCTCCGCTTCGTTGTACCGGCGATCTGTAAAGATTTCCAGAGCCACCTTCTTAGGCGCATTTGGCGGTAATTGCGTATAAATTTCGCCGTTGTACCAAAAACAAATCATTCCATTTTCGGCTATGGAAAGGTCGCGGACCGGGTGGTTTTCGAAATTGCTTACCTGTGTTAGATTCTCTGGCTTTCCATTTGACAAGGCAGCGCTCCACACATTAAATGATCCGCTTCGCTCAGAAAGAAAGTACATTTTAGTATCGTTTACCAATACTGGATTCCTGTCTTCGCCTTCCCAGGTGGTAAGTTGGTTGTAAGTGCTATCCGAAGTGTTATAAGACCAGACATCGCGGGTTACAGAAGAGGTGTGGTGCTTTCGATACTCATCCTCATATCCTTTTCTATCGTGAAAGTATATCACCGCTCCATCGTTTGAATATTGAGTCAACTCTGCCGGGGTAGTCATTATTTGGTCTACACGTCCTCCGCTTCTCGAAACGGAGTATAATTCTGAAAGCACCCTTGAAGGAAATAAAACAGACTTTACATCATCCTGACGTGTTGAGCCGAATAGCACATTCTTGCCATCTGGCGAAAAGTCATAGGGGGTATCTCCGGCGCTGTGGTAAGTAAGTCGGGTAGGGGTGCCACCTTTTGCCGAAACGATAAAAACATCGTCATTTCCGTATCTGTTTGAAGCAAATGCGAGGGTGTCGCTATTGGGGCTCCACACCGGATGGCTCTCGTAGGCTTCGTGAATGGTAATCGCTCTGGCTTCACCTCCCTGCATCGGTACAGTGTAAATGTCACCCTGATATGAGAAAGCTATTGTTTTCCCGTCTGGCGAGAGAGCAGGATGCCTCATCCACAACGGATTATCTTGAGCGAAACTTAGGATTGAAATGAAAAAGAACGAGATTAGAAAAGTAAAATTCTTCATATTTGAGGGTAATGTATGTTGATCAGGTATCCTCAAAAGAACTTAAAATAGTTTGATGATATTAATTTTTGGGAATTTTTAGAGTTTTTGGTGAATCGATTTTCTCGCTCTCATATGGTCACTCCAAATACCAGTTTAAACCTTTATATTGTCAAAAATTCTCACTTGGAAACAATAGTAGCGCACTCTTACACTAGCCCGGTTGGTGAACTTATTATCGGTTCATTTGGCGAGAAGCTTTGCCTTTGCGACTGGCGATATCGCAAAATGCGCAGCACGGTTGATAATCGTTTAAGATCTTTTTACCATGCCGAATTTGCAGAAGGATCATCAGCGATTATTGAGAGAACGATATCCCAACTAGAGGAATATTTTTCGGGTGGCCGCAAGGGTTTTGAGCTATCACTCGATTTTGCCGGTACTGATTTTCAAGTACAGGTTTGGAATGCGCTATTGAAAATCCCATTTGGGAAGACGGTGTCTTATTTTGAGCTTGCAGAAAAGCTTGAGAACCCTGGAGCTATTCGTGCTGTGGCTTCCGCCAATGGGGCCAATGCCATTTCAATTATAGTTCCCTGCCACAGAGTTATTGGTGCATATGGTAGTTTAACAGGATATGCGGGAGGCTTGCCTGCGAAGAAGAAATTGTTGCAATTGGAGAAGGCCTCGGTTGTTGGTCAGACAGAGCTATTTTAGCTTTAAGCTTAATTAAGACGGAGCAAAAGATTATTCAGCTGACCAAAAACAAAGATTTTTCTCTGACTTAGTTTAAGGATTAGCAGCTACGCTCACATTATAAATTCGGGGAGATCAGTTTTTTAAAGTTAAAGTCAAATCATATTGTGTCATTTAAGATGTATCCGAATGATTTCTCCCAACATTTCACCGGTTTTCCTTTTATCACCACCCCATTATAGAAACCATTAATGCTTTCATTTCGAATAAAGATTTAGGATAAATGCTTGTTTCATCAAATATTTGGTTACATTTGCACTTTAAAATCATTATTTAATAAATTACAATGAACAAAGGCACAGTAAAATTCTTCAACGAATCTAAAGGATTCGGATTTATCACAGAAGAAGGAACAAACAAAGAACATTTCGTACACATCTCAGGCTTGATCGATGAAATTCGTGAAGGTGATGCAGTAGAATTTGATCTTAAAGAAGGAAAAAAAGGATTGAACGCAGTAGACGTACGAGTAGTATAATATTAGCTTAAGAACTTTTTAGTCAGAAGCCACGCTCTTTAGCGTGGCTTTTTTTTGTTCGAGAAAAATAAATTGGATCTAACTACTCCAAATGGTAAAACCCCTACATTTGAGTTTGCAACACAAATGTAATGTTCTCAAAAGCCTGTGAGTACGGAATAAAAGCAATGCTTTATATTTCAATGCAATCATTGAAAGACAATAGAGTAAGCCTTAAAGATATAGCGAAGAAAATAGATTCGCCGGAAGCCTTTACGGCTAAGATTTTGCAGCAATTGGCTCGCGATGGAATAGTGGTTTCTGTGAAAGGACCTACGGGAGGGTTTCAAATTTCCAGAATGAGAATGAAAGAGATTAAGCTTATTAACATAGTAACCGCCATAGATGGCGATACCATTTTTAGGGGCTGTGCTCTGGGCTTGAAAGAATGCGATTCAGAGAAACCATGTCCCGTCCATGATAAGTTTACCGGAATAAGAGATGATTTGAAAAGAATGCTAAGCGAAACCAGTATTTACGAGCTCGCTACGGGTATCGAAGAAGGATTAACTTTTCTGAAATGAATTCGCACTTGTTCAATCTGGCTCTATTGGGGTTAGGATGGAATTTGTGAAGGGTTCCGTTTAAAACAACCCCGTAATATTACCATTTTCATCAATGTCGATAGCCTCGGCTGAAGGCAACGACGGCAATCCCGGCATCCGCATGATGGCTCCTGTTGTTAGCACAAGAAAACCTGCTCCTGCAGCAATTTCTATTTCTCTTACTGTAATATTGAATCCTTCCGGTCTTCCGAGTAGAGCGGGATTGTCAGAAAAAGAATACTGCGTTTTGGCTACACAAATGGGTAAGTGCTCCAGGCCCAATTTGGCCACATTAGCGAGCGATTTCTCTGCATCAGCAGTATATTCAACATCAGCGGCTCCGTAAATTTCAGTGGCCAATTTTTTTACCTTCTCTTTTACCGGTAAGTTCCAGTTGTAGATAGGGGTAAAACGTCCTTTAAAGTTATCGGCCTCCTTCGCAACCAATGTGGCGAGTTCTTTTGCCCCTTCACCACCTTTTGCCCATACATCGGCTACAGCCACAGAAATACCCAATTCCTTGCATTTATTGATTACAACATTAGTTTCTTCTTCGGTGTCGGTAGTAAACTTGTTGATTGCAACAACAGCAGGCAATCCGAATTTTTTCATGTTCTCCAAGTGTTTCTCCAGATTTTTTAATCCCAGCTTCACAGCATCCGCATTGGGGGCATTAATTTCTTTGAGTGAAACCTTGCCGTGAAATTTAAGTGCGCGGATCGTTGCAACAACAACTACTGCACTAGGAGAGAGGCCCGCACTTTGGCATTTTATATCCAGGAATTTTTCGGCACCCAAATCGGCACCGAAACCGGCTTCTGTAACTACGTATTCTGAAAGTGACAACCCCATTTTTGTGGCAATAACACTATTTGTTCCCTGGGCGATATTGGCAAATGGACCGCCGTGAATAATGGCAGGAGTTCCTTCTATAGTTTGCACCAGGTTCGGCTTAATGGCGTCTTTCAACAAGGCCGCCATGGCTCCCTGAGCATTCAACTCACGGGCGTACACAGGTCGCTTTGTCGTAGTGAATCCTACAAATATATTCCCTATCCGTTCCTTGAGATCTTTCAAATCATTGGCCAGGCAAAGAATAGCCATAATCTCTGAGGCTGCTGTGATGTTGAATCCTGCCTCACTCGGAATTCCCTGGCCCATTCCTCCCAGGCCGGTAATTATATTCCGCAGCGACCGGTCGTTCATATCCATTACACGTTTCCAGGCTACTGTCCTCGGATCGATATCGAGAGTGCGCGACTTGCTTTGTATGTTGTTATCAATCAGGGCGGAAAGTAAGTTATTGGCCTTTTCGATGGCAGCAAAATCGCCGGTGAAGTGCATGTTAATATCTTCCATCGGCAGCACCTGGCTGTAACCACCGCCTGCTGCACCGCCTTTCATTCCGAAAACTGGGCCCAGAGAAGGTTCGCGAAGAACTACAGTAGTTTTTTTACCAATTTTATTTAATCCTTGCGATAAACCAATCGACATCGTAGTTTTTCCTTCACCTGCAGGGGTAGGAGAAATGGCAGTAACCAAAATTAATTTGCTCTTGTCAACCTGGCCCTGATCAATCAAGCTTAGTGGCAACTTGGCCTTGTACTTGCCATAGTGCTCAAGGTCATCTTCAGAAATGTCTAAAGATTTAGCTATTGAATTGATATGTTTTAAGTTGATTGATCGGGCTATTTCGATGTCGCTCATAATTTCAAAATTCGATTCGTTTACAAATATATAAACCTGAGCCTGATAATTGTTTGAAAAGCTCTTAACTACTTAATTTGATATCCAAACGGTACAGATCTAATAAGTTACCTGACTAAACAATTTTTGGAGTTCGAATTGGTTTAGATAATTAATTGATTAATATTGGTATAAGTTTCTTGTATCCTTCTTGAAAGTGTAATTATTCGGTTTGCAAAGAGTTAAAACATTTTGGTTTTCAACGTGTTTTAAAGGTAAGGGCTTAGCCTTTAAGTTATTTACGAGGTACCAGATGGGTATTCAAAATTGTTATTAATTAATACGACCGATAAATTAAAACCACATGTTGAATAAAATTTTACTTGCTGTTATTGTCTTCTTTGCAGTCAATATTGCCAATGCTCAATTTGAAAGTGTCCATTACGACTACGAAAAGAACTGGTTTGGAGAGAATCAGAAATTACCTTCAGAAACTGAATGGATGTTGAGCGGCGTTTTGCCAGCAGACATTACCATGGTAGCCGTAGAAATATATGGCTCTGACGACCGTAGTAAAAACCCTTTGCATACGGGAGTTTGGACCAAATCACTAGAAGGTAGTCAACCGAATTTTTTCGTGCCTGTAAATTATAGTTTGCGTTCTAATTCTACCTACACTATTGAGTTAAAATACTTCAGGAAAGTATCACCTATAGAGAAAGAGAATCTTAAGCGAGACGTTTACGAATCTGTACGGGCTTATCTTGAATTAAATATTGTTGCAGACAGAAATGATGCCGATTTGAAAAAGGATCCAAAAGAAATGGTTAAAGACCTAAACAAGCTGATGAAAGATGGCTTGGTTTTGTTTAGAAATGATTTGAATATGGAGTTTCCGGGATTTTCTCAACTCGTTCTTGATCAGCTTGAAAACATGGATGATCTCAACTTGAAGGAGAGCAAGTTTAATATTTTGAAAAAAGGGGAGGATCCGTCCAAAACGGAACAGAAAATCAAATATTTTAATAGTCAGGTAGAAAATCTACAGACCGTTGTAAAGCGTGAAATTGATCAGTATTTATCTTATAATCTTTCTGTCCTTGAGATCTCGCGTGTAGTTGACAATTACAAAACGGAAAAAACGAGAAATGTTATTCCAGTAAATGTGGGATATGGTGCCGTTCAAAATAAAGGTGGGCTGGATGACAACATCGACTATGATGCATCGCCATTTGTGGGAGTTTCTTTTCCACTGGCCAATCCAAGTTTTTCAGGTAAGTTCTGGAGCAACAGTTCTATTTCAGCAGGAGTTTTCATAAATGATTTTGAGTTCGATTCCGGTGAAAAGTATACGGGTCCGTTAATTGAAAGACCATTTTATCTTGCGTACGGATATAAAACCGCCTACTTTTTGAGATTTAATGTAGGTGCTACCGTACTCGAAAATGTTGATGGAACCGGATCGATTGAGGTTCGACCGTTTGTAGGAGTGAGCGTTGAAATTAATATGTGGTTTGGCTTAAGCAGGTAATCGCCCTTTCTAATCTAATCCCATTAAATACACTTATTTTGAGATCAATTAAACTAATTATTCTTTCGCTTCTTACTATCATATTTGCTACGGATACGTGTAGTGCACAGCGAGATTTATACAATTGGCAATTCAGCCCTTACGGAGGGTTGTTGACCAAGAGCAGTGATGTTACTACGCCCGAAGATGAGAACGCTTTTGCTTATGGCCTTCGGGTTGAACACCGACTTGGTAACGATTTCACTTTTGGTGTGAATTTCTTTCAGGCGAAGTTAGGTGGTGCGGCAGTTGAAAATATGTCAGGGAGCTTTTTAAGCCTAGGTTATTACTGGGACAACGGTTACTTATTTAGCCAGAGATCCTTTCTATCATTTTTTCACAGACTGGAAGCCGGTTATACAACCAAGTATTCCCAAATTGATAATTTCAATTCAAATAACGGAGATCTTACCTTTGGATTTGAAAATGGCCTGAAATTTAGACTTGGTGATCGAATTACAGCTGAAGCCGCGCTTGAGATACTTGGAACCCGGTCAAGTGTGGTAGAAGGAGATATAGCCGAGAATGAACGTTATAACGTTTGGAAGGTGGCACTCAATTATCACTTTGGAAGTCGTAAAAGTAAATTCGTAGCACCTGTTTTTGTTCCTGATGCTCATATTTCTGCACCGGTTAAAGCTGAAAAAGTAGAAAAAATTGATATGTTTTCTTCAATTTTGGTTTTGCCGGATACTTCTTCATCATCCAGGTCGATTGGTGAAATGCGCGATAGTTCACTTAATGGATCCCCAAAAATGGTGGCGGGAAATCTAAACCTTACTCGTGCCGACTCGCTTCAGATATTCATGCACTTTGACAGCCTTTATAAGAGAAGGGTTCAACCAGACAATTTAATTACCGGCCTGGACTCAATTTCAAGAAGTGATACCACAATGATGGAACCCATTGAAGAATTAGAAAACGTTGAAAGAATTGACTCGGTAGGCACAGGAGATACCCTTGTAACCCAAGAAACAAAGGCTCTTAAGGATTCAACAGGGCTTGAAAGGGATTCGGTTTATATAGAGAAAGCTTTGCCGGCTAACCAAGAGTCGGATTCAACGGTTTTTGAACAAGATTCACTCTCAACAAATAGAAATAGTTCACCTATTCTTCAGAATACGGCTACTGGCGAAGTTGATACCGTTTATATTGAGAGGTCAACCCCTGTTCAGCAAAGGGCTGATACAATTCCAGGTGAAAAAAACATGAATACTTCTCCTGATCGGGTTGATACCGTCTATATAGAAAGGTCGGCATCTCCCGCACAGAGAGTTGATACTGCTTCAACTAATGCCCAAACTGAATTAATAGATAAGTCAGCTTCAACGGAAAAGGAAGATAAAGAGGAAAAAAATGAAGAGACGGAAAAAAACGAGAATGATGATTCAGAAACAATCATAAAAGAGAAATCTAACGATTCCGAGAATGATGCGCTTCAAGCCTCATTGGAGGATAATCAGAATAAGCTTTTGGCTCAGCAGAACAGAGAGATACAAAAGAACCGACAAGAAATATCAAAACTGAGTAATCAGAATAAGAATAACGAAGCCGGAAAAATTATTGCTGCTGGAGCAGCAGGGACAGCTCTAGGTGCATTATTATCGGGAGGGAAGAACAAGGAGAGTGAGCCTGATACCGTTTACTATGAAAGTGCGGCAGCCCAGCAAGAGCTTGATAGGCTGGAAGCTGAACTTGCAGCCCTGAAGTTACAATATGGAATAGCCGATACTACTGCTCTGGCTGATACCGCTGCCGTGGCCGATAGCGCCTATGTGGCGGATCCACCCATAGGATATTATTTTGAGAATGATTCTTTAGGCATTGATTCTACTCAAATCGCTGCGAATGATTCTTTACTCCTTTCCGATTTAACTGTTTCAGAGATAGATACATCAAATGTTATGGATGAATCTCCTGTAGATTCTATCTCTATATCGCCTGCTGATACATCTGCTGTTATATCCCCGGAGCCATTAAAATCAACTGAAACAACTGTAGAATTGAAAGGTGATTATCCAATAGAATGTAATTTCGGACTCAATAAAACAAATCTCGATAGCGCTGAACTTCAAAAACTGGACATAGTAGTGGAAGATGTGAAAAACGCTGACTCCAGAAAAGTTTTGCTAACTGGTTACACAGACAAAAGTGGAAATGCCGAATACAATTTGAAATTATCAGAACAACGTGCGACAGCAGTTATGGATTACCTTATTTCAAAAGGTATTAGTAAAGAAAAGATTGAAGTAAAAGGTGGAGGGATCAGTAATGGCGCGGAAAAATTTGAGCCTAATTCCAGAAGGGTAGAGGTAACAATCGTCGAGAATTAATCAGTGTGATCAGACTTTAGTGGATAAAGAAAAAGGGCTGCTCAATATTGAGCAGCCCTTAATCATTCAAACAACCATATTTTTATCAGTCGTAATTTCCAATTCGCAATGCCGCGAATACTTGAAAATAAGAATTTTTAGCATCACCTAGGAACAATTCAGAGGCTTCACTATCCTGAACCTCCTGAAGACCATAATTGTATCTTGCACCAACTTGTATTGCTGCAAAATTTACAGCTAATCCGCCTACCAGGCCGTAATCTAGATTTTTAAAATTGTCTGAGTCTAAATCATCCTCCCCGTCAAAGTCACCATCAACTTCTATTTTGGAGTTTGCGAGAAAACCGAAATAAGGTCCGGCGTGAAGTTCTATGGCATCACCCAATTTAAAAACTGCCAGGATCGGAACATCAATGTAATCAAGCTTGAATGTAGCGGTTGAATTAAATTCACCGAAAATTCCTAAGTCTTGATTGTATTCACCTTCAGAACCTTTAGTGGAATATAATACCTCGGGCTGAATTGCGAATCCATCACTAATCGGTAAATTTATGTAGGCACCAAAGTGATAACCAGTTCTCATGTTTTCATCATCAACCTCATCAATATTTAAGTTAGAAAGGTTTAATCCTCCCTTCACACCAATATACTGAGCCTGGATTGATAAAGAAATTATACTAAGAAATAATGCAGTAATAAATATTCTTTTCATAATAGTTTTATCGTTAGTTATTTCAATTAATAGAGAGAATACCTTGCCAATATTTTCTGCGGGTATGGCCAAACTCCTCAACTGCGGAATATCAGCGGTGTACACAATATCACTTTCAGAGAAACCCGGACAGCCTACTATTTTATTATTATTTAATGGGTATTGGTTTCCCCGAATATGTGGAGAGTTTAACCGCGAAGTAGGGCAGAAAATCGCGGCCGGAAATGAGAAATCACCTTTTCGGGTGAGGCTGGATTTGCGGCCACGGCCTAAATTGCACCCAGTATTTTAATCATTAACCAATCAGTTTAACCAATCATGTGCTGCTATTATTCCATGGTAGAGCATGATCTTAAAGGAATTTAAAGTTATGAAAACCCGATCTCATTTTTTCAATCTTTTTAAGGAGTACAAAACCCCTCTATTTCGATTATTGCTGCTACTAGTTGGGCTCTTTATCGTTTTGCTGAGCCAGGCTCAAACCGGAAATGTTTGCGAAACGCCTTTTCAAATAATGTCACTTCCTTATTCACATTCCGGAAATACCGCCACTTATGGCAACGACTATGAGTATAACGATGTTCCACCCGCGGTAGCAAACCCTATAAGCAGCGGATCGTTTGCTCAAAATTACCTGGGCGCATTCGATGTGGTTTACGCTTATACTCCTTCTCAGGATGATTATGTAGATGCTTTCCTTCTCGGAAACGGAGATTTGTCTGCTTTATGGGTTTTTACCGGTTGTCCATTTGAAGCTACTTTAGGATGGGATTTATTTTATAATAACGAGGAGCGTGAGGTTCTCACAATTCCGGTAACAGCAGGCACAACCTATTACTTTGTCCTTTCCAGCTATCCCAATAATCCATCCTATTCATATACGTTTGAACTACACGAGTCGGCACCTTTTGACTGTCCTACATTGGCAAACTATATAGGTAACACTTGCGATGATGGAAATGATATCACAATTAACGATGTCGTAACAGCCGATTGTAATTGTGAAGGGATCTCCACTGATGCTACCGCTTTTTTTTCGCTACCACAATCTCTTAATTGTGGATTTAGGTGGGTGCAGATCAGATTTTATTACCCTGATACTGATGAATTAGTACTTGTGAGTAGTACCTATTCAGGAAATAATTCTTCGGTTAGTATTGTAAGCCAAATACCAGTAGGGACCTATGATATTTATATCAATATGGATGGCATGCTCAGTTTTGTAATGAGCAGCTATACGATTAATCAAGGTACAAATGCCATTGATTTTCCACCTGTCATTGTGGGTGATTTAAATGGCAATAATGGTATAAATGTGCAAGATTTTTCAGTATTTAACTCTGCTTTTGGAAGTGTTGAGGGTGGTGAAGGCTATAATCCTTTGGCTAATCTAAACTGCGATTCCAGTATTAATGTGATCGACTTATCTCTATTGGGCGCCAACTTTGGAATGCAAGGCGTCTCGCTACCTTAATTACTTTCCTTTATTGGTATCAAGGAAGAAAAATGCCGCACAGGTTAAGAGTCTGTGCGGCGTTTGATATTATGCACAGCTTTATCAAAATGTACCTTATCAATCTTAAAATCACCTATTTGGGTGACAGGCCCATTATTTTGACACGTTATCTTGCGCACTCAATTTTAAACTGTTCTTCACTTACCAATCAAAAAACTTTGAAAATATGAATGTCATTTACCGTTTTAACTTTTTCAGTTACCCATCTAAATTTTTACTACTTCGAATTTTCCTTCTTGTTTCATGGCTACTTTGCTTAACTAAAATTCAAGGTCAGGTAGGAAATGTATGTTCAACACCAATAAACATAACTAGCCTTCCCTATAGCGCAACAGGAACTAATACCGACTATGGTAATGATTATAATCAAAATGATGCACCTTCGGAATCGCCGGATGCAATTCATGATGAAGTTTATCTACCTAACTTTTTAAATGGACCTGAAGTGGTTTACGCTTACACGGCGGTCGACGACGGATATGTCGCAACGTTACTGCTTGGTGATGCATCATTTACAAGTATTCATGTGTTTACCGGTTGTCCATTTCAATCTGTAGTAGGTTGGGATTATTCTACATCACCAGGAATTAGCTCCATTCAAGCTATTCCAGTAATAGAGGGAGAAACATATTACTTTGTAATTTCCACCGGCTTATCGTTTGGGAGTTTTGACTATTCTTTTTTTTTAAATGAATACAACGGATACGTTTGTGAGGGACCAAAGGACATTACCAGCCTGCCATTCTCGGATTCAGATCAATTAGAGGGGTATGGAAATGACTATAATAATACGGATGTTCCTCCAGCTTCCGCAAATGCTATATTTGAAGTACCTTATTCTACTTTTTATTTGAATGGAAAAGAGGTAGTTTATGCCTACACTCCGTCAGATGACGGATATGTAGATGTAGAATCCGATGCAAATTCTGCGTTTTCGAGTATTTACGTCTTCACGGGATGTCCCTTTACACAAACCGTGGCTTGGGATTATTCTAATGGTGAAGAAAGCAATGCGCTGCGAAATATACCGGTAGCAAGTGGAGAAACATATTACTTTGTGCTTTCAAGCTCGCAAGCAAGTGCGAACTATAATTATGAGTTTTCGCTTAAAGAATCTCCCGGGCATAATTGCGAGCTTCCTTTTGCGGTTAATAATCTCCCATATACGAGTCAGGAAAGATTATCTGATTTTAGTAATGATTATGGCCAGAGTCTGCCTCAGCCCATTCAAGATCCAAACTCAAATGGAAATTTCGGTAATTTTTTCTTTAATGGGCCAGAAGTAGTTTATGCCTATTCGCCCACGAGTGATGGGTATGTTGATGCAAGAAGCACACCCAATCAAGACCAGTCATGCTTAACTGTATTGTCTGGTTGTCCATTCAATGCTACCATAGGCTGGGATTATGGTCTAGGTTCTAATAGTTTTAATCGGGAAATAAAAAATATGGCAGTTGAGGCCGGTGAAACCTATTATTTTGTTCTCTCAAGCTTTATTAGTGCCGCAGATTATCTCTACACCTTTACATTGGAGCCTTCTAATGGTCCCACGTGTGAACATCCTCTGGAAATAGCCGGGCTACCTTATGAACTTGATGGCAATACAAAATTCTTAGGTAACGACTATAATCAAACTGATGTACCTCCTGCAATACCTAACGCTGTGGGGTCAGGAGATTTATCGGCAGATTATTTAAACGGAATCGATGTGGTGTATAGCTATACTCCTGAAGAAGATCAATTTGTAAGAGCTTCCCTGTATGGTCTTGGAGATTCTATGGCAATATGGGTTTTTACCGGATGCCCTTTCCAATCAACACATGCATGGGGATATACAAACACAGAAAATAACCTTGACATAAATAATATACCCATTTCAGCGGGTGTGACTTATTATTTTGTTGTTTCTAAAAAAGCAGGTGGCTCTTTTTATCATTCATTTGAGCTTACTGAAACCAATGGATTTGACTGTTCATTTTTGGAAAAAAACTTTGGTGATCCCTGCGCTGATTCTAACAATTCAACTCATGGAGATTATGTCAGGGATAATTGTGAATGTGCAGGAATCCCATTGGGAGCTACTATTAACTTTACTATTCCCTTTGAGTTATCTTGTGGTCAAAGGCAAGTAGTAGTGCGAACGTTTATTCCGGAATTTAATATACCGGTCATAGAAATCACCAGCGGATATAACAATTTTACTTCCATTACAGTTTCAAATATGCCGGTGGGAACGGTTGATATCTACATAGAAGTCATGGGTGCATTGCGGGTATCGTTAAATGATTATACCCTCAGCTCAGGAGTTAACAATATCACGCTTGATAATCTGGTGCGTGGAGATTTAAATAATAGTAACTCCATAAACATTACGGACTTATCTATTTTTGCTTCGAGTTTTGGAAGCACTCCGAGTGATTCAAATTATTTGCCAACGGCTAACCTAAATTGTGACTCTTTTGTTAACGTCGTAGATTTATCTCTTTTGGGCGTCAACTTTGGGATGGAAGGCGTTTCACTTCCAGAATAATTTTTTGATTTGGTGAATGGAAAAAGCCGCGTTGATGTTTAGTCAGCGCGGCTTTTGATATTTAATTTAGATCCAATTGAATGGCTTAGTCATTTTTCAGGAAATTACGCAATACATATTGCAATATACCTCCATTTTTATAATAGGCGATTTCGATTTCAGAATCCAATCGGGCTTCAACTTCAAACTCCAGAGTTTCGCCATTTTCTTTGTGGGCAGTAACCTGAAGTTTTTTTCCGGGTGTTAAGTTGTCGGCAATTCCGGTAATATTGAATTTTTCTTTTCCTGTCAGGCCTAGACTTTTTGCAGTAGCACCATCTACATAGCTCAGAGGCAGAACACCCATTTGAACCAGATTGCTGCGATGGATTCGTTCATAACTGTCGGCTATAACGGCTTTTATTCCTAATAAATAGGTTCCTTTTGCCGCCCAGTCACGAGATGATCCGCTTCCGTATTCCTTTCCGGCAAGAACAACCAAAGGTGTATTGCTTTCGCGGTATTTATTAGCCGCATCAAATACGGTCATCTCTTCCCCTGTAGGAATGTACTCGGTGTATCCACCTTCTTTTCCCACAAGTTGGTTTTTAATTCGCACATTGGCAAAAGTACCACGCGTCATAACTTCATCATTTCCTCTTCGTGAGCCGTATGAATTGAAATCGAGTCGCTCGACACCACGGTTAATCAGGTAATTGCCGGCAGCAGATATTTTACTAAAAGACCCGGCAGGTGATATATGGTCTGTGGTTATAGAATCTCCCAAAACTAGAAGAGGATAAGCTCCTTTTATATCTTCAGCATCTTTCACCTCACTTGGTAGATTTTTAAAAAATGGTGCTTCCTTAATGTAAGTTGAATCAGAATCCCATTGATAGCTCTTTGATTCGGGTGCCTTTAACGCTCTCCATTGCTCATTTCCATCAAATATTTCACCATAACTTCTTTCATAATCCTTCGCTGTGAGTACATCGCTCATTACTTCACGGATTTCTTCGCTCGTAGGCCAGATATCTTTTAGATAAACTGGTTCTGAATTGCTGTCATAACCAAGGGGTTCATTATTGAGGTCAATATCTACTCTACCGGCTAATGCAAATGCTACTACAAGCATTGGCGACATGAGGAAATTCATTTTGACCTGCGGGTGCACACGGGCCTCAAAATTTCTATTCCCAGAAAGGACTGAAGCTACTACAAGATCATTTTCTTCAACAGCTTTAGCAATGTCGGGTGGGAGAGGGCCGCTGTTTCCGATACAGCTTGTACAGCCATAACCTACCAGGTGAAAGCGCAGTGCCTCCAAATCTTTTAACAAATTAGCTGAGGTCAGGTAGTCTGTAACTACTTTAGATCCAGGGGCTAAACTCGTTTTAACCCACGGTTTTACATCGATTCCACGCTCTACGGCCTTTTTAGCCACCAGTCCTGCACCGATCATTACGCTTGGATTGGAAGTGTTGGTGCAGCTTGTAATGGCCGCTATTACTACAGATCCGTCGCTAATTGTGTACTGTTCGTTTCTGGTCGAAATACTTACAGTTTTTAAACCGTTTTTTTTCTCAGCTTTCACCTCTGTGGCAACTCCAGTGTTACCCGTATTTTCCATCTCGGTTTTAGGGCTTCCACCTTCGGCGAGCCATCGTGCTACTTCCCGTTCAGATGGTTTTATGTATGAACGTCCGTGAACTTCCTGAAGCAACTTTTGAAAGGTGCTATTAAATTCAGTTAACTCAATTTTATCCTGAGGGCGCTTGGGGCCGGCAACTGTTGGCACAACCGTGTCGAGATCAAGCTCTAATACTTCAGTATAGTTTATTTTATCTTCGTTTTCGCGCCATAACATATTGGCTTTACAATAATCTTCTACCAGTTCTATTTGCTCAGGCGAACGATTGGTGTTAGCCATGTAACGAAGCGTTTGATCATCAATAGGGAAATACGTTACAGTACAACCAAACTCAGGAGACATATTGCTTATAGTAGCTCTATCCGGGATTGATAAGTGATCGAGTCCGGGGCCAAAAACTTCCACAAACTTTCCTACCACACCATGATCGCGGAGTAGTTTAGTAATGGTAAGAACCATATCGGTCGCTGTTGTTCCAGGTTGCAACTGGCCGGTAAGACGAAGGCCAATAACCTCCGGCATAATGAAGTAAATAGGCTGGCCGAGAATTGCTGCTTCTGCCTCTATTCCTCCAACTCCCCAACCTACAACGCCTATACCGTTTACCATAGGTGTATGAGAATCTGTTCCCACCAAGGTATCGGGAAAAGCGTATCCATCACGTGCTGTTATCCCCTGAGCCAGATATTCCAGATTTACCTGATGGCAAATACCCATACCCGGCGGTACTACTGAGAAATTGTTGAAAGCTTTTTGCGCCCATTTCAATAGCTGGTAGCGCTCGCTGTTGCGCTCGTATTCTTTTTCTACATTTTTTTCGTAGGAGTAATTTGTCCCAAAATAATCTACCTGAACAGAATGGTCAATTACCAAATCAACTGGAATAACCGGGTTGATCTTTTGCGGATCTTTTCCTTTACGTTCAGCTTCTGCGCGAAGTGATGCAATATCAACTACAGCAGGAACACCGGTGAAATCCTGCATAAGAACACGGGCAGGCTTATATGGAATATCTTTATCACTACCTTCTGGTTTCCAGTTAAGAATAGTTTCGATATTTTCTTTAGTTACGCCAAAATCGTCATAATTACGCAATACGTTTTCCAGCAATATCCGTATCGAGAAAGGAAGTTTGGAAATGTTTTTTCCTTGATTCTCCAGTTCGGTGAGGCTGAAGTATTTTAGCTTACCGTATGAACTGTTTAACTCTTTCTCAATATCGTATGGGTGGTTAGTCATGGTTTTCTGGTTTATGAATTATAAAATTACTTTCATGCTCTTAAGCATAGAAAGCTGGATTCATAAAGTTAACCAAAGAATAGAGCATTTTGTTTTTTTCTTATTGAATTTAATTAATAAGAGGTATGTGAAATCTACATTTCCGGAGCTGGCCTTGCGGCGAATAGCGCTGTATTTGATATATAAACGGATGGATAGTAGGTTAGTAATTACAAAAAAACCACCGATCAATACTGACCGGTGGTTTGATTTTAGTTTTGAGGGCAATTATATAAACCGTAGTCTTTTAGTAGTTGCTTCGTTACCAACAGTTATATGCAAGAAGTATATCTTACCAGCTTCTGAGTTCAGCTCAATCTGTTCTCTTAGCTTTCCATTGAAATCTGATACCACTATGGTTTCCAGTAATTCTCCACCGGGTGAAACAATATCAATTGTAGCTTTTCCGACATTCTTAGTTTCTAATTGTAAAACAAAACTGTCAAAGCTACCGTTTCTCTTCGCATCAAAATCATTGAGCTGAAGTGAATTCTCGGCAATGTCAAATTCGTGTTTTTTAAAAGGAATAACCATCTGACGGTTTTCCGACAAAGCCGATTCTGCTTCTAGTTTGTCTTTGAGCTCACTAATCCGGGCCTGTTTTGAAGCAATTTTCTCTTTAATTCTTAGTGCCTGCTTCTCGTCTGCATCAATCAGATCATCTGATAATTTTACAATTTTATCAACTTCCCTTATTATCTTTTCTGATGTGGTATAGGTTTTTTCCGCTGTAAGTGCGAGATCAGCATACATTGGAGCATTTGAAGTTTGGGCAGTGGCACCAATTGTGCCTAAAATAAACGTTCCCAGAGCGAATAAATGTCTTAAATTTTTCATAATGTTTAGTTTGTTTAATGTTAGTTTAGTGTTTGTTTGTTGTTTGTCTGACTCAAATGTATAGGTAAATGTTACTTTCGTTTTGTTAAAAAAAATAAACCGGTATTGGCAGTTTATGAGCGGTTAGATTTCGTGATGAGCGATTTATTCGATTCTGAGATTTGATTGAAATGCATTTGATTTCTTCAATCTTAAAAAAGGAACCATCTTAGCGATGCCAAAGGCATGCTTATTATGAAGAATACCCGGATTATAATTTTTCTCGCTCTGCTTATTGCATCGTTGGTAATCAGCGTGAAGCTTTACACAGTGGAGGCCGAAAGGCGCACAGTGCAAGAAGACGTGATTGAGTTAAGCAAAGTAAAGTATGGGCTCTTTAATGTAGATGAATGGAAAAAGGTAGTAGCCAGAGTGGTCACAGCCAAGGTTGGCGAACTGGAACTAACCGATGCCAACCGCGCTACTATGCGAAAGCGAATTTCCGATTTGCTAACGACGATTATTACCGACTTAGAAAAGAACTTTAAGCGCGAGAATGAAGGAAGTTTTACCGGATTTTTCAAAAATGCCGGAGCGAGCTTTCTCGATATTTTCGGAAATATGAAGCGTAATATTCCCGAATTTACCGAGCAGATTATGCGCTTTATTGATGATCCTAAAAATCGCAAAGACCTCCGCGATTACATTCTGGATAAAATAGATAATTATGCTGACAGCACATTCGCAGAGACCGATTATACTTTACATAATGAAATCCTTAATCGGTATGGGAAAGAATCGCGCGAGGAGGCGCTCATAGCCTTACGAAAGCGAAGTGCTGATTTGCAAGCTCAGAAACAGCCTTTAAGTTATGCCCTCTATGCAGTACTTGCCGCTTTGATTACAGCCCTGCTCGTTGTCCGGCATATTAAAAGGCGTGAATTGGCTATTGTAATTTTCACAGCTTTTTTACCCTTGCTTTTAGGCATACTTCTTCCCATGATCGAAATTGATGCACGAATCGCTGAGATGAGGTTTCAACTACTAGGCGAACCGGTGCGGTTTACAGATCAGGTTATTTTCTTCAAGAGTAAGAGTATTCTGGAGGTTGTTCAGCTTATGGCACAACAGGGAAAGCCAGACTTGCTGGCTGTTGGTTTTCTCGTGCTGGCATTTAGCGTTTTGTTTCCGCTCAGCAAGCTTATTTCATCTCTCGTTTTTATTTTTTATCCGGCAAGGCGCCATAGGAAATTCCTGCGATTTATGATTTTTAAAACCGGGAAATGGTCCATGGCAGATGTGATGGTGGTAGCAATCTTTATGTCTTATATAGGGTTTTCGGGAATAGTATCAGAACAATTAGGTCAGCTAGAGGGGCTTACCAGGAATGCTGATATTCTCACTACCAATCAGTCAAGCCTGCAGACCGGTTTTTTTATGTTTGCAGCTTTTGTGTTACTTAGCCTGGTGATTTCACAACGGATGGGTGATTTAGACGGAGAAATATAGTTTAAATGCATGTTTTTGAGCTTTTGAGAGCAGCTTCGGCTAAATTGGCTTTCACGAAATTTTGAGATGCGCGTCTACCCAGAAGTTCAGATTTATGGAAAATCTATTTCTTTTTCATCATATAAATGAACCCATGTCAACCTTTGGTGTATTACCATTAAACGCAACAAAAATATAGAAACGATGAAGTTACTGTTCACTGGATTTTTAACTCTGTTCACTGTGCTTTCATTCGCCCAGAGCGATACTACGAAGGTCACTTCCCAAATAGAGTCTGTTACCGTTTACTTTCAGGGGGCTCAGATTTCCCGAAAGGCAAAAGTTAATCTGCGTGCCGGAAAGCAAATGCTCACCCTTACGGGGATTACCGGGCAGCTCAATCCCGACAGAATAGAAGTGAAGGGTGGTAGCGGGTTAACAATTCTCTCGGTTAACCACCGTTTGCAAAAGCCTGATAAAGAAAAAAACAAAACGGCAATTACCAAAAAGCAGAATGAAATCAAGGAGTTGGAACAGAGAGTAAAAACGCTTCTTAACCAGGAGAATGTTTATGGTGTTGAAGAACGCCTTCTTATGGAAAACATGAATTTCCAGTCGAAGGAATCAGGAGCTACGGTTGCTGAAATTCGCGAAGCTGCCGATTTTTATAGAGCGAGGTTGAATGAAATTAGATCTGCAAAACTCGATATCAACAATAGCATTGCTGAAGTGCAGGAGAGTATTAGGGCTATTAATCTTGAAATGAACGAGATTTTAGTTGGTTCGAATATTCTTCAAAGCGAAATTTTGGTTTCGGTTAGTTGCTCAAGCACCTTTTCAGGAAATGTTGAGTTCAGCTATTTTGTCGAATCAGCAGGTTGGGAGCCACTTTACGACTTTCGGGTTAGGGAAATTACCGATCCGCTGCAGGTTGGATACAACGCCAACGTTTATCAATCGTCTGGCGAGGATTGGAAAGATGTGGATGTTACCCTCTCTTCCGGTTTTCCGGAAATGAGTGGTACGGCACCCGAACTTAATCCATGGTACCTCAATCGGCCTTCTCAACGACCGGTTTCTCAATCGCCAAGAGGCAAAGGATCGATAAGCGGTGAGATAATGGATGCTCAAACGGGAGATATGCTTCCTTACGTGAATGTTTCGTTAATTATGAATGGTGAAGCGAAATACCAAACTACTACCGATGTGAATGGGCGCTATTCGTTGAAGCCTGTAATGGCGGGAAGCTATGCTGTCAATGCCCAATACATTGGATATGATAGTTTCTCCCAAAATGGAGTCTATGTTGGGGCAAATCAAAATAAGGTCAACAATATAAGTATGTATCCTAATCAGATAAAACTGGATAATGTATTAATGGAATATGAAATTGTTGATGAAGACGGTGCATAACGAAGTCGGGCTGTGCAGAGCAAAGATAAAATGATTGCTCAATGAATTTCTGCTGTGCCTGCACCACCTGTTCTTCAGCTCACCCCTAATCAGGTTTTGTATAAAATACCGACGGCCTACACCATTCCATCTAATGGAGAAGATTACCTGATGGCGATCAAGGAAGAAGAAATTGCTGCTGATTACATCTATCAAACCATCCCGAAATACGATACAGATGTTTATTTATTGGCCCGTATTCCCAATTGGTCGCAGCTCAACTTCCTTTCGGGAAATTCGAGCATATACTATCAGGGGGCTTATACCGGCGATGCATATGTTGATGCCAACTATACCGGCGATACCTTGCAACTATCTCTCGGTCGCGACCGAAATATTACTGTAAGTCGCGAAGGCAACATGGAGCTAAATGACAAGCGCATATTTGGTGGCAACGTGAAAGAAACAGTGGCATGGGATATAAAAGTGAGAAACAATAAACCCGTTCCAATCCGAATTGAAGTTCTGGACCAATTTCCACTTTCAGAAGTAAAAACGATCGAAGTAAGCCGTGGAAATTATGGAGATGCAAAACTGGATGACAAAACAGGAAAGCTTACCTGGACTAAAACCATTCCCGCAGCCAGTTCAGAAAAATTACAGTTCGATTACGAGTTGAAGTATCCGACTGATGCTAGAGTATTTAAGTGAAGTGAATGATGAACCCTGACGCTAACGGTTCAGGGTCTTCGATGCGCCGCACTGAGGCTCTCGAAGTGTGTGAATCACTGACGCTAACAGTACTGACGAAATCAAAGATTTGTCAGCATTTACAATCAGGATCTGCGATGTGTGAATGTGTGAATGTGTGAATGTGTGAATGTGTGAATGTGTGAATGTGTGAATGTGTGAATGTGTGAATGTGTGAATGTGTGAATGTGTGAATGTGTGAATGTGTGAATGTGTGAATTTTTTATCGGTAAGAAACAATTGTTGAGTGACTTTGCAGAGAGACGCAGCTTTAAAATTCAATCGCTTTGATGATCAATGCACAAATACCGGTTCAAACGGAGTTATTGAAAATTCACAAATTGAAGATTGAACATTCACAAATTGTTACCTTCGCCTTATGAAAATTCTATTAGTTTGCTTAGGAAATATTTGCCGCAGTCCGATGGCGGAGGGTATTTTGAGACATAAAATTGAGGAATCCGGGCTGGAAGTAGAGCTCGATTCAGCTGGAACCAACGATTACCATATTGGAGAAGCTCCTGATAAAAGAGCTATAGACAATATGAAAAAGAATGGCCACGATATTGGTATGCTTAGGGGTCGTCAGTTTAAGGTGCAGGACTTTGACGAATTCGACAAGATTTTTGTCATGGACGAGTCAAATTATGAGAATGTCATGGCTCTGGCTCGAAATGACGATGACAAAAAGAAGGTTGACCTCTTCATGAATCTTTCGCATCCTGGCGAGAATATCGATGTTCCCGATCCTTATTTTGGTGGTGAGACCGGTTTTCAAAATGTTTATGAGATGCTTTCGCAGGCATCCGATGTTCTTATTTCAAAATTAAATGGCCACTAAAAAAGGAACGCTTTACCTTATTCCCACCACGATGGGCGAGAGCAAGCCAGAGTGGGTGATTCCTGCAACTGTGCTAAACACTTCACGCCGACTCAAGCATTTTATTGCTGAGAATGAACGCTCCGCACGACGTTACTTAAAGGCTATAGGCACTGAACATCCGCTTGACGATTTGAAGTTTTACATTCTCGATAAAAGGTCGAAAGCAGTTGATGTGCCCAACCTTATTGCTCCTTTGTTAGAGGGAACAGATATGGGATTAATCTCTGAGGCAGGGCTTCCGGCAATTGCCGATCCGGGATCACTGGCTGTAGCTGCCTGCCACCGGAATAAGATTAAAGTGGTTCCTTGCACAGGACCGTCTTCAATAGTTTTGGGATTGATCGCATCGGGTTTTAACGGACAGGAGTTTTCTTTCCACGGGTATTTACCTCACAATAAGAAAGACAGACTGCACAAACTCAGAACATTTGAAAATGAGATACGCCGCACAGGTGCGACTCAAATATTTATGGAAACACCTTTCCGTAATGAATCACTTTTTGAGGATATGATGAACCATTGTTCTCCGGGTCTGGAGATTTGTGTCGCTACTGATATTACCCTTCAAACAGAAGTCATTACAACGCGTACAGTTGATGAATGGATAAAGCATCCACCAAAGATTGACAAACGGCCTTGCATGTTTTTGATGGGGGTAAGCGGGGTGTGATGTTCAATGTGTGAATGTTCAATGTGTGAAGGTTCAATGTGTGATGTTCAATGTGTGAATATTCAATGTGTGAATGTTCAATGTGTGAATGTTGAATCACTGATGCTTCGATCAGGATCTGCGATGCGCCGCACGGAGGTTCTCGAAGTGTGTGAATGATCAAATGGCAATTACCTCCCGGTGTTCCGTGAGATCGCTTACGCTTAGTTGACAATATCAATCTCCAAGTTGCAATACCTCAAGTTCGTACACAACCGTACTGTATGGCGGAACAATATCTCCCGCACTTCCGCGGGCGCCAAAAGCCAGCCACGAAGGGATAATTACCCGCATTTTTTCATGCCTGTGCATTTTTTCAAGGGCTAATTCTATTCCCGGAATCACCTGATTATCATTTCCCATCACAAACCGTAAAGGCCCTTCCATGCGCTTGCTATCGTCAAATACTTTTCCCGAAAGGGTAGACCCTCTGTACTGCAGAAGCAATTCGCGACCCTCGCGTACCAATGCAGTATCGGTTATGGATAAACTACGCAAATAAACTCCTTTGTACTCGGTATAACTGGTCAAAACAGAATCTGATCGAATAATACTGTCAAGGGCAGCAAGCTCTCGAAATCGATCGTCGTGCACCTGGCGGGAAGTCCGCATACGGTCAATGCGTAAAAAATAGGTTAGGGTATCATTCTGAAACTCTTCCAGATGCAAAAAGTCAGTATTGGCAGAAACAAACTCAAGACTGTCGCCAGAGAAATGCTGCCTAAGGATACCCCAGAGTGCATCATCTGTTTTACTAAAAGGCTCATTGTAAAAAGAGCGGATTGTATCTTCGTTCTTGTCAAGAACCAACCCGTCCATATAAATCAGTTGTGCTGAATCGAGTTTTGATTTCTGATCTCCAAAAGAAATTAGCCTCCATTTGCTGCCATCGGGTAAGGTTTTATATTTTGGCGGAGAAATGCACGATCCGAGTACAAGCACAATGGCCAGCAGGGCAAACTTAGCGGGCGTTAACAAGGGTGAGATCATAAAAGAGAGCCGCATTTGAAGGAATGTTATTATCGCCGGTAAGGCCGTAGGCCAGATAAGCGGGTAGAATGATGCGTGCACTATCACCCGCAGAGAGTAGCATTACCGCTTCGTGTAATCCGCTTATCACATCGTCGCGCCCAATACGAAACTGTTGCAAGGTCATTTGATCTGTGGCATTAATCCGCGTGCTATCCAAAAGGTAAGCGCTGTAAGAGATGGTAGCAATCATTTCTGCTGTGGGGGGCTTGCCTGTGCTATCATGGTAAATATCATAGCGTAATCCGGTGGCAGTTTTTTCCATTTCCCATCCGTTTTTTGCAATGAACGCATCAATTAGGTCAGACTCGCTGCTCACCATCTTGCGGTTGGCGTCGAATAATTCTTCTTGCGTATAGGTTCGCGGCTGCTGCCTTTGCTCGTTTTCGCATGAGGAGGAAATGAGGGCCAGTGCCAGCATAATCATTCCAAACTTCAATATCCAGTTCATATTGACTCGCTTATTTTGGCTGATTCTTCCCGGGCTATTTGCTCAAAGCGCGCCAGCGTAGCTTCCATCGATTCCAAACTTCGTCCTCCAGCCGCATTTATGTGTCCACCACCATCGAAATGGGCTCTAGCCAGCTCATTTACATTGTAACTGCCTTTACTGCGAAGTGAAATTTTTATCATTCCGTCTTTCTCAGCAAAAAACCCTGCCAGGCCTACATTTTTGATGCTGAGGGCATAGTTTACCAATCCTTCAGTATCGCCCTTTTGAAAGCTGTATTTCTTAAGCTCATTTTCGCTAAGCGAAATATACGCTGTAGCCCCACCGGGCATAACCTTGAGTTTTTCTGAAAGAGCAAAACCTTGAAGTTTAAGGCGCTCGAGGGTGTTGCTGTCGTATACCTCCCGGTAAATGCGGGTGTGATCAATGCCGCGTTCTATCAGGCTCGCTGCTATGCGCAATAGTTGCGGACTTACAGACGAGAATCGAAAAGATCCGGTGTCAGTAACGATACCTGTGTAAAGACATAGCGCTGCGTCGTGGTTAATGTGTTGCTCCCATTGCAAAGCTTCGCTGAGGCGATAAACCATCTCGGCGGTACTACTGGCGTTGTCATCGGTGTAATATCCTTGTGCAAAATCGTCGGGCTCCTGATGGTGATCTACCACAACTATGGGTTTCTGAGCTGAGGTTATGGCTTCCGCCAAATTTCCCATTCGCCCGGGCGAGTTAAAATCCAGGCAAAAGATTAAATCGGCAGCATCTATTGCTTTCTGTGCCTCTTCTTTTTGTGATTCGTATACAAGCACCTTTTCATTTCCAGGCATCCATTTTAGAAAGCCCGGGTAGGCATCAGGTGCAATTACGGTCGCCTCCATTCCGGCATTGGCCAGTATGTGCATCCATCCCAAGCCACTTCCTATCGCATCGCCATCAGGACCACGGTGAATGGTTATTACCACGCGGGGCTTGGGGGTTAAGAGCTTTATTATTACTTCTGTTGTAAGCGTATTTATCATAGCTGGTAAAGGTATGTATTTTGAGCTGCACTTCGTTTTTCGGTTAGACTTTCAAACATTTTTTCCGTTTAAACTAGTTGACTATATCTCGGATGAATGCATTATGTTTACTGAGAACGCATAGTTTGTGGTTATAAAGATTATCCAAAAATCCACGCTCTGCGCCTTTGCTGGCTTTTGCAGGGAACTTGATTTTATTCATATTATATCGTGATATTGCTGTTTCCAATTTTCTTTGGTGTTTTATACGTTTGTAATATTATTTCACATTAGTACAAATCTCAGTGCGATGAATAATTATTTGGAAAGTATAGAGGCCGCCTTTTCGGCAAATGCCAATGGCGAAATAGCCCGGAAGCAGGCAGCATATATGCGCGATCAGTTCTCGTTTTTTGGCTTGAAATCGCCAGTGAGAAAGGAGCTTGCCAGACCGTTTTTAACGAAGCCCAATCTGCCACCAAAGACAGAGCTTGATACCATTGTGAGAACCCTTTGGCAGAAGCCCGAACGCGAACTACAGTATTTTGCTATGGAGCTCTGCGCAAAGTATTTACGGAAATCGGAGCGTGCTGATATTGAGCTTTTTCAATTTATGGTAGTAACCAAATCCTGGTGGGACACCGTAGATTTTATTTCCTCGACATTGATCGGTAATTACTTTAAACATTTTCCCGATGAAATAGCTCCAAAAGTGGATGCCTGGCTAGCCTCAGAGAATATTTGGCTGCAGCGATCGGCTATTCTTTTTCAATTGAAATACAAGCATCGAACTAATAATGAACTCCTCGCTGAGGTCATTCTTACGATGCTGGGTTCGCAGGAATTTTTTATCAATAAAGCCATCGGCTGGGCATTGCGCGAATACAGCAAGTTTAACCCTGAGTGGGTTGCTAATTTCGCTGATAAAGCTGAGCTGAGTTTACTTAGCAGGAGAGAAGCACTGCGGTTGATGAAATGATTCTGAACCTTTTTTGAAGAAGGCTAGGCTTATCATTAATAAAAAATCTATTAATATTGACTGTGTAAAGCAAAGCAATTTGAAAATACTCAAACAAATATTCTTCCCTCTGTTTTCGCTGTTTTTGCTTTATCAGTCTCTAGAGCTGCTAATCCTATTGAACTCCGGGAAGCTCGGGCAATTAAACACGTTCCAATCCGTATTGATTGGCTTTGTGCTGAGTCTCTTTATTACCGGCGTATTTGCTTTTCTGGGCTTTGCTTATCCTACCGGCAACCTAATGCCGGAGTCATACTACAAAATCAAGAACCCTAAAAAATTATATGCGGCCTACAAAGTCCTCGGCGTAAAGTATTTTAAGATTTTCCTTCTCGTTACTTTTTGGGGAAAAGAGAAAAACCGAAAAAAGTATTTCAATGGAACCAAAACAGGAATACGGAACTTTATTTATCAAACCAGACAATCTGAGTTTGGGCATTTGGCCGCTTTAGTAATCGTTGCAGTGATAAATTTATATGTTTTGTGGAAAGGCTATTATACCGTGGCTCTGAGTCTGTTTATACTAAATATTTTCGGGAATCTTTATCCGGTTGTTTTACAGAGATATCATAGAATGAGAATTGGGAAGATTGTGGTAGGTTTAGATTTATCGTTGCTACAGAAACCCGTCGAATAAAATCCAATTTTAATTTTTCTAACTGAACCAAAGAAAAGAAAATGGCTTACAATGAGCAGCTGGCGGATAGAGTTAGAGAGTGCCTGGCGGAACTTCCTAAGCTACATATTAAAGAGAAGCGCATGTTTGGCGCTATGGCCTTTATGGTAAATGGAAAGATGTGCGTAAATGTGAGTGGGGAGAGGCTGATGTGTCGTTTTGATCCCGAGCTGAATGAAAAAGTAACCCAATGCACCGGGTATGAAATGATGGTGATGCGCGGGAGGGGGCTAAAGGGCTATTGTTATGTAAATCAAGATGGTTTTAGAACTCGTGATGATCTGGAGAGCTAGGTGAGGCTGTGTCTGGAATTTAATGATAGGGCTAAGGCCAGTGGTAAATAGATTTTTAGGGTGTGTAGGGCACTAGTTTAACTTTTTCCTTATTTTTAAGGATTGAGAAACTTGAGATTGTATGATCTTAAGTAACCAGTTTAGAATACTTAAGAACCAATCAAGCCTATGAACGCCTTTTCTCGTATTTTCATATTTTCTATATCAATCTTTCTACCCTTTAATTCGTATTCTCAAGAATGGCTTGTGGAGATGAATCCGCAGGATGGCACCTTCGAAGCAGTTGGCCCTTCTATAGAAGGTGTTTATACTATATTCGGAGGTCTCCAGTGTAAGGATGAGGTAAACGGACAATACATCTTTATGAAGGCCGATGCTGCCAATTCATTTGCTTCGGTTGATATAAGCAATGCTCAAATTATAGCTGACACCCCAATGCCTGCTGGATTAAGCACACTGGTCCAAGGGTTTCACTGCTACGGAAACTGCGATACACTTATTTTAAATTGTTTAGACTATGGTTCAAACCGCAGCTATGTGGCACTTTTTGATAGGTTTAATGGAACTGAATTGAATTTGTTGGACTCTATGCCACTCGGAAATCCGGATCCATTTATTTCAGCAAACGTTATAAACGCTTTTGATCCGGTTAACAACCTTCTGTACTTGTATTCACCTTCAACATCCTTGCTCCATGTTATGCAGATCCCTTCGGGAGATATACTAAATTCATATTCTGCCGACCTAATGCAGGTTCAGCTGGCATTTGACGAAGTGAATAATGAGCTATATGCCATGGAGTTTATAGGTAGCAGTACATATAGACTATTGGTTTTTGTGGCGGCAACTGGAGATTTTGTTCAAATAGGTGATAGTTTCACGATGACAGGCTCGTATTATACAGCTACTATCGATGGAAACAATCACAGAATGCTTGCTACTGGCCACTCAGCATTTATAGGTAGCTATTTGGCTTCAATCGATCTTATTACTGGTGAATTACTTGTCAATGTTCAAACAGTCCTTCCTGACGGTGGTGCTTTTGGTGGCACAAATGCAATTAACGGTCAGTACTTTAACTCTACCGACCAGCTTATTACATTGCATTGGGGAACAGGCTCAACGGTCACATCAGTGAATAAGTCAGAGGCGCCTGAATCAAAAGCATGGATTTATCCAAACCCCAGTCAGGGAGCGTTTAATATCCATATCGATGAGAACGTAAATGAGGTGTATCGATTAAAGATTGTGAATTTAAATGGCCAGATTATTTATGAAAATAATAATCTGAGAAGCGATCAATCGCTTGATTTATCATTGCCTGCAGGTTATTTTATTGCTAATGTGTTTAATTCTGATGGCTTACTTTTTGAGAGCATACCACTATTAATTGCAGCAGATAAGTAGGCACATTGTATAGCAAGTTTGCAGTGTCATGATTCTTTTCATTTTCGGTTTTTAAAGAACAGTAACAGCGTCAGTTGATATACGATTCCGGGTCGTTTTCGCTCTGGGAGCTCATCTAACCTTTCGCCGTATTATCGGGATAGATTTTGCTGCCTTTCCATGATGAGGGTATGTTAAGCTTGATGAAACTCACTTTACCTATTATGGTAATAAGCAGGTACAAGGTTTGAGAGTGTCCTGATTTTCTAAATAGTATTGAAGGTTGTTTTCATCCCGTTTTCACTTACAACGTATTCTGCCTTAAAACCTTCTACCAGATACATATCAATCTCACCTTTGTTCTTTGCGGGCACTTTTCCGCGGTGCTTGCAGGCAAAATGATCCTTGACAATTTCATAAGTGGCCCCAGAAATATTCACTTCTCCGGGTATACCACTGGACTCCATTCTACTGGCAATGTTTACAGCATCGCCCCAAATATCATAGGCAAACTTATTCTTTCCTACAACCCCTGCTATAATAGGGCCGGTATGTATTCCTATTCGCAACTCCCATAATTCAAGCCCCTTAGCCATGCGTTTGGCTCTTAGTTCTTCCATGAAATCACGAATCTCAAGAGCTGCTTTTACTACATCGAATGGGTTTTCTTCATTCGGTTTTGGAATTCCACCCGCACACATATAGGCATCTCCAATGGTTTTAATTTTCTCCAGATTATGCTTTTCAATAATATTATCAAAGGCAACAAAGCACGTGTTCAATTCTTCAACCAAATCTTGTGGGGTAAGCTTCTCTGCAATAGTAGTAAACCCCTTGAAGTCGGTAAAGAGCACAGAAGCCCTCGGGTAAAATTTTGGTGTTGCACTTCCCTTTTTCTTTAGCTCATCAGCAGTTTCTGCGGGCAGAATGTTTAATAGAAGTTTGTCAGATCTCTCCTTTTCTGCTGCAATGATTCTACTCGTCTTTCTGGTATATTTGTATCGGTTATAAAGACCGGCGATAAGAATTAATAGAAGTACCCCGGCTATAGCACCTCCGTTTCGTATAGCCTTCTGCTTCTCTAACTCTACCTCCTTGAGTTCCTGGTCTTTTTCAAGTAGGGATATCTGCCCTTGCTTCTGCTCAATTTCATAAATGAGGGTCTGAGCTTGCAGCTGTTTATCCATTTCAGCATTGTAAATAGTGTCTTTAATTCCAGAGAATAAATTTTTGTACAAGTAGGCGCTACTGTAGTCTGCACTTACGGCGTATGTATCTGCCAATCCACCATAGGCAAGCAGCAATAAATTATATGCTTCAATACCCTGAGCCAACTCTTCCGCCATCTGAAAGGATTCCAAAGCCTTAGGAATATCGCCCATTTCTGAATATGTTGTAGCTAAACTTAAAAAAGCCTGAGCCATCTCTAAATTGGCATCCAAGGCCTTTGCAAGATTAAATGCTTCCTTCTGATATTGAATCGCCTCTTCATATTCACCTCGAGCTGTATACACTTTTCCAATACTGTTGAGAGCAAAGGCTTGATTTCCTCCGGAGGAATTTTGAAAAGCATCGAACGCCAGTTCAAAATAGAATAATGCCGAATCTAGTTGTTGATTGAATGAAGCCTGGTCTAATCTAGTAGTATCACCAAGGTAAATTTCACCTAGATTAACCGCACAAGTCCCCAGGGCATCATAATTATTAAGCTGCTTGCTTAAGGGGAGTGCTCTTTTATAGTAATCAAACGCCATGTTGTGACTTGTCTCTTTGACCAGATAAACAGATCCAATATTGATTAAAGCAGTGACAATTCTTAAAGAATCGCCGGTTGTTTCTGCCACTTTTAAAGATTGGAGATAAAACTTTAGAGCCGCCTCAGAATCTCCGCCATTGAAATGAACAGCACCGAGATTGTTTAGCATATTTGAAACCCCATTCAAATCAGGAATTGATTCAAATACCTCAAGTGCCAGCTCCCATTCAACCAAGGCATCTACCCAATCACTTTGAAAATAATAGGTCATGCCAAGAGCCTTATGTGAAAAGGCTAAGCCGCTTTTATACCCGCTCTTCTGCGCCAGGTCTTTAGCCTGAGTAGCAATTTTATTTGCTTCCTGCGGGTCTCTCCGGTAATAATTAGCTGCTAAATCTAGTAGTGTATTGATTCTCGAAGAATCAGCCATTGGGCTCTCCAGCACTTTCTTTAAACTGTCAATATCTGAATCCTGTCCCCACAGACTTAGGGTAAGAAACATTCCCATTATAGCTGGTACCCAAGTTTTCATTGCTCTAAACATATTGATTTTCAGTAAAGAACCGATGCCTAAAGCATCGGTTTGAGATTATTCGGATAAGATTTACATAAGAATGGCTATTCTAATTAATAGATTATCAGTCGCCTAACTTCAACAACTTCTCCTGTTGAAACTTTCAGGAGATAAAGTCCTGTAGCATAACCTGATAAATCTATTTGAAACATTTCTTTATTATTTTGAATTTCCAGATCGTACTCTCGGCCTGTGCTGTCATAAACCTGAAGTTTAACTGAATCCTTCACTTTTTCCTTGAATTGAACGAATACGATACCTGAAGAAGGGTTAGGATACACAGTAAAGACCTCTTCTGCAATTTCACTTGTGCTAATCGATTTTTTACCACTGCTACATCTCTTATTCGAAGTGTTGGCCGGAATGGCGCCTTTAGATCCATTGTTCTTATTGCTTGTGATCTGCCATGTAAAGCTTTGACCATCATAAGGCATTTGGAGAGAACCGCCACCAGCTAAGAATAATTCGGGTTGCTCAGAATTATCAACTGATGCTGGGCCGAAAATTTGGTTATCCGAACCAATCGGGATATAAATATTATCCTGATTGTTGTTTTCATATTTAAAATAACCAATAAAGGAATACCCACTCTCATCCGGCTGGGGAAGTTCTTCATAACACAAAAAGACAGGTTTCAACTGCTTCGTTCCCGGACCGGCTGGATTCACATAAAAGGTTGCACTGATAGTTGTGAAGGTGTAATTAGCTGCCACCGGCATTGGTATGACTTCATACGTTCCAGCATCACCATTGTATTCAGGACTAAACTCGAAGGTAATCGAGCTCACTACCATTTCATCTTCACCATTTACAAATCCGCTGTAGTTTACTGCGAACTCGGGAAGTGCTGCCCCCTGATCTATAAAGTAAATCCCATCGGCGCTAGCTATTGCTTCGGCAGGATCAACTACAAACGTTTCAGATATTGATCCAACGTAGTTTGCATCATTTACAATAACATCAACAGAATAAGTTCCTGCATTCACAGGAAGGGCATCGGAGCCATCATACGTAATGGTAAGATTTAAACCAGGTGGAGATGTATTTACGGAGATTGATTTGCCTAATCCGTCGTAGGTCTCGTTTAAATCAGCAAAAGAAATATCGGCTGTTGCAGGATTTATAACCAGTGTAGTACTAGCTCCTCCTACGTAATTGATATCTGTAACATTCACTTCTACCAGGTAGCTTCCCGCGTCAGTTGGTAAGGTCTCATCACCGTTATAGGTAACCGTATAACTTATGTCTTCCTGATCTGCTATGACTTGAACTTGTTTAGGCGTACCATCATACACCTGTGTGAGACTCTCTGTAGCAAAGTCGAACGATGCTATGGCAGGAGTGATGGTTAATTCTCCTACTAAATAAGAGATCACAAAATTATTCGAAATAAATGCTCCCGGAAGAATGAAATGTGAACCAACCGTTTCTCCGGTTACCAGATTTATAGATTCAATATCCACAGTACCCTCTGCTTCACCAGAAAGAATTTCGATATCACCCTCTCCCAGAATTACAATTGTTTGAGAATTGCTATTCGCATTAAAAGTACTTGAGTTCAAGTCTCCAGAATTATTTACTAAGGCAAGGCCTTGTGTCAATGGGTATGAATTTACAATGTTCCCGTTGGCGTCCAATTCGTTAACCAAAGCAAGTCCCTGAACCAGTTTTAGACCGTTTACAAGTGCTAATCCTTGTACCAGTCTGACATTAGCATTTGTAAAAGCGACCGATTCGTAAAAAGCATCCGGATTAACAAGACTACCATTAACTAGAGCAAGCCCTTGAACTAATCGAACTGCAGCAGAAACCATGACATTGGAGTTTTGCAATAATTCTTCTGTTAGTAGCGACTCTCCCGCATCATTAACAAGAGCTAAGCCTTGAACCAAAACAGCAGGTTTATTAACCAGAGCTAAACCATGTACGAGTTTTACACCGTTAGAAATAGCAGTGCTGTCTTCTGGACTTATATTCAAGTCATTGTTATCATTGAAGAAGTAATTAAAATCAAACCCGATAAATTCTTGATTATAAACAAGCGTAGTATCCTTTGGGTCAATAACAATTTCAAGGGGGTCAATGGTCATCAAACCATTGCTGAAGACAAAATTGTAACTCTGTAAAAGCGCAATATCCAGAGGATCTGTTGCTTCAACGTCACTAAGGGGGTTCAGCGGATCGTTCGGGTCAGCTTCAATCGCCCATAAGCCTACATTGCTCAAAGAGTTGGCAATGGTTGAGAGGTCTACGCCCTGAATTCTGTTGAGTTCTTCCGGTGTAAGGCCGGCTGTCTCGATAGGCTCATTCCCCTCGATAGTTGCTAGAAAATAGTTTGCCGTAAATTCGGGAAGGGTTTCGCCGTAAACCTTATTAACGTTTTGTATATCAACAAATACAGTCGTTTTTGTTGTGAGATAAACCGTGTTAGAAAGCCCACCGTCTAAACCATTGGTACCCTCCAAAGATGGGTTGTTTACCTGGATTTCCGGAAAGAGAATGGTATCGCTATAGGTGGGAATAACCGCTGTAATAGTGGTGTCTCCCGGCATGGCTGAATATATTTCGAGTAGCTGACCATTGAAATAAACTTGAGATCCGGGAACTATATATTCACCTGATATGGTGATTGGAATCTCTTCAAACCCCGGAGTCAGTGTGGTATCATACGTAACAGTAATCAGAAAGGCAGAAGGATTTGCTAAGCTGGCAAGTGCAGAGTCTGCCAAAATATAACCTGCACCTGATTCTAAGTCGTAACCTGATCCGTACATATCAAGTGCTGTATTCTGAAGAATTCCTTTTAAGTCTAATGGCGATAGACTGTCATCATAATACTTTTGTCTCGCTTGTAATACAAGAGCAGCAACACCCGCAGCATGTGGGGCAGCTGCAGAAGTACCCACAAAATTCGGGAAGCCGTCGCCTTCAAAGTCGAATCCACCTCCTAAATCCACTGAGGTATTTACTACGTTGGGTGCACAGAATTCAGGCTTCGCTCTGAAAGATCCGTTCACTGGTGTACTTCCTCTTGATGAGAAGGAAGCCACTGTCGGGGCGGGTTCCCCAAATTCAGGAGTATTTGTGTAAAGCACAGCACCTACTGCCATTGCTCCTTCGGCATTTGCCTGACCTGTTATGGTAGAAGCATCTAAAACATCGTACTCGTTTATTATAAGTGTTCCCCTGAACACAATGTATTTTAAAATCGTTGGTTGAGACGTGTCGTATCCTGCGGCAGTAGCTGCCCGAATAATTTGAAAATTGGTCTCTGTCGAATCTGCAACTACTGTAAACGGCAAAACTTCAATCGGTGTGCTATTGATATTGGCTCTGTTAAAACCAAAAAATGCGATATCATTGTTATTTGCCAGATAAATATCAAAGTCAGAACTAGTCGTCAGACCCGGAGTGCCGTCATCCCATTGCATAACAACAGTGTATTGACCCTGGTAGAGTTTTACATTCTGTGAAACATCTGCTGGACTACCGCCGGGAGCGAAGTTGTGGGCATCACCGGGTAAGGCTCCTGGAGAAGGTATAGGGTTAAAATTACCCTCCCATGAATTTGTCCCGAAGTTACCTGCTGCCGATAAATAAGACACTCCCAAGGCAGCGGCATTATCTACAGCCTGGGCCACGATTCCGTCTCTAAAAAAAGGTTCGTTAATATAGGTTACATCGTCGACAATAACGTCACAGCCCGCTAGTCGCAATTGGCTTATTCCCACCGCAAAATCGGCGGGCCCCGCAAATCCAGTTCTGAAAGCTAATTCGGCGCCGGGAGCAATGTCGTGAACGATTTGCATCATAGCCCGTCCCTCGTCGCTCGCTTCACCATAAGGATATTCCAATACAAGATCTACAGGGGTAGTAAAATTCGGATTTGCCGCACCCGGTAGATCCCCTTTAATAATATCATCCGATGCTTGATCGCCTAATTTTGTATTGTAACTATCGGAGATAACTCCAACTTTTATTCCGGTTCCGTCTACTTTAAAAACGTCGCGGGCAATATATGATCTTAAAGCTGTATCGCCCTGACTGGTTACTAATCCGCTATTTCCGAGAGCAGGAAAAACGGGGCCGGCCGAAACCAAAATGTCAGGTCTTTCATTTAACAATAATAAGTTGTTTATAGGATAAAGTCCTTGAATGGTGTTGGTGCCGGGATCACCAATTGCATTCGTAAGTCCATATGCAGGTACGGTTAAATCGCTCAAGGCAGCTCCATACTGACCCGGTTGAGTCAGTAGAGAAATAAGCACAGTTTCTCCTACAACCCGATAAATATCAGCCACATCTTCCGCAATAAAAGTTCCTTCTTGAGAAGCCACATATAATGAAGTAAGCTCATAGCCAATAATATCATTAATCTTTCCTACACCAAGAGGATCGTAATATGGAAGGATATCAATGGGTCCGGGGTTCAGACAATCTAAAACTGCTTGAAAGTCCGCAGCTGAAAAGCTAGCCGTCAAGTTAAAAGGCCCTGCTTTAGCAATAAACTGCTGATCTTGTAATCCTCCACTCAAGGTATAAGTTACTGAGAAAGATGCGGCTTGACCATTCCCCATCCCATTGGTGTTATTGATCTTAAATCCGGTTATACCGCCTCCAATATCAGGTCCCATATCAATATTGGCATAAGTGAAATTACCCGAAAGGAGTTGTACTTCAATATCAGAATAGGTTCCGGGATTGGCTTCAACCGAATACCGGTTTAATTTTTTACACCCTGAGCAACCGTTATTTTCTAAAATGATGGTAATCGTATGGGTGCCATCACCATTGGCGGTTACATTTGAAATTGAAGTGTTGTATCCCTGGCTCTGATCTTGAGAAATATCGCAATTCGTCTGAGCTTGTAATTGCGAACTAAAGCAGGAAAATAGAATGCATACTCCCGCATACATGCAAAGTGAAAAAGTCTTCATGGTTGTTTCTGGTTGGTTGGTTGATTGGTTATCTAAGCGTTGCGCTAAAATAGATAGTAAAGATACGAAATTTATGTACAAAAGGGAACTTATTTATTCTATGTGTATAGATTAGGTGTAGACCACCTTTTGATTTTGATCGACTAAAGACGGGTATTTTTTTCTCCACTTTCGTGAAATGGGTCGTGCCAATTTCTAGATTTCTGGAAATTCGAAGTAGCTGTCGGATTGAATTAAAGCCAATCTTATATTGGTCTGTTTATTCTCAAGGAAATGATTGAAGAAAGCAGAGTAAAAGCCATATTTTCACAATAGATTGCAATGAGTTTTGAACGTTGATATTTAATACTCAGCGAAAACTAAAAAACTCCGGTTTATTCAGAACTTTAGCACCAATTCTACAACAAAATCAAATAAATGGAACCCAATAAAGAGCAAGGTAAATTAAGCAAAGATCAAATTGATCAATGCATATCCATTTTAGAATCGCTCAATAACGACACCGATCAAATATTTGATATTCCCATAGAGCAACGAATTGAACTTCTTGCCCAAGCCGGACGCCTCTCACGACCGGAAAAGGATGAACTTAAGAAACGTAAAAAAGGTGCCAGGAAGAAAGCAAAAAGAAAAGCTGCTGAAGTTGATAAATATGCCCGTAATAAAACCGGAATACGCAGTGCCAGAGAAGCAGATGTATTCGTTGCGCCTAAAATGCTTTCGCTTAATGGTGCACATGAAAGACACGCGGTAACTTCTGTTTCACCAAGAGAATGCTACGTGTGTAAGGAGATGTATACAACTTTGCATCATTTTTATGATACTATGTGCACAGCGTGTGGCGACTTTAATTATGCCAAGCGTTTTCAAACGGCCGATCTTACCGGACAGGTCGCCCTGGTTACGGGTTCTCGCCTTAAAATAGGCTACCACATTACCCTGATGATGCTGCGTGCCGGAGCCACAGTTATAGCAACCACCAGATTTCCGGTAGATTCTGCTCAGCGCTATGCCGGGGAACCCGATTTTGAGACCTGGGGGCATCGTCTTAAAATCCATGGATTGGACTTAAGACATATTCCCAGCGTAGAAATCTTTTGCAATTATATTGAACAGCAATACCACCGATTGGACGTGCTGATCAATAATGCCGCGCAGACTGTTAGGCGTCCGGCAGGTTTTTACAAGCATTTATTGGCAAATGAGGAGCGACCGTTTTCTGAATTGTCTCCGTTGGTGAGGAATGTTTTATCAGACCATGAAGCTTGCTTGCTTAAGCTCGAAGCTATCAGCGAACGGGTTGACGATCAAAACAAAAACTTGCCCGTAAGCTGGCATAGTAAGCAGGTCGGTATTGGTTTACGCGCTTCCGCGAAATTATCTCAAATTGCTTATGCCATGGATAATATTCTAACCACTGAAGAGGTTTTTCCGAGCGGTAAACTCGATGCCGACTTGCAACAAGTGGATTTGCGAAAGACCAATAGTTGGAGGCTAAAATTGGGAGAGATTCATACCAATGAAATGCTGGAAGTGCAGCTCGTTAATTCTGTTTCTCCTTTTGTGCTGTGCAATCGTTTGGTTCATCTTATGAAAAAGGAAAACACAGGCATGAAACACATTATTAATGTTTCGGCTATGGAAGGCAAATTCCATAAATACCACAAAGAATCGCGCCATCCTCATACCAATATGGCCAAGGCTGCCCTAAACATGATGACCCTCACTGCATCTGCCGATTTTGCGAAATACGGAATTTATACCAATGCGGTAGATACAGGTTGGGTTACCGACGAAGATCCTGCCGAGCTGGCGAAGAGGAAAGAAGAAATACATGATTTTCAACCGCCTTTAGATATTGTAGATGGAGCCGCCAGAGTGCTGGATCCACTTTTTGATGGTATAAATACCGGGAGACATTGGTGTGGGAAGTTTTTGAAGGATTATAAGGTTACTAGTTGGTAATGTGTTTTGGGGTAACGCTTTAACCTTGTAATTCAGCTGCTTCGCCTAGAACATTTGGTGAGAAATAGAAATGCCTCAATATTATGTTAGTGCAATGCAGGCCAATGTCTAAAAATGAATATCTTGCAATCAATGAAAATTATGCAAAATTTTAAGTAGGCGCTTCTAAATCGCGCACTATGCCATTGCCAAAAAACATAAAAGATACTTGCGACAAGTCATTAATATAATATCAGGCTTTATTCTCGGTCTTGCACCGTTGGCAGCAGCGTCAATTATCGGGTTTGCTATTTATGCTTCGTTTCCAAATACGACAGGAATAATAATACTGATACTCCTGGGTGTATTATCATTATGGCTTGGCTTCAAAATTTTTCGTAAAATCCAAATTGTCGGCCCAATCGAATATATTTCTGCAGTTAACGCATCCCCTGACCTTGACAACCTTGAACCAACCCAAGATAGCCGAACCAAGAGAAGAAGCCCTGAAGAAATCGTGCAACTTTTAGAAAATAACGGCAACTTGTTTCAAGGGGGAAGCTTTCGAATCTTCGGAGATTGGTTTGGTAAGCCATATGACAACAATCATCGAATTGACTCTGCTGACTTTGACAGCAAATCGAAAATACTGACATTAAAATTTAAAGACGGTGAAAAGCTCGAAATTTATAATCCGAGTCACATTTTTGAAGCTTCTACTTTTCTGAAAATACTAAAGGCAGACAGAATTAGACTGACATGGTTTTATTACGGTAAGACGCAGTCAACGGCAAATAAGTATTTCCTCGACTACAGTTTGCAAGATAAAAAGATCAAGACAGAAACGAATGTTGACTGGTACAAACCAAATTTTGACGTTTCGCTTGGAGATTCAGCATTAATGATTTACGGATGATGAAAATAAAAAACGTTTGCCACAAACGGCTTCCATAAATAGCCTCATTGAAGCAAATGAACAATCAAACTCCCTTTATGGCGCTATACCTGATGGACAAGGAGATGACTTCTCTTTTTTTCAAAGAGAAATCCCGGGAGTCTATTTTTTATTGGGTGCTTCAGATTTTAAAAAAGGAATAATTTCAATGCCACATTCTCCAAACTTTTCGGTTGACGAAAATTCAATCAAAAACGGAGTGAATTTTTTTCATTGATGCTTATAGAAAGATTGTTTAACTAAACGAAAGAAAGCCGGTTGCCAAGATGATGTATAGAGCATATGCCATTGGGATATGAACTATAAATAAGATATTGTATACCCTTCATAAAATCTAAATCCGTGAAAGAAATAACTATCAAAAAAGGCGAAATAATTCAAAGAAGCGGTGAACTTGATAGCAAGATATACCACGTCAAAACCGGACTCTTACGTAGCTATTCGATTGACGATAATGGTAAGGAAAATATTTTCATGTTTGCTCCCGAAGGCTGGGTAATCGCCGATACATGCTCGCCTGAATCAGAATCTGTTTTATTTATTGATGCTCTGGAAGATTCCGTAGTTATGGTTTTAAACAAAGACCTTGAAAGGGAAAAACAGAACCTGGATGCTTTAACCAAAAGGTTGAATGCCCTTCAAAAACGTATTTTGATGTTAATCAGTACGAATGCAATCGAACGTTTTGAACACTTCATTCAGACATATCCCAACATTGCTCAGCGTGTTCCGCAACATATGATTGCATCGTATATTGGTATTAATCCCGAGACTCTGAGCGCTGCCAAAGCAAAACGTCTGAAGAAAGGCCGTTAATTCATTTCTTATGAAATCATAATGCATAGCTTTTGTGACGGACTTACTTTTGAAATTCGACATAAAAAGAACTATCAAATGAAAAATTTATTAAGAATATCAGCAGTACTTTGGGCTATTTGGGGACTTGTTCATATTCTCGCTGGAGTAATGACAATGAAAGGAATATTATCAAATGACATTTCTTCTTCAATTAGTGGGATTGCAGATGCTATCGAACCAGGTACCTTACAAATGGACTATCCAAAAGCAACCGGAGCAATTCTCGGTCAACACGGATTCAACTTATTTTGGATTGGAATTGTGACTTTTATTAGTGGTTTCTTTATTTGGAAAGGAAATAAAAATGCGATTTTTCTTGCTGCACTCTGTGGTGGCTTAGCAGATTTAGGATATTTCTTATTTATGGATATAGGTGGATATGTAAATTTTATACCGGGAACGGTAATGACAATAGTTTCTACACTGGCAATTGTTTTAAGTTTTTATGTTTATTTTAAAAGTCGAAGTGAATTAATGACCGAATAAAAAAACGGTATACAATAACTAAATTTTCGTACGACCTGTCCATACGGACCCTCTGTGGTCGAAAGGTCCGGAATTATACGCTCAGCTTGATAAATCTCACCGCTGTTGCACAACTTGCTGCGCATTGGCGGCAGAGCCGGTGCATTTTCGGGACGATTTCAACTATACAGAAAGCGTCTGAATGTGGGAGTTAATGAGCGTAATAAGCCGGTAAAATAACGCGGCATGGCTCGAATCGATTTAATTACACGCAGCAAGTCTGCGTTTTTTTATGCGATCAAATACGCATTCTCTTTTTTCATCAAGATTTGTGGGCCAGCACTAGCCATTGTAGCAAAGCTTCGCCAGTTGGCCATTAGATCTTACAAGCAACACGTTCCAATAAGCGTCCGTGGAAAGAGTTCCATTTTTTTGATTGTGATAATCGCCATTCTAATACAAGGATCAATTAAGTAAGTTCAACTCCAAACGGTTTCCCGGTTTTTAACCAGAGTTTTAATGCTGGATTTTATATTTATATTTAGCGGTAGGATAGGGGGTCGGTTCAATAATGAGAGTTCAATGTTTAATAAGAATAATAACCTGTAATCCGATACGAATAACAACAATGGCTATCACCAGGGGGCATCGGTTGTTAGCCCAATCATTAGCAATTATTAAAGAATAATACTATGAATATGAACAAACTAGTCACATCCCTTTTTTTAATCCAATTTTTACTTTTATCGAGCCATTCCTTCGGACAGTTTCAGGTTGTTTTTAATGTACCAAATAATAATTCAGTTCTTGCATTGGAAACAAATGGCGACCTAGTTTTTGCAGGCACAGGCGGCAGCGGAATTTTTCGAAGCACTGATAATGGAACTACCTGGACAGAAGTCAACAACGGAATACAGCCGTGGTATTATTTCTCGCTTTTATCATTAAATGACACCTTGTTTGCCGGCAGTTTTGGTTTTGTCCATCAATCATTTGACAATGGAGATTCCTGGATAGATATGAACATAGGTCTGGATTTGAATGACAACATAAATGCCCTGAAACGAAAAGGGCCGTTTCTATACTCAGGTGTGAGTGGCAAAGGGGTATATGCTACCCTATTGGGATCGGGTACCTGGAGTAGCTCAAATAGTGGTTTTCATGCTAACCCTACTGTCAACGATCTTTTGGTGGTAGGATCCGATATTTACGCAGCTACAGATGCGGGTGTATACAAGTCGGCTGATGATGCCGCCAATTGGGTATTGAAAGACAACGGTCTGTCATCAATTTTGCAGGTATACAGCGTCTTTCACTCTAGCGATTTTCTCTTTGCAGGAACCTCCGACGGCTTGTTTAAGTCAGCTGATGGAGGAGAAACCTGGGTTGCCTCAAATTCGGGACTGCCATTGGGTTCCAATGTGGAGAGTATTACAGAAATGAATGGCTCCATATTTTTAGGTACGTTTAATGGTTTATACGCTTCGGCCGATTTGGGAGATACCTGGTTGGAGATTAATAATGGATCAACCGGATTTGGTTTTATTTCTTCAGTGGGAGCGAGCAATAGCTATCTTTTTATCGGTAAAGGAGGTGCCATTTATTCAAACGGAGGTGCCCCAGTGAGCACGGACGATTTAGGTAATTATACTCCCGATCAAATAGTGATCTATCCCAATCCGGGTAAGGATGAAATTTACATTCAAAAGGATGAATTGGTGCTAACCGAGATCCAGATTATGGATGCAGATGGCAGGCTCGTCAAAACAATCAACCAAATCACAAATACCCTTCCCATCACTGATTTGGCAAAGGGTATTTATTTTATAAAACTAGTGAGTGACGAAAATACAATTATCAAAAAGTTTGTGAAGCGATAGCTTGCGACTTACTTCCTATTAATCACACCTTGCGACGTGCGCACTGCGTCGTGGTAGCCAGGCATTTCAACATTCATTCTTCCCTAACATCCCACCCGAAAAATGAAGTAGAAACCTTGTGTACCATGCAAAATAATATCATAAGATTTGCGTTCATGCCATAAAATAATAATTTTATGAGCAGAGATAATAATATTTCGGTTTGCCAATTGTCGAGAGTAAAATACTCGTTTATTTATTTCTGTTTAATCGTCATACCTTTCATTGTTGGATGCAACAAAACGGAGGATTTTGAAGACTTAGACCTATTAATTAAGAAAGAATGGCATTTAATTTCAAGAGAGCAGAATAATATAAATATTACTGAAATCTGTGATTTAGATGATGTTCTTTTATTCGAAAATGAATCTAATTTCAACCATGATTACAGTACCTTAAATTGTTTTGACTATGAAGAGGATAAAAAAGGAAATAAATGGAAAATGATTGACGATTTCACCGTGTTAAGGATGAAATACTGGTTAAATGATGAGAATCCAAAAGACGTTTTAATTGAATATTGGAAAATAATTGAATTAAGTGACACTTTATTGATTGTGGAAGATGCGCTAGCTGGGGATAATGATCAAATTCCTGAAATAAGAACCTATAAAAATTAATTTCTAAAAGACAATCACCCAACAAAACCATAAACCGCATTGCGAAGCGGTTTAGCCCGGTCGTTAGTAATTTGAGAAATGGCTACAATTCATGAAATAATAGAATTCGTAAAGGAGGAAACAGAATCAGGAAAAGTTGATCCGGACTCAGATATTAATTTAGATCTTTGAGTAGATTGGGGCCAGGCCAAAATAAGTTCATGAAAGATGATAAGAGACTTATTACGAGCATGTTTGTTACACAACCGATCAAGGAGCTCAGCGAAGATAACAAAGCATAGCGACCTCATAGTAGAATGGGATACTTGCTAGGCTCCATGCTAAGACGATGAAAAATAAAATCGGTTTTATATTGGTAGTTTTTATTTTGGTGTCTATAAACCTTTATGGACAGATTGATACAATTAACCAAAAAGATGGTCAAGGACTCAAATCTGGCTACTGGAAAGAATATCATGACAATGGTAAGATTAGAGCTGAAGGGAACTATAGAATAATTGAGCGTCAAATAAGTCCCGAGGAATTATTTTTCTATAATTTACAAGTTACGGATTCAACTGTGAAAAGGTCAGTAAAAACTGAGGGATGGAAGAATTATGACATTTTTGGTAATCTGACAAATCTGGAAAAATATCGGAATGGTTTTAGATATTTTATTGAAGAATACTCATATGATGAAAATGGACAATTAATTAAAACCGAAAGAAATGGTATCCAAACACTATTTGGTGTTGGAAAGAACATTGAAATCGAACAACTCTATTATTTCATATCTGGCTCAACTGGAAATACAGTTGTTAATTACATTAATCTTAACTCCTTAAGCGACCAAACAACTAAAATATTTTTAAAGTCAAATACCGATAGGGTAAAAATTAGAGGGGATATTAACACCATAAAACCAAATTCTAAGCTATCAATACCATTCACATATTCTATTCAATCTGGAAATTTTAATGACTATATTGAAATAACTTTCATGAATCCGGAAACAAATAATATTCGGATTGAAATCGAAAGTTATGGATACCATTTAACATCACACGACTTACAATTAAATACAGATGAAATTGAAGAATTTAGATTAAAAGGAAATAAGTTGCTTTACTTTCGGGAATATGAAGAAAGTGAGATGAGAATATTTGAATACGTACCAGACATCAATCGGCAGACAATCAAAAATAAGAACATTAAACCCATAATTATTTTCCCATTATCCATAGAGAGAAATGAAATTGAGCTGAAAAAACTAAAAAAGGGAACCTACTTGTTGACGACTATTGACTATCGAAATGAAATTGAAATGATGATAAAACTAATAAAAGAATAAAGCCTAATCATGATTCACATATTGTGGGGTTTATTAGTATGTTTGAAAATATAACCATAAAATAAGCATCGGAGGAGGCCTTCACTGTTGATTACCGGCACGTACTCACGTTTAAATTCTTTAGTGCTAATTTCAAACCCCGCACTTCCCACAGCCATCGCCGGTGTGCGTCATTTATGAAAACCATGTTGATTATGATAAATTTCAAATCTTTTGACATTAATTTCCAAAAACCGGTCTACGCTATTCTAATTTTTCTTAGTACCAATTTACTTTCAGCACAAAGCTTAACTGAAAACTTATTAGAAGGTACTTGGGAATTGAAGCAAGTCATTTCTTCAAAACAACAAAATGATATGACTTTAAGTATTGCATTTTCAAAGGATTACAATAGATATTTTGGAAATATTACTGTCTTTGGGGATACTACAACACTTGACAATATTACATTCGATACCGAAAAAGGAGTTTTGAAATTTACAAGCCATCTAAGAAATAAAAACTCGTTTGTATTAACGGTGAACAATGATAGTATTGTAGGAACAGTTTTCGACAGTGAAATAGACTATCACATATCAGGATTGAAAAGAGATATTACAAATTCAAGATCAATTAAAGAATACGGGACTTATGAACGAACCATAATACCTGATAACATAGAAGACTTGTATATAGAAACCGGAAATGTAAGTTCAGATATAGTTTTACTAATCGTCCAGGGTGGTCCTTTTGATAAAATGCAGTACACGATTAATCAATTTGATAAATGGGCAGACAAATTGCACATCGTTTTTGTAAAACAAGCTCAAATAATAAATCCGACCATTCTACCACCAGAAAATAATTTAAGACTAGAAGATGCTGGTTATGAAAATTTAGTTTCTGTGAGAATGCTTCACAAGACCATTCAAAATTTCAAGGAGCAGAATAAAAAAGTACTGGTTTGGGGAGTATCTTATGGTGCCTGGTTAATTCAAAAATATATTGCGGAATATGATATTGGTGCTGATGCCATAAGTATTGCTGCTGGTCGATTAGATTTGGAGCCGGAAATTTGGAAAGAAGGAAAAATGAATCAGAAAGTTTTTGACATCACTTACAAAAAGGACAAAAGAATATATACAGAAATGGGGTTCACCTATACCAAACCTTCTTCATATTTGCTTGCGTCAATAGATAAAGAAAGATATACAAAATTATTGAGCAGTAAAGATTTATCGAAACTTGTAGTTTACCAATATGGAAAAAAAGATGGAACAGTTGGTCGTTTAAATAAATCTGAGATTGATTTTCTGAAAAGTAAAGATATAGAAATTGAAATATGCAATAAGTGCTATCATAGGCAGATGTTATCTGAAAAAATAATGAATTCAGCTATTCAAAAAATGGTGGATTTTATTGATAAAGAATAAAAACGAACGCACTATATTGCCTCCCATGGATAACCTCTTCTAACCAAAATCCAAATCAAACTCATTTATTACCAAGGTCTCCTGGTTTGGCCTTCACTTAAGATTAAGATACTCCCCACAATGAAACAATTGTCGCAGCTGGGGCGCCAGTTCCAATTGCGACACCGGCTACAGTATCGGAGATAATATCAATTTCGAGATCACCTATACATCGTTCCGCCCTGAAACGCATAACTTTTCGCCTGAGTTATCCCTGTTGGGAACCTTCATTTTTAAGGACTTTGAGCTTATTGCATAGGTTTTGAAGTTGGATAGGGCATCTTCACATGATCGCTTTTCTTTACATTCGATCACTCCATCTCCTTTGCATCATAAGAAAGGTGTTTGAGCAGTGGCAAAGTTACTTCTTCGGACAGAGCAGGAATTCCTAGTATGAGTTTGTCCAGCGATTCCTTTCGCTTATTTAATTCTTTGATTTCCTGATAAGCGGATGAAGGATTATACCGCAAGCGATTGTAGACGTTATTGAATTCATATACTTCATTTGGCAGCGTTCCTGTCCAATCCTTTAGCAAGACTTCTTCTTTCAAACGTTCCGTTACCCAACTCATTCGCTTTAAAAAGCCTTTGTTGCCGTCTAAGATCTGCTGTTGTTCGGGATGCGTAGTACCGAAATCAGCCATGACTTCCAGGGTTTGATTGGGTGCCACTTCTGAAACAAATACTTCGGTTGTAAAATCGATGCTGTTATACCTCCAGGAATTGGTTTTTGAAGTATCGCTGTAAAGAATTTCCTTTCCGTTTACCCATACCTTTTCCGGTGGAAGCGTGTTTAACAAATCCATTCTAAAAGTCGTCTCCGAAGGCATTCCTTCATAAGACCCTTCTGAGGGTGAAATATTAATTTTCAACTGTTTTTCTGTTGTGTATTCCCTTTTTGCCTTGCGTGTTGCAAAAACATTATCGCGGTAGGCGTCTGTTTCTCCGTCGTCCTCGTAAAGTGTTGTTTCTGATACAGCAGTTCCGGGCACAAAAGCCAGAACTTTAAGCCTGGGTTCTGTTTGAAGGTTATCTACTTCGGCATTCATAGGAATGATGGCCCCCGCCTTTATGAAAAATGGAATCTCAGATTCTGAGTAGGTGCGTTCTAAAACCGAATTACCATTCAACATGCTGCCTGTGCTGTATTCGTACCAACTGCCTTCAGGAAGCCAAAATTCCTTTGATGCAAGGGCTGTTTCTTCCGCAACAGGAGTGCTCACGGGAGCTACGAGGATGTCCTCGCCAAACATGTATTGCGTTTTAAATTTGTAGGCCTGTTCAGATTCAGGATAGGTGTAATAAAGCGGCCTGCATATGGAAACCCCTGAATCATAAGTTATTCTGGAAGCGTTGTAAACGTAAGGAGCGAGGCTGTATCTCAGTCGGATGGCATCGCGCATGTCCTCAAAATGGTCAGTGTACTTCCATATCCTTCTTTCCAGGTCGCGTTTCTTGGTGGCGTGGGTGCGCAAAATCGGGCTAAACGCTCCAAATTGTATCCAGCGCAGGTAGAGTTCGCCATCGGCTTCATCCGTCAATATGTGGCCGCCGATATCGTGGCTCCAATATCCGTAACCAACATTGGCAGCCGTGTGGGTGAAATAAACTTCATAGTCAAGCGTCTCCCAGTTCGCATAGGCATCTCCCGAAAAACCTACCTGATACCGGTGATTTCCCAATCCGCCCCAGCGGTGAAAGATCAAGGGCCGCTCTTCTCCCTTTTCCTGCATGTTGGTAAAAAACCTGTGGTTCAGCCACCAGGTATTATTAAGGCCTTTCACTTTTTTGTCATAGAGATACTGCTGCCAGTCGAGCCACCAGAAATCGACTCCGGCATCACTCATTGGGTCGAGCACAAGGTCAAAATACGTCTCAGACCATTTTTTATCACCCATCGCAAAGGGAATGTTTTTCCCACTGCTGGTGTCAAAGCCGTAAGCCTTTGCGAAATCATCATACTTCTCTTCATTTGGAGGAATTCCTGAAGCGGGATGGAGGTTTAATGCCGTTTTTAAATTTTGTTGCCCAGTCCACTCTAAAAACTTATCCGGTTTTGGAAAAAGGGAGCGGTTCCAGGTGTATCCTGTCCATCCTTTCATCTCGCCTTCAGAATCTGTTTCTCCATTTATGGCGCTTAATCCGGTGGTTTCATGCCAATCCATATCCACAATAAATACATCGATGGGAATGGCATAGTCCTTAATCTGTTTCACCAGTTCTCTTATTTCGTAGTCTGAATAAATCCAGTATCGGCTCCACCAATATCCAAATGTAAACTTAGGTGGCATGGGAATTTGTCCTGAGACAGCGGTAAAATCCTTGAGCACTTGCTCATAGTTGTGGCCATGCGCAAAAAGGTACCAGTCAATTTGAAGGGTATCTTGCCGATTTTCTACCCAGGATGTGATGGGCTCTTCGGTGAATAAAAGCGTTTGGCTATCGTCAACCAACGCCCAGCCACTTCGCGACACCAATCCATCTTCGAGTCTTTCTTGTCCTTCCCAGCCCTTCACCCCGTCGAGGGTGCGGTTTGTGCCTTTCAGGTTGAGCGTATCTGTCATGCCGGGATACCATTTAACGGGTTTCCCCGCTACCTTAAAAGTGACGCTTAGATTTCCCTGGTGAAAAGGTTTCCCATCATCGGTGTATACCAACTTCAGCTGATCGGTTTCGATGGTAGTTTTATTGTTTTTTACGTTCTTTTTGAAGGTGGGAACAGGCAGGTTTCTATTTATAATTACAAGGGATGCCTGGTCTTGAAATTTGCTTTCCTGGTCGTATTCCATCCGGATAAGGGAGGGGGTAAGCACTGTGAAGCGTGCATTTTCGGATGTTACCACCGCAGCAGGATCTGCTACAGGATTGTAATTCTGCGCAACTGCTACCTGAGAAATTAGCAAAGTGATAACAACAAATGGATGGACAACAAATTTTCTAAATGGACTGATCTTCTTCAATTTAAAATGTTTTTAGGGTTTCGTTTCGCAGAGAACTTCCTTGAAAAGCTAGCTCAGTTCTTACCTGACTGTAAAATTGTTTTTTTGTTTCCACAAATGGAAAAGTTGGGTTGAGTTATATTGAAGCGCTATATTACAAATTATCCTAATATACCCGGCCAATCTAATCCCAATTGGAATCTTCAAAAGTGAAAATTTGACTGATTTCTACTTATTCTGTAAAAGGTATTCTAGCTGTGTAGTCTGGAATCCTTAATAATTCAGCAGCAGCGCAGTCAATGAGGTTGACCGATCGCATCATTATGTGGCGGAGTGGGAAACAGGGGTAAACCAACAGGTTTAATTAAGTAGGGAAGCCGTGTCTTGCTCAGTCTTCATTTGGAAAACCCTACAAAGTCTCTAAAACTTATTTTTACTTTTAAGAAGAATGGACCGAGACAATCAATGGATCGTATCATTAATTACCACCGCCACAAAGCCTTTGAAATTCCTCATCTCTAATATAAAATCAACTCTATGTAAACAATGCATATGGTCGCCGCGTTCACTGATGAGTTTATTTTGCAATACATGCAGAATTGACTTTTAAAATAGGGGTAAAAGAAATTTCTTATCAACATGAAACCTGGTTCAAAACCATATGTATTATCAAAAGGGCTCGATCGATTTTTCGCCCATGTGCATAAAGCATATGTATTCATCGCCCGTTTCTTTAAGGAATTATTTCGAAGTCCATTCCACTTTCGTGAAGTTGCAAACCAATGTTTTGAGATCGGTTTAAAATCCTTGCCACTCATTACCGTGACCGGATTTATTATTGGAATAGTCTTCACGAAGCAATCCCGACCTTCGCTCGAAGATTTTGGGGCTACTTCATGGCTTCCTTCTTTGATAGGCATCGCTGTTGTAAAAGCTTTGGGTCCGCTGGTTACGGCCCTTATAAGTGCCGGGAAAGTTGGGTCGAGCATTGGTGCCGAGCTAAGTTCGATGAAAGTTACCGAGCAAATTGAGGCTATGGAAGTCAGCGCCATTAATCCGTTTAAATATCTGGTGGTAACACGTGTTTTGGCCACAACCATCACCATCCCAATATTATCATTCTATTGCATTTTTGTGGGTCTGCTTGGTTCATATGTGAATGTGCACGCGGAAGAGGCTACAGGTATTATCAGTTTCTACACCCAGGCGTTTTCATCGGTTTCATTTCTAGATCTTTTTACTTCTATTACCAAATCGGTGGCTTATGGATTTACAATTGGCATGGTGGGATGCTATAAAGGATTTAATGCTTCAAATGGAACAAGAGGTGTGGGCCGTGCTGCCAATCAATCAGTTGTATTGGCTATGTTTCTTATATTTCTTGAAGAAGTGGTCATTGTACAAATATCAAACTGGATAAGACTTTATTAAGTTATGAAAGAGCGCGAATCGATTGTAGCAACAGAAGAAGTCATTTCCATAAAAGGCTTGTATAAATCCTTTGGCACTTTAGATGTGTTGAAGGGGGTTGACTTTACGCTTTTAAAAGGCGAAAATGTGGCCGTACTCGGTAAGTCGGGTACCGGGAAGTCTGTATTGATAAAGATAATCGTGGGACTGCTCAAGGCAGATGCGGGTGAAGTAACCGTATTGGGAAAACGCATTGAAAACTTAAATGAAAGCGAGCTCAACGCCATCAGGCTGCGCATCGGATTCTCATTTCAGCACAGCGCACTTTACGACAGTATGAATGTGTACAACAATCTGGCCTTTCCGCTAAAAATGAATTCAAAAAACCTCACCAGGAAAGAAATAGATATCGCTGTAGATGAGGCTTTAGAGGCGGTTGGATTGCGCAATAAGACTACCAATATGCCGGCCGATCTTTCCGGTGGACAGCGCAAACGAGTAGGTATTGCACGAACGCTTATCCTAAAACCGGAAATTATGCTGTATGACGAACCCACATCGGGCCTCGACCCTGCCACATGCACTGAGATAAATGAGCTTATCGTTGAAGTGCAGCAACGGTACAATACCAGCGCAATCATAATTACGCATGACCTTACCTGCGCCAAGGCAACTTCTAATCGCATCGCATTACTATTAGACGGAGTATTTCGGAAAACCGGAAAATTCGAAGATGTCTTTAAAACAGAAGACGAACAAATACAGAGTTTTTATAATTATAATTTTATGCAAACGCCATGAGTGAAAAATCAAATAAACGCCCGGTATGGGTAGGCCTTTTTATAGTGATTGGCATCGTATTCCTTGTGGGAGGTATATTAATGATTGGCAACCTCCACGGTACTTTTAAAAAGAAAATGGAAGTCGTGGCTTTTTTTGACGACATCAGCGGGCTGCAATCAGGTAACAATGTCTGGTTCTCAGGAGTAAAAATTGGAACCGTAGGTCAAATCAGTTTTCACGAGGAGTCGCAAGTAGAAGTAAAGGTTAAGCTCGATATAAAGTCGCAGGAGTACATTCGCAAAAATGCGAAAATCAAACTTGGGAGCGATGGTTTGATAGGAAATAAAATTCTAATCATATATGGTGGCACACCCAGAGCGGCGCAGGTAGAATCTGGCGATACCCTTTATGTAGAGAAAACATTTTCTCAAGATGACATGATTAACACCCTTCAGGAGAATAACGTTAACCTCTTGGCGATAACCAATGCGGTGAAAACCTTGAGTGAAAACATCCTTGCAGGGAAGGGAACGCTTGGCAAACTCGTAAGCGATGATAAAGTGTATAACAACCTGGAAGAAGCTACCGCATCGCTTCGCAAGACATCTGACGACGCTTCACGGTTGATAAACTCATTGAATAAGTTTGCCGGCGGATTGAATAACGAAGGATCTTTGGCTCATGATCTTGTGAATGATACGGTTGTATTTAGCTCACTTAGAGCCTCGGCACTGCAAGTACAGCAGCTCGCTGATAGCGCCAATGCCTTGATGGGAGACTTGCAAGCGGCAGAGAAAAATCCGGACACGCCGATGGGAGTTCTCTTGCACGATGAGCAGACAGGGTCTGATTTGAAAGAAACCATCAAAAACCTGAACACCAGTTCCCAAAAACTCGATGAAGCACTTGAAGCAGCTCAGCACAGTTTTCTGTTAAGAGGAGCATTTAAGAAAAAGGAAAAAGCGGAGAGAAAAGCTGCGGAAGGGAAATAAGTGGAGTTACTATTCACTAAACCCCTACATCATGAAAACGTTCATTTTTATATCGCTATTCGCCCTTGTTTTCATGTAGTG
>CAVVKG010000003.1:0-376972 GCA_963748925.1 uncultured Cryomorphaceae bacterium | reverse complement strand
CTTGAGAGCAGGATTTATAGGACTGGTCCCTGTACTATTTGTCTTCGGAGGAATTCTTTTGGCAATGACTCTTTCGGATTTGGTAAAACTTAGAAAGAGAAAATTCGTTAAGAACGAGTGGCTCTTTACCCACATCGGCAGAATGGGAGGTTCATTTATTGCCACTGCCACAGCTTTCTTACTTACCAATATCCGCTTTGACCCGGGCTGGGTTGTTTGGCTTGCGCCAACAGTAGTTGGCACTCCGATGATTATTTATTCTATTCGAAACTGGAAAGGGAAAATGAAGCCCAAGGAAAGCACTCTAAATATTTGATAATCAAATCACTTTTTATTCTTCTTTTTTTTATTTTGAATTTTGTCTCCCCGTCTAAGCGGCTTTTTGTACCGCTCTTTTATTTTTGACTTGTAACTTTTCCTTTCGATTTTTTCCTTGCTGTTCTTAGCAGATTTTTCGTGAAAAGATGATCCCTTTGCAACAGCCGATTTTTTATCTGGCACTTCATCAGGGTCAAGCGGTTTGTTCTTTTCCTCGGGGGTGAGCCGTGATGCTACACTCACTTCTTCAGGAAACTCATTAAACGGAATGGTGTAATTCATCAAACTTTCGATGGCTTCCTTTAACTCAGTTTCTTTCTCGCTGTAAAAAAGAATGGACTTTCCCTCCTGCTCAGCCCTTCCGGTTCTACCTATGCGGTGAATATAGTTTTCGGGGTAGAAAGGAGTATCAAAACTTATTACCGTAGATATTTTCTCTATATCAATTCCACGGGCAATTACATCGGTCGCTATTAGAATTCTACTCGTTCCTTCAGCAAACTTTTCTATAGACTTCGTACGGTAATTTTGTTCCTTGCCCGAGTGAATCACAGAAATTTCAGAATGAAACTCCAGTAATTCAGCTAGTCTGTCGGCATTAATTCTGGTAGCTACAAAAATCAAGACTTTCCTGTACTCCTCTTTATCCTGCAATAGATGATTCAGCAAGTTAACCTTGGTATAAAAATTAGGAACTGCGTAACATTCCTGGCTAATATTCTCTAAGGGTGTACCACTAATGGAAATGGTTTTTTTAACCGGATTAATCAGGAACTCATCCATTAGCTCATCTACATAGGTGGTCATGGTAGCAGAAAAGAGAATGTTTTGCCGTTTTTCCGGCAGGTGATCAAAGATGTTTTTCAACTGCGTTTTATACCCAAAATCCAGCATAATATCCACTTCGTCAATCACCAGTTTCTTGATTGATTTGAGTCGCAACACATTCGAAAGCGCCAGATCATATAATCTTCTCGGAGTGCCTACAATGATATCTACACCTTCGGCAACAGCCCTTTTTTGCGGGTTTATATTATTAGACCCACCATAAACACCCAGCACTCTTACACTGAGGTAGGAAGTTAGTTTCTCAATTTGTTCTACAATTTGAATAACGAGCTCTCTGGTTGGCGCCAGGATTAATACTCTGGGGTTCTGCTGTTCAGAATACTTTAAATCTTGCAGGATAGGAAGCAGGTACGCAATTGTTTTACCGGTTCCCGTTTGTGCAATCCCTACAAAATCAAGGCCACCTAGAATAGGAGAATACGACGCTTCCTGAATGGGCGTCGGTCTTTCAAACCCTAAATCGGCAATGGCATTGTGTAATTGCTTTTTAATCTTGAAATCTTCAAACGTATCCATGCTGCAAAGTAATGGAGAAAAACTATCCGGCACAGGCATTTATACTAATTTCTACCTAAAAACCTGATTTAGATTGTTCTCAACGGTTCAGACCGCTAATTAGTTATTCCCCGCGGTGAAAGAAGATAATTCCATACATCGATTGCCATGCACAAAGAACCAAGAACTAACCACTAATTAACCCACCATAAACTTCCCTGAGGAAGCCTCTTTTAGCATCTCTTTAGCAGTCGCTTTGATGTGATCTACACTAAAGCCGGCTTCTGCGTAGAGCTGCTCCTGCGAGCCATGCTCAAAAAAGCGATCGGCCATACCGAGGCGTTTTACCTGTGCGTGGTATCCGTGGTCTACCATAAACTCGATAATCGCACTTCCCATTCCGCCCATAAGACATCCATCTTCTACGGTGATCACCTTGTCGAATTTAGCAAACACTTCATGAAGCATCAATTCGTCAAGTGGCTTCACAAAGCGCATATCGTAAACTGCCACGTCTGCTCCTTCTTCTGCCATTTCGTTAGCGGCAGTCAAAGCATAATTACCTTGATGACCGATAGATAGTATCGCGATATCATTCCCATTGCGAACCTTACGACCTGTACCTACTTTTATTTTGCGGAAAGGAGTTTTCCACTCCGTCATAACACCCTCGCCACGTGGATAGCGAATCACAAACGGACCGGCATTCTCGAGCTGAGAGGTATACATCAAATTTCGAAGCTCCTCCTCGTTCATTGGCGCGCAAACCGTTAAATTAGGAATGCAGCGGAAGTAAGCCATATCAAACGAACCGTGATGCGTGGGACCATCGGCTCCGGCAAATCCGGCTCTGTCCAAACAGAAAACCACATTGAGATTTTGCAGAGCCACATCGTGCACAACCTGATCGTAAGCGCGCTGCATAAAGCTTGAGTATATATTGCAAAAAGGCACAAGCCCCTGAGTTGCCAACCCGGCAGAAAATGTAACCGCGTGCTGCTCGGCAATACCCACATCAAAAGAGCGATCGGGCATTGCCTCCATCATAATCTTGAGCGAAGATCCCGTAGGCATAGCAGGTGTAATCCCGACAATTTTTTCGTTTTTCTCAGCCAGCTCAACGATAGAATGACCAAAAACATCCTGATACTTTGGCGGCTGCGGACTCTTCGGCATTACTTTAATAATCTCACCGGTATCCTTGTTGAACAAACCGGGTGCATGCCACTGTGTAGGAGAACCTGATTCGGCAGGCTTATAGCCCTTGCCTTTCATAGTAATACAGTGCAAAATTTTTGGACCGGGAATATCTTTTAAATCATTGAGAACACTTACTAAATGATTTACGTCGTGCCCGTCTACAGGACCGAAATATCGAAAATTGAGCGACTCAAAAAGATTGCTCTGCTTGAGCAATGAAGTTTTTATCGCATTCTCCACTTTCTGAACAATAGCCTGTGCGTTGGGACCAAACTTACTTATTTTTCCCAGCAGGTTCCACACCTCATCCTTTACCTTATTATAGGTAGGCGAGGTGGTAATATCTGTAAGGTAATCTTTTAATGCACCGACGTTCGGATCGATAGACATGCAGTTGTCATTGAGAATAACAATCATATTAGAATTCTCAACACCACCGTGGTTCAAAGCCTCAAACGCAAGCCCGGCAGTCATGGCACCATCACCAATTACGGCAATATGCTGTCTGTCCAGTTCTCCTTTTAATTTGCTGGCAACAGCCATACCGAGCGCCCCCGAAATGGAAGTAGATGAATGGCCAACACCAAAGGTATCATACTCACTTTCAGACCTTTTCGGGAAACCGCTAATGCCTTTATATTTTCTGTTGGTATGAAATATCTTGCGACGACCAGTCAGAATTTTATGTCCGTAAGCTTGATGGCCAACATCCCAAACAAGCTGATCGTAAGGTGTATTGAAAACATAATGCAGCGCCACAGTAAGCTCTACTACGCCAAGACTGGCACCAAAATGCCCCCCTTTTGTAGATACAACATCAATGATAAAATCGCGTAATTCATCACAAAGCTCAGGGAGCTCAGTCACTTTAATGTTAGCACGAAGATCTTTCGGATACTCAATCTGATTCAATAAACGCCCCGCTTTATATTCCATACAGCCTATTTATAATGCCTTAACAAAAGTAGAAAATAAATGTTGTGCGAAGTTGTGATTAATTAATACATATCAACGATATGGATCAAAGGGGTAATTGCCTTTTAAAATGGGAGAAAGCAGGGATTCGCTCACAGCAAATGTGAAGGAAATCAACAATTCTTCTCCCCTAAAATCTGCAATCTAAGCCAATCTACAGGTAAGAGAGTCCGGGCGGTGAAGCCTTCACAAATGAACTATTGGTATCAATAGCCCTGCCTCTTGCATGGCCCTGCTTTCGCTAATCAATCAGTATACTTAAGCCTCTACCTTGTAAGATGTATCTTTTTTGTAAACCAATCGGTATTTCATCTTAGCCAACAACAAATACATCACGGGAACAATAACCAATGTAAGGAAAGTCGCGAAGGTCAAACCAAAAATGATTGTCCATGCAATTGGTCCCCAGAACATTACGTTATCACCTCCAATGTAAATCTGAGGATCAAATTCGCTAACAAGCGTAAAGAAGTTGATATTAAGACCGATAGCCAGAGGTACAAGGCCTAAAACCGTCGTAATCGCCGTTAAGAGAACCGGTCTCAAACGTGTTTTACCACCTTCAATTACTGCTTTTACCGTTTCCTGAAAAGGAAGGGTATCCTCCTGATCTATATCCATGTCATCTTTCATCCGCGAGCGTATCAGATTGGTATAATCTATAAGTACAATCGCATTGTTAACGACTATCCCCGCAAGGGAAATAATACCAATCATGGTCATTACGATAACAAAATCCATCTGGAAAAGAACCAGTCCAAGAAGTACACCGATCAAGCTAAAAATTACTGCAAAGAAGATGATAAACGGTGTGGAGATGGCATTAAACTGAGCGGTAATTATGAGAATAATCAAAAATACCGCCAGAGCCAGAGCCGTGCTAAGGAAGTTCAATTCCTCTGCCTGCTCTTCCTGCTGTCCTGTAAAGCGAATTTCTGTACCCGGGTCTTTATCAAATTCATTCATAAAGCCTTTAAGCTTCGCCACGATTTCATTGGCATTGTAACCCGTAAGCACATTTGAGCTAATCGTAATAACCCTGTCCAGATCTTTTCGCTTTACCGCGCTAAAGGTGCTGCTCTTTTCGGCATGAGCCACAGAAGAAATCGGCACCTGAACAATTTTTCCAGTTGATTGATTCCTAAAAGTGAGTCGCATATTCATTAAGGCGTCCTCGCTGTCGCGGAAACGTTTTTGCAGGCGGACATTTATTGGGTAATCATCCTCTCCTTCCTTGTAAGTTGATACTTCACGTCCAAATAATGCGGTGCGCAAGGCATCTCCAATCTGATAGGTTGAAAGGTTAAGCCGGCGTGCTTTTTCACGATCGATTACGATGGGCATTTCGGGTTTACCGGTTTCTACATCCAGCTTTAGCTCTTCAATTCCCGCTACGTTTCGCTCTTCAATAAATGCCGTGAGACTTTCAGCCTCTTCCATTAGCTTTTCGTAATCGTCGCCACTTACCTCGATATTAATCGGGGCACCCTGGGGCGGACCGGCTTCGTTTTTGCTCACCGAAATCTGCGTTCCCGGATAGCCTTTTAAATCACTTCTAATATCTTCAAGCACATCACCCGTACTGATGCCCTGACGTTCCTGAAATTTAGAAAACTGAACAGTAATACGACTTTTATGTGGAGTTTGAGCAGCAGAATTCCCTTGAGCAGGATCGCTCGCCCCTTCGCCTACCTGACCGATAACCGACTTTATTAAAAATGATTCTCTCTCACCGGCTTCATTTGTCTCAAAATACTTATCCAGAAGCGACATCACCTTCTTCTCAAGCTCAATGGTCGTTCTATTGGTTTCCTCTATATCGGTTCCAATTGGTTTCTCTATGAAAATATTGAGGTATTGCGGCTCATTTACCGGGAAGAAATCTACCTTGGGCGGAAAAATACTAAGCAATACAAAAGATAGAATTAAGAGAAGAAAAGTTCCCGTGAGGAATGCATACGGTCTTTTCCCGTTTAGGGCGTAAGTTAAAAACCGCTGGTAGCCATTCTCCATCTTCGGAAGAATCTGGTTTTGGAATTTTCTGGTACCGGGAGCCAGGACGTAAACATTTAAAAATCCGGAAGCTCCTATAAATAAAAGCAGGTTACCAAAAGTTATCAATCCCTTAAATTCTGAAATCAAGCCCACCGCGTCTAAAACGATTCCGGTAACGATAAAAATAAGGCTGTTGCGCAACATGCGCTTCTTATTAATATCCGGCTCACCCGTTTTCATATACATCGCTGTAAGCACCGGGTTAATAACCAGGGCCACAAATAGCGACGACGACAATACGATAATGAGTGTGATAGGTAGGTAGAACATGAATTCACCCATCATACCCGGCCAGAACGCCAGCGGAAGAAAAGCCGCCAAAGTAGTAGCTGTCGATGCAATAATTGGTACCGCAACCTCACCTACTCCAAGCTTGGCTGCTGCTTTCGCAGAATAGCCTTCATCCATAAGCCGATAAACGTTTTCTACAACAACGATTCCATTATCAACCAGCATTCCCAAGGCGAGAATAAGTGCAAAAAGGACGATAACATTCAGGGAAACGCCAAGTGCGCCAAGAATAAGGAAGCTCATGAGCATAGAAAGCGGAATAGCGATTCCTACGAAAAGGGCATTTCGCAGCCCAAGGAAAAAGAGCAGAACTCCGACAACCAGTAAAACCCCAAAAATGATGCTGTTAACCAGCTCATCAACCTGTGTTTTTGTTTGATCACTCGTGTCGTTTGTAATAGATATCTTAAGGTCTTCGGGAAACTGTGTAGCCTTAGCCTCATTAACTATTGTTTCAATCTTATTTGAGGCTTCAATCAGGTTTTCACCCGCCCGCTTCATGATGTCGATCATTACAACCGGGTTGCCGTATTCACGTGCGTAGCTTTCCTTTTCCTTCTCTCCAAAAGAAATATCTGCTACATCTTTTAAGTAAACTACCTCCTGATTTTCGCGTTTCACGATGATGTTGCCTATTTTCTCAACATCCTTAAACTCACCAAGTACGCGCACATTACGGCGCATATCGTCTACAAGAAGATCGCCACCGGAGATGGTAGTATTCTCTGATGAAATAGCGTTAGCGATGTCATCAAAGCTAATTTCCATCGCCTCCATAGCGAGCAAATTGGCGTTGATTTTCACCTCTTTATCCATCACCCCGCGGATTTCCACCTTGGTAATCTCCGATAAATCTTCAATCTCATCTTCCAGGTATTCAGCGTATTCCTTTAACTGATCAATGGAATAATCACCTGAAAGGTTGATATTCATAATCGGGATAAGCTCAGAGAAATTAAGCTCAAAAACATTCGGATCGGCAGGCAGATCGGTGGGGAAATCCCTGTCGCTCATTGCCACATCTATCTTGTCCTTTACCTTACGAAGCGCCTCTTCGGGCGAAATATCGAAGTTGAACTTAATCTGAATAGAGGAAAAGCCCTGGGTACTGGTAGAATTTAGCTCATCTACACCCGTTATGGAGTTAATCTCTTTTTCAAAAGGTCTTGTAATGAGTTTTTCAATATCCAGCGGCGAGTTTCCCGGATAGGCAGTACCCACATATATTTCGGGCGTTACTACATCGGGAAAGTTCTCCTTAGGCATACTCATGTATGAAAATACGCCACCCAAAAGTATGATAACGGCTAGTACAATTACAGTCGTTCTATTTTCTACAGAAAGCGAGGAAAGACCAAACTCCTTGTAGCCTTTGCTTCCTTTTTCAAGGTGTTTCTTAGCCATAATATCTTAAATGGTTGCGGTGTCTACTCTGTCACTATCGCGAACGCTTCGTGCACCTTTATCAATTATTTCATCTCCCGGATTCAACCCCTCAAGCACAACAGTTTTACCCTCATATGAAGCGCCTGTCTGAATACTCTTTTTCAGAGCTACCTGCTTGTTTCTATCATCTTTGCCAATCACATAAACATAGTCTTTACCCTTTCCATCCTGCATAATGATAGACGAAGGCAAAACAATTGCACCCTTTCGAGTCATGTCATTTATCTTCATGGCTACCAAAGAGTTGGGACGAATTCCATCGACGTCATCATCTACTGCTACCCGAATTTCAAACGACCGGTTGGTTGCGTTAATAAAAGAACCAACTCTGGTAATTCTGCTCGTTATTGTGTCTCCGTTTATTGCAAGAGTCACCTCATCCCCTACTTTTAAGGTATTAATATAGCGCTCTGAAACATCAGAGGTGATGTACATATTTTCAAGGTTTACAATACGTGCTACGGGCATTTGCATGCTTGCCATTTCTCCAACTTTCGGGAAAATTTTGTCAACCACCCCGTCGAAGGGCGCTACAATACTCGACTTGCTTTTTTGCTCACGAAGGGTTGCTATTGAATTTTCAAGCGACTCCTTTCTGTTTTTTGCTTCCAGGTATTGCACTTCGCTACCCACATTCTGATCCCAAAGTCGCTTTTGCTTATCGTAAAGCGTGGTCGCAAGATCAAGCGATGTTTGCAGCTCCTGCAAATTTCTTGAATACACATCATCATCTACCCGCACAAGCATTTGTCCCTTCTTAACCTGCTGGCCTTCTTCAACTAGTATTTGGGTTACATTCCCGGGGTTTTCTGCAAATAAAGACGCTGTTTTATCAGATTGAACGTTTCCATACACAGCAAAATAGTGCTTAAAAAGTGCAGTATCGGCTTTGATTGTTGTAACCAGCTTGTTGGAAATGGTTGAGTCTATTTCCTGAATTTGCTCATTGAGTTCCATGATCTTATTGTCAAGATCGGTTCTCACTGTTTTAAGAGAATCTCTCTCAGCAACAAGAGAAGCTAACTTGGTATTGGGATCCTGCGAGCAGGATACCATGATAAAAATGGCAAGGATGGAAAATCCTGATTTCAATATGCCCATGTAATTGATACTTTTCATTCTTAATTCGTGTTTGTCAATTTGGTTGAGTGGCTGTGTCAATAAGTCCGAGATCAGGCATACTACCGTTTTCGGGCTTTATGATCATCCATTAGTTAATGTTTAGTGCCCTGTCTAAGTTCTGTTTAGCGGTAAGCAAATCCATTGCCGCCTGTATGTATTTCGTTTGTTCGTTTAGCAATTGAGAATCTGCTACATTGAGCTCAAAGCTCGAAGCCAATCCCTCTTTGTATTTTAAATTGGTCTTGTCGCTAATGCTTCGCGCCAGTTCAATACTTTCCTTTTGATTCTCCCAGGTTTTAAGCGCATTTTCATAAGAGCTTCTGGCCCGGTCTACGCCGAGTTTCAGGTTTTCTTCTGTTTGCTCAAGCTGCATTACGCTTTGCTCAAAGCCTATCTCGGCTTGCTGTACACGGGCCTTTCGCTGCAAACTGCTCCAAATAGGAACATTGAGGCGCAGACCTATGATTGAGGTTGGATACCAATCCTGATTGCTATCGGTAAAATTAAATTCGTTTCGAAGTGCCGATTGCTGATAGTTAAAGAAACCACTCAAGCTGGGATAATAGGCCGCCTTATTACCATCTACCGTAAGGCCTTGAATTTCTAAATTGCTCTTTGCGATCAGGTAATCAGGGTGCGTATTGAGTTCTGGCTCCAGTTGAAGATATTTTTCGTCGTTACTCATCAAAACCAGGTTTTCAATGTTGTCGGTCAGCGTGACATTTCTCTCCAGGTCAATACCGATTAAAAAATTCAGCGTTTTTCTGGAAACGTCTAGAAACTGCTGAGTTCGGTCTATATTGATCTGAATTTGATTTCTATTCAGCTTTATCTGATCCACATCCTGCTGCTCTGTAAGTCCATTATCGTAAAGCGCCTGTGTATCATCAAGGGTTTTCTGAATATTGTCCAGATTTTCCTGTAGTATTTTCAAATTTTCCACAGCCAGCAGAACCGTATGATAAGCTTCTGCCACATTAAATTTTATCTCCTGCTCCGATTTCAATTCCTGATTGGTCGTAAGTTCCACAACCGTTCTGGAAGCCTTGAGGCCCACGAGATAAGTGCCGTCAAAAATAAGCTGGGTTGCAGATATACCTGCTGTTAAATTGTACTTTGTACCAAACTGCACGGTGGCAAATTCGCCAGCCTCACCCCCAAAAAACTCTGCCGGAACAGCCTGGGTAGGAATCTCGAGATAATCCTGAAGCTCGGCAGTACCGTTAATCTGAGGCAATCCATTGGCAAGAACGTCCTTCACTTCTTTTCGCTTTTTCGCCGTATTAAACCTGGCGTTTCGCGTAGCATAACTGCTGTCAATGGCCATTTGCTGAGCATCTAAAAGCGATAAAGTAAGGGACTGTGCAGAGGCCATACTGCAAAACAGCATTAAACCGAATAAGCTAAAAATTCGCAACATCACTTATAATTTGTTTTTGGTATTCAATTTCTTTTCTAATTCTTTTAACCCCTTCGCGTTGGCAATCCCTCTAATGTGATGATTAAACATTTCGAGGTATACATCTTTGGGGTGAAACTCTTCCATAGGGAAGAGTTCGGGATTAAAGATTACGTTCAATCGCAAAACCCAAAGCTGCGTCATAATCTCTACATTCAGTTCGGGTCGGTATACACCTTCAGCTATTCCCTTGTTTAAGTTTTGGCGCACTACACCTCCTATAAACTTATGCCGCATTTCTAACATGATGGCCATAGCCTCCGGATAATACTTTTCCAAGTCATAAAAAATGGATGGGTGTATATTCCTCAACTCCTCAACTATCACCGAGCTAATGGCGAAATTTTCATCAATTGCACTTAAACCTTGCGCCTGAATGTCTTTCACTTTAGCTTCAATAAAGTCGCAATCTCTGCGCATACATTTATTTACCAAGTCTCCTTTATCTTTAAAAAACTGATAAAGCGTCTTCTTCGACACACGCATTTGTCGCGCAATATCGTCCATCGTCACACTCTTAATACCGTAAGTCATAAAAACTACTACGGCATCTTTAATGAGTTGATCTTCCTTATTTAAATTTTCTTCAGACATATTTTTTTCAGGGCGCAAATGTAATAAACAAATCAAACCATGGAAACATTTTAAACCAATAATGTTTCCACTGGGTCTAAAGTTTATATTTAGTTAACATTGGCTTTAGAAAAAAAAGCACAAGACCTAAAAACTATAAATGGGAAATTTGATCTATAAGAAGGATTCAGCATAATATGTCATACCTTCGATGTTGAGTTCAAAACCTTAATTGGCTTATCCAGCTATTCACTTTACAAAGTGTTCTACTATCCCTCAGCTATCGTGATAAGCTAGAAATAAGACCAGTGGTAAAATTTACATCTTTGGCCATCGAGACCTTCCAAAGTTACTTCGAGCCGTCATCACTCCTTCACAAACCTTGCATAGCCTGTGCTTTCATTTCCATCGGTAAGCTGCAAGAGGTAAACCCCAGGCGGTAGTTTGCTGATATCTATTTGAAATGGAGAGGATAGCAACACGGCACTTTGTAATTGTTGGCCCATGGCGTTAATCACAACTGCGCGTGTGCCGGGGGTAGCATTGCCTATGGTAACCACCTCTTTTGCCGGATTGGGATAGAGTTTGATATTTTCAAAACCATTGATAGGTTTCACCCCAACAGGGCCCAGCGCATCTATGGTTATGCATACCGAGTCTGGCCCGCATGAATTGTAAGCCGTGGCACAAACGGTATAGGAGCCTGTTTCTGCAAAGAGGTGTTGCAAACTCGTGCCGTAGCCCACATTGCCATCCCCAAAATCCCACACAACGCTATCTACATCGGTTGAGCCGGTGTAAACAAAGGCATACTCGGCCTGATTGGGAATGGAATCATAGGTAAAAACCATCTCTGGCAGCGGACAATAACAGGAGTCTGAGCCAAACTTGGCGATAAAACCTTCCTGGCTTCCGGTTTGGTTGTAAAGCGTGCCGTCTCCTACCATTAGCTGACCGCTAAAATTACCACCGATGTAAAAATTGTTTTCTCGATCAGCTACGAGCAGAGAAGAAAATTCTGCTCCTAAGGGCGAGCTGGTTAAACTATGGAAGCTTTCTGGCGTGCCATCACCCTCCGGATCAAAAAACGTAAGAAAAACGTTAGCACCTTGACTATCATTGCTTGTACTATCAATCAATATATCACCCCATGATAGTAAACTACCCCATCTACCAGTAACTCCAACCTGATTATTTGAAAAGGCAGTCGCAGTACCAGAAGTGCCGCTAGTTGCAGAAGCGTTAGAGGCATAGACAACATTTCCTATTGAGTCTATTTTAACAAAAATTGCAAAGCCCCAAATACCATAAGAATTCTCAAATGTAAAATCACCAAAACTATTCCCGTTATATGAATTGCCCGTAACATAAACATTTCCTAATTCATCTACTGAAGGTTTACCAAGAAGTCTAGTAGTTGAAGTATTTGAATCATTTGAAGTAAGAGTCCAATTCACATTTCCCTCACTATCAAATTGAACAACATAATTATTCGCAGTGACTTCCTCTCCACCGAAAATGATAATATTATTATCACTCTGGAGATAGCCTGACATGTAATACTTACCGGTATGATGGTTGCGAGTAAAAGTTCCTAAAGAACCTCCTAGGGAGTAATAGAAATCAAAATGATCCGCACCTGTGCAGTTGCCCTCGCTGTCGTATTTCAAAGCATACATATTTTCTCCATCCTGGGCGGTTCCGGGATACGTAGCCTCAAACGCTCCATTGCTATAGCTACCTATTGGAAGTTTACTGTAAATGTAGCAATCGCCATTAGGTGCTACATCCATTCCAAGAGTTCCTGCAAAATGCAAGGTAGTTATGTCAAATACAACCGAATCTTCAGGCATGTGCGACCATTGGAATTCACCATCAGTATTATACTTTACTAAAAGCATTCCTTTTCGCTGTGAAATTAGTGTGGTATCATTATCAATGTTTATATTATAGTTTTCCAGTTTGGAACTGTTAATGTTATATATTAAATAGATACCGCCCAGAGTATCTGCGCCCAGTCCCGATACTCGGTCGCCACCTGAACCTCCGATTATCTTAGTCCAGCGATGTACTCCATCGCAGTCGAAACTGGTCAAGGCAGCATCACTAGAACCATTGCTAATAAAAAGTTCCCCATCTATTTCGTATGGATCTTGCAAGGACCACGTTACATAAGAATTACCTTGATTGTCTACAGCAATATCTTGGGAATTAAACCTTACTTCCTGCCCCCATTGCCAGTCGGGCTGGGCTAAAACAATTATGGGAGCCAGGAAAAAAATATAAAGGGTAAGTATAGATTTTTTCATCTGTTTAAATTTTACATCACTCCTTCACAAACCTTGCATACCCTATTCTTTCATTTCCATCGGTAAGCTGCAAGAGGTAAACCCCAGGCGGTAGTTTGCTGATATCTAGTTGAGATGGAGTGGATAGTAAGACAGCACTTTGTAATTGTTGGCCCATGGCGTTAATCACGGCTAAGCGTGTGCCGGGCGTGGCATTACCGATGGTAAGCATAGCTTGAGCCGGGTTGGGATAGAGTTTGATATTTTCAAAACCATTGATAGCCCTCACCCCAACCGGGCCCAGCGCATCTATGGTTATGCAAACCGAATCCGGCCCGCATGAATTGTAAGCCGTGGCACAAACGGTGTAAGTGCCTGTTTCGGCAAAGAGGTGTTGCTGATTTATGCCGTAGCCTACATTGCCATCACCAAAATCCCACACAACGCTATCTACATCGGTTGAGCCGGTGTAAACAAATGCATACTCAGCCTGGTTGAGAATGGAGTCATAGGTAAAAAGTGCCTCGGGCAGCGGACAATAGCAAGAGTCTGAACCAAACTTGGCGATAAAGCCTTCCTGGCTTCCGGATTGGTTGTAAAGGGTGCCGTCGCCGACGTGGAGCTGCCCGCTGAAATTACCACCGACGTAAAAGTTGCCCTGATTATCTGTGGTGAGAAGGGAGGGTCTTTCAACCCCCAAAGGTGAGCTGGTTAAGCTGTGAAAGCTTTCGGGTGGACCATCACCTGAAGGATCGAAAAGGGCAAGATAAAAATCAAATCCTTGACTATTCTCCTCAGAAGTACTTTCCGCATCACCCCAAATTAATGTTCCCACATAATTTCCTGAAACTCCAATCTTCGAATCAGTCCAAGCAACACCTTCACTATAATTATCATTAAAAGATGACGCATTGGTAACATAAACTACATTGCCCATTGAATCAATTTTTGCAAATATTGAAAACCCATTATTATCAAGCGTATTTAAAAATGTAAAATCTCCTAAGGTGTTATTGTTATAAGAAAATCCAGTAAGATATACATTGCCTAATGGATCTACTTTAGGCTTTCCAACGAAACCAGTAGGACCAATACCAACATCAGTAGTTGATACGCTCCAATTCACAAACCCGGAAGGATCAAATTGAACGACGTAATTTTCAGCAGTGACTTGCTCGCCGCCAAAAATTAGGGTATCGTCATCATTTGAATTATAGCCTGAGAGGTAAAACTTTCCTGTGTAGGGGTCGCGCATAAAATCACTACTTTGCAGTAAACCACCGGAATGCCAAATATCTAAATGCACCCCACCTGTGCAGTTGCCATCACTGTCGTATTTAAGTGCATAAATATCAGCACCACTATTTGCAGTACCTTCATAAGGTGCTTCAAAAGCACCATTCCCATAAGTACTTTGTGGCAATTTACTATATAGATAACAATCGCCATTGGGGGCAACATCCATATCTAAAGCTACAGCAAATTGTAAGTTGTTAATATCAATTACAACAGTATCTTCCGGCATTCTAAACCATTGAAAATCTCCTTCGGTATTGTATTTTGTTAAAAAGAATGCTTTGTTTGTATAACCAGAAATGATAGTATCATTGCTTACATTTACATCAAAATTTCCCATAGCATTAATTCTGCCAACTAAGTACACGCCTCCAAGAGTGTCTGTTCTAATTGCTGTGCTTACATCAACACTCTGCCCTCCAATGGTCTTAGTCCATCTGTGAGCGCCATCACAGTCAAAGCTGGTTAATGCTACATCACTTTGGCCATTACTTATAAAAAGTTCGTCATCTATTTCATAAGTATCTTGCAATGACCAGGTTACATACGAGTTACCTTCATTATCAACTGCAATACTTTGGGCATTAAACCGTACCTCCTGCCCCCATTGCCAGTCGGGCTGGGCAAGGAGACTTGGGGCAGATAACATAAAAACAAAGATATAGGGGAAAAATATTGATTTTTTCATAAGAGGAGTTTTTGAAGAATAATACAAGTACCTTCCGATACGGTATTTAAAACCATATCGGAAGGTACTAAAAATTTAGGGTGTAACTGAAAGCTTACTTTGGGCAATGATGCGTCCATCTTGTCTGAGGCAGATTTGATAAATACCACTGACAAAATCACCAAGCTGCAAAGTAATACTGCCGGCATCACTTTGGGGTCTAAGTGTTTTAACCCGCCTTCCAGTTAAATCGTATATTTCAATCGCTTTTTGGGTTTCGCTGCCATCAAAGCGGAATTGAATGCGGGTCTGATCAGAGGCAGGATTGGGGATAAGGTGTATTTCCGGTTCAAGCTGTTCACTATTCTGATTGAATGTACTCGCTTGGGAATCCTTCGAGTTTGTAGAACCTCCGTTTGCAATTAAACTTTGAGCAGGAACAGAGCAACTATCGCTCAGGTACATGGCATCGCTTATAACCTCGCAATATCCATTGTCTAAAATAAGGTTGATGCTATCGGGTCCGAAATTTGCAAAGCCTAAGGGATGAGAATTCGTACCCGACCATACATCTATCCCATTAACCTGATAGCTCCAATATTCAAACGGCGTATAGGGACCGATAATACCGGCGTTAGTAACACAACCCGAAACGGCATTTTCGTCTCGCAAATCATCTATACAGAAACATCCCGACGGAAAATTCCATAAGTATTCCTGCGGCGATCGGGGGACTTCTATTTCATTGCTGCTGCTACACCCACTCGTGCTGGTAAAATACACTTCATACAGCCCACCCGAGTAGGCATTCACGGTAGATCCTGTACCTCCATTGCTCCAGTTGTATGTGCCACTTTGCGCATTGGTAGCTGTGAGAGACACCACATAAGGCTGGCAACTTGTAATATCAAAAGTCACGGTAGGAGTATCAACAGGGCTCGCAACCGTTACCGTGTAAGGTACACTTACCCCTTCACAACCGTTTTGTGTCGCGGTAAGCGTATAAGTATATGTACCTACAGGTAGCGTTTGAAAGAGCGTAGAACCTGAACCTAAAACTCCACCGGGGCTGCGCTCCCATTCAAGCGCTATTCCACCTTCACCGGGTATTGAGCTTGTGAGTGTAAAGGGAATACTATCGCACTGAGCAGGGTTACCAATAATAGTAGGCGTTTGTATGGGCGTAAAGTAAATCGAGGCCGGCGCTGAAGGTACCAGACAACCGTATTCATCTGAGCCCATTACCCAATAATCACCTGCCTGAGAAACATCAAAACTGGAGGCAGTTACAACCGGGGTAATTGGCGTGTTGCCCTGATACCAGGTATAGCCTGAAGGGGTAGTAAATCCCGGATTACTATATGCCAAAGATATAAGGTTACCCACACAAACTGGTGTTGCTGGATTCGTGAAAAGAGCAGGTTGCAAACCATTCCATAAATCATTATCCTCAATCTCAATGGTGCTTTGGATGCTATCTTTACAGCCGATGCTGCTGGTGGCGGTTAGGGTGATATTTTTTATTGGTGGTGTGATGTCAGAAAATACTTTATCTGGATTGGGCTGATAATTTGTATATCCATCTCCAAAGCTCCACACATAATTAAGTCCGCTTGCCGGTGTACTTAAGTTATTTAATTGCACCACCACATCATTAATACAAGCCGGTTCAAAAGGCGAAACGATCTCAAAATCGGCATTGGGTTTGTCGGGTAAGTTTACGCTTACTATTGTGGTACATGGGGGAGCCGCAGTAGTAAGGTTGCTGTAAATAATCTCTCTGAAATCGTAGTCGCCGGCAGGGAGTTGTATATCTACTGAGAGTTCAGGCCCGGTTAAAATTGTTGTCCAGCCAAAACCATCGTTATAAGCATAGCTGTGTACCATACTGCTTACTTCGCTTGGAAAAACATTGGAACCATCAAAGAGTGTTATGTCGTATAAGCTTCCGGTGCCGCAGGTTACGCTATAGTACATATCACCAACAAAAGGTACATACATATCCTGATAAAATATTCTGTTACACGAATCCGTTTCAACAATATAATTAACGGGATAAATCCCTGCTTCTTCATAAGTAGCTGTTGCAGTCGCGTTTGTTCCAAGTGTAAAGCTTGTACTAGTAGCTTCATCCGGAAAAACCCAAGTCTCATTGGTAACATTGAATCCGTTAGTGCTGTACGAGATATGCGCGCGTGGGGTAGCACATGCAAAAAAGCTGCTGTATGACGTCACGAGTGTTGGCCCAGGGCATGGGGGTGCGCAGTTCTCAATTACATCAACCGTATTTGAAACGCCCTCACAGCCATTACTATTCTCAACCACTACGTAATAGTCGCCATATTCGTTAATTGTCCAGGTATCGCAAGTGGAACAATTTGGAGAAACCGGTGGGCCAAACCATTCGTAATTGGTGGTGCTACCAAACCCAGTGGTAACCGTTGCCGAAAGTGTTTCGGAAAAAGAACCACAGCCAACTAAAGTAGCTGCCGGTGAAATAAGTGCTACAGGTGTTGGTTTAACTTCTATTGGGTTAGCCGGTATTGAAACTGTAGTCGGGCAGCCTTCCGGTTCAACAATCGTTACTACAGGGTTGTATATGGCTATATTCGATCCATTGGGGTAGTCGTAGGTTGCATTTGGAACACCTGACGTGGGTCCTCCATCACCAAAATCCCAGGTTAAAGTGTTATACCCGGTTGGAGTGGGCGAAATATTAAAACCAATAGATTCTCCTGCACAGATCAGCGTATCAGTAGTTGTAACAGTATAATCTGGCACATTTATAACATGCATGGTAAGCGTATCCCGCAATATCTGGTTACATTTTGTAACGGCTACTATTACGTCCACATCTTCTGATGAGCCTTGCGGGTTATTGAAGAGCACTTCGATATTTGGCGAATTATTACCGGCTACAATGCTTCCCATTGCCGGGTCTAAGATTTTCCATTGATACAGATCGCCTTGGGTATAATCTGTTTCAAAGCTCCATTGAGTACTTCCGCAAACGGTGAGATTGGGAGGGGCGTCAGTGGTCATTGTGATGGAAGAAGGTAGAATAGGAAGGATGTCATCTATTAAAAATTCAGATATACAGCCAGGGACACTTTGTAATTCATTGTATGCTAATACATCATTTGGCCCATTAAGATTATTAAAAGTAATACTTGTATTAGGACCTTCTGAGGGGTTTGCAAAGCCGTAAAAGGCTCCCCAAAGAGTGGTAACACCTGGAATTTGAGATGATGACGAATACTGAATTGGAACTCCAATACAAGCTGAATCGGGACCAAATAAATCGGGTGCTGGTGGTCTTGGGTGAACCGTTATTTGAAATAAATCGGGAGAACAAAAGCTTCCTGTAATTTCAAGCGTGTACGTGCCAGCTTCAGTAAATATTGGAGTAATACTTGCTTGATTATTATATTCAGTTGCAATTCCAGAAGGGGACGTTAAGGTCCATGAAGCACTGGCCGCATTCGATAAAGTATATAAACTAGAAAGATTTACGCAGCTTTCGTGATCACCTATAATAAATACTTCGGGTGATATATTAACAGTAATAGTGTCACTTACTTCGCAATCTATCAAACCGTTGCATGCAAAAATGGTTAATGTAAAACTTCCGGATTCTCCAGTCAGGATGGAAATTACGTTGGATGGGGGAGCGGTTAGCCAAGTTGCCTCACCGGTTAGTGACCAATCCCATTTTACGGAGGGCCACTGAGGCATGGAATAATTGTAGATAGTATTTGCACAAACATTTTCAGGGCCTTGAATGGTAGCATTCTCAGTAATGACCGGTACTTTTACCTTAGTTTTTCCGGCACAAGGCTCACATTCATTGCTGTAAGTGACATATCCAAATCCGGTTTCATCTACATCGTCCCAAACGATCGTAACCGACTGACTATTCTGTGCAATAATCTGTCCACCTTCAACATCCCACCCTGCCTGTGTACAGGATGGATTGTTAACAGTATATTCAACCTGCTCATCTTCACACACTACACGGGGGCATTCAATTTGTATTCCTTCATATTCACTCACATTTACATATATTGCAAAAACATCTGTACATCCGCAAGCATTAGTCACAACGAGTGTCACCCGGTATAATCCTGATTGATCATAACTATGCTCAATGGGGTTTCCCTGTGAACCCACACCATTTGACATAACCGTTCCATCATCAAAATCCCAAACCCAGGATACAATGGGTGAATCCTCAGTTGCGGAACTCTGGTCAAAAAATAAAATTGAGGTATTTAAACAAACATCGATTGTTTGATCATCGGGTTCAGGAAAAGTTTCAAATAGAGCTTCCGGCTTTTCAATAATTTCTACACAAAATAGGTCGGTTCCAATGCAAGCTCCGCTAACAACTTCTACTGCTACAGTTCCAAAACCTATAGCACCCCAAAGCACAGTACACGTATTTACTGATGTTGTAAAGCTTGTCTCGCCATTTACCGACCAATTATAAGTTGCACCTGCAATATTAGCAACGCTATATATAACTGTACCATTCTCACAAGCCAGAGTACAAAAACCATCTTTAACTGGGATAGTATCTTCTACAGCACAGGTTACATAATTAGAAGGAATAATATTAGGTTGAGGAATATCATTAATTGAAACATTCAAATTCCCCTGAGCCACAGTCGTTCCCGCGGTATCAACACCTAGAACCGTAATAGTTACACTACCGGCAGTTGTCCATTGGATTACTCCGGAGGTGCCACTATTGAGTACGTTGCCTGAGGAACTGACAGCCCATGCGAATGTCGCCCCTGTCACTGGCGGACTTAGTGAATAGCTTGAGACTTCTCCAACACAGACATCATTATCACCTGTGATGGTAAGAGTTGTTTGAGCGTTTACAACAAAAGAAACTAAACTGCAAATGATAAAAAAAATAAAAAACGGAAATTTAGATAGTTTTTCCATTACTATAAGGTTTTAATTGGTTAAAATGGTTTAAGGTAAAGCATCAATAACTAGAGGGTATGGCGGATAAATCATCCGTCATTTCCAATAAGAAATCGTGGCTTCAATTGCTAAAAAAAGGCACACGAAGTCATACCGGTATCAGTATGGCTGTTTATACCAGCCACAACAATTTGTTCGTAATAAATTTATAATCTGCATTAGCTGCTACCCACCTACTTCACATAGCTCCTATGAGGTATCGGCTGCCGAAAATGAATGGCCCGTTTATTTCCGGTAAGAATTCTTCTCTCTTGTCGTCTTCTCAATTCTGAAAAAATTGAGTTTCGTTCTTCTTGATTTGCAAGGTAAAAACATTTTTTTAAATAATTAACACTTTTTATTACATTTTTTTCAAAATAGGAGGCATCCAATACGAGACTAATATCTAGAGGATACCAGAACCATTTTCGTTTTTTGAACCCGTTTAACATTGTTTTCTCTTTTTGTGTAAACGATGGAGATCTATTTGCATCACGGTATGTTAGGAAGGGATTTTCCTCAAAATTTGAATAAAATCAAAGTGAAAAATATTTGTAATATAACCTTCCCTTACGACCGAATAGCATAAATCCCAATGTATCAGCAAAACAAAATTGATGTGAGTTTAAAACTATTGCCAATAAGAATTAAACAACCTTTTTGACCACCAAAATCATATAGTGCTTCTTCTGCATTGTTTCCTCATGAAATTCAATTTTTCCCATTAAAAGTTTGTTCTTTTGTATCCGCAAAATTTGAGATTCATATGAGCAAGCAGAGTGTAAAAGATATTTTAGCCTTAGAGCCGAAAGGTCAGGAAATCGAAGTATCGGCATGGGTGCGTACTTTTCGCAGTAACCGGTTTATCGCATTGAGCGATGGAAGTACTATTAATACCATTCAGGCGGTTGTTGATTTTGAAAATCATGACGAGGCACTTTTGCGAAAAATAAATACAGGAGCAGCCATTACTGTAAAAGGTAAATTGATAGAATCGCAGGGTAAAGGGCAAAGTGCGGAAATTCAGGTAAGCGATGTGGTTATAAATGGCGAATCTGACCCTGAAAAATATCCGCTTCAGCCTAAGAAACACAGCATGGAATTTTTGCGTGAAAAGGCGCATCTTCGATTTAGAACAAATACGTTTGGTGCAATCTTCAGAGTGCGCCATGCTTTGAGTTTTGCTATTCACCATTATTTCAATTCCAAAGGGTTTTTCAACATTCACAGCCCCATTATTACCGGCTCAGATGCCGAGGGTGCGGGCGAAATGTTTCGGGTTACCACACTCGACCTCAACAATGTTCCTAAAACAGAAGAAGGCAATATTGATTACACCCAGGACTTTTTTGAATCTGAAACAAACCTTACCGTTTCCGGACAGCTCGAGGCAGAGCTAGCGGCACTTGCCCTGCGCAAGGTTTACACCTTTGGCCCAACTTTTAGAGCTGAGAATTCAAACACTTCCCGCCACCTGGCAGAATTTTGGATGATAGAACCCGAGGTTGCCTTTGCAAACCTAAAGGACAACATGGATTTGGTAGAAGACTTCCTTCAGTTCCTGGTTGATTATGCCTTGAAAAACTGCAAAGACGACCTAGATTTTCTAGCGAGCCGCGAAGCAGATGAAGAAAAATCGCTTCCGCAAAACGAGCGCAGACCCATGGGCTTAATTGAGAGACTTCAATTTGTGCAGAGCAATAATTTTGAGCGTGTAACCTATACCGAGGCAATTGACATTTTGCGCAATTCAAAACCGTACAAAAAGAAGAAATTTAAGTTTCCGGTTGAGTGGGGCACCGACTTGCAAAGTGAGCATGAGCGCTACCTCGTAGAAAAGCATTTTGAAAAACCGGTAATAATCACCGACTATCCGGCCTCATTCAAGGCTTTTTACATGCGCTTAAATGACGACAATAAAACGGTTGCCGCCATGGATGTTTTATTTCCGGGTGTAGGCGAAATTACCGGAGGCTCACAACGTGAAGAGCGATTGGATGTGTTGGTACGCCGATGCAAAGAAATGGGCATCGAAGAAGAGCACGTGTGGTGGTATCTTGAAACCAGAAAATTTGGTACTTGCGAGCATGCCGGTTTCGGACTCGGATTTGAAAGGCTGGTAATGTTTGTTACGGGAATGAATAATATCCGCGATGTTATTCCTTTTCCTCGCACGCCGGGGAATTGTGAGTTTTAGGGTTAGCCACAAGCTGTAAGCTTTAAGCTTTAAGCTAATTTCGAAGTTTGAAAATAGTGAGCTTGATGACCGGGAAATTTTAAAACTTATATCAGCTTTTTTCCTTTGCTACGCTCAGGTTTTTGGTCTCGCCAAATACTTAAGAAGCAACAGTTTATATCACTTTTAGTCCTGTCAGAAAGAAAACAAGGAATTACAGATTAGAAATTAAAGGAGGAGTGTCTACAAATCAACACTTTGTACAAATCACACACTCGAGTACCTCAGCGCGGCACATTGAACATTCACACACTTCGAGTACCTCAGTGCGGCGCATTGAACATTCACACTTTCAACATTCACACACTTCGAGTACCTCAGTGCGGCGCATTGAACATTCCCACTTTCAATATTCCCACCCCAGTTTACCACTCAAGAGGCGTGGCGCCCCAGTGCATTCCTCTCAGCCAAAGGCTTCGTCGGATGCAGGGAGGGGAGGCCTGCGCACGCCAATAGATTTACCAATCAATTCCCGAAGAAAATCCCTGCCAATAAACTAACCACCAAAAACATTCACATCGAAGATCCTGACGACCAACGGGAGTGAGTATGTATCGTTAGCGTCAGGATTCACACTTTGAACATTCCCACCCCAGTTTACCACGCAAGAGGCGTGGCGCCCCAGTGCATTCCTCTCAGCCAAAGACCTCGTCGGATGCAGGGAGGGGAGGCCTGCGCACGCCAATAGATTAACCAATCAATTCCCAAAGAAAATCCCTGCCAATAAACTAACCACCAAAAACATTCACATCGAAGATCCTGACCAGCAGCGGGAGTGCGTACGTACTGTTAGCGTCAGGATTCACACTTTGAACATTCCCACCCCAGTTTACCACGCAAGAGGCGTGGCGCCCCAGTGCATTCCTCTCAGCCAAAGACCTCGTCGGATGCAGCCAGGGGAAGCCCTGCGCACGCCAATAGATTTGCCAATCAATTCCTAAAGAAACTCCCGTCTCGAAAGATAATCCGCACATCCGCCCATCTACAAATCCGCACATTAATCATTCACCTCGCTCGCCCCAGTGCATTCCTCTCAGCCAAAGACCTCGTCGGATGCAGCCAGGGGGAGGCCTGCACACGCCAACAGATTTACCAATCAATTCCCAAAGAAAATCCCTGCCAATAAACTAACCACCAAAAACATTCACATCGAAGATCCTGACGACCAGCGGGAGTGCGTACGTCCTGTTAGCGTCAGTGATTCACACACTTCGAGTACCTCAGTGCGGCGCTTTCACACTTTGAACATTCACACTCTTCGAGTACCTCAGTGCGGCGCATTGAACATTCCCACATTGAACATTCACACTTTAACTTTCAACATTCAACAACCAACCCATCATAAGCCAAAAAGACATTTGGCGGAAGCTCTTTGCTCACATCGGCGTGTTTACCCATAAGGTGCGAAACATGTGTGAGATAAGTACGACCGACACCAAGCTCCTGAGAGAGATCAATGGCTTCCTGAAGGTTGAAATGCGAAATGTGGCTTTTTTTCCGAAGGGCATTTAAAACGAGCACATCCAGGTTTTTAAGTTTGGCTTTTTCCTTTTCAGAAATAAAATTGGCATCTGTTATATAGGCCATATTCTCTATCCGAAAACCCAATACGGGCAGTTTATAGTGAAGCACTTCAACCGGAATCAGCTTAGTACCATCAATATCAAACGGCTCATCAGCAGAAATGCGGTGTAGATTAACTTCTGGTACTCCAGGATATTTTAAATCGTTAAACACATAATGAAACTCGCGTTTTAGTGCTTCCTCTACCCTGCCAGACGCATAAATATTAAGAGGCAAACCGGTTTTGAAGTTGAATGGTCTGATATCGTCAAGCCCTGCAACATGGTCTTTGTGTTCGTGCGTAAAAACCACCGCATCTACTTTATCGGGATTGGCCCTGAGCATCTGTTGACGGAAGTCGGGCCCTGTATCAAAGACAATTGTTTTACGATCTACATCAACCATGGCGGAGGTACGTAGTCTATTATCGCACGGATCAGCAGATTTACAAACATTACACTCACAGCCAATTACTGGAATTCCCTGAGATGTGCCAGTACCGAGAAAAGTTAAATTCATAGATGGTGTCAAAATTAAGAAGTTCGTTGAAACCTACACAATCATAAAAAAGCAGAACTTGTACCGATTGTTTATCCATTGCGGGAAATAAGAGAGCTAAAACTTATGTTCTTTGGTTTAAAGACCTTAATTTTGACGCTAATCTCATTTAAAACACAAAGTACCTTTGGAAAGAGTAATTCTCACTGCCAAACAAAAAGCATTACGTGTTAACCTAGACCCGGGAATCTACGGAACATTTTCGGAGATTGGTGCCGGTCAAGAAGTTGTGCGCCACTTTTTTAGAGCCGGGGGTGCTTCTGGTACAATTGCCAAAACGATGTCGGCTTACGATAAGGACGTGAGCGACGCCATATATGGCAGAGAGGAAAAGAATCGCTATGTGTGCAGACCACGCCTGGAAAGGATGATCAACCATGAATACGGGTTGATCGAAGAGCGCCTGGACCGGGACAAACATCCCGGAAAAAAATTCTTTTCGTTTGCCAATACGGTGGCTACGATCGACTTTAAAAAGCGGTTTAAGGGCCATGGATGGTTGGGAATAAAATTTCAAACCAGTCCCGAAAAATCGCCAAACGAAGTTATACTGCACGTGCAACTCCATGAAAATGAGGCTCCTTTACAACAAGAGACCATTGGTGTACTAGGAGTAAACATGCTATACGGCTGTTATTTTTACTACCAAAATCCACGTGAATACCTTAAGTCGCTTTACGATAATTTAACCCGCGACCAGATAGAAATCGATATGGTGTCTATGACCGGACCTGATTTTGAAACCCTCGACAACCGGCTGCTGAGTCTACAGCTAGTTAAAAATGGAATGACTGATGCGGTAATATTTAGCCCGGACGGAACCAATCTGCAACCCGCCGATTTACTGTACAAAAAGAATATCTTAGCCATCCGCGGAAGCTTTAGACCGGTAACCAAGGTGAATATCGACATGATTATCAACGGTTACAACGCTTTTGTAAAAGAGACACGTGTAGACTCTGATAATCTTCAGGTGCTTTTTGAAATCACGCTCAATAACCTGCGTGCTGACGGGGATATCGACGAGCAGGATTTTCTCGACAGAGCGGACATACTCTGCTCGCTGGGGCAAACTGTTTTGATCTCAAATTATCAGGAATATTTCAAGCTCATTCAATACTTCTCAACATTCACGAGCAAAAGAATGGGCCTCATTATGGGTGTTACCAATCTTATTGAGCTTTTTGACGAAAAGTATTACCGCAACCTGAATGGTGGAATTCTTGAGGCCTTTGGTATCCTGTTTACCCGTGACCTGAAAGTATACCTCTACCCCTCAAAAGATCAGCCGGATAATGAGATAATGACCAGCAAGAATATGCCGGTACACCCACGAATGCGCCCACTATACGACTATTTAATATTCAATGGACGAATAGTTGATCTCAAAGGATTTGACCCGGAAGTGCTCGCAATTCAAAGCCGCGAAGCATTGAGACTTATCAAATCAGGAGAGTCTGGCTGGGAAAAAATGGTTCCCAACTATGTAGACGTCATGATCAAAAAGAATCGTTTGTTCGGTTTTGATCAAGATCTCTTTGAAGAGAAAAATCCGGAACTTGCGAATGCTGAGGAAGGTAAAAAGCAAAAGTAAGTCTTATTCAATTTCTGCCTCAAAGGCATTTGAAAAAGTAAGGATTGCATTGAATCTTGTTGCCCGGCGATAGGTTGATAACATAAACTCTGTTTCTGAGAAAAATTGCGACCTTTATTAAATCCATTCCGAAGCGTAAAATGTATTTGATCAGTAGCATGAAAAATAAGATTTGTGTTTCAAACAGACCAGACAAACTGGTCAAAATACTGGGCATCTATGTTTTCCTGGGTCTTTTAGCATTTCCATATTCTTTAAAAGGTCAGATGAAAAACAAAGCAGTTGTTCTCGAATCTGCTGAGCTCATCATTTCAGGAAAGACAAATATAAATGAGTTTAGCTGTCAGCTAATACGCTCAAATATAGATCAGGCCCTAACCCATGAGGCGAATCTAAAAGATGGAGCCGACTTATTTAAAGGCATGGAATTGCATTTTAATGTCTCTGACTTCGAGTGCGACAAAAGCTTGATGACCAGTGATTTCAAACACCTCTTGAAAGAAGATGAGTTTCCTTATATCACAATGATTATTAATGAGGTAACAACAAGCGGTCACACCATTCAAAACGGCATTCGTGAAATTAGCGCCACCATTACCTTACACATTGCCGGTCATTCTGAAAAGGAATATATTCAAAACGCACATGTTGAACAAACAGATCAGTGGGTAGCGCTTACCGGAACCCACTCCATCTTGATGACCACGTTCAAAATTGAACCGCCAACAAAGTTTTTCGGCACAGTGCGATCTGAAGATTCTATTGAAATACTGTTTAAGATTAAGCTTGAATAGGAGAATTAAGAATAAATCGCTCAATAAAAGAAGGTATTAAAAAAAAACTGCCTCACAATTTCTTGCGAGACAGTTTTGTATTAAACAAGGACTTTAAGCTTAGAAACTAATTACCGCTTCTAAAGTAATTCCCTGGATATTTCCATTTTCAAATCGTGATCCTACATAGCCGTCACCTGAATAGTTCTGATTCATATATTCAATTTTAGCAAGAACATTTTTCGTCATAAACCAGCCCAAACCAACATTTAATCTGTCGATTTCAGTGGTTTCAGAAAGTTCAGTTGACTCTCCTGTCACCAGGTTGTATCGACCACCAACATAAAGATCGTCATTAGTTCCGAAACGGTAGATAAGCTCAGCTCCTATTTGTGAATAGCTACCATCCCCAAGTTCAGAATTGCTAAGTGCAGGAGGAATTGTACCAGACACTATTTCGTAGATACCAAAGAATTCAAGTCCTTTATATTTTACAAACGGGTTTATCTGAATGGCTGTCATCTGGCGGAAACCAGGATTGAAACGTGGATCAAAATCGCTACCTGCACCACTTGTGTCATGCATTACGTTGTAGTATCGGGCTCCTGCTCTATCTCCATTATACATCCATTGGCCGGTGGTTTCGCCTGCATTGGTGTAAATACTCGCTGTAAGTCTAAAACGCAAGTCTTCATTTAGTTGCTTGTCATAACCCAGTTTCGCGAAAATTGATGGTTGGTTATCTGAAGTTTCAGTTACGACAACACTCTGGTTAAGCTTACCATTCGTTAGTCCCACTAAACCAAGGAAGCCATTTTTTTGAATGATCAACTCACCGAAAGCTTCTGTAGAGAATGAATCCATAATATAGTTTCCTACAAAGGGATTGAAAATGGCACTCGCATTGTCTGATCTTCTATATACAGCATCGCCATAGCCAAAATCATCCATACCCACTCGTAGTGTCGCTATTTTCATAAATTCCTCAAGAAATCCTTCCTTGATAAAATCCAGCTTATCAATTTGAAGATAACCTCCCTTAACCCAAGCTTCTGAGTGGTGTCTTGATGATAGGTAGGTTCTTAAATGCAAACGCATTCCGTCATGAAGCTGAGCGTCAAGATTTAAGTTTGCCGTAGGCAAGTTGAAGTTTGATCCCAAATCAATCAGCGTATTATTCTCATTTGAGTGATCTAGCGATTGAAATTGGAGAGCAAAATCACCACCCACGCGTACTTTTACTCCTTCATAGCCAACAGTATCTATTTTGCTGGTTTCAAAAACATTGAGTCCACGTTGGTCATGAGGTCTGAAGTATTGCATCTCTGGTCGTAGCTGAGCTAAAAGAGGACTTGAAATAGCCGCTATCAATAGCGTTAAAATTATTTTATTGGTTTTCATAACTTGAGTTTTAAAATGTTGAATTGATTAACAATTGTTATTTTTTATAGAGTATGAGTTTAAATTCAATGGTAATTTCATCGCCGGTGCGAATAGCCCCCAACATAGCCCGAGGTGGATCAATCCCAAATTCAGACATCTTAAAAGTGTAAGACCCTTTTACGGTCACGCTGTTTTCTGTCCATTTTTCAAGCGTAGTTGCAATGGTTACAGGTTTGGTGCTTCCTGCAATTGTGAGGTTACCCTTTACTGATAGCTTTCCTTCAGTTCCGTTTATAGAAGTGGATTTGAAGCTTATATTCGGATATTCCTTCGCTTTAAGAGCTTCATAGGTATTGTCATCCATAGATGATGTTCCACTTTTCATCGACTTCACTACTGCCGTGAAGCTTGCGTTTTCAACACTTTCACCATCCATATTGGCTTTCGCGGTAAAAGTTTCTACATCAATATGCCAATCGTGAAGTGTAGAAGTACCCGATATTTTCATAGAACTCTCAGCCTGATTTGACTGATATTCCTGCGCTTGCGCGGCAAAGGAAACGGTGAGAAGAGAAATTAGTATTAGAGCGTATTTCATGATATATGTTTTGTTTTAAAAATTAAGTAGAACTGATTCATTCTTTTAATTCCGATGTAAAATTACCCGACAAGACTTCCATAGAACATGACGGATATCAGTTTTTCACAGGATACTTATCATGTTATTCTCGAAAAATTGTACGTATATCACTGATAAACTACCTCTTGGAGATAGCTCAAAGCCACTATTCAATGAATATTGCAATTGGAGTTAAGGGAGCTTCAGATAAATAAGGAAAGCTCACTAATGATTCAGGCATTTGCCATTAGAAAATTGACCGCCTAAAAAGTGATATTAAAACAAAATAGGCCTCGGATGACCTTTAAAGCGCAGTATGTGATAACAGCTCTGCTATGGAAAGCAATTGATTTAAAACGAACGAACTTAGTGTGCTACAGCTACAGGCTCCAGATGATGAGCGAGTCGCTCTACGGCGTAATTAATTTCTTCTTTCGTAGTGTAGCGGCTAAAAGAAAACCGAATACTCGGTGAGTTTTGATCAACGTGAAGCCCTCGAAGTACATGGCTTCCCTGATTGCTTCCGCTTGAGCATGCACTACCGCCCGAACATGCTATTCCATCAATGTCGAGCAGGAACAAAAGCATACCAGCCTTATCGGTAGGGGGCAACTTTACATTTAAAACCGTGTAAAGACTGCGGTGTTCGCATCCGTTTACTACTGATCCTTTCAACTTTGCCTGCAGTTGCTCCTTCATATAATCTTTAAGGCCCTGCACATATTTTTGGTGCTCTTCCATATCCTCACAGGCCAGCTCCAGTGCCTTCGCCATCCCCACGATACCATAAATATTTTCGGTGCCGGCGCGCATATTTCGCTCCTGAGAACCGCCCCGAATGAGCGGCTCGATATGCACGTCCTTACTTAAATATAAGAAACCCACCCCTTTTGGTCCGTGAAATTTATGTGCCGCCCCGGTAATAAAGTGCACTTTCGTTTTTGCCATATCGAGCTTAAAGTGCCCCATAGTTTGAACCGTATCTGAGTGAAAAAGCGCATTGTGCTCAGCGCATATGTCTGCAATTTCATCGAGGTCAATCATAGTGCCTACCTCATTATTGGCATGCATCAGGGTTACGAGTGTTTTTTCTTCGGCTTCCGCCAAAAGTTTGCGCAGATGATCTAAATTGACATGACCCTTTTCATCCAGTTCTACCATACTTAAGCGCACTCCACAATCGCTATTACAATGCTCAACTGTATGCAGAACAGCATGATGCTCTACCGGTGATGAAATAATATGCCTTACACCAAGCTGATTTACCGCACCATTTATGGCCATGTTATCGGCCTCTGTACCTCCGGAAGTAAAACATATCTCCATAGGCGAACAATTCAGCTCGCGGGCTATACTTTTACGTGCCGTTTCTATTGCCGATTTTACCGTTCTACCAAACTGATGCGTACTACTCGGGTTACCAAAATGGTGGGTGAAATACGGCATCATTACCTCCAGCACTTCAGGAGCCAGTGGCGTAGTGGCCGCGTTATCTAAATAAACTTTCATTGTAATTTAAGCTTGGGGCAAAATTAAGCAATTCGCTCTTTTATATCGGCTATTATTCCATTTGCGAGTTGGATTGCTTCCGACTCAGATGCGTGCTCTGCGTAAATGCGAATAATGGGTTCGGTATTCGACTTTCGGAGGTGAACCCAGCCGTCAGCAAAATCAATTTTCACACCATCTATTTTATTCACTGATTCGTGCTTATACTTCTCAGCTATGCTCTCCAAAATAGCATCAACATCTATTTGCGGCGTGAGCTCGATTTTATTTTTCGAAATAAAATACCGCGGGTATGAATCGCGTAAATCAAGCATAGACTTACCCGTTTTTGCCAGGTGTGTTAAAAACAGCCCAATACCAATCAAAGCATCCCTTCCATAGTGAAAGTCAGGCACTATCACTCCACCATTTCCTTCTCCGCCTATTACAGCTTTCTCAGCTTTCATCTTTTCAACTACGTTCACCTCTCCTACTGCCGAGGCATAGTAAGTTCCTCCGTGTTTCTCGGCCACATCGCGCAAGGCACGCGTTGATGACAAGTTTGAAACAGCACTTCCTTTTCGTTCCGAAAGCACATAATCGGCCACAGCCACAAGCGTAAATTCTTCACCAAAAACTTCACCGTTTTCGCAAACAAAAGCAAGTCTGTCCACATCCGGATCTACCGTAATTCCAAGGTCGCATTCTTGTAAACTCACGGCGTCAGAAAGATCGGTAAGGTGAGCAGGAAGCGGCTCCGGATTATGCGGAAACTCGCCTGTAGGGTCACAATAAAGTTTTTCAATTTGCTTTACTCCAAGCGCTTCGAGCAAGGCAGGGACAAAAATACCTCCAGAAGAGTTCACAGCATCAACGGCAATCTTAAAATCGGCATCTCTGATAGCTTCTACGTCAACGAGTGGGTAATTTACCACCATATCTATATGCTTCTGCAAATAGGTGTCATTCACTTCATAGCTTCCCAGCTTCCTCACTTCTGCAAAAGAAAAATCTTCTTTTTCAGCGCTTTCAATGATGACTTTTCCGGCATCTGCCGAAAGGAACTCACCTTTATTATCGAGCAATTTTAGAGCATTCCATTGCTCAGGGTTGTGGCTCGCTGTAAGAATAATTCCGCCATCAGCACCTTCCAGGGGCACAGCGATTTCAACGGTTGGCGTAGTGCTTAGACCTAAATCTATTACGTTAATCCCCAAGCCATTAAGCGTAGAAGAAACAAGGGATGAAACCATTTGGCCCGAAATGCGGGCATCGCGCCCAATAACTACCTTAAGTTGCTTTTTGGGGTTGGCCACAATCAACATTTGGCCATAAGCCGCAGCAAATTTTACAATATCAATCGGTGTAAGGTTGTCGCCAGGGCTTCCGCCAATTGTACCGCGAATTCCGGAGATGGATTTTATTAGTGTCAAATCAAGTAATTTTTCGCAAAGGTATGATTACGTAGGAGAACCGCCCAATGGAATAAGGCAATTTTATTCACTTTCATAAATGTGCATTTGGTTACGAAATAGCTTACCTTTGTGTAGTCTTTTGGGGAATAATGACCCTTGGAATGTTAAAATTTAATTGTGCATTTCATTGTTAAAAACAATTATTCACTGACAGAACTTAAGGTGTGTCTTTTTATAAATTTGACAAGGATCGCACATAACAACGCCTATGACGGAGTACTCAAGCAATTTATTTAGTGAGTCTAATCCCAGACTCGTAGAGAAATTTGAAGAAATGCTTAAATCGCGAAATTCTTATTTCTTCGATGTAGAAGAAATTGAAATTTTGGTCGATCACTATATTGAGCGGGGCATTCATCACAAAGCGAAGAAAGCAGTTCAGCATGGTTTAACGTTATTTCCGCAAAGTTCAGCTCTGCTGCTTAAACAAGCACACACCCTTTTAATAGGAAAGAAGCCAAACAAAGCACTGGAAATACTTAACTATCTGGAGGCCGCCGAGCCTATGAATACCGAAATGCTTCTTTTTAAAGCAGTGGTGCATAGAAACCTCAGCGATTACGAGGGGACGAAATCTTGTCTCATAAAAGCACTCAACGCCACTTCCGAAAATAAGGAGGACATCTACCTCGACCTGGCCTTTGAGCAGGAAATGGTAGAAGATTATGCCGGTGCAATTACGAGTTTAAAACAATCACTGGAAATAAATCCGGAGCACGAGCCTAGCCTTTTCGAGCTGGGATATTGCTACGATATGGCCCAGGATCTTGAAAATGGAGTAGATTATTTTCAAGATTATGTTGATCAATACCCTTACAGTTTTGTAGGCTGGTACAATCTTGCGCTGTGCTACGAAAAGCTTGGCCTTTTTGAAAAGGCAATAGAATCTGTGGGATTTTGCCTGGCCATTAAAGAGGATTTTGTAAACGCTCATATTCTTCATGCCAACATGCTAACGAGCTGCGACATGGACAAGCTGGCTATTGACGCCTACCTGGAATCTCTGGACTACGATCCTAAAAACCCGATGGTTTTTGCCGCTATTGGCGAATGCTACGAGCGCTTAGAATTATGGTCTATGGCTGAATGCAATTATTTAGAGTCGCTTAGCCTCGACCCCAAATATATAGATGCCCTTATGGGATTGGGTGCAGTAAAAGAATTTGAGAATAACTTTACCGAAGCGCTCAGACTCTACAGAGAAGCACTGTCATACGACGAGATGAATATGGACAATTGGCATATTTATGCTGAAATGCTCGTGAAGAACGGGGATTTCGTAAAAGCAGAGAGCGCATACGAAAAAATGACCGGGCTATTTGAAGAAGATGAGGAGTCGTGGATCGGTCTGGCTGATGCGCGCGCAATAAACCACGGTCACTTAAAAGCTGTAGAAACTCTAGAGCTCGCAGCTTTAAATTCTTACGATTTCCAGGACATTAACTGGCAAAAAGTCAAGCACCTAATCAAGGCCGGAAGGGTTGATGCGGGAGGAGAAGCACTCGCAGATGCCTTGGTTCTAAATTCTAAAGGTTGTAAATATTTCCTCAGCATCTTTCCAGAGTCAATACAAATTCCCAATATTGCAGCCCTTTTAGAATTATACACTCAAGCGCCAAGCAAAGATGAACTTTGATTTACCATTTATTCCTGAACGTACAGAAAGACCCCGTTCCAATGGCCTCACTATGGTCATGGACAAAGGACTGAGCCTCAAAGGCGCAGAAAACTTTCTGGATGCAAACGGAACACTTACTGATATTGTAAAGTTGGGATTTGGTACTTCCTACCTTACCAAAGACCTGCAAGCCAAGATCAAGCTTTACCACGAGGCCGATATGAAAGTATATCTGGGAGGTACGCTATTTGAAGCTTTCATCGCCCGGAATATGTTTGATGAGTACCGCAAGGTCCTGGATAAATTCGGGTTGGAAACTGTAGAAGTTTCTGATGGAAGTATCCACTTGCCGCACGATGACAAATTAGAATACATCTCTAAACTTGCCAAAGATTACCGCGTACTCTCTGAAGTGGGATCGAAAGAAGAAGGGATTTTAATCGCTCCCGGAAAATGGGTTAAGATGATGGATACCGAGCTAAAAGCCGGAAGCTGGAAGGTAATTGCCGAAGCCCGCGAAAGCGGAAATGTTGGAATTTACAGACCAAACGGAACAGCTCACGTGGTATTGGTAAATAAAATTCTGGCAAAAGTAGCCTCTGAAGATATTCTTTGGGAAGCTCCACAAAAAGCACAACAAGTTTGGTTTATCAAGCTGATAGGTCCAAATGTAAATCTTGGCAATATTGCTCCATACGACGTTATTCCACTGGAAACCTTGCGCATAGGTCTTCGTGGAGATACTTTCTTCGAGCATTTGCCAGAAGAAGTGACCAATACCTTTCGTCCTTAATTAGTGCTCCGCAAGGTTCAATAGCTTTTTTATAATTGATCTTTCTTGCAAGGACACTTCATTTTAATGACAAATACAATATATACTCCATGAAAGAGCTTACCCCCAAAGAGCTAAAGCAAAAGCTTGTTGACGGTGAAACTATTCAGATAATCGATATTCGGGAATACCACGAAGTAGATTCCGGAAATATCGGTGGAAAACATATCCCCATGGCTGATGTTATGGAACACTGCGATAAAATTCGGAGAGATTGCCCCGTAGTGATACACTGCCGCAGCGGAGCTCGTGCCACAGCAATGATTTTTGCCCTTGAAACACAAAAAGGCTTTGATAACCTCTATCATTTAGAAGGTGGAATTGAAGCCTGGGCTGAACAAGTTGACCCTCAAATAATAGTTTACTAATATGCGTAGCTTTCGCGATTATTCTCTACTCGTCCTCAAAGGTATGGGCATGGGTGCTGCCGATGTAGTTCCAGGTGTTTCAGGAGGAACAATAGCTTTTATTTCAGGTATTTACGAAGAGCTTATTGACACAATTAGCCGTGTAAATTTCAAAACCATTCGCATTCTATTTAAGGAAGGAATCAAGCCTTTTTGGAAAGCGATGAATGGAAATTTCCTGCTTGCCGTTCTTAGCGGAATTGCAATCAGCATTCTCAGTCTGGCGAAACTAATTTCGTACCTGCTGGAAAACGAACCCATTGCCACCTGGTCTTTTTTCTTTGGATTAATTTTAGCGAGCATTCCACTGGTAGCCAGAAAAGTAAAAAACTGGAGTGGAACGCGCTACTTTGCCTTTGCAGCCGGTGCTATTATCGCCTGGCTCCTCACCGATTTACCTCCGGTATCAGATCCCGGAGCCCTTTGGTATCTTTTCGTTTCAGGAATGATAGCCATTTGTGCCATGATTCTTCCTGGCATTTCCGGTAGCTTTATTCTCATTCTACTGGGTTCTTACTTTACCGTGCTCACCGCAGTAAGCGACAGAGCTATTGGCACTCTCCTTGTTTTTATGGCAGGAGCCGTAACAGGTCTCCTTATTTTCAGCAAGTTCTTAAAGTTTATGTTTAGCAGGTATCACGACATAACAGTGGCTACACTTTCGGGATTCTTGCTTGGATCCCTGAATAAAATATGGCCCTGGAAGGAAGTGCTGGAAGTAGTGGTGAAGCATCCCGGTGAACCGAATGAAAAAATTGTCCCACTTGTTGAGGAGAATATTCTTCCCGGCACATTCACTGAATTAACAGGAGAGCCTTCACAGCTATCTATGGCAATTATCATGGCGCTCGTGGGTATTGCGATCATCTTTATTCTTGACCGCGTTTCGGCAAAAAAAGCGTAGTATGAACGACTACGGCCTTATCGGCAAAACACTGAAACACTCCTTCTCCCAAGCCTATTTCACCAAAAAATTTGAAAAGGAGAATATTGAAGGCACGTTTCTCAACTTCGAATTGCCTAATATCGAAGACTTTGTACCGCTAATAAAACAACATCCAAATCTTCGCGGCCTCAGCGTAACCATTCCGTATAAAACAGAGATTATTCCATTTTTGGATAAACTCGATAACACGGCAAAGGAAATTGGCTCAGTAAACAGTGTCAGCATTCGCGATGGCCATACGACCGGCTACAACACCGATGCCTCAGGGTTTAGCGCCAGCATAAAGCCCTTTCTTGCTCACGGAATGGAACGCGCACTCATTCTCGGCACAGGCGGAGCTTCAAAAGCAGTTGCCTTCGCCTTGCGGCAAATAGGGCTCGACGTTATGTTCGCCAGCAGATCGCCAAAAGAAGGACAGCTTGCGTATTCAGATATCAATCAGAACACTGTCAAAGCTTTTAGGCTGATCGTAAATACTACTCCTTTGGGCATGTTTCCTGATATTGATTCGGCTCCAGATATTCCGTATGAATTTCTTGTTCCTGACCACCTCCTCTACGACCTTACTTACAACCCCGCAGAAACCGAATTTTTGCGTCGCGGTAAGAGCCAGGGTGCCCTTACGGTAAATGGGTTGAGCATGCTAAAGATTCAGGCTGAGCTGAGCTGGGAGATTTGGAATTCTGGAGGAGTTTGAAAGTTGCGTTGCTGCTTTTTAATTCTTTAAGTCTGCAAAAAGCTTTATTGCTAAGAAAAGATATGAGCGTTTCCTGAGAAGTTTTATGTGCTGTAGTTTTAGCTGCTGTAAATAGATTGCCTGATGCTTGAAGCGGTCCTTTCAGATTCAATATAAAACTGTTAAACGATGAGACCGGCTCGCGACTTTAAGCCATTCGGCTTAGAAAAGTCCTTTCAAATCAACTTTCCCGGCATAATTGTCGGCTACATTTCCGGAATCGGCTATTTCAATCCAGCATATCTGGTCGAAATCCATACGGGTCCACAGCTCTACATAAAAGTTGCTTACAGAATAAAGGTGAACCGCATAAGCGCGATAATAGCGGCTGGCAACGTGAGTCCCTGAATCTTGCAGGAGCTTTTTGCGAGCCGTCAATCTACATTTCTGAAAGTCAGCTTTTGAAACCATTTGATTTTATTTGACAAAATCTAAGCAACTATCGAACCAAATCGAAGTGCCTTTTCCAAAAATAAACCATTTTATGCAATAATTGTTGCAGTCTACTCGTCTATTTCGATTCTAATAATGTCGTTCTCACGGATTCCTAAAAGATCAGATGCTCCGCCTCCACTGCCCTCAACCCCTCGGTTTATGGCGATTTCAAGATATCCTCCACTTGTAAAAATGGCAAGCTTCTCCCCTTCAGGAACCTCATTGTAGGCACGGCTTATCCGGTTAAGCTCACTATCGCCCCGCCGTAAAACAATGTGAAAGTCCTTTTTGCCCACAACCTCCTCAAAAAGTGATTTTGAAATATTGGTGATCACGTTTCCGTAGCCATCTACATAAATAGCCATTCCACGAATGTTGTTGTATTCAATAACAGGATTTAACCCCGGCCTGCGGAGATAGTCATCTTTCAAGGTTCCGATCTCCGACATTGCCTTGCCCTCAGTCATCAGCGCAACAGTGGGAATAAAAATGGATTTGGTAGGGAAGCTCAAATCTTCATCGCCCGCCATATTGAGCACATAGATTTCATCTGCAGGCTCGCCATCAAATAGAAGCGAGAAAAAACCATTGTCTGAACCAATGAAATACTGACCATCTTTTAAAATCACAACATATGGCGATGCCTGACGCCAATCGCTGTCTACTCCAACTATATGAATGGTTCCATTTGGGAAGTCCTTCCATACATTTTTTAACACAAATGCAGCCTTTGCCATGTCAAATGGCGGGATGTGATGAGATATATCAACCCACTGAACATCCGCTATCTGCCTAAGCGCAGCAGCTTTAACACTGGCCAAATAGTAGTCTTTTGTGCCAAGGTCAGATGTGAGGGTTACAATATTCATGTTGATTTTTAAGAGCAGAAAGTGAACATAACTCGAATAAATTATGCTTATTTTCGACGGCAAAAGTAAGTAAATTTAATGACCGCTTTGGCGGACTTTGCAGGAACATAAAACACTCTAACCCTAACTTATTGAACGAGCGAATTATCCAAATTGAATCCATAGACCCCCTCGAATTGTTTGGGGTTAACAACAAGAAATTTCAGTTTATTGGCAAGCACTTCCCTAAGCTTAAGCTTATCGCACGAGGCGATATTATTAAAGCTATTGGCGAAGAAGCTGAGATGGACAGGTTTGAAGATAAAATCAAACTTTTTCTTGAGCACTTTAGAAAATACAACAGACTTACCGAAAACAACATTGAGCGCCTGATGAATGAAGAAGCTGATGCGGTTCTTGCCAATAACGGAGGCGATGACATATTGGTACACGGCAATAGTGGCCTCCAGGTAAAGGCCAGAACAGCCAACCAGCGAAAAATGGTCGAGCTATCGGAAAAAAATGATATGGTTTTTACCATTGGCCCCGCAGGTACCGGTAAGACATATACTGCTGTGGCTCTTGCCGTTCGGGCGCTTAAGAATAAAGAAGTTAGAAAAATTATTTTGACCCGACCGGCAGTTGAGGCCGGTGAGAATCTAGGCTTCCTTCCGGGAGATCTGAAGGACAAGCTCGATCCGTATCTGCAGCCGCTCTACGATGCGCTGAGAGATATGATACCCCCCGAAAGGTTACGGGACTTCCTGGAGGCAGGCACCATACAGATTGCTCCGCTTGCCTACATGCGCGGACGCACACTTGATAAGGCTTTTGTAATTCTCGACGAAGCTCAAAATGCCACTACCTCGCAATTGAAAATGTTTCTGACGAGAATGGGTCAGTCTGCCCGATTTATGATCACCGGCGATTTAACTCAAATAGATTTACCAAAAAAACAGGCTAGCGGTCTTGTTCACACCCTGCGCTACCTAAAAGATATTCCAGGGATCGGCGTTGTTTACCTCAACGAAAATGATGTGATACGCCACCAATTAGTAAAAAGAATTATCAAGGCTTTCGAAAAAGAGAAACAAGAAAACGAATGAAAACGCTTACCGATACAGAATTTGAGTTTGACCAACAAACGGGGGTCTATCACGGCAAAGTAAGAGATGTTTACTCCATTAAAAACGATTTGCTCGTTATGATAGCGAGTGATCGCATTTCAGCATTCGACGTTATTTTGCCGAAAGGCATACCCTTTAAAGGCGCAGTATTAAACCAAATAGCAGCAAAATTCCTGAATAGCACAGCCGACATTTGTCCTAACTGGCTGCTTGGAACTCCTGCCCCGAATGTAGCTGTAGGTCACCGGTGCGAGCCATTTAGAGTAGAGATGGTGATACGCGGATACCTCACAGGACATGCATGGCGCACCTACCGCTCTGGCGAGCGCGTGCTTTGCGGTGTAACCATGCCTGAAGGGATGAAAGAACACGACAAATTTCCGGAGCCAATTATTACCCCGGCTACAAAAGCAGATGAAGGCCACGATGAGGATATTTCGCGAGAAGATATTCTGGCGCAAAACATTGTTCCCAAGGATGCTTATGAAAAAATGGAGCGCTACACACGTGAGCTATTTGAGCGTGGCACCAGGATGGCGGCAGAAAAAGGGTTAATTCTCGTGGATACTAAATATGAGTTTGGAATGCGCAACGGAGAGGTTGTGTTGATGGATGAAATTCATACTCCTGATTCTTCCCGGTATTTTTATGCGGATGGCTATACGGAGCGTCAGCAAAAAGGCGAATCCCAAAAGCAACTTTCTAAAGAGTTTGTACGCGAATGGCTTATTGCAAATGATTTTCAGGGGAAAGATGGGCAAACTGTGCCCGAGATGTCTGATGAATGGGTAAACACGATAAGCGAGCGATATATTGAGCTGTACGAGCTAATTATTGGTGAAAAGTTTGATCGGGAAAAGGCTCAAATAACGGCCAAAAAACTACAAAAAGATACTCAGGATTATCTGAATTCGGCTGTTTAAGCACATTCTAATATTATTAGGATACACTCCTGGTGCTGGTTGCGTTTGGGTGAATCACCATTGGATTGACATAGCATTGACCAGGGTTAATAGTTAAAAAATCTTGCAACCTTGGGAGGTATTCGTTGTAACGGAACCTTTTTTAAGACCGGGACGCTCACATATAAACTCATTCACAAAAAAACCGCCGAACCCTGAGGAACGGCGGCTTTTTCTATTTAATCAACATCTACAATACCTATCAATAAGTTTGATGCTTCTCTTTTTCTTTAATAATAATAACCTTTAATCGGTCGAATGCCTGCTGAGCCGCAGATGTGAATGAATCTGCCTGCTGCTCAATAAAAATATCCTTACCCGGCATAAATAGCCTGATTTCTATTTTCTTCTCTTTGGTGGGGGTTTCTCTAAGCGACTTTAAGTAAATGTCTGCGCTTACAATTTTATCGTTAAATTTTACCAGCTTATCAAAGATTTCTCCAATATTGGTGAGTAATTCCTGACTTGCATTAAAATTTACTGGTTCTATTGTTTTTTCCATTGTATAGAAATTTAGTTTTTAAATCATTCTTCTCTTTGCATTAAATAAATAAACATCAAATCTATCATTCTGTTCTCGTCACACCTGCCTTTTAACAGCTATTACAAAAAGAACGGAATTCCCAATACTCACTCCCATGCCGTTTATTAACTATAACCAAGTACCGATATTTTACCGATTTTTCCTAATAAAACTATTAATTTCGGATAGAATAAACAGGAGTTTAAAAAAATTTGAGAAATAGTATACCGCCAGTCTCATTCTTTAAATAACATCCGGATATTAAATCCCTATAAAAACATAATCCTTTGTTTGTCAATAGATTTGCTATTTGTAGGCTCTACGTTTCACTAGCATTTTATCGAAAATCTATCGGGTAATTTTGTAAAGCTGTCGGCAATTTTTAATTCCCAATCGAAAAAAAAGAATGGCTGATTGAAACTTTAAGGAAACCTATGGCGTAAGAGTAGGCAGATTATTTGTGGAAATGCCATTACAATGACCAGAGTAAAAATCGGATTGCGAAGTTTAAGATGTGAGGAAAAGGTGGAGATGGCGCAACGAGTGCTGGAGGGTTTAAAGTCTGTAGAAGAATTTAAAAACGAAGGAGCACTGTTTGCCGAACTTGACAAAGCAACCAAATCGCTTGAAAAAGCCATAGAGATGGCATCATTCGGTGATAAAAGGGCCATTGGAATAAGGAAATTGTGCGAGAAACACATCGACTCAGTTATTAGAAAAGCAGCGGCTTTTGTAAATCATGAATCGGGAGGTGACGAAGCAAAGATTATTAAAGCAGGATTTGAACTTAGAAAAACAAACAATAAACCCGCGGAGCTCAAAAGGCCCGAGGGATTGAGAATAACGAGAACTGAGAATAGTGGCGAATTGAAACTAGGGTGGAAACTGGTAAAAAACAGTAGAAACTACATTGTTCAATTCAGCATTGGAAAAACTGCAAAAGAAAATGAATGGAACACGCATTTCTCAACCCGGAGCCGATGCCTTTTAGAAGGATTAACCCCGGGAAAAACATACTCAATACGCATATTGGCTGTAGGAGCCAAAGGCGTAAGTGCGCCAAGTGAAACAGTAGAAATCATGGCGACATAAAAATACCCCTTAAACATGTCTAGAATGACAAATCCCCCAAAGCCGAGAGGCTTGGGGGATTTTCTTTTTGTGGTGAATCGACGTGAAAACGAAGACCCAACAACGATCTATTTGTTTAACCCAAATTTGCTCAAAGCAACACTCTGGCGCTGTTCAACACACCAATCTGAATACTGCAATAAAAACGAGAGAATTTGGAAGCGCAAAGATAACAAAATGATCATTGAAATCAATTATTGAATGGAGGCATAGTTCCAATTAAAGACATGTCAGAATAAAATCTACACATCCCCGGCTAGAGCCGAATAAGGAATTGTAAAACGAGTTTCGCCTTGTGCATAAGAAGCCACCTCATAGCTATTGTAAACCACAAGAACACCTTCCTTGGTTAACCCCATATTTTCAGGAAGAGTAAACTTTCCATCCTCAAACATGAAGCCGGCATCGTTTAAATTGGCTCTTGAATCGAGCTCATTTATTGTTCTAAAACGTCTTTCAGCCAGGGCAAGAAGTTTTTCCTTTCCGTATTTGTCAACTATATCGATGAAATTACCGGTACTTAAATCAAATGACCTTAACTGAGTGAACACAGCAGGGTGCGCGCCACCCAGATATTCGTCCTGGTTTACAACCAAGGTAAAATAGTCGTCAGCTACTATACTTTCAGTTCCATCGATTTCAAGGTACCACTTCTGATCAGAGTCGGGAAACTCTACTAAAAACAGCTCATAGCTTTGAATAAATGAAGCACACATTGCATCTAGCGGTGTGTTGCCCTGAGGCTCGGCCAGTCGCGACTTTAGCGCTTCGTGGAATTGTCCATTAATAAATGAATTTATCTGATTAAGAGCTGCTTCGTCAGATCCAACAAGCACCGGCATTTGAAGATTCACATAAGTGCAATCCTCGCCTTTGCAATCTTTCTCACGATCGGCATACTTCTCAATTTCCATGGTTACCGGGTTGGCATCAGCCAGGGATGAATCGGCAGGAGTAGCTTCAGAATCTTTTTCTGAGCTTGGGTTTCCGCTGCAGCCAAATAAAAATGCGGCTAGAATAAGAGGAAGGGCTGAATAAAAAATCGATTTTATCATTGATTGTAAAATGTGGTAATTACTTCTTTCAGTTGATTTAATAATTCGGCATGCGGAGCATCCGGATGCTCGTCAATAAATTCGTCAATATCAAAGATAGCATCCTGAAGCATTTCCGTATCTAAAGGGGCGTCAATATTTTCAATAACTGTAAGTGCCTCGAGGGCAACGAAAAAATCGCCCCTGATAGCGTGACGCACCAGCACATTAACATCATTGATAGGGAAAAGTCCGGCATGCCAGAAAGACGATAAGATCAAAGCTCGTTCATTGTCAAATTCCGGATCCTCAAGGGCTTCAACCAATTCAGGAATAGCAGATTCTGTTTTTATTTGTCCAAGTATAACGGCTATTTTTTCTTGGATATCAGCTTCGTGGTCCCACGATTTATAAGTCTTAAGAAGTGGAATTACCATGCGTGCATTTCCTTGCGATGGCACTTTATCTAAAGCTCCACGGACTGTATCAGCATTCGTAGAAAACAAGGCGGTAAGCAATGTATCTGTTCTTTTACTATTTGCTTTTTCCATAATCAATTTAATTTTTAAAAACGGCTGTTCCGATACGCACCATGGTTGACCCATTGTCTACACCCAGTTTATAATCCTGGCTCATACCCATGCTCAACTGTTCCATGCGCACATTTTTCGGCAGATCCTTTTCTTTCAACGTGTCAAAGAGATTCTTCAGCGTGGCAAATTCCTCGTTCACTTTAGACGTATCGTCTGTATTTGTAGCCATTCCCATAAGGCCTACGATCTCAACGTTTTGCAGTTCGGCAACTTTGGGATCGGCGAGAAGATTCTCTATTTCAGACTGATCCATGCCGAATTTAGTGTCTTCGGTTGCAATATGCATTTGTACCAGGCATGGTAGTAGCCTATGCGTTTTTGCTGCTCGCTTATTGAGCTCTTTCAAGAGCTTAAAGCTATCTACCGCGTGAACCAGATGAATGAAGTCTGCAATATACTTGGCCTTATTACGCTGCAGATGTCCTATAAAATGCCAGCGGATATCATTGGGCAAAACCTCCTTCTTGGCTTCAAGATCCTGGGCTTTATTTTCACCAAAATCACGCTGACCTGCATCGTAGGCTTCTTGAATTTCTTCGTTTGTACTATATTTTGAAACTGCGACCAGGGCAACCCCTTCGCCCAGTTCCGATTTTATTTTTTTCAGATTATCTGAAATGCTCATAATTCCATTTTTACCAGTGCACCATCCCGATAGACTGGTATTACCTTCGTTTGGTTTGGCGTAAGGCAATATTTAATGTCTTCGTTAAGGTTTAAGTTTCGGAGTCTGCGGCGGTGTGAAGACGCTTTTAAGAATCCGAAATAATTTACTCTCGCCTCTTTAAACAAGAACATAGAAGCTATTGTTGAGTCCTCATCGCTCATATATTTTCCGCTTTCCAGCAAAGCTTCGGTAATGGCGCCTGCGCAAATGCTGTCTTCAAGGTTAAACTTTCCCTGCCAGCCCGAAGCGAGCAATAATACATCATCAGGCTGGTCAATTAAATACTTAATTACAGCATCGAGATTTACCAATGCCCCAACGATTACTTTGTGCGTAGCAGCCGCAATATTAATGGCTCGTGTACCATTTGTGGTGGTTAAAACCAGGGTTTTACCTTTCACCGCATCGCCCATGTAGCTGTAAGGTGAATTACCAAATTCAAACCCTTCTACGATCTGCCCATTTCGTTCGGCACCGGCCATAAAGCCCTTGTTTTTATAAACGAGGGCTTCGGCAACAGTGCTCACCGGAATAACTTTATCGGCTCCATGTTCAAAAGCCGTACATATAGCAGTTGTAGCGCGCAGCACATCTATTGCTACCACCACTGAATACTCTTGCTTATAAAGATCAAATTCATCTGGTGAAAAGCATACTTCCACCCGAAATTTCTTTTTATTCTCTTCTGCCATCAATCTGCTTTATAAAAAGGAAGTTTGGTTACTTCTGCCTTCAGCGATTTATTTCTTACCTCAATAAATATCTCGGTACCCGCTGTTTTGAATGCTGTTTTAACATAGCCCATACCTATCGCTTTGTCAAGCGATGGACTTTGTGTACCGGAGGTTACGACTCCAATTTCATTTCCATCCTCATCTAATATTCTGTAATCCTTACGGGGAATACCTCGATCTATCATGCTAAAAGCTACGAGCCTGCGCTCGGTTCCATTCTCCTTTTGCGCAAGCAGTAAATCCTTATCAATAAAATCTTTTGTAAACTTGGTAATCCAGCCCAGACCTGCTTCTATAGGCGATGTGGTATCATCAATATCATTTCCGTAAAGGCAAAAACCCATTTCAAGACGCAACGTATCCCGTGCAGCTAAACCTATCGGCTTTAAGCCTTGCTCCTCTCCTGCCTTTATTATAGCATCCCAAACTTTCTCGGCATCCTTATTCTTAACATAAATCTCAAAACCACCCGAACCGGTATAACCCGTAGCTGAAATGATCACATCTTCTACCCCGGCAAAGTTGCCGATATTAAAGGTGTAGTAGCTCATCTTGTCAAGATTAACATCGGTAAGACCTTGAAGCGCCTTATTGGTGTCTGGACCCTGAACAGCAAAAAGTGAAATTGAGTCACTTTCGTTTTCCATGGTAGCTCCCATAGTGTTTTGGCTGCTAATCCAGTTCCAGTCCTTCTCGATATTAGAGGCATTCACAACCAGTAAATACGTGGTTTCAGAAATGCAGTACACCAGAAGATCATCAACTATACCGCCTTTGCCATTAGGCATACAACTGTATTGAATTTTGCCGGGAGTAAGCTTTGAAACGTCATTGGTAGTAACTTTTTGAAGCAATTCAAGTGCTTTTTCACCCATTATATAAAACTCACCCATGTGGGAAACATCAAACATACCCACACCTTTCCGTACGGCGATATGTTCTTCTTTCACGCCTGTATATTGTACGGGCATTTCGTATCCTGCAAAAGGAACCATTTTGGCACCTAGATCAACATGTTTTTTATATAAAGCTGTTCTTTTCATGATAGATGTATTTGGGGCGCAAAAGTAACATTATTAAACGGGAAAACAGGAAGGTGCGGCGGATATGAATTATTGTATATTTGACGCGATCACCTAGTACTGTATGATATTTCCGAATCAAAATGTTCCTCGCTGGATAATTTTCCTGATAGATACTTTCATCGTGCTGGTTTCGCTTTTCTCAGCGTACATGTTGCGCTTTGAATTTAGCATTCCTGCAGTTGAAATCGGGCCGCTACTTTTCGCACTCCCCATTTATATGGTCATTCGAATACTGTCTTTTATGGTGGGCAAAACCTATGCGGGCATTATTCGGTTCACAGGCACGCAGGATTCCATTCGCTTATTAAAAGCCCTCGCCATCGGATCGACCATTATGATGCTTTTCAATCCCTTAAAGTTTTATTTTTGGGATGGAGCCTATTTTCTGCCCATAACCATTGTTATTTTAGACTTTCTTATTTCCGCTGCACTGCTCATTACATTTCGCATAGGCGTAAAGATTATTTATATGGAATTAAATAATCCCAGATCGGAGCGGCTTAGCGTACTCATTTATGGTGCGGGTGAAGCAGGGGTTATTACCAAAAGAACGCTTGACAGGGATGCAGGAATAAACTACAATGTTGTTGCATTCATTGACGACGACAAAAATAAAGTAGGAAAGCGGCTGGAAGGAAAACAGATATTCCATACCAAAGAATTGGCTGCTCTGCTGCAGAAGGGAACGATATCTAATATTATCATTTCCATTCAAAACCCCGATGCAGCAAGCAAAAGGCGGGTTATTGAAACTGCACTAAAATACAAAACGAAGGTGCTAAACGTTCCCGCCGCCGATAGTTGGATAAATGGAGAGCTTAGCTTCAAGCAAATAAAAGACATAAAGATTGAAGATTTGCTGGGACGAAATGTAATTAAGCTCGATGACGGAAATGTAGAAAGCCAGCTCAAAGACAAGGTGGTCTTAGTATCTGGTGCAGCTGGGTCTATTGGGAGTGGACTGGTAAGGCAAATTGCGCATTACAAACCCGCCAAAATCATTGCCCTTGACCAGGCAGAGTCGCCGATTTACGAGCTTGAGATTGAGATAAACCGCAATTTTCCGGATATTAATTTCGAAGTAGTAATTGGTGATATACGAAGGTATGAGCGCATGAAGAACCTTTTTACTAAGCTTAAGCCACAAGTGGTATATCACGCGGCGGCCTATAAGCATGTGCCATTAATGGAGTTAAACCCATCAGAAGCCGTTTTAACCAATGTACTTGGAAGCAAAACAATGGTAGACCTCAGCATAGCGCATGACGTAGAAACTTTCGTGCTCATCTCTACCGATAAGGCGGTTAATCCAACCAATGTAATGGGCACCTCAAAACGGGTAGCTGAGATTTATGCCCAGAGCAATTCTGCAGCTTCCAAAACAAAGTTTATCACTACGCGCTTTGGAAATGTATTGGGAAGCAACGGTTCTGTGATTCCGCTATTTAAAAGGCAAATTGAAGCGGGTGGCCCCGTAACCGTTACCGATCCGGAAGTAACCCGGTTTTTTATGACCATTCCCGAAGCTTGTCAGTTGGTGCTTGAGGCTGGCGCCATGGGTTCGGGTGGCGAAATATTCGTGTTCGATATGGGTGAGTCGGTTAAGATTATCGACCTGGCGAGGCAAATGATAAAATTGAGCGGGCTGGAACTTGGAAAAGATATTGATATTGTGATTTCGGGCATGCGCCCCGGCGAGAAACTGTATGAAGAATTGCTTAACTCTGAAGAGAATACCCTTCCAACACATCATCCTCAAATCAAGATAGCCAAAGTGCGAATTTACGATCTGGCAATAGTGGAAAAAGAAATTTACAGTCTTATCGAACTTTTTGAGGAACAAAACAACGATAAGATGGTTCAGAAGTTAAAGGAGATTGTTCCGGAATTTAAAAGTAAGAACTCAGAATTCAGTAAGTTTGACACCTAATTGAAATTGAATATAAATGACAGACAAGAATATTGAGCTCTCAAAAATACAGGGAGAGATAGGAGAATATATCGGATTGGGTCCAAACAGCCTTGTCTACAATTTTGGTGAGCGCGATGGCAAAACCACCTTGCATTTGGTGACGGTAAACCCCCGCCACAATCAGTCATTCCTTTTTCATTCAGAAGATGGGTATGACAAAATAGACGTGCTTAAAAAAATGCTCGCCTACGTAAAGAGTTACAAAGACAAGGATAACTCCTACACTTTACAATGGAAAAAGGCGACTGATGATACCCTGGAGACATCTTACTTCAGCGCTAAAAATGTACAATCTGCTTTGGATAAACTCACGTATGATCGCGATCCAAACAGCATTACTGTTTTTAGTATTATTATGAACCCAACAGCTTAACTATTGCAATGAAGAAATCTTTCCCAATTCATATTCGCTTTAATGATATCGATGTAATAGGTCATGTGAATAATGCCATATACATCAGCTACTTTGAAGAAGCACGCAAGGACTTTTTCAGTGAATTAATAGACACCAAATGGGATTGGTCTAGCGAAGGCACTTTGTTGGCTCGAAACGAAATTGATTATAAGGCCCCAATTCATCTGGAAGATGAAGCGCGAATAGAGATCTGGGTTTCAAGGATAGGGAATAAGAGTTTTGATGTGAACTATCGCATTATTAAAAACGACAATGGAAACTGGATTGAATGCACTACCGGAAAATCTGTAGTCGTGTGCTTTAACTACAAGGAGAATAAAACGATTGAGATTCCTGAGAAATGGCGCGCTGCGCTTGAGGAAGTTAATTAAAATCAGCCGTGAATAGTCTCTGACTTTCCATATTTCGCCATTAAGCTACCTTCGAATTCTAGAAATTCATTCCAGCGTCTATCTACATCTATTCCCTCGCCATATTTGCGGGCAAATCTTAAGAATAGCGTGTAATGTCTTGCTTCGCTCGCCATTAATCCGCGATAAAATTTTCGGAGGTCTTCATCTGCAATTTCTTCAGAAAGTACCCTAAAACGCTCACAACTCCGGGCTTCTATCATAGCTGCCATCAGCAGAAGCTCAACTAACTGTTGCGTGCGGTTTCCGCCTTTAATAATATGACTTGACAAATCTTTTACATAGGGATCTTTGCGTTCAAATCCGAGCTTCAATCCGCGTTCCTGAATTTTTTCGAGAACAAGACCAAAATGCTCCATCTCCTCTTTTGCCAAAGCGGTCATTTCCACTACCAAATCCATATATTCAGGGAAGCGAACCATAATACTAATAGCCGAACTAGCCGCTTTTTGCTCACACCACGCATGGTCGGTGAGAATTTCTTCAATATTTTTTTCTACGATATTTACCCAGCGCGGGTCGGTTGGCATTTTTAATCCCAGCATAGTTTCTTTGTATTCTGCAAATTTCAGGCTTTTCGACCATTTGAACAAACCAATTGGAATAATAGTTCATGTGGGGAATATGCACTGTAAAATGTACTATCCTCTGAAACCCAAACAATAATTTATAAGATGGTTACGGCTCTTGGTGGTATTTTTATTTATTCTGAAAACCCCAAATTACTGGCGGAGTGGTATGAACGAAGTCTCAAACTTTCCTATGGTTACACGGAAAAATCGAAGGCTTACTACATTACCTTCCCTTACAGAGAACTCAAATCTGAGCGGGAGAGATATTCAATTTTTTCAATACTCTATAACAAAGACAGACCTTTCATTGCCGATAAAAGCTTTACCATAAACTTGCGAGTGGTGAACATCGAGGAGATCATCAACACTTTGAAATCACTTCTAGTGCCTGTAAGTGAAATAAACAGTCACGAAGAGGGTAAATTCGCCTGGCTCAACGATCCCGAAGGCAACTACATTGAGCTCTGGGAAGATGTGAAATAATATGTCTCCCTTAATTTTACTGAATCAACAGGCGAACACCCACCCGGCTTTTGTCGGATTTTACAATATATAGACCCGGCTCCAGATTCGATATTGAAAACCCGTTTACTCCTGTTCCGGTCCAGCGATCTACCTCCTTGCCGGCCACATCATAAATGTGATAAACGGCCGATTCAGAAATTTCACCGCTTATGTAAACCAAATTGGTAGCGGGATTGGGGAATAATTCAAAATTGGCAGAAGCCGTAACATCAGAAATACTGCTCGAAATATCAATTGTGAAGGAAGCTGTATTACTGATCACCTCTTCGCCGCATGCTTGAGGCTTAACTAAACGCCAGAAATAAGTTGACATATCAAATGGCATAGTGGCCTCAACAGAAGTAGACGAATTGTAAAACGTTTCCTGATAAACTATTTCATTAAAATCCTCATCCATTGAAACCTCTAGCGTAACCATTCCTGGCTGCGGATCGGTAAAAGTGAACAACACATCCTGATAAGGAACCACATCAAAATTTGGACTCACCGGGCTTGGGGTAACGTTACCCGTTAACTCATCTCCCTTAACCAGCACAAAAGGCAATCGCTCTTCACTTCCATTAAAAGAAATAACCACCTCTCCTGAATAATAGCCTTGAGCAAGCATGTTGAGTCCCGTCCAGTTAACCTGATTTGTGGCAGGGGCGCCAACGGTTTCGACTAGTTCTAATTCGGGGTTTAATCCGGCCGCAGACTCCATTTCAACGGAATAAGAAACCGTACCGAAAATTCGCTTCTGAATAGAGATAGGGAGGGATGCTGTGTTCTCATCGCAAACTTTTACCACATTGCTTAAAAGATTAAAATACTGGGGCTTAACGATATGCAATCCCGTGTACATGCCACTAACCGGAATTATACCACTTTCAAAATAAGGGTAATTGCTCCATGTTCCTACGAAAAATGGAAGATCGGAACTAGGTTGCACATCAAAAAACCCAAAAGGCTCGATATGTCCTGATCCTACTTCAAGTAAATCAAAAATGCGCAAACCGCTGGTATAATTGGATTCGTAAAGCATGTCGCCATCAATATAAAGATTGTGATCAATAGAAGTGTTCTCAAGGTCAACATAATTTATCACCTCCGGATTATCCAAATCGCTCACATCCCAAACGATTGTTCGGGTGTTGAGATTAAAATCCACTTCATCGGTTTCATCGTTGCTGATAATGTATTGCATATTTTCAGTAAACCAGCCCTGATGCGTATATCCGACATCCTCATATGTCGTTTCTGAAATAATCACGATATCCGTTTTATCGGTTACATCGTAAATTACCAGGCGGTCTGCGTTGTAGCCAACCAAAATTTGCTTTCCCGTATGTTCTGCATCAGGACCGATGTATGTTACCACTTGCGCATCATGTACGTATCCTCCCTGACTATTGCTTCCGGCGTAAGCGGGATTAAGCGGGTCTGATACATCTATTGCATGCAGCCCACCATCGAAAGTTGAAGTTCCAACTCCATAAACGAATTTGTTGGCGGTATCCGCGACCACATTATGTGCATTTCCAAAATTGCCATAATACGCATCTTCTCCAAATATATGAGGAGCGCCCACGGCAGTAAGGTCCTCTAAACGAGTAAGGTCGAATATCTGCATACCGTGATTTTCTTCTTCGGAAACGATGTAAGCGTAGTTGTCAATCACTTTCACATCACGCCACAAGGAACCTTCGCTAACAGTTGGCACATAGCCCAAATAAATTGGGTAAGCCGGTGAGGTAATATCTAAGAAAGCAGTTTTGTTATGAAGGCCTAAAACAACATATTCCCTTCCGGTTTCAGGACTCGTCCATCCCCAAATATCGTTGGCATTCTCGGTAAAAAAACGAGAAAGGGGAATCATAGAAATTTGATCTACATTATCGCAAGGATACATTCCCGCCATACCATCTACACATGGCTGTGCGCTTGTGCTGATTGAGAAAAAAACACTGCAAATGAAAGCTAATAGAATAGATAGTTTTTTCATAAAGTTTCTTTGAAGGTGCGAAAGAGCAGAAAAATTAAGCCAATTGCAAGTGTAAAAAAGCTCATAAAGGAATTCCTACTAAGTATTACGCGTGCGGGTTTAAGCTTTAAATAAGAAATGGAAGCTTTAAAATTCGTCAATAATTCGGCTAGTTTATTTGATTGGCTAATTTTACCAAAAACTCAGACATCTATGAGCTGGATCAGTATAGAAGAGGCCCTTCCGGAAAACGGGCAAAGAGTACTGGCATTTTTGCCGAAAAATGAAATTTACTTACCAGGTAAGACGGGTGAAAAGCGATTTCTACCAGTAATTTTTCTGCGTTTTGCTCAAGATTTTTTTGGGATAAAGAACCCCAAGCGCGAAAAATTCGGCGCTCACTTTTGGCTTGGCGAAGGCCAAAGCAATCATTACTTTGCGGATGTTACGCACTGGATGCCTGTTCCCGATGGACCGGGCGGAGAGATTGAAGAAATGCGCTAGATGATCCTTTCGTTATTAAACATCTGGCGGTTTCGGTTGTAATACAGTGTAATAAAACGCTCTAATCTTGAAGATTCTACTCACAGGTGTAACTGGCTACATTGGCAAACGGCTCATGACTGAACTGGCAAAGGAAGGTCATCATATTGTTTGTTGCACGCGCGATGCGAACCGGTTTACCCCTCCCAATTCACTTAAATCTGTGACAGAGGTAATAGAAGTGGATTTGCTCGATGCTGAATCGCTCCATAAAATCCCTCAAGATATTGATGGGGCATACTACCTCGTTCATTCGATGGCAGGTTCTGAAAACTATGAGGAGCTCGAAGAAAAGTCGGCGGTGAATTTTAGAGAAGCCATCGAAAAAACCGAAGCAAAACAAGTCATTTTCCTTAGTGGAATAATAAATGAGAAGAGCTTATCGAAACATTTGGAATCACGAAAAAATGTTGAGATCGAACTTTCTAAAGGCAAGTATCATTGCACAACGCTGCGCGCCGGCATCATAATAGGTTCGGGAAGTGCGTCGTTTGAGATAATACGCGATTTGGTTGAAAAGCTCCCTGTTATGATTGCCCCCCGATGGCTAAATACAAAGTGCCAGCCTATTGGCATAGCAGATGTCATGCGGTTCCTGGTGAAATCGCTATTTGATGAACGAACTTACGATAAGAATTTTGACATTGGTTGTCCCGACATTCTCACCTACAAGGAGATGCTATTGAAATATGCCAAAGCGCGAGACCTGAAACGATCTATTGGTATTGTTCCCGTAATGACTCCAAAGCTCTCCTCATATTGGCTTTACTTTATCACTTCTACATCCTATAATCTGGCGGTAAACCTGGTAGACAGCATGAAGGTGGAAGTAATATGTCGAAACAATGATCTGGCAGAAATGCTCGGTATACAGCCTCTGTCGTATCAGGAAGCTGTGAAACGCGCTCTCGCGAAAATACAAGACAACTCGGTAATCAGCAGCTGGAAAGACTCTTTTATAAGCGGTGACTTTAAAATCGCAGTCTCTGACTACATTAAAGTTCCGGAATATGGATGTTTTGTAGATACCCGAAGCTGTGAAATAAAAAACGAAGAGCAAACGCTTGAATAAACTATGGTCAATTGGTGGACGTAATGGCTGGTATTATGGAAACTGGCTGTGGCGCACCCGCGGGTTCATCGATAAGTTATGGGGAGGTGTGGGACTGAGGCGTGGCCGCACGAGTCCTACTGACCTCGCCACCGGCGACACACTCGACTTTTGGCGCGTACTTTTTGCCGACAAGGAAGAAAAAAGACTTTTACTTTTTGCAGAAATGAAGCTCCCCGGCGAGGCCTGGCTTGAATTTGAAGTTCAGGATGATAAATTGGTTCAAACGGCTACTTTTCGGCCCAAAGGACTATGGGGACGAATCTATTGGTATTCTGTATTGCCATTTCACGGATTCATTTTTAAAGGTATGCTCAACAGCTTAATAAACGCTGAGAAGTAGTCTCTATGGTGAAAAATTCCCTTTAGAAACTTAGTTTTGCCCTTGTTGGAAAATCCGAAAGTAAATAGCATAAGCAATAAAGCGATTAACAAATTGGCCATTCCTGCTATTCTCACGGGCATAGCCGAGCCGGTTATTTCGCTTGTTGATATTGCTTTTATTGGGCGCACCGGCACCACCCAGCTTGCTGCCGTAGGAATTGCCAGTGGATTTTATGTTATGTCGGTTTGGATTCTTGCTCAGACGCTAACCGCCATTGCAGCCATTGTAAGCAGGCATTATGGTCAGAAGAAGCTGAGCGAAGTGGCCTCGCTTATTCCACAGGCTTTATTTGCAAACTTGCTTTTGGGAATTGGTTTCTACGCTCTTACCTCCATTTTTTCCACACAAATATTTGAACTTTACAATGCACAAGGCGAGGTGCTAGACACCTGCAATCGCTACTTTTCAATCCGCTCAATGGGCTTTCCGTTTACGCTTGCCACCCTCCTACTTTTTGGCGTTTTCAGAGGTCTGCAGAATACTTCCTGGGCTATGGTAATAGCTTTAATTGGAGCATTGATCAATGTAGTGCTAGATTATGTTCTCATTTTTGGAATCGATGGTATCGTTGAGCCGCTCGGACTGGAAGGTGCTGCCTGGGCCAGTCTTGCTGCCCAGCTAACCATGTTTGTTTTGGCGCTTTTCTTTTTGCTTTGGCGCACACCTTTTAATCTTCGGCTTTCGCCAAAAATCAATCCGCAATTTAAGTGGCTGGCAGGTATGAGCTGGGATCTTTTTCTGCGCACCATCCTTCTTAATCTTACATTTTATCTGGCGACGCGTTACGCGACGGGATATGGCGAAGAAGTTGTTGCCGCTCACACCATCGCTCTAAATATCTGGCTTTTCTCATCGTTTTTTATAGACGGTTATGCTCATGCCGGAAATGCGATGGCCGGAAGGCTTCTTGGGGAGAACAATGAAGCCGGGCTATACCGTTTGGGAGTTCGAATTGGTAAAATTTCTTTTTGGATAGGGACTTCACTGGGAGTGGTTTATGTAATTCTCTATCCTTTAATTGCTTCATTTTTTACTACCGATCAAACAGTGATCGATATTTTTAACGGTGTATTTTGGTTGGTTATTCTTTCACAACCTATCAATGCACTGGCATTTGCACTCGATGGCTTGTACAAGGGTATTGGCAACACCAAGCTCCTTCGCAACTTACTCGCAGCAGCAACATTGCTGGGATTTGTACCTATTGCCGTGGGTTTTCACACCTTCGCTCCTTCTCTTTTGGGAATATGGGTAGCCTTTTTGGTTTGGATGTTGATTCGCGCAGGATGGTTAGTAAAGGATTTCAGGCAACGCTATGAAGCAATAGAGACGTAGAGACTCTGAAAAGTAAATGAGAATACTCTTTAATCAAACATGCTGATCGATCAGGATCACATTTCCATCCGGATCAAAAAATGTGATACTAGCAGGGCCCTTAGAATCCTCATCAGCCTCGCTTTGTAATTTTACTCCGGCATTTTTTAAGTTCTTTTGAATTTGTCTCACATCATCAAAATCATCGAGAATATTTGCATTGCTATCCCAACCCGGATTAAAGGTAAGGATGTTATTTTCGAACATTCCCTGAAAAAGTCCAATCAGCGAATCTTCATTTTTCATGATTAAGTAATGTCGAGAAAGATCGCCCGCAAATACTTTAAAGCCCATACTTTCGTAAAAAGCCTTGCTTACTTCGAGATTCTTTACACTTAAGCTTATCGAGAATGCTCCCAACTTCATTTCCATAATATTAATGATTGATCAAGACATAAAAGTAATCATTCTATTGAAAATGAGCTATCTGCCCAATAGTCGCCTTACGTAGCGGCATTTTTTAATTCTTCCGATGGGTGTAATACTTTGTGAACGATAGAAGAATTACTCATTAGACTCTGAAGGTGAGTCTTCCTTAAAAGAATCACCTTTCTTCTTTGCATCTGATTCTCTTTCCTCTTCGTGTTTCAGCCCAAGCAATGAGTCAGTATGTGTATCGTCCTTCAGCTCATCAATTACTGATTTTTCCCAAAGCCTTATACCTACAAAGTAAGATGCCTTTCCAATAAGGTGAGCACCTACCGGAGCGGTGAGTAATAAAAAGAATACGATGGCCAATGCTCTGGTTGTAATAGATGCCTCGCCAAAATACGTTGCTGCTCCGATCAAGATCAGACCAACACCAAGTGTGGCAGCCTTTGTGGTAACCGAAATACGTAGGTACAAATCTGGCATTCGCACAATGCCAATAGCGGCAAGGAGTACAAACAAAGCACCAAAAGTGATAACTGCTGCAATAACAATATTCATCATTTTCGTTTTCTTTTTTCGATATAATATGAAAATGCAACAGTACTTAAAAAGGCTATAAGTGCCAGAATAATGGCTACATCCAAATAATCTTTTTCATTAAAAACCACCGCAAAAACGCTAATGGCTCCGATGGCAGTTGTAATAAGCAAGTCAAGGGCTACGACCCTGTCACTAAGATGGGGACCAAGAAGAAACCTTACAAATATGAGTATTGCGCTCAGTGCCAAAATGGGTAAAATTACTAACTGAAGGTATTCGTATAACGTCATCGCAGCAATTCTAATACTTTTCGTTCAAATCCATTTTTAATACCATGAATAAACGCCTCTTTGTCATTTACATACATTGCATGCACGAATAGGGCGTCACCTTCTTCTGTTACATCCAGACTAAGCGTACCTGGTGTAAGCGAAATAAGATTAGCAAGCATGGTTATCTCCAAATCGGTCTTGGCATCAAGCGGCACCTTAACTATTCCGGGTTTCATATAAAGCGTTGGCGTCATAACCTCATACGCTACTTGAATATTCGCTTTTATCAATTCAAAAAAGAAAAACCCAATAAAACTTATAGCAGTGGGAATAAGCTTGAAGTATTTCCTACCGGAACGGTTTCTTTCGGCCATCCAAATAGCGAGGAAGCCGATTAAAAATCCAAACAAGAAGTTAGGGAACATGAATTCGCCCGTAAGGGCAACCCATACCAGCATCAACATATTATTAATCAAAAACTTCTTTCGCATCTTTCCTATTTTTTCATTACCGTTTCAATATAGGGCTGCACATCAATTAGTTCTGATGCTATCCGGCTGGCAACTAAATTTACACTTTCGGCGCCAAAACCAATGTAAAGGGTAACTATGCTTAGAAAAACCACTGGTAGCAATATCCCAATTTTCCTGCTACGTCGCATGTTGTCATAGTATAATAGATCTTCCCGGGGTTCTATTTCATTTGTTGATTTCCAAAAAACCTGCGCCCAAAGTTTTGCTATAACAACCAGAGTTATAAAACTACCAAAAAGAACTATACCAACACTCAGATAATTATCAGCCTCGATTCCGCCAAGAATGAGTAATACTTTAGGCCAGAAACCGGATAGAGGCGGAATACCAACAACTGAAAACAACGAAATAGCAAATAGTAGCGCTATTTTTGGATAGTCGTTATAAATATCGCCAAGCTTACGAATATCTGCAGTACCTTTTATCTTCACAATAATACCACTGATTAGAAACAGGTTAGTCTTCACAACAATATCGTGAATGAGGTAAAAAATCATTCCTGCAAGCGCCAACTCTGTAAACAATCCCAACCCTACGATCATAAAGCCGATGTGGCATATAATTAGGTATGCGAATATTTTCCGGATGTTACTTTGCACCAGAGCCCCTATTCCCCCGCTAAAAATAGTGAGTACACCTAAAATTATAAAGAGCTGCATAAAGAAGTCATCTGGGACAAACACGACCGTAAATACGCGAATAAGCGCATAAACAGCTACCTTAGTGAGTAATCCGCTAAATACCGCCGTTACCGCCGTAGGTGGAGTGTGATACGAATCAGGAAGCCAGAAATACATTGGAAAAATCGCAGCTTTGATTCCAAAACCGATAAAGAAGAACAAGGCACAAACATTTACCAATCCCCGGTTTTCAATTGCCGCAATTTTGCCCGATAAGTCGGCCATATTTAGCGAACCGGTAAGGCCGTATAATATACCAAGGGCCGTGAGGAAAATAATAGATGCGAGCATATTGAGCGCAAAATACTTTACAGCTCCTTCCAGCTGTTTTTTCTGGCTACCGATAGTAATAAGCACAAAAGAACTTATGATAATGACCTCGAACCACACATAGAGGTTAAAGATATCGCCGGTAAGAAAAGCCCCTGAAAGACCCATTAGGAGGAAATGGAAGATTGGGAAGTAGCCGAAGCGGAGTCGGTCACGGGCTATAGTAAACGCCGAAAAGAAAGAAACAGCAACCCCGACAATAGCGGTGAGCAGCACCAGAGTAGCCGCTAAGGTATCTGCAATAAAGGTTATACCAAAAGGGGCTTTCCAATTACCGGCTTGAACAGAAATACTACCCCCTTTCCATACAGTATAAAACAAGAGCGCAGCAATTAATAGATTCACAAAGCTGCCTGCCACACTAATGACCTTCTGCGTATTTGTTTTTGTATAGAAAAACAAAAGCACTATCGCCATAAAGGCCTGAAATAAAATTGGAAGAAGAATAAGTTTTGTCATATCGTCTCGTCCTCCTCGTTATAACTTAATTCATCTAAATCGTCGGTATTCACAACTTTAAACACCCGCTTAATAAGAATAATAGCAAAAGCTTGCAGGCCAAAGCTAATTACAATTGCAGTAAGGACAAGGGCTTGCGGCACAGGGTCAGCATAAGCTGCGGCAAATGTGCTCAATCCATCCGGTATGATTGGTGAACTACCTTTAGTAATTCGGCCCAGGAGATAAATAAGGAGGTTTACACCATTTCCCAGCAGGATAATTCCTATAATAAGTTTCACCAAACTACGGCGCAGCATCATGTAAATACCCGAAGCGTAAAGTAAACCTATCGTTATGGCAAGGAGTAATTCCATTGGCTAAGCCTCTTCAGATATCGTGAACAAAATAGTAAGAGATACCCCGAAAACTACGAGGTAAACCCCTATATCAAAAAAGAGCGCCGAGCCCACTTTGCCGATTACGGGGATAGGATCTTTGAGCCAAACACCTGTCATAAATGGCTCTCCTGTAAAAAAAACGGGGGCGAAACCACTTATTAGGGCAAGACTGAGGCCAAATGGCAAAAGGTAACCGGGATGAATTCCGAGCAAACTTTGAGTTCTTTCAACGCCATGAGCAAACATGTGCAGCACAAACCCAACGGCTGCAATGAGTCCTCCAACAAAACCACCACCGGGCAGGTAATGTCCGCGCAGCAATATAAACACAGAAAACATAAGCAATAGCGGAAGTATGTAATTAGTGGCCGTGCGTAGAATAAGTGAATTCATGGTCTAGTCTATTTCGGGGTTTTTCATTTGGAGTTTCAATAAGCTAAACACACCAAGAGCAGAGATGGCAAGCACCGTGATTTCCACCATAGTATCTATTCCTCTAAAATCTACCAGTATTACATTCACCACATTCTTACCCTTAGCGAGGGTATAAGCGTTTTGTGCGTAAAAAGCGCTTATTTCTTTGGTAACAGGCTGAGCCAAAACCTGTAGTATAATCAGAGTTATTAAAGTTCCAAAAGAAATAGAAACGATAACATCGCGAACGCGCGAACGGTTATCACTCAACTTCAAATACTTTGGTAATCTATAAAGCACTAATACAAACAAGATAACGGTAAGGGTGTCGATAGCAAATTGGGTCATAGCCAAATCAGGGGCTCCATAAATTACGAATATGATACAAATAGCATAGCCCATAACGCCTAAAGCCGCTACGGCTGTAAGTCTTGAAGAGCTGGACACAATAACTCCCATACTCAATATCATGATAAATACAGTGCCCATTTCATAAAACGACACCTCCTTTAAGGTGCTAAAATCCATGTAGACATGTGCCCCTGCGAATAACTCATAACCAACTATGCCTACGACGAAAAACATGATTGTAAGAATATAATAGCGCAGATAGCCACTGGTCAGCAAACGAGTCCAGAATAAGGAGAAACGTTCGAATCCAAATGCAAATAACTGAGTAAGCGATTCAGGAGCGATAAAATCAGCTTTGCTAATAAAATCAACTTTCTTTTGGCTGGGCTTTATTAAAAAGTACAATGCGAGACCAGACACAATGGTAATACCACTTAGAAGTAAAATGTTATTAAACCCGTGCCATAATTTTAGATGAAAATCATACTCTTCGCCCAGAACAGCGGCGACGGCTGGTTTTGCAAGGCTTTCGCCAATACCGGGAAAAAATCCGAAAAGAATACAGAGAACACCCAGTATAAAGGGAGGAGCCCAAACAAATGGCGATAGCTTCTTCACATCATCTTCATCTTCAGGAAGTTTGCCGAAGAATGGCTTTATACCAACGACATATCCGGCATACGCTAGCAATACATTAGTCAAAATTGCGACAATAGTCAATACAATTGCCATATCACCCATCCCCAAAGTGGCCTCATAAATCAGATCTTTTCCCAGGAAACCAAATGAGGGCGGCATTCCCGCATTAGAAACCGCGGCAAGAAACCCGGCTATTGCTACTGGAATCATATATTTCCCGAGGCCACCTAAGCGCAGGATATCTCTTGTACCTGTTGCCTTATCAATTGATCCCGCAACGAGGAAAAGAGTTGCTTTATAAAGTGCGTGAACAAGAATAAAAATTAAGGCCGCGAGCAGTGCTTCTTCCGTTCCTATCCCAATTAAAAAAGTAAGAATTCCCAAGGCAGAAATTGTAGAATATGCCAAAATACCTTTAAGATCCGTGCGAAATAAGGTATGCCAGGCACCATAAAGCATAGTAATTCCACCGAAGGCCATCAATGTATTATTCCATGCCGGATCATTACCCAAAAGTGGGCTCATTCTCAGGAGCAAATAGATGCCGGCTTTCACCATTGTTGCAGAGTGCAAATAGGTAGAAACCGGTGTTGGAGCCTTCATTGCTCCGGGCAACCAAAAGTGAAATGGGAATTGAGCCGACTTGGTAAAAGCTGCTCCAATAATGAAGAAAAGAATAACCGAATAATAAGCATTTGCCGAAAAGGCAGCCCCTGAATTAAGTAACTCTTGAATGGAGTAGCTTCCGCCAATGGAGCCAATCATCAAGACTCCTCCCAGGAGAAGCATACCACCCAGGCCAGTTATCGCTAAAGCCATTTGTGCCGCTTTTCGCGAATCTTCCTGCCGACTATTGTAGCCAATCAAAAAGAATGATGTAATGCTGGTTAGCTCCCAAAAAACAAAGATAGTAATGAGATTATCTGACAATACCAGCCCAAGCATGGAGGCCATAAACATGCTGAGATAGCCGTAAAACCTGTCAAGGTGAGCACTACCCTTCATGTAAGAAGAGGTGTAAATAAATACCAGAGCTCCAATCCCGGTTATCATTAATACAAAAATCAATGACAGGCCATCGAGGTTAAAGTTGAGGCTTACCCCCATAGATTTAACCCATTCATATGATTTGAACACCCGTCCTGAACTGAGTACTTCAGGAATCAAACTTGAAAAATAAATAAAAAGCCCGGTAGGTATTACGGCATTCAGAATAGAAGCGCGGCCCTTGAGTATCCCTCCGGCAAAAACCAGAACACCAGCAAAGAGAAAACCTAATAAAACCGCGATTAACATGGCTTCTTGAAAATCAAATTTATTTTGAACCGCGAATATACAATAGGCAGTCGTATTTTTAGGTTGGAAATACTGATTTTATGGGCTTTTCTCTCAAACGAGATCATTTAAATTGCAAGAGCAAATCAAGCTAACCAAATAACGCTGATAAGGTGAAGTATTTTAATTAAATACCAAGAAATTTTCAATAGATATTGACTTTTCCTGTGTGAGGTTTCTTTGATATTATAACACAATAAAAACCCTTAAGACCTCTAATAGCTAAAGCTATAAAACATGATTTCACCAATATTCAAAACTCTCAATTAATCAGCAAATTTTATATTTAATATTTCTTAGGGGAAATCACAATCTCGATGTAATATTAACGTTATTTTGCAAATTGATTAAACCATTGATACGACCCCTTAATCATGATTCGAAGCTTATGCCTGACCAGCGTATTACTGCTTATTTCCCTCTGTGGCATAGCACAAATACCCACTTACACAATATCCGGAACTATTACAGATCAGGCTTCTGGTGAAGCCTTGATCGGTGCAACTATTTACGACTACGTTTCCGGAAAGGGAACCACCGCAAATAATTACGGATTCTATAGTCTTACCCTTCCTTCCGATTCGGTAAAACTGCGCTACTCCTATGTTGGTTTTCAAAATCAATCTCAGGTTTTTTTGCTAAAGGCAAATAAAATCATAGACATGGAAATGAGCGGTCTCACCGAACTTAAAGGCGTTGAAATTACCGCTACCCAGGAAAATGACTTAATAGAGAAATCGCAAATGAGCACGATTGATGTTTCTATGGATAAAGTGCGCGACCTACCCGTGTTAATGGGTGAGCGTGATGTGATGAAAACGATTCAGCTACTCCCCGGTGTTCAAAGCGGGTCTGAAGGTAGCTCAGGGATATATGTGCGCGGTGGCGGACCAGATCAAAACCTCATACTTATTGACGGTGTGCCTGTTTACAACGCCAGCCATCTTTTCGGATTTTTCTCCGTTTTCAATACAGATGCTATCAACTCAGTAAAACTTGTAAAGGGTGGCTTTCCGGCAGAATATGGCGGCAGATTGAGTTCGGTAATCGACATTAGAATGAAAGAGGGAAACACCAAGAAAATTCATGGCGAAGGTGGCATTGGACTTGTAGCCTCACGACTTACGTTGGAAGGGCCGATTATAAAAGACAAAACATCGTTTATGGTTTCGGGCCGGCGTACCTATATAGATGCTTTGGCTCGTCCTATTATTAGAGCCCAGGGAGATGTAGATGGCGGATATTATTTCTATGATCTGAATGCCAAGATTAACCACAAGTTTTCTGATCGCAGCCGCCTGTATCTAAGCGGATACTTTGGAAAGGACCGCTTCTTTGCTAAAGACAAATATAGCTATGGAACCGGAAATGAATTAGTGGAAGATAGCTACGAAGCACGTCTTCAGTGGGGAAATGGAATTGGAGCACTCCGCTGGAATTACATTTTCAATCCCAAGTTATTTAGCAATACCACAGTTACTTATAGCAACTACGAATTTGATATCTTCAATGAATCGCGAACCAAGTACGTGCAAAATGGTCAAACGATCAATAACTTCTCACGCATTGAATACCTCTCGGGAATACAGGATTGGAGTGGGAAAGTTGATTTCAACTACGTACCAAGTCCGGACCACTACATAAAATTTGGTGGAAGCTACACGTACCACACTTTCAACCCTGGCATTAACAGTTTTAAGGAAGACTCTGAGTTTGCCCAGCAGGATACCTCATACGGTTCGTCAAAGATTTATGCAAATGAGTTTTACACTTACGTTCAAGACGATTTTAAAATTACCGAAAGATTAAAGATCAATGGTGGTCTTCATTTTTCGGGGTTTAATGTAGAGGGAAAGACATACTATTCTCTTCAACCCAGGTTTTCTGGTCGGTTTATCCTTTCTGAAAACACAGCTGTTAAAGCTTCATATGCCAGCATGGCTCAATTCCTGCACCTCCTAACAAATGCAGGCATAGGACTGCCCACTGACCTCTGGGTTCCTCCTACTGCCAATATAAAACCACAAATATCCCATCAAGTAGCAGCCGGAGTAGCTCGCACAATAAAAAAAGAATACGAAATAAGTGTGGAAGGCTATTATAAAAAAATGAAAAACCTTATTGAGTATAAGGATGGCGCTTCATTTCTTGGAAATGCCGATAATTGGCAAACAAAAGTAGAGACCGGTCAAGGCTGGAGCTATGGTGGCGAGATTATGTTTGAAAAGAAAGTGGGAAAAACAACCGGTTGGGTTGGATACACGCTTTCGTGGACAGATAGGCAGTTTGAAGAACTAAACAACGGAGAGAAGTTTCCATACAGGTATGATAGACGTCATGATATATCGGTAGCACTAACCCACAAGTTCAATGACCGCGTTGATGTAGGCGTGGTTTGGGTTTACGGTACCGGAAATGCGGTAACTCTTCCTACAGAGAGATATAGACCGGCACCGGGTTTTAATACCTCATTTTACGGTGGCGATGTAGGCTATATTGAATCTCGAAATAACTACCGCATGCCCTCTTACCATAGACTTGACATTGGAGTAAATCTCCACAAGGAAACCCGCTACGGAAGCAGGACTTGGAGTTTTGGTTTGTACAATGCTTATAGTCGGCAAAACCCTTTTTTCCTCTATTTCTCGAATGATCGCTTCGGAAATACACGTTTGACTCAAATAAGCATCTTTCCTATTATTCCCTCGTTCAGCTACAATTTCAAATTTTAAGATCATGACCGGAAAAAAAATAGTTTTACCCGTTTCATTCCTGATAGCTTTTATCCTTCTGGGGTGCGAAAAATACCTTGAATATGACGGTGAGGATGCAAAGCCACGCCTTGTATTAAATGGCGTTTTTTCGGCAGACTCGACTTTTAGCGTTGAACTTTCAAATAGTCAGGGCTATGTATCAAATGGTAGTCTGAATACTATCTCGAATGGGAAAGTAGCGGTATTTAATGAAAATGGAGAGCTTGTAGACTCTTTGGAGCACGCCGGAGATGGGATTTATACCGGTACTGCTCTGGCTCAGGCCAACGCGCTTTACGAAGTGCGCGCCTCCGCGGGGGCATTCGGATCGATTTATGCTATTGATTTAGCTCCATTTACAGTTCCTATTGCTACCTGGGATACCGCGACCATTTCTGTAACTGAATATGACAACACTGTCGACAAGCTACAAATAGAATTTACTATTAATGACCCGGCAGGCACCGAAAATTTCTACGTAATTGAAGTTTTCAACACGCAACTTTACTATATTGACTATCAGTATGATCCGCAAACGGGAATGACGATTATGGATACCATTTACTACGAAGAGCCATATAGGAGTCTCACAGGTTTTACCACATCAGATCAGATTCTTCTTTCTAATACCGAACTGGAGTTAGCTGAAACTATGTACTATTCCAACAGCCTTGCTTTTAATGATGCTCTTTTTGACGGAAACTTACAAGGGTTCAAAATACTGGTCGAGACATACTATACCCAGGTATCAGGCACGAGCTTAGAGTTGAGGCTCACTTCTTGCTCCGAGGCTTATTACAAATACAAACGCACGCTTGAAAATTATTATTACACCGAGGGAGATCCATTTGCTCAGCCTGTACAGGTGTTTAGCAATATTGAGAACGGCCTGGGAATATGGGCCGGCAGTTCACCTTACTCGGTTCAGATTTATGATTGAAAGGACTTTTGAGTTTTTACTATTTGCAATTTTAGTATTTCTCTAATTGGATGTTACACTGATATAAACTAGACAAGGCTGAATTTCTATATTCCATTTTTTATTCCAGCCATAATTCGTTTTGGAGGTATCGTCTGTTTTTATTTTCCTGATCGGTTCGATCACCTATGTTATCTAGGTTGGTTTGTTTTGACCAAAGTTGACCATATCATGCAACCATAAGTGGAATTTATTAGTTCATCCGTTAATAACAGCTTCCAGGTATTCGTTTACAGCACAGATAAACAAAGTGTATAGTTCAATTTAAAATTAATGGGGAAGATCATAACCATTCTCTTTTTTACTGTAGTCGAAGTATAGTGTTTAGAAACAGCTATGCCTGGTCAGAACACAATCTTAGTCGCTCTGCTTTTCTTCTAGCAACAGAGTTGGAGTAGAAGTACTAATTAGAATAATTGCATCAAAGGACTTCCGGCCATGATAATTGTTTCGTGTAAATGGGTTTTCACTTCCATCTTTTTTAAGATAGTAGACCGCTCCAATAGAACTTAAGCCAACACGTTCCTTCTTTGGAAGGTGCGAACAATCAATGAATACCGGGCTTTCAAGATAACGATATCTGCTTACGAAACTACCTTCCGGAGAAGGGCCTACCTGGATGGGCCCTAAAGTATAGGCTTCCCCGTGAATTATTTTCGTAGAGGATGGATCCGGATAATAAGCATTAAAGGATCCCTCATCAAAATCTTGTCCTATATTAAAGTACTTACCATCCAATTGTTTACTCAAATGGCCCCCAGCCGTGCTCCACTCTTTCTTCTTTCCTTCCTTGTAGGTAATTTTGAACACATGCCCGCTGTGGGCCCAGAAGAAACCTTTGGCAGCAGCGTTATTTTTTAAAAAAAACATAATATTCTCTGCCATTCTTTGATCCCGGTAATCATGATATTTGTCCCACTTATATTTTTCACTCAGAGACTGGGTGAGGTGGCGAAGTAGAGTAGTGTAAGTCTTATGATCTGTTTCGTCCATTGAACTAATATTAATCGCTTTTTTTGCTTCCCATGCCAACTTGTACTGTTCTAAATCTTTGGCTTTATCAATTAAGAAAAAATTTTTGCCCAGAAGCATCTGATATACGACACTATCCGTAGTAACAAGGTTATTGGCTGCTAAAAGGTCGTCCATTTTCTCAATATTTTCAATAAACCGCTGTGCATCCACTCCAATAAATTCTAATTGGTCGTCAGTATGTGCCAAATTATACGCTCTCATCCAGTTTATCAAATCAATCATTTCATAGGTCATCCAAGGCCAGATTCTTATCTCTCTAACGACATCTTTTACGTTATCATCCTTCCCATGAATGAACTCGTTAGCGCGTAAGCAATTGGCATAATCTGCCTCAAGAAAAAATGTGTTGTATCCGTGATGCTCCACCAAATATTTGAAAACACGATGGCGCATTGTAAAGAACTCATGGGTACCATGTGTGGATTCTCCCATCCCTACAACCTTTACCCCGTTAAAGTAATCACTGAGTTGTTGCAAATCATCATCATAATCTACCAAATCGGTTGTAGATAATTTTACGTATTTAGTACTGTCTTGAGCCACTAATAAATTTCCGACTAAAAACAGGACACCACTAAGTATATATTTGAATTTACTCCACTTTTGAGTCAAAGGCATATCAGTATCATAATTCATATATCACCACTTTATTCAAAAGTATTAGTAGCCACTGATAAATAGTAACTGCCGGGGTGTACAATTGGGGAGACACTTCACATATTAACCTTTTTATCCGGTTGACTTTTATGCTTACAACACTAAAAATAGCATACCATTGCACCTCACAAAAAACAGAATTCAGATCATGAAAAAACAACACAATTTCTCCTTGATTATTTTACTATTCTCAAGTCTAATTTTTACTGGTTGCCAGGATGATGATGATGAGAATCGTACGCCTCCAACTCCACCCACTAAAACCGATCTGATTACAGAGAGGAATTTCGGAATAACGGATGTTTTAGTAACACTAAATGGTGACACTTTAGCAACATTGGCCGATATTGAAGAATGCCAATTAGATGATTTCATGAGGTTCGAAAAAAATGGTACAGGAGAAGATAATGCAGGAACAACTAAATGCTATCCGGAACAAAATCAGTCAAATCCTTTCTCATGGCAATTCACAGATAGTGAAGGTAAATTGCAAATTGACTATGGAATGGACGATTTGAATATTTACGATATTGTTACGAATGACGGTACCACTCTAAAGTTAGAACAAATTGAAATTTTTGATTTAGACGGGGACGGCATCAACGATACTTACTTTTATTCTTTGACAATGCAAAAGATGTAAAACATTTAAAAAAGACCTTGTATGGTTTGCCATGCAAGGTCTAATTTTCCATGTAAAATGGCCCTTGCGAAGCAGCAGTTAGAATTTGCTGAATATACTTTAGGGAATGGGGTCTCAATTATCTTGAGATTTTATAGTTCTAAATGTTCACTTCAGCCCAACCTTTAAGTGGTTTCAAAAAATGAATGCATTCTATTTCTGTTCAATCATCTTCTCGTTTAGCAGGCCTTTTATGTGGGACAATTTGGTAGTAAAGATCCAAATCTATCTGGGGTACAGTCATATCTCTATTAAAGATAACTGCATCCATTACATTTGAAATGTCATTTTTCATGTACTTGTTTCCCAAAGGTCTTGAAAGATAGTTAGAAAGATTCAATCCCTCCAGGGGTAGTAAGGAGTTGTCGTAATCAGATTGTCCTAATATGTACTCTAAACTATTCACTTTAGGTTCTCTTAATTTCTGGCTGTAACCAAATCTACCTACCTCCCCGCTATATGCAGTAAATCCAATCGTATATACTTTGTCACCATATTCATCTTTGATATAATCACCCATCATCGAATGTTTTTTATAATAATTACCAGCAAGTAATTGGATAAAAGCACTCTTCATTCTTAATTCCTCAGAATTATTCAAAAAATGACTTGTGGCTCCCCAACAAATTATTTTTCGACCGGGATTGTGCTCTTTAATCCATATGAGGTTTTGAGCCATCTGCTTATCCCTCAAATCTGTATTAAACTTCATATCTGAAATAAAACTTTTGGTGCTTTCAAGTGATTGAATCCAGAAATCATTTTCAGGGTCTGGTCTTGCCCTTAAAATGGATTCGATAATTACGTTAATATATGCCGTATCACTCACGGCAACATCTTTTTTGTAATCCTTCCACTCCCTTTTATCCAAATACTCCAGTGATTTCTCGATTCTTTCAAATCGAGGTTCAGCAACAATACCTTTATCAACCCCCTCCAAAAACTGCTTTAAATCACGCGCATAGCTCACTCCTGAATACTCCCCGACTAACTGACTATCAAATCCAAATATTTCAAGGGGTCTCTTGGTTTTCTGTGTGGTTTCCAAATATTCTACCAATGGCCTGAATTGTGTAGCGACCGACCAAATGTAGAATAGGCTATTACCCAATGCAAAATCCATCTCCTCACCGGCCTCCAATTCTTCCTTAGCCTTTCTACATGCAAAAAAGTCACTTTCAAAAGCGAGTATGTCAAAATTCATTTCATCATGAAGAAACTTGATGAGCTTTATTTTCGTTTCATATGTGGTCCCTTCCCTATGCGATTGCTCCCCAAGCATCACGATATCTACCCCTTCAAGTAAACTTTTAAGTTTGTCGTAGCCAGCAAAATTTTCATTTGCATCTGTTACTTTATTTAAATTAATCAATTTCGAGTGTATAAGCTCACTGCTGACTTCTTGAGCTATAAATTCAGAGCCAAAACAAAAACAGAAGAATGCAAATAAAGCGTACGATCGAGTATTAGAGAATAATTCCATATTTTTTTTTAATTAACTGAAATGATAATAGAATTGATGAAATTAAACGGCTCGCCTTTAAAAGATTACACTTTTAGCTGATCCTTTTTTGGTAAATGGCGGTTTCGACTCTTATCACGATTTTTAAAGAGAAATATTTCTGAGCTCAGACATCACATGAGAAGATTTAGGTCTATTAGCATCCAGTTTGGGATTTTTTATAATAATGTTTGCTTCCAGTATCCATCAGAAGTGGTCAAATCCATAATTATAGTTCCTTGAAAGATATCCCTAAAGAAACACTATGAAAATTTAGCGTTTTTATACCGGGGTTCTCACTTATGTTTAAAATGCCATAAGAATATTTTAATTCCGGAGCAAAATTGAAATGCTTAAACAAGTTTTCAAGTCCGATTCCAAAGTCAAATGCTACATCGTAACCCGTGTCAAAGTCCCCATTTGAATCAGCCTTATTTGCTATTGGTAATTTGAAGTTAGGACCTATAAGAATATAGGGGACGACTTTTTCATGCCCGATTTTATAGACAAAATGACTCATCAAATTCAAACTATAGGGATATATTTCGTATTTAAAAGTTGATTGATCAATACCTTTTGAATTGAAGGTAGCATTATAATAAGCCAATTCTGCCTTTGGAGAAATTGCAAGTTTTTCAGTTATTGAATAGTCCATCAAAATTCCTAAGTTGAAACCAAAACCATTTGTTATTTCAGTATTGCCCGGAAGTGCATCTCTTGAATAAAGCTTGGAATGATTTAATCCAAAATTAAATCCAAAATTTACCCTCTTTTCTAAGTCAATCTCGTCTTGACCGGATACCAATAAGGGTAGCACTAATATTAATGCTATAAAAGCGCTCTTTATACATTTCATTAGGTTGTAAGTTTAGTAATCTCTTAAAAACTTAATCTGCTAAAAGTTCAATCAACCCGTCAGATGGAATGAACTTAATATCTACCAAGAAAAATCAAATATAAGCGGCTTACGCTCAAATTCAGGCAATATGAAAGGGGACAAATGGGGGTACAGTTTATAGAACTATTGATATTGATTATCCTTCAAGGTAAGGTTAGATACGTATTCGGCTAAAGTAATTTCCTTACCAAGGTTCAGTTTTCTCCTTACCCTTTGCTTAGCCTTTTTAATACTACCCTCTTCAATGTAGAGCAGGTCACTCATCTCTTTTTGAGTAAACCCAACCTTTGTAAGAAGTAAAATCCTTAAATCATTTTTTGTAAGGTCTGAATTAATTGCTTCTAGTTTTTGAATAAAATCTGGTTCAACTTCTTTAACCTTTTCTTTAAATTCTATCCAGTCAGCCTCTTTAGTAAGGTTTAACTCTACCAGTTTAATTAAAGATAGAAATTGCAGTTTCTGTGATTTATTATCGTGCAAATTCAATTTCAAACCTTCATTTTCTATCTGATATGAATGACTTAAAGCCTGATAGTTTTTATTATCATTTCGCAAGATTAGAATTGTGGTGTAAGTAAAAATTAGAATTTCTAAAAATGTTCCAATCTTATAAAATGAGTTTGTTTGAAGGCCCAGCAAATTGATTAATGGGGTGTAAGAACTAATAAGACCTAACACCATAAAAAGAAGCTGAAAAACAAGAGCAACTAAATACAATTTCGTGTTTTTCTTGTGTCTCTTTACAGAAATAATAAGCATAATCAAGATGCTAAGAATCCATAAAAAAGTGAAATAGCTATCAAATAAATGCAAATAAGAAATGGAAATATTAAAAAATAGGAGTTGATAGCAAGTGGCTAAGACTATATATGAAATCCAAAATCTAAAAAGAAACCCATACAATTTAGGAGATGAAATAGTTATTTTAAGAAATAGTGCAGTAAAAATAACAAATGAAAACATTATCAGCCTGAGACAGACAAAAACTATATGATCTACAAAGCTGTGATTAATATTTAAACCATAAAGATATCCATCAGACCATAAGTATAAGATTACAGAGGATAGAACGTAGGTTGAATAGAAAGCGTGAATTTTCTTTTTAAATAATGTCCAGAATAATATATTAATTAGAAATATAAAGAAGAGAATACTATAGTAGAATATGTTTATTCGCGACTCCACATTCTTACTTTCTAAGTATTTCTGCAGTGGCAAAACAGTTGGAGTACTTTCTACTATACGTCCATCGCTGGTTCCGTAGAGAAAATATGTTTGCTTCGCGAATGGTTTTAGCTCAATCTGAAAATTCGGATTTGAATAATCAAATGATCTGCCATCCTTATAATCTTCTTCACCCAGAGAAGAATATAATATGAGATTATGATGGAGGGTATCCTGAGTGAAAAGTAAATAACTGTGATTTAATTTATCGGTAGAAGCCACAATTAAGCTAATCTTCTCACTTGTTTTATTTTGAACTTCTACTTCGGTCCACAGCACTCCTTTGTAAAATCCAAGATTGCCATCCGGAACTTCCTTTTTATTAGCAAAGCTTTTCTCGATGTTTAGGTCCTCATGACTAGTATAAACTTGGTATTTGAAATCAAATTCCTTGGGTACTTCCTCTATTTTGTTCGAGCAACCAGTTAGCGTTAGTAACAGCAAAGTAACCAATCCCGCATATTTCCAAAATATTGATACCCGCATGTTAGTTCACTATTCGGTTTTGTCTATATTCATAATTATGTATGTTATAATCAGAAAACAAGGTTTCAAGCGGAGCCTGTATAAGAGAATTATTATAGATATTTTTTGTTCTACTAATCAATATGTTATAACGAGCTTGAAGAGTGAAAAGTTGTTTGAGGTTGGCGAAAAAATAATTACCAGAACATTTTAGTCTAAAAATAATGTGATTTAAAATTTATCGATCTCGTCGATAGTCAAAGTTAAATAACTTCTGCCGTCTCCATTTATAATTATTCTTTGATGAATCATTAAAATAAGGAATATACTATAAATGACTTTGTTTGATCTGAACTAATTTATTTATGGGTTTGTAACTGACCCTAGAAGTATTCGAAATAATTTATACATCTTTGACTATAAAACGTGGTAAAGAAATGAACCCAATAGTAAAAAATATCCTCGCCGTCTTAGCCGGTATTGTAGTAGGAAGCGTTGTAAATATGGGCATCATTGCCCTTGGCAGTAACGTAGTCTCGCCCCCAATGGGAGTAGACCCAAATGACACGGAATCTATAAAAAAGGCCATTCCACTTTATGAAGCTAAGCACTATATTTTTCCATTCTTGGCTCATGCTATTGGCACCCTCATTGGTGCATTTCTAGCTGCTAAAATTGCAGCTACAAGAAAATTTGTTTTTGCTATGGTTATAGGAGTTTGGTTTTTAATTGGAGGAATCATGACTGCCTATTTGCTTGGAACACCGACCGTACCAACAGCTATAGATCTCATTTTTGCCTACATTCCGATGGCTTGGGTTGGAGCTAAATTAGGAGCAGATTCTATAAAATCAGCGGCATGAAAGCAATTTGGATATTTTTGATTGTATTTCTGTCCGCCCTTTCGCTATCTGCGCAGTATACAACTTCCACCTATCCGGAAAATGAGGGTAATTCTTTACATATTTAAGAATGAGAATGGCAAGTGTTTAATAGCTTCCCCTAAGCTTTTCAAAAATGGCCACAACCGCAGGGCATACCTCCGTATTTTTCACCGAAAGGTCAAGCACCTGATAAAACCGTTTTCGATTTGTATGCGGATATTCGCGGCAAGCGAGAGGCCGACTCTCATAAACCGAACAATAATTATCAGCTCCTAAGAAGGGACATGGAGCTGAACGAAAAACATAATCCCCGTCGCTATCCATTTCCATATGCTGCTCTATCAATTGGGCTGGCTTTACTTTTAAATGTTTGGCCAGTCGCTCCACATCGCGATCGTGCATACCCGGGCTGGTGGTTTTACAGCAATTGGCACAAGTAAGGCAATCAATTTCTTCAAAGACTTCATCATGATATCCGTGAACACGCTTATCTAAATCCTTAGGTTTTGATGATTTCAGCTTCGCAGCGATCTTCTTATTTTCTTTAACCTGATTTTTACCTTGCTCTAAAAGTGCACTAAGTGCAGGGTTATCGGGATGATTTGTCATGGGTTAAATCATTAACTTCTGTGGACAAAAATAAGTTATTTGAATTCATTTCCTGAACCACTGTTTAAAGGGAGAATAAACAATTTACAGCAAAATAAAGTCGTATCATGATTCGAAATCAACTTCTACCTCTTATTTAAATCTCAAAATCGTATTTTTGGCATTGATTTAGTGAATGTTATTGAAGCGGCTTTGATCTTAGTGTTAACTAATCAATAAAACCAAAAAACTACGCTGTATTTTGAAAGGCGATCTCTTGCGAAAGTTTTCTGTATTTATTCTTCTGATTGTATGTTCGTATGAGTTGTCGGCTCAGAGCGTATCTGTATGCGAGGGTGAAAATTTTGATTTAGCCGCTTACTTTTCAGACGAACTCGCAGCATGTGCCCCGGGCGCTGCTATTGAAATCACCTCAGCCACGGCCGGCGGTGTGCCATCAGGACCACCTCCTGACCCGCTTATAATCACAAGCGATGGTTCGATAAGTGTAAATATTCTTAGTGGTGGCTCAATTTGCGAGAGTTTAAATGTGCAGGTTGATCTTATTGAAGCCAATTTTACAGCTACGGCCGTGCAGGGCTCCTGCCATATAGTTGATATTACCGGACCAGAAAATGAACCGGGGTGTACTTACACCTATACAATCGAAGGAAATACTTACACAGTTGCGGATCTACCCAACTTTGCATTTTCTAATGGCGGGCTTCAGGATATTAGCCTCGATGTGTCTTGCAATGGCTGCAGTGCTAGTCAGAATTTAACCCTCGATGTGGATGGCCCCATAGCCGATCTGGATTTCACATCACCAGAATCAATTTACTACGACGACAACTTTGAAAGTATTGTTGTTTGTACCGATTTAGCTGTGGCAGATCTCACAATAACAGATATTTCTCAGCAAATATCCGGTATTGGCACAAGCGGAACCGTTGAAGTCGTTGCACCAGACAACACAACATCGAGTGTAACCGTTTATCCAGACCCTGCCACCATTAGCCTGACCCAGGAAGGCCTTTACACTTTTAGTTACACGCTGATAGATAATGGCTGCACGAGTGCGGTTTCTTATGATTTATTCGTTTCAAACCCGAATGTTTCTACAGATTTGGAAGTACCTGTAACCGTTACCCCATTTACCTGCGAAGACAACTTTTATGATTTAAATGTATGTCCCGGTGGGTGTCCCACAAATCCTTCCGGAACAGTTTATACGGTAGAGCTCGATTGTACCGGATTCATTTATCAAACCACCGAGGTTCCATTCACGGTGCCTGTACCGCTTGATGTGGCTTCGTGTGGAAACACCTGCACGTCAGGCGGCACAAGCACTTTGTGCGCTTGCGAGCTCATCGTTCGTGCCGCAAGACCCTGCGTAAATGAAATCAGCAATGCCATTTGTCCATTCCAAATTCAGCCACAACCGGATGCCGAATTTGATATTATCCCCAACCAATCTGATGATTCATACTGCATCAACGAATCGCTGATTTTTGAACCCGACTGGGATAATCTGGATTGTAATGGACCAAATCCAACTCCGAGTATCTGCGAAATTCAAAATCCGGAATGGTCAATATCGCCCGCAACTGGTTTTATAAATCTCAGCGGAGATTTACAGACTTACCCTCTCAATATTCAATTTACCACCCCAGGCACCTATAACGTTTGTTTCGAATGGGAAAACGCCTGCGGAAGTGATAGCTATTGCCGTACAATATGTGTGATCGACGACACTCCTCCTGTGGTGACGTGGAATAATTCTACCACCATTTGCGTAGGCGATGCAGTAATGCCCGAGGTGACTTTTAATTCAGTTCCTTGCTCTAGCGAGGAAATAACCTGGGCCGCGACATCTACGCAAGTTTCTATATCTGATAATAGCGCGAATACTCCTGCAATCAGTTTTGCAACTGCTGGTAATTACACAGTAAATGTAGACGTGGAGGGACTATGCGCGCCCTTTTCTGCTTCCGCAAACTACACCGTTTGTGATGTACCTCAGCTCGCCATTTCCAACTCTACTCCTACTCTTTGTGTTGGTCAGGAGTTTTGCTTTGAAAATTTAGCTTCCGCGAATTGGAATAATTGCCCGGGTGATATCATCTGGACAATTCCGGGGGTTACGGGCAGCCCATTTACCAATCCATCCGGAACAGATCTTTGTTTGACATTCGCTACAGCACAAACATTCGACATAACCCTGGAAGCCACAAACATCTGCGGCACAGATATAGAGATGATTTCCATCACTATTGATCAATCTCCCTCATGTCCAATTGAAGAGCCAGGTGATTTCTGCCCGGGGTCTACCGTAAACATACAGCCGCCAGCCGGTGCTTCCAACCCGGTATGGTTTGCCTCAACAGATGGAATCACCTTTAACCCTCTTCCCGGAGGAATGCCCACCAACCCGCTTGAAACAACCTATTTTTATGTGGAATCGCAGGTAAACGGCTGTTTTTGCATCAGCGACACCGTTGTAGCGAACTTCTTTACAGAGCCCGATTTTACAATCAATGCATCAAACACCAACCCATGCCCGGGTAATGAGGTGGTTTTTCAACTTAGTCCACCTCAAGGCGATGTGAACTGGTATGATGGGTTGACGCTCATAGCAACGCAGCCAGCACTTACGCTTCAAGCCTCATCACCACTCAACATTACCGCCGAATTAATTTACGGCTCTGCCGCCGTTCCTTGCTCTGTGTCAGAAACTATTTCTGTTAACCCAATTACTAATCCGGTTTCAATCGATTGCTCTTCCCTTCCCTCCACTTGGTGCGCTGGAGATGATGCCGCGCCCTTACCCTCTATTGCTCCTGCCGGAGGATCTGCTTTTATTACTGATGGAACCAATATTCTATTAGCGAATCCCACTGAAATAGACCCGACAATTCTTGGCACCGGCGATTATTATTTCGTTTATGAAGTAACTGGATGGGGAGCAAGCAACTGCACCTTTAGTGATTCGTGCTCCTTTTCGATAATTAATCCACAGATTCCTGTAATCAATCCTGTACCCGATACGCTTTGCTATTACAGCACCATTCAGTTTTCGGAAACCACAGGCTTAAGCGGCTCGTGGAGTAGCACTTGCCCAAGTGCGATTAGCAGCACCGGTTTCTTTGACCCCGAGGATGCGGGTTGCCTGCCGGGAGATAATGTGGAGGTTATTTTTGGTGGCCAATGTATTCAAAACGATACCTTATTAATTCACCTTATTCCCACCCCTCCTATTTCAGTTGTGGTATCTAATACCAATCCCTGTCCGGGAGACACAGTCAATTTCTCTGTAAATCCGGTTCAGCCAAATATCAACTGGCTTGATAACGATGGTAATCTCGTAAGTTCTGACCCTGTTCTAAATTTAGAGATAGTGGAAGAAACCACCATTACTGCCCAGCTTATATATGGCACAGAAAATGCGCAGTGTGAAGTTTTAGCATCTGCAACAATTGCCCCTGAAATTAATCCTATCTCAATAGATTGCAATGCACTACCAGCTGTGTGGTGTTCCGGGGATGAAGCTGTTGCATTGCCTGCGATTTCACCCGCAGGAGGTGTAAGTTTAATCCGATCGCCTACCGAAATCATCGAACAAAACCCGACTGATATTGATCCGACAGAATTAGGGACAGGTACATTTTATCTCGTTTACGAACTCGAAGGCTGGGGTACCGGAGGATGTACTTTCCGCGATTCATGCATTTTCAGCATTATCGAACCGCAAGTACCCGCTATAACACCCCAATTAGATTCGCTTTGTTATAATGAAACTATTCAGTTTACCGAAACTACGGGTTTAACAGGCACCTGGAGCGCCTCTTGTTCTGATGCGATTAATTCTGATGGAGACTTTACCCCACAAGCGGCGGACTGTTTTCCCGGCTCTACTGTGGAAATTGTTTATTCTGGAGAATGCATTGATAATGATACGCTCGCCATTTTTCTGATTCCTGTTCCAACCGTCCAGATTAATATGCCATTAACGAATGTCTGCACCAATGACTGTCTGGATCTGGATGCGACAATAGATGGTGATTTTGACGAAGCAAACTGGGAGCTCACCTGGATTGGTGGCACTGCGACAATCCCATTTGGTGAAAGCTTTTGCCCGGAAACTTACGGAATCACAACTAGCATTGAGGTTGTAGCTGAGCTTACTGTTTCAGTAAATGAAAGTCCAATATGTCTAGTAAAAAAATCAATCGAGATCACCACGACAGGCCTTCCCGACGAGAGTTTTGTCCTGGAATCGCCACAGTGTATTGCGGCTGGCGTATCCCTTCCCGAATGTGCATCTTGCGAAAGCTATAGCATAGTATTTGAAAACAACACCGGAATGGATTATCCATGCAGTGTTCCAGGCGATGGCTGCATGCTTCCCGATACAGGATTTTACAGTTATAATGTAGTCTTTGATTTCGGCTTTTGCCAAAGCGATACGTTGGTAGGAGATTTACATATCATAGATGAACCGTATCTGGAAATCACCAATCTATCCTATGATAGTTGTGCACCAGTAGCATTTTATGAACTCACCTACGGCGGCTTTGATCATTCCGTGATTTGGCAAACCGATGGTGATTTGATAAATACCAATTCTAATGGAAACGATCTCTACACGGCAACCATAAATCACATAAATGATATTGAAGTTGACGCTATTTACACAGATCAAATTACAATAACAAATGCCTGCGGTACGATAAGTGATTCCCGCACTGTTTACCACAAGGCGCTACCAGATTTCACACTCGATCCTGACAGTACATTTTACTGCGACGGTGAGTCAGTGCCTGTCGATATTGGTTTTGCGCAACCACTAGATGTAGATAGCATAGTGGTTTCTTATTTCTATGAAATTCAAGAAGAGTTGGTGCTGCAAGCTATTCCGCAAGAGCTGCTTTACTTCAATTTTGATAGTGAGTTTGACACCCTTGAGGTCAATTTTTCTGTTACAGCCTATAATTCTTGCGGTTCAATTACAAAAACACTTACGGCCTTTGTGATGCCAACAGATGTATCGGCAGATATGGACATTGTGCTCACCCCGCCTGTTTGCGTAGGCGACACCATCCCGATCACCATAAACAGCACCGGAAATGCGAACAATGCCACCCGACAAATAACTTCAGGTAATCCATTCCTCGATGTATTCACAACCCTCGGTGAGTGGTATCTTATTCCTCAGGAGGGGATTGCTGATGGCATCTACACCATTCAGCTTACTGAAAATGGTAACTGTGGCGCCGATATGGACTTTGAGGATTTCACATTTGGGCCCAGCCTTTCGGCTAACTTTCAAGCAAACAATGCCTGCATTGGTGATGGCGTAAACTTCATCCCTTTAATTACAGAAGATGCAAATCTTATATGGACTTTCGCTCCGGACACTTCTCGAAATACAGACTTTCCCCCTCCGTATTTTTATGAACAACCGGGAACCTATTTTCCTTCATTATTTGCCGAGAGCGACGGCTATTGCGACGATACATTTACAAGGCAAATTGAGATTTTTGAGCCACGAAAACCAGTTTTAATTTGCGACCCCGATTGTGAAGGATCTGAAGGATGTCTAGTAAATGTCGACAACAAATATGTGTGTGTTACGGTTGCAGAACCGGATGAATTTCTGAGTTTTGACTGGCGGGTACGCGGCAGATTTTCACCCTCCTACAATCAAACTGTAAGAATAAATGTAGATCAGGAAATGGAACCTTGCGGTGAAAACATTGTAACGCTCATAGCAAGAGATTTTAATGGATGTACCAGCCGTGTGAGTAAACAAATAGATTTTAACGACGACATAATTTACATCCCAAACTCATTTACACCAAATGAAGATGGTTTTAATGATGTTTTTAAACCTGTAATCGACTCTAGAATAGATACCGACCTGTACGAACTTACAATCTTCAATCGTTGGGGACAAATAGTTTTTCAGACTATAGATCCTGAAGAGTCATGGCGCGGTAATGACATAAGCAATGAAAACTACTATGCTGAATCGGATGTTTATACCTACATCATAAAGTATAAAAGTTGCCGCAATCCAAACGAAAGTGATCCACAGGTTCTACACGGGAATATTACCTTAATCAGGTAATTGACCTTCTGTTTTATAATGCAGATTTCAATTTTATCGAATTTATAATCCGAGATTTTAGCTAAGAATGCTTACCGACTCTAAATCAAACCCAACGCAGGCAAATGCAGGCTTAAAAATGTGATTTACTCTCGTAAAAATCAGTATTCACCAACTTAGATGTTAGCATCATTCACATCCGGCCCGCTTTAGCTCCGCTTGAAGGCTGTCGTTAAAAACACGTTTTTCTTCGGGACTTACTTCCGACATAACGCGCTTCATTTTAGAACGGATTGAATCGGCTAGAATATTGGTCTCATGCAGAAGAAGCTGCTTCCGTTTCTCAAAATCAGATTGGAATGTTTTGAATTCGGTGCTATCCATAGATAGCCGTAGCGAGTCCATTTTTAATCTCAAAGAATCTGCAGTAGCGAAACGTGCCTTTCGTAATTCTATAGCCTTGCAGTTAAGATCAACGAGTGCTTCAAAATCAACAGGCCACTCTTCCTTGGCTTGATGGTTGGCTGATTCACATCCTGTCAAAACAATAACTGATGCTGTAAGAATAAGGATTAAGGATTTCCTCAAATTATTGAATGTTTTGCGGCCAATTGATTTCACTTAAAACAGCTTCACCAACACCAAAACCGAGTTCAAGTCCTACTGTATTATCCATTTGATAGTGAATACCACCATAAAAACGCGAAAGGGCGCATTCCTCAGCCATGTCGTAAAAATTATCGAAGCTACGCGGAGTAAAACCGTATTGCTGTTGACTAAGGTCGGTAAACGTGTAATTGCCCTGTGCATCCGCAAAAAGATCAATCATCACTTTAATACCCGCCCCAATCTCTGCAGAATGTCCCGATATGTAGGCCGGAAAAGGTGGTGTTCCGATAACGGTTGTAAAATCAGGGTTTATGTTTTGCTGAATATAGCTTACAGGGCGAATCAGCATATAGTCGTACTTTGATTTCCAGCAGGAAATAAATGCGTCGTTTTCAGCAATCCCCATCATACCAAATGCTACTGCAGTTTTTTCCAGGGTTGCATTAGACTCCACAAGCAACTGCTTAATTATATTGAATGTATGACCTGTAGGGGTACACGTTTGAAAAGGGTCGTCTGCCCAATATTCAGCAATAGTAATTTGTTCCGGTGTATTTAAATTAGTAACCTGTTCGTTTACTTCCAGAGCTGCTGCATAAAAAGCAGAACCTTCATCTGTTGAAAACGCAATATGAGGAGCGACTTGAGTATTCTCAGCAATGTTAGGAATGAAGCTGCGGTTGTTCATCCAATTTGGACTCAAAGGCTGGGCTTGCCCACCCGTCGGAACCCAGCAGTAGGGAGCTTCGGGCACTTCCCACGGCGTTTGCCATGGATTGAGATGCGACTCATCTCCGCCATCTGTCTTACTTATTTGATAGATGGCTTCGGCCAAATCAGCTCCATACTGTTCTGATCTCGAAATGACATCTGCTTCAACACCTGCGCTAAGACTAGCTTTGGTATTTGCTTCCATTTCATCGATTAAAACAGCATCTTCCGGAGTTAGGTTCTCTCCAAACATATGGCGCATTATAGAAGCCATCGCTACGTTTGATGCCAGTGCCCAATTATATTTTTTATCAGATTGCGGAACCGGCAGGCTGCCTGCGCTAAATCCCTGAACCTGACCAGCCAAGGAATTGCCTCCGGCTATTCCATGAACTACTGATTCATAGGCAGTAACACCTAAATATCCATAAGATCGAGCAGCAATTGTAGGCAAAAAGCCGGCAGTATTTCGTACTATATCACATTGAAGGGTGAAATAGTCGCTCATAAAATCGGCATTATAAGAATTTGTTGGTGCGCTCGCAGCCGGGCTTGGTTGAGTGGTTTGCTCATCGTCTTTTACACATGAGGTAAAAACCAACGCTACGATAAAGAAGGTAAGAATACGTTTCATCAGATGGAATTTGGTTAGATAAATTGACCGGTTAAGCGGCTAATTTAGTTTATTCATCGGAAAAAATGAAAGAATTACTAGAATAATCTTTTATCCTAACACTAAAAATCTGATAAGATTAGGAGTCGATATAAATCTGACTCTCTGGGTATCAAGACAATGATACCCTAACGATATTTCTATTTATCCACCTCTATTTTGTTTGAAAAGTGATATTGTCTTAATAATGCACCAGTGTTGATCCGGGGTAAACGAATGGACTCAATTTAACATAAGAATTACACGGTTTAAATCACAATTGTACTCTATCAGCCTCCGGGGCATACCGGGTGATTGGCTAAAGTCAAGTTATTCAACTAATGAAATTATTACTGATGAAAATTCTTGAATTGAATTAAATCACATCAATTAATTAGCTGGATATAAACCGTTTAAAAACAACTTTAATTTATTCCAGGAAGTCGTATCAGCCTCAAGATCATAAGATAAAGGCAGGTCAAATTTCTGACCGAGCTCCGTAGCGCCTGGATTTGTATAAGCATGCTGCGCTCCGGCATATTCAATGTATTCATAATCTGCATTCAAACTGTCCATTTTAGACTTGAACCCCTCTACTGATTCTGGAGAAATAAATGGATCTGCCGCTCCATTCTGCACAAGCACTTTTGCTTTGAGCTTGTCGCTGGGAGGAACGGCTACATTAACGCTGCTATGAAAAACAGCGACACCATCAAGGGGTTCGCCAGCATTGGCCATAGAAAGAGCAACCGCGCCGCCGAAACAGTAACCGATAGCAGAAATATTTTCTGAATTAACAAGCGGATGATTAGCCAATTGCTTATAGGCTTCATTAAAGCGAGCTTTGGCCTCGTCCATATTCTTCATAACCATACCTGAGTATTTTTTGGCATCATCCGGATGCTCTGCCTTCTTTCCGTCTCCGTACATATCAAGTGCGAAACCCACGTACCCAAGTTCAGCTAACATATCAGCGCGTTTCCTAACATAGTCGGTATGACCCCACCATTCATGAACAATCAAAACACCGGGCCGCTTACCTTCCATATCTGAGTCATAGGCTATATATCCTTTCATCTTTGTGCTATCCGTAGCATATTCTACTTCCTTACCTTCCACATTAACCGTCTTCATAATTTGAGCCGTTTCTTCTCCAGAATCGGTAGTATCGGTTTGCGGTTGCTCATTGCAGGAAATAAAAAAAGGCAATACTAATAAGCTAGTAATGCAGGTTGTAGAGATTTTCATAGGTCTTGGAGATTTAATCTATTGATATTTTACGTAACACTTTGGTTTCAATATTGTTTATAAAACTACTTGTTATCTCTCGTATTTTTAGAGTTCGCCCTAATGTTGTAAAACTAAATTAACCTACTTTTGAATCAAATCTTTTACATTGTCATTGAAGTTATTCATACTTTTTTTGTTTGGCTTTGCATCATTTCCATCTTATGCAATGACAATTGATTCGGTTACGGATACAGATTCTAAATTCGATACAATACTTCGGACTCGAAGAGACCCTTTACCTCAATATGAGGGCGAAGAAATAGTTATACCACTAATTAGTGTTGGTAAACTCTTAATTATTGAGGCTGAGATAGACTCCTTAGTAGGGAATTTCATTTTTGATACCGGCGCTCCGTGCCTTGTTCTCAACCAAACCTATTTTCGTGATTACCAAGAGGTACCCGGATTTTATGCCGGTGGTATAACCGGCAGATTAGGCGAAGCAAGGGCTACAGATGTAGGGTCCTTGAGCTTTCGCGGAATTACTTATGAAAATATTGATGCTGATGTAGCCGACCTGAGCCAAATTGAAAATGCCAGAAACATAAAAATACTCGGGCTAATGGGGCTCAACCTTTTTAAAACATTTGAAATTGAAATAGATATTCGAGAAGGCCTTCTTCGCCTTACACGATGTGATAAAAAAGGAGAAACCCTAGCATTATCCAAGTCATCGTATGATTTCATTAACCCGATTTCGATTTACGATAATACTCTATTCACTGAATGTGAAATAGCTGGGAAAAAACTAGTTTTCGGGTTTGATACCGGTGCCGAAATCAATGCCCTGGATATAGAATCAGGTGATAAAATATTATCGAAGGTGCGCATCACCGGAAGGTCAACGCTAACTGGAACAGGAAACGAAAGAGTCGAGATAATACTTGGGAGACTAAACGACTTTAGAATGGGCGAGCTGGAATTGCTTGGAATGCACACTATCATTACTAAGCTAGAAGACATAAGCGACGCCTATGGCACAAAGCTCAATGGCGTTTTAGGTTACGACTTTTTAGCAAGAGGAAGAGTGAAGATTAATATGAGGAAAAAAGAGCTGAGTTTTGAATTATATGATAAATTGGTGAACGAATGAAATTGTGGATTAAATATTTTCTGACACTGATATTTTTTGGGTTGAGTATTGCCATACACGCTCAAACCGAAGATGTGTTGATCATTCAGGATGGTCAAATGCTCTTTAAGTTAAATCGCAATTGGGATAAGGAAAAGTTACTGGCAGTATCAGAACAGTATTCTCTTGATTCTAGCTTGGTCTTTGAAGCCTTGCGCCAAAAGGAATCAGCCATTATATCTCTCGACGGAGCATATTGGAATGTAGACTGCATCAACTCAGACGAGGTATGCATCTCAAAGCAAATAAAAGACATAAAAGGTTCCTATTCGATACATCGAAATGTGATTATTGATTCGGAAACTGATGGGAAGTTTATATCCGGTCCGGGTTATGTAAATCAAAACAAAGTAAAGTACGGGGTAAACCAAATGAAAGAGCCTACGATTTTGCAAATGAAAGATGGCGAAACCCTTTTTACACTTCCCGGAAATCAAGAGGCAGATGAGGTGATTCTTACAGGCTCATTTAATAATTGGAGCACTCAGGGAGTAAGGATGGAAAGAATAAAGTCTGGCTGGTCGGTCTCTTTGAATCTGGAACCCGGCAAGTACCTTTACAAGTTTATAGTGAATGGACGCTGGATGAAAGATCCCAATAATTTGCTTCAGGAAAACGATGGCGAGAACGGTTATAATTCTGTTCACTATGTTTACAATCATACGTTTTCACTCCCTTCATTTTCAGATGCCCGAAAGGTGATTTTAGCTTTGAGCCTCAATAACTGGAATGAAAAAGAACTCAAAATGACAAAGACTTCGCGTGGATGGGAACTACCCATTTATCTTACAACTGGAACACACGAGTATAAATATATAGTAGACAGGGAATGGATTACAGATCCCAATAATGAAATTACCCGACCGAACGAGATGGGAAATTTAAATTCAGTAATCCAGATTGGATCTCCTACATTATTTGCATTAAAGGGCTACACAGATGCAAAGGAAGTTCGCCTGTCAGGGTCCTTTAATAATTGGAATGAATCAGATTTATTAATGAGTAAAACTGCAGATGGTTGGGAAATCCCTTTTGTACTCGGACCTGGAAATTATGAATACAAATTCATTGTAGATGGAAAGTGGATAAGGGACCCGAGTAACCCTTACTTCGCAATTACAGGAGGCGAATCAAACAGTTTTATAGCTATTGAGCCGAATCATATCTTCAAATTAAAAGGCTTTCCCAAATCAGATAAGTCCATTGTAACCGGGAATTTTACCGGTTGGAGCGAATCAAATTATCAGATGATTGAGCAAGACGGCACCTGGATTTTCCCAATTTACCTGGAACCAGGCAAGCAGCTATACAAATTTATTGTAGACGGCAAATGGATCTTAGATCCCTCAAATGCGCTTTACGAAGGAAACGAATTTGATACATCTAATTCGATTCTCTGGATAGGAAAATAATTTCCTGTCATAATGGAGATTAAAGCACAAACCGGAGAAAATCTTTTTTTACTATCTTACTCCTTTTATTTTGAAGTAAGCAAATGAGGTATTCGAATTTATTCATAGTTATTCTGTTTTCGCTTTTACTCTCTACTTCATGCCAGCAAAAATCTGACAACAACCTTAAAGAAGAAAAAGAAGAACAGCAGTTTCAAAAAGACCTTGAAACGATAAAGCGGCATGGAAAACTGAGAGCGTTAACGACTTACAGCGCTACAAGTTACTTTTTGTATCGAGGTGCGCCAATGGGGTTTGAGTATGAATTGCTTGAGCGATTTGCCGATTACTTAGATCTTGAGCTTGAGATCGTTGTGACAGACAACATCGACAGTATGTTTCATCAGCTTAATGAAGGTGAGGTTGACCTTATTGCTCACGGATTTGCCATAACCGGGGAACGTAAAGAAAATGTTCAGTTTACAGATTATCTCTATTTGGTTAATCAGGTTTTGGTTCAGAGAAAACCGCTGAACTGGCGAAAAATAAGCTGGAGCAGACTGGAGAGCCAACTTATAAATGATCCGATCCAATTAATAGGGGATACTATTTCCGTAAGGCAAAACTCTTCTTATTTTAATCGACTTAAAAATCTAAGCGAAGAGATTGGTGGTGAGATTATGATTGACACCCTCCCGGGCAATCTCTCAACGGATGAGATCATAAAAATGGTTGTGGACGGAACGTTAAAATACACAGTAGCCGACAATAACATTGCATCAATTAATGCCTCATACTACCCTGAGCTGGATGTAAATGTACCCATAAGTTTCTCGCAGCGCATAGCGTGGGCTGTGAGGCCGGGGTCTGAGGAGCTCCTGGCTGCCGCCAATGAATGGATTGCCGGCATGAAGAAGCGACAAGACTACTATCTTATTTATAACAAATACTTTAAAAATAAAAGGAATTACAGCCGTCGTGTTAAGAGCGACTTTTTTAGTTTAAACAATAACCGAATAAGTAGCTATGATGAACTCATTCAAAAGTATGCTAAAGAGATAGGATGGGATTGGAGATTACTGGCGTCGCTTATTTATCAGGAATCGAAATTTGAACCTGGCGCTGCTTCGTGGACTTCTGCTTCGGGCCTGATGCAAATAATGCCTGAAACGGCTGAAGAACTTGGAATTGAAGACACCAATAATCCCGAGCAAAATCTTCGTGGAGGAACGAAATACTTAGAGCAGATGAGAGAGAGTTTTTCACATATTCCCGACTCCATTGATCAATTAAAGTTTGCTATGGCCGCTTTCAACTGCGGGATCGGTCATGTTTTCGATGCTCAGCGACTTGCGTCCAAGCGCGGCCTTGACTCATTGGTATGGGACAATAATGTTGAGGATATGATTCTAGGTTTGAGTTATCCCAAAAACTTCAATGACCCCGTAGTCTACTACGGATATGTTCGTGGTATTGAGCCATATACCTATGTAAGGCAAATTATGGAGCGCTATGGACATTACAAGCAGTTCATAGAAAGGCGTGGCTCGCTAGTTGCTGAAGTTCATTAGCGATTTAGATGTTATTAGAAAAAATTTCATGTAGACATGGCCGAATGTGATTTGCTATTAAATCAAGAGTCTGTAAAATAGCAGTCAAATGCCTGGCTGTCTCTGATATTCCAACTAGAGAAGGGTTTTCATTCGTCACATGTTACTAAGAGTTCTAAAGGCCTCCAGAGCCTAAACGCTATAGCAGCCCGGGAAGCGACTGGTTATGTTAGATTCCAAAAAGCAGTAAATTCCATAAATTTGAAATTTTGGATTCTGAGAAAGTCGGACAATATTAAATAGTTCAACTTTTTCTTATAACTTTAAACTTCTTGAGATGATATAAACCGTTCTTCGGTTCTCATTTCAAGATTTTTCTGTTTCATAGCACTGGAATCCGGATTAACCTCCGGATTTCGGTCTTTCAAAAACAGTTATTAGTTCAGAACTTCCTATTCAAGTCGCATTGAAGAAAGTGTAAATTGCATTTCTTTGCAGAATGAATGTATTGAAATTTCTTCCTCTTCTAGCTGTATTAGTAGCGTGCTCGGGAGAAACAGTGACAAACCGCATCATCGAAAACCAAAGTGATAAAGACTTTGGAATGGTGCTTTATCGAAATGGAATAGCAAGCGACACCCTCGATTTTTCTGCTGGCCAGGCCAGACAATTTTCGGTATCAACCAAAGACAAGGGAACTGATGAAGCGCCAGATTGTGTGCGTCAAATTGACTCTGCATTTTTTGAAATATCGGGTGGAGGAATCGTAACAAAAATGATTCAGGATCCAGATAATTGGGAAACTGAAACCGAACAGGTTAAAAACTTCCCAGCGGAATATGAGAATTCATGTGTTTTCGCTGTTCGAGATGTGGATATTGAGTAAAGATTTTGAAGAATAACGACCGATTTTTTAGTTAATAAAGTTATCTCAAATAATATTTATCCTCCTTCAAGCGTTTTTCAGGAACAAATAAACCAAACATTTTCTCCATGATGCGTTTAACAAAATCATTTGCACTACTTGCTGCAATTCTCTTAGCCAATGCACTTTATTCCCAATCCAGTTCTGAAGGTTACTCTATAAAGGCCTATTCCAATTTCGCATATTCTGACGAACCAAAGAATGAATTCTTCTTTAAAGATAATTTGGTGAAATCTTACGAGTCCCAATACGATCTAGGCTACTTCTCACCAGCTTTCACTCTCTACAACGAAAAGGGAAATTATCATGAATTTGAAATTTCCCGGATTAAATTCACCAGCGGAACGTATACCTTCTATGATGAAGATAGCGCAGGAACAATAGGTAAAGAGAGCTTTAGTGCTGCAGAAAACTCATTACACTTAGCTCTAAGATATGAGTATGCACTTAAACTCAATCTTGGAAGTGAGTCTTCGCGATTAATGGCCTATTTAGGTTTTGCAGGCAGTCCATATTTGAAAACGGTTAAAATAAAACCTGAGGTCAGCGAGTCATTTTCAGAAAGTCAGTCGCAACTGGGACTTGTGCTAAGCGTTGTGCCCCATATTACGTATTCCCTTAGTCCAAAATGGTACCTCGACTTAAATTTGCCGATTTCTGTTGTGGATGTGGCTTATATAAATTTCAAAACAAATGATCCAGTTTATCAACTGGAACAAAGAAAAATTTCCGGGAGTGAACTAAGTACATTTCCTTCGGATTTATTACTGCGATTTGGGATTGGCCTTAAGATTTGATCTGCTGTGCCTTTTGGAGAGAGAGAGGATTAACATCGTTTTAAAAGCTTATGAGTTTTTTCTAATTTTTGCAAAAAACCAATTAACCATCAATTGCTCATGGAAACCTCTTTTTCTTAAATCACATATCACTAAGCGAGTTGTATAAAATCTTAAATTCTCAATAAGCAAGTATCCAATTAACAGATTGATTATTTTGCAACTTTTTGATTTTACTTAATTCTTGATTTGATAAATGATTCATTATCGAGCAAAAAACCAAACTGGAGGTATGGTCGCGAAGATCCTTCAGAAGCGCGGCGTTCAGTTTTTACCTGAGTATTTTCAGGGTTAGCACTCCTGAGTCTTATTAAGCATGAAAAAAATGATGCACTAAGGGATTAGCACTCCTGCGTCGTGCAGATCCCAATGGGGGAGACCTACAACCATAGGAAAGCCAACGGCCAGCCTTGGGCTGCCGGTTTTTTAATGTCCAACGACAGTCTTATCGGCAGGAAAAAATAGTGCACTAAGAATAAGGGATTAGCACTCCTGCGTCGTGCTGATCCCAATGGGGGTGACCTACAACCATCGGAAAACCAACGGCAAGCCTTCGGCTGCCGGTTTTTTAATGCGCAAAATTTTTATTAGAGCAAGCTCTATAAAAATTTTGCGCATTAAAAAACCCACAACGCTCTGCGTTGTGGGTTTTCCGATGCTTGCGGAGAAGGGGGGATTCGAACCCCCGATACCAGTTTCCCAGTATGCATGTTTAGCAAACATGTGGTTTCAGCCACTCACCCACTTCTCCAATGGGAGCGCAAATGTATAAAGTATTCCCAAAATGAGCAATAACTGAATGAATTTCTCGCAATTCTTTTCTAACATTCTTTTAAGTGCATAAAATTCAAGGACAAACATTGATTTGAAGGAGGACTTTTTACCTTTGCATACTAATATTCTAAAGTAATAATATTATGCCCGAATCTGCCGGTCACCCGCTTAGAAAAACTTTCGATGCTCAAGGGAATGAAATTTCTCCTCAGCTTGACGAAGAAGTAAAAAACTATCTGATCGACATCGATGGAACCATTACCGAAGATGTACCCAATGAAGAGCCGCATCGCATGGCTACGTGCGAGCCATATAGCGATGCCCTTGAAATATTAAATAAATGGTACGATCAAGGTCACATTATTACCTTTTTCACCTCACGAACGGAAGAGCATCGTGAAATAACTGAAAAATGGCTCAATAAGCATGGCTTCAAATATCACGGTTTGCTCGTAGGAAAGCCCCGAGGCGGGAACTATCATTGGATTGATAACCACATGGTAAGAGCTACGAAATTCAATGGTAAATTTACTGACCTGATTAAAAGAATGAAAGAGATAGAAGTTTTTAAACGCTAGCTCTATACCTGTTTTTTTTCAAATTATGCATTGTATATCTTTGCACCCTAAAAATTAGAGACTGTATCCAATGGATATTAACATAACACTCCCGGATGGCTCCGTAAAAACATATCCATCTGGTGTAACAGCCATGGAGGTGGCCACCGATATCAGCGAAGGCCTTGCCCGAAATGTGCTTTCGGCAAAGGTAAATGGAGAGATTATTGACTCCAATCGTCCTATAAAAAAGGATTCGGAAGTTAGCCTACTTACCTGGAACGATGAGGGTGGTAAATCTACGATGTGGCACAGTTCTGCTCACCTTCTGGCTGAAGCTTTGCAATCATTCTATCCCAAAATTAAGTTTGCCATAGGGCCTCCTATTGAGAATGGTTTCTATTACGATGTAGACTTGGGCGACGAACAGATTAGTGATAAAGACTTGCCACAAATCGAAGCTAAAATGCTTGAACTAGCTCGCCAGAAGAACGAATATATTCGTCACGAAATAACAAAGTCTGACGCTTTGGATTACTTCCGAAAAAAGGATGATGAGTATAAGCTTGAGTTGATTGAGGATCTTGAAGATGGAACCATTACCTTTTACGAGCAGGGAGGATTCACTGACTTATGTCGGGGTCCGCACATCCCGAATACCGGATTTATAAAAGCTGTGAAGTTAACGTCAATAGCAGGAGCATATTGGCGAGGTGACGAAAACAGAAAGCAGCTTACTCGTATCTATGGAATAACCTTCCCAAAGCAAAAAGAACTCAAAGAATATCTGGAACTGCTTGAAGAAGCTGCCAAGCGCGACCACCGCAAACTAGGTAAAGAAATGAGCTTGTTTACCTTTTCTCAACGGGTAGGACAAGGTCTGCCATTATGGCTGCCGAAAGGAGCTGTACTGAGAGAACGCTTGGAAGATTTTCTTAAAAAAGCTCAAAAGAAAGCTGGGTACCTGCCTGTTATAACACCTCATATTGGTAGCAAGGAGCTTTACGAAACTTCTGGTCACTATGCAAAATACGGCAAAGACTCTTTTCAGCCGATTACTACGCCTCACGAGGGTGAAGAATATCTGCTGAAACCAATGAATTGCCCGCATCACTGCGAAATATTCAAGGCAGAACCTAGATCTTATAAGGATTTGCCTTTAAGACTTGCAGAATTTGGAACAGTGTACCGCTACGAACAAAGCGGCGAATTACACGGACTTACGAGAGTGCGGGGATTTACTCAGGACGATGCACACATATTCTGTACACCCGACCAGGTAAAAGAAGAGTTTAAAAAAGTAATCAATCTGGTTCTTTATATTTTCAAAACTCTAAGTTTTGAAGATTTTACAGCCCAGGTTTCACTTCGCGATCCAAATAATCCAGCGAAGTACATTGGAAGTGATGAAAATTGGGAGAAAGCCGAAAGCGCAATTCTTGAAACAGTAAAAGAGGCAGATCTCAAATATGTTGTGGAAGAAGGTGAAGCTGCATTTTATGGTCCGAAACTAGATTTTATGGTTCGTGATGCCATCGGTAGAAAATGGCAATTGGGAACTATTCAGGTGGATTACAATCTTCCTGAAAGGTTTGAATTGGATTATGTAGGCAGTGATAATGCTAAACACAGACCGGTAATGATTCACCGTGCTCCTTTCGGAAGTATGGAACGTTTTGTGGCAGTTTTGATAGAACACTGTGCAGGGAAATTCCCACTTTGGCTGATTCCCGATCAGGTAAAAATTCTCCCTGTAAGCGATAAGTATAATAAATACGCCCAATTGGTTTTAAATAAGCTAAATAATTACGATATTCGCGGCCTCGTTGACGAGCGTAGTGAAAAAGTGGGTCGCAAAATACGCGACGCTGAAGTTGAAAAAATTCCTTACATGCTTATTGTAGGTGAGGATGAAGAGAAAAACGGCACGGTTTCAGTACGTAAGCAGGGAGATGGCGATCAAGGATCGCATAGTATAGAATCATTTGCAAAAATTGTAAATGAAGAAATTGAAGCCCTACTGGGTAATGTTTAATTAAAATTTTAAGTCATAGCTAAAAGATTTCACAAAAGACGCGGCACAAGAAGAGTCGTAAAGGAAGATCCACACAAAATTAATGATAGGATCACTGCACGTCAGGTTCGGGTAATTGCCGATGACGTGCCAGCGGATGTCTATCCAATTGATGAGGCCATTAGGATGGCTGAAGAACGCAATCTCGACCTTGTCGAAATTGCAGCAAATGCAGATCCGCCGGTTTGTAAAATCATTGACTACAAGAAGTTTCTTTACGATCAAAAGAAGAAACAGAAAGAGTTGAAGAGTAAACAACAAAAAGTTGTTGTTAAAGAAATACGATTTGGCCCCAATACCGACGATCATGATTTTGAGTTTAAACTCAATCATGCGCGTAAGTTTTTGGAAGAAGGATCGAAAGTAAAAGCATACGTTTTCTTCAAGGGTAGAACCATTGTGTTTAAGGAGCGCGGAGAGTTGTTGCTTCTGAAATTTGCATCGGAACTAGCCGATTTGGGAGCTGTTGAACAACTTCCAAAACTTGAAGGAAAAAGGATGATTATGATGATCAATCCAAAGAAAAAATAATTTAATTACAATTACACATAAATAGATCAAGTCATGCCAAAAATGAAGACTGTATCCAGTGCAAAAAAACGATTTAAGTTTACTGGATCGGGTAAAATCAAGCGTAAGCATGCATTCAAGAGTCACATCCTTACTAAAAAGGGTACAAAGCAAAAGCGTAATCTTACGCAGACTGGCTTAGTGCACGAAGCAGATGAGGCTCGAGTAATGAATATGCTTAACGCAAAGTAAAAATTAATCAAAGGTTTATTAATCCAAAGACTGAGTTTCAAGATCACGCTTTGTCGTGACACTTATTCTTAAAACACAAAGAAATGCCAAGATCAGTAAATGCAGTTGCATCGAGAGCACGAAGAAAAAAGGTGCTCAAGCAAACAAAAGGCTATTTCGGTAGAAGAAAAAACGTCTTCACCGTAGCTAAAAACACCCTTGAGAAAGGACTTCAGTACGCATACCGCGACAGACGTCAGAAAAAACGCAACTTCCGCGCTCTGTGGATTATGCGTATCAATGCCGGAGCACGCGAGCATGGAATGTCTTACTCGGTGTTTATGGGTAAACTTCACGCCAAAGATATTCAGTTGAACAGAAAAGTTCTTGCTGATTTGGCTATGAACCACCCCGCAGCTTTTAAAGCTATTGTTGCCGCTGTAAATTAAGCAGTGAAACGTAAACTTATATTAAGAAGGAGCCAATATTGGCTCCTTTTTTTATTCGCCAAAATATGAATAATCAAAAAATCGTACTTTTCAAAAAATGAAGAAGCTTGTGCTGATTGCAGGTTTATCTGCACCTTACATTTTGTGGCTATTCTCAATCTATCGATGAGATTACCAAAATGAAAAGCTCTGAAGTAAAGCATATTCTGGATTCCCTCCCCTATATCTGCCCACTACCTGCCGAGGGATGGGTAAATTCTCCATATGGAAACCCTCTAAGCCATCAAAACAATGGTTTGAAGGTAATCCACATCGGCTCATTTGAAGATTATAAAAGTCGCAGGAATATAGAAACGCTCAATACCCTACAGCGTCAATTGCCTCAGATGACCTTCCTTTTAATTGGCAATTCCATATTCAATTACCTTTCTTCACAAGAAGATTATATTCCTTTACTAAGACAATATAATATTTCACTGCCATTTCTGCCAGATTCGATATATGAGCAAGATCCCTGTATACCCGCGCCCAAAGGTGTTCCTTTAACTCTGATATTAACCCCCGAAAACCAAATTATTGAATCCTACACTGGGGTGATCGATATAGACATGCTTGCTAGTGATCTTATCAGGTTAAGAGATGTTTTGCTCGTTTTTGGTAAGATGAACCCCAGACCGTTCCTGGGAAAAAGTTCCAGGCAATTTTCAAAAACGCCTATACTCGAATGTCCATCGGGAATAGCTGTAGACAGGGTTAACGAACGCATTTTTGTAAGTGATTACTGCGCAAATCGGGTCTTGGTTTTGTCGCTCCAGGGAGAACTATTGGATATGATTGGTACTGGTAAAGCTGGAAATGATAATGGCTCTATCGACGATGCTGAACTGAATGGTCCACGAGGCATCGCCTATGACGATAGAAACCAAGTGCTCTATATTGCTGACTCTCGAAATAATTGCTTAAAGCGGGTTGACTGGAAAACTAAGGATATTCAGTCCATTCGTACATCTGAGTATTTCGACCAACCCGAAAATTTAGCACTGTCCGCTGGCGAACTTTTTATTACGGCCATGTCTGCTATCTGGAAAATGAATACGGAATCAGGTGTATTTGAGGTTGTTTTCAATGAACTGACAAATACTTCCGGAAAGAATTTCAAACAACCTGCTGGAATTTCGGTAATGGACAATGGTGTCGTTGTATTTACCGATAATTTGAGCTCAGCGGTGAGCTATATCGAAAAAGGCGAACTGAATACCCCTGTTTCAGGCGAAGCCTTTGGCTTTAGTGATGGCAAAAAGGAAGAAGTAAAATTTTATTTTCCGAATGGAATTAATCCATACGACAGTGGCTTCCTCATTGCCGATACCTATAATAATCGCATCAGATGGTACGATCCCTTTAAACGCAAATCAAAAACCATTGCCGGAAGCGGCGAAAAGGAAGTGGGAGAAAGTAAAGCCATTAAAGCTTCATTTAACTTACCTCAGGATATCGCCACACTAAATGGGCTGGCGTACATTACTGATTCTGGAAACGGATTAATCAAGGTATTAGATCTTAATAACGGCAGTGTGACTAACATGGCAATTTCCAATTATTCTAAACTAAGTATGGGATACACTCCTACTATTAAAGATTTACGTGATGGGGACACACTCCAGGTTTCAGATGGCGCCAACAATATTTCCATAAAGATAAATCTACCTGAAAAATATGAGCTTGATCCTGAAGGTTTTTCACAGGCTAATACCATCACCCGAAGCAAGTGGGTCGAAATAAAAGACAATGCAATGGATGATCAGACCATTGAGTTCACTTTTGAGTCAGATCAATCGTCAGAAAGATTTCTTGTGGAATATATCTTGTTCATCAGATCGAAAAATCGACCTGACCTCCAGTATAAGCGAACAGTCTCTTATATTTTCCCGATTGTGTATTCTAGCCGAGTTGAATCCAGGGATCAAAAGTTTGAATTTACATTTGATCCCGATAGTGAGAATTATTAAAAGCAATGAAATTCAGGCCTAATCCAGAAGCCTTTCTAAACCTTTGGCGGCCAATGTATAATCTGGAGACACTTCCAAAACATCACGATAAATTGCAATGGCCTGCTCGGGTTCGTTCATTTCTTCGTGGCAAACTCCTTGATTGTACCTGGCATCCATGTAAGAAGGGTCTATTGTGAGCACCGTATCGAAATAAGCCAATGCGGTTTCGTATTTTCCATATTCTGTAAGGTACAAATAACCCGTGTTGTAATATCCCAAAAAATTGTCAGGATCTACATTTATTAGTCTCTGGTAAGTTTCCAAGGCTTTATCATACTGAGCTCCAGCTTGCAAGTACATTCCTAAGCTGTATAAGGCTTCGGCACTTTTTGGTTTTATACCGAGCGCAGTATTAAAATATTCTAGAGCCAGAGGATTTCCCTGATATGCTGACAAGTTGCCTAGTTCCATATACGCTTCGTAATGATCCGGATTCACCTCTGTCGCTGTCTGAAAAGACGAAATTGCCAAAGCAGTATCGCCCAGCTCTTTGTAAACAAAACCTTTAATAAAATAACCCTGAGCCAGTTTATCATCAACTCTTAATGCGTCATTGGTATAGCCCAGTGCTTCTTCATATCTCCTTAGTAGAAAGTTAGTTTCGGCCAATTTCAATAGAGCATCCGTATTCGTATCATCCAGTGTAATAGCTTTTTCCAGACTCAATCTTGCTTCGCGCAGTTCACCGCTTTGAAACTGCAACTCCCCGCGAACCGTGTGGAAATAAGAAACAGTGCTATCTATAGCAATAGCCCTTTCAGAATCGCGAATAGCCAGCTGCATCATTTTATTATTACGGTAAGCCATGGCTCTTTTCACGTAAAGATTTGGATCGTTTGGATCGTCAATAATCTCTGCGCTCAATTGCTCTATTGGATCCTTTTGATCCTCTGTATCTCTATTGGCGTTCGTTTTATCGGAATTAAAACCGCACGAAAACATGCAAGAGGCCAAAACAAGATAAATGATGTGCGTTTTAATCGTCATAAATCTAAAGAAGTATAAATCAAAAATTCAGTACAAAGGACGTAACAAAAATTAAAAAGCCCCGCAAAGCGGGGCTTAAATATGCCAACAAGGAACTATTTCTTTTTCAATTGTTCCTTGATCTTTGCTTCCAACTCATCCATGAGCTCGGGATTATCTTCAATAAGCGACTTCACTGCATCGCGACCCTGCCCGAGCTTTGTTTCGCCATAGCTAAACCATGACCCGCTCTTTTTCACAATATTCATTTCTACTGCAAGATCAAGAATTTCACCACTTTTAGAAATTCCTTTTCCATACATGATATCAAACTCTGCCTTGGTGAATGGCGGCGCCACCTTATTCTTCACAATCTTAACACGTGTGCGATTACCAATTACATTGTCGCCATCCTTAATTTGAGTAGCCCGGCGAATATCAATTCGCACAGATGAATAAAACTTAAGTGCATTACCACCCGTAGTTGTTTCCGGATTACCAAACATAACACCGATTTTTTCGCGAAGCTGATTAATAAAAATACAGCAACATCCCGTTTTTGAGATAGCGCCAGTAAGCTTTCTCAATGCCTTGGACATCAATCTCGCCTGAAGTCCTACTTGAGAATCCCCCATTTCGCCTTCAATTTCAGCACGCGGTGTAAGTGCAGCTACAGAATCGATTACAAGTAGATCAATTGCGCCAGAGCGGATTAAATTTTCTGCAATTTCTAATGCCTGCTCACCGTTGTCTGGTTGAGAGATAAATAGATTCTCGGTATCAACACCCAGGTTCTCAGCATAAAATCGGTCGAAAGCGTGCTCTGCATCTATCATTGCAGCAATACCACCCATTTTTTGCACCTCGGCAATAGCATGAATCGCGAGTGTAGTTTTACCCGAAGATTCCGGTCCATATATTTCTACAACTCGTCCTTTCGGATACCCTCCTATTCCAAGTGCAAGGTCAATTCCCAAGGACCCTGTAGGTATCACTTCAACTTTTTCTACGGCTTCATCGCCTAATTTCATTACAGCACCTTTTCCGTACGATTTTTCCATTCGGTCAATCGTCAACTGAAGTGCTTTTAATTTTTCTTTGTTTACTTCCTTAGCCATAATTTTCAGGTTTAGTTATTTTTGATTAGCTCCAATACTTGCTCAGTAGCCTCTTTGGTTTTTACTTTTTCTATAATGTGTTCAATCACTCCTTCTTCATCTATCACGAAAGTTTTTCTGTTAATTCCGTCATAGCTTTTTCCCATGAATTTCTTAGGCCCCCAAATTCCATATTTATTAATCACTTCCTTATCCGTATCTGCTATGAGCGTAAAGGGAAGGTAGTATTTATCAATAAATTTTTGATGCGACTTTTCATTATCGGCACTTACACCAATCACTTCAAATCCTTGCTTGGTAAGAGAACTGTAATTATCTCTGAAATTACAGGACTCCTTTGTGCATCCTGGTGTATTATCTTTCGGGTAAAAATAAAGAATTACTTTCTTTCCACGGTAATCTTTAAGGGATACATCCTTTCCGGTTTGATCTTTGGCTGTAAAATCAGGCGCGGGTTCACCCACTTTTAAACTTGACATAAATACTTTATTTTGTTTTACTTGATTACAATTAAACTACCTAAGTGTTTTGACAATGCAAAGATTCTTTTTATGAACGTAACCTATTTACGTTGATGTAAAAAAAAGCTTGATTAGCTTTGCACCATGGATTATACCCCACTCGCCGAAAGGCTTCGTCCACAAAATTTAAATGAGTTCATCGGTCAGGAAGAACTCGTTGGGAAAGATGCTGTTTTTCGACAAGCACTTCTAAACGGAGTTATTCCATCAATAATATTTTGGGGTCCACCCGGAGTTGGCAAAACTACTCTGGCTAAAATAATTTCAAAATCTCTAAACCGACCTTTTTACACCTTAAGCGCAATAAGCTCTGGAGTTAAAGATGTTCGTGAAGTTATTCAAAAAGTAGAGCAATCTGGCCTTTTTGGAGCAGGAAATGCAATATTATTTATCGATGAGATTCATCGGTTTAGCAAATCACAGCAAGATTCACTACTCGGAGCGGTAGAAAGAGGAATTATTACCCTTATCGGTGCCACTACTGAGAATCCATCATTTGAGGTAAATGCCGCGCTTTTATCACGGTGTCAGGTTTTTGTTTTGAAGGCTCTGGAAGTAAAACATTTGGAAAATCTTTTACATCGGGCCCTAACGGAAGATGAACACCTCGCTTCTTTAAACCTCGAAGTAAAAGAATCGAAAGCTTTGTTTAAGTTGAGCGGTGGCGATGCGCGCAGACTACTTAATGTTTTGGAAACAGTGGTGCAATCTATGCCAAAAGGCTCAAAGGTGATTACCGACCAGTTGGTGGCCAGCATTATTCAGGAGAACCCTGCTCTATACGATAAAGATGGTGAGCAACATTACGATATCATTTCAGCTTTTATCAAGTCCATCCGCGGAAGCGACCCAAATGCGGGAGTATATTGGCTGGCAAGGATGCTCGCCGGGGGTGAGGATCCAAAATTTATTGCCAGAAGGCTTATTATACTGGCTAGTGAAGATATTGGTAATGCCAACCCTACAGCACTGGTTCTTGCAAATACGACTTTTGAAACCGTTCAGAAAATAGGAATGCCAGAGTCGCGGATAATTTTGAGTCAATGTGTGGTTTATCTGGCTTCATCACCTAAAAGCAACGCCTCTTACGACGCGATAAATCAGGCTATGGCTCTTGCCAAAGATCAGGGAAACCTTGCTGTACCTATGCATTTACGAAATGCTCCAACAAAGCTTATGCGCGATTTAGGATATGGTACCAATTACAAGTACAGCCATGGATATACCGGAAATTTCAAGGAACAGGAATACTTACCTGAAGAAATAAAGGGACATAAATTCTACGAACCGGGAATCAATGCACGAGAAAATGAAATTAGGGCGCGGTTAAAGAATTGGTGGAAAAACAAATATGGTTATTAAATCAGTTACCCCATAATCTGATCTCTGCGCCGTGCGAGCGCATATACAGAACCTACTATTCCCCCGCCTATACCCTGCTCTATCATTTGCCAGAGAAAATCAACAACAATGTGCTGCGTTCCGGCTCCTTTAAAAGAAACCCCAAGTACAAAGGCGATAAGATAAATAAAGAATCCAAGAGCTATTCCCATCAGCGAACCCTTGAGCTTAATACCGATACCCATACTGAGATAAGTAAACACAAAAGTGATAGTAAAGCCTATTACAATGTATGCCAAACCAGCAAGGGAGTAAAAAAGTGAATGTGGCTGCGGAATGAACTTAAGATCATTTAAAATGACACCATGCCAGAATATGCTTAGCGCAAACATCAAAATTGATGAAAGTAACCAGGATAGTAAGAAGCGTTTCTTGAGCATAGTCTTAAGAATGCGAAAATAAGGATTAAAATCATTCCTTCATAATTGTATTCAAGTAAACTGTCATTCCAAGTATGTTGAATTAATATGAATTCGTTATAATTTTTCTTTTGGAGAATAAATCTATATTCGTAAGATGCAAAAACTGATTTTTTTGGTCTTGATCGGAGTTTTGGTTATTTCTTGCAAAAAAGAACCTACATCTTGGGACACCAGCATTAGCGCTCCTATTCTAAAGTCAAATTTAGGAATAGGCGACCTAATTGCTGATTCACTTTTAGAAATCGGTGATGACCAAACTGTGGCAATTCGAATTAATGAAAACATTTTCAATTTTGGAATTGACTCGCTGATTGATATTGAACCTGATACAGTAAGTAAAGTTTTCTCGATTGCGCCAATTCCTCAATTCACTATTAATCCAGGCCAAACTTTTTTCAATTCCGACGAAACATTCGAATTTGCAGGAATAGAAGCTCAGCTCAGCAATGCTATTTTGAAATCAGGAAGTCTCTACCTAAAAGCTGAAAATACTATTGAAAGCAATCTGGAATTCATCCTGAATATTCCGCGAGCAATTAAAGATGGTCATAGCCTCTCAATTTCAGCTTCTGTTCCGCCTGCGACAATTTCGGGTAATGGAGTTCTTGAAATGGAAGTTGATATGACCGACTACTCCTCTGGATTTAAGTGGGACAGACGGGAATAGTTACAACATATTGGAGGTGGAATTTACACTTACAAATCCCATTGAGAATGACCCTATAACGGTGAGCAATACCGATTTTGTCAATCTGTTTCTCAGCTATTCTGAATTAGATGTAAGTTACGCCCTCGGTTATTTCGGCTCCGAATTATTAGATCTTAACGAAGCCTCTTCCTTCAGCGTACTCGAAGATTACAGAGAAAGTATATTAAACTTAAGCAGTTTAGAAGCAGACCTAATTTTTTCAAATGGATTCGGCGTAGACATTCAAGCCTCAATCTATCAGCTGAAAGCATTTAACGCCCATAGCGAAAGTATGGTAACTCTTGAAAACAGTCTGATTGGGAGCTCTATTAACCTCAGCAGAGCAATTGACAATGGAGGAACGGTCACCCCTTTTATGAAATCGTATTCACTAAACAGTTCCAACTCGAATATTGCTGATTTCATAGAAATAATACCTGATTCAATCAAAATTCTTGCAAGTGCAGATTTGAATCCTTTTGGGAATATTTCAAATTACAACGATTTTTTAAGTGCTGAGAGCTCATTACGTTGCGATGTTGATATTAGAATCCCTCTTCAGCTAAGTTTGAGCAATTTAATTCTAAGTGATACTACCGACATCAACTGGCCGGCCGACGAAAGTTTTCAGATAAATTCCGGTGTGCTTTATTTGAAAGCAGAAAATTCATTTCCGGCAGAATTATCTCTTCATCTCATTGCTTTGGATGGCAACGACAACGCTCTGCTTGACCTGAACAATTACCTTTCTGATTCACAAGGAACCATTGGCGGAAGCCCAGATCATCTGCCTATTCTTTCATTGCTAAAATATACGCTTGATGAGAATGCGATTGAACAAATGGAAAAAGCAAAAAAAGTTGCCATTAGAGCAAGTTTTGAGACTGCCGCTTACCCCCAGGAAGTGAATTTTTATCAGGGAGATAGCCTGCGACTCTTAATTTCCACAGATATAAATTCAAAAATAACTTTTTGAAGGTAAAGTATATATATATCTTATTGGCGTTTAGCGCATTCTGTAACACTGCTATTGGCCAGATAGAATTGCTGAAGGATGGTTCATTACCCTATGATACTTCTACCACTGCTCTTGTGGAGATTAGCGGAGACCGAACAGATAACAGCAATGCCTTGAACAGAAACCTACTTGGAAAGTTAGTTTTTGGCGGCTATATCGATTTAGCTGACAAAGAAAGTGTCTCAGAAAGACTTGATGGCCGGAACAACTATCGCGGCATGATGAGTCCTGCACTTAACTTTACGCTATTTCCGGATTCCAGCAGATTCGGTTATCTTTTCTCATACCGCTACACGAACCTGAGCGATATCCGCTTTTTAGATGATTTTTTTACGCTAGCTTTTTATGGTAATACAGGCTTTGGAGATCAACCTGCAAACTTATCAGGGTCGGGCTATTTACAACAAACTTACCAAAGCCTTTCTTTTGGACTCGTTGAAAAAAAATCAGGATCATATTTGAGCATTGGCTTATACGATGGTATCGATTTTCGCAATTACAACTTTGGCCAAACCTATTTATTAACCGAATACGGAAGTACGGGTGGAGATAATTATGCTGAGAATATATACTTTAACACGAGTAAACTCTGAATTTCTGGAGTCCTCAAATTCCTACAAACCCTTTGGAAATGGAGTGGGTCTTGGATTAAGTGGAGCTTACAATTTTGAGACCTCAAATCAAAAATTCAGCGTCTCCATTACAGACCTCGGTGCAATTTACTGGACCGACCTGGCGAGCAGAGATACCTCTGGCGAGTTTAATTTTAGTGGTTTCGAGTTTAACCTTCGCGACGGAAGTGTGGTTGACAATGTGGTGGAATCTTTGGTTGACAGTATTATTCCAACATCAGAAATAATTAATAAATGGGTTTTACTTCCCGGATATATACGTATTAATTATGTTTCAGGCACTAACAAACGCTTTTTCGCTTCAGCGAGAGCTGTTCACTATTACGGTAGCGATCAATACACTGAACTTTCGGCAGATATCAATATGAAATACGGAAAGTCTAACTTTTTATGGTTAACAGCTGGAGTGGGAGGTTATGGAAAATACCTGATTGGTATGGGTACAGAATTTTCTATACTTAAAAATGGAGTTTTTAAAATTGGATCGAGGCAAGTTTTAGGAATTTTTGATGGATCTTTTCCAACTTCAAATATCTATTTTCAATACGTTCAACGCTTATGATACGTAACGCAATTTTACTCGCCTTCCTTTTATTTTTCCAGTTGGTATGGAGTCAGGAGGTTTTTCAGAGAAGCTATGGTGGTTTGGGTAGTGAATATGGGAGGGCTGTCATAGAGTGTAGTACCGGAGGATATCTGATCGTAGGTTCTACCAACAGCTATGCAAACCCAAGTACCGACGTTTATTTACTTAGAGTTGATGAGTTTGGAGATTATATTTGGGGACGAAATATAGGTGTCTCAGATAAAATTGATTGGGGGCTTGACTTGGCTGAAGACCAGGCTGGAAACTTTATCATTGCCGGATATTCGGATGACTCCCCAACGGGTTCTTACGACGGCCTCTTAATTAAAACAGATTCAAATGGAGGGGTAATCTGGAAAAAGACTTTTGGCGGTGATGACTGGGATTTTATTAAATCCATGGTATTGACAGACAACGGAGAAATAATCTTAGCTGGTCAAAAAACGGTGGACGGTAATTCAAAAGGATGGATTGTAAAAGCAGATAACGACGGAGAATTAATCTGGGAAAGCATTATTAAACAGTTCCTCTCAGCTGAAGCTAACTGGGGTTGATATTTGTGCTGATCAAAATATAGTATTTACAGGATATTCTGTAAACAACCTGTTAGGCACAAAAACGTTTGTAGCAGGGAAACTAAACCAGGAAGGTGAAATTGTTTGGACTTCAGCTTATCCGGAATTTGGTAAATGGAGACAGGCAGGTGTATTTGTGGATTTGGAAATCAACTTTATTCTGTAGGAACATTGGATACGAAGATGAAACACGAAACTACATCAGTAAAACTCTTTCTTGATGCTAACATGGTAATGGTCTTAGGATGGTTAAGAGTCACTGCAAATCCTAGCTGCTTTTGGCAATGGGATTTCACAAAGAGATAATGGGGATACATTCTTTGTTGGCACAATTGATGGCATTGGTTTTGAAAGTTTCTCTGCCATATCAGCTTAATTTCAGTCCGACGGAGGTTATATAGAAGGCAATACAGCTATTCTAGGGGGAAATGGAAGAGATCAATTATTTGATATTAATTGCAACTCAAGATGGTGGCTTTATCGCGTAGGTGACATCAAACAGTTTCGGTAATAACTATCAGGTTCTGCTTTGCAAGGTAGATTCTCTCACCAATTTTAACGTGATCAACACCGACTTCCTAGACTTGGCCACTTGCTCAAGCCAACATCCAAGAAAACAATTTTAAAATTTATCCTATCCCAGCCGAGAATTTCATCAATATAGAATTTAGCTCTTCTAAAAAGCTGTTGTACACTATTAATACTACTGCAGGAAAACAAATTCAAAGCGGCTTTTTGAATACCGTCGGAGAAAGTAAAATTGATGTAAGCCAATTAAAAGCGGGACTCTATTTTATTTCGTTCTCTGAAAAAAATGAAATTCTTTACTTTTCCCGTTTTATTAAGCTGCCCTAATCCGCACTAACTACTTTAAACTCTGTACGTCGGTTTTGCGCCCTTCCCTCTTCTGTTGTATTACTTGCTATTGGGTTTGCAGCACCATAACCTTTAGTGGTAATTAAATCTTCACTTATTCCCTCTTCGCTGACTAAATAGTCTTTAACAGCCGCTGCTCTTCTGTTCGATAAATCTATATTGTGTGCGTCGTCTCCCTGATTATCTGTAAATCCGGCAACTTCAATCCGCAAAGTGGGATTAGATTTTAAAAATAAAGCAAGCTCATGTAGCTCGGGCTTCGATTGCGGTTTAAGAATAGCCTTGTCCAAATCGAAAAAAACGTTTTTTAGAACAATAGACTTGCCTTCTCCGATCTTATTCAACTTTACATCTACAGCATAACCATTTGCTGGGGTTTTCTCCGGCAATGTAAAAGTTTCGGAATGTATGAGATACCCGGGTGCTTTCACCGTCATCGCATAAGTTGAATTTGTGGCTAATGCGACTAAAAACTGGCCGTTTCGTGCATCACTGGTAAATGATTTTTTATCATTGTCATCATTCAGATTAGCCAAGTCAAGACTGGCTTTCACTGGTTGCCCGGTCTTTGCATCGGTCACTCTTCCTCGCGCGAAGCTTACAGGTGTTGGCCTCACATTTTCGGGTAAATCGAAATGGTATAAATCTAAATCGCCAAACCCACCTTCGCGATCAGAAGAATAAAAGGCCAAATCGCCTGCAGATGAGACTAATACACTATTTTCATCAGCATAGGTATTTATTGGGTATCCCAGATTTACCGGCTCACCCCATTCTCCATCCTCTCCTTTTCGCGAAACGAAAAGATCGAGTCCTCCCATACCCACATGACCGTTGGACGAAAAGTAAAGCGTGCGACCGTCGGGATGTATATGAACAGACTCCTCTCTATCAGGAGTGTTGATTTTATTGCTAACGAGTTCAGGATTCGACCAGCTCCCATCATTCTGCTTGGTTGTAAAATAGATGTCCTGATTTTTAACTCCGCTTCTTGAGGGACGCCCCCTCACAAAATAGAGAGTTTTACCATCTGCCGAAAGACTCGGCTGTGTTTCCCAATATGGAGAGTTTATTGGCGCACCTATATTTATTGCCTCCTGCCATTCATTGCCCTCATTAATACTGATAAAGAGGTCGCAAGAGCCATATCCTTTTCGGCTGCCGCCATAATCGCCCATCAATTCACAGGCCGTGAATACCAACATTCTACCGTCTGATGAGAGTGTTGGAGCACCTTCGTTAAATATCGTATTTACAGAATTTAAAGAATAAGATGGAAACCAGGTTCCATCTCTATTTGAGCTTGAGTAAAAATTCTCGTTTTTACCCCTAAAAGCCATCGGATCCTTATCAAGCCTCGTGTAAATAAATGTTTCGCCATCGGCAGAAATGCATGGATAATACTCGGGTGCCGCTGTATTAATGGCTTCACCCATATTTACAGGCTTAAAGTTTACCGGATTCTGAATTGCTTGAATTGCAAAATCACAATTAAGGATTTGCTTATTCGCACTTTCAACCATTTCGGGGTTTACTCCGCGATAGGTGTTGAACTTTTCAAAATGTGGTTTTGCTTCCTGATATTTTCCCTGACTAAATTCTATGGCTCCAAGGAAATACCAGGCGTTGGGAAAAAAATCAGGATTCATCGCCTGCCCTTCTTCAAGAGCAGTTTCGGCATTCTTTAAATCACCCATTTCTGAGTAAATCTCAAAACGCAAAAAGTAAGTTTCTATAAAATTGGCTTCCTTGTCTAAAGCTTCATCAATAAAAGCAAGAGCCAAATCGTAGTTGCGCTGGTCAAAGGCAGTTGTCGCATTTTGATAAGACTTTATCGCCTTAGAGTTAGTTATGCTGTATTGCTGTGCACTGGCCTGATAGCCAATTAAAAGAGCGGCCCCGAAGAACGCAATTTTCAGCAAGGTGCACCAATTACGGAATACCCATGTATTTATGGGTTTGAAGCGAAATTTTCCAACGGGGATTATCTTTGACATATTGGGTTATTAATGGCGTCATTTCTTCCTGCCTACTCCATTCGGGCTGAAGATATAATAAACAATCTTTACGAACCTTTTCCGTGTGGGTTTCCGCCCACTTAAAGTCATGCTTATTATAAATCACCACTTTTAATTCGTCGGCTTTTTCATAAGCCTCTGGCAAAGGTTGCTTAAATTTTTTGGGAGAGAAGCAAACCCAATGCCAAACTCCGCGAATGGGGTGAGCTCCTGAAGTTTCGATATGCGTTCGCAGGCCTTTTTCCTGCAATTCCTGGGTCAGATTATTTAAATCGTACATAGCAGGTTCTCCGCCTGTAATCACCACGATCTCTGTACCGGAATTTAAGGCTGCGACCACAAGTTCAGAACTTGCCACCACAGGGTAGCCTTCAGTATTCCAACTCTCCTTTACATCACACCACACGCAGCCCACATCACAACCAGCCAGTCTGATAAAATAAGCTGCCGATCCTGTGAAGGCTCCCTCGCCCTGTATGGTATAAAATTGCTCCATCACCGGAAATTGAAGACCGGTTTCTGTAAGAGACTTTGAAGAAGTTTGCATGGAAAATTGTAAACTGAAAATAAAAAATCCTGTGCGAGACCATGGTTTAGAAAAACTCTAAACGACATGAATGGATCTGCCATCTCGGTTCGGTAATCCTCCTGTCCCACGAAGGGAAATTCACAATGTGAATTGAGGCCCGCCCTTGCCGCTACGAGCTTAGAACCAATTTTAATCTTGTTAGTTTTTCAAACTTTTATTCTCGCACAGGAATACTTTTGTTCCTTGAGATACGAAGTTAAGAATTTTAATCTTACGACACTTCATTAATTACTATTTACTCGAAAAATGATCTTCCTTATCGGCAAAAAGTATGTTAAAGGTGGTAAGTGAGCCATAAATACGACTGATATACTGTTGCAAATGCACCTTATCTGCATCTGTTAGTTTATCATTGCTATTGATGTTTTGCTCAAGCACGCGCAACCTGTCCCTAACCATCACTATTTTATGAAAAAACGAATCAATCGGAACTTCTTTTGATTGCAATTCAGGATTTGCAGGCCTCATTATTAGGGTGCCTCCATCCCATTTGCCTGCTAAATCAACGGGTTGGCTGATACCTGCCATATCTTTTAGCACACGTCTCAAGGCTCCTTCAACGGTCTTCAAATCTAATCCTGTATCGGCCTCTTGTGCCGACTCCAGAATTTTAAGTCCTTCGAAATTTCTTGAGATCTCCTTGTCGCCTTCGTGTTTGAAGAAAACATTGAGAGTTGAAACATCCATTCCTATAACTATCCCTTCGCCAAAAGTTGGGTGCTTAATACGTGCACCGATACCTAGCAGTCCTTCGTTCAAATCCATTTAAAAAGTTTATTTAGCGATAACAAGTGGTTTTGAGCGCATTTTATCGTTGACAATTACAGTCACAAGATAAATTCCCGGTTCAAAATTGCATTCTATTTGGTTTGAAATTCCCTGTCCATCGATTTGGGTGATCAGCGCGACTTAGCGTTTTTCCGCTCAAATCACTCAACCAAATATCAACAACCGAATCCTCATACCCCGGGAGCATTAGTCTTACCGATCCATACTTGGCAGGATTTGGGTAGACAACAAAATCAAATTTAGATGACTCTACAACCAATTCTCTTTTGAGTGTCACCACATTCGGATAGAAATCACGCTCACCATCAAAATCGACCTGCTTAATACGGTAGTAAACCCGACCATGAGGAGCATCTCTATCTATGTAGCTGTAGTTGATCTGGGAGGTACTCTCACCGGCACCCTTAATTTGTGCCACAGTCATCCAGTTTTGAGTATCAATAGACCTTTCCAACTCAAAATAGTCGTTGTTTTTTTCTGTTGATGTAGCCCAATTTAGAGTATGTTCATCTCCATTTGTTTCGCCACGGAAATAAAGCCAGGTGACGGGGAGTGGATTAATACCATCCGAAGAACCGAGAGTAAAAAATCGTTCAGTAAAACTTACTGCAGTATTACTTAGAAATTCCCCTGTTGATGTTCCTGCATCATATGAAAAGCTGGTACCACCGTATGAATCCCACTCTTCAGAAGATGTGTTATATGACAACACTAATAATTTGTTATAATCTGATGCGTTGGCCGCTACTGCAGAATTTTCACCCCAACTTAAGGAAACTCTTGCTGTCGTTGCAGATCCCGTCAGGCTATTAACTCGCCAATGCTCCTGTACACTTATCTCTTCTATAACCGGCGAGCTATTAGGATCAGTATTCATACTTGTGACCGGCGTCTGTATTGTTGCCAGCGTATCATAATACTCAACTTCCCAAGTTCGAGCAGCGGATCTGTTAGTTAAAAACATAGGTCGATAGCGATCATTTTTACCAATTGGAAAGATTCTTTCACCCGTTCCTGCGTTTTGGGTCCATCTCATTGGTCCATTCACAAAAGAACTCGGGCTTCCGCCGATTGGATCAACGTCGGTACCGTCGGTAGTAAGAATAACCAGACTATCAATTCCTGTATTTAAAAGACCGGTTTCAAGCCTAAGGGTATCTGAAATTTCAATATTGTCATATACTGTAACACCCGTTGGGTTTGCGATATGTAAGAATGGAATTTTAGAAGTCCCGGTAAAATCTCCATCGATGAATTGTGGTAAAATTCCTGACATTTTAAGTCTGGCACCACCTACTCCACCGGTAATAATACCCGAGGTTTTGGAAATATTTCCTTCCACTTCTGTCACACGGCTAACAGATCCAAGATTGAGTTCACTTCCTCCAAGGTTGAGATCACCATCAATTGTAGCATTTCCTTGATTACCTGCCGCGAACCTTCCACCAGAACCACCTCCATTAAGGTTAAGATTACCTTTAACTTTCAGATCACCTTGTCCCATATTAAATGATCCGGACTCAACATCAAGATTGTCCTTGCACGGTCAAGGAGGGCGCCATCAGCACCTGTCACCTGCGGACCATCGATCGTAAGGTCTTCACAAATAGTTGCATCATTATTGGAAAATTTAATTATGCTCAATGGGTCGCCTAAAATATCTACTTTTCTAACTGTAGGTAAATTAGAAAGTATTTCAAAATTGTCACCATTTCGTCCCTCGTAAATTAATTTGCCTCCAAAACAGTTGAAGAATGAGTTGTATTCCCCGGAAGGAAGGGTACCCGTTCCAACCAAGTGAATTGTACCAGTACCCGTAACTTTACCCAAACGGTGAAAGCTGGTAGCATCTATCTTTAATGTTGCATCTGCTGTAATAAAAGTGCGATAAAAGTTAATACCGTTTTGATCAAAAACAAGCACATCAGTATCTTCAATATAAACATCAGAACCTGAGGGAGCACCTCCTCCGGGAACTGCTACATCATAAACAGCGTTGCCCACTGGTCCACCATTAACCACTGTATGATATTCAGGGATAATATCAGGTATGGCCTCATTAATTCCAGCGAAGTAATCTCCGTCAATACCTGCTTCTCCTTTATTTATAAAATCGAGAGTGATGACATGCGTGGTTTCTTCCACCGAGCTTGTACCGTACTTAAACACATCACCATCATAAACCCGAGCACCAATGTAATCGGCTTCGGTATTTGGACCGGTTGTTTGCACGTATGATTCATCGTACTGAAATTGAGCATCCATACTCAATCCGGTTCCTACATCAGAGGCATCCATTGAGAAATACATTCCCAACACATTATTTGGATCAATACGAATTGGATGTTCAGGAATATTCAACTTAAACAAGAAGGAACAATCTGTGGAACCGCTGCTATAACCAGGCTGTGCAAAATCAAGTCTTATTGGCATATATTTATCTATTCCTAACGGAATAAATATATCCTCAGTAGAATTCGCATTAACGTTTTTCAATACTCCAAAGTTTGTGAAGGCCCCTCCAGTAGATATCATATTAAACTCACCAAAAGGATTAACTTCTTCCGTCTCAGCATCTAGACCAAGTTCAATTAGATTTCCTTGAAGTTTAAAAACACCCCGGGATAGTCGTAGCTTTTCGTCAATTACAAAGCGATAGCCCGCCCCATTATTCATTACCACACCGTTTGAATTGTCAATAGTAATAGTACTTATTGATGTAACCCCACCATTTGAAGATCTATCAAGACCTTGTTCAGAATCGCCATTAAAAATTAGGCCGTTGCTTCCAGGTGTAAAAATGATTACACCATCCGCAACCACATCGCCTTTAACAGTAAGTGTGTTTGTATCAAAATCTATTGTTCCGCCGTCAAGCGTAAAATCATTGTTAACTATAAGATCTGTATTAACTGTGGTAAGTCCACCACTGCCACCAATCCTTTCAAGATCAAAGAGGTCAAAACTACCAGATCCTGATACAGTTCCTAATGCCGAATGGTTAAGAGTAACCTTTGATGAGGTAGAGCTCAGACTTCCATCATTCGAAACATCTCCAAAGATTATTAAATTCTGATTCGCACAATTCAGAGCCGCTCCACCTGCGATAGACAAATCATTATTTAATGTTAGCCCAAGTGAAATAAGATTTACAACAGGATCATTTGTAGAGGCATTATTAATCACAAGTGTGTTTAAAGGCACAGAGCTCTTGATTCCAAAATTTTTAATTTGCCCTCCTAACGGTGAATCAGAATTTCCGACTGTGATAACAGAAGAACCTGATACATTCGAGGTGGTTGTTTCAATTAAAAGTGAAGGAGTAGAACTGCTATTCACTCCTCTAACAAATGTTAGCGTACCATCGGTATGTTCAAAACTGCTACCTGTATTAGTTACTTCAAGGACTCCTCGATTGGTAGCAGGTGCAGCGTATCTTCCTAAAATTACATCTCCACCCGTTTGCTTGTATTTTAAAATCCCTGCGGTATTTGTAAGTCCTCGTCTCACCTGACTTCCTACCACAAGTGAGCCACCTTCCATAGTAATTTTAGCAAAACCACTTGAAGCATATTCTATGTAGTTATTCTCTCCTTCTGTATCGCCAATATTAAAATTCCCTCCGGTCATTTTTAGCAAGCCTTCGAGAATTAAGCCCGTTTCATCGCCTGTAATTTGATAATTTCCTGCATTTAATTCCATTCCCGATGTTTCTGGAATTCTAAAATCTCCTCCTCCAGAGGATAAAGTGAGATCGATGGAAGCATTGTTGAGTTTTAATAAACCGTTTTTTAGATCAATAGCTTTCTGAAGCTCATCAGTCGGACTGAAAAAATCAACATCAGAATTAAAAGTAAAACTAGAGTTGAGATCGATTCCCTTATCTACTTCCAACTTCCAGATTTTTGGAGTTGCTCCGCTTATTTTATTGTATTCGTGGTTACCCACACCACGAACTATTAAATTTACAAAGGTTGTATCAGTCGTTGTACCAAGAAATAAATCCATTCCGATTGAAACATTAGAATTTTGAATAATATCTCCTTCAACAACTAATTGGTTAGGTAAATCAGATTGCACACCACCAATGAGTGGTACAGCAGTTTTATATGGATGTCCATTTGGCAAATCATCTTCAAGACCCCATTTATGGGCTAGGTATCCCTCCATTTGCTCTCTCTCTTCCTGGGTTAATGCTCGCTTTATCAAAATAATCTCAGCAATATCTCCGTCAAAAAATCGCTGGGTACCTTCATCCATAGCACCAATCGACACGTTGTGTACATTGCCATTATTAGTAGCTCCCGAAGCGCCATTGTCTGAAGCGCTGCCGCTAATCGTATTATAAAGTAAGCCATTATTACCTTGTCTTCTCGCCCACCCCATATTGGCGTTAGTACCTACGGATGTGGGTGCCTGCATTTGCATAGATCCACCATCCATATAAAATTTTATTGCAGGATTATAGAAATAAAGCATAAAATCACGAGAGCTAACACCGCCTTTAGCATATATCGCAGCTTGATTTGGAGCTACATCTGACTTTATAACAGAAAATATTTCAAAATCCTGACTAGCCAGCATGTTTAAAGCATTGTTATGATCAATTCTCAGAAAATCATCACTACCATCAAATCGGATGGTATTCTCACCATTCAAGCCAGACGTTTGATATTCGGGTCTTTTCGCATCATCTGATTGGTATGAATTATAAGAACCCCCAGCTTTATTATCCCAGCCAGTTACTTTGGTACCAGATAAAGTAATTGTAGTTGGATCAGAAGCATCTAACCAAAGTAAAGCACCGACCTCATCAGGTGACCATGGAGTTGGCGATACCGTAGATCCAGGTACCGGCGAAATATCAATTATGGATCCATTTCCTAGAATCTTTAAATCACCACCTACAGAAACCGTCTTACCATTTCTACCTTTTCGAAAGAAAAGTCTTGAGTTTGAAGATCCCGACTGGTATTGTGCCAAAATTAAATCTCCTCTAATATCTATATTACCTAGTGTATTTGTTCCTAGCGATAACGACGAATTACCAACAATTTCCATATTACCTCTAACGGTAATATCAGCAGTTAAAGTGGGTGTTCCACTAGCAATAAATAAATTGGGAATATTAGCCGGGAGAAAATTGAAAGTTGCTGATGAAGCAATGACCACAACGGAGGAATCCTCACTTAAAAAGCCGCCAATATCTGAAACACCAAGATCAACATTATTGAGAAGCCAAAGTTCACCTTCACCAGTTATTTGCTGAACTTTTATTATATCTGAAGTCGCGCCTAACCTCAGTGTTGGTCTGAGAATACCCAAATTCGTAGCTCCGGACCCCATAAAACGAGGAAGCCTGTTTCCAGAAGGATCTTGAAGTGGCGTAAACGCGACAAAGGAAGCTTCTATCCCACCTGATGGTGCAACATAAACATGAGGTTTACGGGCTGAATTATCAACATCAAATCCAATTATTGCAATATCACCGCCTTCAGGAAAATCTGACTGTGCGGGACCACTGGATCTGTGATATTGATATACACCGTCACTAACTCCAAATGATCCAAGTTCATTCCAATTATTCGAATCTTCCCATGCAGCACCAACCACGTCACTTTTAGAAAAGAAAACTTGGGGAGATCCGGCAAACCTAAGTTCATCACCAGCAGAATAATCTGCATTCACTAAAGAAGTTCCTGTTCCTGTTGTTCCCTGAGCCTGATCATTTCCATTGTAATAAATGAAGTTTGAACCCACATTAATATGGCTAGTGGCGGGCAAACCATCCACACTTCGTGCGAAAGGCAGCTGCGTTAATACCCGACCCGAAGCAAAATTAGATTCAGAGCCAACCACATCGCCCTGATCATACGTGAATCGATGAGTAACATTTGGTCGTGCATCGAATTCACTGGCAGAAACTTTCCAGTAATAATTCAAGTAATCAACTCCGGCCGTAATATCAAGGGTTGATAATAAAGTATCTACAGGAGTAACTCTAATATACCCTTCATCCAGAAATCCTCCGTTTATGTAAACTACAGCAGGTGTATATTTTAAAACACCACTCGAATTCACACCAAAAGGATACGAAATAGTCTGAGTACCTGAATGATTTATTATCTCAATACCCCCAGCTGAAGCATTTCCACTGCAGACCACAAATTGACCTGAATTTATTATGCCAGTTATTGGACTTGAGATGGTCGACTCAATGCGTAATTTATTGTCTCCAATAAAAAAAGCACCATTATCAAAATGAAGGAGATTGGTGATTCGAAGCCCATCATTTGTAAGTTCGACCCCATCAGTGTTAGCAATATATAATTTATTAAAAATACCATTTTCCGATAATATCTCCTGTCTTCCAGAAAGACCGTTCATTCTAATATAGCCTGTACTTATATCTGCTCCTATCCTCGATCTATTTATGATATTTCCCTTTACTTCAGCAACCTCTCCGCCCTGATCAAAATAACCTTTCTCAACATTCAGATTTCCCAGAACGTCCATTGGCACTCCCACAGCTGTTGGCTGAATTTTTGCGTATCGCAAATCCGTATCTTTGTTTACTTCAACATTATTAAAAAATTTAGTTTCTCCCTCAAGTGTTATGAAGCTATTTGCATTTCCAACAAAGCGCGTGGTATTATTATTGTGAGTATACAAAGCACCGCTGCCAATAGTTAAACTACCGTGAAGAAATAAGTCGGCAATAAATGAACCCGTGCCCATTTGTAGGGTTGGGCTATTAGAACCAATTATAGACAAGTTATTGCGAACAACAAGATCCTGATTTTCCATAACAGCTTCTTCAGTGCCGCTACCAGAGCTTCCACCCTGAACAATTATTGGTCTATTGGTACCCCCTGTATTTGAGCGAGTAATAGATAGATTCCAGAATGCAGCTCTGCTTGAAAGCTTTTGGGTAGTAACCGCATCAGAAACATCCAGAAAAACAGTTCCACCCGTCACGCTCGTATTCTCAGGATCAGAATTTATAAATATTAATCCTCTACCCGAGGGCCCGCTCACATGCAGTTCACCACCAGTCATCCTAAAGAGGTTCCCAGGATAGGTAAGGCTGAAAGTGTAATAGGAGCCTTCGGTATCACCAGGTAAATTGCCGTCAATATAAACCTCACCGCCATTAATGATAACACCACCTATATTTTCTACACCAAGAACGGATGTTCGAATTTGATTGGTATTTACGATCCCCCCGTCAACCTGTAGCAGTCCATTCCCACGCATCGTCAAACCACTTTGGCAAAGTGCATTCAATGTTCCGCTAGAAACTTTTATCACCCCATAAACGACTATGGCGATTCCATTATTAGCTCCATCCAGACTGCCTTTGGTAACTTCACCACCATTTACCCAGAGCATAGCCGTTTCATTGATGTTATGGTTCTGACCTTGATTCTGACTAAGCGGTATAAAAATATTCTCTTTGATTTCAGCTGTTCCATTTACTAAAGCAAATGAATTAGAATTAGATGCCTCAGTTATATATGCGCTTGATCCCATACCGTAATTACACCGCCCTAAGAGCTTAAATTTGTTTGGCGCGTTACTATTAAGGGACAATACATAAGTCATATCAATACCTTTGTTCACCACAATCCTTGAGAAATAGCTATTTCCATTAGCCCTCAATTCCTGATTAGCAATATCACTAATAAACCTGGCCTCTATATACTGTTCAGATTCGCTGTTTATATAATCGGGCATAGTACGAGTGGTAAACCGCACATCTCCATCATTAATAAAATCCTTAAGAAAATTCCATGTGTGTTTTTGAACTCCACCGGCGGTACTCGTTCTTATCCTTCCCAGACTTTCTACTAATACCCTTCCATTACTGGTTATAGTGTGCGAAGTACCACTATCATTAACTTCTAAGGTTCCTCTATTTAGCTCGAACAGACCATTGTGCATAAGGCTTGCCGCAAGTGTCATCACGTTAGTGGTTGCATCGAAATTAATCTTTAACTTATTTGCCTTTACTTCAGTGCTCTGAGTAAAACCTCCATTTCCATAAAACTCAACTGTTCCTCCATTCACAGCATCTGCAAATTCGGTAGCGTTTCCAATTGGAAAGTTACCGGCCCCACCATTTCCAGCACACCTGATTACTCCAGAACCTCCTATATCAATAAAAGTTGGCGCCGAAGCTGACGCTACATCTAAAGTTCCAAAAACTTTAATTGATCCTTGACTTAAATCGTTAACATTTACGTTCACCGTTCTTCCGGAACCAATATAAATATTGTCTCCTGAAGCCGGAATCGCAGCACTGGGATTTATATAAGCAGGAGCAGCGCTCCCATCAAGTGTCCAGGTTGTAGCATCATTCCAATTACCAGTTTGGTATGCATACCAGGTTCGAGCAGTCGATCCATCTAAAGAACTAATACCGGAATTTTTAGTTCCTATCGTATAGTATTGATTATTAATATCCACATTTCCCTTGAGAACAGTGAAAAACACTGCATCATCAATAATGGCGGTTTCTAAAATTTGTCCGGATGGAACCTCACTGAAGGTACCACTATTGTTTAATCTCCTTAACAGGACAAAGTTCTCGGCAACCTGAGGGATATCACCTGATATGCCTTCGCTAAAATCAAAACCAATTTTATAGCGCTGGCTATCTCCGCCATCTCCATCAATTTCCCAGGTAGAATTCCAACGCGATTGAACTCCTACAGGTACATTACTCGTAGTTATTGAATTTGTAGTTCCGCTATAACCTGCACATAAATAAGTTCTACCCTGTGTCCACTCTCCAGGATTTACCCGCAGCACTAATCCACGATTTCGAGCCTCATGATGCTCACCGGAATTCGGGTTACCATTGTCACGGCCTATTCCTATGGGTTCGTAAAATTCTCCTCCGGTGCCTGAAGAAAATCCATGAAACTTATCCCATCCAGTATTGCCATTATTAAAATCCACACCATACTTTGTCCAAAAATAAGAACGCATCAATCGGGTTTCTGGTCGATCAAGTATGCCTTCATAGACAATAATTTCTGCTATAAGACCGTCAAAAGCCTGTACGGGATCTGTGAACCCACCGCCTAACAGGGTTTGAATATGTCCAATTGTGGCGGTTCCACCGCTGGCTATATTATATCCTGAAGCAAAAGAATTAGTTGTTTCAGAGTGATTATCGTCGTCGTACTCCCAAAGCAAATTTGGTGAATTATCCCATAAAATTCCTCCGTAATTCCAATCGTTGTCACTCAAATTGGCTATTGTACTTGCGCGATCATTTGCTCCCATTTTCTGTCTAATGCCGGAGGTATTATAAATGAGCAATTCATCGGCATCAGAATCTGACACGGCATAACTAAATAAACCGTACTCACTGTCATTGGTTTTGATCACAAAATAAATAGAGAATTCACTACCTGAGAAATCGAAATTAGGGCAGGACATTCTATCGTCAACACCGTCAAATTCTAAACACTTCGTACTTGAAGGACCTAAAGTAGATCTAAATATGGGCCTATTAGCGCCCGTAGCAGTAAAATGATGGTTATTCCCGCTTTTGTCGTTCCAGGTGCTAACTGCTGCTCCATTACCTTGTGTAGCCGAGCTACTCCCATCCAACCATAAAACAAGTCTCGGCTGCGCATAACCTGAAGGAGCGTCGCTACCATCCGCATTACCTATACCCATAGGCCCATACTGTCCCATAGATAAAAATGGCAACAAAATCAATAGCTTAAGTAAAAGGAACCGTAAAAACTTCTTCATAAAATCGACTTACAGGGGATTTTTAACGACAAAAATACGATTTTATACGCTGAATATCAACACCAAAATTTAAAAATTCTACCACTATGTATTAACGAAAAAGCGGGCGAAAGGTTGCTTTTTTGGGAAGACTAACCGCTCTATAGAAGACTGGCTGCACGAAGCGTATTCTGAAGCAAGGCTACTCTTGTCATTGGGCCAACGCCACCAGGAACGGGTGTAATAGCTGATGCAATTTTAGAAACTTCATCAAAAAGCACGTCACCTCTAAGACTATAACCTGACTTTTTGGAATCGTCCTTAACTCGTGTAGTTCCCACATCTATCACCACGGCACCTGTCTTTACCATATCCGCAGTTACAAATCCAGGTTTGCCCAATGCCGATATCAATATATCAGCCTTTAAAGATATTTCTTTTAAATTCTGTGTGCGGCTGTGGCAGAGGGTAACAGTTGCGTTTCCGGTGGGAGTATTTCTGGAGAGTAAAATACTCAACGGTGAACCAACAATATTGCTTCTGCCCAGTACTACGCAGTGCTTACCGGAAGGATTTATATCATGTCGCTTTAACAATTCAATAATACCTGCAGGTGTGGCAGATAAGAAACCCGGCAAGCCTAGAGTCATTCTGCCCACATTTTCAGGGTGAAACCCGTCAACATCCTTCCTGGGATCTATAGCAAGTATGATTTTTTGAGTGTCAATGTGCTTCGGCAAAGGAAGTTGAACAATAAAACCGTCTATTTCTTTATTCTCGTTCAGTGCTGAAACCAAATCGAGCAATTCTTCTTCGGTAATAGAATCAGGTTTGCGGATGAGCGTAGAATCATAACCAACTTCCTTGCAATCTTTTACTTTAAAGCTAACATAGGTTTCGCTGCCACCATCCGTACCGACAAGCACTGCTGCAAGATGAGGAATTTTGAGTCCTTTTTCTTTTCGCTGAGCTACTTTCTCAGCAATTTCTTTCCTGATTTCTCTGGCAGTTGCTTTTCCATCTATAATCCTTACTTGGCTCATCGTCGTTGCTTCTTTATTACATGCCTGGCATTCCTTTCATGCCACCCATTTGGCGCATCATGCTGGCCATATTCTTCTTATTGGACATCAACTGCATCATTTTGCGCGTTTCCTCAAATTGCTTAATAAGCTTATTGACATCTTGCAAACTTGAGCCGCTTCCCTGAGCAATACGCTTTCTGCGGCTTCCATTCAATATCTTATGGTCATTTCTCTCTTCCGGAGTCATAGAATAAATGATAGATTCAATTCCTTTAAAGGCATCATCATCTATATCAAGATTCTTCACAGCCTTGCCCATTCCTGGAATCATACCCATTAGGTCTTTCATGTTTCCCATCTTCTTAATCTGCTGGATCTGATCAAGAAAATCATCAAAGCTAAACTCGTTCTTTGCTATCTTCTTGTGAAGCTTTCTGGCTTTCTCCTCGTCGTAATTTTCCTGTGCACGTTCTACAAGAGACACGACATCTCCCATTCCGAGAATCCTGTCAGCCATTCGCTTGGGATAGAACAAGTCGATGGCTTCCATCTTCTCTCCCGTACCAATGAATTTAATGGGCTTGTTAACAACCGATTTGATAGATATAGCCGCCCCACCGCGTGTATCACCATCGAGTTTTGTAAGAACTACACCATCAAAATTAAGCCTTTCGTTAAAGGCCTTGGCCGTATTCACAGCATCCTGACCAGTCATGGCATCCACCACAAACAGCGTTTCTGAAGGATTGATCGCCTGCTTCACCGCAGAAATCTCATTCATCATCTGCTCATCTATCGCCAGACGCCCGGCCGTATCGACGATCACTACATTGTGTCCATTGCTACGTGCATACTGAATAGCAGCCTGAGAAATCTTAACAGGATCTTTCTCATCGCGGTTTGAAAAAACCTCCACCCCAATCTGATCACCTACAACGTGCAACTGATCTATTGCTGCAGGGCGGTATATATCGCAAGCCACCAAAAGTGGTTTCTTGCCTTTCTTTGTTTTAAGGTAGTTAGCTAGTTTTCCTGAAAAGGTCGTCTTACCGGATCCCTGAAGTCCCGACATCAAAATAATGGCCGGATTTCCTTTTAAATCAACATCCTCTTGCTCTCCCCCCATCAGCTCAGCAAGCTCTTCCTGAGTAATCTTTACCAATAGCTGCCCGGGCTTTACCGCCGTTAAAACGTCTCTACCCAGAGCTTTTTCTTTTACCAGGTTGGTAAAGTCTTTGGCTATTTTAAAGTTTACATCGGCATCGAGTAATGCACGACGCACCTCTTTAAGCGTTTCCGCTACGTTAACTTCAGTTATTTGACCCTGACCTTTAAGAACTTTAAAGGCGCGATCGAATTTATCGGTAAGATTATCAAACATAATATCAGGTAATGTTTTAGGCGTGCAAAGGTAAAAATTCTAAAGCAAAAAAGATTACATCCTGTTGGGAACACTAATTCCCAATAATTCCATTCCAGACTCTATTACCCTTCCAGTGGCTGCAGCGAATCCAGCTCGGTACTCTTTTACATTTTCGGTATCCGCCTGAAGAATGGAGTGGTTTTGGTAAAATGCAGCAAAATCCTTTGCCAAATCGTAAATATAATTGGCCAGCAATGCGGGGTTGTATTCCTGCGCCGCCGATTCGATAATATCGGGATACTGGTAAATTTTATGCTGCAAGGTGCGCTCGTGATCATTAATTTCAAAATCCCGCTCAAAATACATTGGAATGCTACCATAGTTGCGCAGAACCGACTGGATTCGCGCATACGAATATTGAATAAACGGGCCTGTGTGACCATTGAAATCTATACTTTCTTTTGGGTCAAAAAGCATGTTTTTCTTAGGATCGACACGCAATAGAAAATATTTCAGAGCAGCCAGCCCTATATCTTCAAATAGCTTGCGCTTTTCAGCTTTTTGCATATCGTCCAGCTTGCCAAGTTCGGAGGTAATTTCCTCGGCACTGTGTACCATGGTCTCCATAATTTCATCGGCATCTACAACCGTTCCCTCACGCGACTTCATTTTGCCTTCAGGCAATTCTACCATTCCGTACGATAAGTGGTAGCAATCTTTCGCCCAGGTATGACCCAGTTTTTCTATTATCTTAAAGAGTACCTTAAAATGATATTCTTGCTCGTTTCCTACAGTGTATACCAGCTTAGTAAGCTCCGGAAAATCGCGGTAGCGTAATATGGCTGTGCCGATATCCTGGGTCATGTAAACGGCAGTACCGTCTTTTCGCAGAATCAATTTTTTATCTAACCCGTCATCGGTCAAGTCAACCCACACCGAGCCATCTGCTTCCTTATAGAACACACCTTCTTTTACTGCTTCCAAGGCGATATTCTTTCCAACAGACCAGGTATTGCTCTCATAATAGAGCTTATCAAAGTTCACTCCCATGCGCTCGTAAGTGCGGTTAAAACCATCGTAAACCCATTCGTTCATCGTTTCCCAAAGCTTGTATACCTCCGTATCCCTCGCCTCCCATTTCTTTAGCATTTCTCTCGCTTCGCGGATGAGCGAAGCCTGGTCCTCGGCCTCTTCTTTGCTCTTGCCTTTTTCCATCAGTTCGGCTATCTGCTCCTTGTACTTATCGTTGAATATGATATAATACTTCCCTACAAAGTGGTCGCCTTTTAGTGAAGTTGAACGCGGAGTTTCGCCATCGCCAAACTTCTGCCAGGCTAACATAGATTTGCAAATATGAATGCCTCGATCATTGATTATTTGTACCCTTCTTACTTCATGGCCGTAGGCTTCCAAAATTTTAGAAACTGAATATCCCAGAAAAATATTTCTTAGGTGCCCCAAATGCAGAGGTTTGTTAGTATTGGGCGATGAATACTCAACCATAACCAGACCTTTGGTTTTCTCATCACGAAAACCATATCGGTTCTTATTGAGCATCTGCGACAAGCGATCAATCCAATAATCACTCTTAAACTTAAGGTTTAGAAAGCCCTTAACGACAGAGTAAGACTCAATCTCATCCGCATTATTCACCATATATTCACCAAGGGCATTACCGGTTTCCTCCGGCGATTTTTTAGCCAACTTTACAATTGGAAAAACCACAATCGTAAACTCACCTTCAAACTCCTTTCGGGTATTTTGAACCTGAACTTCCGCAGGTTTTATTTCTGAACCAAAAACCTCTTTAATACCTTTAGAAGCGAGTTCCTGTATCTGTGTTTCAATTTTCACCATAATTCCTAATCTTCTTTCGGCAGAAATATTTCTGCCATCATGCATCTTGCGCTTCCACCACCAATTGCTTCAATAGTATCCAGAGAGCTGTGTAAAATAACAGCATGTTTTTCAATTGCTTCAATTTGATCTGGCCGTAGCGATTTATAAGCTGCCGAGCTCATCACGCAAAATTCCTGTCCCTTATCATTGGACACATTGAGCATATTGCCGGCAAAATGTTCTTTTTGATCTTCGCTGATTTCAACCAGTTTTTTACCCGTTTCCTTGAGCTTATCTTTCACAGCTTTTCGCTCTTTGGCATCATCTATACAATTAAGACAAATTACTGAAAAAGAAGATCCTAAACACATCATTACATTAGTGTGATAAATAGGCAGGCGCTGACCATCGTGAGTTTGATATGCCCTAAAGGCAACAGGCTCATAGCCAAAGTTGGCACAAAAAGACTCCAAAACATCCAAATCTGTTCTTTCACTAATAGCGGCGTAAGCAAGCATATTTACTCTATCGAGAATCATGCTTCCTGTGCCCTCTAAAAACAAGCCTTCCCGTTCGAAATTCGAAAAATCTTCAAGTTCGTCTATCTGAAAACCGAAATCATCTGCCAAAATCTCAAACATCTCTTCCCGTCTTTCCAGCCGCCTGTTTTCGGCATACATAGGGTACATTGCTACTCGTCCATCCGCGTGAAACGACACCCAGTTGTTTGGAAAAATAGAGTCGGGCGTATCGGGAATGGCATCATCCTGAAAAACATAAACATTAACTCCAACAGCTCTCAACTTGTTAACAAAATCGTCAAACTCTTCAGTGGCCTTTTTGTTTGCCTCTTCGGGACTTAAATTATCTAATACTTTTTGATAATAGTTGTTCACGGCCGTTTGCGCATTAAAGCGAAAATTAATGGGCCTAACCATCATAATATGCGATGTAATTTGTTTACTCATTTCGTTCTTCTTAGTGGCATAGTAGAGCATCTTAAAAGCCCTTCCTGCTTGCTGATTTCAGCATAAGGCACTTCTTCTACTGTAAAGCCACGCTTTCTTAGTTCATTATTTAACCTTGTAAAATTCTTTTCGGAAACGATGACATCCTGTGATATTGAAAACACATTCGAAAACATATTGTACATCTCATCGCGGGTTATTTCAATGATATTTTCATCACCGAAATAGTTACGCAAAAAAGCAACATCACTCTGATTCTTAAATCCTCCGGGGAAAAGTATCGCCTGATTTTTGCCTATAGGCTGAAAACAACAATCAAGATGCAAGGCATTGGCCTTTGGATCATCATCGCTTTTAACTAGCTCAAAGGCGTGCACTTCGTAATGTGGAAAATTTTCTTTTAGAAAGTCCACTCCACGCCTATTCGTGCGACTTACTTTGTATTTCTTAAAATCTTCAGGTTCAGAATACCCGACGAACAATTTTCCATTCCAGGGCATCACATCTCCGCCTTCAGCACGAATTCCATCAGCCATTTCCAGAATATGGCCTGGATTGATATCCTTAATTATATACTGTATCGCCTCTACTTCTTCTTCTCGTTCTTCCAAAACATTGGCCAGAACAATTTTATCATCTATTACAAAACAGATATCGCGCGAAAAAATCTGGTTAACATCTTCCAAAACCCTTGGGCGATAGACTTTAACACCATGTTTTTCAAGTACTTTTGCGAATGCTTCTATCTCTGCTATGGTATCTGCTTCAGTAGGGTATTGCCCGTTCTCGATAAACTGTTTGGACTTGGGATCGTATGCTTCTTCAATAGACGGCACTGGCCCCGGAGAGTTTGCCACACCGAGCACAACGGCCTCAAGCTTGTCCGTTTCATTTTTTATGTTGAGTTCAATCATATTTTTTTGGAAAATGCGAGCCCAAATTTAGCCAAGAAACCCTGAAAACGAAGAATGAAGCATAGATATTCATAGATTAATTTTGAAACCTTGGTTAATAAATATCGTATTCCTTCCAATGTAACTTCCCTTGAGGATGTAAAACTGTCTTTCAAGTCTAACTAATACGAATTGTCGTGAGCAATAATTCCCCTGAAACTTCCAAACATACAGCACTAATAATCAAATTACTATGGTTTGCACCAATTCTAATTATGATTGTTCTGATTGCTGCCTGCAACCAAATATCTCCCGGCGTTTTTTCGAGTCAGATTAGCGAAGGAATAATAGAATACGAAATTAGCTTTCCGGATATGGGCGAAGAAAGTTTGACGGCCACCTTGATGCCAGAAACGATGACTTATGCTTTTAAGGAGGATGCTTTTGCCTCCTATTTTGAAGCGGCAGGTGGAGTTTTTAAAAACCGAATAATAGCCAATAGAAAAGAGAAAACTGTTGAGCACCAGCTCAAAGTTTTTAGAAAAAAGGTGAAGGTAATGATGGATGAAACCGAGGTTCTCCAAATGCTTGCCGAATATCCGAAAATGACAATAATTGAAACCGAAGAAATAGACACCATTGCAGGCTATCCATGCAACAAAGCAATAATTGTATTTGATAAAGTGGATGAGTCTCAAATCGAAGTTTATTACACTAAGGAAATCAAAATGGACAAGCCAAACTGGTGTACTCAATACCACGAGATAGACGGTGTGCTAATGGCTTATGAAATTGTAGAATTTGGAATTAGAATGCGTCTTGAAGCGATAACGGTTAAATCGGAGAAAGTTGAACCTGAACTACTGAATCCACAAAACGACTTCACATCCATTTCTAAAGAATCTATGGATATAGAACTGGGGCAGCTTGTAGAAACATTTGAACTATGATAAATTCAACTTTAACGTCTTTCTTTTTATTGACTACTACCTTTTTTTCAAGTTTAGCCTTCGGACAGTTCGAAGGCAAACTCTTTTATGAAGTTTCATATGCCAGTGAGGACAAAGAAACATTGACTTTTATTGGAATGCTTCCTAAGAAAAGTACGTTGTCAATAAAAGATTCTCAAATGCGACTTAGTCAATCTATTGCCGGCGGAGGGTCTCAGGCTTTCATTACTAATTCAGCTACGAATACCAGTACGCTCCTCATGCGTTTTATGGGGCAGGAGTTTCAAGTTAAGCTGAATGAAAGTGACTTGATGAAACTCGAACAAACCGCAAATCTCAAAATTATTGAAGGCAAAAACACAAAGATGATTGCCGGATATAATTGCAAGCAATCTTTTGCTATTCAAGGTACTGATACACTTGAAATTTACTATGCTCCTGAGTTGCAAACCGATTGTGTTTTGCCGCAATTTGCCGATTTAAAAGGGATTCCCTTGCAATACGAAGTTGTAAAAGGAAAGCTCAGGATTGCTTATTCGTGTGAATCTATTTCCACAGAGCCGATTGAGGAATCAACTTTTCTAGTTGATCCAAAAATCAAGGAAATCCCCTTTGCTCAGTTCGCTCAATCTTTTGCTATTGCGAAATGATTTTATGGAAAGTGCGGCTTCAGGCTAACCGATCCTAATTCCTCCTTTCAATATTCTCAATATTCCTGCGCTCATACGTTATGATCGACCCCAGTATCAAAGATCCATTCCAACATAACTGACTCTAGTTCAAGATGGGAAAAACTTCATGCGCGATAGCCTCCTTAATTATACCACAATCTAATCTCTGTAGCACCGCGACCATACCGTCCAAAATCAGCGTCGTGAAAACTGCAATTGGTCATTTCAGACAGGATTTGTCTGATTTCTGTCTTTAACACCCCTGCACCTACTCCGTGTATAACAACCATCTTTTGATATTTCTCTTTCCGTGCAAGCGAGAGAAAACGTTTAAAATGCCTGATCTGAATGGTTACCATGTCATGATTTGACAAATTGGACGTTCTATCAACCAATTCGTTGATATGCAAGTCAATTTCCAAATAAGTATTTCGGCCTTGCGTTGATACAAATTCAATTATTTCAGAATTTTTGGCGTTGAGCAGAGAATTAGGAAGATCGGCTGCTAGCTTTGACTCAAGATCTGCAGAAACGATGTTGTATTGCTTGTCAAGATGTGGAGTATCGGCAACCAACTCAGCAGCTTCCATTTCCCATTCAAAACCATGTTCATCTTCAACTACAATCTTACCATTGCGCATAGCGCAAACAATGCCGCCATCGTCATCATTTAGAAACCTTACCCTATCACCTATTTTAAAATTCACAGCTTGTTAACAAAGAGTTTTACCTATTTGGCTAATTTTGCCACAAATTTACAACCTTACTGAGAATTCTGACTCATTAATTATGCTCTCAAAACCAACTTATGTAATCTTAGCGCTGGCAGCGTTGATTTTATTTTCCGTTTCGCTTTACTCTTTCGCGAGTACAGACTCAGAACCAAAAAAAGCCACCGAAATTTCAATCGGTTTTTACAATGTAGAGAACCTCTTTGATACCATGGATGACCCCAATAAAGACGACGATGAATTTTTGCCTTCTTCAGAGCGGGAATGGAATGATGAGCGCTATGCCGCGAAATTGGAAAAACTGAGTACCGTTATTTCGAAACTTGGCCCTTCCCTTCCGGTAATAGTGGGACTTTGTGAGGTTGAAAACAAAGCAGTGGTTGAAGATTTGGCGAAAGCCAATGCCCTTAAAAAAGGGGAATATGAAATCGTGCATTACGAAAGCGGAGATGAAAGAGGAATCGACGTAGGGCTCATGTATATGAAGAAGAAGTTTAACGTTACCTATTCAAAACCACTCTATGTTGCGCTTCCTGAAACGGAAAGACCTACAAGAGAAATACTTTATGTAAAAGGAAGAGTAACAAAAGGACCTGAGCTTCATATTTTTGTAAACCACTGGCCATCACGCTGGGGCGGGCAAGAAGAATCTGAATTTAAACGACTTAGTGCAGCAAAAACTTTGAGAGCAGCAATAGATAGCGTACAAGCCACAGATCCCAATGCTATGATTTTATGTATGGGCGATTTTAACGACTATCCATACAACAAGTCTCTGAAAGAGATTCTAAATGCTGACTCTATGAATACGCGTTCACTCATGGTAAACCTTATGAACGGACTCGAAAAACAGGAGCGCGGATCATACAATTACAAAGGTGAATGGGGCTTTCTGGATCAAATCATTGTGAGTCGGTCGCTTACCGACAATAAAAAACCCGATATCGTAACTGGTAGCACGAAGCCTTACTTCTCTGAAGACATGGTTTACCTGAATGAAAAATACGGAGATATAAAAACCAACAGAACATACGGCGGCACAGAATACTTTGGTGGTTACAGTGATCACCTCCCGGTTTATACGGTATTGTCGTATTAATTTATTATTTCGGCTTTTTTTGGCTCTTACGATAAATGTCAGAATCTTCGATGTGTCCATTGGTTGATTAAACTAAGTGTACTGGTGCTTTTAACCGCCGTGCCTTCAGCTCGGTAAACTCCGGCGCTGAAGTTTTACGCGGAGGTCGCAAAGAAGCCTTTTCAATGTTCAAAGGGTGAATAATGGAGCTGGTATACTCACGCTATCGGCGCTGACGCTACTGCCAGCATTTTCCATGCGCTGCGCTAACTCTTTGTGTCTCGCAAAGGAGCGAAAACAGATAAGGTTTATGCCATGCCTTAAGTCATGCCTGGGGCTTGGTCAGAAGAATTGATCCAGGGACTTGGTAAACTGTGGTCCAGAGATTGCTTAAGGCAAATTAAAAAGCAATCCAATGCCACTTTACGTCACCTTGACTAAACTCCAATGCAGGGGCAGGAATTTTGATAAAGCCTACCACGCTAAATACGGTCTTTAAAAACGCATTATTCGTTTCAATCCTACTCAGATCAACATCCAAACTGAGGTAATATTGCCGGTATCGCTCTGTATGTGGCAGTGCATCTCCGGCAGCATTAAAATTTGGATTAAAATCACCCCCCAGCATTCCATTTGCTCCATAACCCAAGGCAACATTGAGCCAAGGCAAAAACGGTTTTTCTTTATGACCGAAACTTGAAGGATTAACTGAAAGCCATACAGTTTGCCCATTATAATCTTTAAGCACACTTTCCAATCCACCACTTCCCAGAGTCTCCGGACGATATTGAGCATAATCTGATGGCGAATAAGAAAACTTCAGCGCCATCCTCTGTTCTCCCCATGCAAGTTGCTGGCCAATAAAAAGTGCTGTTCCCGAAAGATTAGCTACAGCATCACCTCCGCTAAAGCCCCATTCATCGCTAAAACCATCCATTATTTCAACACTGGTAAGGAAGAATAGTCCGAGATTTCCACCTATCCATATTGCCGATTTTTCAGAAGTTCCTGTCCATTTCATCACCTCATATCCGTATCGACCAAGTTGATAGGAAGTAAGTGCATGACCGGCCTTATCCATCTGCATCCAGGCTTTGTTGTCATTAAAAAAGTGGAATTCGCTACGCGGATACTCTTTATACCAGAGTTCGTTTAAACCAATCATTGTGGCACCATAACCCACAGCCGTGGTCGTAGTAGCAAAGATTAGCCGATTTTTGTTGAGCGTATCAGAAGGAGTAAAGAATTGCGCTTTCGCAGAAAAATTGCAAACAAGAATTATCGCAATAGACAAAATGCCTTTGCGAATAAGGAGATGGAATATTAAATAGGCTGAGTAGATATTTTGAAAATAAAACAAAGGTAAGGAATGGGGAGACAAAATGATTGAAAGACTTTTCAATGTGGTATGAATACTATGCATCACAGCATCATGCCTCAAATAATCACTAATCAGGATGTCGGCCATGCCTTTGGCTTGGGCAAAAAACTGGATCCGGGATGTGCGCTGCTTTGACAAAAAAAACCGTCAACATCCCACTGTTGAAATACCTCCGAGATTTTTGCGTTATCACAAACCCCTGTGATGTAAATTTGAAGATTGACCATCAATGGACCACAGAATTAATCAATGGCAAAGAAAAACCGCATAAAACCTACTGCAAAGAAACCTACCACCAAGAAAACCACTTCTTCGGGTACAGGTGGATTTAAGAATCTTCTGAGCGATCAGCGTACGCATCGCATCGGCGGTCTCTTGATTTTCTTTTTATGTATTTACTGCTTAATCGCTTTTACCAGCTTTATCTTTACCTGGAAAGCTGACCAATCTATGCTTTCTGATAGCTGGTGGGTTGTGTTGCGCGAAGGAAATTACGATGCCGAAAACTGGCTCGGCCCATTGGGTGCTATGGTTGGACATCTCTTTATACATCAGTGGTTTGGTATAATGAGCTTCCTCTTTATTTTGATCTTTTTCAATTTTGGCTTTAAAGTCCTTTTCAAGAAAAATTTGCTTCCACCGGTAAAAACATTCTTTGTTTCTATTCTGGCCATGGTTATTTTTTCTCCTCTTCTCTCTTACCTCTTTCGCGCTGAAAACGCGCAATTTGTAGGCGGGGCATTTGGCTATGAATTAAATCATATCCTTTACGGTGTAGTAGGCCAAATAGGAACAGGTATATTGTTATTCTTTGCAGCCATCGCTTTCATAATAGCTGTTTTTAATCCATCTTTTACCTGGCTGGGCAGCATGGCAACTGCTGCAGGTACCAGCTTTGAAAATACTCTTACCTCAGTAAAAAATAAAGCTGCAGAGGCCCGAGCCGCAGCCCTTGAGGATGATGAGAAAGAAGATTTTCATGACACAATCGGCGAACAGGATAATTTTCAGAAGTCGGCTGCCGACCTTGCTATGAGTGATGACGACTTTGAAGAAGTAGAAATTACTGAAAAGCCCGCTACCAAAAAAGAACCAGAGCCAACTAAAGAATTGGAAATTGAGAATGAACTCGAGTTCGAAACTTCTGCTCCTGAGCCTGAACAAGCAAGATGATGATGCGTGAATTTACTGTCGAAGCACCAAAACAAGAAAAAGAACTCACCGAACAAGAATTAAATCAAAAGGTAAAAGACTTTGGTGAATACGATCCTACCCTCGACCTGGCACAATATCAAATGCCCGGCATTGACCTCTTACAGGATTATGGAGGCGGAAAGGTAACTGTAAGTAAGGAAGAGCTTGAGGAAAACAAGAATAAGATTGTTACTACGCTGTCGCACTATAAAATTGAAATAGAAAAAATTAAGGCCACCATCGGGCCTACTGTAACGCTTTATGAAATTGTTCCCGCACCCGGTGTGCGGATCAGCAAAATCAAAAACCTGGAAGACGACATTGCGCTAAGCCTTGCCGCACTGGGTATTCGAATCATCGCTCCTATCCCCGGAAGGGGAACCATTGGTATTGAGGTGCCAAACAGCAACCCTGATATTGTATCGATGCGCTCGCTTATTGCTTCGGAAAAATTCCAGAACTCAACAATGGAACTTCCGATAGCCTTGGGTAAAACCATTAGCAATGAAACCTTCATAGCCGACCTTGCCAAGATGCCTCACCTTCTTATGGCCGGTGCTACCGGACAGGGTAAATCAGTTGGGCTTAACGCAATACTGGTTTCTTTGCTTTACAAACGCCACCCGTCGCAGATTAAATTTGTATTGGTTGACCCTAAAAAGGTTGAGCTTACTCTTTTCAATAAAATAGAGCGCCACTATCTGGCAAAACTTCCCGATGAAGAAGAAGCCATTATTACGGATACCAAAAAGGTTGTAAAAACGCTGAACTCTCTTTGCATCGAAATGGACAACCGCTATGAGATGCTTAAAAATGCTGGGGTTAGAAACCTGAAGGAATACAATGCCAAGTTTATTAAGCGTAAGCTAAACCCGGAAAACGGGCATGCTTATCTTCCATATATTGTACTGGTTGTTGATGAGTTTGCCGACTTGATTATGACCGCCGGTAAGGAGGTAGAAACCCCAATAGCACGTTTGGCGCAGTTGGCCAGAGCCATTGGAATACACCTTATAATTGCGACCCAACGTCCATCGGTAAACATTATTACGGGTGTTATTAAAGCCAATTTCCCCGCTCGTATTGCTTTTAGAGTTTCCTCAAAAATTGACTCTAGAACTATTCTCGACACAGGTGGAGCAGACCAGTTGATAGGTCGCGGAGATATGCTACTCTCTACGGGAAATGACGTAATTCGCTTACAGTGTGGATTCGTTGACACACCCGAAGTAGATGAGATAACAGAGTTTATTGGTAATCAACGTGCCTATCCGCATGCATTCGACCTGCCAGAAGTTGCAGATGAAGAAGGAAGCGGGCCCGGTGAAATTGATCTGGGCGATCGCGATGCGCTATTTGAAGACGCTGCACGAGTTATCGTTATGAACCAACAGGGATCTACCTCTTTAATTCAACGAAAGTTGAAACTTGGGTACAATAGAGCGGGTAGAATTATAGACCAACTGGAGGCCGCAGGAATCGTTGGCCAGTTTGAAGGAAGTAAAGCTCGACAGGTTTTAGTTCCCGATGAATACTCTTTGGAACAGTTATTGAAGGCTGAGACTGAAAATATAGAAAACTAACTCATGAAAAATATACAAACCATTCTTATTGCTGCACTTATAACCTTATCGGGAATTGTAAATGCTCAAGATGCTAAATCGAAGGCAATACTAGACAAAGTCAGTAATAAAACGCGCCAATACACCACTATTACTAGTGATTTCACCTTTACACTTGAAGATAAAGCTGCAGATTTGAAGCAAACTCAAGAAGGAATGATCAAAATGAAAGGTCAGAAATACTATATCAAACTAGGCGACAATCAGATATATTCAGATGGTGAAACCCGCTGGACGTACAACGAGGATATGAATGAGGTGTATATCGACTTTGCCGAAGGCGGTGATGATGCCTTGAATCCGTCAAAGCTCTATACCGTGTGGGAAACAGGCTTTAAGAACTATTACGAAAAAGAAATAGTCGAAAATGGCAAGACTTATGACGTAATCAAATTAATCCCCACCGAGCCTGCTGATAAAACCTTTCATACCATCAAGGTATATATCGACCAGGCTAAGGAAGAAATAGGAAAAGTTGAGATTTTGGGAAAACAAGGCGACAATTATACTTATGTCGTAAAATCGTTTAAAACCAATGCCGAATATGGTTCTGAAACTTTTGTATTTGATAAATCGGCTCACCCAGGCTCAGAGGTGATTGACAACCGTTAGGATTTAAAACTAAATAGAATTTACTAAAGACCCGAAACTATTTCGGGTCTTTTTTATTAGGATTCATTGATCCAATGAAAACTTTGCTAAACAAGAAGCAGGCGATTTTTACCTTTGCTAACTACACGAGTGTATTTATGAAGAAAATACTATCGCTCATTTTTCTCTTTTTAGGAATATTGGGTTTTGCTCAGAATAATTATCCCGAGGGATTTGTTGAAGAAATTGCTTACAGCCAATTTGAAGTTCCCGGAGGATATTTGCCAACGGATTCAACCATAGCAGCTGTTTGGGAAATTTCAGGTAAGCTTTGGATTATTAAAGACGGTGTTATAGGTGAACAACCTGTCGTTGATATTTCTGAAGAAGTAGCCTTTTGGGGTGATATGGGTCTTGTAGGAGCTGCACTAGATCCTCACTTTCTTGAGAATGGATATGTTTACCTTCTCTATGCGGTTGACAGACATTATTACAAATATTTTGGAACTCCGCAATATGACCCCAACGCCTCAGAGGCATATACCGCTTCGATGGGTCGGCTTACAAGATACACTATTGATAATACTACTTTTCAAACATCCATTCCCGATAGCCGTCAGGTACTTCTCGGAAATGAAATAGGATCTGGAATACCCATTTGTACAGCCTCTCATGGCGCCGGGACTATTCAATTTGGTGAAGACGGATCACTGATGCTAACGGCTGGCGATGGCAATACTTGGGTAGGTAATGATCAGGGAACCGGCTACAACGGAGAAGGTCCTTTACCAGCTTATGCCTATGACAGCATTGCATTTATCGACGGTATTATAACCGAACGTGAATTTCTCGGTGGTTATCGTGCCCAATTTTTAGATGGCCTAAATGGCAAAGTTTTGAGAATTAACCCTGAAACCGGTGAGGGACTCCCAAACAATCCTTTCTATCAATCAGAAAATCCAAATAGCCCACGATCGAAAACATGGGCTTTGGGATTGAGAAACCCATATCGAATGAGCTTGAGGCCCGGTACGGGCTATGGAAATCTTGAAGATGGTTTTCCGGGTACTTTATATGTTTCTGATGTGGGCGACTGGGTTTGGGAAGAAATTAATGTGGTTAACGACAGTGGCCTTAATTTCGGCTGGCCAATGTACCAGGGACCTGAAAAGCACGATTTTTATTATGCTTCAGCTACTCAAAATCCCAATGCTCCTAACCCACTGGCAGCTAGCCCAGGTTGCAGCGAGACAAATATCGATTTCCAAAAAACAGTGATTGAGGCGAATCAATTTCATGAGTACTCGTTCCCAAATCCTTGCGATCCTGATGTAATGATAGGTGACACAATCAAAACTTTTGTTCACGAGCGGCCAGCTCTTGCTTACGCTAATTATGCCAATAGTTCAAATCCAAACGCTGTTATTCCCTCATGGGATGAAAACGGAAGTGCAAGCTACATGTCTGTTACAGATCCTGAAAGTCCTGTAGATGGTATAAACTTTAAGGGAATCAGCGGGTCAGGAGGAACTTTCCTGAATGGTGACAATATTCCGCAAGAGTACCAAGGCTGGTATATTCAAGCCGATTATTCAGGTTGGCTTAATGCTTTCTACTTTGATGATAACAATGAGTTACAAAGAATTGAAAACTGGACCGAAAGCATTGGCAGTCCTATTCATGTGACCCAATCTCCAAACGATGGATGCATCTATGTCACCTCAATCTCGCCTTCTAATATTCACAGAATTTGTTTTGGTGGTAATCTTAAACCTATAATAGAGGTAACCCCTGAATTGGTTTATGGATTCAGTCCGCAAAACGTAATATTGGATGCAAGTGAAAGCTATGACCCGGAAGGAGGTCCCCTTACTTTTGAATGGGATCTAGGTGATGGAAATACAGCATCTGGTGCTATTGTTGAACACACATACATTGCTGACAGTGATCTGGTTCAAACATTCACTGCAACGCTAACTATCTCTGATACGGAGGATGCTACGGCAAGTATAGAAATTCCAATTTCACTAAATAATACCCCTCCCACTACACACATAACCAGCATTACCGAAGGTGAACTCTATTTTACCACACGCCCAACTGAATTAATGTTAACTGCCGAAGTCTCAGATAATGAGCAAACCGCATCCCAAATGCAGTATCACTGGCAACTGTTTCTCTACCACAATACCCATTTTCACAAATTGAGTTCCTATGAAGGAAACAATCAAACCATCGAAGTTTTTCCGACGGGATGCCTTGAACAGGAATCTTATTGGTATCGAATAGAAGTAACAGTGACCGATCCGGGTGGTCTCTCCGCTACTGATTCTAGATTTATTTATCCTGATTGTGATCAAACTCTTAGAGAACCTTTTCCTCAAACAGAAGCTTTTGTCCTAAAACCTAATCCAGCAAGGGATCAAATTGAAATAAGTAGTCTTCAAGATTTAGGAGAAAATGTTGAATATCGCATCTATTCACCTTCTGGTAAACTTATTAGAAATACAAATCAAGGCATTATCAATAATCGGCGCTATTTCCGAATTGATATCAGCACACTGACAGAGGGTTTATATATCATCAACTATAAGATTGGCGCCACCTGGCATCAGGACAAATTTGTAAAGGTTTCAGAATAGTATAAATGTTACTTATTGCAGATGTGTGGCGCTACTTCTTATTTCTATCATCAGGTTCGTCGTCCATGCGGTCCATTGTTTTCGCTGCGGCGAATGAGGTTGTGAGATTAACCAACATGTCATTGGCAGCGGTAGGATTGTTTGGAAGCAGAATTAAATTACTTCGGGTATGCTCGCTTACGGCTTGCAAAGTATCGTAGTGTTGTGTAATTACAATTAGTGCGGATGCCTCTTGCGAATTAATTCCTACTTGATTTAAAACATGCACTGATTCTTCCAATCCTCTAGCTATTTCCCTGCGCTGGTCAGCTATACCCCTACCCTGAAGGCGCTTGCTTTCCGCTTCTGCTGTGGCCTTTGCTACAATTCGTATTCTCTCTGCCTCACCATCATATTCCGCTGCAACCTTTTCGCGTTCTGCCGCGTTGATACGATTCATCGCCTGCTTTACAGCTACATCCGGATCAATATCTGTAACCAGAGCTTTTATAATGCCATATCCGTATTCATTCATTGATTGTTCCAGCTCACGGCGAATGGCGATAGCAATATCATCTTTCTTTTCAAAGACATCATCAAGCTTCAACTTTGGAACCTCAGCCCTTACCGTATCAAAAACATAAGAAGTAATCTGCTGATTTGGATCTTCTAATCGGTAAAAGGCATCGTAAATTTTATCTTTCAATACCAGGTACTGCACGGATACCTTTAGCCGCACAAATACATCGTCTTTTGTTTTGGTCTCAACATTTACATCTAGTTGTTGGATACGCAGGTTTATACGTCCAGCAATTTGATCTACTAGCGGAATACGCAGTTGAATACCTGCCTGCCGCATACTGTGAAATTTACCAAAACGCTGAACGATTGCAGCGCTCTGTTGGCGAACAGTGAATACTCCAGCTAAAACAAGAATTACTACGAGTACAAGAAGAACAACAATTAATGGATTCATCACTATTTTTTTTGAGAAAGATACACCTAATGGATTTAGAAATGATTTTCGACGAATAAAATAGCACGATTTTTATCACATAGTTAAATTGGACCCTTAATTACTGAATACCAGAGTATTAATCTCGAATTTTGTTCATTCTGGAATAGATGAAAACAAATATTTTTTCGATGAAACCGTTTATTTTATCGATAAAACTTGACAATCACCTGTTAAATGTCGGATATTTGCACCGCTTAACAACAGAAAAACAAATTACTATGAAAAAAGTATTTACAAATTTACTTGGAGCTGTATTAACACTCGCCATCTCTTTTACAACTGCAAACGCACAAGATCAAGTTTGCAACGATTACCGTTTCTACTATTCGGATGCTGAAGGAAATTCGTCAGACATTTACGAAGTAACTCTTAGTGAGGGGGTTGCTAACATGACATTACTTAAGGAAGTTCCCTACAATGCGCACATCGCTTACAATAGCGCTAACAATCTGCTTTATTTGGTAAACAGTACAACGGGTGCCTATCAGCAGCTTGATGTAAGTGCAGCCGATGGCGCAATCTCTACTCCGGTTGATTTAGATATTAATGTGAGTGGTGTAATAAATGCAACATTTAACCATGACAATAAATTCATGATCGCTGCTGAAAGTACTGACAAAATATATCAGGTAACTGATGAGTTGGCAGGGACTACCGAAGAATTTTCAGATGCCCCAATTCAGGGTGGTGATATTGCTTTTGACGGCGAAGGAAACTTTCTTTTAGCTACCAGAGAAGGAAACGGAAAACTATTTCGGATCAATACTTTCAATCCTGTAACTTTAGAATACCCTGTAAATTTACAAATTGGCACTGTACCTGCTCTAGTAACAGGAATTGCTCGCACAAACGATGGTAATATTATCCTTTCTGAGCGAGATGCAAATGCTTTTGTAGTTTATGCGGCAGATGGCTCAGGGCCAATTGAAGGACAGAGCTATGCTACACCATTTACCTTGCACAACGGAGACATGGCAGCAGGTTGTTCAGAATTTGAGCCTGTAATAGAAGGTTGCCAAAACTTTAAGTACTACTACATTGCCGATAATACTCCTGGTTATGCTCAAGGTACTGTTTTTGGCGGTGCTATTGTAAATGGAGAGTTTGAACTTACTCAACTTTTCGAATCCGGCATTAGTGCTCACCTTGCGATTAATACAATTACAAATGAGCTTTATGTAATAAACGGAAGTGAACTACGCACATACAATGAAGCTGGTGACTTGCTTAATTCGGTTAGCACTTCGGGTAAAGGTGGACTTTACGCTGCTGTTTGGAATGCTGAGGATGGTTTGGTTTACGCGGGATCAAGCAACCAAAACAAAATTTACAAGATCAACCCGGTCAATGGAGCTTCTGAGCTAGTTGCATCTCAAGTGCCTGTAAATGGTGGTGATTTAATTATTGATGAAGAAGGAAATCTATTGCTCTTAGAGCGCAGAGACAACGCGAACTCCAGACTTCACCTTATTGAAAATGGAACAGCGACTCTCATTAGTGACGATTTAGCCAGCAGCCTTCACGGTGCAGCCTTGATGAGCAATGGTGGTTTTATTGCTGCCGAAGGAAATGGTTCAAACAACATTCACATGTACGATATTGAAGGAACTTATGGAGTAGCAATCGATGCAGTGCTTAACGGGGAACTATTCACAATTTATGATGGCGATATGGCCAGCGGTTGTTTTGACAATGAAGAAGTAATAGTTGTACCGGAACCAGGAAATTGCTATGCCACTGAGGTCTTGGAATACACTGAAGGTACTAACAGCAACGGAGGAGCTATAGCATTTAGCAGAACAGATTCATCTAAAGCAATCGGCGCTCCACAACGAGTTGATCAGAATGTATTCGTAACTCTAGGATACGGTGGTAGTATAACTCTCGGATTTGATGGAGCCGTACCAAATCTAGAAGGGGATGATATTGAAATAGTAGAAACTTCTTTTGGTAACCCTTCTTGTGAAGCTTACCCTGAATATGCCAAAATCTACGTATCGCAGGATGGTATTGACTTCGTCTACGCCTCTACTGTATGCCGCACCAATGGATTTGTTGACATCAGCGACGCTCCAGGAAACCTTGAGTACATTATCGCAGTGAAAATTGTTAACGACGATTTACTTTCAGGCAGCCCTGATGGATTCGATGTGGATGGTGTTGTTGCATTACACAACTGTGATTTCATTGAAAATGATGCTCCTGAATTGACATCAAATCTTTCTAGCTATCCCAACCCTTCTACAGGACAATCAACTGTAATATTTACAGCTGCTCAAACCAACAGAACACTTGTAGAAGTTATGGATATGAATGGACGAACTGTAGCGACACTCTTTAATAGTGATGCTCAGTCAGGTAAGGAATACCGGGTTGACTTCAATGGTTTATCACTTCCAAACGGAATATATGTTACGAGAATGATAAATGGAAATGAAATGACTATTAACAAAATCATGATTTCTAAGTAATCCTGGAATTAATAAATGAAGCGGATTACAAAACCGCGATAAACGATGAGGTTCTATTTCAGAATCAGTTATTTAAACAACTTCATCTACCTCTACAAAAAAAGCATCCTTCGGGATGCTTTTTTTGTAATATGAGCCGTTAAAAATGCTACCTTTGCCCGCCATTTTAAGGTGCCTATTTATGCAAAAAATAAGAAATATTGCCATTATTGCCCACGTTGACCACGGAAAGACTACTCTGGTTGACAAAATGATTCTTATGGGTAAAGTATTTGCTGACCATGAAAATCCGGGAGACCTGATTATGGATAGCAACGATTTGGAAAAAGAACGTGGTATTACCATAACTTCCAAGAACGTTTCCGTAATGTACAAAGATTACAAGATAAACATCATAGACACCCCTGGTCACAGTGACTTTGGTGGTGAAGTTGAGCGTGTTCTCAACATGGCAGATGGTGTTCTTCTACTTGTAGATGCTTTTGAAGGCCCTATGCCACAAACGCGTTTTGTATTAGAAAAAGCTATTCAATTGGGATTGAAACCAATCGTAGTTATTAATAAAGTAGATAAGGAAAACTGCACCCCTGAAGAAGTTCATGAGATGGTTTTTGACCTTATGTTTAACCTTGGCGCTACAGAAGATCAGCTCGACTTCCCAGAAGTTTATGGTTCGGCAAAGCAAGGCTGGATGAGTGACGATTGGAGAAAGCCAACTGAAGATATTTCGTCGCTGATGGACGAAATCATTAAGCACATTCCTGAGCCTAAAGTAGAAGCAGGTAATCTTCAAATGTTGATTACTTCACTCGACTATTCTTCTTTTATTGGCCGTATTGCAATAGGTCGCGTGAAGCGTGGATCTTTGGAGCCGGGTCAACGCGTAAGCTTGATCAAGAGAGATGGAAGGATCGTAAAGAACAAAATCAAAGAGCTTTACGTATTTGAAGGTTTGGCAAAGAAAAAAACTGACTCGAAAGTGGAAGCAGGAGATATCTGTGCGATAGCAGGTCTCGATGGTTTTGAGATTGGCGATACAATAGCCGATTTTGACGAGCCGGAAGGTTTACCTCCTATTTCAATAGATGAGCCAACGATGAGTATGGTTTTCACTATAAACGATTCACCTTTCTTTGGTCAGGAAGGTAAGTTTGTTACTTCTCGCCACCTAAAAGAGCGTTTGGAAAAGGAACTTGAGAAAAATCTCGCACTTCGTTTAGAAACTACTGGTACTAGTGATGCTTTTAATGTTTTCGGTCGTGGCGTACTTCACCTTTCAGTTTTAATTGAAACGATGAGACGCGAGGGTTACGAATTACAAATTGGTCAGCCACAAGTTATCATTAAGGAAATAGATGGTGTAAAATGTGAACCGGTAGAAGAATTGCGTATTGACCTTCCTGAAGAGTTTTCGGGAAAAGCAATTGAGACCGTTAACATGAGAAAGGGTGAAATGGTGAGCATGAATCCGAAAGGAGATAGAATGCTGCTTGAATTTAAAATGCCCTCACGTGGTATTATCGGGCTGCGTAATTATATGCTTACTGCTACGGCAGGTGAGGCAATTATGTCGCACAGATTTCTAGGTTTTGAACCATTTAAAGGCCCTATTCCGGCACGTCAGAATGGATCTATGATTAGCATGGAGCAAGGCAAGGCCATTCCTTACTCATTGAGCAACCTACAAGATCGCGGTAAATTCTTTGTTGATCCCAATGAAGACATTTATGAAGGACAAGTCATTGGCGAAAACTCCCGCCAGGGAGATTTGGTAATTAACGTTACCAAAACCAAGAAAATGTCAAACATGCGAAGCTCAGGTGCTGATGATAAAATAAAGATTGCTCCAGCAATTAAGTTCTCACTAGAAGAAGCTCTTGAATACATTCAAGGAGATGAATTTGTAGAGGTAACTCCAAAATCGCTTCGCGTTAGAAAGATGTATCTTAAAGAAGCAGATAGAAAACGCGCAAAAAATAGCGTTACAAGCATGTAATACTATTTGTAACAACTAACATTAACCCCGAATTATGGTTCCAAACGCCATAGTTCGGGGTTCCTTTTGCGAAAATATTTCAAATTTATTTATAGAAAGTGTTAACTAATCCCCTTTGGGAATCCAACATAAGAATTACTACTTTTCGAAGTAGAAAAATAGCTTTTCATCTGAACGAAAATCAGTAAATTGTTCTTATAAAAATTGTAAAATGGAAGAGTATTTTTTTTCATGTCCGTACTGTTTTGAATCCATATCTATGCTCATAGACAAGTCAATACGGACTCAAACCTATATTGAAGATTGTGAAGTATGCTGCAATCCAATAGAGGTTCGCGTGAGAGTTGAAAACAATGAAGTAGTTGAATTTGACGTCCAAAATATTGGTCAATAATCCAATTTGAACAAACTTATTGTTCCAAGTGTAAAACGATCTGTCGACGTTAATCAGCCGTATTTCGTGAATTTTTGAATATTAATCGAAAACATAAGATTTCCTTAAACAATTTACGAGTCCAAGTGAAGTTCAATCTTGAAGATTTAATATTCAAAACACGCTTTTTTTTACTCGAAACTTGACTTACCTTTGACATGTATTAACCCGCAAGGGTTGTACAGCGAGGTTTTGGTTAGCCCCGTTAGTAATACCGTAAGGTTTACTAACAGCCGCAAGCGATGTCCGATCTTTAATGGTTGTTTTAGATTGATTGGTTATCGATTCTCTGAATCGCTTTCATTTGGACTAGCTTGCGGTTTTTTTATTTTCTTAAACTTGCAGATTCATTCTCAAGTTACCAAGCCTTGGAAAATTCAATATTCCCCGACATTTCAATACAGTTTTCTGACGAGAGTTTATTCCTGCTCAATATTTGCCTGGGATTTATCATGTTCGGAATTGCCCTGGGTATAAATCCAAACGATTTTAAACTCGTTGCAAAACGACCCCGGAGCGTCTTAGTGGGTGTGGTATCCCAATTTATCTTCTTACCGGCAGTCACATTTCTTATTGTTCTTTTATGGCAACCTCCTGCACCATTTGCCCTCGGAATGATTCTCGTTGCATCTTGCCCCGGAGGTAATATTTCTAACTTTATATCGTCTATTTCAAATGCGAATATAGCTCTCTCGGTTGCTCTTACTGGATTTGCTACGCTTTTAACCCCAATATTTACTCCTCTTAATTTTGAGTTTTGGTCACACGCTTTTTCCGATACGAGCGCTTATTTACGAACTTTTGAAATCGAATTTATAGATATTCTTCAAACGGTTATTCTGTTGCTTGTCCTTCCCCTTCTTGCCGGATTATTTGTGCGAAAAAAGTTTTATCAAATTGCTCGAATCATCGAGAAACCCATTCGCATATTAAGTCTTATAATTTTAGTAGGCTTTATAGTGATTGCCCTCAAAAACAATATTAGTGCATTTATCGACCACATTTATATAGTCTTTTCCTTGGTGTTAGTTCACAATGCCCTTGCCTTCGCAGTTGGGTACTTAACAGCGAAAACTGCCAAACTACCAGAAGCAGAGCGCAGAACTATTTCTATCGAAACCGGAATTCAAAATTCGGGCCTCGGACTGATTATCATTTTTACCTTTTTCGATGGAAATGGTGGGATGGCCATTATAGCCGCATGGTGGGGAATTTGGCACATCCTGGCCGGACTTGGCTTATCTTATTACTTTCAATACAGAGATAAACGCAAAGAATTGAAAAAGAGTTTTAGAGTCTGATTATTCAGACTTGGAGATGGGCTTAAACCCTGTTAATCATCGTCATTCTTAGCCACCAACTTAAAGACATCTGGGCTAGTCTCAATATACCCCTGATCGTAACAATACTTGTAAATTTCGCCCCCCGGCATGATATAAGTTGAGGTGCAATAATCAAAATCAAACCCTTTCCTGCCAAGATCTGAGGCAGTATACTCTGCATCAGGATTTGTATTGAGTTCGATCAAAATTTTTCTATTTCTGCGCAGGGTGGCGTTAATTTTACGAACGAAGCTACTCTGATAGCCGTTTTCCTTATTATTGAAAGAGCTTCTGCACTGGTCTGAACAAAATTTAGCATCAGATCTACCGACCAACTTGCCGCCACATTCTTTGCAAACTTTGTCCATCTTCCTGTTGTATTTATTGTGATGAAGATAAAAATTTTATTTCAAGAATGCATAAATGGCTTTAATGATATGCCTAAATCCTTATATTTGCCGCTTTAAATAACAAATTGACATGCTCGAAAAGAAGAACAAAGAATTAGAGCCAAATATTGGCGGACCTGTACTTTTAGCTATTTTTATTTTAGCCATGGTCGTGCTGGCCATATGGATGGCATCGTAGTTTACTACCAGTTGATTGGCATCTCGCCTTTCGCCATTAGGTATTCATTGGTTTTGCTGAAATGCTTACACCCCAAAAATCCTCTATAGGCAGATAAAGGCGAAGGGTGAACTGATTTAAGAATTAAATTTTTATCACCATTTATTAAAGCTCCCTTTTTTTGAGCGTGGCTGCCCCAAAGAAGATAAACCACACCTTTCTTTTTCTTATTAAGCGACTTTATAACGGCATCGGTAAACGTTTCCCAACCTCTATTTCCATGTGAGCCTGCTTCTTTTTCTCTAACTGTTAGCGTGGCATTCAATAAGAATACTCCCTGATTGGCCCAGGATATTAAATCACCGTCATTAGCACTCAGAGAGCCGGTATCTGCCTTTATCTCTTTAAAAATATTAACCAAGGAGGGCGGGGCTTTAACTCCCGGATTTACTGAAAAGCACAAGCCATTCGCCTGCCCGGGACCATGATATGGATCCTGACCCAGGATAACCACACGAACGCGACTAAATGGAGTGGCATTAAAAGCTTTAAAGATATTTTCGCCTTTTGGATATACCGTCGCCTCACGATATTCATCTCGCACAAATTTTTTCAGATTTTCAAAATAGGGTTTCAAAAATTCAGCATCAAGCACATCTTTCCAATCGCTATTTATGGCAAAATCGGTCGGCATGTCACATCATTTCCTGGCGAATCTCATTCTTCAACTTACGCACGTAAGTTTCAATAAGCCAGTCGCAATAGCTATCGGTAGCGTTGTGTAAGCAGCTGCAGTATATGCGCGTGCGGTACTCAATTTCTTCTGCCAGCATCTCTACAATATCAAGCGCATCGTAATAATCGTCAGTATTTCTAAAAATCTGAAGAGCATGGTTATGGATGCTCAGATCTATGGCCTTTTTTGGTCGCTCACCACTTGCGAGCAGCTCATTGTACACCTTCTTCATTTCAAAATCATCCTTTTCGGGAATGTATTTTGATAAAACCTCTTGAAGCGCAAGCGACCGTTCGTAATTGTAATCAATCAACAAGTTCTCATCGCGTTCTTGTATGCGTTCAAAATACTTTTCCGGATAGTTGAAAATCTCTTCCCAATTTATAAAGTCCTGCCAAAGTCCTAGACGCTGAACATTATTTCCTAGATCAATAATCTCAAAATTCCGCTTCGTTTCCGTTATTCGCGATCCACGACCTATCATCTGGTGGTAGAGCGTTAGCGAACGCGTAGCGCGGTTAAGAATGATGGCTTCAACAGATGGTTCATCAAAACCTGTAGTAAGAATTCCTACCGACGTAAGAATGGCGCTGGGTGTATTTCGAAACCACTCCAGGGTTTCAAACCTGTCTTTCGAACCAAAGGTACTATCGAGATGCTTAATCGGGTAACCGGCATTTTTAAAAAGCTCAAAAACACGGATAGAAGTAGCAATACCGCTATTAAAAATAAGTGTTTTGAGACCCTTTGCACGTTCTTCATATGCAGCTATAAGCCGATCTTGCATACTATATAAGCTATAAAGCCTATCGAGGGAGCTTACGGTATAATCACCATCATTACCCACCTTAAGCGAACGCAGATTTACATTAAAGGTATAGGTAGTAGCTTTACTCAAGTAGCCATCGTCTATTAAATCGGCAATACCATGACCAACGATGAGTTTTTGATAATTTTCATTGAGAGGCAGGTTGCGATTTGAGCTAAGTGGAGTGGCTGTAACCCCTAGCATATGGGCATTTTCGAAAAACTTAAATAGCTTTCGAAAAGAGTTATAATGCGCTTCGTCAATAATTACGAGACCTATATTTCGAAGATAATTTTCATTTTCGTTCAGTCTATTGTTGAGTGTTTCAACCATTGCTACATAGCAATCAAACTCCTCCCTGTCGTGAAGCTCCTTAACGTCGCGGTCAATAATTTTATTCTTCACCTCAATATCGCTCAAAGCTTTTGACGTTTGCGCGCAAAGCTCCACACGGTGCGTGAGAATCAATACCTTCTGCTTTCGCCGCGCGATAAACTGCCTGGCTATTTCAGAAAAAATTATTGTTTTACCCCCACCTGTAGGCAGCTGGAAGAGTAAATTAACCTTGCCCGGCGACTCATCAAGCTCCTTAAAAATTAACTCAATAGCCTCTTCCTGATAAGGATAGAGCTCCTTGTATGCCTGATCTAAATTAGTTGATACCTTACTTTCCATAAAAACGGCACAAAGTTAGCTGAAATAGATGGGTATAGAAAATCGAATTAATCTTGCTAAATTTATTCAAAATTCTACTTTAAAAAACCTCCTCAAAAGCTCCAAAAATGGAAGATAACATCGGTGCATTTAACGAACTTGTTTCACTCAAGTATCAGGTTTTCAACTCTATATTTCTCACTTTAGAACTTGATGGTGTGCATAGAACGGGAATTTTGCTGCCCTTATTGCAAGCGCGATGTGAAAAGGCATTTGCCGAAAGCAAAACCCCTGACGAGATTATCGAATCCTTTTTTGAAGAGTGGAATGACTTTAATACAGAGAAAAAACGGTTAGATCAGCTTTTTAGATTTATTCAATATATCGAACGACAGGTGGTACTGGTTGATGCCCTCGAAGATGCTTCATTTGATCAGGTAAACAACCTCAACGGATCGGGAAGTTTTGCGAGCCTTTATGAAAATGTAAAAAACCGAAATGCAAAAAGTGAGCTAGTTGATGCTTTAAAAGATTTTAGAACCCGATTGGTTCTTACCGCTCACCCTACTCAGTTCTATCCCGGTTCCGTACTGGGAATAATCACTGATTTAGCTGCTGCTATAAAGCGAAATGACCTTCTGGCCATAAAGGAATACCTGGCACAGCTGGGAAAAACACCCTTCTTCAAAAAGACAAAGCCTACCCCATATGATGAGGCGGTGAACCTTATTTGGTTTTTGGAGAATATCTTCTACAAAGCCATTCCGCAAATATTTAATTCAGTAGGAAAGCATATGGGTGGTGATAGCGATGAGATTTTTAGGGAAAACTCACTTATACAATTGGGGTTTTGGCCTGGAGGCGACAGAGATGGAAACCCCTTTGTAACTTCAGACACCACACTGAAAGTGGCTCAAAGATTACGCACTACACTTATGAAGTCTTACTATCGCGACGTGCGATTGCTGAAGCGAAGAATCACCTTTAGAGGAGCCGAAGATATGCTTTCACAAATTGAGCAAAAGCTCTATGATGCTAGCTTTTTAAACACAGACAGTTCCTCTTTAAAACTTAGCTGGCTGAAAAGTCAACTTGAATTGCTTCACGACAATGTTTCGGAAAACCATCAGGGGCTTTATCTCAATGATATAAACGAACTCCGTGAAAAAGTTAAAATTTTTGGATTTCACTTTGCAACTATTGATATCCGACAGGATAGTAGGGTGATTAAAAAGGCCTTTGAAGCATTCAAGCCAGCTATTCCTGAATGGAAAAAGAATAAAAACCTGGAAACTGATTTTGCAGGGCTTTTAAACTTGGCTCCCGGTAAGAAAATTCCGGAAGTTAAAGATGCGGTTTTGAATGACACTTTTCACAGTATTCGCACTATGATGCAAATTCAAAGCAACAATGGTGCTCAAGGATGCTACCGTTATATTATAAGTAATTGCCGTGATGAAAACGACATAGCCCGTGTATTTGGTATGGCACGTTTTATGGGCATGGGCGAAAAAATGTATCTGGATGTAATTCCCCTGTTTGAAACGATTGACGATTTGGCTGTAGCTGATAAGGTTATGGACAAGATCTACGCCAATGCGACTTACATGAAGCATTTGAAGCAGCGTAAGAAAAAGCAGGTAGTAATGCTTGGTTTTAGCGATGGCACAAAGGACGGTGGATATATTACCGCGAATTGGGGGATTTATAAAGCGAAAGAAACCATAACAGCCATTTCAAGAAAGTACGGAATAAAAGTCGTTTTCTTTGATGGACGCGGAGGGCCGCCCGCAAGAGGTGGAGGAAACACGCATAAATTTTACTCTTCGCTGGGGCCAACTATCGACAGCAGTCAGATTCAGCTTACCGTGCAGGGTCAAACCATAAGCTCAAAATTCGGAACAATCGATTCGGCTAGATTTAATATGGAACAATTGCTTACGGCAGGTATAGAAAATAAAATTGGCAGCAACCCTGACAAAAAGCTTAAAGATACGGAGCGGGCAACCCTTGAAGAATTGTCTAAAGTGAGCTACAAAGCTTATCAGGAATTTAAAGCTCATCCTAAATTCGTTCCCTATCTGGAAAATGTGAGTACTCTCAAATATTACGGAAAAACCAATATTAGCAGCCGGCCAACCAAGCGTGGCCAAGATGATAAATTGAAATTTGAAGACCTTCGAGCTATTCCATTTGTAGGAGCCTGGAGCCAGTTAAAGCAAAATGTACCCGGCTTTTACGGACTTGGAATAGCCATTGAGCATTTCGATAAAGCGGGAAGGATAAACGAAGTGAATGATCTGTATCAGAATTCACTGTTTTTCAGAACTTTGGTAGAGAATTCAATGCAATCTCTTTCAAAAAGTTATTTCCCCTTAACGCAATATATGCGAAAGGATAAAGAGTATGGCAAATTCTGGGAGATCATCTACAAAGAATCAGAAAGGGCAAAAAAGTATCTTCTAGAGGTGTCAGGACAAAAGGAACTGTTGGAAACCAGCAAATCAATAAAGGCAAGTATTAAGCTTCGTGAAAGCATCGTTTTGCCTTTGCTTACAATTCAGCAGTACGCACTGATACGGATTAAAGACCTTGAGCAAAATGGGAAAGGAGAAACAAGTCTCGCAGAGAGCTACCGCAAACTTGTTGTAAGATCGCTTTATGGTAACATCAATGCGAGCAGAAATTCGGCTTAGGTCTGATCTTTCCTAATGGTAACTGCTTTCATGTCGGGTTGATAATCCAGCATTTGCTGATGGAGACTTTCGATATTATCGGCGTTCAAAACCATTTTTGCATTTGCGTCTTTGAGTAGCCCCTCAGCATTCATATGGTTTATCATTGACATGAGGTGATCGTAGTAACCATTCACATTGAGCACCCCAATAGGTTCCTGATGCAGGCCCAGTTGCGCCCATGTGAGCATTTCAAAAAGCTCTTCAAATGTTCCAAAACCCCCAGGGAGCGCAATAATACCATCACTGAGCTCATACATTTTAAGCTTACGATCGTGCATGCTCTCCACCATGATTAGTTCGGTGAGGTTGCTGTGTGCAATTTCTCTACTTTTCATAAAATCAGGAAGCACACCTATTACCTCTCCATCATTATCAAGAGCACCCTGCGCCACAGCACCCATCAGTCCTAAATGTGAGCCACCATAAACCACACCCACATTCTTACTCGCCAAAAAGGCACCTACATCGTAGGCTGTTTTGCGGAAAATTGGGTTATTACCCATACTAGAAGCACAAAAAACTGATATTCTCTTCATGGTTGTTCTACGTTTTACTCTTAACTGAATTTATAGCGAAAGTATATTTTACGATTAACTTATTTGCAGCCACGGCTACAATGAGCAACATTGGCACCAAAACAGGTAAGCTATACCGCTCTTCAACACCTCTTTGAAAGAAACACAGATATCCCAAATAGAGGATTACCGGAATAAAAACGGATCGGCAAAGTACTGATTTTCGAGTTGAAAAAGCAGCCAGAGGAAAGAGCAGGAACAAGCCAGAATGGATGAAAAAGGAAAAGTATCGCAACATTTCCATCAGCAAACTACCTCGCCAGGCCTTCTGAAACACAAACAGGGACAAGTTGCTGTGAAATGCCAGTTTAAAATACACTTTCAGTGGAACCACAAAATAAGCATCCAGAAAATAATGACGCGTATACTTATCACGGAATTCCTGAAATCTAGCTTTGAGTACAACTTCTGCCAGCGACTCTCCCTCTACAATTCTGCCAGATTTATGGAATGGAACCTGAGTGACCAAAATGTTATAATAATCGGAGTAAGCTTTTCTGAGTTTTTCAGAACCGATAAGATTCACTGCCTCTCTGTCTGATGCTTGAATAATTTGCTCTATGGTCTGATTTGGATTCTCACCGTGTATTGCATTGCCCCAAAGTGCATTTACCGTTTGGTTAAAAACCGGACCCTCCTGCCCCCAAGTTTTGTGATAATTCCAGATACTACTGTGTAAAGGACGATATAAATCATTGCTGTCCGTTTGGTAAATAGGATGTAAACCTTGAATTTCCTCTGTCTGTACCGAAATAAAAATCTGCCATGCAAGAAGCGGCATCAGTGCAATTATAAGAATGGAAAAGAATTGTTTTTGAATTTGCCGTGAAGGCTGGCTAAACATCAGAACCAAAACAGAAAAGACCCAAATAAGCATAGGAGGCCTTACAAGGAGTAAAAATCCTAGAAAAGCTGCTGCAACAAGAAAAAAAGAAGGACAATTTCGGTTAGACCGCAGCAAAAAATAGAGAAAAATAAGAACAAGGGATGGCGTAATAGCTTCAGTTAATGTATAGGATAAAAACCCTGAGAAGGTGGGCAGAACAGCAACAAGCAGGCTAACACCAAAAGCTACCTTATGCTTAAGACCCAATAATCCGCCAACCTGAGGAAGAAGCGCCACAGCCAGCGAAAAGAGTAAAATCTGAAAAACAATCAGTGCTTGAATTGCATGTTGCTCCTCTAGTAATATTCTGAATGTGGCATAAAGTAATCCATAACCGGGGCTTCGACCTGTCAAAGCCGCATTTCCTGCAGCGTTGCTATGCCACCCCAATTCATTTAACCAATTCTCTGCAGGTGAGAGGTACGAGGCATCATCTGAAGTAGATACTGAAACTCCGCTACGCAGTAAATCCGGTGCTTTTTTCTTTAAACAATTTAGGTTCGAATAGTGTAATACTCCAGAGAAAACTAGTGTGGTAAGAAACAAGAAAAGGAAATACTTTTGCTGTCTGTTCATGGCCGTTGAAAGTACAAAGATCTAATCAGTTCTCTATTTAGACTTAGGCATGATTTATGAATCCTTTCCAAAAGCTTAATTTTGCATTCTCTAAGAGAGATTGACTAATACTGTATGCGCAAATTTGTGAGAATTTTATGGAAAGTAGTAAAGTGGTTGCTGCTTTCTGTCATTCTGCTCTTAATTCTGGTGGCTATCATTGTCAAAGTTCCTGCTGTGCACGATTTTATTCTTGATAAAGCCACCACCTACTTTAATGAAAAGACAGGCGGAAATCTTAGCATCGAGGAGATAGACCTGAGAATACCTACCTACGTGCAGCTCAATGGAATAAGTTTAAAAACTCCCGATAAAGAAAATCTGGCCAAGATTGGGAATGTGGAGATAAGTATTGGCTGGCGCTACCTTTTTGATAAAACTATACGTATAGATAAATTTGTACTCGAAGATGTAGAAGGACAAGTTCTGAACAGAGACGGTACAGGCTGGAACTACGACTTTATTGTAAATGGCTTTTCAGATTCTACTTCCGTAGACACTTCTACAACCAAAAGCAGCTGGGACTTTTCTCTGGGCTATGCCCGGCTAGATGATGTAAACGTCATCTATTCCGATGCTACCACAAGCGATTCCATAAGCGCCAACTTAAGTGATTTCACCGTTTCAATGAACCGGGTTTCAGTAATGAATAATGCCTACCTGGCAGAAAAAATCGTCTTGTCAAACAGTACTGCATTTGTTAGAATCGGTGTTCGTGAGGAAACCACTGATGAAACCGCTTCAGCTGCGAGTAATCAAGAAGATAGCTCTGAGATGGTCCTCGATGTGGACGAGGTTTTACTCGAAAACAATGTTATTCATTACGAAATGGGAGCCGCTCCCGACAAGTATTTCTTCGATATTGGCCACCTAAGTGTATTGATTGATAAACTTGACATTAATGAACAAATTTACCGTGTTGATGAGCTAGATTTCCGAAACTCGGCAATAGAAATGGCCATGGCTCCTGCCCCGCCCGATACGACTGATAAGCCACTGGATCCATTCGCTCCTATAGATCTGAAGCTAAATGAGCTTACTATCGATAAGGTAGCTTTTAAAATGGAAACTTATGGAGATCCCGAGGGAACTCTCCGTTTAAACAAAGTACATGTGGAGCTGGACGATCTTGTAGCCAATAAGGATGAATACTCGGGTAATCTCAAAGAACTGAGTGGCGTTTATAATAAGCTTGATGATTTGCAGGACTTTCATACCGGCTTTGCTTTTACCAGAAATAATATAGCACTTAATTCACTCTTTGTTCAGTACGGTACTTCTGTAATTAATCTGGATATTGATGTTGATTACAGCGGTCTTACTGAATTAATCGAATCGGGTAAATTTGAAAATGCATCGCTGAAAATTTCAGATACCCGCTTATACCCTGCCGACCTGAAGAATATTGGCGACGGCCTCGGTGTGGCAGATAGCGTGCTTATTTTGCCTGATGACGTAATTTACATTGAAGCCCTTGCCGATGGAAATTTAAGAAGCTTAAATCTCGATAAGTTTAATGTAGAAATTGGCGGTACAACATTGTTTGTAAATGCGGAGGCAGACGGTGCTGACTGGGACACGAAAAACTATCGGCTTAACAATCTGAATCTCCACCTTGAGCGCAATGACATTATGAACTACATTACGGCGTTTAAGCTCGATACCGCAATGATTCCTTCTGTGGCCGATCTCAATATGACGGGCGATTTTGAAGACCTTAATTCAACATTGCAAGCAAATCTGTATAGCACTTATGGGAATGTAAGTATAAGCGGAAATGGAGGCGGCTGGAAGTCTGAAACTATGCCGGTACATGCAGAGGTAAGCTCAGACAACCTAAATATTGGTGGTTTTCTTGGATTGAACGTTCCATTTGTTACCGACTTGAAGCTAACTGCAAACGCCGACAATGTGCTAGACAGTTCGGCTTATGCCAATGCCGCCGTGCGAGTTGACACCCTTATATACGATACCTACAACATTAGAAATATTGATTTAAATGCGACTTTAGATAGCAACCTCTACTCCTATCAGATTCTTATTGATGATACCTTTTTGGTTCTGAACCTGGGCGGATCGGGAGCGCTCGAGCCGGATCTTAAAGCAAATATTGCTGGAGAAATTCAGGGAATAGACTTTCAAGGGCTGGGTATAACCCAAGAAGACCTGAGGGGTCAGCTGAACATAAAAGGTAGTTATTCTCAAACAGATAAATTTCAGAAAGGGAGTGCAGAAATTACTGAAGCAATATTCGTGCGAGACGAAGAGCGGTTTGAAATTGAACCAATCCGCGCCAAAATATTCCTGAGCGATGACTCCTCCATGACGCAAGTTGAAAGTCAATTTTTCGATCTTTATTCTGTAACCAATCGCAGCATTGAAGACCTCACTACTGCAATGGCTGATGTCTTGAGCCGCGGCGAAACCACCCTTAAGGACACCTCGGCTTTTTGGCATGCTACTTTCAAATCGCGCGATACGCCTGAGCTTCGTGATCTTTTTATTCCAGAGCTTACCAGCTTTGATCCTGCTACGGCTACTATTGATTTTGAAGCCTCCGAGGCCACAATCAATGCGGATATCAGCTTTCCTAAAATTAAATATCAAAATTACGAAGTTGACAGTCTGCGCTTTATTGCGTTTGGAGATGATGAGAACATCTCTACTGATTTAAAAATAAAACATATCGGAATAGACACCTTGAGCCTGGATGGGGTTCATGTTAAATCTGCCAGAGTAGATGAAGGGGCGAAAATAACCCTGCTAATAAATGAAAGTGATGTAGACTCCTTAGGTGCTGATTACTACGCCGAGATGAATCTTATTGCTGATTCTGTTTCGTTGAGAAACGGATATTCAATTAATATTGCTGATTCTCTCGTGCTCAATAAGAAGCGTTGGTACGTTGATAAAGAAAATGACATTCACTCATCAGATGATGGAATAAATCTCTCGAAACTCAGAATATACAGAGATGAAAGTGAGCTCGAGATTCAAAAAGAAGAACAAGAAAACTCAACCCAAATTTCCGCTTCTAACTTTAGCCTGGCCGCCCTTTCGGGGATGATCAATACAACCGAAGAGATACTTACCGGACGACTCTATGGTGATTTTACCTTGCACGGTGATGGCACCTTTGCAGGAAATGGAAGAATTGAAAAACTTACCGTTGCCCAGGCCGATCTGGGCCTCTTTAAGTGGGAAGCCGACAAGGCCAACGAGTCCTTTAACATTGATGTGAGCAGTTCGGGCGAATCTCTTGACTTTACCGCTAAGGGTAGCCTTACCCCCCAATCTGACAGCGCCTCTACAATGAATTTACAATTCAACCTTACTCGCTTTGATATTGCCGCACTACCCAAGATTGTACCGTCATTGATTTATGCTGGTAGTGGTACACTTTCTGGAGAAATAGATATTAATGGGAGCACTTCTGCTCCTCAACTAAATGGCAGCCTAGGTTTTAAAAACAGTAAAATTGGGCTTGTAGCCAATGGATCAACCTACAGTATCGACAATCAGAATATAGAAATCAGCCCCGAGAAGATTGCCTTCAATAAATTCTCAATAGCTGATTCTGCCGGTCAGAAACTTGTGGTAAATGGAAACATTACCCACAAGAATTTTGATAAAATGAGATCTGACCTAAGCATTAAGGCCGACAATTTTGAAATAGCCAATTTAAAGGCCGAAGCAAATCAGGGTTACTATGGAAAACTGCTTGCTGATCTTGATATTGACATTAGCGGAAGGTTGGACGCTCCAAAAATTAAGGCCGATATTGACATTGACGAAAAAACAGAGCTTACGTACGTAGTGCCAGAATCGGAATACTCAGATAGTTTTGATGACAACTTGCTTGTATGGACTGAATTCGGTGCAACTGAAGAAAGCGATATTCTGACCCGGTCCAAAAATCAGCCTTCAAAACCGCGCGATATTTATGCCAATACAATAGACCTTAACGGTGAAATTGACATTGACAAGGATGCCATATTCAAAGTTTTGATAGATTCCTTAGCCGGTGACTATCTGCAAATACAAGGTGGAGGACAATTAGGCATTACCTATGACCGCACGGGAAACCTGAATCTGAATGGTACCTACAAAGTTCAGGATGGTTTTTACCAAATGACTTTTTACAATATTGTAAAGAAAAGATTTGCTTTTCAGGGTGGTAGCCAGCTTACCTGGAATGGTGACCCGATGAATGCTATTCTGGATATTACCGCATTATACAGCACGCGCGCGAATGTGGCTTCCCTAATGAGTTCTCAGCCCGGCGGGAGTAGCTCTTTTTCGCAAAAGCTACCATTTGAAGTAGTGATGAATATTACAGGTGAATTGCTCGAACCCGACTTGAAATTTTCGATAAGACTGGCCAAAGAAGCCAAAGGTGCACTGGGAGGCGCTGTAGATGCGCGGCTCAATGAAATAGCCAGTAACGAAAGTGAGCTCAACAAGCAGGTTTTTGCCCTATTGGTACTTAATACATTTATTTCTACGGGTGGCACCGGAGGTGACCAGAACCTGGTGGAAAACCAAGTGAGAAACAGCGCCAGCCAGATACTTTCACAACAGTTAAACGCACTTAGCGACAGGCTTATTAGCGGCGTAGATTTAAATTTCGACTTGCAATCATATGATGGTGGGAATGGTCAGGCCAATACCGATCTGGACATCGACCTCGCAAAATCATTCCTCAATGACAGGTTGGTGGTGCGCGTAGGAAGCACAATTGCTTTGGAAGACAACAACCAAAATGCACAAAATTCTAAAGAGATGATGACGAACATCTCCCTCGAATACAAAATTACCCCCGAGGGGACCTACCGTTTTAAAGCTTTCAGAAAAACAGATCTGGAAGATATTGTGGTGGGCCAGGTTACGCGCACAGGAGCCGGAATTATGTACCAGAAGGATTTTAATCGAATTGAAAATATTTTTAAAGTAAAAAGTGATGTAACACCGGACGAACAACCGGATGATGAAGAGGATGACGAGGAACCAAATCCCGATGACGGAAAATGAGAAATTTATTAATCTATATACTTTTTGCAGCGGTGCTTTGGTCTTGTTCGGCCAATAAATATTTGCCGGAAGGCGAAAAATACTTTGAAGGTCATGAAACGGAGTATACAGACAATGCATCAAAGCTACCCAAAGACGTAAAGTACTACCTACAGGAAGATTTAAAACCGGAAAGCACCAGACGATTTTTTTTAAGTCGCCCGGGTACCTGGATGTATCAAATCATGGGTGAACCTGAAAAGGAAAAAGGACTTCGCCACTGGATAAAGTATAAATTGGGTACTGAGCCGACTTACCTCAGCAAGCTCAATATTTCCAAAAATTCAGATATAATTCAATCAAAACTTAAGAACAATGGATTTTTCAGAGCAGAGGTAGATAGCAGAATTGACTCAACTGAACACAAAGCTTCGGCGGTGTATATTATTACGCTCAATGAACCTTACTACTTCGACAGTTTAAAAATTTGTTCTGACTCGAGAAATTTATGCTCGAAGATTGAAAAAGCTCATGAGCTGGACCCTAAAATAATAGAAGGCAAGCTTTTTCAGAAATCAAAATTACAGGAAGAGCGTGAAATGGTTTCTACTTATTTTAAGAATGATGGCTATTTCTATTTTGTTCCCGGCCTCACATTCTATGAAGCTGACAGCAGTGATAACAATCAACACGTAAAGTTAAGGTACAGTGTAAAAGATTCTCTCCCTGAGGCTGCTATTTCTCAGTTTAGAGTTACTTCGGTAGAGGTAAATCTCGCAGCGGGATCTACAAATACAGAAACGCTTGGCGACAGCCTGAGGGTAATTATTGATCCCGACAGGCTATATATCAATCCTAAAAAGCTAAAGCCATTTATAAAGATCACTCCTGGCGAACTTTACAGCCGTGATGATGAGGAAGCGACCTTAAAACAGCTAAACCGCCTCGAAGTTTTTGAGTTTGTAAATATCCAGTATGATGTAGATACATCAGGCGAAGCGTATACGCTAAGGGCTAAATTACTGGCAAATCCACGACCGAAGCAATCGGCAAGAGCCGAAGTAAACCTATCAACAACTTCTACTAATTTTACGGGCCCGGGTTTACAGCTTGAGTACTACAACCGAAACCTTTTCCGGGGAGCCGAAAAGTTGCGCATAACGGGAACAGGACGGTATGAGAAACAGCTAAGAGGCGACCAGAAGGGCTTGACAGCATACGATCTTGATATTGAAACAGCATTGTTGTTTCCCAGAGTTAGCATTCCACTTTTCAATGCAGATAAGAGCGATGGGAATGTTCCAAGTACCAAATACAGGTTGCAATATCGCCTTTACAGTCAGCCAGATTATTACACCCAGAGCAGCTTCGGTGCAAGTTTCGGTTACGAGTGGCTTTCAGGTAATGCTACCACTCAAAACGATTTGCGCGTAATTGGTGTAGACTACGTGCAATTGCTTAAAACATCTGACCGTCTTGAAGAGCTTTTCGATGAAGGAATTTTAACACGAGAGAGTTTTAACGATCAGCTAATTGTTGGTCCATCTTACAGAATTACCTATGCACCACCATCCGAAAAGGGAAAGTTTATACGTTTTTATGTAGGCGGCTCTCTTGAGTCTGCAGGTAATATACTGTACGGAATTTTTAATACAACCAACAGTGCTAAGAATGAATTTGATCAGTACACCATTTTCAATGTTCCCTTTGCACAATATGTGCGGATGCAGGCCGATTTCAGAACCTATTACAAGCTAAGTAAGAACAACGACCTCGTGATTCGTCAAAATATTGGTGTGGGCATCCCTTATTGGAATAGTTCCGAGCTGCCCTTTTCAAAGCAGTTTTTTGTTGGTGGAGCTTCTTCTCTTCGTGGGTTTCAACCACGATCAATCGGTCCGGGTACCTATATTAATCCCGATCAGAGTGACGATAGCTATTTTGACCAGACAGGAGACATTTTGCTGGAGTTCAACATAGAAAACCGTTTTGACATGGGCGGATTCTTTAAAGGAGCTGTATTTTTAGATGCGGGTAATGTGTGGTTGAAAAACGCATCTGAAAACCGACCGGGTGGCGAATTTGCATTTAATTCATTTTTTAGTCAGCTGGCTGTTTCAGCAGGTGTAGGACTCCGAATTGATGTGGAGTTTGTCCTTATCCGATTTGATCTTGGAATTCCACTTCGAAAACCCTATGAGGTGAACTCACCTTGGGTTGTAGATCAAATAGATTTTAGCAAAGACTGGCGGAAGGAAAATTTGGTACTTAATATTGCTATTGGATATCCATTCTAACTGATTAACATTCCTGGCTCCAGAAATAGACTCCAGTTTATCATGCCATCGTTAGCCTTTAGCAAACTCAAAATCAAGCGTATATAAATTTAATTTTTCCAGCTATACTTTCTCATCAAAAAAGACCCCAAAGGTTTTGGAAACCTTTGGGGTCTGAATTAAACTCAGCTTAGGGGAGTCAATTGGCTTTCTACTGCAATCTCCGAATCGTAAAGAATCCAAATGAATGCACATAAAAAGATTGAAAGACTAGTAACTTAAAAAACTGTAAGCCGCAATTTTTGAGACCTTTATCTTGAAAAGCTATTGAGATTAAAAAATGATCCGAACGGCAATCGGTTCTAAACGTTTAATCTTAAATAACGGCATCAACAATTCCGTAAGCCACACTTTCCTCTGCATTCATCCAATAATCACGGTTAAAATCTTTCATGATTTTCTCAAACGTCTGACCGCAATTCTCAGAGAGTATCTTCGCTCCTATTTCCTTAGTTTTAAGGATTTCGATAGCCTGAATTTCGATATCAGATGATTGTCCACGGGCACCGCCACTGGGCTGGTGAATCATAACCTTAGCATTTGGGTAAATCTTGCGTTTTCCTTTTTCACCAGCAGAAAGCAATATACTACCCATTGATGCTGCCAGACCCATACACACAGTCGACACTGGACTTTTCAGCGATTTCATCGTGTCGTATATGGCAAAACCTGAGGTAACATATCCACCTGGGCTATTTATAATAAAAGTGATTTCTTTTCCAGGATCTTCATTGTCCAAAAACAACAATCTGTCAATTACGTGTTTTGCAGAATCATCATCTACTTGTCCCCACAAAAACACTTTTCTCTCCTTAACATATAATTTTTCGATATCGCGACCTAGTCCCGCTTCTTTCTTTTTTTCGTGATCTTTATCTTTGCTCATTATTGTAATTTATTTCGCTTGTTTTCTAAATATTGCTGCAATATAAGGGTTGCGCTTATTTTATCTAAATTTCCTTTTTCTCTTCGCTTCTTTTTCCCCGCTCCAGACTGTATCATGGCTTGCATGGCAAGCTTTGATGTAAAGGCCTCGTTTATGCGCTCTATGCGCACCTTAGGATGACGGGCAGAAAACTTCTTTATAAAAGCCAAAATGTGTTCTTCAACTTCATTTAGCTCGCCACTCATGCGCATTGGCAGGCCTATTACGGCCGCTTCTACTTCATTTTTAGCACAGTAATCATTTAAATATTGGTGTACCTCTTTGGTAGAAACCGTCGTCAATGCGCTCGCAATAATCTGTAAATCATCCGTTTCTGCTAACCCACAGCGACGTGTACCATAATCAACAGAAATAATTTTTGCCATCCTCAAAAGTAATCATACCGAAGAATTCTTACATTGATACCGGAAATAATTGCAAATATTTAAGAATAACTTAATTCTATGAAACACTTACTACTAAGAGCAGCCCTCCTTGCAGGGATAATTGCGATGCCAAATTTAGCTCAATCGCAATATTTGGTAAGCAGCGAAAACTTGAGCACGACTTCAGCTGCATTACTTGGTTTCTTTGGCTCAGACATTCCGACACTGTACGATGTAAACTACTACAAACTAACTTACAACACGGTAAACACGGCCGGCGAGCCTACTGTTGCTTCAGGTGGTGTGGCCATTCCCGCTACTGAATCTTGTAATTCTTTTCCTCTTGCTGCCTACTGCCATGGAACCGTGCTAAGGCAGCTGGATGCTCCAAGCCAGGAAAATTTCGAAAGTATTATAGTAAAGTTGCTTAGCAGCTCCGGATTTATTGCCGTTGCGCCAGACTATTTAGGCTTAGGTGAAAACCCAGGTATTCATCCATATATCCACGCCGAATCTGAGGCAACAGCCACAATTGACCTGATCCGTGCCACACGTGAATTTCTAGAAAGCCAACCAAATATCGAAGATAATGGAGAAGTTTTCATAACCGGCTATTCGCAAGGTGGGCAAGGAGCCATGGCTACTCTTCAATATGCTCAAGCCAATGGTTTAAATCAGGAGCTGGGCATTGCAGGTGGAGCGCCATGCAGCGGACCTTATGATTTATCGGGCTCTCAGGCTGAAGTGTTGCTAAGCGACCAGCCATACGCCAATCCAGGATACATAGTATACCTTCTGATGAGTTACGAACTAGCTTATGGAAATATTTATAACAGTCTCAGCGATATTCTTCAAAGCCCTTATGATGAAGAGGTAGCTCCCTATTTTGATGGGGCGCAAAACACCTATGATATGGGCACCGTTAATGCCCTGTTACCAAATCAAATAAGCGAATTGCTGGTAGACTCTGTTTATACAAATATCCAGACCAACCCCAACCACCCGATATGGGTTGCCCTTGAGGCAAACGACACTTACAACTGGACTCCGGAAGTACCTATCCGAATGTTTTATTGCACCGGTGATGAGCAAGTAAGTTTTCATAACAGTCTTACTGCAGATTCTACAATGAACGCAAATGGGGCTGAAGATGTGGCTTCCGTCAATTCTCAGGAAGGAGCTACCCACGGCGAGTGCATACTACCTGCCTTGACTGATGCTTATGAATTCTTCGAATCGTTAGCAACATCTTGTGCTCTGATTTCAGGTTTAGGTGATTACACCCTACTAAATTTGGAAGTTTACCCCAATCCTGCCACTGACATACTTAATATCAATATCCCTGAACAAAATGGCTATCTCGTTATTCAAGATACTTACGGTCGTTTAGTTTTAGAGAAGAGCTTAAAAAATGGGCTTAACACTATAGACATCAGCAGGCTGGCTTCCGGTGCTTACGTGGTTTCATTTCAATTTGATAAAACCATCAGACGAGCTACCATTGTGGTGAATTGATTTATTGATTATACCTAATTTAATATATTCTAAGAGACGCAATATTTTGCGTCTCTTTTTCATTAGCATTTATTACTGCACCAGAAGGGAGCCTATGCATACGATGGACTGAACCGGGATAGCTTAGAAATTAGATTTAAGGTATTAACCAACAATTCTAATAAAAGATCTTAGCTCAATATCAATCAGAAATCTTATCCTTTACCTTATCCACAATCTTGGTGATGAATGTGGGTTTCGAGCTTCCTTCATCGGGGTCGCCCAGAATATAGGCATATGGACCGAGACCATCTATTGCACCAAAAATCTCCTTGAGAATGGCCACTAAAGGAATGAAAAGAATCATTCCCACAACACCCCAGATCGCCCCACCAACAATAAGAGCCACAAGGGTGATGAGCGGGTTGAGACTTACATTATTTCCAACAATTTTTGGGGTTAAGAAGTTTCCTTCTACAGCCTGGATAATCACAAAGCTTCCTAAAACAGCTGCCGGATAAAAAAGTGAATCTTTGGCGACAAAAGCAAATAAGATGGGCAGTGCAGAACCGATAAAAGGCCCTACGAAAGGAATAATATTGAGCGAAGCAGCTATGGCTGCAAAAAGCATGGCATGTTTAATACCAAGTGACATAAGAGCAATACTGTAGAGTACAAATAAGATGCACATTACGTAAAAAACTCCGGTGATATATTTCTGAACAACTTTACGAATACGGGGCACTAAAACGCGAATACCGGTAGGTTTTGAATTCTCCGACCCAGAGTCATCAAACAAACGGAATAAAAACTCCTTTAAGTGATCCCTGTAAATCAATATGAGCACGATGTAAATGGGTACAATAATCACTACACTAAAACTCCCTAAAAAGGAGCCAAGACTGGTAAATATTTGGCCCATATGAGACTGAACAAACTTAATCCCTTTTTCCACAGAAAGGTTATTCAGTTTCGTAGAAACTATCTCGGGTAACTTAGCTTTTAAATCAGAAAACTTTTCTACAATTTGATCCATATCACTGGCAAATCTCTGTACCTGTGAACCAAGTAACGTAAGCAACCCTGCTAAAACAATGATTGCCACAAGTACACTTAAGATGGCAGCCAGCGCCTTAGGTATACGAATTCGCTCCAGCAAATTAGTAAGTGGTGTGAGTAGAAATGCAATAAAAAAAGCAATCGTTAATGGTACGATTATACCCTGACCTACGATCATAATATACACCAGTAGCGAAGCAAATATCAGGAAAATAGTTAGCCTGTATAGGCTATTAAAATTAAGTTCTTTCATTTTACAAGTTAGAAAAGCTGTAAGCCCACATATAGAAATCTTGCGTAAAGAAAAGCAAAGTTTTTAGATTTTCATTAACTAGTAAAACAGACCAATTTATAAGAGCTAGACAAAGCTTTCTACCTTGTTGTTTTTGCCAAGGCTGATATTGTTATATTTGTTTTCTAAATATCTATTCATGACCAACAGAGAAACTATAGAGGCTGCCTGGGAGAATCGGGAGCTTTTAAAAGATAAAGAGGTAATAAAAGTCATAGAGGAAATTATAGACGGTCTGGATAGAGGAAATCTACGCTGTGCCGATCATAAAAATGGTGAGTGGGTGGTTAACGAATGGATTAAAAAAGCGGTAGTGCTATATTTTCCCATTCGGAAAATGGAAACCATAGAGGTGGGTCCATTTGAATTTCATGATAAGATGAAGCTTAAAACCGGTTACAAACAGCGTGATGTACGAGTGGTGCCCCATGCCATTGCGAGATATGGATCTTATGTAGCCCCTGGGGTGATAATGATGCCTAGCTATATCAATATTGGTGCTTATGTAGATAAGAACACTATGGTAGATACCTGGGCCACGGTGGGCAGTTGTGCTCAAATAGGCAAAAATGTGCACCTGAGCGGTGGAGTAGGAATAGGCGGTGTACTTGAACCGCTGCAGGCCTCACCCGTAATCATAGAGGATGGTGCCTTTATAGGTTCACGCTGCATCGTTGTAGAAGGTGTAAAAGTTGGTAAAGAGGCTGTTTTGGGAGCAAATGTAGTTCTCACAAACAGTACCCATATAATTGATGTTACCGGCAACGAGCCTGTAACACATAAAGGCAGTATTCCAGACAGGAGTGTTGTTATACCCGGCTCTTATGAAAAGCAATTTGCCGCCGGTAAATATCAGGTACCATGCGCTTTAATAATAGGTAAGCGAAAAGAAAGTACTGATTTGAAAACTTCGCTAAACGATGCGCTTAGAGCCCATCACGTAGCAGTATAGGTAGAATGAAAAAAATATTGATTATCCAGACAGCTTTTATTGGTGATGTTATATTAGCTACTCCATTAATCGAAAAACTGAAGCGGTTCTTTCCGCAAAGTGAGATTGACTTTTTGCTAAGGAAAGGCAATGAAGGATTGCTAAAAGACCATCCCAAACTGAACGAGGTAATAATTTGGGATAAAAATAAATCTAAGTACAATACACTTGCTAAGGTTTCTAAGGTAATAAGGCGAAATAATTACGACTTATTAGTAAACCTTCAGCGATTTGCCTCTTCGGGTTTAATTACATACTCCTCAAAGGCAACAATGAAAATTGGCTTTGCAAAAAATCCGTTTTCATTCTCTTTTACACATAAATTTCCTCATGTAGTAGATCAGGAAATGCATGAGGTAGATCGAAACCTCAGCCTCATTGAGCACATCACAGATAAGAGTTTTCAACGCCCGGCACTTTACCCGTCAGATTCCGACCAAAAGAAGATTGCGACCTATCAATCAGGACCTTATTTTTGCCTTGCCCCATCTTCTGTCTGGTATACAAAACAATTTCCGGAAGAAAAATGGATTGAACTGATAGACAGCCTGCATCCAGACAGAAAGATTTATTTATTAGGAGCACCTGGAGACATTGAACTTTGCGCCAGGATTCAAAAGGCCACAGTGCATATGAATGTGCATATTCTAGCTGGTGAGCTAACCTTGCTTCAGTCGGCTGCCTTGATGGCTGGAGCGAAGATGAATTACACCAACGACTCTGCTCCTTTGCACCTTGCATCTGCAGTAAATGCACCTGTTACGGCGATTTATTGCAGTACGATTCCTGAGTTTGGTTTTGGCCCTTTAAGTGACAACAGTAAGATTGTAGAAACCAAAGAGAAACTGGTTTGCCGACCTTGCGGCATCCACGGTAAAAAAGCGTGTCCGGAAGGACATTTTAAGTGCGCACACACTATTGAAATAAATCAATTTGCAGAAGCTTGAAAGAAATTGACCTAAGGGAAGCAACCCAGAAAATAAAGGATGGTGCAATAATTCTTGCATTTTTAGAAGATAGTATATCCTTGATTTGTGATGCGCGCAATAGTTCGTCAGTAGATATGCTGCGAAAGCCAAAAAAAACGCTCATTCGACAAAGGATTTACTATTCTTATGGATAGCGACGCCCGTGTAAATAAGTACGTACGTGATGTACCACCCCTGGCATGGGACATTTTTGACACTTCAGACAAACCCATTATATTAATTTTGCCCGATGGTCAGAACATGGCCAAAAACGCACTAGCGAAAGATGGGACCGTAGCGGTAAGAATGGTAAGTACTTTAAGTGAGCAAAAGCTTGTACAAGCGGCAAATGGTCCCGTAGCAGCAACAGGCTTACTCAAGAAAGACGGTACCCTGGCAAGTTCTGTAGACGATGCCGACCCGGCACTTTTGGATGAAGTGGAATATGTTCTAACTTTGGCGCCCGAAACAAAAAGCTATTCCATGAAGAAAATACCCATAATTTCTCTCGATATGGATAGCAACGTAAAAATTATTCGTGATTAATTCCGCGGGAATAAAAATGCCAGTCAAAGCTCACCACCAGGTTCTAGACCTACCAGTTTTTCAACTTCTCAAGAAGGTGGTAGAGCAAGAAAATTGCGAGGCCTACGTAATAGGCGGTTTTGTGCGAGACACCCTTCTGGGTCGCCAGGGCAAAGATTTGGATGTGGTAGCCATAGGTGATGGTATAGCCCTTGGCCAATGCCGTAGCAGCAGAAATTGGCAATACGCAAGTAAGTATTTTCAAGACTTTTGGCACCGCTATGCTTCGTTTCAACGAGTGGGAGATCGAATTTGTAGGTGCCAGAAAAGAAAGTTACAGCCCCGATTCGCGGAAGCCCAGCGTAACCGAAGGCACCCTGAAGGACGACCAGTTACGACGTGATTTCACCATCAACGCCATGGCAATTTCGCTATCTAAAGCCAATTATGGTGAGCTGATTGACCCTTTCGATGGAATAGCAGACTTAGAGAAAAAGATCATTCGCACACCAACAGATCCTGTGATTACATATAGCGACGACCCGCTGCGCATGATGCGTGCTATTCGATTTGCTACCCAGCTCAACTTTAAGATTGACAAAGAATCGCTGGAAGCAATTTCTAAAATGAGCGATAGATTGAGCATTGTAAGTGCTGAGCGCATAAGCATAGAATTAAACAAAATTATTCTCGCCCCAAAACCTTCTATCGGGTTCAAGCTACTCTTCAACACCGGACTGCTTTCTATATTCTTTCCAGAAATGACAGAACTACACGGAGTGGAAGAACGCAATGGACATCGTCATAAAGATAATTTTTACCATACCCTCGAAGTACTTGATAATGTAGCCAGATCAAGTGATAACCTGTGGCTGCGTTGGGCTGCTATCCTGCACGATATTGCTAAGCCTCCCACTAAGCGCTTTTTACCCGAAATTGGCTGGACATTTCATGGACACGAAGACCGGGGAGCCCGAATGGTGCCGCAAATATTTAAGGGACTAAAACTGCCCTTGGATAACAAAATGAAATATGTTCAGAAGCTTGTTGCTCTGCACCTCAGACCAATTGCCCTCACCAAAGAAGAGGCAACTGACTCGGCAATTCGCCGCCTTCTTTTTGATGCGGGAGATGACATAGATGATCTGATGACACTCTGCAAGAGCGATATTACTTCTAAGAATGAAGCAAAAGTTAAGCGGTATCTTACTAACTATGAAAAGGTAAAAAAGAAGCTCGTAGAAGTTGAACAGAAAGACAGAGTGCGAAACTGGCAGCCCCCAATAAGCGGAGAGCTTATTATGAAAACTTTTAACATTCCCCCTTCACGCGAAGTTGGTATCATTAAAAACGCTATTAAAGAAGCGATACTCGATGGTGAGATCCATAACAGCTACGAAGAGGCTTCTGCTTTTATGCTTAAATTAGGTAAAGAACTCGGACTTAAGCCTGTTTAATTTTCGGTTACTTCTACCCCTTTCCAAAAGGCTACGTAATTTTTAATATCATCGGCAGCAGATTTGGTATCGGGATAAAACCAAGCCGCATTTTCGTTCGTTTTATCACCTACGACAAGATTATAATAGGAAGCTACTCCTTTCCAGGGACATACAGTATGGTGGTCACTTGTATCAAAAAACTTCTTGTTAATTGTCTCTGGCGGAAAATATTGATTGCCTTCAATATTAATCGTCTCATCACTTTCGGCCAATACCTGGCCATTCCATATTGCTTTCATATTTTTTCCGCTAAGGTATCCACATAATAATGTCTGGAATCGTAAAAATGTTTAGATACATTAAATCCGGCATTTGTGAACAAAACTTCTATTTGATGAGTCGTGTATTTTCTACTTATTTCAGTATGGATTGCTTCACCCGATATAAAATCAAATGATTGTTTTAAGTCTTCGATGGTAACCTGCTGTTTTTTAAGACTTATAATGTAACTCTTGGCAAATCCTGATTCAGGGTCATAGTAAGGATAATGGTCAAAAGCATCTGATATCGAAATCTGCACCGAGTTCTCGGTTTATTCGTTTCAATAAATTCAGGTTAAACGATTTGGTAATTCCTTGCTTATCATTATAAGCATCGAGAATGATCTTTGGATTTTTCTTTAGATCAAAACCTATAAATGCATAATCGCCCTTGTTGAGTTTATTGTTCAAGCCATTAAGAAATTTCACAGTACTATCTTCACGAAAATTACCAATACTCGAACCGAGAAATAAGACCACTTTAGGATTCTGTGATTTGTTGTTAATTTCTTCAAGAGCCTGAAAGTATTCCGAGTTTTCAGGTCGTATCTCCAGATGGGGAAATAATTTCTGAAAGTCTGCCTTCAAATTAACCAATACATCTTTTGATATATCGATGGGGATGTATCTAAAATTCGCACCTGCGGCAATAAGTTTCTCAATAAGAATCTTTGTTTTGTAGCCATCGCCAGCACCAAACTCTACCAGATCAAACTCGCGACCGTTGGCTTTAATCGCAGCTAAAATATCTTCTGCCTGGGTGGAGAGAATCTCAAATTCTGCTTTTGTCAAATAATACTCAGGCATTTTCATTATTTCCTGAAAAATCTTATCTCCCTCTGCATCGTAGAAATACCTTGACGGAAGGTATTTTTGATCAGCATTAAGCCCTGCGGCTATATCTTCTTTAAAATTCATATTACCGTGCAAGTCTTAAGCCTGCAAATTGCCATTGTAAATGTGGATGAAAAAAATTTCGGTAAGACTTACGGCTATGGCCTGGTGCTGTAGCTTTTGAGCAGCCTCTCAGCACCATTTGATTTACCATAAACTTACCATTGTACTCGCCAATGGCTCCTGGTGCCGATTTAAAACCCGGATAAGGAAGGTATGCGCTGTTTGTCCATTCCCAGCAGTTTCCCCATTCAAATTTATCGGCAGCTACTTCCCACTCAAACTCAGTAGGGAGTCTTGCTCCTTTCCACGCCGCGAATGCCGAAGCTTCGTAATAGCTAATATGCATAAGGGTTTCGTTGGGATTTATTTGCTTGTAACCACTCAAAGTATATCGGTACCAATTTCCATTTTCTTCAAAAACAAACATGGGTGCGTTGATTTTGTTCAAGTTGACCCATGCCCAGCCGTCACTATGCCAATATTTAAAATTGCTGTATCCACCTGCATTCATAAATTCCAGATATTCACCAAAGGTTACAGGCTGTGATGAAATTTCAAAATCTTGGAGGTATACCTTATGACGATTCCATTCGTTATCAAATGAGAAACCTTCCCCATCGAAGCCTATTTCATAGAGTCCTTCCTTAAGCTTTGATAAATTCGGGGCTTTCGTTCACAGCAACCGAGTCTATCTTAGAATCTTTATTATAAACAGGAAAAGTAGGATTGTGGCCCAAAATATACTTGATATCACTGAGCAGAAGTTCCTGGTGCTGCATCTCGTGCTGCAGGCCAAGATTTAGAACATCCATTAGCTCGGAATTTATACTAAGATCATTTAATGCTGTTGCTACTTTAATATCCACGTACTCGCGATACTCGTATATAGTTCTCTACACCCGGTCTGGTCAAGTTTCCTCTATCGGCTCTGAGCACTCGCTTGCCAACGCTTTCGTAATAACTATTGAAAAGAAAATTAAACTCTGAACTAAAAGGTCGGTAATCCTCAAATGCTTTAGGGAGGAAGAATGTTTCAAAAAACCAGGTGCTATGGGCCAGATGCCATTTTGGAGGTGAAACATCTTCGATGGGTTGCACTACGTAATCCTCTTTTTGCAGATGGCTACAAATAGACTCCGTTCGCTTTCGAACTTCCCGAAACTTTACCAATAATTTGCTCTGCAAATCAGGCTTACCAGTATTTATTATTGCTGTATTCTCCATGCCATAAAATTTGCCATGAAGTTATGAAAAATAGAAGAAGCTGCTCGGTATTTTTGCGTCAATTCTTGATATAAATCTTCTCTGAGTGGGTATCCAGGCCACCGGTAATCTGAAATATATAGTATCCTGATTCGAGATAATCTTTAATACGGAAGGAAGAGCCTCCCATAAACTGTCCAGAGTAAAAGAACCGGCCTTGCAAATCATAAACCCTGATGGTATAAAGCACATCGGCTTTAAGAGATTCACAATACAAAGGCAAACCGATGGTGTATGGATTAGCAAAAAAACAATCAATTTCACTCTGATTGCTGAGGAGGTTTCCATGCTGATATTCTGCCCAAAAGTGAACTTGTTTATTGTAAATGTTCCATGACTCGGTATTTGGATCCCACTCACTTCGAATTACCTGCCCTACGTTACCCTCGCTGTCATAATTAGCTTCTTCAAATTGGGTAGGTATGTACTGCTGGTATTGATTTATTGATTCTTGCTTGCTTGCTTTAATCTGTCCTTTGTCATTGTATTCAATAAGAACGACACCTGTATTAAACCAAGAGGCTTCTTCAGCATCCCAGTTTCTACGAATGGTGGAAACAAGCTTTTGAGAACTGTTATAATCAAAGATTTGACTCGTTTTGTTTACCCAAACCATCAGACTATCATTCCAAATCTGATAAACTTGTTTATTTACTGCTTCATGCGAATTGTAGGAGTATAAAAATCTTGAAACAGGAGCCCAGTCATTGAGTTCGGTATCCCAGTTAAAACTGGATTCTTCTGAAATATTGTAATCCGAATTATAAGTATAGCTCGTTTTGCTGTCGGCCAACCAAGAAGAATCCTCAAAATTGAAATTCGATACTTCGTCAACCAATCCGACATAATTATAGGTAAAATCACTTTTGGTATCAGACTCCCAGTTAGAAGTTGCCTCAGTCCAAACAAGCGTTTCGCGGTTTGATAGAAAATCAGAGATATAGCTACTTCTTATTTGCTGCTTTTTAGACCAGCCGTTTTCTGATACACTCAGAATATTACGCAACAATTCCCTTCCCTGATTATTGTAATCGTAAATTGCCTTTTCCTGAAGTACCCACTCATCCGAACTTTCATCAAGAATAGAGTAAAAATATGATGAATCACGAAGATAAGTGGTGGAGATAATCTCATTGATATCTACCCTGCGAAAACCCAAATCTGTGCTATTTGAAATTAAACCCGTATTTGACTGAGCATAAACACTAAGCGAGCTAAGCAGCAAAACTGCAAAGACAAGGTGAGTTATGATTGAGTTAAAATTTACGGCTTTCATAGTAGCAAAACAGGCTAACAAATTACGAAATGTTCATATCAATTCCCAGTAAAGGAAACATAACTTTCGTACGCCTTACTAATATGACGAGTTTTGAAGTGGAAAGATGCCTCTAATTTGCTATTCTTTAGATTTTGCGTCAGCTATAATTAAAGCCATAAAAAGCGAAGGAACTCCTGCATATCTAATCAGCTTTTTTGCTTTTTGCTCTTCGCCATTAAAACGCACTCTGAGCTTTTTGTCAATTGAAGCCGACAGAATAAGAATCTCTTTTACCTCTTTAGCTGTGAGCTCCGGAAACGCACCTCTTACTACCGCCGCAACGCCCGCCACCACCGGAGCCGCCATACTTGTACCCGAATAGCTGTCTATTTCATTATCGGCAACAAGACTCAAGATTCCTACTCCAGGAGCAAGTATATCAACAGATTTTTTCCCGTAGTTCGAGAATTCTGCTACAAAATTGGTATCGCGAATTGGTCCACTCGCACCTACCGTTATCCAGTTATCGATAGATTTTCGTTTACCTAACCTACCATCAGGAAAATTGTCGAATTTGTCATTATTGGAAGCATCATTACCCGCAGCATGGATAAGCAACACATCATTGGAAGCAGCGTATTGTATAGCTTCTTCAACCAAGTTTTGATTTGCTGAAAATGATTTTCCAAAACTCATGTTTACGACTTTGGCGCCATTATCTACCGCATACCGTAAAGCAAGAGCAACATCTTTGTCACGCTCGTCGCCATCTGGAACAGCGCGTAGGGACATGATTTCCGCATTTCTGGCAATACCATTCACACCCTTTCCATTGTTTCGGGTTGCTGCAATAATTCCAGCCACATGTGTACCATGGTTTGGCTCCCCTGCCCAGACCATCCAGTTCCCATAGGCTGTGTTTTTCTTTGCTGCCTCGGTCTCATTCACAATATGCCTCGGGTTAAACTCTAAGTTGTAATGGTATTTAATGGAGGATTCGAAATATTCTTCATTTTCATTTAAATAATCATTCAGGCCCTCGCGCTCTGCCATGAGTAAAAAATCACGCACCTGTGAATCATCACTATTTGCGGGATTAAATTTAACCAGATCATTAATCGTCAATTCATCTGTTTCCAGAAGGCTCTTCATATAAGACGAAGCGCCCTGATAGAGCGCTGCAAGTTGGGCGTACTGTGAAAACTCCTCATTTAAATCACCAAGCTCTTCATCGTAAATCGCTTTATAAATGCCGTATTTTTTATACGCTTCTTTATCGGCTTTAGCCACCTGAGCAGGGTCAACATTCTCAAACTTTTCTTTAAGAGGGCGGTATAATCGAACCAGTTCCAAATTCTCTTCTACCACATTCTCTCCATTGGGATTACCCAGATAATTCCAACCATAAATATCGTCGATGTATCCATTGTTGTCATCATCGATACCATTCTCTGCTATTTCCCCTGAATTAATCCAAAGTTTACCTTCCAGATCGGGATGAGAAATATCGACACCATCATCAATCACAGCTACAATTACAGGGGCTATTTCCAAGTCAGAAAAATAACTGTATGCCTGATTTACAGAAACTCCGTAAACGGCATTTTTCTCAGGGCTCAAGTTATACCAATCCCCGGGCAGGTCATCAGGCAATCCCTGAGGACGATCTTGAGCTGAAACGAGTGTAATATTAAAGGCTACAATAAGGGCTAACCAAAAACCTGTCTTCATAAGCAACAAATGATATTCAACAAAAAAACGGTAGATTATCCAACAGTTGTCTTAACCATAGCCAATACTTGTTAAGCCGCCTAAAAGCAGGTTAAACAACAGATAGTTGAATAGAAGAATCTTAGATTTCAGATAATAGAAATCCAGAGTTTTTGAAATTATTAAGGTGATTTTTAGAATCTTTTCGAGAGTCCGAAGCGTCCACCATTCAGGTTATTACCTCCTCCAAACTCCAAATTGATCCCCCAGGAGCTATTCCAGTAATATCTACCACCTACTTGCAAGCCAAGATCCAGACCGCTTGAGTAATTATTATCTATTCCAACGGCAAAACCAATGTTTAACCCTGCATAAAAATCCCAATCGCGTGGAATATCCAGAATGGTATTAAAGTGATAATCTCCCCTACCGGCAATACTTAAATAATCTAATTCTAAGTCCAGACCAATTTGAGGCCCCACCGTAATGTCTGGATGAACACCAAAATCCAATCCTGCATATAAAGGAATTCCAGAATCGTATAGTCCAAGGCCAAAATTAAATTGTTTTCCATTTGCTCCGATAGGACTTTGTGCAAATCCAAGACTACAACACCCTACAAATAGCACCAAAACAAATACTTTTTTCATAATCAATTTTGAAATTTTTGGTAAAACTACGCAAGTTTTTAATCATTAAACCATCTCGTGTCGTTTTCACGAAATAGTATTGAAAGCAATCGCCAGGGAACAATATCTTCTAGCGTCAATTTCTGAAATTCCAGAATATCCATTTCAATTGGAGATGATGCACTGGTGTTTGCGAGCATTTCAATCAATACATCCTGCTTTTCAAATACCTGGACTGACACATCCCGTCTTTTAGGTACTATATTCGGAAACCTCGACTTGAGCATCTGCTTAAAAAAAAGTACTCTTATACCTGTTCGATCATCCGGAACGAGCTGCCAGTTAGGATTCAAAACAGTCTCAAGATTGCCGGGTAAAAGCTTAAACAAAGATGAGAATAAGCTACCATGCTTCTTTTTCGGCATAGCCATTTTCATAGCCGCTTTTATCACCTGGGGACAATAATAAGGACTCGTACTCCAGGTTAAATATCTGGTTCTGTCTTCGCCTTCATATACCCAGTTTATTCCTCTTTCGCGGATTAAAAAATAGGCATAGGAATCGTTCCATGAATTTAACCGGTAAGACTCTACTCTATTCGAAATAATCTTTAATATCTCGGACTCACTAGTACCAGCAAGCCTGGCTGCTACAATAATTTTCAAGCTAGACACATTAAATAGCAAATATGAAATGAAGTCTTCCTTCGATTTCAGATTTCTATATGGATATAGGTTAACGAAAAACTTATCGCCTCCATCGCCTGTTATTGATGTTAGGTTTTGAGATTCCAAATAGCGGTAATATGGCAGAATAAAACCCATAGCCCCGTTGTTTAACCCAGCTTTAATGCGCAATATGTATTCGAGCTCTTCATCGGTAGAAGAAGGCAGCCGCACTACATCGTGTAATTTTGAATAGTTAAGGTTTCGAAGAATTTTCTTTGCACAATCAACATCCAGATCCGCCGCACCATCTTGCCTAGTGAATGTGGTAAACGGTACTGCCGCTTTGAGGTCTGCGGCAAAACCCGCAACGAGCCGGGAATCTAATCCGCCGCTCAGCGAAATAGAAGGATTGGGAAGTTTTGCTATTCTGTTTTCAAGCGCCAATTTAAATTGATCGAAAATCTCAGACGTATTGCCGTTTGTTTCACTTCCGATATTCATCCTGAAAAAAGAATTATTTCGGAAGGATTTCCTTTCCCGATTATATTGAATCACCGAATGCGGCTCTAATCGTTCAATATTATTCCAAATCGTTGAAGAACCAAATGTAAAACCAAACATAAGATGGAGTGCAACATTGGCTTTGATATATGAAGGCTTGCCGATGAAATTGAGTACAAAACTGATTTCGCGAGACACAATAAGAACATCATCCTTTCGGTAAATATAAACCGGTAACCGACCCATACTATCGTTTATAATATAGGTGGTTCCCGTTTCAACGTTATGCAGCATCAGTAAAAACTCGCCATCCAAAGGCTCAATGAGCGCAGCCAAATTCGTTATATCACCTTTTGCTATCTCATTTATAATAGCTGTGAGAACAGTTTCAATTTCGTTATTGTAAATGAGCCCATCCACAAAGCAGACCCACGGCTTAAGATCGTATTTCTTAACAGGATAACCTTTATATCCACTGAATAGCACAGCCTCATTTTCACTCCTCAAAAGATCGGTTTGATAATAACGCTTATCAAAACACAAGGCCTTGCAGAGCAAGTCACTTTTTAGTTTAGAAATACCTGATGAAAAGATTAATCCGGGCATAATCTGTCTTTATTCTGATATCTGGTTTAGGGTCTGTGCGGCGTGCCTTCCGGCTAAAAAACCGCTGGTCCAGGCATGCTGAAAGTTAAATCCTCCCGTTATGCCATCTACATTCAAAACTTCACCGGCAAGGTATAATCCAGAATTTAATTTAGATTCAAAACTCGTGGTATTAACTGATTCAAGCTCCACTCCGCCACAGGTCACAAACTCCTCCTTGAAGGTAGTTTTTCCGCTTACCGCGAATGGGCAACGGATCAGATTCTCTAATAGTTTGTTGTTTTGCTTTGAAGGCAAATCTGCAAATCGTGTAGCTGATTTAATCTCTGCTTTTTCGCAAATTCTATTCCACAGCCTGAGAGGCAAGTCAAACATTTGATTGGATACTACCAGTTTAGCGGGGTGTTTTTTGCGCATTTCGAGCATCGCAGCTCTGGTTTCTTCTTCCGTTTTGCCCGTCCAGTTTATAAGAATAGGGAAATTATAGTTGAGCTCATACAGATAAATGGCTGCAAAGGCCGAGAGCTTTATAACTGCAGGTGCACTAAAACCCCAATGCGTAATTAAAACCGGGCCATCGCTTTTCCATTTGGTGCCTGGAATAAGAATTTTCCCATCTGGAACTGAAAGACCCATCAAATCTTTAAAATCGCTTGTAGGAACATTAAACGTAAAAAGACTTGGAAGCGGTTTAGCAATCTTAAGTCCCAATGCCTTTAGCCATTCGTAGTTTTCTGGTTTGTTAGAACCTCCGGTCGTTACAATTACTTTTTTGGCTTCTATTTGATCGGCATCTACCAACGTAAGAGTAAAGCGTCCATCATCCTTTTTTTCAAGACTCTTCACTTCTCTTTTAAAATGCGTTTTCACCCGAGCGTCCGTAGCAGCTGTATTGAGACAATCTATTATGGTTTGGGAAGAATCTGTAGTTGGGAAAACGCGTCCATCCGCTTCAGTTTTTAAACCGACACCTCTTGTCTCAAACCACTTCTTTGTAGCCACGGCATCAAATAACTCGAACGGTTTTCGAAGCTTTTTACCTCCTCTTGGATAGTTTGCAATCAACTGTGATGGATAATCACAATCGTGGGTAACATTGCACCTTCCACCTCCACTTACGGCGACTTTAGTAAGAACCTTGGTAGTTTTTTCCAGGATTACCACAGTATTAGCGCCGTCGTTTGCAGCCTGAATAGCCGCAAAATAGCCGGCTGCACCGCCACCAATGACCACAATATCGTACGATTCCATCACGGCGCGAAAATAGGGTTTAAATTATTGAGATTGGTAAAGTGGGTTGAAAAGGGGGTGAGTAGACTATGATTTGGTAGTAAAATTAATTTATTGCCAAATCTTTGGCTTGAAAAAAGCTTCAAAACCAGGTAATTAGTTTTTAGACTTTCCTTTTGAAACAATAGATTAGTTTTTGCCATACAATTTCCTCCTTCTCGTTCATATCAACTTAAAACGTTCTCCCTTGAATGTTTTTATCGGGTTTCCTCGCTGTAAGCTTAAGTGATTGCTCCATCTTTCGATTGTGTCTTTAGCTTTTTTCTGCTGATCCATTTCTGCTAATTTATTCTTCAATCTAGTCAGCGCAAGCTTTCTGTTCTGCAATTGTGAACGACTTTCTGAAGAAACAACAACAATCGCACTAGGCTTATGAATAGCTCTTACCGCAGAGCTTACCTTGTTTACATGTTGACCACCAGCTCCCGAACTTCGCATTGTTTGATACACAACTTCATTTTCATTGAATATTAAAGTATTATTATCACTAATCTCGAAAATACCAACAAACCAGTTTCTGCGTTTGTGGTTTTTCCGAAAAGGCGATTGTCCAACCCATTGAATTGTCCCAACCCATTCGTGAATAAAATCATCTAGGTTTTCACCTCTTATTTCAAGTTGGACAGACTGAATTTCGCTTCTCGTTTCCCCATCTTCTTTCGCTATTATATTCGCGAAAGCATCGTGTCTTGCCAGGTCATCTAGAAAGAATGTGAGCGTTTTTGCAACTACCCACTCACATTCTCGAGGCCCTTTGCCCGATGTAATTTGTATTATTTTTGTTTCCATTATTATTTATCCATTCTTACAATTTTTGGGGTAAAAGTGCCCACCACTTCTACCAAATCTTTTTGATTTTCCATTACCTTTTGAATGTCTTTATATGCCATCGGCGCCTCATCTACTCCACCGCCGATCAACTCTACACCAGCGATTTTGAGCTCAGCTTTGATAGCACTTTTGGTAAATGTGTTTTTACAAACATTCCTAGAAAACCTCCTACCGGCACCGTGAGATGCAGATTGTAAACTCGCCTCATTTCCAAGACCTCGCACGATAAATCCGGGCGCAGTCATAGAGCCGGGAATAATTCCCAACTCACCTTTTGCTGCGGGCGTCGCACCTTTTCTATGCACTATTCTTTCCACTCCATTCACCAATTCTTTCCAGGCAAAATTGTGGTGATTTTCAACCTTGGCAATCGTTTTGGTACCCAGAATTTTACTGATTCGAGCATGGATATTGTCGTGACAGGCTTTGGCATAATCACCGGCAAGATTCATTGCTAACCAATATTCCTGTCCGTCGTGGGTATTGAGATCTAACCATGCCAAATGTTGCACTTGCCTTGGAAGCGGGCATTGCTTGGTTGCCAAATACGTATACTGCTTTGCAATATTCGCTCCCAGCCCACGCGAGCCACTATGCGACAAAAGGCCAATGTAATCGCCTACAGGCAAAGACCATTCATTCCTTGGATCGGTAATATTCACCAATCCAAATTCAACAAAGTGATTGCCACCGCCTGAGGTTCCAAGCTGCTTATACGCTTTAGTTTTAAGCTGCTTTAATAAGATAATGTCTTGAAACTCTGATCGCGAAAAAATTTCGTGATCGTGTTTTATATTATGCGTTTCATACATTCCAAACTTAGTGTGATCGGCAAGGATATTTTTGAACTGATCTTTTCTACCCAATAAATAAGAGCTATTAATCGGGAAAATAGACAACGCCATTCTACAGCCAATATCAACTCCAACACCATAGGGAATCACCGCATTATCTGTAGCAAGCACGCCACCTATAGGCAAGCCATAGCCAGAGTGCGCATCGGGCATTAATGCACCTGCAACCGATACGGGCAACTTTAAAGCATTGTACATTTGATATTTAGCATCACTATCAATTTCCGCTTCACCAAAGACTGTATGAGGCGATCGCACCGACTTTAATTGATTCATTTTTACTTCCACCGGTTTTATTAAGGCTTCGGCAACTTTACCCCAAATAGCATCTTGCATGTATGTTTCTGGGGTGTTAAGTACCAACTTGGCTTCCGCCAAATTCTTCTCTCTGCTTTGTTTTTTCATATATCGGTTTATTTGCCCAAGGGCAATATTCACCGCATTGGTCTGAGGAAAGCCTAATTTTATTAGGTCTTTTCCTTTTAGTTTTTTTCCCATAATTCTCTTTTCGCACTTTCCGCAGATGCATTCTTATATTTTCTGAGCTCCTGCTTTGAGCTAATTCTTAATTTTTTAGTTTTGGCGATAGACCAAAAGTCTTTGAAACTTCTGTTGCTAATGCCATACATTCCGGGCTTTAGTAGACTCTGCTCTAAAAATGATTCTCGGCTAATCAGATCAGGATCAATCATTTTAATATGCGTTATATAAGCCCTTGAATGTTTAATTCTATAGGCATTCTTAGGTATGCGGATATAAAATCGGATTAACCACTTTTTATATTCACGATACTGAAATGGGGTACAGAGCAGCTGAGATTTTTCGCTCAGTTCATTAAATTGCTTCTTGCTAATTGTTGGTACATCTCTGTAAATAAAACTTCTGGATCGTTGATCATTCCAAAGTTTATCGCATTGCTTCTTTGTTCTACCCCAACAATAAGTGTCGAGCTTATGGAATATCTCTTCAATTGCTTTTTTTGTTTTGTAGCGATCGAGATTTTCCGTTAGTACAATTTCTTTATACCACCCATGCCTTATTGGTTTGTCTAATTTGATTTCGGGTAGAGCGCGGATTTCATTACGTATTTTTCGCTGCTCCCTCCAAATTTGACGAACCTGCTTTTCTCGTTTTTCTTTTAAATGTGCTGGTCTCATTTTTCAACATTTTGTCTAATTTTTAATTGTTGTTTGAGCCCAGAAAATTTTATAATCTGAACCCGATTTTGAGCTTTGTATATTTCATATTAGCGCTGGGTTTATTTTACCGTAGGCTAGATCATAGCGCACGATAGAGAGGTTAGAAAAAAATTAAAATGTGAAGACGTTCCAGAAATTGGCTAAAAAGCATAAAAAAAGTCCGAAGCGTTTGTGCCTCGGACTTTAAATGCTCTTGCGTATGTGATATACTACAAAGAAGAAAGTGGCCAAAGCGCACCTATCTCAAATCGCGGATTTGAAATTGGTTTGATATTTAAATTCACTTTGAACATTTGACTTTGTGTTTACTTTGTTAGAAATTCTATTAAGGCTGGTGCGAATAATAAATAAATAGAACGCACCGCTAAGTACAATACGTTGGTTTTAAAAATGGTTGCTTTTATTCTTGAAGTTTTTTTTGGTATTTGAGAAATTGTAGGTCAACGTTATTCTTTGGAGTTTCACACTTGTCAGGTTTTCTTATGCTTTTAAGAAATGTAGATTAAACTGTTATTCGACATTTGTTAGAACCAAACTTACCAAAAGCAAAAAAGCCACCTCAAGGGTGGCTCTTTGCGGTCCGGACGAGATGCTGACGCAAAAGGGTCAGCATCCTGACCATTGCTTTAAATAAAGCAATGCGTCAGGGCTCGAAATATCGCTCTCATGTTTAAGCATAAATGCTATCAATTTCTTTTGAGACAAATTTTTCAGCTTCAACTCCAGACGAAAAGCTTCAGATTTACTAGCCTTAACAGTATACCAAAGTAATTTCCAGGGAACTCCTTTTCGGGTAAAAAGCTCCATTCCATTATTGTGACGTTCGAAACGTTCTGAGACATTACTCGTGTGACCCCGATAGAAAAGGTCTAACTTATTTGAATAAAGGATGTAGGTGAAATACATATACAAACTTACCAAAAGCAAAAAAGCCACCTCAAGGGTGGCTCTTTGCGGTCCGGACGAGACTCGAACTCGCGACCTCCTGCGTGACAGGCAGGCATTCTAACCAACTGAACTACCGGACCTGGTATAAGTTGTACTCCTTATCGAAGCGGTGGCAAAAGTAAACGAAATTTTGATTGTCCAAAAGAATTTCGGGAAAAAACATTGAAAAAAATAATTTCGTTCACTCACTATGGATTTTTAACTCTTGCAAGACCCTCATTTTAAAAGAAGTAAATCAAAAAAGTTTTTTTCGCTTTATCATGTATTTAAGAAGCACGTCATTGAATCCGTCTGAAATATCGGCAGGCACAAAGTCAATACCATATTGTCCACATTTAATGCTTAGCTCGTGCATAAACCCATCCATTTGAGCAAGATAGGTGTCTCTTATTTCATTTGGATGCGCTTTTACCTGCTCACCCGTCTCGGTATCCACAAAAGTGTAAGGTCTGTTTTCAAATTCAAAATTAAGCTCGGTAGACTTGTCTGTTATGTGAAATAAGATGACTTCATGCTTATTAAATTTTAACCGCTGGAGGGCAGAAAAAAGTTCATCTTGCTTATCAGAATTATCAAACATATCGCTCAAAACTACGATGAGCGATCTGCGATGAATGCGTTCAGCAATTTGGTGCATGGCATCTACGGCTGACGTTTTTCTGGTTTCATCATCAGCATTAATATACTTTTCCATCTCCGTGAAAAGAAATTTATGATGAGCCATAGTCGATTTGGCGGGAGAGTGAAATTCAACAGATTCAGCGAATGTCGTTAACCCCACTGCATCGCGCTGGCGTCTCATCATTTCTGTTAAGGCCGCAGCTGCATATACCGCAAAAGTAAGTTTGCTATGTTTGTCGTCGCCCTTTGGCTCCGGATAACGCATAGATGCAGAAGTATCAAGGAGAATTCGACACCGCAAATTAGTCTCTTCCTCATATCGCTTTACAAACAGCTTTTCAGTTCTCGCAAATAGCTTCCAATCAATATGACGTGTACTTTGCCCGGTGTTATATGTGCGATGCTCCGCAAACTCTACAGAGAAACCGTGAAAGGGGCTCTTATGCATTCCGGTGATAAAACCCTCTACAACTTGCCGCGCCAGGAATTCCATACGCGTGAGGTTCTGGTATCTGTTTCTGTCGATATTTATTGCCATAGACCACGAATTTACGAAGAAATTCATCTAAAAACTGAGAAGTGAATAATTCTCAAGAATCTATATTCAGTAATGCGCATAAAAAAACCCAATGCTCTCGCACCGGGTTTAATTATACTGCTTCATAAAAAAACAATTCTTAAATGCTGTCGATGTAATTTTTAATCTTATCCTTCGACTCGCCTGTTTTTTTCTGGATTTTTCCTAGCATCTCATCTTCCTTACCTTCAACATATGTTAAATCGTCATCGGTAAGATCACCATATTGTTGCTTAAGTTTTCCTTTTATCTGGTTCCAGTTTCCTTTCATTTTATCTTCAGTAGAGCTCATGTTTATATAGTTTTAAGTGTGTTATTAAATAAATGTTTTCATAATACTAGTTGCCAGATTCGTACCAAACACCTAAACACGTGATAAACCTACCACATCCAAATGATTGTCAATATATTAGATCAATAACTGAAATTATGCAAGATTTTCGGCTCAGCCATCTTTTGGGGAACAATTACACATCGAAGTGTAGAAAGAAGGACAAACAAAATAGGGTTTTTTAGACGATTTCTTCTTGTTTCATGTCGCCTTTATCTGCTTTATGCGCTATTAGTTTGCTGATTATCAAATCTATTTCCTCTTGATTCGCTGCCACAAAGGCTTTTCCTGCCTGGCGAAGGGCTTCCATGTTTTCAGGTTTTGCATTATCCATATCCGGACTTGCCAAACCAATTCCGGGATCAAGGCGGTGATAATCGTTTTTATTTGAATCAGATAATGTATCATAAATCTGCATCAACTGGTAGTCTACTGTTTCGGAATTTCCACTCATCATGATATCGATCACTGGAGGAATCCACTTTATTTTACCAGCATCCTTGAACTCTTTATACGGATATGGTTTTTTCTCAGCCATCGACTTGGATCCTGATCCCAGACTAATAATGAGCATATCCTCACCACAAGGATGGCTGGCTTTTCCCTGGGCGCTAAAACTCATCTTCCGAGCTTCGGCGTATGCACATAAAGCAGGATTGTTTGCATAAAGTCCACCGTCAATTAAAGCGTAGGCGGTTCCGCTTTGCGAATAAATTAGAGGCGGTTCAAAATAGGTGGGAGCTGAAGCAGTAGCTCTCACCACATCGCGCATTTTGAAATTCTTTAAGGGTGTGACACCTGCCTGTTTCGAAGTAAAGAATATTGCCTTACGCTTTTCAATATCGTAGGCGGTGATAAGCGATGGCTTCAGCAAATCGGAAAGCAACGAATCACCGAAATACCGCAGGAGAGCCTTTTCGAAATAATCGGCATCGTATTTTTCATCTGTCAGGCCGGCTACAGTATTTATCCTCCGCCACAAATTAAGGTCAAAAATCTTTGGCCCATTTAGGAAGTAAAGGTTTACCGCATCAGAAGCGTTGTATTTTGGTCGTGAAGGGTTCTGGTCATCCGGCATTAAATAAAGTCCGGTAAGAATCCCACCCGTACTGGTCCCTGCCACCAGATCAAAATAATCAGCTATTCTTACATCGTCACCTTCTTTTTTCCTTAACTCACTTTCTATGTACTCCATTATCACTCCTGGAATAATACCACGAATTCCTCCTCCATCAATAGAAAGAATAACTACCTTTTTGCCGCTCATTTCCTAATTTTTATTTTCTGTCCTTGTGAAAAGGATGTTTATACTGCTTGTTTGAAATCCGAAATTACCAATTCTCAACAATAAGCATTCCTTTATATTGTATACAATGGCTCTATCTCAAAAAGCAAAATAAATTTGGGTACCGAGCTGCAAGCTGGTCTTCTCAAAAAAATATTTACCTTCGCGCGCTCTAAAAATGTGGCGCTCATGAATTTCCCTGCCACCCATCCAATTGGCATTTCAATATGAAAAAGTACCTAAACTTCTTTGATTTTTCACAAAAGGTAAACTACCGAACTGAGATTCTATCCGGACTTACCGTAGCATTAGCCTTGGTGCCGGAAGCTGTAGCATTTGCTCTTATTGCGGGTTTATCTCCGCTCACAGGACTTTATGCCGCCTTTGTAATGGGACTTATTACCTCCATTTTCGGGGGGCGACCCGGAATGATTTCTGGAGCTACCGGTGCCGTAGCTGTGGTTATCGTGTCACTCGCATTAGACTATGGGGTAGAATACGTTTTCGCCGCAGTAATTCTTGCCGGCTTGCTACAGATTACTGCCGGATTTCTAAAACTTGGAAAACTGATGCGCCTGGTGCCACACCCCGTAATTTTTGGTTTTGTAAATGGACTTGCTGTAATTATTTTCATGTCGCAGCTGGCTCAATTTCAAGATTCGGATGGGAATTGGCTAACAGGTTCATCACTTTATATTCTTCTGGGTCTTGTTTTACTGACCATGCTCATCATATATGGTTTACCCAAAATAAGTAAAGCCATTCCGGCATCACTGGTAGCTATTTTAAGCATCTTCGGAATTGTTGTGCTTTTTGGAATTGACACCAAAACTGTAGGGGATATTGCATCTATTCAGGGTACATTCCCTCCTTTTCATATTCCCCTGGTACCTCTGGAATTTGAAACACTCAAAATAATATTTCCCTATGCTGCCATCGTTGCCGGCGTAGGTCTTATTGAGAGTTTGCTTACACTAAATATTGTTGACGAAATTACTGAGACCCGCGGCCGCGGAAACAAAGAAGCAGTCGCTCAGGGAACAGCAAATATCCTTTCTGGTTTATTTTCTGGAATGGGTGGATGTGCCATGATTGGTCAAAGCCTTATTAACACATCAAATGGCGCCAGAGCGCGACTTTCGGGAATCGTCGCAGCCCTTATGCTCCTGGTTTTTATCATGTTTGGATCCAGTCTCATTGAACAATTACCTATGGCCGCCCTCACCGGACTTATGATTATGGTTTCAATTGGTACCTTCGAGTGGGCCAGTTTGCGCACCTTTCGGCGAATGCCAAAATCAGATATTTTCGTCATGGTAATGGTAACTTTGGTTACTGTATTCTTACACAATTTGGCACTAGCTGTATTAATAGGTGTAATCATTGCGGCACTTGTATTTGCCTGGGATAATGCAAAAAGAATCAGGGCCAGAAAGCGGATTGATGAAAATGGTGCGAAACATTACGAAATCTATGGACCTTTGTTTTTTGGATCGGTAATGGCTTTCAACGATAAGTTTGATATATTAAATGACCCTACTGAAATAATAATCGATTTCGCAGAAAGTCGTGTTGTAGACATGAGTGCAATTGAAGCACTCAATAAAATCACAGAACGCTATCACAAAGTTGGGAAAACAGTTCACATAAAGCACCTTAGCAAAGATTGTAGGCAACTGCTGGCTAATGCCGATGAGATTATTGATATTAACGTGATGGAAGACCCTACTTATAAGGTCTTGATAGATTAGTATTTCTGAACTGAAATTAATATACCACCGGGTTTCTTCGTTTTAGTATTTATTCGCGCGATGCCCATGGGATTTCATTATTCATTTTCCAGTATTTCCTCACCGGCATCAATCTCATCGCGCTTATTGGCACCAGCATCAGGCCAGGCCTCTTTGTGTTTGCTGAATAATTTTTCTACAATAGTGGTTACGATTGCCCTTGCTGCATGCTTATCATCACCGGGAACAACATACCACGGGGCTCCTTCAGTAGCGGTATTTTTTATAGCTTCTTCAAAGGCTACCATATAATCGTTCCAGTGAAGTCGCTCAGTTACATCTGAAAGATTAAACTTCCAGTGCTTATCAGGCTCAGCTATACGATCAAGAAGTCGCTTTTTTTGTTCTTCTTTAGAAATGTGAAGAAAAATCTTTAATACCATCGTGCCGGTATCTACCAGGTTCTGTTCAAAATTTCGAATCATTTTAAACCGTCTATCCCAAAGAGCATCCGTAACATCCTCTGTAGATTTTATTCCCGGTATATCTTGCGGAAGCAAGTAAGAAGGGTGAACACGTACCACCAGAACCTCTTCGTAGTGCGATCTATTAAACACACCAATAATACCTCTAGGTGGCAACTTTAATTGTAATCTCCATAAAAAATCGTGTCGTAGCTCTATTGGTGTGGGAGCTTTAAAGGCGCTAACCTGAACCCCCTGGGGGTTTACGCCGGTAACCAATCGCTCAATCGTTCCGTCTTTTCCTGCAGCATCCATTGCTTGAAAAACCACGAGAGCAGCCCTTTTTTGATTGGCAAACATACGTTCCTGAAAATCAGCAATTTCCTCAACGTTTCTTTTTATTATTTCTTTTGATTCGCTTTTTGAAATAGAAAAATCCGGCTTCGTGGATCTCTTTCCTATATCAAAAGACTCTCCGTTAGTAACTTCGTATTTGCTTATATCTATATTCATTCCCACTTAGTTTTCGCTGGATTGTTATGACAATATATGAAATGGAAACTGAAATTAATATAAAGAAGCTTTTCGAGGTCAATGATCAGTAGAAAATCCAAACCACTTTCTGCCTATTCAGAATTCTACTTCGTTACTCTCTATTTTAGAGTATTTTTGTTTCGGCAAATGAAAAAACCATTTCCGGCTCAATGAGAAAGATAGAAACAGCAAACCAGTTTAAATCTAAGAAAGCAGGAATTGCCATCCTCGTTTTCTTACATCTTGTAGGCGCTGCCGGGTATGTATCTCCGCTATCGGCATGGTTTGTATACCTCACTCCCATTCTTATTTTTATAACGGGCGGCATGATTTGGATTGATTCCAAGTCAAATAACAAATTGGGTTGGCCGGTTGCAATATCAATTATTCTGTTGGGATACCTTGTTGAGATCATCGGTGTTAATACTGCTTTCCCTTTTGGTGAATACGCTTATGGCGAAATGCTAGGCTGGAAGTTTTTCGGCACTCCTCCCATTATGGGCTTGCAATGGATGATTTTAGTTTGGGGTAGCTACTCGATAGTACAAAACATAAAAGTACCAGAATTCTTAATTTGGATTTTTACCGCCGCTCTCGTAACGCTTCTTTATCTATTGATAGAGCCGGTAGCCATTTATTTTGATTTATGGACCTGGAAATCCGTTGCTCCACCAATAGAGAATTATATTTCACGCTTTGTAGTAGCTTTTATATTTGCCTTTATTTTTCAGCATTACCCGCTAGTTGCAAAGCCTCGTCTTGGGCAGGCGGCCATAATTTGTCAATTCCTGTTTTATGGAATTCTGTATCTATCAATCCGCTAGGTAATAGAGGGCAAATGGCCCCGGTAAATGACATTTGATCAATTACCCTCATTAGGCTTTACCGTCATACTAAAACCGCCGATATACCCACACGGATCAGAATAATCTGATGAAGTTGATTTCACACCCGTAAATTAATTTGCTGGTCTCAAAGGAAGTGTCTGAAAACCTGAAAACCCTTCACGATTGAAGGGTTTTCAGGGCTATGAAACAGAAAAACTATCTTGGGTCAAAAACGTGAGAGTCTTTAGAGTGAGACGATGAAAGATAGGGGACTCCCACAATGACTTATCCAAGTGATACAAATATAAAGGAAAAAATTCGATAAAATGAAACTTATCGAATATAAATTGGATTGCTATGAGTCCAGATTATTCATATATAACTGATTTTAAATACCTTTAATGAAAATTTTCGATGAATTCTTTTCTTAAAAATTTATCACCCATGAGGGTGAGACGATGAAAAACTGCCTTAATCAATGGATCTAGGTTGTAAGTTAAATTCTTCTGCATTCTGAAAAATGGCACTGTATGTGTAATTCGAAATTCATATATTCACCGGCTCTTCAAAATATAAAGTTTTTCAATGAATCGAATTTACCAATTCACTGTTGCATTAATCTGCTTTTTTATTGCAACTCCCATCACTGCTCAAGACAATAAAATAACACTCGATAAAATCTGGAAACAAGGAACTTACAGCCCCGAAATAGTGAGGGGAATTGTAAGTATGAATGATGGGATTCATTACACAAGAAGCCTTACGGATGGGGGTAGCCAATACATTGTAAAATACGAATATGAATCAGGCAATGCAATAGATACCTTACTGAGCAGTTCAAATATAAAGACGGACGAAGGAAACACCCTCCGGTTTTCAAGTTATTCGTTCAGTCCTGATGAAACCAAAATTTTGATTGCTACCGATGAGGAGGCCATTTATCGCAGGTCGTCGAAAGCAAATTTTTATGCCATCGACCTGGTGTCAAAAGAATTAAAGCCAATAACAAATTTCGATGAAGGCAAACAGCAGCTAGCTTCCTTCTCCCCTACCGAAAATCTGGTAGCTTTTGTCCGCAAAAATGACCTCTATATTTCGGATTTAAACTCCGGAGTTGAGACCCAGATTACTGATGATGGTAAGTGGGGCGAAATTATCAACGGAGCTGTAGACTGGGTATACGAAGAAGAATTCGGCTTTGCACGTGGATTTTATTGGTCTGCCAAAGGCACAAAAATAGCATACTACCGCTTTGATGAAGCGAAGGTTCAAAACTTTCAGATGCTTTACTACGACAACCTTTATCCTACAGAATACGATTTTAAATACCCGAAGGCAGGTGAGGACAATTCCAAAGTTGATGTGGTAGTTTACAATATTAAAAAAGGAATTAAAACTGAATTGAATTTAAATAGTAGCGCTGATCAGTACATTCCCAGAATAAAATGGACCAAAAATGATGATGAACTAGCTATTATGCGATTAAACAGGCACCAAAACAATCTCGAATTCCTTTTGGCAGATCTGTCTAATATGAATAAGACTGTTCCTTTAACAACCATTTATTCAGAAACATCAGATACTTATATAGACGTGAATGACAATTTGATTTTTCTGGATGACGGAAAGCACTTTGTTTGGAACAGCGAACAAGATGGATGGAACCATATATATATGTATGATTTAAAAGGCAATGAGGTAGCTCAGCTTACGAAAGGCCCATGGGAGGTTGTTGAGTTTTATGGGGTAGATCAAAAAAATTCGATAGTTTATTTTTCCGCAGCAATCGAAAGTCCCCTGGAGAGAGAAATTTACAGCCTTGATTTTGCACCGATATTAAAAATGTACTCTAAGTCAAAATCAGCAGTAATACCTGATAATGATATGCGCGGCGATTTAGAGAGACTCACATCAAATAATAATAGCAATGACGCCTCTTTCAGTAATTCATTTCAATATTTTATAAATTTTGAATCCAGTGCAGACAGTCCTTATAAAATAGCCCTTTATAATACCAAAGGTAAAAAGGTGCGCGATTTGGAAACCAATAAAGAATTACAGAAAACCATAGACAATCTTCAAATTTCCAAGAAGGAATTTGGCACCTTTAAAACAGTTAGCAACATTGATTTAAACTACTGGATTATTAAACCCAAAGACTTTGATCCGAAGAAAGAATATCCGGCAATTTTTATGATTTATGGCGGTCCGGGTAAAAATACTGTAATGGATGAATGGGGTGGCTCAAACTATTTTTGGCATCAGATGCTCGCTCAGGAAGGTTATATCGTTATTTCTGTAGATCCGCGTGGAACCATGTATCGCGGAAGGGATTTCAAGCACAGCACGTACATGAATTTGGGGAAACTCGAAACCGAAGATATGATTGAGGCTGCGAAATTTTTCGGCAATCAGTCCTACATAGACAAAGATCGTCTGGGAATGATGGGATGGAGCTACGGAGGATTTATGACTTCGCTTGCTATGACCAAAGGAGCCGACTATTTCAAAATGGGAATTGCTGTAGCTCCCGTTACAAACTGGAGGTATTACGATAGCATTTACACAGAAAGATTTCTACGTACCCCTCAGGAAAATAAGGCAGGGTACGATCAAAATTCACCAATTAATTTTGTAAATCAACTTAATGGCGCATATTTGCTAATTCATGGTTCGGCTGATGATAATGTACACTACCAAAACACTATGGAAATGGTCAAGGCACTTGTGGAAGCAGACAAGCAATTTGAGCTTTTTATTTATCCGGATAAAAACCATGGAATTTACGGTGGCAATACACGATATCACCTTTACACCAAGATGACAAATTTTATAAAAGAGAATCTTTAAGCAAGACATATGATAATAGATAAAGACAGCCAATCGGCCGCTGGTGCAGTGCAGAGAGAAGAATTTATGGGACATCCAAAAGGTCTCTATATTTTGTTTTTTACTGAGCTTTGGGAACGATTTTCTTACTATGGAATGCGTGCTATCCTGGTATTGTATCTAATTTCTTCAGCTACTGGTGACAATCCGGGATATGGATGGGATGAGAAGGAGGCGCTTGTGCTTTACGGTTGGTACACGATGCTGGTTTATGTTATGTCGATTCCAGGTGGTTGGCTAGCCGATAAGGTTTGGGGTCAAAAACGAACGGTTTTAATTGGCGGTCTTTTGCTTTGTGCAGGCCATGGAATACTCGCGGTTGATACGCTCTGGGCTTTCTATTCTGGTCTTGCATTGATTATTCTTGGTGTAGGTGGCTTAAAGCCGAATATATCAACAATGGTAGGTGGTTTATATGAACCCGGCGATGACAGAAGAGATAAAGGTTTTACAATTTTCTATATTGGTATTAATGTAGGAGCCTTCCTATCTGCCCTCATAGTAGGTTATGTCGGCGAAAACTGGGGTTGGCATTATGGTTTCGGTTTAGCGGGAATAGGAATGGTACTTGGCCAAGTAGTGTTTATGTGGGGACAAAAATTTTTAAAAGGTATTGGGGAGTCAACTACAGAACTAAGCCCGGAAGAAGCAGGCCGCAAAAAAACGTTCGCTTACAACCGTAGAAAAAGACAGGATGAAAGTTATGTTTATCTCGTTTGCCCTGATCATTGTATTCTGGGGAGCCTTTGAACAGGCGGGTGGATTATTAAATATTTACACCAGCCAAAAAACAGATCTCTATCTCGCTTTTATTGATTTTACAGTTCCTGCTTCCTGGTTTCAGTCAGTTAATGCATTCTTCATTATTACTCTGGGCGTACCTATTGCTGCCTTCTGGGTCACCAGAAAAAGACGAAACAAAGAGTCGTCGTCGCTTTTCAAAATGGCTATAGGAATAATAATAATGGGCTGGGGATTCTTGTTCATGACAGGAGCCGTTCTTCAATTTCAAGCAGAAGGAGAATCGGCCATGTACTGGTTGGTGTTTGCTTACCTGCTTCATACAGTGGGTGAACTCTGTGCTTCGCCGGTTGCACTTTCCTTTATTACTAAGCTTGCTCCTCTCAAATACGCCTCCTTTATGATGGGTGCTTATTTTGCTGCTACAGGTTTTGGAAATAAGTTGGCTGGCCTTGTCGGTGAATGGTCTCAATCTGCCGGAGAGCTTGAAATCTTTACAGGAATCGCTATTTTCTGCACCGCTGTTGGGTTGTTGGTAATAGCACTTCTTAAGCCATTGAAGCGTCTTACTCATGGTGCAGAGGATTTGAAAATGAAAACTCCACCTGAACAAGAAAAATTTGAGTTAGCAGATAACACGATTTAATTTATAATTTACCCCTTATACTAAATTATTTCAAAACCTAAAAAACCTGCTCAATGGATATCGCATTCTGGATAATGGTCGTTGCCTGGATCTTTGTAATTATCTGGGTTCCCATAATTATTTATTCCAATAGAAAACTTCATCCAAGAGCTCTTTTTGTTCTCTTCTTTGCAGAAATGTGGGAGCGATTTTCCTATTATGGAATGCGGGTTTTACTTACACTCTATATGGTTAAGGAACTCTTTGACCATTTAGGCCAATCTGAAGCCGATAAAACAGCACTTGGAATTTACGGCTCCTATACGGCAATGGTTTATCTCTTCCCTGTGGTTGGTGGTATTCTTGCAGATAAAATTCTGGGGTTTAGAAAAGCGGTTCTTTTTGGTGGAATATTAATGATGGCAGGCCACTTTGCCCTTGCATTAGAGGGCATGTATTTTGGAGGCAATATGCAGCTATTCTTTATTTCGCTTACATTTATTATTATTGGGAATGGTTTTTTCAAACCCAATATTTCTAGTTTTCTCGGTAAGTTTTATGGTATAAACGACAGCAGAAAAGATGGTGCCTTTACCATTTTTTACATGGGTGTGAATATTGGTGCCCTACTAGCTATTGTAACGTGCAGCTATGTTGGTGAAGAAATAAGCTGGCATTACGGTTTTGGTTTGGCGGGTATAGGTATGCTTGCCGGATTGTTGGTGTTTTGGCTTGCCGGTCTCGTAAAGCTTTTGGTAAGAAAGGAATAAATCCGGTGCAATATGATATTGAAACAGAGGTAGATGAAGATGCAGATATAGCTCGGCTTCATGGCGGTAAAGATGCGATCCTAGCTGGCAAAAGCGTGAAACGGAAAGCTTTACTAAATATGAATCACCGAAATTAAAAGAAACCAGTGGCTCAATATAATTCTCACAGTCGCTTTTATTCCCATATGCGATCACGCGTATTGCTTAAATTTACCTTAGTCGAAACGGTTACCGTTATTTTCGCTCTTTGTGCTCAGTTTTGGCAATTCTGGGAGTGACATTGTTGGCCAGTCATTCAAGCAGAGACCTACTAAAGCCCACAAAAAGTAAGTATGGGTAATTACGCTACTCCTTTGATTTCATGCTATGTTCTGGGCCTTTTCGAAAACATCAAGAAAACTGGCGGCTCAAACATTGTCTGCCATAGAATCATAGGTGTACGGCATGGTATTTCCGCAGGACAGTTCCAAGACTTCAATTAGCCTCTTGATTTGAATATTAAACTCCTTTTCTTACATGATAAAGCTAGAGCGTTCTGGAAAAGAAATCATCCACCCGCCAATGAAATTTGGCTTGGATTGGTCTTCCTGGGTCGTGGATTTGCGAGTTATCCTATTGGTGCAACTGATATTTCGCCTGTGAAGAACAGCTTCGATGGTATGATTTTCTTGATTCTTGCATATTTGTTCCATACCATCGGGGAATTTGTCTGTCTCCGGTGGGGCTTTCTTATCTCATAAACTCTTCCTGCCAGAAGGATTGGCTTTGTTTGGGGCTTGGTTTTTTTCCATCGCAGTTGGCCAAAAAGCAGCAATACTATGGCCGGAATGATTGATAAGATTTCTGCTCAATATGCTCGGGAACTTTTTTTCTAATTTTTGCTGTAATACCGATTCTTGTAGGATTCATCTCCATAATACTAAACCCTATATTGAAGAGATTAATGCATGGAGTACGATAATGAAATTAAAATAACCTCTTGTTTTCGTAAGCCTACTCTGGCATCACATCCACTTCAAAATGGGAAGTGCTAAAGCTGAATAGTAAAACAAGGAAATAAAAGCTGTTTGCTGAAGTATTGATTCGTATATATAATTATCTTCTATTTCTGCAGTTGTTGCTTCTCGCACCAAATAATTGATTCCTAGTTTTTCCTTGTGGACGGATATTTCAATTTCTCATCCACTAAGGCATTATATTTGCACAAAAGTCCGTCAAACCATATTTTATATTATGAAAAATTTATTTTTTCTTTTAGTAATCCTGCCGGTTCTTACTTACGCCCAGGATTCGTCAACTGAAATAAACTGGATAACCTGGGATCAGGTAGAATCCAAAATGGCCAATGAGCCGCGGAAAGTACTTGTTGATGTTTACACCAAATGGTGTGGCCCATGCAAAATGATGAATGCAACTACTTTCAGCGATCCGGAAATAGTTAAATATATCAATGAAAACTATTACGCTATAAAGTTCGATGCCGAAGGACCTGATGAGGTAACGTTTAAGGGAACAACTTATAAAAATGAGACGTACGATCCGAATAAATCCGGTAGAAACGGCACACATGATCTCACCCGTGCCGTCGCTCCTGTAAATGGTAGGATCGCCTATCCCACAATCGTTTATATGGATGAAAATTTTGGGATTTTATCGCCGGTGCAAGGGTTTCAAAAGCCTGAGCAGATAATGCCAATCCTTACCTTTTTTGCAGAGGATATCTACAAAGATCAAACCTGGGAAGAGTATACAAAGACTCCCTGAAAAAAACTGAGTAAATCAAGCTAGTAAATAATTGAGGTTAATAATGGCCCGAAGCCTTATTAGAAGCGAACAATTCGCAGAAAATAACGTTATATTGCCTATCTTTACCTTTCATATCAACACAAAATATTCAAGAATAAAATGAGTGATACTGCCCAGCTTACCGTAAACGGCCAAACATATGAGCTTCCGCTGATTACAGGTACCGAAGATGAAGTAGCAATTGACATTTCGAAACTTAGAGCTACTACAGGCTTAATAACCCTCGATCCGGGTTATAAAAATACAGGGTCTACGAAATCGGCAATTACTTTTCTTGATGGTGAAAAAGGAATATTACGCTACCGCGGATATCCAATTGAGCAGCTTGCAGAGAATTCTGATTTTTTGGAAGTGGCGTACTTACTTATCAATGGAGATTTGCCAAACAAAAAGCAAAGCGTCTATTTCAAGGAGAGAATCACAAATCACACTTTGATTCACGAAGATATGAAGCGCTTTTACGAAGCGTTTCCTTCAAATGCTCATCCGATGGGTATACTGTCGTCAATGCTTTCTTCGTTAAGTACTTTCTACCCGGAGTCACAAAATCCGAATCGATCAATTGAAGACATTGAACTTACTTTTCATCGGCTTGTAGCAAAAATCACAACCCTTGCAGCGCTTTCTTACAAATCCAGTAAAGGACACCCCTACATTTATCCTGACAATAAAAAATCATACGTAGAGAATTTTCTTTACATGATGTTTGCAGTGCCCAGCGAGGAGTATGAGATAGATCCTGTAGTTGTAGATGCCTTGAATAAGTTGCTTATTCTGCATGCTGATCACGAACAAAACTGCTCGGCTAGTACCGTAAGGATTGTTGGTTCTTCCCAATCAAACTTATACTCATCTATTTCAGCCGGTGTTTCTGCACTATGGGGCCCGCTGCACGGTGGAGCCAACCAGGCAGTTATTGAAATGCTCGAAATGATCATTGCCGATGGTGGAGATTACCAAAAATGGATCGATAAGGCTAAGGATAAGAATGACTCATTCAGACTAATGGGTTTTGGACACCGAGTTTATAAAAATTTCGATCCACGAGCTACAATTATCAAGAAGTCATGCGATGAAATTCTTGCTAAAATGGGAGTTAAAGATAAAGCCCTTGAAATAGCCAAGAAGCTTGAAGAAGTTGCACTTAAAGATCCTTATTTTGTGGAGCGCGGGTTGTATCCGAATGTAGATTTCTATTCAGGAATTATTTACCGCGCCATCGGAATTCCTACTGAAATGTTTACCGTTTTATTCGCTATTGGTCGCCTTCCGGGATGGATTGCACAATGGAAAGAAATGATGGAAAACAGTGAACCGATCGGTCGTCCGCGACAAGTATATGTTGGTGCCACAAAAAGAGATTTTGTGCCGATCGATAAGAGAGAAAATTAAACAGTATAAATATTGAATTTGGAGGCCATCATATTTGATGGCCTTTTTTTTTACTCAGATGGCGATTTTGTTTTGTAGCAAATCTTACTGTCTTATCTTTACAGAGTACAGAACAACATACTAAAACACCACAACATGAAAACTATCCTTGTTCCCACTGATTTTTCTGATGGCGCATTCAACGCCCTGATTCATGCTCTGGAACTTGCCAAATTGTTAGACTATACGATAGAAGTAATTCACGCCTACAGCATGCCAACTACCGGCTCTGCTATAATGGTAAATATTACCGAAATACTTGAAAAAAACGCCTTAGAAGAGCTTGATCTACTAAAGAAAAGAGTTAATAAACTGCCAAACACGTCTGACGTAGTCATTTCTTACAGAGCGCTTCATGGACCGGTTGTAGATGTGATAAACAGATTAAGCAAAAAGGCAGGAACCGAGTTTGTCGTGATGGGTACACAAGGCGCAAGTGGCATAACCGATAAATGGTTGGGCACCAATGCTTCCGATGCAGTTAAATATGTAGAAGATCCTTTGCTTGTTGTTCCATCAAATCTTGCATATAAAAATATCGATAAAATTATGTTTGCTACAGATTTGAAAGTGGTAGATAATGAGATTCGATTGCGTTTTATTTCCGAACTAGCGAAAGTGAGCAATGCTAAAATAGAATTTCTTCATATCAAAAAGCATGGTGAAGAAGTTGATCAGGTCAAACTGGAAGAATACAGAAGTCAGCTAAACCGCGCTTTTGGAGAAAACCGATCCCGGATAACTTTTCAAGATGACGACAAGGTAGATGAAGGAATTCAGCACGGAATTGAAAACTACAACCCTGATATTCTGGTATTAGTTCGACACGATTATGGATTTTTTGAAGGGCTGTTTCATAATTCAATGAGCCGTAAGCTCATTTCAGAATCTGAATTGCCAATCCTGGTTCTTCAGGACAAGTAAATATATTATTTGGAAAAAAGAAAGGAGCCGAGGCTCCTTTCTTAAACTAAACATTAAACAAACTAAACATATAATTTAGTGTGACATAAAGGCGATAGACAAACAAACAATTTCACCTAAATGCCAAGAACAAAAATACAGCCTTTCCTTCAGAATTAAAAATCATTTTTCAAAGGGTTCTTGCGAAGATTACAATAAAGCCTTCCCACAATTCTATAATTAAACCGATAGAAGTATCGACAACACATTCTGATAGTTCGACCAAGAACTTTTAAGCTTGCAATCACAAAGTGTTAATAAGGGATTATATTCAATTACCCCTTCGGTAACGTTTGATAAAAGTAGGGAGTTCCGATGCGCTTCGAAATGAAAAAAGCTGTTCCGCCCGCCGGGCGAAACAGCTTTCTGTCAATGGGTGGAAGATCGGTCTCGAACCGACGACCTCCTGGACCACAACCAGGCGCTCTAACCAACTGAGCTACAACCACCATTTATAATTAGGCTGCAAAATTAAGATTTTCTGATTTCTCAGCATAATAATAAGTGCTATTTTTTAATCAAAAAATCCTTCACCTGCAATCTCCCGAAGCTCTGCGCGTATGATTCGCTCTTTAGCAAGTAGCGCATTGTATTTCAACTCGGCTTCTATCAATTTGGTTTCACGCGCATTAACGAGAAAAAGACTACTCTCTCCATTCGCAAAAAGCTGTTGCTCACCAGATCTCAGTCGCTCCAACAAGTCTATATTCTGTTCATAAAATTCAATCTGATCACTAAGATTCGACAAGTTTCCGATCAATGTGCTCAACTTCGCATTTAGTTCTGCCCTTTTCAAATCATATTCCAGGTCAGTCTGATCAATTTTTATTTTAGTTACCCCAAGTTTTCCTCTGGCCTCCCGAATAAATAGTGGAAATGAAACTTTTGCTCCAAAGTTGTAGTTGTTCTCATAAAACCGGCTGTCGCCAAACAACTCACTATTGTTTTCAAAAGCATTTTCCGAAAGAAAATTATACTTCAATTCAATTTTTGGGCGTAGATATTCTGCTGCAAGTCTTCTGTCTATATTTAAAAAATCGATCTTGAAATCCAGCTTCCTTAATTCCGGATGAACCTGACCTATATCAAGTATTCCTTCACTAAGTGTGACGGTTGCATCGAGATTGGGATAAACCCCGGGTACAATATTCAGCGGAAGCTGCTCATCTGTCCACAAGTAAACGGAAGCAGCATTCACCCTTTTCACCCAGTCGGTTTGCGCCTCCCTCAATCTGAACAAGCGATCTAGCACTTGAGTGTAAGCTTCAGTTGTGTCGATTGCAGGTAAATCACCAAACTTAAAACTTATCTTTGTAGCCTCGTAACGAGTAGTTGCCAATTGAAGAGCATTCTCTGATACTATTAGATTTTCCGCCGCCAGTGCCCATTCAAAATAAACTGTTGACGCTTCTACAAAAAGTCTGTTCAGCATAATTTGCCTCTCTGTCTGCGTGAGATCCAGACTAATTTGTGCCTGTCTCAGCGCAGCTCTGCGAGTATCCATCAATAATCCTGAACCCAGCTGTGCAGTAATTCCGGCATTTATCAGCCCGTCAGGAGGTACCGAATTTTCCGGATTAAGAAATAAGCCCTGGTTATCTTCATAACCCCCTTGTAAGGTTATTCCCATCCATGTAGGAATCTCAAGTCCTGCATTCAGCGCTGTATAGTAATCTTTCTCCTCAAATTCTTTTGTTCTATAATTTCCATAAAGGAAGGGATCAAAACCACCACGGGCCATCGTTATATTTCTGTCGGCCGCATCCATATTAAGGTCAGCACTTAGCGCCACCGGGTGGTAGGCCTCCACCAATTTGAGGAAAGTTCGATAGTCCAGAATGGAATCCCTCTGATCTGAACCAGAGCTAGTCTCAATCTGACCAAAGAGCTGATTTCCCAGAACACTCAGTATTATAAAAAAGACAATTCTCATTTGATTATCTTCTTATCCACATTATCTATTTCGGGTTTATCCTTCCCAAATTTAGTGTAGTAATCTGGCGGGAAACCATTGAGTCTTCGCCATAATTCATACCAGAGAGGGACATCCTGTAGCAATAAGATTCCATCAGCACCAGACCCTACTCTCAGGTCTTCAGGCCATCCAACCGAATCATCAATCGGCACAAGTATGATCCTGTATTTACCGTTGGGCGAAATGAAATTATCGATTGCCCATACCTTTCCAGGAAAAGTACCATTGCTAAGCTGAGGCCAGCCGGAAAAAACAATTGCCGGCCATCCATCAAAAAGAATCCGCGCTTCATCTCCTACTTTCATAAGTGGCAGGTCAACAGGTTCCACATAGAGCTCCACCGCAAAGTCATATTTTGCAGGCATAATACTCACTATTTCAGACCCTCCACTAATAGTTTCTCCCAATCCTTGCGAGATAGTTTTTGTAACATAACCTTTTTGAGGAGCTGTGACGTAGTAATTATCCTTTCGGATTTGATAATTGGATAACTGATTCTCCATTTTAGAGATTTCTGCTTCAGTATCATAAAAAGTAGAAAGGGCTGAGTTGCGATCAGATCGCGCCTTCCCTAGCTTTTCAGCATATTCATTATCAATAGCACTAAGCTCTATTTGCGCATTGATCAACTCATTTCTTGTGGTGAGGAGTTTATTCTCAGCACTGATTTTCTTCGCCTGAGCCTCTTGAACTTTCAACCTTCGGCTTTCCAAATCAGTGAGTGATTTAAGGCCTTGCTTGTAAAGTTCTTCCATCCTTTCTACCCGTTGAGCGGCGATAGAATAATCAAGCTTGGCTGCTTCATAATCAATACTATCTGAAATAAGTTTAAGCTCAGCCTGAATAAGTTTGTTCTCTGTTTGTTCAACCTTATTTATCCTGTTCTTCTCCAGGGCCGATATTTGATCTCCAAGGGCTACAGATTTCTGCTTATAATTAATTGCAGAATTCTTCTTCGATGTAATTTGTTGATCGGTTCGCTCAATAAGTTTAGGATCAAAATAGTCATCTTTAATTTCCGAGATTTTAATAATTGTATCACCGGGCTGAACAAGCTCTCCTTCACGAACGTACCATTTCTCAATCCTTCCGGGAATGACACTTTGCACAGTTTGAGGCCTTTGGTCAGGATACAAGGTGGTAAGATTACCTGGTGCTCTCACATTCTGAGTCCAGGGAAGAAACAGAAATATGATAATAATTACCACAACTATTGCCACGGTTCTAACCTTGCGAAGTGGTTTAAACTTATACTCTATACTCCTCAGCGAATCGAAGTGTGGCGTATATTTATCCGTTTCTACTCTGTTATCTGATAAATTCAACATGCTCTGATGCTTTAAGAGATTTATAGTCGCCTGTAAACTGGATATTTCCATTATCCAAAAGTAGGGTGCGGTTGCATTTTTTAACGAAGTCCTCGTCACGTGTCACACCAATGATACTCCAGGGTTGCTCGAATAAATAATCATAAAATACTTGCTTTTCCAAATTGGTAAAAATATCCGAATCAATTTGAACAATAAGCAATTTAGGACTTGATACTATTGCCCTGGCGAGAATTAGTTTTCTTACCAATACCCTGGATAGTTTTAATCCTTCGGGATACAGCATGGTGTTAAGTCCCTCGTTAAGGAGGTTCACGGAGGCGCTGGCGCCGACCTTCTCGATAGCATGATAAATCATTTTGTCTGTAACTCCATCTTTCGAAAGCGAGATATTCTCTCTTAGAGTGCCATGAAAAATGGTTTCCTGCCATACATTTGAACCGATATCCATTCTCAACATATTGAGCTGAAGTGCGCTGAGTGGTATATCGTTATATGTTATACGCCCTTTAAATTCTTCATAAAATCCACATATTAGCTGCAGCAAAGTACTCTTACCCGATCCGGAAGGACCGATCAGACAAACCTTCTCCCCTTTGGAAATCTCGAGCGACAACTTTTTTATCGTGGAAACCGAAGAGCCTGGATAAGTAAATTCCAAATCGGTGACCCCTACTGCAAACCCCCTATCTTCAACTATTTTTTGGCTATTCGCATGCACTTCTTCTTCCAATGGCAGATCGGTAATGGAACCTAATTTTTCAACGGAAGTAAGAACATCGTAAACTGTTTCAAGGCTTAGAATTATCTTCTCTATAGAATTCATTATGAGGATTATAATAATCTCTGCTGCAACAAACTGACCCAGACTTATCTGACTATCAATCAACAGAAGGCTACCCATTACTATTAAGGAACTAATGGTAACTACCTTCAGGGCCACCATTATTTTATATTGCGTAAGAAGAACACCAAAATGCTTATTCCTGAAATGGAGATAACCGGAAATAAGTTTATCTACACGTATTAAAGGCAGATTGGAAAATCCGCCCAGTTTGAACGTGCCGGGAGTACGAGCCAGTTCTTCTAACCAATTGGCTACATCATATTTCTGGGTAGACTCATCGAGGGAAGACAGAACCCCTTTGGGACCGGTGTATCTAAAAAGAATATACAGAAAGACGATAACGGCTATAGAGAAAAACAAAAAGAAAGGGTGATAAAATGATATCAGCAAAAATCCAAAAAATACCTGAAGTGTACTGGTAGGTAATTCTACAAGCAGCTTTGCTATTCCTTTCTGAAGGTTTACTGTATCAAAGAATCGGTTTATCATCTGCGGAGTATATTGTCCCTGCAGAGCTTCAAGTTTGATTCGCGGCAGGCGAACCGCAATTTCAAAAGATGACTTCGCAAAAATCCGCTGTTGGAGTTTTTCTGTAAGTGAGAGTTGAATAATTTGCACCCACCCTGAAACCGTTAGCCCAATTACCACGATTACCACCAGAATTACCCAGGATGAACTAACTCGACCACCTAAAATAAAATTTAAAATTGCCTGTATTCCCAACGGTAGAGTAAGAACAATAATACCATTTATAATAGCATAGGTAAAAATTAGGTATATCATTTTGCGCTCTTCAAAGAGCAGTCTGCCCAGGCGTCTAATTGGCGCTTTATAGTCTATTGCTTCTTTTCCCATACCTTCAAAGTGCTAAATATCATTTCATTAAAAAATTGAAAACGCATTTCATCATTCTCAAGATCAGTGAGAGATGGCAAGTGCATAAAGAAAAAATGCTGATCTAAATGAGCTTGAATAAAAGATGATGCCATGGAATGTGCGAAGGGGTATTTTGGAGCCACTTCATGGATGAGCTCACTAAAACGTTTGCACAAATTTTTAAACTGAAGATAAAGCCCATCCTTATTTGCATCATCCACGTCTTTTGTCAGGTAAGCTTTAGCTGATTCTGAAACTACCACATGCTGAAGTTGCATAATACTGAATGGTGCATTGGTGGAGTCTCCCAAATCGCGGGTTAAAATTGTAATGGCCATTTCAAGCTTTTGCTTCGGATCAGAAATATTGGCTGTTCCAAATGCCAAGTTATACTCCATCCAGCCCCAATACCAGGATACATAATACAACAACAGCTTGTGCTTGTTTTCAAAGTATCGGTAAATTGCACTTTCGGTTGAATTTATTTCACAAGCTAGTTTCTTGAAAGTAAATTTCTCCATACCGAAATCATCCATTAGTGGAAGCGATCTGGCAAGAATACTCTTACCAAGATCTGATGAATAGGGATCTTTGAGAAAAATCTTCGGACTAACATCGATTCGGATATTCATCAGACTATTAGGCATACTTACTCCTGTTTTGCGTATATTACTCGCAAATATAATACATTACTCTTAATATGCATGTTTTATTAATTTTAAATTAAGGTTAGACGCGAAAATCTTTAAGCAGTGACAGCTTTCAAATTTGTAATTTTACAGAATGGAAACAGCGGAAATATCTGTAAAGGTAGAAGGTATGACTTGCAATAACTGTGCAGCAGGAATTAGCAAATCGCTTCAAAAGGCAGGCTTCAAGGATGCCGACGCCAGCTTTATAGATGGGGAGGTAACATTTACAGAAGTAGAAGGAAAAACAACCCAGCAAGCAATTGATAATATTGAAAGTCTTGGATACCAGGTTAAAGACTCTCAGGCTGCCCTTAAAACAGACGGCATAAGCAGAATTGAAAAGAAATTCATCTTTGCGCTAGTTTTCACTGTGCCCCTCTTCCTGCACATGTTTTTTCCCAAAGGAGCTTTCATTAACAATCCGCTTGTACAGATAGCACTTTGCTTACCTGTATATATCCTTGGGTTTCTCCATTTCGGGAAATCGGCGTGGGGTTCGTTAAAAGCGAGGCTTGCCAATATGGATGTACTTATTTTTATTGGATCAAGCGCTGCGTTTTTTTACAGTTTGGTTGGAACTCTTCTATACTGGGGAGAACCTAAAATGCACGACTTCATGTTTTTTGAAACAGCGGCGACTATTATAACGCTGGTTTTGCTCGGTAATGTACTTGAGCATCGATCGGTGCAGCAAACTGCGCGCAGTATTGGCGAGCTTTCCAAAATGGAATCATCTGTGGCGCATATTGTTATGCGGGTTGGCACAAAAGAAAAAATATTTGACGCAGCTCCTAAATCGGTTAAAAAAGGTGATGAGTTGCAGGTGAACGAAGGAGAGTATTTTCCTGTAGATGGAACCGTTTTGAGCGGCTCAGCGCATGTGGATGAATCAGCTCTTACGGGCGAAAGTGAGCTCGTGGAAAAAAGCGAAGGATCTCAGATTTTCTCGGGGACCATTATTATGAGAGGAAACTTACGGGTTGAAACTACGCTTGAAGCGAAAGATTCCACTTTGCAAAAAATAATTGATCTGGTAAAAAAGGCCAGACGCGATCAACCAAATATTCAAAAACTAGGGGATAAAGTAAGCGGCATTTTTGTTCCGGCAGTTTTGGGAATATCAGCATTGACTTTTGTGCTTGCCAACTGGGCATTTGATATCGGCATAACCCAATCGCTTATGAATGCTGTGGCCGTGCTGGTAATTTCATGCCCCTGTGCCATGGGGCTGGCCACCCCAACTGCCGTTGTAGCAGGAGTGGGAAGAGCTGCTAAAAACGGAATCCTCATTAAAGGTGGTAGTACCTTAGAGCGTTTTGCACAAGCAAAAACCATCATCTTTGATAAAACGGGAACACTCACTTCAGGTGAATTTTCCATACGCGAAGATGCCAATTCAATTGGCGACAGAGCCGAAAAGCTAATAAAATCTATAGAGTCACATTCTTCTCATCCTATAGCTGAATCATTTGTCGCTCATTACGAAAAGGTGGAAGGCGAAAAGCTATCTGAAATAAGCGAAATAAAAGGAGAAGGAATGCAAGCCAAATCTATTTCTGGTGAGGATATTTTCTTTGGGAAAAACGATGACCTAGAAATGAAAGGCGATCTCATTTTAAAAATCAATAACAAACCAGTTGCCACTTTTACCATAACCGATTCCATACTTCGAGATGCTAAAACAATGGTTGACGCCTTTAAAAGTGAGGGCTTTAAAACAATTATCCTGAGTGGCGACAAAAAGGAAAAGGTGTTGGAAACCGCAAAAGCGCTAGGCATTGACGAAGCTCATTACGCGATTAGTCCACAAGGAAAGCTAGAAATGATTGAGTCGCTGAGCAAGAATGAAACAATTGCTATGGTGGGCGACGGAATAAATGACGGCCCTGCCCTATCACGTGCTCAGGTGGGAATATCGCCTGGTGGGGCATCAGCTCTGGCGCTAGACTCAGCCCGAATCGTAATTATGAATAGAGACGAGATGCAAAGCCTCATTACTTCGTTTAAAATCTCAAAACACACCTATAAAACAATAAAGGAAAATCTATTCTGGGCTTTCTTTTATAATATTGTTGCAATTCCGATAGCGGCCTTTGGGTTCTTAAACCCTATGGTAGCAGCTCTTGCCATGGCATTCAGCGATGTGATCGTTATTGGGAATTCGCTGCGATTGAAAGTCAAGAAACTAAAATAGATATTTAGATTAAATCAAGTACATTATTCACTCCCACCGGTCTCTCTGTTGTAAAGCCTTCGCCATAAGTTACCCCGATACTTCGTCCGTATTCGCGCGCTCTGGCTTCAAGAAAGAAGATAAAATCGGGGGTAGAAATGGGAGTTTGTGGCTCATCAGACTTTGACTTAACATTAAACTGGCTTTTAAAAGCTTTAACTGCCTCCATTTTCGTTTCCCAAACATCGGTTATGTCTACCACAAAATCAGGTCTTGTATAACGATCCTGCACGAAATGATATACCCATTTAGGACGCCAGGCTTCTTGCTTCTCTCCTAATTCGGTGGTTGTTTCTATCGCCCTGAGGCCACTTAAGAAGCAAGCGTCGGATACTAGTTTAGAACCCTTACCGTGATCTGGGTGTCGATCTGCAATAGCATTGGTAAGAACAATTTCAGGTCGGTATTTTCTTATAAATGGTAGAATAGCCATTTGAAACTCCCGGGAATTATTTAAAAACCCATCCGGTAAGCCCACATTCTCGCGTATCGAAGCCCCAAGGATTTTCATTGATTCAAGTGCTTCCTTCTTCCTCATGTCTGGAGTACCTAGAGTACCGAGTTCTCCTTGGGTCAAATCAAGAATTCCAACTTTCTTACCATCCCTAATTGCCTTAACAATTGTACCGCCTGCACCGAGCTCTACATCATCAGGATGGGCGGAAATAGCTAATATATCGAGCTTCATGATTCTAAAAAGTTTTTGAGTTCAACATAAAATTTCTGTGTTGGGAAGCCCATTACATTGTAAAATGAACCCTCTATTTTGTCAATTCCTGCATAGCCTATCCACTCTTGAATTCCATAAGCACCTGCCTTATCAAATGGTTTATATTTTGCCACATACCACTCAATATCCCTTTGATCAACCGGTGCAAAATAAACATCTGTTGAATCGTAGAACACTATTTGTTTATCCACGGAAGTGATACAAACTGCTGTAATAACCTCGTGTTTTCTACCACTTAGGGTAGTAATCATATCAACGGCTTCCTTCTCTGATTGGGGCTTATTAAAAACAGAATCACCCAACCAAACTATTGTATCAGAGGTGACAAGTAGTTCAGAAGGTTTTAGATCCTTTGCAAAAGCATCGGCCTTCTTTTTTGACAGAAACATGGGAATCTTTTCAGCTGTGAGCTCTTCCGAAAAAGTCTCATCAACATCTTTGGTTCTAATTTCAAATTCAAATCCTAGTCCTCGCAAAAGTTCGTGCCTTCTGGGAGATTTTGAGGCGAGGATAATCCGGTGGCCTTTTAAATCAAACAATATCTGAAGCGTAATAGATGTAATAATGAACGATGCTGTACAGGATTCCCCCCAGCATAGCTAGTTTTAAGAAATTCCCCGCTTTTACAAATTCGTTCCTCTTTACAGCCTTATGGTTGTACCACAGACTAATGAGAAGCGGTAAAAGAATAGCCACTATAAGATACCCTAATGAGTAATTATCGCTCACGACTTTTTGCTGAAGAAAAACGAGAGAAAACATGGTGGACACAATTAAAACAGCTGTAATAATCTTAGCCTTTTTTAGTCCATAGGCTATTGGAATGGTGCGGGCATTAATACGGATATCGCCTTTAATATCGGCCATATCTTTCTGAATTTCGCGAATTAAATTCAGAATAAAAGCAAAGATTGAATACCCGAATATAAAGTAAAACATAACCCGAAAATAATCCGATGGGTCTTGACCGGGAAGGTTTATGGCATAAGCATCCACTACCTGCTGACCATATTCTTTGATCAATAATGGCACTTCATAAATACCGACAAGGAGGGGCACCAGACCTGCGAGAAATGCAATAATGATATTCCCAATAATCAAATCTTTCTTAAACTGTACACTGTAAAACCAAAGTGAACCGGCAGCGAAAAAGCTGAGAATGCTCAACTTCCACATTCCTATGCGCCACGCTACAAACACAGCGATTGCTAAGCCGATTAAATTAAACAATTGGTGAACACCCATTGCTACTCTTCGCTTTACATGTACTCCGACTATGATGTGTTTTGGTTTGTTAACCCGATCTGTCTGCTGATCAAAATAGTCGTTAATTACGTTTCCAGCGGCTGCAATTAAGACGGTAGAAAGTATAAGGAGGAGAAAGTGGAGATTTGACAGTTGCAATTCAAACCCATTAACCTCTACCATTGGCCGCAGCACGAAATACCGCATCAACCACATTGTTAATGCAATAATGACCAGATTAAGTGGCCGCGTAAGTTTTAAAAACTGAATGAAGTTCTGCATTCTTTTACCAATCAAAAGCATCGTCGTTAAACCACTTGCCCTGTACTTTTAAAGTTTGTTCAATAATATCACGCACACATCCCTCTCCTCCTTTTTTATGCGAAATATACTGACTAATCTTCTTTATTTCGGCACTGGCATCAGCAGGACAGGCTGCTATGCCGGCTTTTGACATCACTTCATAGTCAGGAATATCATCACCCATATACAAAGTTTCCTCTTCGGGAATATTTAAATCCTGAAGAAACTTTTTGTAAACAGAAATTTTGTTTTTGGACTCCATAAATATATGAGAAATGCCCAAACTCCGGAGGCTATCGCGAACAGCAAAAGAATTGCCACCCGTGATGATCGCAATGTGATACCCTTTCTTAACGGCGTATTGAATTGCGTAACTATCCTTGGAATTAAGCTTTCTTATAAACTGACCATCAGGCATTACCTGAACCGTTCCGTCTGTAAATACACCATCAACATCGAATATAAGTGTAGTGATCGATGGCAAGAGCTCCTTATAGCTTTTCGGCATGGTTGCGGTTGTATATTTCGGTGGTCAATAAATCGTAAACGGTGCGATAAATATTGTCTTTGCCAAGTATTTCCCGATGCATGCGAATGGTATCAATATCACCTCTCGAGGCCGGGCCAGTTTGCGATTCAGAAGCTTTTTGCATCAATATCTTATTGGCAGTTTCCAGAATTAGCGGGTGAAGAATTCTGCGATCAATTTCTGCATTTTCCAATAATTCGTCGGAAAACTCAAACATGAGATTAGCAAAATTATTTGCAAACACAGCTGCCAGATGCAACATCTTCCGCTGCTCTGAACTCAACACATATACTTTATTTGACACTCTTTCAGCTAAAGCGCCAAGAGCATTCAAGTCTTCGTCATTTTCGGCCTCAATGCAAAAAGGCACATTCGCCCAAACAATCTGCTTATCAATACTAAAGCTTTGAAGCGGATAAAAAACTCCCCTCCTTAATTTACCGGGCAACTCTGAAAGTGGTACAGCACCCGAGGTGTGCGCCACTATCCCCTTATTGGATTTTGACAACTGCTTTCCTACTTCTTCGATGGCATCGTCAGAAATGGTAAGCAAAATCAGATCGGCTCTAATGGGTTTTGAAACATCTTCAATTATGCGCGCCTTTACCTTTTTAGCCAGGGCTTTCGCCAACTCGGTTTTACGTCCGTAAACACCTGATATTTCAACACCTTCATTGTATAAGACCTTGGCAATTTGATTTGCCACCCTTCCAACTCCAATTATAGCAACTGACTTGATTTCTTTCACGACAATTTAGATTTTCTAGACTTTTTAATTCGATGTCTTACAGCCATAATAGTTCCTAAAAACATTACAATGCAACCTATCCATAATATATTAATCATTGGGAATTGAATGGCCTGCAAAACAATAAACTCCTTCCGGTTTGAAGCGTACTCGGCTACTGTAAATTTATGCTTTCCTGTTTGAGGATTAATTTTGCTAAAGTTAATACGGAGCCCCGTTTCATCCTGGATTACCGGATCTGGAACAAGTAAAACTGAATCGCGCAAAATGTAGAGAGGCTCAACTTCATAAACATTTCCGCGGCTGTCTTTTACTCCTACCATGGCTCTAACTGCCAAATCATTTGGACCAACCATATATTCTTCTCGCTCTTCTTCCCGAATGACCGCGAGGCCATTGAGCCGAACCTGAGTAGCGCCAATAAATGCAGTATCGCCCACAGCTAAGTCGAGTTCTACTGGAGTTCTGAATCCTTGTTCATCGATATCTTCTTCCAACTCAGCCCAACGAACATGGGTATAAATATCCCGGTTCCAATAGCGTTTTGTAGCGGGCTCTGCCACATTTCCAAATTGAGGATTGAGCTGAATTCGCGGATTTAAGGTGAATAATTTCTCACCCGGTTTATAAGCCGACCACGAGTTTACTTCATCAATATTAATTTGACGCGGATCTTCAACCAAGTCCCAATAATTTTGGTCCATAATAAAATCTTCGCCTGGTGAATGATCTGCAGTGGCTGTGAATAAAGCCCCCCGCGCAACCGTTAAGTCACCCGCTTTGTATGATCGCGGCACTCTATCGAAATAATCAACCTGATAATAAACGTTGATTCCTTCTTTACTTCTGCCTTCATAGCTCACAAAGTATGATCCCATCTGAACGGTATCTTCCACAAAAAGGAGGATATCTTCGTTGTTTTTAAAATCTTCGTTCAGTTGTTCAATATTAAATCGACTTCCATTTTCTGAAATTTTCTCACTTCGTGAAGTTGAGATGAGCGCGCCGAGCATAACGAGTGCAAAACCAATATGCGCTACATTGGCGCCAGCCGAGTCAAATTTCCCTTTAAAGGTTTGTACGAGGTGATCGGCATTTACTGCAATAGCAAAAACGGTTGTAAACACCAGAATAGTGAGTACAAACTCATCACCACTATAATCGAGCTTTATGGCAGTAAAAATGGCAACAACTAAGGCTATACCAAGGGAAAAGGCAATTTTCTTAATAAACTTACCAAAATCGTTCTTCCCATATTTCAGGAATTGAGCAAAGCCAATGAGGAAGGTAACTACAAATGCAAATGGCACTTGCCACTTATTAAAATGGCCAATTATATCGCTGTTTGGTGCGAGTTTGCCTTCAGCGAGCGACTTAAATCCTTCAATATTGGTAAGTTTATAAATATCTAGCAGAGGACCTGAAAACGGTTCAGCCAGGATATTCCAAATTGGTTTTGAGGTTTCAATAGCCACTTGAGCAGCAGACAGAAGCAGAACAAGTGATCCGATAAACATCCAGAATTCACGGCTCCACAGCGGCTCTTCCTTGGCCGGTTTTGGGAAAAACTTACGGTAAGAAACAATGATGAGTATAACTGCTGTTGCCAAAAACGCCACCAATGAGGCTACTTGGTATCCTGAAATCAAACCAATAAGAAAGAACACAAGTGTAAGCCCCCAAAATACAAGACGCATTTGCTTTTTGAGCAAGAGCAATGAAGCCGAAACGCTGAAAATGAGCAGTAGCATAAACAAATGCTGATTGGTCATCCCATTTCCTGTAAAGGCATGAACCGACGTATCGCCCAGAACACCGGAGTGTACCAGAAAAGAGGCATACATCACCAGGGTAAAGGTGATTAACGTGAGGAAGATTGCCGTAAAAAGCGACTTGTTCTTGTTTTGATTAACAAGCATTACATGCGCCGCTCCAACCATTGTGAGCCATGGAATAAGACTGGCATTTTCAACGGGATCCCATGCCCAGAAACCACCAAAGCTCAATGCTTCATAAGCCCAGGCGCCACCCATTAAAATTCCAATTCCTAAAACAGCAACCGAAAAATAGGCCCATGGTAAAGCCGGTTTTATCCATTCTCTGAGCTTACCCGTCCATAAACCTCCGATCGCAAAAGTGAACGGAACAATGGTAGACGCATAACCGAGAAAGAGGGTTGGCGGGTGGATTGTCATCCAATAATTTTGAAGGAGAGGATTGAGTCCTCGGCCATCCTGAAAAGTGGGAATTCTCTGCAAATAATCTGGCATCGTAGTCCAGGGCAAACCGATATTCTCAGGAAGTTCCCGGATTAAAGTAAAGGGGCTGTTCCCAATTTTAAAATCAAAAACATAAACGCCCAGCACCATTGCGCCTAGCAACACCTGCATGGCTGCGATAACCGTCATTGACGTGTTTTCCCACTTCTTTGCAGTGAAAAGAAGAATATTTCCCAGCACGGCATTCCAGAAGCTCCACAAGAGAAAACTTCCTTCCTGTCCTTCCCAAAAACAAGAGAAGATATACCTGAGTGGCATATCTTTATTGGCGTGTTTCCAGACATAATCGTATTCAAAATACTGATTAAAGAGCATGTAAAATAAGGTAACCGAAGCAGAAACCAGCGCTATTGAATGTACCCAAAATGCAACCCGACCCAATCGCCGGTATGAATCTTCTTTTGTGGTTTGTGATAAAAAAAAGGAAGCCGCAGCTAAAAGAGCGGCTACAATAGAAATAATTATAAGTCCTTCACCAAACTTACCAATCCAGGTATGCTCACCTATGTAGTCGATCATTAAAATCTTATTTTGCCGCTGTTTCTCCGACGTTAAATTTACCTTCCTCCTTATACTTAGAAGGACACTTCATCAGCATTTCTGAGGCATGAAAGCTCTCACCTTTTGCCTTGCCAATTATTACCACACTTTCAGAGCGCTCAAAATCCTGCGGTTTACTCTTGTTGAGCATTACTTTTCTCTTCTCTCCAGCCCCATCAATCATGGTAAACTGAGTAAGATTGGCATTCACCTCAGGATTGTAAATAATATCTGCAGTTTTATCAAGAGTTCCTACCACATGGTATTCCTTTCCGGGATTGTTGAAGGCATCGTGAAACTCAGCATATGAACTCGACTTGGAAACCGAACTCAGAATAAAAGCTATGGCCACTGCAATAATCACGATTCCAATTATATGTGTCTTCTTCATTTTATATCGTTTAATTCGTTTTTCTCTATTTTGCTGAGCTTTCTATCTATGGAAATTAAATAAATAATCAGTAGAATAAAAATTGCCGAGACCACGGCAACAACTACATTAATTTTACCAGAGCTAAACATGGTGTTTTCAAGCCAATCGGTATTGGTTTGAGCATTGACCTGAACCGTATAAAAGCTTAACAATAAGGCTGACAAAATGGTTCTAAAACTATACTTCTTCATGCATTAATTGCTTAAAATTCAATTTGCCTGTTCTGTATTTAATTTGAAAAATCCAGACGGCTATTCCAATCCATCCGATAACTGCAGGATAAAATATCATCCGCATATTATCGTCGAGATCGTATTGGTTAAATGCCGGGTTTCCACCTACTCCGGGATGAAGGGAGTCCGTCATTCGCGGAAGCACCATTACGAAAACGATCATCATCATAAAGGCAAAAATATTGTACACAGCTCCAAGTCTGGCGGCCTTTTCTTTATCGTTTACAGATGATTTTAAAATAAAATAGGCCAGGTAGATAAGTACCGCAATTGCCGCACCATTGAGGCGGGGATCGCTAACCCACCATGCGCCCCAGGTAAATCGTGCCCAGATACTTCCGGTAGCTAAACCGATAAAAGCAAAGAGCAAACCTACGTGAGCTGCACTTTCGGCAGCAATATCGTAACGGGTTTTGCCAGACCCAAGGTTCATAATACTAAAAACCAATGAGATTCCCATGACAAAAATCATGGCAAACCAACTGGGGACATGGTAAAAAATATTCCGGATAGTTTCGTTGAGTATAGGCTGGTTGGGATAATCGAAACTGCCCGGATCAGCTGCAAGATTTGTAGCACAATTTTCTGTTACCTCAGGCCGGGTAGTTACTTCAAGTTTACTTTGTAAAAAAGCACTTGGCAAGTACATGGTACCGTCTGAAGGTGTGTTGACGTATAAATCAAAAAATGATTCGGCTATTTTTTCAGTAATGCTGAATGTGGCGCGTAAATGCGTGTCGTCAACCACAGCGAGTTCGTAGGGACAAAAAGTAGCCTCTCCATTTGCGAGCCACACTTTCACTTCAGTCTTATCCTTGGTAAAATGAGTGTTGTAACCTGTTATGGTTACGGAGGTTACCCCATTGTTTATTTTATCTGGAGAAACCTTTGGCACACCGGGAGCTAATGGTGCTCTGAGACCAAAAATGAGCGTTGCAAGAACGAGGAGAGCAGAAAGAATTTTCCACCAATATTTCGACATAATTTTCCCTGCGAATTATTCGCGCCAAAGGTACGGAAATAAAATGTATGAGAGAGCCAGAGACATGAGCGAAATTGCCAACAATTGCCAACCGTAGGCGCCATTTACAGACCAGGCTATTCCATCTAATGCATTCTTAGAAAATCGTATCAGAATGAGCAACATAGGAAGAATCACAGGCAATCCGAGCACCGCCATAAGTCCGAGATTATTATCAGTTTGTGCCGCTAGCGCCGAAACCAGTGTTAGCGTAAATGCCAAACCAATAGCTCCTAAACTCAGGGCCATGGTCACACCAAGCCAATCGGCATTTTGAAGGGGACCGGTGCCGAGCATGATCGCATAGGCGGCGAAGCTGGCAAAGACCATCACCAAAAGCAGAAAAGCATTGTACAGCATTTTCCCTATGATTACACTCTCAGGCTTTGCCAAAGTGAACAAATAAAGCCGTCTACCACTCGTTTCAACCGAAAAGCTTCTTGCAGCAGCATTAAAGGCGGCAAAAAGTACGATTATCCAAAACAGTGCATTCCAGGTAGGCACATCTACAATTTGCCGAAAACCCATGTAAGCCACAAAAATGGAGGCGATAACATAGAGAAAAATGCTTCCCAAGGCATGCTTTTGGCGCCACTCCATCCGGAGATCTTTTGATATGATGGCTTTTATTTCTTGGAGCAATTTGGGGTACTTAGGTGGTGCGGGCGCAAAATTACGTTTTTAAATCTGTTTTAGGATTCAACAATGCCCCTCCCCGAATTTGAGAAAAACGCAGGGTGGCATATTGGAGTTCATGAGCTGCAATTTTGTAATTTTCACTTTATTGATTTGCTCAAAATTGTTAAAATTGTTAAAACCTGATTCCAAATCCTCTACGAGTCCGTCTGACCAATATGTGCAGCTATACAGTATAAAATATATGATATGAGCATTTCAAATTTTCATGGTAAATTGTATACTAAAACAACCTCATTATTAAAACTGTAAATAATTCTATCAAATATTTTATAGAGCTAACATGAAACAAATATCCTAAAAAATTACACTTATGAAATTTAGAAATCTAATTATTCCCATTTTCATTTTAATCGGATTCACCGGATCAAACTCATCAGCACTTGCCCAAAATATTTCGACCGAAGAAAATTTAGAAAAAGTTCCCGAAAACCGACTTTTACCAAGGTGTCAATTAAGAAATGATTCTTTCATCAGTTTTCATAAACCACAAAATAATTACACAGTCACCTCACAAAGAGGTGGTGACATAAATTCCAGACTCTATGCCGTGAGTTATAGCACAGATGAAGAAGGGATTACCATTCCGGTTGATTCTTTGCGGCTTTTTTGGAATGGTGATAATTATGATCCTTCACTTCCTATACAATTTGTAAATGACTTTTTATACTATCCAGATAACTCAACTAACCTGCCCACAGCCGAAAACGCATACATCATAAAGACTGATTCCATGAAATATTATTCTTGGGAGTCAGGATCTGAATTATTTCAATCGGACTCGAAAGTACTAATGTCATTTGACGACCTAGGAAATGTAATAACCGAAACAGAACTGTTTACGATGGATGGCATTAATTATGAAAATTACTTGAGAACTCTTTTCACCTATAGCGGAGATGAATATCCGGCTAGCGAGACTCAACAGCAATGGACAGGTACGACCTGGGAAAATTACATAAAACGAGAAAACACTTATGATTCACAAAATAACCTATTAGAAGTTATACGCTCCGACTGGGAAAATTCCACGACTGAATGGATTCTGTCCTACAAGTTTATCTTTAGCTATAACGACGTAAATAAACTCGACAGTTATATTATACTAAATAGGAATACTACTAATAATTCATGGCAGAATAATTCGAGATTTTCAATCCTATATGAAGGCGATAATCTAACCCAGGTTTTGCACGAAGCCTGGAATGGTATAGATTCGGAATGGGAGGCATTGGAAAAAACAGAACGCACCTTCAACACTGATAACCAATTGACAAACTCTAAAATTACATATTGGAACATAGAGAATCAGATGTGGATTAATAATTCGCAATATATCCTTGCTTATGATGATAACGGAAATAACATAAGTAGAATTGAACAAGAATGGGAATCGGGATCATGGGAAAACAGTTTTAAAATAGAATATTTCTATTCTCCATTAAATTTAGTTGAGGTTATAGGCTATGAGTGGAGTGGCTCTGAATTTGCGGAAGATGCGCGAATCTTATATATCTACAACGACTACGAGCAATGCACCGAAGCCGCTCTCGAGTTTTGGGATGGCAGTGATTGGTCGAGCGACAACACATTACAAATCAAATTGTATTATGAGGAATTTGAAGACAATACAACCGGGTCAGAGAAAATTATAGATCGAAACGCGTTTGAAATTTACCCCAACCCAACTAGCGATGTCTTAAGACTAAAATTGAATAATCGGGAACTTCAAGAAATCAAAATCATAGATATAACTGGAACAGCGGTATTTGAATCAAGTACTGGTTCTTATGCATCGGAGGCTAATATTCCCGTAAATCACTTGCGAAATGGAGTTTATATAATTCGAGTAAAAAGCGGAAATCAAATAGGTACAAAATCTTTTGTAGTCAAACATTAACCAACATAGAAATGAATGCAAACCGCCGCGATGAAATGTTGTGGCGGTTTTCTATTTTAAAGAACTTCTGTTAACTATCCCTTAATTTCAGCCACATCTCCCTGATCGGGAATTTCGATATGATGAAAACCTGCCTCAGTAAGATGATTTCTATATGCTAACTGAGTTTCATACCTACCGTGAACAAGGAAAAGTTTTTTAATCAGATGAGGTGTCTGGCAGCTCAGATATTCAATCATTTCCTTATAATCGCCATGCGCACTGTAAGCATCCAGAATTTCTACATTGGCTTTTACCTTGTAGTCCCTACCGTAAATTCTGATTTCTTTTGCACCGTTCCGCAATCGTCCACCTAGCGATGATGGCTCACAATAGCCGACAATCAATACCGTACTTCGCTCATCTTCAATGTTATTGGCGATATGATGCAAAATGCGGCCTGCCTCGATCATTCCTGAAGCTGAAATAATAATACAAGGCTCGTCAAGCGTATTTATCAGCTTGGAGTATTTCACATCACGTATGTAGTGGAGATTTGAAAACCCAAAAGGTTGCGAATCGCGCTCCATATACTTCTTTATGTCCTTATTGTAATACTGCGAAAAGCTTTTTACAATATCCGTTGCACTGGTGCTAAGCGGACTATCGACAAAAACCTTGACCGGCGGTAATACACCTTCACTTTCCATCTTATCAAGAGCATGAACTATTTCCTGCGTTCGTCCAAGACTAAATGCCGGAATAATGAGCTTGCCTTTATTCACTACACAGGTTTGGTGAACAACTTCATAAAGTCGCTTCTCGTTGGTACCAATATCTCCGTGGAGCCTATCTCCATAAGTGCTTTCCGTAATAATAATCTCGGCCTGAGGAAAAGCCTCCCATCCTTTAATTATGCGGTGGACTTTTCGTCCAATGTCTCCCGTGTAGGCAATTTTATGAGTTTTCTTCCCCTCCTTTACGCGGAGATTTACGCAAGCACTACCTAGAATATGGCCAATGAATGTAAACATGAGAGCCACGTCATCATTCAAGTGATGCCATTCATTATAGCTCTTTGTTTCAAAAAGATCGAGAGCTTCAAGTACATCATCTATGTCATACAGGGGCTCATCAGCATCAGAATTCAATCCTTTTTTCTCCGAGTACCGATAGTCAGACATTTGAATATGTGCTGAGTCGGCAAGCATAATCTCGCAAAGCGCTTTTGTGGGTTCCGTGCAATATATCGGCCCGGTAAAACCATCCTTTACCAATTTAGGAATAAGCCCTGAATGATCAATATGCGCATGAGAAAGCACGAGCATATCCACCTCTGCCGGATCAAAATCAAAATGGCTGTTTTCTCTCCCTCCTTCGCTTTCCTTTCCCTGAAACAATCCGCAGTCGAGAAGAATTTTAAGTCCATCGTCTGTTTCAAGTAAATGTTTTGAGCCGGTTACCGTGCGCGCCGCTCCGTCAAAGTGGATTTTCAAAATACTGAGTTTTGATCAAAGTTAACCAAAGCAATTGCGACCTTTGCCATTAAAAGCACATTTCATGAAAATAATAAATACTGAAAAAGCACCTACGCCGATAGGTCCATACAACCAAGCCATAGAACACAACGGAACACTCTACATGAGCGGGCAGGTGGCTATAAATCCGGAAACGGGCAAAATGGACAATGCTGATTTAGAAACAGAAACTCACCGCGTGATGAAAAACATGGGAGCTGTTCTTGAGGCGGCTGGGTTAGATTACTCAAACATTGTGAAATGCTCTATTTTCCTTTTGGATATGGAACGCTTTAAGGAAGTAAATGAAGTATATGGAAATTATTTTACTTCAAACTTTCCAGCTAGGGAAACGGTACAGGTAAGTGCACTTCCGGCGGGCGCTAAGGTTGAAATTTCAGCGATTGCGGTTCAATGATGAATGTGTGAATGTTCAATGTGTGAATGTTCAATGTGTGAATGTTCAATGTGTGAATGTTCAATGTGTGAATGATGAATGCGCCGCGCCGAGGTACTCGAAGTGTGTGAATCACTGACGCTAACGGTCAGGATCTTCGCATGTGTGAAAGTGTGAATGATGAATGCGCCGCGCTGAGGTACTCGAAGTGTGTGAAAGTGTGAATGTTCAATGTGTGAATGATGAATGCGCAGCACTGAGGTACTCGAAGTGTGTGAATACTGTCGCTTCGGTACTGACGCTAAAGGTTAGCATGTTCCAAACATACAGTCTACCTCTGGTCGTCAGGATGTTTCATGTGTGGATGAGGAAAGCAACTATCTTGATTTTTGTGTTTTAAGATGCCATGATACTATCCGCAAGACAAAAAAATAAACTTTCAAACCCACACAAAAACAATCTAAAGCTTGAGGCTTACAGCTATTTGCCTACAGCGCGATAAACCATACGACCCCGACTCGCGACTAGTGACTAGTGACTAGTGACTTAAACGACTCGCGACTTAAACGACTTGCGACTAAACCATATACTTCCTATTGATACCGTAGAGTATGATAAACAAGATGCCTATCACTGCCACAAATCCATACATCATCATGGTAAGAATATTAACGCCAAAAATGAATAACGGAATAAGGACACCTATGACCTTTGCAACAATATAGGTATAGTAACCTATCTTTTTTAAATTGAACATCAGGTAGGCACCAAGTATTGAAAGAGCTGAAGCTAAAATTGCTGTAACACCCAGAGTAACGGAGTTTTCGACACCAACCTGCATCATTGACTCCAGAGAAGTCATTATGCTTACGGCCATTTCTTGAGAGGCAGCATCTGCCCCCGACATGGCTTCCGACATCTGTTCTGAGATACCCTGCCACTGATCAGGATCAAAGGATTCAGATTTAAAAAGTCCAAAAAGTGCGACAAAAAAATTGTAGCCCGAAACCACAAAGGTTATAATGCAAAGCACGGTTAAGAAGGTGGGGCGCTTAGCTGCTGTGCTGTTTTCGAGTGTATCTACAGTCTGATCATTCATATCTGGTAAAGGTTAAAGTTTGAAATGTGAAAATGCAATAATTTTTTTGGATTGGTAGCAACGATCCGATTTTCTTTTCAAGAGCGAGCCATGCAGATTGTTAATAACCGCAGTTATCGGAAACTTTGGGTATTGTTAACACGGGTTGAACTACTTTATACTTACCTTTATCCCTTATTTTATTGTGAGCACGCAAATAGCTTCCATATCGGCGAATTTAAAATATATAAATAAACCATTGCACCTCAAACGCTAAGGTGCCTTTACTTGCAGATGAAAAATCCCAGATTTCAACCCCAAAACGCCACTGATTTCTACAAAGTTCTCAGAACACGCGTTAATACTTATTTCAAAGAAAATAATATCAGCAAAAGCGGAAACTCAAGCATGATCTTGAAATCTATCATTATGCTGTCGCTTTTTATAATACCTATTACTATTCTCAGCGCCGGACTGGTTTCTAGTGTCTGGATGGTGTTTGTTCTCTACGTTATAGCTGGATTAGGCATGGCTGGTATAGGCATGGGTGTTATGCACGATGCCATTCACGGGTCGTATTCTAAAAATCGAAAAGTGAATAACTGGATGAGTTACAGCATGAACCTCATTGGTGCCAATGCGCGAACCTGGCATATTCAGCATAATGTTTTGCACCATACCTTCACTAACATTGAACACGCTGATGATGATATCAATACGCCCTTTTTTCTTCGCTTTTCACCGCACGCAGAAAAACACTGGATACAAAGATACCAGCATTTCTACGTTTGGTTCTTCTATGGCATTAGCACACTCTTGTGGATTACTGCCAAAGACTTTGTAAATGCCATTCGATTTCATAAAATGGGTCTTTACAAAAGCGATGAAAAACTCTGGAAAGAGCTTGTGAAAATCGGGGCATGGAAACTTCTTTATTACACTTATGCACTCATACTACCTATTATTTTCCTTCCGGTCTCTCCGTGGATTGTAATATTGGCCTTTGTTTCCCTTCATATCGTTACAGGTCTGTCTGTAAGTACGATTTTCCAAACAGCGCATGTAATGCCAGATATGGACTATCCTTTACCAACAGAAACGGGTGTTATTGATAATGACTGGGCAATACATCAACTTGCTACCACCAGTAATTTCTCACCTAAGAATCGTTTTTTCAGTTGGTGCATTGGTGGCCTTAATTACCAGGTTGAGCACCATTTATTTCCCAATATCTGCCACGTTCACTACAAAGATTTATCTAAAATTGTATCAGAAGTTGCGGCAGAATACAACATTCCTTATCACGTAAACAACACCTTTGTAGGAGCTGTAGTTATCCATTTGGGAATGTTGCGTAATCTCGGAAGAATGCCCGCCCCTCTTGCCCTTGCTGCGTAATTGCTACTAAGTTTCTAGTTTTTTAAGAGCACACTTACTGCTTTATTTAGACAAAGTGAAACATTGTATTTATACAATGCTTTAAAGAAACTTTGCCAACAAATCAAGTAAGGCTATTTCTTTTCCAGAAATGTGCGCCACTTTTTAAATAAGTCCTGGCTGGAGTCATTGTCTTCCACTACCTTGTACTTGAATATCCAGGTTTTCCCATCACCGGACGGGGATACTTTTTTAGTTCTAAAGCCTGAATTCAGAGACAAGCTGATTCCATCCATTGTTTTACGGTCTGCTTTCGCGAAAAATTCATCAGGCAACATTCCGTCAATTTCGCTGACTTTGTCACCAAACCACATTCCGGCTTCATCTGCAGGTGAGCCTTCCATCAGGTTGTAAACCTCCCAATTGCCGTTAATATTCTGAATGCTCACACCCCATTCCTTTTCCCAAGGTTTATCGCTGGCATGAGCGGTGTAGCCAAGTCCTATACTAGCCAAGGCATTATTGAGATAATCTTGCAATAGGCCTGTCTTGTCAATTAAGTCTTCCCTTAACTTCGCCCAATCGATATCGGCCACAGCCTTAAGTTCAGCCCAATATTGCTCCTCTGTAAATCCTTTTTTAGCCCCGTATTTCTCATAAAGCGAGCGCATTACATCACTTAGCCCTTTCTTTCCTTTTGTAGCCTTCATGATTTTGATATCGCAGATAAGCGATACCAGAGCACCTTCAACATAAATGCTTACACGTCGGTTAGGCGTGCCACGACCATATCCATCTACCCATGTATCCACCGATGAATCGGCCAGCGAAAGGTTAAACCTACCTTCATTGTCGATATGGCGCTGCAAGTGTGTAGAAATCTCATTTAAAAATTCCTGATCTGAAAAAAAGCGGGATTGCCAAAGCATCCAGTCACCCATGTAGGTAGTAACTCCTTCGGCGACATAACCCAGACGTGAAAAACCGGGGCCGGTAAAATCGTAAGGAGTCCAATCTGACGGGCGAAGACTTTTTACATTCCAGGTGTGGTATAGTTCGTGAGACGAAACGCCAATAAGTTCCTTGTAAAGCTCGCGCTTGTGCAATTCGGAAGAAGGGCCCATTATTACCACCGTGCTGGTTTCGTGTTCAACTCCGTGGTAGGCTTTATGCGGCAAAAGCAGCGTTAAAAAGTGGTAGCGATCTACCGGAAATCCGCCGAAAGCGGCAATCTGAGCGCGTGTGAAAGCGGCAAAATCTTCTTTAAACTTGTCTTTATTTTCAATCCCTTCTCCATATATATCAATATGAAAATCTATTCCATTTTCACGGTAAGTTAAAGTTTCGAGATCAGCGGCAGCAAGTATTGGTGTATCGAGAAGCTCCTGCAAATCTGCACAGCGATACTTCCAAATTCCATTCTCATGATTGCCTGAAGCAGGCTGCATGGCAGTAGCTACCTTCCAGGTTTTATTTATCTCGAGAGCCACTTGCATCTCTTCCTCTTCCATTCCCAGAATGTAAACCAGCGCATTTACCGGATTGATCAGGAGCAAATCTTCATCCAGATATGTATTCCCCGCGGTAAGCTCAGCGGCATAGCAATTGTATCTCAGCTCTACCTTTTGCCCGGGCTTAGTTTCAATCTCCCATGTGTGCCCGGTCGTTTTTCGGCTTTTCAATTTCTGATCGCCGCTAAACGCTTGCAACCCAATGATATTTTTGGTGAAATTACCCGCTTCATATCTTCCCGGGCGCCAGAAAGGAACCTGAATGATAGCTGAAGAATGGGTTGCTGTAAAACTGAGTTTAATTCTAAAAGTATGTTGGGTTGGCTTTTCAGCCGAAATATGGTATGAAATCATGAAACCTTAAGATTTTGGCTAAAAGTAAGGATTCATCCCGACTCATCCCGACTCCTCTAAATAACCACCGCTCAATCACCACTGCTTTAAAAATAATACTTACCTGCGATTTAGCTTCGCTAAGTTGAAATACGATCGAATGTTCAGGACTACAGTTAAATTTTTGGTATATGCATAGAAGAATCTTATTATCAAATTGTCTTTACCAGATAGAAATCCATTAATGCATGAGGCCCGGGATATGACCTCTTGAAAATAGGTTGAGGCGCCTAATATCTATTACCACTAGAAAGATATCCCGTTTTTGATAGATTTCAAATTCGAACACGGCGCCTCAACTCAATTATAAACAGCACCAATCCCGTTTAGCCTAACTCTTCAATATAAATAGTAGAATGAATTTTTATTTTTTTGCCTGATGAGGAGCATTTGTCTATGATTTCAATTACTTCGTTTCGAATTTCATCGAGATCCTTCACACGCTTTCGCGAATAACTGTCTTCAACGCCATGCATTTCGCTGGAACTAAAATGCTTTAAGCTGTGAAATCGAACTTTAAATTGAATCAGGCTCAGGAGTATTTCTTTAGAATCCTTTTCGTCTGTGAGTTCTTCAATAAGACTAAATTCATGACTTCTACTCATTGATTTCCATATTTTGATATTTTCTTATCAGTAATAGAGAGCTGAATATTGCTACACCTATAATTAACTTTCCAATTATTACATCATCTATGCTATTGAAAAAAATAAGTGATAAAATAAGCACCATGAGGAGAAGTGACTTGAAAATTTTGTCCTTTGTAACAATCATATTGGTTTAGTTTTATAAGATTTATATAGCATTTTAGCTTACTGTTTTTTCTTTATGTCAAGACAAAGGAATAAAATCGACCTCATAAGTTTTTATATATCTTTGTTATCATTTGCATAACGTTTATTTATGAATTATACATTAAACCAGCTTCAGATTTTTCTTAAAATCACTGAAACCAGCAGTATCACTCAGGCTGCTGAAGAGCTTTTTTTGACCCAACCAGCGGTCTCCATTCAGCTTAAAAATTTCCAGCAGCAATTTGAATTGCCGCTAACAGAACTTATCGGAAGAAAGATTTACATTACAGAATTTGGCAGAGAAATAGCAGAGTCTGCAGCTCGAATTATTGAGCAGGTTTATGAGATCAATTATAAGTCGGCAGCTCACAAAGGTGAGATTACCGGAAAATTGAAATTATCAATTGTTTCGACAGGAAAGTACGTTATGCCCTATTTTCTATCAGAATTTATGCGGTTAAATCCCGGAGTAGATTTAGTAATGGACGTAACGAATAAGGAGCGTGTAATTCAAAGCCTCGAAAAAAATGAAGTCGACTTTTCTCTGGTCTCCATTTTACCTGAGAACCTCACAGTAGAGAACCTCGACCTTCTGGAAAATGAGCTTTACCTGATTGGAAACTCAGAGAAAAAACACAAAAAAGGGATAAAGTTTGAGGAACTAATTTCAGATCTGCCTTTGATTTTTCGCGAGAAAGGCTCTGGAACACGGCAAACGATGGAGAAGTTCCTGAAATTGAACAATATTTCAGTTCTGAAAAAAATGGAGCTTACATCAAATGAAGCCGTTAAGCAATCTGTACTGGCGGGTCTGGGCTATTCAATTATGCCCTTGATCGGAGTAAAACGAGAGCTTAAAAACAATGAAATGCAAATCGTACCCGTAAAAGGGTTGCCCATAAAAACGATGTGGAGTTTGATCTGGCTTAAAGGTAAAAAGCACTCATCGGCAGCGCAGTCCTTTTTAAAACATCTCAAAAATGAAAGAGAAAAAATCGTTGAAGAGCGGTTTTAAAAATAGTAAGAATTTAATGCTTTTTCTTTAAAACAGGCTTGTGCTTATTTATCGCAATTCACAAAATTCATTTAAAAAATCCAAGACCTACCAACCCATTTAGGAGTATAAGCTTTCCACAAACAAAAACAACTTTTAAAACTTTCCTCGCATCGATAAACAATACAATTATTCTATCTTCGTTAATCGAAAGGATGAATAAGCTGTTTACAATCATTGCGATTGCCATTTTGGGCATTTCGCAGTCTTTTGCTCAGGGCAATGGGCAAGTAAATTATCAGGTATTGCAAACCATTAGTGCTGCGCGTATCGCGGCGCTCGGAGGAAATGCAATCGCTGTAAAAGATGGTGATCTTAATTTAGGTCTCGTGGCTCCTTCCCTCCTCGACTCTTCTTCATCCGGTCAAATTGCATTTAACTACACCCGGTTTTTTGGCGAAGCCAATATCACTCAAATCGGTTACGGACATCATTTTAAAGAAATTGGTACCCTTACATTCTCTATCCAAAACCTCGGTTATGGATCGTTTGACCTTACCGATGAAGCTGGAAATGTGCAGGGAAGTTTCAATGCGGGTGAGTATGTTTTCCAGGCTGGTATTGGTCGCCAGCTCGATAAAAACTTCTCGCTTGGAGCCAATGTAAAGTATATTCTTAGCGAAATGGCCGAGTACAAGTCGTCTGCTCTGGCCGTAGATGTTTCCACCACCTACTTCAATCCCAAAAAAGAATTTACCGCTACCCTCATAATGAAAAATGTGGGTTCATCGCTATCCAGCTACACCGATAATGCAGACGAATCATTGCCTTTTGAAATTCAGATGGCCGTATCTAAAAAGCTAAGCAAGGCACCGCTGCGCTTCTCTCTTATTGGCGAAAATCTACAGCAATGGGATTTGACACCTGAGAGTGATGACGAGGTAGAAATAGATCCGCTTACAGGCGAAGAGGTGCAGGTTAATCCCGGAGGCTTTGGTGCTAACCTGGCCCGGCATCTTGTTTTTAACACAGAGATATTGCTTACCAAAAATTTCAATTTGAGGTTTGGCTACAATTACAATCGCCGGCAGCAGCTCAAAATTGAAGAAATGCCCGGTGCAGCGGGAATAACCTACGGACTGGGAATTAGAATCGCAAAACTTCACCTCAGCTACGCCCGTGCAGCATACAGCCTGGCAGGTATTAGCAATCACTTTTCTTTAAGTGTGAAATTTGACGATTTCAAAAAATCATAGCGTAAAATTTCTTAAAACTCTCCGTGAGCCTTATCTTCGCAGGCAGTGGAAAGAAAAATAAATATTGCAATCGACGGATACTCATCTTGCGGCAAAAGCACTCTCGCTAAGGGAATGGCAAAGGCTTTAGGCTATGCCTACATTGATTCCGGCGCCATGTACAGAGCAGTTACCCTTTATGCCATCAATAATGGCCTTACTAGCGGCGATGAAATAGATGAGCAAGGACTTATTGATGAGTTGGATAATATTACCGTTGACTTCACAAATAAAAATGGCATAAATACGACGCGCCTCAATGGCAATATCGTAGAAGGCGAAATTCGGAATATGGAAGTTTCGTCAATGGTTAGTCAGGTGAGCCGCATCAAATTAGTGCGGGAAAAGCTGCGAGTAATGCAGCAAGATGCCTCGCGTTACGGTGGTGTGGTGATGGATGGCCGTGATATTGGAAGCGCCGTACTTCCCTTTGCTGAGCTCAAAATTTTTATGACTGCCGATAAGGATATTCGTGCGATGCGCAGATTTGAAGAGCTCGCAGAAAAAGGAGAAACCATAACGCTGGAAGAAATTCGCGCCAACCTCGAAAAACGCGATTTGCTGGATACTACCCGCCAGGAAAATCCACTGGTACAAGTTGAAGACGCCATCCTTTTAGACAACACTAAAATGACAGAAAAGGAACAGCTTAATCAGGCGCTTGATTGGGCTAAGGAGTTGATTTTTGAAACCAGTTAATGTCTGCTGTATAATATTCGTTAGCGTCGTTGCACTTCTTTTGCAAACAGTCATTAACAAGGAGTACTTTCTTCGTTTTCAAAAATGTATACGTCTTGCTGCTATATGAATTGCACTTCTTTTACGAACAGTTATCTCATCCTTCTTGAATTGCTTCTTCAACTGCTTCTTCAACCGATTTGGTTTCAGTGAAAAAGGAGAGGACTTTTTGCATTACCCTATCCACGGCAGAATCAGGACACGAAGCTCCGCTGGTAAGTACAATGCGTACGTGATTTTTATTTGGAATCCAATTGTCGGTGTGTTCCAGTTTTTTTTCGGGATAGTTAAAGTGATGAATCAATTCCTCCGATTGAATTTCACTATCCGATTTTATAAAAAATGTGGGCAGCTTCTCCTCGCAAAGCTCTACGATATGCGATGTGTTAGAGCTATTGTACCCACCTACAACGATCGCCAGATCGGCCTCCTCTTCAAGCACACCCAGGGTAGCCTGCTGATTGTCGTTTGTAGCATAGCACAAGGTGTCGCGGGTATCGGCAAAATGGCTCTTCTGGTTCTCTACTCCATACTTCTCAACCATTACCTGCTTAAAGTAGTCGGCAATGGCTTGTGTTTCGGTGGCAAGCATGGTGGTTTGATTTACTACGCCAACTTTCTTGAGATCCGTTTCGGGATCAAATCCCCGGCTGTATTTGCCTTCAAAGGCTTTAAAAAACTCTTCTTTCGGTCTGCTTCCGCGAATGAAGTCGCCAAGCAATTGCGACTCGGCCATGTTTTTTACCACTACAGATGGTGCTCCCTGGTAGCTATGCGAAAATGTGGCGCGGGTCTCTTCGTGCTTGTGCTTTCCGTGAATAATCACTGTAAAATCGTCTTGTCCAAGTTTTTCCGATCGTTTCCAAACTTTCTCAACGAAGGGGCAGGTAGTATTGTATTTTTGCATTTCGATACCCTTCGCTTCAAGCATTGAACGTATTTCTACGGTAGTTCCAAAAGCGGGAATCATAACGATGTCTTCGCGCTGAAGCTCGTCCCAATCTACGAATTGGTTTCCTTCGGTATCCATAATAAATTGAATACCTCGCTCTTCGAGATCTCGATTCACCTCAGGATTGTGAATCATCTGACTCAAGAGAAATATCCGCTTTCCGGGGTTTTCTTCCAGGGCTTTGTAAGAGAGTTCAATGGCATTTTCTACTCCATAACAAAATCCAAAATGCCTGGGAATAAGAAACGATACCGGACCAAAGTTGACAAGAGAAGGAGAAAAATCTTTCTTTCTGGGGTCAGTAAGTTTGCGGGCATTTTTAAGCTTCCCGATAATCGGAGAGCGATAGAATTCAGGAATTTCAAATTGCTTCATCGAAGGTGCGCTTTGAGAGATTTAACCACAAAGTTAGGGTTTTGTTGCTCGTGGCTATACAATAGAACTTATTTTGAGCAGAACAACGAATTCCGGCAAATTGGTGACCTATTATATAAGAGTCGAAAATGGCCGATCACACAGGCTAAAAAAAGATAGTCTTTCGTTATTTCGTGATTTTATACGGTGTATTTGCTCTCTGCGGAAAGCAAATATTGACAATAGTGCTTTTTTCAATTAACAATATATAGTATTTTTGCTTTTTATAAACAGCACATATGGAAACTCTGCTATTAGAATTTCAATTTAAAATAGCGCGTTTAACTCTAAACATTGAGCGCTATCTCTTGCATAAAATCGATTTGGAAAACCCCTTGATAGCCATTAAGGGGGCACGGGGAGTGGGGAAAACAACATTACTTTTACAACTCGCAAAACTAAAATTACCACTTCCATCTACCCTCTATGTGAGTTTAGATCATATTTATTTCTTTGATAATAAGCTCTATGATTTGGCAAGACAATTCTCTCAATTCGGTGGAACACACTTACTACTGGATGAGGTTCACAAATACCCAAATTGGTCGAGAGAACTTAAGCTTATTTACGACAATCTACCTGAGCTCAAAATTATTTTCACATCTTCTTCGATGCTCGAAATCTACAAATCAGAATCAGATTTGAGTCGAAGGGCAATTACCTACTATTTAAAAGAATTATCCTTTAGGGAGTTTATCGAGTTTGAAACCAATATGAAATTCTCCGTTTATTCCCTAATAGAAATTTTAGAAAACCACAATAGAATTGCCACGGAGCTAATAAATGAAATAAAACCGTTGCCATTATTTGAAAAATATCTAAAAATTGGGGTTTACCCTTATTACAAAGAAAATGAATCCTTCTACCTACAAAAATTGCAAAACACGATCAACCTTACCATTGAAGGAGATATTAACGCCGTAGAAGATATGCAATACTCCACCCTGATAAAACTAAAAAAATTGCTTATCACCATTGCGTCCAGTGCCCCATTTACGCCGAATATTACAAAATTGAGCGAGAAAGTAGGCCTTTCACGCAACATGTTAGTGAGAAGTATAAAAATTCTGGAACGTGCAGGCCTAATCCACGAGTTGTACAAATCTACTTCGGGAATTGGCGTATTAACTAAGCCCGAAAAACTTTACTTGAACAATAGCAATTTGATGTATGCCTTGGCAAAAGACAACACCAATATAGGAAATGTCCGAGAAACCTTTTTTATAAACCAATTCAATGGTCTGCATGAAATAAATCTCTCATTAAAAGCTGATTTTATAATTGACAGCAAATTCACATTCGAAATAGGAGGAAAAAGCAAATCTAAAAAGCAAATTGCTAACCTTGAAAATGCTTATGTTGCCAAGGATAGTATTGAAATTGGTTTCGGAAATATTATTCCTGTTTGGCTCTTTGGATTTATGTATTAGTTCAGAATTTGAATTTTTGTAACATTGGTTTTTTTCTGACCGAAAACGAACGGTATCTAAAGCATTATTTAAGGAATAATATAAATAAGCGCCACCTGTGCGCTATAGCGGTTAAGTCGTAGAGGAAATCCTGGCACAAGTTATCAATCCGATGATAATGCTTTTAAGATAATTCTGACCATACTACTCCTTTAGTTGTTTATTAAATACCCCGAAAGGATTGAAGACATATCAGATATAGCCAGTTTGTAACCAGACGATCAACATGGAAATAAGTGAGCAGCCACATTCAAAATTTCAAGTCCTCTGAAAATGGCATGATCAAAAGAGCATATTCAGAATAGTCTAAAAAACAAGAACAGCATAGTAATTTATGTTTCGAAACCGGTAGCCCTGCGCAAGGGATAGGAGCGTCATCCTTTTGGGTATAAAGGCTAGTGACTGCTGCGTGGGCAGAGCGACCAGAGGAAGCTCCTGCCCGCACAATGCAGACACTGCCTTAAAAGCTAAAAGATAGAGCGGAAAGCCCTACCCAAAGGGGTGCGCCCAAAAAATTAGCAGTCAAATATTTACACCACAAAAACACAAAACAGTAAGCGGTTAAAATATTGTTAAACCAACCACGTGTTTTTTAAATAGAAAATCACTACCTTTGCCGTCCGAAAAATGGAGCGGTGGCCTCGTTTATTTATAAACCACTCTTGACTTGCCACACCGAAGTTGAGATACAAATCTAAGCCCATAGATGGCAGAAGAAGAAAACAAAGTTTCGGAAGAAACAAAAAACACCGCAGAAACTTCAACCGAAGAAACAAAAGCGGAAGCTCCTAAAAAAGAAGAAACATCAAAAGCAAAAGCTGACGATGAAATTGAATCTGAGCAGGAGAAGGTAGAAGAAATTACCGAAGAAATTAAAGAACACCCAAAAGCTGATACGTCTATCGCTGCTAAAAGAGTAGCTGATGATGACGTGCCTGCTAAAGCGGATTCTGAGGAATCAAAAGAGACTAAAAAGGAATCTCCTAAGTCTAAAAAAGAAGACGCTCCAAAAGCAAAGAACGATTCTGACGACAGCGATGACGACGAAGACGACGATGAGGAGTTGGATCTTTATGGCGACCAGCCAGACTTTGACGCTGAGAACTTTGACTGGAATGCTTACGCAGAAGGTGAAGACATCTACAACAAAGAAGAACGCACAGCACTAGATGAGCTTTATGACGATACGCTAAATGCAGTACAGCAAGGCGAAGTAGTAAAAGGTAGCGTTGTTGACATTACTAAGAAGGAAGTTGTTGTAAATATCAACTACAAGTCTGAAGGTATTGTTGGTGCTTCAGAATTTAGATATAACCCTGATCTTGCCGTAGGTGATACAGTAGATATCTACGTAGAAAACCTGGAAGACAAAGACGGGCAGCTCAATATTTCGCACAAAACAGCTCGTATGCACGAAGCATGGAGACTTGTAAACAGTGCACTTGAGAACAACGAAATCATTACCGGTAACATTAAATGCAGAACTAAAGGTGGACTTATTGCCGATGTATTTGGCCTTGAGGCTTTCCTTCCGGGATCGCAGATTGATGTAAAACCTATCCGCGATTACGATATGTACGTGGGTAAAAAGATGGAATTCAAGGTTGTGAAAATCAACCACGAGTTTAAAAACGTTGTAGTTTCTCACAAAGCGCTTATTGAAGCGGAACTTGAGGAGCAGAAAAAACAAATTATCAGTGGTCTTGAGAAAGGTCAGGTACTTGAGGGTACCGTTAAAAACATCACATCTTACGGTGTATTCATCGACTTGGGTGGTGTTGACGGACTTATCCACATTACAGACCTTAGCTGGGGCCGCATAAACCACCCTGAAGAAGTGGTGGAGCTGGACCAGAAACTCAATGTAGTAATTCTGGACTTCGACGACGACAAGAAGCGTATTGCTCTTGGCTTGAAGCAGCTTAGTGAGCATCCATGGGATACATTACCTGAAGAAGTTCAGGTAGGTAGCAAAGTGAAAGGTAAAGTTGTTGTGATGGCAGATTACGGTGCGTTTGTAGAGATTGCTCCGGGCGTGGAAGGTCTTGTACACGTAAGCGAAATGTCATGGTCACAGCACTTGCGCAGCGCTCAGGACTTCCTGAACGTAGGCGACGAGGTAGAAACAGTAGTTCTTACACTTGACCGTGAAGACCGCAAAATGTCTCTTGGTATCAAGCAATTGATGCCAGATCCATGGGCTGACATAGCAGGAAAATATCCTGTTGGAAGCAAGCACAAATCAACTGTACGTAACTTCACCAACTTTGGTGTATTCGTAGAGCTTGAAGAAGGTGTTGACGGATTGGTTCACATCTCTGATCTTAGCTGGTCTAAGAAAATTAAGCACCCATCAGAATTCTGTAACATCGGTGATGAAATGGAAGTTGTGGTACTTGAGGTAGATGAAGAAAACCGCAGATTGAGCCTTGGCCACAAGCAGCTTGAGGAAAATCCATGGGATGTATTTGAAACCATCTTTACAGAAGGTTCTACACACGAAGGAACAGTTACTTCCATTGAAAACAATACTGCAATTATCGCTATGCCTTACGGTGTAGAGGCAGTAGCGCCTGTGAAACACTTGCGCAAGGAAGACGGTTCATCTGCTAACGTTGAAGATAAGCTAGACTTCATGGTTCTTGAGTTTAACAAGAACAGCCGTAGAATTATGGTTTCTCACACACGTACTTTTGAAGAAGATCCAAAGCTTACCAAAGCGAAGGAAAGCAATGATCGCAAAACGCAATCAAAGCAGTCTTCAAAAGCGGTTAAAGACCTCAACAGCAAGCAAGAGAAAACAACTCTTGGCGACCTGAATGTTCTTGCCGGACTGAAAGAAGAAATGGAAAAAGGCGAAAGCGATAAAGAGCAGGAAGAGAAAGAAGAGAACGATAAAAAGAAAGACTAATCGCAGTCTGATTCTCTAGGATATAAAAGCCGCCGTGAAAATTCACGGCGGCTTTTTTATTTCACATTGATCTCCGCTCCGCTGGGCATGCGCCCTGCGGAACCAAGTTGACCAGCTAAGATCTACTGAAGCTTTAATTTATAGTGTAGGTTCGCTCGCTCCGCTGGGCATACGCCCTGCGGAACCAAGTTGACCAGCCAAGATCTACTGAAGCTTTAATTTATATTGTAGGTTCACTCGCTCCGCTGGGCATGCGCCCTGCGGAACCACGTTGACCGGCTAAGATATACTCAAGCTTTAATTTATCGTTTAGGCTCACTCGGGCATTTGCCCGGCACCGAAGCAAAGTGCATTCATTGTTAACGAATTGTGTTAAATTTTAAAAAGCATGGGACACGCTCCGCTGGGCATGCGCCCTGCGGAACAACGTTGACCGGCTAAGATATACTCAAGCTTTAATTTATTGTGCATGCTGAATCGGGCATTTGCCCGGCGCAGAAGCAAAGTGCATTCATTGTTAACTAATTGTGTTAAATTTGAAAAAGCACGCGACATGCGGCAGGGCACCAAACACAATCTGAAGACGAATACATCTTACTTTATAACCCCGACCATTGTAGGTTGGGTCGATGTATTCACACGTAAAGAAATACGAGATATTCTTATAGATTCGTTAAGGTATTGTCACCTCAACAAAGGACTCAATATTTTTGCCTATTGTGTGATGTCAAATCATATTCACCTCATTGTCAATTGCAATGAGCCCTTTATGCTCAAAGACACCATTCGAGACTTCAAGCGGCATACCTCTACTAAAATGTTTGAGTGGATGGAGTCCAATCCTGAAAGTAGAAAGGAATGGATGAAAATAATATTCACTGAAGCAGCTAAAAACGACAGTAAAAGCAAAAAAATAAAGCTATGGCAAACGGGGAATCATGCCATAGAATTGATCAACGAAAAATTTACTTGACCAAAGTCCAATACATCCATGATAACCCGGTTCGGGCGGGATGGGTTTCAAAGCCGGAGGATTGGATTTACAGCTCAGCGAGAAACTACCGGGATGAACATGCTATATTGAAAGAAGTCATTTGCCTGATGCCGCCATTGAATTTCAAAACCAACCATGTTTCTTGAGATGGATGTATGTTCATTACAAAAACATGAAGTGCTTATTATTTAACATAGTTTAACTACCCCCTCTTTGAACTTTGATCTTGATAATCACTAAATTGCAAATGCTAAAAACCAGAAAACACTTGAGACGATGAAACATCCAACCAAAATTCTCCTCTTTTTATTTTCCTGACTGTAAATTCCTGCAAAAAAGACGATGACGACAACCCCTCAAACGATTCTGACAATTTTAGCGAGTACTTCAAATGCAAAATTAACGGGGTGGAGTTTACTACCCGCTCGGATTTCAATTGCAATGGTAAAACTTTTTACTACTATCCCGCAGGGACTGGGGGATTGGAAGAAGCCTACATGATTGTAAGTGGTCGAGATTGTTCATCAAATCTATCCGTCTCCCTCCAAATATTTAATCCCGAAATTCCTTCAATCGGCACATTTTCTCTATCGGATCCACTATTTGCAGATTCGATTTCTTCGAGAATTCGACATAATATTCCAGATGACGGTGTCTACGTATATTCCCAATTATCAGAAGGCAATCTGTCAATCAACACTTTTACCCCACGAGATTCTACTACTATGGAATTCGGTAAACTCGAAGGTCCTTTCGAGTTCACCGTATCCAATGAAGAATTGGACTCTACTATTCATGTCACCGATGGCTCATTGAGATTTAAGGTTGCTAATTTCTGGTCTTAAATTTATGCTATGAAAAATAAAATCCAATTATTAGTTCTCATTTTGCCAATCTTCCTATTCTTACTAGGATGCAATAAGGATGACGACGATAAAAAACCCGACGAAGATTCTTTGGCAGAGTATTTCTACTGCGATATAAACGGGGTGCATTTTAATCCAACATCTGATTTCAATTGCAATAGTAGGTTGTTTGGGTATTATCCAGCAGCTGGAAATGGAATTGATGCTGGCTATCTTGTAATACGCGGAAGAGATTGTTTTTCTGACGGAGATTACTTTGCCTTGAAATTTTATGGCTTTCAACCGACTTCGGAAATAATGAGCCTGGTGCAACCAGAATTTGCTGATTCTTGCAAACCTCTTTTTGAAAACGGCGACTATTTAAGATTTGAAGAGTTACAGGCAGGTCATGTAGATTTCACACATTTTCGTCCTCGAATAGGCGAAGAAAAGGGGCTGGTTGAAGGTACTTTCGAATGCACTTTGGCTAACACAGAAATTGACTCCGTTGTACATATTACCAACGGATACTTCCGATTCAGAATAGAACACACCTGGTGAAATAAAAATCATCTAGTACATATTTTCTAACCTTAAATTAAACTACACAAAATGAAAAAGCTAAGCTCTTTTCTATGGGCAAGTATTGCCCTAATTTTCCTGCAATTGTCAAACCAATCTATCGCTCAACCGCCACCAAACCTGACTCTTAGTGAGCAGATGGACTACCTGATGGCTCCCCTCGATTTTACCGAAGTCACTTCGGCCGACTGCTTGACAAGGGTTTTCCGATGATGGAAATTGCCGCTTATGATGGAACTACGAATGGAGATACGATCAAAGAATACGGCGACTGGTTCCGCCAATTCGGCACCATTGTTACTTCCAAAACGGGGACTACCAGCCCCATCGGTGCAACGGCAGATTATAAACCTCTGGCAGATTCATTGTTAAATAGCGGCGTAATTCCCATTATGGTGCTTCATTCAGAGTACCACAAATTCATTTCAGATTCCATTACGCTGAGCTCACTCATTACATATCAGAATAATCAATTAAATGACGTGCCAGGACGCACATCTTCCCCCTACGAGCTACACGAAATTGTTTCTTTTTCACCCAAGCAAAACAAGTTTTACGATAAGCTAAGCCACGATTTCAGGATCAATGCCGATTTTATTCGCACCAACGTATCCAAAACCATCTCCACCTTCAAAATTGATTTCGACAATGGATCGGGATACCAAACAATCACCCTCGGAAGCAATAGCAAAATTACCTGGAGCAGTTTCGGGAAGAAAGTACTTAAACTCAGAGTCACCTATACTGATAGCAGCGTGTACCATGCCAAAGCGCAAATAGACCTTGTAGATAAATCAGGAGGGCAACCCAAATACAATTCAACGCGCGATGAAACGGTGTATATCCCTCATCCAACCATTGCCAACCATGGTGTAGAACTCGCCATAGCGTACGGTTGCGGCAACAACGAACTGCGCAAACCCTTTATTTTCGTAGAGGGGTTCAATCCCGAACTCTTTGGAAACGACAATTACGAAGAAGACTTTTTTGATGATTTTAATGATTATCAAAATGACTGGACTCCTCCAGGCTTCCCTATCCTTAGTGAGCTGGACGAGAACGGGTACGATGTGGTGTACGTAGATTTTGACCGCGGTGATGGGAGTTTGATAGAAAATGCCAAGGCCTTGCAGGCGGCCATCAATTGGATCAATGAAGAAAAAGCCGCCAATTGCAGCACCTCAGACAATATACTGGTAGGATACAGCATGGGTGGCGTGGTAGCACGGCTAGCCTTAACCTATATGGAAGATGATGCCGAAGACCATGAAGTGAGTTATTATGTGAGTGTGGACTCACCGCACCGCGGAGCGAATGTTCCTCGTTCACTAATTGCTGCCCTGATTGATATATATACCTATCAGTTTGGGACTTTTAATATCAGTGAAGATGTACCAGCATTAGAAGGTACTTTTCAAGTGGTCAATAGTCCGGCTGCCAAGCAAATGCTGATATATAGTGGCGAGGGTTCCAATACTCTGGTAACTGGCTCAGGGCCTACCCACATTGCCTTCCAAAATCACCTTGATGCACAAGGAATGCCAACTCAAACGCTGCAGAATATCGCTGTTGCCAAAGGGGGTGGGATAGGAATTGGGCAATTTGGGAGTGCTGTTCCGTTCGTGAATGTAGATATAAGTACTTTTAGTGGTTTAGGCTGTTTATCTGATGAAGTGCCGGATGCTGTTGGTTGGCTGGCTGGTATTTATGCTTTTCTTAAACTTGGTATTTATGCTAAAGTAGTTCTTGATTTGAATGCTATGCCCGGTTATGTGAATTACGATCTAAGGATATATACCAGAAAAGTAAAGTTAGCTTTTAAAATATCGAGTAATGGAAGTATTGCAATAGGTTGGGATAAGCACGAGACTGACGCGAAAACTGTAAACTCTTTCGATGGTGTTCAAGGCGGAACATATGAAGCTACTTCGTTCACCGGTTTAGATAATCCAGATATTGAAGAGTTTATTAATGATCTTATTGAAGGTGAATTTGAGCCATGTGCTGCTTTACACCAGCCTGTATTTACATTTATACCTACCGTCAGCGCTCTCAACTTAAGCAATTATATGGGTGGGCCAAATGGTGGCAGTCCGAATGTTCAAATTGATCCTGTGGCAATAGTGAGCAATAATCAAACAAGCTTTGATAAAGCTTTTATATTAGACCCAACCAAATATCCTTCGGATGTTGTAGCCCCATCCAACGAAAGCCACTTAGACCTTACTCCGAGTAATCTTTTCCCTTTTTCTTCGATTATTCCACCAGATTTCAATGCGGTAAATGAAAACGCAACAGTCCATGGTTATACTTTCAACTTTGGATCAGCAGTTGTGAGCGGCGACTTAATCGAAACAACGGATCGAATTGTGCATCCTTTAACGGTAAGTGGTTTAATTTCGGCAAATGGAGCACTTTGGATTAACGGAGACGATAATTTGGAAGATAGAAATGATCCTAATAATCCTTTATCAACATCAGATCATTTTAGTGTTCAACTCACAACTGACTGTAACGGCAGCTATGGTAGAGTAACTGTTGAAAGTTTAGGGTCTATCGTAATTGGAGAAGATATAGATAAAACCGGCGAAGTTTTTGTTCGAAATGATTGCTGGATTAAAATGAATGATGGTTTTTTAGAAGTTAGGAACGGGTCTAAACTCATAATAGACGATGGTGCAGAACTCAGGCTTAACGGAGGATTACTACGCATTCAAGATGGTGGTGAAGTAATAATAAAAGACGGTGGTAAACTAATTTATGAGGACGGTGCTCAAATTGAATTAAATGGACATGATGCTGTACTTTCATTAGGTGGTAGAACTCACATTGGTGATGATGCAACATTTACTTTTACTTACCAAGGTACTGAGAGTGGTTATATACGAATGCTGGAAGAAGGGTTTTCTGAGGAACGTTTTTCCGCTGGTTCAAATGCTGAGGTAAGACTTCAAGGGGAAAATGAGGATGATTTGATTTTGTATTTGGAAGAAGATGTAGATTTTTGGGAGTTTGATGGCGCTGTTCCAGGAGAATCATATAGTTCAGAAATGTTTGATTATGTTCAGTTTAAGGATGGGAAAGTTGTAATAAGTAATAGAGCGAGAATTGTGTTGCCGAATAATTCGCGCTTTATACGTTGTAAAGTAGACGCATATGGTAGTTCATATTATCGAGGTAGAATTGTACCCTACACGTTTTGTGATATTTCAGGCTGTACCCTTAATAACATAACAGTTGATGCGAAATTAAATTCTCCTGATCCTGACTACTTGTATATTACTAATTCAGAACTGAATAACTCACTTGTTAGCGTTAGAGGGTATGGTTATAAAGTGAGATCTAGTGAATTCAATAATTCATCAATAAACGCCAAACAAAATACAATGACTAACTCGGTTATTTATACGACTTTCGATGGTGCAAATACGGCAATTCTGGAGTCTTTAAATACTGATTTGTACGTTTATAAAAGTGAATTTAGAAATCACCAAAATGCCATTTTGGTAGATATATCTTCAGCTACCTTCAAATGCAATACATTTGAATACAATGAAACTGCTATTTACGGTTGGAAAGAGTCCACAGTTAATCTTTCAACCTTGTACAATGGAGGCTACAACTACTTCGATAACAACGATTATAACATTAAATTCCACCAGGCTTATGAATTGCTGATGGAAGACGGGTATAATGAATTTTACGATGGTGACATTATGAATGTTCTCGGTACGTTTTACTTTAGTGGATACCCTTGTCCACCTGCAATTAATGCTCATAACAATACTTGGACTCCCCTCTCTAATAACAATGTGCCAAATAGTGATCCGAATCATCCGGATGCGGCAGAATTTGATTTATCTATGGGTTACCAGCCCGGTGGTGGCCCTTGGCAAGTTTATTGCCAAATAGGTTTTGATTTCGGACCTGTAGCTCCTATTACGAGATGCGGAGAATATGATGATCCCAAAGAACCAAATCCGGGAGATGACGGTCCGAAATCAAATGATTTTGAAGAGGAATTTCCTCTAGTAAGCACACCAACTTATTTCACAAATAAACCTTTTGATTATGCAGTGAAAGTTGCAGCTTATAGTACATCAATAGCTGATAGTGCCAATGGAAACGACATGATTGCTGCGGATAAATATTATGAGTTACTTCATTTGGCTGTGATGGATTCAGTTCCAAGTGATTCTTTATCATTAGTTATTGAGAACATGCGTTGGAACTGCCTCAATAATTACAAGAATACAATCCAGCGACTTTTTACCGATAGCATATTATTGCGTAGCAACAATCAGAATACCTTTGAGCCTGCTGTTCAAAACTATGTTGAGGTTTTGATGGATTTTACCGATAGCGTTAAAACTGCTGAGAACTACAAGCAGCAATTCCAGCTTGAACTCTGGAAATCTTCATTGCTAAGAACAATCGGTAAAAAAGAAATGTCACTCCAGTTACTTTCCAATATAAATTACTGTGATCATGATTCTTTGAAAAAAGTTGTTTTGCTTGAGCTAATCCAAAATTTAGAATATGATTTACTGGTTAGTCAAATGGAAGATTACGTAGGAGATAGTGTGACATTTGTTTTGGATTCTAGTATTTACCATATTCCTCTTGAAAGCTATATTGACACATCTGGTTTTGGTAGTTACATAATGAGCCCAAATTCAATACTGTATAGTTCTTGCAATACTTTTCTTGCCAAGTCGGCATCAACAGATAGCAATATATCTAGTGATGTTGGTTTGTACCCCAATCCAGCCCAGGATTTTTTAAATGTTTCTATATTAAATGATGACATTAGTTCGGAAGATATCCTTACAATAAGAGTTTTTGAGATGACTGGAAGGCAGATTTTTACAAGCAGGTTAAAAGCTCAGAATGTAAGAATTGATCTTCCTGATCTAGCCAATGCGCTTTATATCTATCATATTGAATTAAATGACAAAATAATTGATCAGGGAAAAATAGCTATTACCAAATAGTAAACAGATTTTGTAGTAAGTAAAGCCTTCTCTTATGAGAGGGCTTTATTTTTTAGAATTATTTAGTCAGAAATTTCTTTCTAATATACAGTTTCTCACCATTCAATTCTCCCCATTATGGTTTATAAGTAATGTCAAATCATATTGACAAACATATTCCAGATTCTGCGTGCAAGAGGGTGTTTTGAGGATATTTTGGGTGGTACACTGGGCGAATGCCCAGCGGAGCGTCAGCGAGAAACTACCGGAATGAACATGCTGTATTTAAAGAAGTCATCTGCCTGATGCCGCCATTGAATTTCAAGAACAATCCTATTTCTTGATATGGATGCAGATTAATTGAATGTTTCTCAGACGGGTGAATGTGAATTCCGCAGGGCGAATGCCCAGCGGAGCGGTTTACTGAAAAACATGAAACTACCGGGATGAACATGCTATATTGAAAGAAGTGATTTACCTGAAGCCGTCGTCTGTGAATTCCGCAGGGCGAATGCCCAGCGGAGCGGTTTACTGATAAACATGAAACTACCGGGAGGAATATGCTATATTGAAAGAAGTGATTTACCTGAAGCCGTCGTCACTGAATTCCGCAGGGCGAATGCCCAGCGGAGCGCGGCTCTTTATCAAGTTATTTATCATAATGATTAGCACAAAATTGCAAACTGCCATTATTGCCTTATTTTCGCACCCAGCAATTGAAAATTCATGGCAGAAATCATTCCATTCAGAGCAGTAAGGCCACCACGCGATAAGGTGCATTTGGTGGCAACACGGAGTTATGTGACTTATGAACCCCGCCATCTGAACAGAAAGTTGATGGAGAATCCATATTCCTTCGTTCACATTATCAATCCTGAATTTGGTAAAAGCAATAAGTCGCGACCTAATTCTGATTCGCGTTTTAAGAAAATAAAAAGTCGGTTTGAAGATTTTTGTGAGAAAGGCATTCTAGCCCAGGATGAGAAAGATACTTTCTATATATACCGTCAGATTACTCCTACTCACTCCTTTACAGGAATAATTTGTGGTGTAGCCATTAAAGAATATACAGAGGGGCACATTAAGATCCACGAGCAAACACTTACTTCGAGGGTTGGAGTTTTTACGAAATACCTCGATATCTGCGATTTTAACGCAGAGCCGGTATTGCTGACTTACACGGAGAAGTCTCCTGACATAGATTCGCTTACAGCCAAAAGTATGGAGGCAAGACCGGAATATGATTTTACAACGACTGATCACAACCGTCACCAAATGTGGCTGATCGACAATAAGGATGAGATAAAAGAAATTCAAAAAGCTTTCGCCACATTGGATTGCCTATACATTGCCGATGGTCATCACCGCATGGCCAGCTCAGCTTTGCTTGGAGAAAAACGCAAGAACCGAAAAGGTTGGAAACCCACTGACATTGACAATTTTGCGCTGGCTCTTATCCTTCCGGAAAAAGAGTTGAACATTCGTCCGTTTCACAGAGTTGTTCGGCTGGAAGAGCCAATAAATGAAAAGTCATTTTTAAAAGATCTCGAACCACATTTTAAGATTACCAAAAAGTCGAGAACCTATTTTCCAAAAGCTAATCAGGAGTTTGGTATGCGGCTTTCTAATGGGTGGTACTCACTTAAGCTAAAAGATACCATTGTATCTGATAAGGTAGTAGAACACCTGGATCCACAAATATTGACCAATACTATTCTAGAACCTCTCTTTGATATTCACGATCAAAAGACTGACAGGAGAATCCAGTTCATTCCCGGTAAGGATCCGCTTGATAAATTTGAAAAATCAATTGATCAAGGTCTCACTACTGCAATATTTACCTTACACAGCACCACTCACAAGCAACTGTTTGATGTAAGTGATGCCAGAGAAATTATGCCTCCTAAAAGCACTTTTGTGGAACCAAAGCTTCGCAGCGGACTTACGATTATGAAATTGAGTTAACCCGGCTTATTCATACCATGTGATGAATAATGACGATAATCAATTTGAAAATTATGATTTTCAAATGTTCATGTTAGGGCCTGACGAAAAATTCCTGTACATTTTTCGGGTTAATCGCTTTCCCAAATACGAATAAGGCGATCGTCACCTGCCGAAATTAGGTAATTGTCCGTTTTGCAAAGTGCATTTACTGAGTTATTGTGCGTTGTGCTGCGGTCTGATTTTAATCTGGAAGGGTTCTGCACATCGTCAAGGCTCCACACCTTCACATTTCTGTCGCGGCTTGCTGTGGCAAACATGCCGTCCTTCAGTGACAGGATGTCGTAAATAGCATAATTGTGTGCCGGAATATGGTCTGATTCGGAAAGTTGATTGCCTGTAAAATCCCAGAATCTGAGATGGGCATCACGACCTCCTGTCACTAGTTTATTCTTACCCACCCAGCTCAGCGAATACGTGCCGCCATCATGGCCATGAATGGTTTGTACCTGATTGAAATAGTCCGTATCGAGCACGTGGATATTTCCATCGCTGGCGGTGACCAACAAATGTTTGTTATCTGCTGTTAATAGCAGCCTGCGTAACTTCCCTCCTGAGAGAGGAACCTGAATGAGCAGATTAAAATCATCACCATCAAATACCGACAGAGAACCGCCACCTCCTGTGCTGTAAAAATGATCTTCATCCGGGTTATAGCAAATGTCAAAAACACCCTTTTCATGAAACTTCAAATGCCTGATTTCCTTTTTCGACTCCCGGTCAATGACATGTATGCCTCCATGCCCCTGCCCTATCAAAATAAACTTTTCTTGAATAGCTATGGAAAAAATTGGCAAACCCACTTTAACAGAAAATGGAGCAGGTTCAAAGGATTTCAAATCCCAGGAAGCAAGAATCCCGTCTCCCGAAGCCGAGAAAAGAATATCGTCCTCGGATACTAGTTTGTAAATTCCCGAGGTATGTCCTTTTAAGGTGGCTTTTAGATTCACGATCCAAGGTAACAACTTTTTAGGCTTAGATAGAAGGTGGGGTTCTTTTTAACCGTCGTGCTTTGGCTCGGTAAACTCCGACGGCAAGGTGACGCAAAGAGCGCAAAGAGCGCAAAATGATCATTTAGGCTTGAAAAAAGGACATATCCTTTTGTTGACAGCTTTTTGCTTATTGCAAATTGCCTATTGGTTATTGCTTCTTGGCAATTAATGTTCACTGCTATTTTCTTGAAGCTTGCAGCCTGCAGCGAAAGAAACCCGTCAATTTGTCACATACCGTCAACTGGCACAGGGATTGAGTACTGGAAAGCATCTAAAACTTAATAACAATGCAACAAGGTAATATCAACGTACAAACAGAAAATATTTTTCCAATAATCAAGAAATTTCTCTATTCAGATCATGAGATATTTTTAAGAGAGTTGGTATCAAACGCAGTTGATGCGACACAAAAATTAAAAACACTGGTTTCGCTTGGCGAGGTAAAAGGGAATACCGAAAACCTGAAAGTTGAAGTCATTTTGAATAAGGAGAAAAAAACCATAACCATTCGCGACAATGGTATTGGTATGACAGGCGAAGAGGTTGAAAAATACATCAACCAAATTGCTTTTTCCGGTGCTGAAGAATTTGTAGAGAAATACAAGGATTCAGATAAGAAAAACGCCATTATCGGACATTTTGGTCTTGGTTTCTACTCGGCCTTCATGGTTGCGAAAGAGGTGGAAATTATTACCAAGTCACAGCGTCCGAATTCTACTCCGGTAAAATGGACTTGCGACGGCAGTCCGAATTACACGATGGATGAAACAACCAAGAAAACCAAAGGTACCGATGTTGTTCTTCATATTGCAGATGACTCACTTGAGTTTTTGGAAGAGAATCGACTGGATGGCATCCTCAATAAATACTGCAAGTTTCTTCCTGTACCAATTAAATTTGGAACAAACGAGCGAACTGAGAAAGAGAAAGATGCAGAGGGAAAGGTAGTAGAAGGCGGAAAAGAAGAAAAAATTGTTGAAGACAATATCATCAACACTACTGATCCTGCATGGACGAAATCGCCTACCGATTTAACCGATGAAGATTATAACAACTTCTACAGAAAGTTGTACCCAATGACTTTTGAAGAGCCATTGTTTCACATTCATTTGAATGTTGATTTCCCATTTAATCTTACAGGTATTTTGTATTTCCCAAGGTTGAAAAACAACTTTGAAATGCAGAAAAACAAAATCAGTCTTTACAGCAATCAGGTTTTTATTACAGATAATGTAGAGAACATTGTTCCTGAATTCCTCACTATGCTTCACGGTGTAATCGATTCACCGGATATTCCGCTTAACGTATCGCGTTCATACCTTCAGGAAGATGGAAATGTGAAGAAAATTTCTTCTCACATCACGAAAAAGGTAGCTGACAAATTGGCGAGTATGTTTAAAAACGACCGCGCCGATTTTGAGAAAAAATGGGAAGATGTAAAGATTTTCATCGAATTTGGAATGCTTACGGATGCGAAGTTTTACGAAAAGGCCTCTAAGTTCTACCTCTTCAAATCGATTGATGGAAAATACTACACTCAGGAAGAATATCTTGAGAAGGTAAAAGCGAATCAAACAGACAAAGACGGTAAAACGGTATTGCTTTATGCCAATGATGAAAAAGAACAATACAGCTTTATCGAAACGGCTCAAAACCGTGATTACGATGTAGTAATTATGAACTCTCCAATATCTAGTCACGTTGTTGGAAAGATTGAACAGAACGGTGAAAATATAAGCTTTGCACGTGTAGATGCAGATACGATGGATAAGTTGATTCAAAAAGAAGAAAACCTTCCATCCAAACTTTCAGAAGAAGAGCAAAAGTCTTTGGAGCCTATTATTCAGGACAGTATTGCGAAAGATAAATTCACGGTACAGTTTGAAAGCATGAGCGAAAACGACCAGCCGATGATCATCACACAAAGTGAGTTTATGAGACGTATGAAAGAACAGCAAGCTACCGGTGGTGGAAATATGTTTGGAGCTATGCCAGAAATGTACAACCTTGTGGTCAACTCTAATCATGCATTGATTGGCGAAATAGTAAATGAAAAAGATGATAGCCGTAAAAAAGAACTCGTTTCTCAGGTTGTTGACTTGGCCATGCTTTCGCAAAATATGCTGAAAGGAGAAGCGATGAGTAAGTTTATTCGCCGCAGCATAGAACTAATAAAATAACCACCCAAATTAAGCTAAACTAAAATGAGAAAGTATCTAATTATTATCCTGGGCGCCTTGACCCTAAGCTCGTGCGGCTACAACAGCATGGTTGAAAAAGACGAGGATATTTCGAAGGCCTGGGCGAGCGTAGAAACGCAGTACCAGCGTCGTAGCGACCTGATCCCAAACCTGGTGAGCACCGTAAAAGGCTATGCCGATTTTGAACAGGAAACGCTGACACAAGTTGTTGAAGCGAGAAGTAAAGCTACGGGTATCACGCTCGAGGCCGATGAGCTTACGCCGGAGAACATAGCGAAGTACCAGCAGGCGCAATCGCAGTTGAGCGGAGCATTATCCAGGCTATTGGTTTCAGTAGAACGCTATCCTGACTTGAAGGCTTCTACTCAATTTTCGCAGCTTCAGGCTCAGCTTGAAGGAACGGAAAACAGGATTAGTGTGGCTCGTGACAAATTCAATGAAGCGGTTCGTGATTACAACGCGTACATTCGAAAGTTTCCCAAAAATATCGTTGCAGGTATGTTTGATTTTGATGAGAAAGGTTATTTCGAATCGGATGCAGGAACTGAAAACGCGCCACAAGTAGAATTTTAAGATGGCCGAAACGTTTTTTACAGAAGCACAACAAAAGCAAGTTACAGATGCCGTAAAAGCTGCTGAGCTAAACACCAGTGGTGAAATACGGGTTCATATTGAAATGAGCTGTAAGGAAGATGTGCTTGACAGAGCTGCTTATATTTTTAAAGAGCTAAAAATGCATAAAACAGAACTCCGCAATGGAGTTTTGTTTTATATAAGCATTGATGATCATAAGCTCGCCATTCTGGGAGATGCCGGCATTAATGCAAAGGTGCCCAAAGATTTTTGGAATGAGATTAAAGATTATCTCATTTCAGAATTCAGAAAAGGTAACTACGCATCAGGGTTGAACGAAGGAATCCGAAAAGCGGGCGAGCAGTTAAAGCAACACTTCCCTTATCAAAAAGACGATGTGAATGAACTCAGTAACGATATTTCCTTCGGGGATAAAATGAGTAGAAATGAATAAACTAAAACTGATTTTTTCGGGAATATTTGTTCTATTCGTATTGGGTTTAACCGCTCAAGAGAATGATGATTGTTACCCCCCAAAGCCGGATAGACTTGTAGTTGACGCGGGAAATATTCTTACCGAAAAGGAAGAAAACCTTTTAGAGGCAAAACTGCTCACACTCAATAATCAAACGAGTAATCAGGTAGTGATTGTAACACTTGATAAACTATGCGCCGGTGATGCTGCTATGACTGCTTATGAAATAGGAGAGCGCTGGACAGTGGGACAGAAAGAATTTGACAATGGCCTCGTGATTTTGGTAAAGGCGAGCGGGGGACCTGGTGAACGAGCTACATTTATTGCAACAGGCTACGGCCTTGAAGGAATAATTCCTGATGCTACCGCTAAATTGATTGTAGACAGGGAAATGATTCCAAGCTTTAAAGGTGAGAATTACTATGCCGGTCTCGATAAAGCGGTAACCGTAATCTCTGAGCTGGCCACGAGTGAATACAACTTTGACGATTACAATAAAAAAGAGAAAGGAGGCGGACTTATGGCAATTCTTCCAATTCTGTTTTTTATCGCCGTATGGCTTTTCCTGATGTTTAGGCGCACAAGCGTTTATGCGCGAAACAATGATTTGGGATTTTGGGCTGCTCTGGCATTGATGAGTGCTGCAAGTAACAGAAGTCACGGAGGAAGCTTTGGCGGTTTTTCCGGTGGATCCGGTGGATTCGGCGGAGGCGGCGGCGGTTTCGGTGGTTTCGGTGGTGGAAGTTTTGGTGGCGGTGGAGCCGGGGGAAGTTGGTAGTTTTGAGTTGTGGGTAGTTAGTATTTAGTAGTGAGTATTTAGTAGTGAGTAATGAGTAGTGAGTAGTGAGTAGTTAGTAGTGAGTAGTTAGTAGTGAGTAGTGAGTAGTGAGTAGTGAGTAGTGAGTAGTTAGTAGTTAGTAGCTGGCTGAAAGTTTTTAGGGAAAGTGAGACGTTATATGAACATCTTAGGGGCTGGAGGTTTTAGCTTGCGGCTTAAAAAAATTAGATTATTAGATGAAAAAAAGTTATTTGAAATGGATTGGCGGTGGATTGGGATGGGCCCTGGGAGGTCCAATCGGAGCTATTTTGGGTTTTGCTCTTGGCTCGATGGTGAGCACTACCGAGGTAGTTACCTCTGAAGATGCCCGTGCACGCGGACGTTCATTTCGCCGCACATCTACCGACGACTTTGTAGTTAGCCTACTCGTGTTGTCGGCTGCCATTATGAAGGCCGATGGAAAAGTGCTCAAATCGGAACTGGACTATGTTAAGGCCTTTTTTGTTCGCCAGTTTGGTGAAGACAAAGCGCAGGAGCAGCTCCTGATACTCCGTCAAATTTTAAAGCAACCATTGCCGCTTCGCAAGGTATGCGTGCAGATACGCATGAACATGCAGCACCCGCTTCGGTTACAGCTTATTCACTATGTTTTTGGATTGGCACAAGCCGATGGAACGCTTGATACCAGCGAGTTAAGAGTAATAGAAGACATAGCCCGCGACCTGGGAATAAGCCAAAAAGATTTTGATTCTATTCGTGCCATGTTCAAAAGTGACACTTCAAGTGCTTACAAGGTTCTTGAAATCGCTGAAAATGCTACGGAAGAGGAGATAAAAAAAGCATATCGCAAAATGGCGGTGAAGTATCACCCGGACAAATTGAGTGACCTAGGGCCCGATATTCAAAAAGCTGCCAAGGAGAAATTCATAAAAGTTCAGGAGGCTTATGAAACTATTAAGAAGCAACGCGGTATCAAATAAGGTGTGAATCAAGTTCAAACACATACCAAGTCGCTTCTGGCGCCCATCATGGTTCCGTTATTTATCGTGATCGGTATGTGGATCGTCTTTCTTATTGAATTTGAAACCGGCTTAAATTTCTCTCAATACGGATTAAAACCTCGCACTGCCTCCGGGCTATTGGGAATTTTTACTATTCCATTTCTTCACGGCAGCTGGTCTCATTTAATAAACAATAGCATTCCCATGCTTATTTTGGGATGGGCACTTTTTAAGTTTTACCCCACCCTTGCTGTAAAGACGCTAATCTGGATATATCTGATGGGAGGTATTTGGCTGTGGATTTCAGGTCGTCCCTCTTACCACATAGGCGCAAGCGGAGTGGTTTATGGACTGGCTTCATTTCTATTTTTCAGCGGATGGGTGCGCCGAGAAAAACGTGTAGCAGCGCTATCTCTGCTCGTAGCGTTTTTATATGGCGGTATGTGGTGGGGCGTGCTCCCTGCAGACCCATCGAAAAGTTGGGAAGGTCACTTTTGGGGTGCATTGGCTGGGGTTGTACTCGCTTTTTTATACCGTAAAAAAGGACCGCAGAAGGCTATTTATCAATGGGAGATTGACGAGGAAAAAGAAATTTTAGACACCTTGGAAAGTGCTGACGATATTGAAGATGTGGAGTTTGAAGAGATAAGGGCAGAAACTATACCGAACCCAAACGTTAACCCCGTAAATGTTACGTATTCCTTTAAGCCGCGCGAGGGCGAAGGAAAATCTAAAGGTTAATTAGAATTGATTCATCTTATATCAAGGTTAGGCTGGAAAAAGCCCTGAAGGTTTTGGATTTTAGCCAAGGAACTTCCTGAGTTCTTTAAATAATTGACAGGAATAAAAAATCACTTTCAGGATCCTTTTGAGTCACCGTAAAAAAAACTTCTTCCGATAATACTTTACCAAAAAAAAAGCTCTGCGTGCATTTACCATTAGAATAAAAAGCACAAAAAAGCCGAAGAAATTAATCTGGAAATCCAAATCAACTCTTCGGCAAATTCTTAAAACTTATTTAAACTTTCGGACTTTATACCCCTAGTTGCAGTTAATCCCTGCGGTTATGAGTTCAATTCGATTGGTTCGACTTCGCTCAATAACTGCATGAAATTACTTCGCCAAGGCGGCAAATATTGGTATAAATCCAAAAACCAATTAATTAAGCGTCGATTTTCACAACCTCTATATCGAAATTGAGTGTTTTACCAGCTAAAGGATGGTTAGCATCAATTGTAATTTCATTGTCTTTCACATCCGTAACTGTAACGACTATTTGCTGTCCGTCAGGCATTTGTGATGCTAATTGCTGTCCAACACTTGGGTTCAAATCCGGAGGCAATTGTTCCTTTGAAATGGTTTGAACCATTTCCGGTTTCATTTCACCATACGCTTCTTCCGGAGCGATAGTGATTTTTTTAGACTCATTAAGCTTCATTCCTTTTACAGCCTTTTCAAAACCTGGAATCATCTGACCTTCACCAACAGTAAATGATAGTGGGTCTCTTTCACGAGACGAATCAAACACTTCTCCCGTTTCTAACGTTCCTGTGTAATGCACACTAACATTACTCTTTTCTTGTACTATATCCATAATGTATATTAATTTAGCGCAAAGTTAAGGAATCGAGTAGCGACCACCGAGTTTTGAACGGGATATCTTCCTTTTTTCTAATAATTTAAGACCCAATTAACATGGAACCGAATCAACGTAAAATTATTATTACAGCAATTGTAACCTTCGCACTGCTTTTGGTGCTTTGGCAAACATCTACAATTAAAATAAAATCGGGAGAAGCCGGAGTGCTCTACAAACAGTTTGGTCAGGGTACGGTTACCGACTCACATTTTGAAGAAGGATTTCATTTTATCGCTCCCTGGAATGATATGTTCGTATACAATGTGCGAAATCAGGAAAAAAGAGAGGTTATGGAAGCCTTGTCTAAGAATGGATTGACAATCAAAATGGAAATGTCAATCAGATTCCGACCAATTATCAGCGAAGTTGGAACAATTCACCAAACCATCGGACTTAACTACACGGATGTGGTTGTGCTTCCGGAGGTGCGTTCTGCCGCAAGACAAATTATTGGTAGATATGATCCAGAAGAGCTTTACTCTACAAAGCGAGATTTCATTCAGGATGAAATCTTTAATAATGTGCGTGAGCGACTTGTTGAGAAGAATATTTTTCTCGATGCAATTCTTATTCGAGGTATTGAGCTTCCGCCAAATATTAAAACGGCGATAGAGCAAAAATTGAAACAAGAGCAGGAAAGCAAAGAGTATGAATTTAGAATTCAGAAAGAAACCAAAGAGGCCGAACGTAAACGTATTGAAGCTCAGGGAATCAAAGACTTTCAGGACATCGTTTCTGAAGGAATCAGCGATAAACTTCTTCGCTGGAAAGGGATAGAAGCGACATTAGACTTAGCGAAATCTTCAAATAGCAAAGTGGTTGTAATAGGACAAGGCGATGATGGATTACCTCTTATTCTTGGCGGAAACGACTAGAACGACTTTCTCTATAGCCCATTGTCTGCGTTGTATCAAAGTTATAAAATGCTCAAGTGCGAAAATGTACACTCTGCTTTTCTAACATTAATGCATTACTTCGACTCCGCTCAGCACATCGCTTGCTATTGAACTCTATAGATCAGCCAGCTGGCTATGATATTGACTTTGCTCAATTGAAAAACTTTAAATAGTGGATTATTTTGCTGTATATAAGCCTTATGGCATGTTGTGCCAGTTTTCTCAAGATGGCGATAAGCCTACATTGGGAAATCTGGGCAACTTTCGTCGAGATGTTTACCCTGTAGGGCGGCTCGACACCGATAGTGAGGGTTTACTCATTCTTACAAATGATAAACGATTAAATAACGCTTTGCTTAACCCCGGGAACAAACACGACCGCACCTACTTAATTCAGGTGGAAGGATTGGTGACACCTAAAGCAATAAATGATCTTGAAAAAGGTGTTGACATCAGGATTAATAAAACAAACTACAGGACATTGCCGGCTAGGGCAAGAATTTTAGAAGTAGCACCTACCCTTCCTGAGCGAAATCCGCCTATTCGCTTCCGCGAAAGCGTGCCCACCTCCTGGCTAGAACTAAAACTGCAAGAGGGAAAAAACAGGCAAGTGAAGAGAATGACTGCAAAAGTGGGTTTTCCAACACTGAGACTGGTGCGATGGGCAATTGAAGATTTGGATCTCGCTTTAATGAGCCCCGGTGATGTAATCAGAATTGAATCTGATAAAATCTATGATTTTTTAAATATTCCATCAATTAAAAATTGAATTAGTCTAAATTCGCTGTATGTTTTTTAGTCGCTTATTCAGAGCAATCGGAATAATTATACTTTGCTTCTTATCAGCATTCTTTATTCTACTCTTCTCCTGGCTTCCAAGGGGAGGAGTGTATTCATTTGTGAGCCGCAAAATCTGGGGTCCCGGATTGCTCTGGTGTGCCGGTGCAAAACTCAGAATTGAAGGTCTCGAAAATTTAAAAGGAAATGAGCACGGCGTTTATTATTCCAATCACCAATCAAATTTTGATATTCCTTCGCTCACCGCTGCCCTGCCCACCCCACTCTATTTCATTGCAAAAAAAGAAATAAAGAAAATCCCAATTTTCGGATGGGGAATGTGGGCAATAGGGATGGTTTTTGTAGACCGGAAAAATCGGGAAAAGGCGCGCAAATCGATGGAGCAGGGAGCCAAGGCGGTAAAAAGAGGAAAGGCGATAAGCACATTTCCGGAAGGGACACGCTCAAAAACAGGAGAACTACAAGTCTTCAAAAAGGGCACTTTTCACCTCGCGAAGAGCGGACCCATTAGATTAATTCCTGTAGCGATAATAGGAACCAGAGATATCCAGCGACCCGGAGGGAAGCTTCAAATAGGGAAGCAAGTAATTGTGCGGGTTGGTAAGCCCATTTCTGAAAAAGACGTGGATGCTATGTCGCTGAATGAACTTACCAAATACTCCAGAGACCGTATCATTGAGCTTTTGAACCAAAAAGAAACTCCACATCTGCAGCAAACTGCAGAAACAAATTAAATTTGCCAAAAAATTAAACCATGGGTAGAGCATTTGAATTTCGGAAAGGACGTAAGATGAAACGGTGGGCAGCGATGAGCAAGGCTTTTACCCGCCTGGGTAAAGACATTGTAATGGCTGTAAAAGAAGGCGGCCCCGATCCCGAAAGCAATGCGAAGCTGCGTGCAGTGATTCAAAACTGTAAGGCTGTGAACATGCCCAAAGACAATGTGGAACGCGCCATAAAACGCGCCAGCAGTAAAGATCAAGGCGATTATACCGAGATAGTATATGAAGGCTACGCACCTCACGGTATTGCGATTTTGATTGAAACAGCAACAGACAATCATGTGCGAACAGTTGCTAATATAAGATCTCATTTCAGCAAGTGCGACGGTAGTTTAGGCACTTCAGGATCTGTAGAGTTTATGTTTGATCACACCTGCTTTTTTAAAATTGAAAAAGGAGATAATGATCTGGAGGAGCTTGAGCTCGAACTCATCGACCATGGTGCCGACGAAATCTTTGAAGAAGAAGATGGCATAATGATTTACGCTGCGTTTTCTGATTTTGGAAATTTGCAGAAAGCCATTGAAGAAAAAGAGCTGGAGCTTATAAATTCAGGGTTTGACCGAATTCCTATGGATACCAAATCACTGAGTGAAGAGCAAGAAGCCGACGTTGATAAATTACTGGAGAGACTCGAAGAAGACGACGACGTTCAAAACGTTTATCACAATATGGCCTGAGTAAGGGCTAAAAATTCTTCTGCTCACTTATAACCGGTCTATCTGAATATCAAAGTGTCTTACCAGTAGAATTGGTGAAACCGGAAACACATACCTCTGAGTATTCATTCAGGCCTTAAAAAATTTAAAACCCTTAATACACTTTTCACGTATATACCGACCGTAACCTGAGGGTTTTATGGTTTGGAGAAGTTTATATTTCAACTGGAATTCAAGTAGAAAGCTTCAAATATGCGATTAAACTCAAAGGTAATTTAAGCATCCCTTAAACTATCGAGTGATTTGAAAGTGAGACATTTATATTTAGTTTTCATCTTGTTTTATCCCCTCAGCATATTAGCCCAAAGAGGTCCTGGGGGCGTAACCAATGATAGTGATAACCAAAAAAATTGCAGATTGTGGCTCGATGCCAGCGATCTCAAAAATTTGGCTGATGGTGACCCGGTAAATGTCTGGTATGACAAATCCGTGTCGATGGTGAATGATTCTGCATTCTGGGACTCTGACGATGCCAATCTGTATCTCCAACCTATTTTTCGTGATGCTGCCTCTGCAGGAATTAATGGCAAGCCGGTAATTTCTTTTGAGAATGGAGGCATGCTTTCTATTGGTTCCTGGGATGGGAATAATTCTGTTCCTCCATCAATTGATCTGAACTCCAACCCTGGAGTATTAACCACCTACGAACAAACCTTATTCCTTGCATTCAGAACTTCCAACAATGTTACAGATCGCCAGATTCTATGGGAAGAAGGCGGAAGTGACCGGGGGTTTTTAATATTTATCAATTCAGGATACGTTCACATTGGTGCCTACGATGACAGAGTTGACAATGACCCAGGCCCGGGAAATGTCCCCGCATTCGGCTTTACTTATAAAAGACTTGATGTTCAACCCAATACCACATATGTCCTTTCGCTGGTATACAATGTACCCACGGGTGCCCATTCCAATGCATTAATCACAAATTCTTACAATCCGGCACCATCAATATATACCGGATTAACCGGAACGTTAAATGGGCAGGCTTTTCCAACAACCATGATTACCGGCTGCTGCCAGGCCGCGGGGGTAGGTGGTGTGGCAACACATCCAGACCCCATTGGAATTGGAGGATTAAACCGAACATCGTATGATGAAACAGGAGACCTTACCGGAAATAACATCACAGGAACACGACTATTCACCGGAAGGCTTGCAGAAATATGCTATTACGCCTACGCATTAAATCCGGCTGAGCGCATAATTATTGAGAACTACCTTGCGGCCAAATACTTTTCAAATGTGATCGCAAACGACAAGTTTGTTTACGAAGCAGATTATGGGAATGGTGTAATTGGAATCGGTAGAGAGCAGTCAGGCTTAGACCACAACATTAGTCAGGGGGATAATCTTTTTGAAATTAGTGTAGGTAACCTGAACACCTCATTTCCAAACGCTCCCCAATACCTCCTCGTTGGTCATAATGATAACAGCATTATTTGGACCAATCAAAACACTCCTGATTCAGCTTCAATTAGAAGACTACGCAGAATCTGGCGATGGGATCGAAGTGGTGTTAATCCACCCAGCAAAATAGTGAAGATTAAACTACATCCCCAGGATATAGCGAAGCTCCCGCCATTGCCATCGGGTCATTCTAAATATGGGATCTTAATAGAAAATACCAGTGCAAACCTCCCCAACTTTAGCCAGACAAATTCTCAGGTAATCGAATTGGTGAATGATGGGAGCGGCACTTATACTGCGGATATCTCAATCGAAGACGGTGCATTTTTTACTTTATGCGCAATCAAGCCAATTGCCCAATTCGAACTTTTCTCAGACTATGCCATTGAAAGTGATCCTTTACCGAATACATCATCCAAATTTGCAAAGGTCATCTTAAATTACAAACCGGCATCGAGTCAAACTTACTCGGTTGGATTTAACTTTGTAGATGGCTCTGCCGTGAATGGAGTTGAATACAATCCGCCCGGCAGCAGTATTGCAAATTTCCCTCCTGGAGGAACATTTACCTATATACCATTCAACATAGTAAATGACAATTTAGTGGGATCGCCACCAGCGAAAGATTTTAATATTATCCTCAATCAAAGTACGAGCACGCCGGGGTTATTTATTGGGGCTAAAGACACGCTATTATATAATATTTTCGACGACGACCCTACTCCAAAAATCTCCTTTACAACTTCCTCAAGCACTGTGCAAGAGGATGATGGAATTATTGAAGTTCAGGTTCAGGTATTGGGAACTACTACAGGCTCGTCTAATATGTATGTCGTTAGACCAAATGTCGGAGTATCTGGTACAGCAACCTATAATACAGATTATACGCTACCAGCAGCAAATGGATGGGCCAACTACGGATCTACAACGCGAGTTCAGGTAACGGTTCCAGCGGGAACCAACCAAACTGCCACTGCTTATTTTATGGTTAATCCGGACGACCTTGATGAATATGATGAAACCATTGTTTTTAATCTGGTTCCCCGAAACGGAGCTGCCGGCACCGGGGTTGGAAGCATCTTACAACATACCGTAAACATTACTGATCAGGATCCGGAGCCAACTGCTTCCTTCTCTTCAGCGACCTCAGAGGGGTTTGAATCAATTACAGCTCCACGGATTTATGTCACTTTGAGTGCACCAAGTGCCAAAGAGGTATCTATCCCATATCAAAGAGGAGTGGGCACCGCGACTCCAGATCCATTGAGCAGCAGTGACTACTCAGGACCGCCAAGCGGCAACTTGATTTTTGCAGCTGGCGAAACAGAGAAATTTATTCCACTCACGGTTTATGGAAATGACGCCTCCTCAGAACCGGATGAAACAGTAATCTATGATTTAGAAGTAGGCTCTGTAAATGGCGGTCTCGGATCAATTACAAATCACATTTATACGATTAAAGAATATACAGAATTTGAGTGGCAAGGCGTTGCAGGAATTGGTAAGATGAACGATAACACATTCTGGATGGTTCCCGATGTCGCCAGCGCCGGAACCGGGGTGAGCAGTGTTCCGAACCTTTCGCCAAGACCAGTTCAAATACTACAGGATGTTTCTGCCAAAAGACCTTCGGTGACATCAGAAAGCAGCGGACTGAACAATCATAAACTGATTGATTTTAATGGCACTTCACACAATCTTAAAGTAGGGGGTTCAGGAAGTTTGGAAGGACAGTTTACTCAAATAAATACCGGGGGATTGTTTGATAGTAAGTCTATTTTCTTTGTTTTCTCTCCTGATAAAGTTAATTCAACTACTCCTCAGGTCATCTATGAACAAGGAGGAGGAACCCGCGGAATGTCAATATACATTTTACAAAACAAACTCTACTTCTATGTATGGAACGGAAATAATGACGGAGAGTTTAGTCCGTGGGGTTTTACGGGAAATAGCACAAGCACAAATGCTACGGGCATAGCTTATGTTCAATCGAGTATAAATTTAAGTGTGGGTCAGTTTTACATTGTAAGCTGTCACTACTCAAGGAATGATGGTTTTACCTCAGCAACTAAGCCTCCTTTTGCCGGGTTAAGAATGTATATTGATGGCGTTTTGCAAGACACCTACACCGGGAATGTGGGAAGACTGTATACTCATTCCGGAAGGACATCAATTGGATCTGCCTGGCACCAAACAAAGATCCATGATCGCTCATCAACCGGTCCCGGTGGAACTGACGAGATGGACTGGTTTTTTGATGGTCAGCTCGGTGAATTTTTATACCTCAATGAGCCGCGTATGAATGAGGCGAGAGCACGTATACTACACAACTACTTGTCTTCACTGTATAATCTTCCTCTTTCGGGTGACACACAAGATTTTGATTTAACTTTCGCAAACAACACAAACTCGGCAAGTCCAGATTATAACTTTCAAATGGCGGGCATAGGCAAGGTTGGTGAAGAAATTCACGGCGATTCGCAGGGTGCATCAGAGTTAAGAGTAACTAACCCAAACTTCGAGAACAGTACAGCTTTCCTAACATGGGGTAATAATAATGAAGCCCTTATTAAAACCTGGCCTTACTCTAACACCTACCTCCCGGCTACGATTATGGAAAGATCGGGTAAAACCTGGCAATTCTTTTCAAATCCAGCTGATGGAATCAGTCGAGCAGATTTATTAATACGGTTTGCTGCTGCCGAAAATGCTGAGGCCTTTTCAGCTGATCCGAGCTTATTGAAATTACTTATTAATAGCACCAGTGACCCGGAGAACTTCAGCACAGCAATAGTTCAGGATGTTGATGCAATTTTAAGTGGCGGTGTAGCCAGATTCAACAATGTGCCTATTTCTAATGGGATGTTTGTTTCTCTAGCCAATACGAGTGCAATTTACCCACTTCCAGTAGAGCTGTTAAGTTTTAATGCAAGATTTGAAGTAGATCATGTAAACCTGTCATGGTCTACTGCATCTGAGTTTAATAATGATTACTTTACTGTAGAGCGAGCTGATCAGTCACTTAACTGGGAGGAGGTAATAACAACCCTTGGAGCAGGTACTTCAAATACGTTGATGCAGTATTTTGAAGAAGACCGAAACCCTTACGAAGGTCTCTCCTACTACCGTTTGAAACAGGTTGACTTTGATGGAACCTATGAATATTCTGATGTAGTTTCTATTATGAACACCAACTCCAGTAGCAGTGATGACGTGATCCTCTTCCCTAATCCAACCACACTTCCATCGGTTTTTATGCGGATACCGCACGCATACTCACAACTAGAAACAGAGGTCTCGTTCTATAATGTTTCCGGTGTTGCAGTATGGAGCAAACAACTTGAAACTGACGGAACCCTTTTTGAACTAAACTACGGTAATTTACCATCTGGAGTCTACATTGTTCAAATAAGCAGCGAAGTGCTTAACGAATCCATAAAACTTGTGATTCAATAATGCAAGAAATCATCAGCACTAATTACCTTGCCAATTTGATATTGTACGTTTCGCGAATACCATACCCCAGAGGGGCACTGTGTTAATCGCGATGAATTGATGTTTTATTTACATTATTAGGAGGTTCGTCGATAGTATTGTTTGATGTCAGACTAATAAATTGTATTTTTGAAGTAAGAATTCTGAATTGATTGCGTCAAATCAATCATCAGGAAGATTGAAATTAACCAAAACATCAATCTTGAAAACAGAACTACAATTTTTACTAGTCGCACTGCTATTTCCTGTGTTTCTTTTTGCTCAAAGGGGCCCCGGAGGAGTTACGGATGATAGCGATAACCAAAAAAATTGCAGATTATGGCTTGACGCAGGAGACTTAACAAATCTTGCTGATGGCGACCCGGTTAATGTATGGTACGACAAATCAGTTTCGCTGGTTAACGATTCTGCATTTTGGGATTCTGAAGATGCGGCACTCTATCTTCAACCGTCTTTCCGGGATGCCGCGTCTGCCGGAATTAATGGTAAGCCGGTTATTTCTTTTCAAGATGGAGGAATGCTTTCAATCGGTAAATGGAACGGGAATAATTCTGTTCCTCCTTCAGCCGATTTAAATTCAAACCCTGGCGTACTAACCACTTACGAGCAAACACTTTTCTTTGCTTTTAGAACTTCAAATAACGTAACTGACCGCCAAATAATTTGGGAAGAAGGTGGGAGCGACCGAGGTTTTCTGATCTACATTAATGCGGGCTTCATAAATATTGGAGCTTATGATGATCGAACAGACGCCGACCCGGGTACCGGAGATGTACCTCCGTTTGGTTTTACCTATAAACAATTGCTTGTACAGCCAAATACGACTTATGTATTGTCTTTTGTGTATGACGTACCAACGGCGGCTCACAGCAACGTACTTATAACGAATTCATACAACCCTGCCTCATCATTGTATTCGGGATTAAGCGGTACACTTAACGGTCAGCCTTTTCCGGAAATGATGCTCACCGGTTGTTGTCAGGCTCCCGGTGTGGGTGGTGTGTTTACACATCCAGATCCTATAGGAATAGGAGGTTTGAACAGAACTTCTTACGATGAAACCGGAGACCTTACGGGAAACAATATAACTGGAACACGCTTATTTACAGGAAGACTTGCTGAAATTTGTTATTATGCTTACGCTTTAAATAAGGCAGAACGCATTATTGTCGAGAATTATCTTGCCGCCAAATACTTTTCAAATGTAATAGCAAATGATAAGTTTATTTATGAAGCTGAATATGGAGATGGAGTAATAGGTATAGGTAGAGAACCTGCTGGTGTAGAACACAATGTGAGCCAAGGCGATAATCTTTTTGAAATAAGCGTGAATAATCTCACCTCATCTTTTCCTAACCCACCTCAATATTTATTGGTAGGTCATAACAATAACAGCCTTGTATGGACAGCCCAAAACACTCCGGATTCTGCCTCTATCCGAAGGCTTAGAAGAGTATGGCGATGGGATAGAAGTGGAGTCAACCCATCAAATAAAACAGTAGAAGTAAAGCTACATCCGAAGGATATTGCCAAACTCCCCTCCTTGCCGGCAAACCATACCAGGTATGGCATTTTAGTTGAAAGCACGAGTGCCAATCTTCCTAATTTCAATCAATCAAATTCTCAGATTATAGAATTGGTAGATAACGGAAGTGGTACCTTAACCGCAGATGTGGATATTGAGGATGGAGCCTTTTTCACAATCTGCGCGATAAAACCAATCGCTCAATTCGAATTATTTACAGATTATGCAATTGAAGGTGACCCCCCACCTCTTACTTTCTCCAGAATGGCAAGGGTTATATTGAACTATAAACCTGCAGACACCCAGGCATATACAGTAGGCTTTGATTTTGTGGATGGTACAGCAGCAGATGGCATAGAATATAACTCTCCGTTCACTAGCACCGCAAACACTATATCAGGAGGGAGTGAAACTTTTATTCCGTTCACCATTGTTAATGACAATATAGTCGGAACACCTCCAGCAAAAGACTTTCTCATTGTATTAAACCAAAGCACGAGCACACCCGGCTTGTTTATTGGATCTAAGGATACATTAACTTATAGTATTTACGATGATGATCCTACACCAAAAATAACATTTGCAACTTCAACGAGCACCGTATCTGAAGACGACGGATCTGTTGAAATTCAGGTTCAGGTACTCGGTACGACTACGGCACCATCAACAATGGAAATTATCAGACCCAATCTTGCGGTAGCAGGCACTGCAACCTATGATAATGATTATGGTTTATCGGAGGGCAACGGTTGGAATACTTTAAATGATTCCAGAAGAGTTATGGTAACCGTGCCTGCTGGAACTAATGAAACTGCGACGGTTAATATCAACATTAAGTCAGATGATATTGACGAATATGACGAAACAATTAAATTCAATTTGCTCGCAAACGGTGGCGAAGCCGGAACAGGTGCGGGAAGTATTTTGCAGCACACGATGACTATAATAGATCAGGACCCTGAACCTACTGCAACATTCTCTTCCAGTACTTCAGAAGGTTATGAATCAATTTCTGAACCCAGAATCTACGTTACTCTTAGCTTACCAAGCGCTAAAGAAGTATCCATCCCTTATCAAAGGGGTGTTGGTACTGCCACTCCAGATCCTTTAGCTGAAAGCGATTATTCAGGCCCTTCCAACGGTTTCTTGGTTTTCCCTCCTGGAGTAACTGAACGCTTTATTCCACTTACGGTTTACGGTAATGATGCTTCACCGGAAGGTGATGAGACTGTGGTTTATGATTTCGAATTAAATACGGTTAATGCTGGCTTAGGCTCGACTATTAGCCACACATATACTATCAAAGAATATACTGAATTTGAGTGGCAAGGTGTTGCAGGAATTGGAAAATTTCAGGATAATACTTTCTGGATGGTTCCCGATGCTGCTGCCACTGGATCTGATATAAGCAGCGTTCCAAACCTTTCTCCGCGACCAGTGCAGATTCTGCAGGACAATTCTTCAAATAGGCCGGCTGTAACAAGCACCGCTTCCGGACTTAACAATCATAAGCTGGTGGATTTTAATGGAACTAGCGACTATTTGAAAATTGGTGATTCGGGAAGTCTGGAGGGTCAATTTCCACAAATAAATACAGGAGGACTTTACGACAACAAATCAATTTTCTTTGTTTTCTCGCCTGATAGGGTAGATCTAAGCACTCCGCAAGTAATTTTCGAACAAGGAGGAGGAACCCGTGGTATGTCTGTTTACATCATTCAAAATAAACTTTATTATTATGTGTGGAACGGAAATAACGACGGAAATTACAGTCCTTGGGGTTTCGAGAACAACAGCACTAGCACCAGTAGCTTAGGAGTCGCTTACGTTCAGTCAAGCATTAATTTAGTCGCAGGTCAAAACTATATAGTGAGTTGCCATTACTCCAGAAAAGCCGGATTTGATTCGGAAACAGAACCACCATTTGCAGGCATTAGAATGTACATTGATGGTACTTTACAGGGCTCCTACACTGGAAACGTTGGAAGGTTATACACCCATAGTGGTCGAACTTCAATTGGGTCAGCCTGGCATCAGACAAAGATTCACAACATGAGTTCTACAGGACCAAGCGGAACCGGTGATAGTGATTGGTATTTTGATGGAAAGATTGGAGAGTTTTTATATTTAAATGAACCAAAGATGAATGAAGCACGGGTTCGCATACTCCACAATTACTTATCATCTCTTTACAATATACCACTAAGTCCTGGCAGTCAGGATTTTGACTTAACTTTTGCAAATAACACCAGTACAGTGAATCCAGATTTTAATTATCAGATGGCCGGAGTTGGAAAAGTAGGGGATCAGACTCATGGTGACTCTCAAGGTGCATCGGAGTTGCGGGTTACAAATCCAATATTTTCTGACAACACGGCATTTCTAAACTGGGGAAATAACAATGAGTCTTTAACGACCACCTGGCCCCTGTCTAATACCTCTTTACCTTCAAACATTACAGAAAGATCGGGAAAAATCTGGAGGTTTAGCCAAAATCCAGTTGGTGGAATTTCAAATGCAGATATTCTCATTCGTTTTTCTGTTACTCAAAATGCTGCTGCTTTTTCAGCAAATCCCGATTTATTGAAATTACTTATCAATACTACAGGGGACCCGGATAATTTTAGCACGTCTACAGTAATTGATGTGGATGAGATTTTAAGTGGAAACGTGGCTCGCTTTAATGCTGTCCCTATAACAGAGGGCATGTACATCTCTTTGGCAAATACAAGTCCTATTTATCCACTACCTGTCGAACTCCTTAATTTTGATGCCAAATTAATCGGAACTATTGTAAATATTTCCTGGGCCACTTCATCAGAAGTCAACAACGATTATTTTATAATTGAAAGGGCTGATGCGTCGCTAAACTGGACGAGCGCTAACCAGAGTGGAAGGAGCCGGAAATTCTAACACTCTACTGCATTATTCAGAAAAAGACCGCAACCCTCTTTCCGGTGTTTCTTATTACCGTTTAAAGCAAGTAGATTTTGATGGCACCTATAAATACTCTGATGTGGTATCTGTTGTAAACACCAATACTGAATCGGGAGATGATGTGTACTTATTCCCAAACCCCAGCTCAAATCAATCTGTATATGTAAGATTGCCACATGCTTTATCAAAAGGTAAAACACAAATCGCATTCTACAATCTGTCAGGTACAAAAGTTTGGGAAACCCAGATTACTGATGAGGGTACCTTAGTAGAACTTAGATACAGCAAGTTATCTCCCGGAATTTATATGGTTCAAATAAGTAACGAATATCTAAACGAAGTCAAAAAATTAGTCGTGCAAAATTAGTAGATCGTATTCGTTAAGTAATTACACATTTGGTGAGCATTTCTGTCCACTTAGAGAATGCCTCCTAGCCAGAGAACTTAACCGCTATCTATTCAAAATTCACATCCGCATTTAGGAAAGTTATTTACTGGATTCAATAAAGGCTTTTCCCATTAGTTCCAAGTTGACACCCATTTTGAGCCCCTGTATTCTTTCACTAAGAAGAATCCATAAAATCCCAAAATATCTAATTTTAAACAATATACCGCTGGAATCTATTGTATATTTTTGTACTTCCTTAAGGGAAGTATGAGACATTACTGTATATAAATGCTATGAGTATTCTAAAAACAATCTTCGTAGGGATAGGAATAATTTTATTCCTACCTCGCTTTTCAGAGGCACAATCAGGCCCCGGAGGAGTGAGCGATGACTCGAGCAATTTGAAAAAGTGCAGAGCCTGGTTTGACGCTGGCGATCTTTCCTCCCAACTAGATGGCACAGAGGTAACCTTGTGGCTGGATAAATCTAATTCATCAATTGTCGATGAAGCCTTCTGGAGCAGTGACTATGAAGAAGTATTTCCAGCCCCACTCTTTAGAAACTCTCCGGCATCAAGTATTAATGGCAAACCGGTTTTATCATTTGAAGATGGAGGTATGCTTCTAATAGGTGAAAGCAATAGTGACTATTCTGTTGATCTTGCTACAAACCCAGGCCAATATACCACTTACAAAAGAACCATCTTCATTGCCTTCAGAACCGGAAACGATGTGACTGAAAGACAGTATTTATGGGAACAAGGCGGTGGCTGGCGCGGGCTCAACATGTATATTTATAACAACAATATTTACATGGGGTCCTATGATAACAATCTTGACGGCAATAGTGAAACCGGAACTGGTGAAGTACCCAAATTTGGATACACATATAAAACGAGTCCGGTACAACCCAATACGACTTATGTATTATCATTCATCTACAATGCACCAGAAGACAACTCAATTGATTACACCGGCGATGCTTTAAAAGGCACTTTAAATGGTGGTTCTTTCGGAAGTATTCAAGCCGCTGGAAATCATGCTGCCGGCTTTGGCGGACTCGGTCTTCATGACGACCCTATCGGCATTGGAGGAGTGAATAGTTTAACTGTTAACGAATCAGGATGGTATAGTCCGAATTGTAATGGATCTACCCCATGTTATAATTCTAGTTCTGAATATACCGGGCAGAATTTGTTTAAAGGACGGATTGCCGAAATATGCTATTATGCCTATAATTTAAATAATGCTGAAAGAATAATTGTGCAGAATTACCTGGCAGCTAAATATTTCGCCAATGTAATTCAGGACGACAAGTACGATTACCAGTCAGGATATGGAAATAGTGTAATCGGAATTGGAAAAGAATCAAATACTGACTTTCATAACATTAGTAAAGGCGACAACCTCTTTGAGATTAAAGTTAATATGGATTTGGCTTTTCCAGTCAATAGCCCACAGTATTTGCTTGTAGGTCACAACAACAACCCACTGTTGTGGACGACTCAAAATACTCCAGACTCCGCCTCGGTTCAAAGGTTAAGAAGAACATGGAGATTCAACAGGAAACCGAACAATCTTGGGGGTGAAAAAAAGGTAGAAATAACTTTTTCCGAGTCAGACCTGCCCCCGCTTCCTTCGGGGTTTGCGAAGTATGGGTTGATAATAGATGAACAAAATGGACCCCTTCCCAACTTTGGATCGGCCACATCGCGCGTGCTTGAACTTGCTTACAACAATGTAACTTCAGAATATTCGCTGATAACCACGATTCAAGATGGAGCTTACCTCTCAGTTGCGGCAATTAGACCTACCGTTTCGTTTAACCAAAATTCGGCAATAGCTGTAGAGGGTGACTCGCCAATAATTAACCCGAATAGTGTTGGTATTAAGTTAAACTACAAACCATTTGCAATTACCGGCCCAACTATAGGCTATAGCTTTATAGACGGACTCGCTGTTGCAAACACGGATTATGAATACACACAAAATAGCATTAGCCTTACGGGCATTGAGCAAAACGGGAACATTCCTTTTAATATAATTTTTGAAGATGAAGTGGATATCCAACCGGTAATTGACTTCAAAATAGTTTTAGATCAAAGTACAACGTCAAACTGGTTGAATATTGGGGAGCAGGATACCCTTACATTCAAAATTTATGATGATGATCCTGAACCGAAGGCTACCTTTTCTTTAGCTTTGAATGATACAACATTAGAAGGTGGAAATCCCGGTGTGAACCTCGCACAAGTTGAGGTTAGAATAACTGGAAATACCGACTCTCCCTCAGTTATTAGAATTTACGATTATCAGATAGGAACGGCCGAGTATGGGTTAGATTACACTTTGCCCAATACGGAATGGAGTACGGATGGAAACGGAGACAGATATACTGATCTGGAGTTTATTGCAGGATCAAATATTGCAGCCTCGTTCTTTTTCCCATTGTTTGATGATAATCTGGATGAATTTGATGAAACGATTCAATTCACTCTGGAACCACAATCCGGGGTTGGAACAGATGCATCGAGTATAATAAATCACGACCTAAAAATAATAGACAATGATGCAGCTCCCGCAGCTGAGTTTGTAACCTCCGCATCTGAGGGGTTTGAAATAATATCTGATCCCAGAGTGTATGTTAAACTTAGTTCACCCAGCGCCAAACAAATTGTAATACCATTTGAAATTAGTGGAGGAGATGCCACGAATGGCGCTATAGATTCAAATTCAGATTACGAAGCTTCAATTTCAGGTACGGTAATAATTCAAGCGGGCGACACGCTCTCATATTTGTACTTCGAGCCGGAAACTGGGGTTCTAAATCTTACTATTAATGGGAATGACACCCCTGATGAACCTGATGAGACCATTGAATTTACCCTTTTAGGAGATGGAACGAATGTAGGACTGGGAACTCAGATTAACCACACATACACTATAAAAGAATACAAAGACTTTGAGTGGCAGGGTGCCGGAGGAGTAGGTAAATTAAGGGACAACACATTCTGGATGATCCTCGACCAGGCCAGTGAAGGTCTTGCTGACAATGTTCCCAATTATTCCAATCGGCCAATAGAGTTTATTGAAAGTGGATCTAACCGCCCCACAGTGACCACTCCGGCTCAAGGAGTGAACAACCATCGAACACTAAGATTTGATGGAAATAACGACCGACTGGCAGTCGGAAGCCCCGAATCCTCAGGAAGAAGTTTTCTGATTAATACAGCGGGGTTCTATGATTCAAAATCTATCTTTTTTGCATTTAAACCAGAAACTGTTTCAAATGTAAGCACACCTCAGGTAATTTTCGAGCAAGGTGGTAAAAGCCGGGGATTGAATGTTTATCTCCGCAACAACAGTCTTTACTTCCACGCCTGGAACATAGAGGAAGACGACGTTTCAGGTCCACTTTCTCCATGGGGAGGAAATTCCAGTTACGCTTTATCATCCGCTACGATCCTTCCGAATCAGTGGTATGTTGTAAGTTGCCATTACGACAGAGCTGCAGATTCGGGTTTGCGCATTTATGTAAATGGAATAGAAAATGGGGTTTACAACGGATTTGTTGGAAGACTATACACACATTCTGCTCACACGGGAATTGGTGGCGTTAATCAGGACTCGCGGTTTTACGATGGCGAGAGTGGTCTAGCAAACGGGAGAAATTTTAAAGGCGATATAGCAGAAATGGTTTATTTTAATGAACCGCAGATGAATGAAACTAGAATTCAAATCATTCACAATTACCTTTCGGCAAAGTTTAATATTCCTCTTTCTCCTTCTGTGCAGTACTTTAATTTGGCTTATGCAGATGAGTTGGATGTTAATCCGCATTTTAATCTAGACGTGGCAGGGATTGGGAAACTGGCCGATGGAAATCTCCATGGTGCGGCTCAAGGTAGAGCAGAATTGCTAGTTACCAATCCTGAATTTTCAGGAAATAATGCTTTTTTGACCTGGGGACACAATCAGGAAAAATTAACCAATACCTGGCCGTATTCATCAGACTATCTACCTGGAGGCGTAGTCGAAAGATCGGGAAGAGTCTGGCGATTTAATGAAACCAGTGGCGAAGGTGTCAACACGGTTGACATAACTATAAATTATAGTGAAGCCCAAAATGCCTCTAACTTCAATGACAATCCGAATGAGCTAAGACTTCTGATTCATTATAACGCCGATCATAGCGATTTTAGCAATGCTTCAGTTTATACAAATGGTGTGTCACTAAGCGGAAACAGCATTCGGTTTTCTCAAATTCCGGTTAATGACGGCGCGTATCTGGCACTGGGAAACCAAAGCACAATTGTGCCGCTACCCATTGAGCTACTTAGTTTTGATGGCAAATTTCAAGTTGATCACGTAAATATTTCCTGGGCCACTTCATCAGAAGTCAACAACGATTATTTTATTATTGAAAGGGCTGATGCGTCGCTAAACTGGACGACGCTAACCAGAGTGAAAGGAGCTGGAAATTCTAACACTCTACTGCATTATTCAGAAAAAGACCGCAACCCTCTTTCCGGTGTTTCTTATTACCGTTTAAAGCAAGTAGATTTTGACGGCACATTTAAATACTCTGATGTGGTATCTGTTGTAAACACCAATACTGAATCGGGAGATGATGTGTACTTATTCCCAAACCCCAGCTCAAATCAATCTGTATTTGTAAGACTGCCATATGCTTTATCAAAAGGTAAAACACAAATCGCATTCTACAATCTGTCAGGAACGAAAGTTTGGGAAACCCAGATTGCTGATGAGGGTACCTTAGTAGAACTTAGATACAGTAAGTTACCTCCCGGAATTTATATGGTCCAGATAAGTAACGAATATCTAAACGAAGTCAAAAAATTAGTCGTGCAAAATTAGTAGATCGATTAGTTAATGTTAACGACCTTCAAAAAAGAAATTGCAGGACTAACAAAAATTCAAAACTTTGATCTCACGCGTCCATTGATTTTATTTTACCTAAATTTTTTCATGGATTAATGCCTTTTTAAAAAGCTTAAGCAACTTTCAGTGCCGACACAACGAGGTACTATTTCAGCAAACAGAATAAGATTTTCGAACGTACATCTCAAAAAAACCCTTCTTAAATAAGGCTGGTTTTCGGAAATTACCAGCTCTCATTCTCATGTGTCTTTCCGAAATGCTACATCTCAAAAAACACAAAGGTTAATTATCAATTAATACGTTCTTATAGTATTATAAGTCAAATAAAAATAGAGTATAAGTAGTGAGGCCACCTGTCATTAATAAATTTCTTTTATCTTTTTTTTGCTAAAACAAATTGCACATTCTATTGTTGAATAGTGATAGTTATTGTTTTACAAGTATTTCTTCAATAAATCAGCTTTTAGTAAGAACGTAACAAACTTGTAAAATGTGAAAATAACTTCATAGTCGAACAAATTAGTATATATACAAATGGATAGATATAGAGAAATCAGGGAACTCATACTAAATTGCAGCAGAGGGGAACTTAAGACAATACATAAGCACATCCAAAGTTTATCGAGCTCAAAGTCATCTCAAATTTTAAAAACCAGCGAGCTAATAGATGCCATTCGCGAATTTCCAGAAAATTCAGAAATGGAAATTTTGAATAAAATTAAATTTGATACCAAGGCAAAAAATATTTCATTGTTTTATCGCTCTGCCCGCAGTGTGATTAATGAAGCGCTTATTTTAGAAGAGAATATTGATAAGCAATTTGAGTATAGCAATAGCTTCAGAAATAAATCTGCCGGTAGGAAAAAATTAATTTTAGCTGAGATTTTACTAAAGAAAGGTCTTTCTGAAATTGGAAACCTCTTATTGGAAGAAGTAATTTCAAGATCTTCTAAATATGAGGAATTCGATCAGGTTATCGAAGCTTATGAATTTTTAAAGCTCCAATCCATCATTTATGGAGATATAAAGGAATTTGAAACTATTGAAGAAAAATTACAAGCTGCTGAACTAAAACGTGATTCCATTCACAAGTCTAAAAAGCTTTACGAACACGTATTAATGTATTCTAATATGCCTCTGCCGAAAGCTTACAAGGCATCTGTTGATGACGCTGTTAAAAAGATTGGAGAGCTTTCAAAAAAGGCAAATAGCGACACAGTATACTTCTTTCTTAATCTGGTGGAAGCTGAGCAATTAAAGAATTCAAATAAATTTGCAGCGGCTAGCAAAAAATATGACGAGCTATTGCTCAACGTTAGATCTAAAGCTTCCCTGCAAAGTTCAGAGCGCGAAGCACAAATCTTAATAAAATCCGGACATTGCCTCGTTCAAAAAGGTGAATATAAAGACGCTAAGTCTATATTCGAGGAAGCGTCGGAGCTCTTTAAAAAGTCTGATTATGACTATTATATCCTCCAATCGAAAATTGTTTACCTGGATTTTTATCTCAAGAACTACAGCGAGCTGAAGCGTACTTTTGATTTACGTACAAAATCCCGATACATCACAACACTTCCATATGCTGTAGCCCAGTACGATTTCTTTAATGCTGTACTTCTGCATGCCAAATCAAAAACTGCAGCAGCGGCAAAATTGTTACTCGCGAAAGCGTCACCTACACCCAATATTTCTTATGAAACGCAGTTAGGAATGAACTTTTTGCTCCTAATTTCCGGCATTGAACTCCTTCCGAAAAATAAAAATCTGGCAAATCAATCACTCACAGAAGCTTTTAAAAATATAGAGGAAATAAAAGCTGTGAACACATTTAGTAAACGAGATAGAATGCTTCTTAGAGTATTCAAAAAGTTGAAAAACAGGAACTATGATTTTAAAGAAACTCAACCTGTTATTGAAGATGATCTGAAAAAATTATCAGAGGAACAGGAATTTGCATGGGAGCCCTTTTCTTACGAAATATTCAGATTTGATGACTGGGTTAAGGCTCGTTTGAAATCTTAAGCAGGTTCGTTTTAAGTAGAGAAACCTGATTTATTTAAGGCTTTTCACTTGCATTTCGCAGAACGTAAACCAGTTCATCCACGTCGGTATCGTTTAATTCTAAAGTTCCCTCCAGCTTTATCCTTTCATCGGTGTTATACTGGCGCGTATTGCCCTGAAAGTAAATGGCCATAACCGATTCGGGTCCCGCATTTCCGCAAAAGAAGCATGCGCTAAACGGAAAGGCTGAAAGCACATATTGGTTTTGCTCCACATCAATGGGAATCATATAACCCGTAATCTGAATAGTTTTACCATCATGCTTTTTCTGCTTTTCGCCAAATAGAGGATAATAGACGTAAATATCATCTTTCTCAAGATAGATATCCTTGAAGGTAATATCCATGAGGTCGGTCCACTTAACTTCGGGAACAGACTGAGAGAACAAAGAAGTGCTTACAAAAAGCGAAAAGAATAGGAATAATTTAGTTTTCATAACTGGATAATACTTTTGAAACATCTAATCTTGCAGTCTTGATTGCCGGAATAATGGCTGCAAAAATACAAAGTAAAATGGTGGCCAAAACAAGGTACCACTCTAACGTTGTAAGCTGCCAAATTGCAATATTGATACCAAACTGCTCATTGGCATATTTATTTAAAAAAGCTATTCCTGCATGTGACAAAAGCACACCGATTGCCGTACCCGTAAATCCGAGCAGTGTAGCTTCCAGGATAATCATACCAAATATCTGCCCCCGGGAGGCACCCATTGATCTCAGCATTGCCATTTCATAAGCCCTGTCTCTCAGGGCAGAAACCATAGAAACAAAAACACTGACTGCGCCCAAGCCCATAATTACGAATGCAACAATTTGAAGGGTAGAAATAGCCAGACCAAAAAGCTCGAATAGCCTGTTTACCTCTATTGAAGGCAATGCTGCCTGCATACTCGTTTGCTGATTTACAATTCTCGGTAAAGTCATGATGCCCATTTTATTCCGAAATTTTACGAGCATAGCTGTAATTTCCTGATTTTGAGTACTGTCCTCTTCAGCGTGATTGCCATGCACTTCCCATATACTTTCGGGAGTCGTGAGAATGAGCTTATCTAGAACCGAACCTGACTTTTCCAGAATACCAACTACCACAAATGGATGGTCTTCGTGGTCGTGACCCATTCCATCAATACCATGAGAGCTATAGAACGAATCGTCAATTTTAAGATCAAACTCAAGAGCGACATCAGCACCAAGAACAGCTTCAAAAGGCTCTTGCCAAAGCTGCCCGGAGTTAAGAGAACCGTTATACAATTTCACATATTTATGTGAAGTACCTACAATTCTGCGGCCCTTGTAGCTGTCTCCATAAGACAGCTCAATGGATTCCTTGATCTGGGGATTTTTAGCAAGTTTTCTGGCTTCCGCCAAATCAATATTTCCGGTTGGATTATCTATTTGGTAAACCGATGATAAAATAAGTTGAAGTGGACTGCCTTTTGCGCCAACCACCATATCGATGCCCCGGATATTCTTTTTAAAACTATCATCCAATGCACCGCCGACAAGGATAAGCAGTGAAGCCAGCGCTACACCCACGCTCAGGATGATTAAGCGTAAGAAGTGAACGCAAAGGTGATGCGAGCAGATTTTTAAAACTCAGCTTAAAAATATTCATAAGTTGACCGTGTTTTCAAAATTTGCTTTCAGTCGCTGATCATGAGAAACCACAATCAAATTGGCATCGTTTTCTTTAGACTCTTCAGCCAGCAGATTATAAACAATATCGGCATTTACATCATCGAGGCTTGATGTAGGTTCATCTGCAAGAAGAATTTTTGGCTTTGCAGCCAATGCACGTGCAATTGCGAGGCGTTGCCGCTCTCCTCCACTCAGATGTCTTGTTTGCTTATGGGCTTTTTCTTCAATTCCCAGTTTTGCCAGCAGGGAAAGTGCTCTTTTTGAGTCGACACTCCCACTTCCAAAATATTGCGCCGTAAGCACGTTTTCTATTACCGATAACGCACCAATGAACTTAGGCTGTTGAAAAACCAAACCAATATTACGGCCTCGAAACTTATCAAGCTTCTTTTGAGATAAAGATTTCAATTCACTTCCGGAAATGACTATTTCTCCTTTCTGAATCATCAATAAGCCACTTAGCAAATGCAGTAAAGTGGTTTTTCCCGTACCGGAATTTCCTGTTATCAGTAAGCGGTCATTCTCTAAAACTTCAAAATCGGGAAAAGATATCACCTTCCCATTATCATAGGAGTATGATAAATTTCTTACGCTTAAAACGGATGCATTTTCTAGAGCCATATCCGATACAAATCTAAGTTATTCCTATTGGAAAAAATGCACTACCCAAAAGCAGTAATAGTTTTATGGTAGATACATTCGGGTAACTCAATATTTAAAGAAGAATAAACTCTAGAAAACATATTAGCAACCAGTAAGATTCACCTTTGCCCCGAAAATCAAAACAGAAAATAATGAAAAAGTTGAGTACACTTATTTTAACAGTACTTATCATTTTATTAAACTTTTCAGCTCATGAGGGATCAAATCCGGGAAGTGAGATGCAAAAGGTAATTCGAAAGGAAATCTCTTACCCCAAGTTTGCCATGAAAAATCAACTTCGCGGAGTGGTTATGGTGCAATTTGAGGTGAGCGAAAAAGGGTATGTAGAAGTAAAAGAGATGAATGCTTCGCACAATGACCTCGGTGATTACGTTCAGGATCAATTGGAAAAACTCAGACTAGACCCGCGAAAATCAAGTGGTATGCACTTTGTCAAATTTACTTTCCGCTACGAAGAGTTGTAATTAGAATCCAAATTAAAATTAGAAATCCGCCGTCATAGATGGCGGATTTTTAGTTTATTTTGGGCTGTGGAATTTTTTACGAAAATAGCGTTTCCTGCTTTTGAACCGAAAATAGATTACCATAGCGGATGCGTGTTTATGGGCAGTTGCTTTTCCGAAAACATTGGTGGATGGCTCAGAGAAATGAAGTTTGATTCGCTAAGCAATATTTGCGGAATCACCTATAACCCGATTAGCATCGCTCGGCATGTTTCCAGAAGTATTGATGATGAATTCATTTCAGAATCGGAGCTTCTTGAAAGTCGAGAAGTTTATGTACATCCCGACTTCCACAGTTCCTTTAACCATTCAGATTCAAAGATCGTATCAAAGCAAATAAACAATGCCATTGAGAAGCTAGGAAAAGATCTTCGTTCAAGCTCCTTCTTATTTCTCACCTTCGGAACGTCAATTGCTTTTGAATATAAAGCCAACGGGCAAATTGTAAACAACTGCCACCATTTACCAAGTTCTGATTTTTTAAAACGTATGCTTGAGGAAGAGGAAATGCTGAATTCGCTTGACGCCGCACTTGCAAAACTCATAGAGATAAACCCAAATCTCGAAATTATTCTTACCGTCTCTCCTATCCGACACCTGCGCCATGGAGCAATAGAAAACAACCGGTCTAAGGCTCGTTTAATAAGGCTTTGCGAGTTGCTTGAAAGCAAATATGACAACGCAAAGTATCTACCGGTTTATGAATTTGTAATGGACGAGTTGCGCGATTATCGTTTTTATCGTCAGGATGATTTTATCCATTTGAATGAGCTCGGTATTCGCCTTATACAGGAGAAGTTTAGTGAAGCACTTATTTCCGAATACGCACTTCCGTTGATGGCGAGGATCAAGAAATGGAAGTCTATGGCAGATCACAAAATAGAAAATCACAATAGCGAAGAATCAAAAGCTTTCTTGAAAAAGTTAGAAAAGGAAGAAAGCGAATTGGCGAAGCTGTTACCGGGACGGTTTTAGCTTATGGTTTACTATCAATCATACTGGTTAAACGGCTAAGCCGGGATTCAATCAGGCCATGTCATACGGATCGTTGAACTCAAAACCAATCGTCTCAGTTTGCGTTTTATCGCCAAGAATTAATTTTCCCTGGGTTATATCTGATTCGTCAAAATGCGGGCTTTTCAGCCCCTTATTTTCAGCCACAGCTGTATAATACGCCTTTTTTGGCGGATGTTCAGCTGCAACCGCATGAAAAAAAGACCGTTCGGTTTTGTTTTCAATAATGAATTGGGTCAATCTGATGAGATCTTTTCGGTGCACCAAATTCACGGGGTGGTCCTTACCGGAAACGCGTTCTCGCCCAGCAAGGTATTTCACCGGGTGACGATCTTCCCCAACCAAACCACCGGGACGGATAATGCTTACCCTTCCGGCAAAATGCTCAATAAAGTAATTTTCCGCACGTAGTAGAACTTCGCCATTGCCACGGGTAGGTTCGGGAGTGGTATCTTCGTCAACTTCTAACTGGTGCTCACCAAAAACTCCGGTGGAAGAGATAAATAGGATGTGACTTGCTTTATACTTTTTGATTCCATCAAGGATTTTCTGCATTTGCATGGAATATGCTACAGCTTCCGCCGCCGAGGGTGGAATATTAATCACGAGGCAATCTACATCAAACACGGGTCTCAGCAGACTGTAATCAACCTTCTCATTCAAATTAAGATGATGAGCTAAAACAGAATCAACGTTCCATTCCCGAACTCCTTCTTTGGTTGATTTCGTTCCTGCAACTGTATGAGAAGAAGATAGTTCTGCAGCCAAAGCTTTACCATACCAGCCAAGACCTATTACACTAACTTTCATAATTTGGGATTAAATACCAGGTTTTCGTTCTCGAAATAAACATCTGAGGTTCTTAAAAAGCTACACATCAATTCGTGGTTTGCTACTTCCTTAGGCGTTCCGGAAACGTACTTACCGGAATCATTGAGCAGAACAATTTTATCGACCATTTTAAAAACCAAAGATATATTGTGAGAACTCAGTAAAATGGTTTTTTGTTCATCGCGCACCAGCTTTTTAAGCAGTTTCAAAAATTCGATGCTGCTGGGTAAATCCAGATGAGTAGTAGGTTCATCCAGAATCATAACAGGAGCATTTTGAGCCAGCATCTTTGCCAGCATCACCTTTCTAAACTCACCGTCGCTCAGGGTACCGATGGCGCCATTCGCGAAGGCAGACATCCCTACTTTTTCAAGTGATTCGTTTATGGCGAGCTCATCTTCTGTTTTTAACTTCCCAAACATGCCCGTATAAGGCTGCCTTCCAAGAGAGACCAGATCAAAAACTGAAAATCCATCTACACGGGCGTAGTTGCTGAATAGATTGGAAAGGTAGCGCGGGCGACTTCGCAACGAAATGCTTGAAAGGTCTTTCTCATTCCAAAAAACTTTTCCATTACCCGGTTCCTGCAATCCGGAGAGAACCCTTAGTAAGCTCGACTTTCCAGTACCGTTTGAGCCAATTAGCGCAAGCATCTCACCTTTGCGCATTTCCAGATTAAAATCAGAGAGCACTGTACGGTTCTCCTTTCGGGAATGGTAGGAAATTGAAATATTTTCGGCCCTGATTGCGCTCATAGTAGAAACTTCTTTTTTCGCCCGGCAATAATTAAATAGATTACAACCGGCGCGCCCATAAATGCGCAAACCGTATTGAGTGGAATAGCGTAATCGCTGCCCGGCAAACGGGCAATAATATCGCAAACAAGAGCGAGAATTCCTCCCAGTAAAATAGTGGCCGGCAGGATAATACGGTGATCAACAGATTTAAATACGAAGCGTGCAATATGGGGGGATGCCAACCCCAGAAAAGCCACCGGACCACAAAAAGCAGTTACAACACCGGCCAAAATTCCGGTGGCAACCATAATTTGGATGCGGAGCGATTTTACATTTATTCCCATTGAGCCGGCATGCATTTCGCCGAGCAAGAGTACGTTGAGCGGTTTGATAAATAGCGGTGAGAGTACAAGGACGAATGTGATTGGAAAAATAAAAATATAAATATCAGCAAGGGAAACGCCCGAAAAACTCCCAAACCCCCAAAAAACAAATGTTTTAATGGCATCTGCGGAAGCAAAAGACTGCAACAAACTTACTATGGCAGATGTAAAAAAGCTCAGCATCAAACCGACAATTAAAACGGCGGTAACATCAAAAAACTTTTTGGCTACAGCCAGAATAATAAGCAAAACAGCAAAAGCTCCAATCACTGCGGCTAGGGCAATTTGATATTGGCTAATTACAGAAGCCGTAACGCCCAGCGTTAAAACAGCCACTGCCAGCGAAGCACCCGAAGTGATGCCCAGAACGGAGGGTCCTGCCAGCGGATTTCGGAAAAGCGTTTGCATAAACAATCCTGCAAGCGCCAACGCCGAACCACCAAACAGCGCGACAAGGGCCCTTGGGAAGCGCGACTCAAATAAAATATGCTTATCAATTTGCGACAGCTCGCTACCATCAAACATGGCAGAAACAGGAATATAAACGGACCCCAAAAAAAGACTAACCACAAAGAGCAAACCCAAAATTAGCGTAAGACCAATCCAAAGCGGAAGCATTTTTTTCGCCATAGCGCAAAGATAATCATAGCGGACTGATGAAAACGGGAATTATTGGAAACAGAAATATTATTGAGATTTCTCCAATAACAGATAACCCCTACTCCACCTTCCGAAAATACTTACCGGTATAATCAGGTAGAATATCAGGGTGAAGAATTGAGATGATATCAGAAAGAATCACATGTGGCTCCATCACGGCATCACCAAAATAATCGGTTTTTGCAGCATTGCAAACGAAAATATTGCTGTCGCGAAAAGATTTGAAGGTGCCATAATATTCGTCCATTTCGAGTACAGATTGCATTGTGAACAGATCGTCCTGCGATGTAACCATGCCCCAGTATTCAGCATCTGAAATGGCCTTGAGGGCTGTCTCGTAGGCAATTTCATGGCTTCCAGCTCCTTCCAAATCGTTAAAAACATAATTTCCCCCGGCATTACGAATGTAATTGGCAATGTAGCTTTCGCTGCCTGGTGCGTACCAAATGTCGTTGTATCTGCTACCTGTAAACACAGAGGGCAAGGATGACTTGAAACTCACTTGATTTTGCAGTTCTCGGTAGTGGTCTCTTACAGCATTAAAAATACTGTCTGCAGCCTGCTCCTGCCCTGTGAGAATTCCCACCAGCTTAATCCACTCAGCACGTCCCAAAGGATGCGTTTCGAGATATTCCATATTGAGCACCACCGGAATTCCCTGATCCTCTATTCGGCTAAAGTCGCTATCGCCATAGCTGTAAGCCATAAACACCTCGGGATTTAATGAAAGCACTTTTTCGAAATCGAGCTCACCAGCCGAAATTAACTCAATGGTCTTGCCTTCAGAAACCTGATTTAGAAGATTTTGGTTCATCATTCTGTCTGCAAATGTTACCCCGGTAATTAACCCGGACTTGCCAAGCTTATCGAAATAAGCAATAAATGTGGTGCTATTGAGTGCGGCTGTTTTCACCGGAATAGAAATTGAATCCCTTTTGTTGACAACCTGTTCGGTTGTAAAAAAGTACGATTTCACAAGCTCACCTGTATCTCGCGGATTTCTGATTTCTACACGATATTCATATCCATTTTTCCAGATACGCAAACCCTGAGCGTAGTCAAGTTCGACTTTTTCAAAATTGGGGTTAGTGGTATTTTGTGTAGTGGTTTCTGCACAGGAAGCGAGCGAAAGCCCAACAAGAACTAACAAAATTCGAACAATCATATTCAACTTACTCTTCAGTGATTGGCTGATTCCAAATCTTAATATTATCCCCCTTATCCACACCAGACAAAACCTGCACTTTGATTCCATCAGACAATCCGAGTTCAACTTTTCGCTTATCGTACTGCTGTTCACCGGTTTTTACTTCAACAAAAGTTTCAGTTTCATCTTCATACTGCACCAAACCTTCATTAATCGCAAGCACACTATCACGGCGCGCCAGAACCACATTGGCATTTGCAGAATAGCCCGCACGAATAAATTGATCGGACTTTAAGTTTACCGCTGCTTTGATTTCAAATTGAATAGCTCCATTTTCTTCCACACCCTTAGGGGAAATATATTCGAGCAAAGCCTCAAATTCTTCATTTTCAATGGCCCCAATTGTTAGTATCAAATCCATTCCTTCCTTGATTTTACCAACTTCCGATTCGTCAACTTTACCTTCAAATATCAAATCACTCATATCAGCAATTGTCGCAATGGTAGTTCCTTCATTGAAATTGTTCACCTCTATTACAGAGTTCCCAATTTCAACCGGGACAGCCAGTACCATTCCGCTGATGGTGCTTCTCACGAATGTATTCGACGTAGCACTATTCTTTTTTGAAGCGCCTTCGCGAATAATCCTCAAGTTGTCCTCAGCGGCATCCAGTTCTATCTCTACATTGCGTTTAGCCAACTGAAAGGGCTGAAAGTCGGCTTGAGAAATTACGCCCTTGTCAAACAATGTCTTGTTTCTTTCAAAATCTACCATTGCATTATCGCGTTCTATTTTTGCGCGTTCTACACGATTTTCAGCATTGTTAAGAGTTACCATATCCGGGATCACCTTAATTTTTGCCAGTACATCTCCAGATTTAACCTGCATTCCAGGTTCTACGAGTAACTCTTGAATTATTCCTGAAACTACTGGTTTAATATCAATCTCCTTTCGGGGAATAACGGATCCTGTGGCTACTGTTTTTTGAATAATATCGGTATAATATGGTTCTTCGGTCTTGAACGAAACCGGTTTTTCCTGCGACTTATTATACACGTAAATCAATGTCCAGGCCAGCAAGCCGACAATTAGAATTGAGACAATGATAAAGATGACTTTTTTCATGGTTAGTTATTTGTTTGTCTAATATTATTCAGTTCGCAATGCTTCCACAGGTTTTATGCGCACCGCTCGGATGGCGGGCAACAACCCAGCCATTGCCCCGGCAACAATTAAAACAGTAAGGGCAGAAAACAGAACTTCGAAACTCACTCCCGGATTTCTGAAAGCTCCGCTACTTCCTTCTAGTAAAGCACTTACACCCTCAAGCAGCCATACCCCGCTTATAACGCCGAGAAAACCTGCTATGGAAGAAAGAAAAAGTGATTCGAGTAAAATTTGGGATACAATATTCCATGGCGTTGCGCCCAATGCCTTACGTACACCCAACTCATTTGTGCGCTCTTTGATAATTACCAGCATTATGTTGCTTACGCCTATTATTCCGGCAAAAAGAGTTAAGATTCCCACAAACCAGGACAATCCGCGAATTCCCATAAAAATGCCATTCATCTGATTGAATCGCTCCTGCAGATTAAAGTATCCAAAAGCACGATCATCATCCGGGTTTACCTTGTGTCTTGCTTTTAATTTTTCTATTATTTCCTCGCCCATCACAGCCACATCCCTGTCTTCTTTGCTGGTAATGCTAAGCCATCCTACAGTAGTACCCCAGTTAAAAGCCTTTTGAAAGGTCGTGATCGGAATGAAAATACTCTTCGTATCTTCTTCCGCGCGTTCTCCTGTAAAGCTGGATTTATACACTCCTATTACCTGAAAATTCACTCCATTAATTTCAACGTAAGACCCAAGCGGTTCTTCACCTTTTGCGAAAAGTTCAGCATAGACCCGCTCACCAATCACACATACTTTTCGAATCTCCTCCAGGTCATTCCAGTTAATAAAACGCCCCTCGGAAATAGGTCGAGGTTCAATTTTTATGTAATCGGGTGTATCACCATAAACGGTAAAGGCCCCGGTTTTAATTCCGCGGTTTACGTTGTTACTTCCGCGGTAACCACCGAGCTGAGTTCGTGGAGATAAGATATCGATATCATCAACAGATCTTCTCAGGTAATCCACATCAGTAATATCCAGCTCAATATTTCTACCCCGCTTGAAGCCTTTGTAAGGCATTGTTGTAGACTGAGACCAGAGAAACATGCTGTTTGTAACACGATTGAAATTACCCCGTACTCCATTTTGCAATCCCTTACCCGAGCCCATCATTACGATAAGCATCATGATTCCCCACATCACTCCAAATGCAGTTGCTGCAGTGCGGAAAGGATTTTTCCCCAACACCTGAAATACTTCTGCCCATTTATCTCTGTCAAACATGGCTATTCATCTCTAAGTGCTACAACTGGTTTAATTCTGGCGGCACGCAATGCAGGAAAAAATCCGGCGAAAGCCCCTGCAAGAACCATAATTATCAAAGTGGCAATAGCCACGCTAAAATTCACCTCAGGTCTCTCAAACATCTCTTGCTGTCCAATAAGTCTAGATAATCCTTCGAGGGTAAAAACACCGAGCAATAAACCAACGTAACCCGCCAGGGCGGTAATAAAAACAGACTCCTGAAGTATCAACCCAATTACAGATGCAGGTGTGGCCCCCAAAGCTTTTCGAACCCCTATTTCCTTTGTTCGTTCTTTTACAACTACGCTCATAATATTGCTCACACCCACTATTCCCGCTATAATTGTAAATACACCTATTATCCACACAAAAACTTTCATAGCAACCAGAATATCTGATACCTGTTTAAATTCCTGGTTATTATTTCTCACATAAATCGCCGCCTCATCATCAGGCGCTACACTATATTTTCGCTTGAGCATATCTTCAATTTCCCTGCTCATTTCTATTGTTTTTGGAAGCGATAATGTTCCCGTGGTTAACATAAACATATCAATGTCGTCGCCGGCTCCAAAAATCTGCTGACCAATAGTAATAGGAACATAAACGTACCGCATTTCGCGATCGTTCCCGGTGTCTTCAAAAACCCCTATTACTTTGAATGGAATACCAAAAATCTGAATATACTTTCCGATAGCATCTTCATCAGGAAAAAGATCATTCTTAGCATCTTTACCTATAACGGCCAATTTTCTTTTAGATAAGATATCTTCATTCGATAAAAACCTGCCGCTTAGTATCACGCTATTTTCAATAAACTGATGATCGGGGTTTACCGCTCTTATCGGATATGTGCCATATTCATTTTTGTAAGTTACCTCAGCATTCCAGACCATGTAGCGCATAGTGGCATATTCAATTCCATCGACAGTGCGCACCACTTGATTAAAATCCTCAGTAGTATATTGAATTTTTCTACCAGGTTTTAAACCCTTATAAGCAACACTGGTTTTTCCGGAGCGCACCCAAATGCTATTTATTGCATCGTCATTGAAGCTGGTTTCAACTCCATTTTGAAGACCCTGACTGACTCCGAGCAAAATTACGAGCATAAATATTCCCCACATTACCGAAAATGCGGTAAGAAAAGTACGAAGCTTGTTCTTCCCGATAGTGGCCAATATTTCCTGCCATTTGTCTATATCAAACATTCTGATGTAAGGCGTTATGACTCTCTATAATTCCGTCTTTAAGCTTAATTAGCCGATTAGTCATTTCGGCAATGTCATTCTCGTGCGTTACTATTACCACGGTCATCCCTTCTTTATGCAATTGTTTTAGCAAGTCCATAACCGCATAAGAAGTAGTTGAATCCAGCGCTCCTGTTGGCTCGTCGGCCAATATTATTTTAGGATTTGAAATTAAGGATCGTGCAATGGCAACCCTTTGTTTTTGACCACCGCTCAACTCATTAGGGGAGTGATCAGCCCATTCGAGTAGTCCAACTTTATCTAGATATTGCTTTCGCGAGTTCATTTCTTTTTGTTCGCTTTACTCCCTGATAATACAATGGCAAAGCCACATTCTCCATGGCGTTTTTAAAAGGGATAAGATTGAAAGATTGAAAAACAAAACCAATCATTTCGCTTCGGTATCGTGCCGCTTTGGTTTCACTCAGATCTTTAATCAGGCGGCCATCCAGGTGATAGGTACCTGAGTCATAATTATCGAGAATTCCCAAAATATTAAGCAAAGTTGACTTTCCCGAACCCGAGGAGCCCATAATAGAAACCAGCTCGCCTTTCTTGATTTCCATATCAATACCTTTCAATACAGGTAGCGGTCGGCTTCCAACCATGTAGCTCTTGCTGATATCCTGAAGCTTAATCATCTTGGTTTTATCTTAAGGTACGAATGTACAATCAACAACGAAATAATCTCAACTTTAATACGCCAACGGTATAATGGCTTGATGAAAAGGAATAGGACTAGGTAGAAGTCACTAGACAAAAATAAGCAACGAGCAATAGCGGTGAAGAAGTTCATCCTGGCATTTTACTTAACAAAGCCAATAAAAAATCCGCATCGAAGGATCAATGCGGATTTTTCATATTTGAACAAAGATTGTAACTTACTCGCAACCTGGAAATAGAGTAATTGCTGCAGTAAATGGAGGTTGATTAATCGGACTTTTGGTAATTAACACATCAATTTGTGTGAGCTCATCGCCGTCTGCTAATTCAAAATAATCCTCAGGAATCATGGTAAGCGAAAACACGCCATCTCCATCATAGGCCATCTTAAATTTTTCGGTCTCCTCTCTGTATGTCTGCAGGGCGCCTCCATTAACTCTATATCTGTACCAGATCAAACATTCATCCGGCCCGAGATTCTGCAGAGTTGGAACAGTCTCCTTTTTATTATCATAAGAAATTACGAAGTAATCATCCTGAAAGAATACAGTTGGAAACGGGCAAATCTTCTCAAAACAACCCACGGTTCTGGTAATGCGTTTAAATCTCGCTGATTTCTGCTCAGGTTGATCTGCAGGGGCACCATTTTTTTCTTTGACAAGAAATCATATCCGCATTGGCATAAAATACGGCAGCTGGTTGCTCGTAGAATTCAACCAATGAAACTACCAACAAAATCAAAATACCAAAGATTGGGATTATTCTCATCCTGAGTCATTTTCAAATTTTCGCTCGAACTTCCCCAGTCGCCATTTGTAATATTAGTGCCATTTACCGGCGGCGTGCGTCTTCGGATCCCACGTCCAAATATAAAGCGGATTATCTGTAGGATTCACATCAAGGAGCTCGGGGCAATTACATTCCGGACTGGTAACATCCACATAGAATCTCGCAGGTACTGTTACATCTGTAGGTGTAGGATCAAAATAAATACCCTGACCAAACAAGGAAACCGAAGACCCGGCAAGAGCAAGAATAACAAGTGCAATATGACTAATTTTCATTTTCATCGTTCTCATTATTGTCTATTAAATATCAGTCTATAACCCAAAGCAGCTTTCTCTTCAGCACCATCAAGACAAGATCGTTTTACAAAATTAATTTTCAATTGTTGATCACTTATTCTGGTAGGCCCTCCAAGAGGTGCTACCGTGGTTACTCCATCAGTCGAAACCAATATAATCTCTGTTGGCGCATTATCATCATCGAATGACCAGGTGCCAGCATCCGGAAAGAAATTCAGTCCGTCTCCGGGAGTTACATTAAATGTTCCATCCTGCACTAAAAGATACGAAAAGAAGATTGTCTGTGCTTGTATAGAAAGAAGATATATTCCTTTCCGGTTTGGCAGGGTTGGTTTCATCTACCAAATACACCTCAGAAATGATCCAATCGGTAGCCGTAAGACCTTCCACTTTACTAAAAGGTTCGCCAATTTCTGGCTCATCTTCTTTACAGCTATGAAAAGCAACAAAGGCCATCATCAAGCAAAAGGGTAAATATAATTTATTGATTTTCATCGATTTGAATTTTTAGAATTAACAACCTCCGGTAGGGTTAAGTGTAAAAAAATCTGTACCCTCAACCGCCGGAAACTGCAATACCATTCCATTGCAATCCCACGGTGCACCCCTTACAATTACATTCTCTCCCTGAGAGCCTATTCGCTTTATATCGTGGAAGCGTTGGCCATTGAATGGAAATTCGAGTCTGCGTTCAAGACGAACCGCATCCATAACCTCATCCGCGGAAGCTTCGTCTAATAAATTAGCAATATTTGAACCATATGCTCTCTCACGAATAGCATTTATATCCTCAATAGCTTGAGAAAGGTTTCCACCCGTTTCCACAAGCGATTCGGCTCGAATGAGCATCATTTGCGTATAGGTGAATACTGGAATATTGAAAAATTGTGCATCAAACATTCGTGTGAAATAAGTGATGTTCCCGTCCTGTTCATTTGATCCATAAAGTACCCCACGCGCAGTGGAATCTCCATATTGCTTAAAAGTAGCGAATAGATCTTCTGGCAGAAGTAGTCTTGGATTTCCACCATTGAAGTAGTTATCTCTAAAACCAGCGTTGCGGCTATCTACATTTTCTCCATCCAAACGAGTAGCAGAGTAGATATAGAAATACGACTCTGGGCTGGCTTGTGGAAACTGATATTTATTTACGGCCACATCAAAAACAGCGGGACCCTCGGTCAATAGCTGATTGGAAAGCTGATAAGCCAGTTCGTATTCATGCTGCTGAAATCTCACCTCAGCCTCTAAAGCTATTGCTGACCAGCGAGTGGCATAAACATCATTTTCATCAGGCAATCCGGCTTTGGCAGCTGCTATTTCGGAAAGTATAAAGCTATAAACTTCAGCAACGCTAGATCGTGGAGCATTCTCAATCGCTGAAGAAACTCTCTATGGCTATCCCCGGATGAGAATTTGACGGAGTAAAACCATAAGGTTGTGCCCAGCACCGAACTACTTCAAAATGGCAAAGGGCACGGATGAAGTGTGCTTCAGCTTCGTATTTGGAACGATCGGAAGCTGACAAACCAGTTACATTATCTAAATTTTCCAATACCGTGTTGGCTCGCAAGATTGCAATATAATGCTGCTTAAATCCATCGCCAACCGTTGAATTGAAAATTGTAGAACGACGCAACCAAACAGAGACATAATTATCCTGATTTATAGGTCTGATGAGATTGTCAGTCATCAGAGTAGGAAGATTCTGATAAGTACCGTTATAGGTATTTGCCAAAACATCATAAGCGCTATTCAACAATTCCTTCAGATCTTCAGAAGTTTGAAAAGCTTCAGATGGAAGTACATTACTCCCGGTATCTTGCTGCTTTTGTTCGAGGAGATCACTACATCCGCTCACCAAAAATAATGAGCAAGCTCCGAGTGCAAAAAATAATGCGCGTGTAATATTTCTCGTTTTCATATTCTTAAAATTGAAGGCTTAGAGCGATGTTAAAAGACATCTCCTGTGGTGGAGTTAAATAAGTGATGTTCGGACTCATATTTCTATCAGTTGCATTGTCAAAGTCACGAGCTATCTCCGGATCCAATCCATCGAAATTTGTAAAGGTGAGAAAGTTTACAGCTGATAATGTCACGCTGGCACCCTGAAATTGAGCTTCACCCATTTTAAATTTCGGAAAGTTATACCCAACACTCAAACGTCGAAAACGGAGATAATCTCCTTGTTTCAAAAACTGCGTTGTGTTATTGTTGAAGGCATCATCAAGACCGTAATTCTCGCCAAGTAAAGATACCTGGGCATAATCTGCTTCATCGCCCGACTGGCGCCAGCGATCAAAAATTTCTGTACGCATGTTCCAATCAGAAACTACACCAAGCTGGCGCTTTGAAGATGAATCATAGATATTGCTACCCAAACTATAAACCATTACCAGTCCGATATTCCAGTTGCCTATTACAAAAGTGTTTGTCATACCACCAATTGCTTTTGGTAGCACGCGACCTACTGCAATTCTATCTTCCGGATTCCATTCCATGGTTTCATTTCCATTAATATCCAAATAAACATTGCGCCCGGTTTCCTGGTCAATATGTGAAAAACGAACCAGAAAGTTCGTTCCAACGGGCTTCCCAACAACTACGCGGGTATCATTTGTTCCGCCGCTAATTGCATCTGGAGAATAACTACCAATACTTACTATTTCGTTATAATTATAAGCTATATTGAAATCCGTTTTCCAGGTAAAATTCTTTTTACTAAAATTTACTGAAGTCACCTGAAACTCAATTCCCTGATTCTTAATTTCTCCTACGTTATCCCAAAATTCCTCAAAGCCCGTGCTTAATTGCGGTGTGATATTGAGTAAAACGTCAGTAGTCCTTTTATTATAAAAAGACACAGCAGTAGTAATTCTATCCTCAAAAAATCCAGCTTCTAAACCAAAATCAATTGTATTTGCCGTTTCCCATTGAAGATTAGGATTAGCAGCAAAGATTAAATATCGAAAGTCTTGATTGTTGTATCCATTAGAAGCAATCTCAGCCCCGCCATATTGGCGGTAGTTTGGAATTGCAGCGTTACCCGTTATCCCCCAACCAGCGCGTAATTTTAAGAAAGAAACATTTTTTACAGTGGCCATAAAATTCTCCTCACTCAGAACCCAACCTACAGATGCTGAAGGAAAGAATCCAAATCTATTATTCTCTCCGAATCGCGAAGAACCATCTGTTCTAAAGCTTGCCTGCGCGTAATATTTATCCCTAAAGGCATAATTAACTCTGGCGAATGCACTAATAAAATTGTAAACCTCAATGCTATTAATACCATTGTTATCCTCCTCAAAACCAGCCTGCCTGAAGTTGAATCAGTACCGGCAAAAACTCCGAATTAAGTAAATCTTCATTATCATAAAAAGTACCATCAACAGCACCATCCTGACGGAACTTACGCGGATTAGCAACTGATCTGCCTTGTTGATATTCTCCACCGAGAAGATAAGTTAGCTTATGATCTTCGGTTAAATCGTGAAAATAAGTCGCTGTAGCATTTACATTAAAATTATTCGTGGTCGTTTCCCATCTCTCAGCGAGTCCGTTTAGCTCATCTAGTCTAGTCGCATTTCTAAGTTTTGCATCTTGATACTTATCATCTTTCAAATTCATGTAGTCATAGCCCGCATAAACTTTAAAAAAAAGTTTCTCTATAGGTCTATACTCAAGTGATACATTATTGATTGATCGAAATTCAGTGGTTCGCCAGTCCTGCAATTCTCTTTTTCTTACCGGATTGGATCCATCGGCAAAGTAATCACCGGGCAGATGTAAGACTGTCACCTCCGCTAAACACAGTGTCCTCGTAAAAAACAGGAAAGTAAGGTAGTGCAGTCGACATCGCATCACCGAGGCCACCACTCCAGGCGGCATCCACCCTGTTGTTCACCCCTTGACTAAACGAGGTACTAGCCGAAACGAAAGTTTCTTACTTATCTCATAGCTTCCATTTGCTCTAAATGATGAACGCACATAACTATTACCTATTAAATAACTTCCATTGTCATCATACCCGATGGATGAGAATAGTTTAAATTTCTTTGAACCAAATTTGGCACCTAAATTATAAGATTGCTTAAATCCGGTATGGATTGTTTCATCAACCCAGTCGGTATCCGTATTTCGGGCTTGCTCCCAAGTTCTAGCTCCGCGCAAGGGAGCCAGTCCAACATTCCCATCATTTTCCCAAGCTTCCTGATATATTTGCAAGCAGCTCTTCGCTATTCAGCATATTGGGTCGCTCAGTGGGTAGAGAAACTCCAAATCGCGTGTTAAAATCAAAACCCCAACCTTTTCCTGATCCGGTTTTGGTGGTGATTAGAATTACTCCATTTGCTCCTCGCGAACCGTAAATCCCGGTTGCGGCAGCATCTTTAAGAACTTCAATACTGGCAATATCATTTGGATTTATTGTGGCCAGCGGGTTGTTATTCATAGCTCCACGGTTTCCGTTCAGGAAGTAATCCTGGGTAATGGGTATTCCATCCAGCACGTAGAGCGGATCCCCAGCAGCAGAGATAGAAGCAATTCCTCTGATACGTACAACCGAAGCACTACCTGCAAGGCCGCTACCTTGTGTTACTTGTACACCAGCTGCTTTTCCCTGTAGTGCAGCCTCAAAACTCGGTGCGGGAATATCTGTGATTTGCTTTCCATCAACCTTCGATATAGCTCCGGTAACTGCTCTCTCCCGCTGAACACCATATCCCACGACCACATACTCCTGGAGTGTTTCTGAGTCGACTTCCATATTCCTATCAGCCGTTACCGTTCCAGTGGGAGGCACATTAACTGTCATTGTGCCTTGTTGATAACCTATAAACGAAAATATAAGGGTTTGCTCTCCAACAGGAGCATTTTGAATTGTGTATTTTCCTTCTAAGTCGGTGGCATCACCTTTAGTTGTTCCATCAATTCTTACGGTTACCCCCGGCATACTTGCTCCATACTCGTCGTAAACGACACCTGTTATACTCTGGCTATTGGCTGTAAAGCACATGAGTACTAAGGCAATAGAAATCACACTGTACTTTGTGTAAATTTTGGTCATATCTGAATGATTTATTACGGTGGGCTAAAATAGAAATTTTCTTTGTGTTAAGTTAACACTAACCGATAAATTTGCGTTTCATCGATTACTCGGCGACTTCACAAAAACATCATCTAATATTAGATTAAACACTGAATATGAAAGATTTAAATGAAATTTATTAACCTCGGGACTCAAACTTAAAGCATTTAATATTTTTAACAAAAACACCCTACAACTGTAATTGAGAGCATAAATTAAGAGGCCAGCTCTTACAAAAACCTCAATTTTAACACATTCTCCTACTCTAATCCAAGTCGATTTCCTCCTACCAAACTATTTTTGCTCAAGTAAGAAGAAATCAGTTTATCTATTAGGTGTAAAAATCACCTTTGAAGTTCCTACACTTTGTCTCGTAGCAACACGAATTGTATAAACTCCGGCGGCACATTTATTCCCGCTTTCATCCTTTCCATCCCAAATGAGATTGTAGTAACCCGCACCTTGGGTTCCGGAAAAAATGTTCTTCACCACTCGCCCGTTTAAATCGAATATTCTCACATCAACTTTATCGGCATCAGTCAATTCATACGAAATGGTTGTGAGATTATTGAACGGATTCGGGTAAATGCTTACCGCTGATTGCTTATCATCGCCTCGGTCTAACAGACCAACAGTCAAATCAGGCGTTTCTAATTCGACATCCGTATAAATTCGATATTCACCCGGTTGCAGAAGGAAGGCATTACTCAGATTTTCTTCTACTATTGACTCGCCCAACATGTAATCGTACCATGTGCCAGTTTGCGTGAACCCGGGTATGATCGAAATCTCCTCAACGTCAAAATTGGCTATAATAACCACATCCATCGATTCGTGTTCAATGATTAGTCGCTTTCCATAACCACTTACATCCCATGTATAATCGGTTGAAGAAAAGGCTTCGTTCTCAGTTTTCAAATTATTCAATGCGGCATTCACTTTATAAAGTCGTTGTCGTGCCGGCTCATCAAAATAATCCCAACGGATAGGCTTATTGGCTACACGGCAATCTTCATCAATCGTACCGTCAGGACAGTGATTTATTGAGTAATCATAACCCAACTCGCCAAACTGCCATATCATTTTAGGACCGGGAAGAGGGATAAGAAATGCCGCTATAGCCTCTTGTCTGGCCAGAGCCGTTTCAAGATCAGTAATATCATAGCCACCATTGCTATTCCCAAACTCAAGGTTCTTATACATCAATCGTTCCTCGTCGTGACTTTCAGCGTAAGATACCAGTTTGGGATCAGTCCAATTCCTATTTTGATAATCGGCCCAGTTTAAATTGCTAGAGTAACCCATGGATGCTTCGTTGTATTCATGGTTAATGTTGCCCCAAAGCATCATTCCACCGTTAGCCAGAACAGTTTCTTCATTGTTATTTCCAAGATGCTCTAAAATCATATAAACATCAGAGTCGTAGCTGTAAATTTCATCGCGTATGCGAAACCAGTGATCTACCCGTGACTGGTCGTATTGATTCCACTGGCCTACATCATTAGATTGATTCTGGGTGAAACCCTTGCTCAAATCAAAACGAAACCCGTCAATTTTATACTCCTCAACCCAGTACTGCAAATTTCTTTTTACAAACTCCTGAACAATCGGCTGACTGTGGTCATAATCGTAACCCACATTAAAAGGGTGTGTAGCATTTACATTAAAAAATGGACTTTCGGCACTTGGAGGGCCGGAAGGGCCGCCGCTTTGAGAATACATTCTCAATTGAGGATTCTGACCAAAAGAATGATTGAAAACCACATCTTGAATTACTGCTATTCCACGTAAGTGGCACTCATCAACGAGCATTTTTAAATCATCCTTGGTGCCGTAGTATTTATCGGCGGCGAAATAAAACATAGGATTATACCCCCAACTCTCATTGCCTTCAAACTCGGTAAAAGGCATAAGCTCAATAGCATTTACCCCTAGAGTTTCCAAATAGTCGAGCCTATCGATTACGGACTGATAAGAATGATCCTCGTCCCAGTCGCGAATAAGCAGTTCGTAGATAACAAGTTTATTCTCATCTGGTCGATCAAAATCAGTAACCTGCCAGTCAAACGATGCCTGAGCTGTTTGAAATACCGACACTATTTCGGTCGTCAGTCCCGAAGGGTATTCGATTAGGTTTGGATAAATTGATTCTGGTATGTACTGATCATTCCAAGGGTCGAGTATCTTATCGGCATAGATATCTGCAACGCGCATATCTTCTTGATCTATAGAATATTGAAAACGATATTCCTGACCCGGGGTCAAACCATCAATCTCTACCCAAAATCGATCACCCTCAGGGGTAATATTCGCAAAATACTCGGGGTGAAACTGCCAATTATTGAAATCGCCCAGAGCATAAACAAATTCCTTCATCGGTGCGAAGATTTGCAGAATAACGGTTTCATCGTCAATGTAATTTATTCCATCAACTACTCCCGCAGGGGATGGCGCTACGACAGGGTCGCCCTGAATGATTACGTAGGTGGAATCGGTAACCGTTTGAGTTCCATTATTGGCTTCCATCCAGAGCCAGTATTGCCCGCTAGGTTGGCCGGTTAAATCTACGGAAGCGCTGTACTCTGTAACACCTGCTCCTGTTCCCAACTCGGCATCGTCTAAATAAAGCGTTATGCTGGCCGACTCATTGGTTTGAGCTGTAAATGTGAGATCTGAAGGAGCGTCGAAAAAGATTTCCGGCTCAAATGGCTCGGTAATATTCCCGGTAAATAAATTGGAATAGATATCAACGAATATATCAGAACCGTCTGCGTTTCTTCCTACTGTTGTTCCAGATCCATTTCGAAAAACGAAAGCTAGCTGTTGAACCACGTCGCCAGGCTCAAGATTATAAAAATCTGTAATGTTAAATGAAATTTCATGAAGATTGCCTCCTAACGGGGTCATAAGAACAAGTGGATCGGCAGTACCCCAATCGCCTTGTACATTTTGCCAACCATCTACCCCTTCCAGAATAACACCGGTATGAGCATAAACGGGAACTACTCCCTCAAGCTCTCCATTTCCAAGCGAAGCGTTAAATGTGATGGTTACATTATCGGTTTGCGTAGCAAAAACGGGATCGATTGTAACAACCTGCCCGGTTGTTTGCAGCGCAACTGCTACCAATAAAATCAGTGCTGAAAAAGGTTTAATCATTGTAATAAATTTAGAACAATCTTATTAGTGTCAAAATAACACTATCATTTAAACCTTCAAATATAGCACTTATTTTGAACTGGCAAATTCTGAAAAATTGAAGAATATTGGATAGCTTTACCAGGGAAAACAGAAAATAAAAATGGACAAAAGATACCAGTCATTCGAAGAATTTTATCCCTACTATCTTACCGAGCACAGTAAGAAAGGAACACGGTTGCTCCATTTTTTTGGAACTACTCTATTTTTCTGCTGGGTGCTGCTCGCTGTTGTATTTCTTAATCCATGGTTCATTCTCTATGCCGCTTTAAGCGGATACTTTTTTGCCTGGGTTGGACATTTTTTTGTAGAAAAAAACAAGCCGGCAACTTTCCAATATCCGTGGTGGTCGTTAATGAGCGACTTCAAACTTTATTTTGAAATTCTTATTGGAAGACAAAAATTTAGAGGGAATTAAAAAAGCCACTTTATTAACAGTGGCTTTTCTAAAATTATATTTAGTTAGAAACGGTTAATCGCACACAAGTTATTTTTTAACTTCTTTCGCTTTAACGGGTTGCAGAAAAAAGTCTGGTTTAATGAGTGCTTCATCTCCCAGATATGTCCAGTAAATTTGATCGCCATATTTCTGCATGATGGTATTCAATTCATCAACCTCAGTGCTCAACACTTCATCTGTATAGGTATCAAGCTTTTCCCATCCACCGTTTAACTCACTAATTCCCAGGCTCATTGAAATTGAACTATTAGATTCCTGCCCCATATAATATTGAGTAAGGTAAGCTTGCTTTTTACCCTTGAGTTCTTTATCAGTAAATCCATCGGTCTTAACTTTATTAATTTCTTCCACCATAACTTCCAAACTCTGTTCCGGATCGGTAGTAGATATATAAACGATGTTCATAGGATGTGCAATCGAACCTGTACGGCTTGCAGCCGGTGCATAGCTTAAGCTACGTTTTGTTCTTAGCTCTTCAAAAAATCGATCTCCCAAAATACTCATTGCCAAATCATTCTGCACAGATTCTGTAGTGCCCCTTTCCGGTGCATCGAATATGCCAAGAATATAATTCGTTTCAAGTTTTCGATTCTCTACTGAAAGTCCTTCTTTAACGCCAGTTCTTTCCTTTTTCGCAACCATTTCTTTTCCTTCAGGCAATTTGGCTAAAGTGCTTTCAACCTTTTTTCTTAAATCCTCTTCTGTTATATTTCCTACCACTACTAAAAAAGTGTTCTTTTTCACAACTACTGTATTATAGTGCTTTTTCAAGTCCTCAAGTGTAATGGCTTCCAGACTTTCTTCAGTTCCACTGGGATTTTTTTCATAATCTGTTCCTTCCCATGTGTTTTCAAAAGCGATATTCCGCAAATGCGAGTCTGCATTTGTAGCTGATTGCTTTGCAGCAGTTACCATCTGGTTCTTTAGCACTTCAAAATCATCCGGGCGCCAGGCAGGATTTAGAATGGACTCAGCAAAGAGACCCCAAGACCGTTCCCAATAAGGCAGCACGCAACTCAATGATATATTACCATAGTCGCGGCCAGAATTGGCACCTAGCCTCGCTCCCACCGCCTCTGTACGTGTGTTAAATTCGTCTTTTGACATACCCTCTGGGCCGGATTGTGCAACAAGATCCAGCGCCATGGATTCAATTCCTTCACTGGTAAGATTGTAGTTCGAAGTTCCACCTTTTACAAATAAGCGGGCACTAACGGTGCCTTTCACCGATTCTCTTAGAATTACCTTAAGCCCGTTTACTTCAAACTCGGTTGTTTTGGGATTCTGCTGGGCTTGTGTACCAATTATGCTGAAGAGCATAGAAAGCGATACCAAGCCAATTTTAATTGTGTTCATATCAAATCAGTTTTTTAAAATTTACATCTCAATTGGGTCAATCTCTTCAATCTCTAGCATCTTCTGCAACTCTGGTGAGAGGAGTAGGCCGGTAACATTTGGCTTACCGATTATATATTCCTTCACATAAGCCTGTATATCGCTACGTGAAACTTTCTTTAAGTTATCAATGTAATTTACATAGTAATCTAAATCAGCAGATGCCCACCAAAAAGTAAGGGAATGAACAAAATCAGACGTGCTTTCCCGTGAATAAATATCCTGAATAGCCAATTGATTTTTGGCTGCTTCCATTTGCTGATCTGTAAAATAATCGCCATCAGCCCAGTGCGAAATCTCCTTTTCAAGTTCAACTATTGCCTCACCCATTCTTTGAGGATTTGGCACAAAAAATATTTGGATTGGCCCCACATGATCAAGCGTTTGATATGAGGATCCGGCTTGATACGCCAATCCGGCTTGTACCAAATTCTTTTGAAAACGGCTTGACTCCAAGCTGGTGATGGTGTGAAAAACATCAGCAGCATAGGTCGCCTTTGGGTCTTTTGAAACACTCGGTCCAAATTGACTAATCATCATAATAGGCACCTGAGCCTTGTCATTTAAAGTAATAAACGACTCAGATTCTTCAAGTGGCTCCATCGGTGGCACCGGGTATTTATCAAAAATCTCAAAATCGCTTTTCTTCCAGTCTCCAAAGTAACCTTTAACCATTTTGTTTACTTCTTCATGCTCTACTGCTCCGGCAACTATCAATATTGAATTATTGGGATAATAATACTTCTCCTGGATTGTACGCATCTTCTCGGGCGTGGCAGTGAGAATAATATCGTGATCTCCAATGGTATTCTTGCGGCTGTAGTTATCCTTCCAGAGTTTTCGATCCATATCTTGCATCAGAAAAAACATGGGGCTAGATTCAGCTCGCTGAAATTCTCCATCTACTACCGGGTTTTCTTTTTTCATTTCTTCCTCAAGAAATAGCGGATAGCGGATTGCCGAATTCATAAATTGAAGCCCGTCCTGAAGTTTGGAGTTACTAAGCGTAATAAAGTAATTTACCCGCTCAGCACCTGTAGTTCCATTAAATGAAATACCGAGTTCATTAACCCTTTCCATAAATTTTTCCTGAGAGGGAATGTCTTTATTGGCCTTAAAAAACATGTGCTCATAAAGGTGCGAAAGACCGTCATATTCAGGCGTTTCAGTGTAGGCACCATTGTGTACAGCAATTTCTATCGTCGCTAGGGGTACACTCTGATCTTCAATTACCAACAGCTCAAGTCCGTTGTCTAAAGTAGAGTAGTAAAAATTATCTGGAAGCGCCTTCTGTGCATCGGCATAGCCAAATGCAAGCAAGAATGCTGCAACCATTGAGATTTTAATTGATTTAAAATTCATCTCCATATAGTTTTTTAAGCATTTATTTGGGAGTGCAATTTACGAGATTGATAAGGAATTCCTGTTACCACTTATCATTTCATATGGCCGATTGTACAATTTCAGAAGTGCAACAAGCAGAATTAAGTCAGCAAAACAGATGTGGCCGCAATATCCAAGATCTTTCCTACACTATTAAGCTGAATGGTTATCTGAGGCCACTACTACTCAAGTTTTAAAACATATTTTCGAGAATATTGATTGCACGTTTTGGTAATAAAAGCACGGCCCAATATTCAAGTTTACATCTCAAATTTAACAATCAGAATAAATATTATTTCTTTTCTTTGTCGCCATTTTTAAAACCAATAAGATGATAAACAAATATTTAGCCCTGTTTTTTGTAGCGCTTCCATTCCTATCCTTTAGCCAAACCAACGTTCAGGGACTCAACGAAGATGATAAAGCCAAAATAAAAGCACTTCAGGAAAGAAATGCAGCAGCATCTGACACCATCTGGAAATTTGGAGGCTCAGCAGGCCTAAACTTTAGTCAGGCTTACTTTAGCAACTGGGCTTCAGGGGGTCAAAACTCAGTTTCAGGAACTGCATTTGTTAGCGGTTTTGCAAAATATGCCAAAGATCGTCATAGCTGGGATAATTCACTAGACCTCGCATTCGGAATGCTTGCTCAGGACAAAAACGACCCGATTAAAACTGATGATAAAATAGATCTTAATTCAAAATATGGATATCAACTTAAAAACCCGGATTGGTACTACTCTGTCTTGCTAAACTTTCGCTCGCAGTTTGCACCGGGTTACGAAATCATCGATGGTGTTGAGACCGGACAATCAATTTCAGATTTCTTAGCTCCTGCTTACACCATTCTTTCGCTGGGTATGGATTATAAGCCAAACGACAATTTCTCAGCACTTATCTCTCCACTTACCTCAAAGGTTACCATAGTAACGATTGACCGTTTAGCTACTGATTACGGTCTTGATGAAGGAGAGAACGTTCGTTTTGAACTTGGTGCTTTTGTAAAATTAACCTACCAAAAAGATGTTTTTGAAAATGTGAACTTGCTCACAAGAATTGATTTGTTCTCAAACTATGCGAATAATCCGGAAAATATCGATGTAAACTGGGAAACGCTTATCTCAATGAAGGTTAACAAGTGGTTATCTGCTTCTATATCTACACAACTCATTTATGATGATGACATCATGATTGTTACCCAAGCGGAGCAAATAGGACCTGATGATGAGATTTTGGTGGTAGAAGAACGCGGACCAAGAACTCAGTTCAAAGAAGTATTCTCATTAGGTCTTTCAGTTAATTTCTAATTCTATTTACATAACGCATTAACCTAAAAGGCACCGATTTTTTTCGAGTGCCTTTTTTTAAACCTCAAAAAACATGATACGCACAACAACACTCATTATCGCTCTATTATTTTCGGCAATTGCCTTTTCACAACAAGTAGAATTTAAAGTAATTACATCCATCGAATCTGTTGTTCCGGGCGGACTTGGAAGATCTCGTTTAATTGAGTCGCAACAAGAAATAGTCTCTGAAGATCTTACAACAACGCGAACAGACGGTAAGAAAAGTGATCAGGGAAGTGTAAGTAGAAAAGATGTAAAAATTGACAATTTTGACGAAACGAAGATGCTGAACTTTTACAGCCTTACAGGAATTAATTTCCAAAACGTAGCATCAAATGATGCCCTTATTTCAGATAAAATTAACCAACTGGTTTCAGCAGGATGGGAGCTTACCTTCGTAGTAAGCGGCGTTGAAAGCGACTCAGGAACAGGTGATGGAACCGGCATTTTCATTACCCGTTATTTCTTTAAGAGAACTATCGAATAAATTTCATCATAGATTGATGACAAGCAATTATTAGAGTTGCTTGTCATGATTCGGATCAATTTATAGTGTAGTAAATTCAATCTCTTAATGAAATACTTAGCGACCGGAGTTTACCAAGCCCTACGCTTGGCGCATAACCTTGGTGCCTTTGCGGTTAAGAGTATGACATACAAAATACAAGCTAACCTACGCGTCAAACACTTAACCTTCTATAATCTTATCACTAAAATTCAATAAATAAAGTCTTTCACTGGCTCTGGTAACCGCAGTATAAAGCCATCTAAAATATTCCTCGTCGATCATTTCCTCCGTAACATATCCCTGGTCTACAATTACTGCAGGCCATTGGCCCCCTTGAGCCTTATGACAAGTTACAGCATAGGCAAATTTCACCTGCACAGCATTGTAATAATCATCTTTCTTCACGGCTTGTTTTCGTTCGGCCTTGGTAGGCAAATGTGCATAATCTTCCAGCACTCCCTGGTACAACTTATTCCAATCGGCGCTTGGCATTGAAGCTCCTTCAATAAGTAATGAATCTATCCAGAGGACCATTTCTACCGGTTGCTCTTCCGGGTAATCAATAAGCCTGGCACTTACGTGGATAAAATTAAATCCATATCGCTTCACTTCCTTACCAATGCGCAGAATTTCCATTACATCACCATTGGCTATAAAGCCGGCCCTGCTGTCATCGCCCAGCCAATGGTAATTATTTTTTACAGACATGATATAATCTCCTGTTGAGATTTTTTCTTCCCGAAAGAAAACGCGTGCACGAATTTCCTGATTAAATAGATTGCAACGCTTATTAGATCTGCTCACTATTACACAGCCCTCAGTACCATATTTACCAAACACTTCTTCCAGATAATCCTGAAGATTGGCTCCATCTATAGCCATTACATCAGGCTTACCCGGCATTTTTACCGGAAGCTGATCCATACTTCCACCTTCAAGACAAAACCTGATATCTGTAGCCAGATCAAGAATTCCTGAATCGTCTTTTTGGCGCATAACTTCAGTAAGTTCACACATGGCCGCTGTAAGCGAGAACTCACTTTTCAGAAACTTTAAATCAAGTGCAGGACTAATAGCGCTGCCCACCGGTGGTAGCTGAGCTCCATCACCAATGAGCATGAGGCGACAATTCTGTCCATTAAAAACATATTCAAATAAATCCAGAAGCAAATTTCCGCCGCCGGGTGCACCATAATTTTCCCAACCGATCATCGAAGCTTCGTCAACCACAAAAATGGTGTTTTTGTGCAGGTTTTTGGCGGGCACAAAAACCATCCCACCGCTGGGTGTGCGCTCCTGAAAATATATTTTCTTGTGAATGGTAAACGCCCTGTTGTCTGTGTAGCCACTCAAAACTTTTGCTGCCCTACCGGTAGGAGCCAGCAGCACCGAACGCATACGCACAGCAGGAAGCGTTTTTACCAAAGTATTTACCATACTGGTTTTCCCGGTACCCGCGTATCCCTTTACCATTAGCAAGCAGTTAGGCTTATCGCTGAGTAGAAAACGAGCCATGGCGTGTATCAAAGCCTCTTGCGAAACAGTAGGTATAAAACCGAAATTGGAGCGCAAAAGCGCTTCAAGATCAGCAATTCTTTGATGGTTGTCACTTTGGTTTGTCATAGCTACCGCAAATAACGCAGTTTTAACCTTTTCTTAATTCGTACGCAGAAAAGAATGTCCGAATAAAAAAAATTGTAGATTTGTTGCCACTCGTTAAAATTAGAGCAAATGCAAGAAATAGGACGTATAGTAGGCAGATATCTTTTTCCAATCCTATTAATAGTGATCGGACTTTCATTACTAGTCACCTCATCGGGGCAGACCCTGTGGTATAAATTAGGCGGAGCCGGTATATTGTTGGTCGGTGTTTTAGGAGGACTTTTTGTAAAAGGACTAATCAATCGTCAGGTGCAAGTAATATTAGCTGTGGTAATAGCGGCAGGAGCTCTCTTTCTGGGATTCAAAGATTACGACGTTATCCAGGATCGGTTGGCTTACGATCAGCAGAAGCAAAAGATAAACAGTCACATCATCCAGCGATTAAAAGACATTCGTAAAGCTGAAGTTGCTTATCATAAAGAACATGGAGTATACACGAATAGTTTTGATACGCTGATCGACTTCCTCAAAAATGGTGAAGTTTCTCTTGTAAAACGTTTAGGTGCGTTGCCCGATTCCGTTCCAACTGATGAGATGGCGCGTGAAATGGGATTGATTAATCAAATGCCTGATTCGCTTACTGAAGAGGAAGTAGTCGCTTCAGGAATGATCGTTAGAGACACTATCAAAGTAGATGTTATGAACTATGTTTTTGACGAATCTGATAAAGAAAGTAGAAAATACAAATTTTACGTAGATTCACTGCCTTACGTACCTTTTGGCGATCATAAATTTACGCTCGAAACCAATACAATACAATCTGGTGGGGTTACACAGTCTGCATTCAAAGTAGCAGACCCTAAGCCGTTTGCAGAACAATTTATCGTGGGTGATCTTGAAAAAGCTAGCACAAGTGGTAACTGGTCAGAATAATATATTGGAAGGGCTTACCTATTTTGGCAGCCACTCTAAAGAAGATATTCAATCTGTTGGGCTCGTATTCGAGCCCAATTTTTTTACTGCCTATTTCTACGCAGACAATGAAGCTAAAGAAGTATTAGCCTATAAAGAGTTTGACTCTACGGTGCCGTTATTGAGCCACGAAATTAAATCACTTAAGCCATTATTTGCAATGTCGTTTATAGGTGATTTCACCCTGGTGCCACAGCAAGTTTTTTCCGAAGCTGAAGCAGGGAAATACCTGGCTTTTAATACCTCTGCGAATTCTGATGATGCAGAATGGGAAAGGATAATAGGGCTTGAGGCCGTTCTGGTCTATAAACGTGACGTTAAATCTGAAAGAGCCGTAGACAGTATCTTTCCTGGCTTGAAACTCAAACACGGATTAGGAGCATTCCTGGAATTTTGTCGTCAGAACCTAACCGGAGAAAATCAGATTTTCCTGAATCAATCTGGTGATATTTTTCAGCTGACCATTTTCACCGATAAAGGGCTGGTTTTAGCTAATTCCATTACAGCAGGACATGCCGAGGACGTGCGATTTTATTTACTCTACAGCCTGAAGCAACTGAATATGGAGGGCGATCCGGAAATCACCTTACTTGGATCTGCTGCAAGGAATGAAGCAGTAATCTCACTTTTGAAACCCTATTTCACTAGTCTTTCTGAGCGAAAGAATAAGCTAAAGATCACAGATCGGCTCCCGTTTCCTAAAATATCAAATCCGCGCCTTACTAGTATTAACTGGCCGGGAATCTATGCTTCGTTATGCGCATTATAAGCGGCAAATTCAAAGGTCGTCGTTTTACACCTCCGAGCAGAATTAAAGCAAGACCCACAACCGACATGGCGCGCGAAGCCTTGTTTAACGTACTTAATGGCGAACTGGATTTACACGGAATTGACGTGCTGGATCTCTTCACCGGAACTGGTGCGATTGCCCTCGAATTTATAAGCCGGGGTGCTGCCTCTGCTACAGCCATTGATGTTGATTATATTTCAAAACGATTTATAGACGGTATAAAACGCGAGTGGGAAATAGAGAATTTAAAAGTCGTAAAAGCCGACATATTTAAGCTTATGAAAAAGGCAAATCAAAGTTTCGACGTTGTCTTTGCCGATCCTCCCTACGCCGATCCACGCTATCCTCAGCTACCCGACATGCTTTTCGAATCAGGCTGGATAAAACAAAATGGCCTGCTTATTCTGGAACACAGTGATGAACATAGCTTTGAAACCAACCCTTACTTCCAGTCTCACCGAAAATACAGCAGCGTGAATTTTAGTTTTTTCAAACGGTAGAGTTTGCTCGGGAGTTTTTTTTGTTAGTGTTCTTCCCTATTCTAAACATTAGTCGTTAGTGCTCCGCTGGGTATTTACCCTGCGGAACCGCACCTCCATTAAACAATGTACTGGTTATTTACTTCCGCTCCGCTGGGTATCCACCCTGCGGAACCATTCCTTCATTAAAACAATGTACTTGTTATTTACTCTATGCCTATTCTACAGTTGACAAGTGGTATAATTTTGAATAATGCCGCTCCGCTGGGTATTCATCCGCTCCGCTGGGTATCCACCCTGCGGAACCAAATCAACATCAAAACAATGTACTTGTTATTTACTCTATGCCTATTCTACAGTTGACAAGTGGTATAATTTTGAATAATGCCGCTCCGCTGGGTATTCACCCTGCGGGACCATACCTTAATTAAAAGAATGTGCTGAATATTTATCTGCTCCGCTGGGTATCCACCCTGCGGAACCGCACCTCCATCAAAACAATGTACTGGTTATTTACTCTATACCTATTCTACAGTTGACAGGTGGTGTAATTCTGATTACTTCAGGCAAAATAGAAGGAAGATCTCTATAATTGGTGGCAGAACTATATTTCCAATCTTCAGACTTATTTACAAAATCAGCTTTAACAGGTTTGTTGTGAATGTATTCAACTTTTGCCCAAATAAAGTCTTCACTATATAGATCAATTGCGTGATTACCTGTTTGTCAAATTTTAATCTCCTTATTTTGGGGTCATTTTGTCCTGCAGTCTCAAACAAAGGCACCATCCAATCTTTCCTACCCTCCGAATTTTTTAAAATCCAATTAAAACAAGCGCTGGAAGTATGACGTTTAAAGTCTCTGATTACATTTTTCAAAATAAAAGGCTCGTTACAATTTACGATAAGATGCATATGATTTGACATAATGCAAAAGCAGTAAACATTCAGTCCTTTTTGATTAATGCACTATTTTAACGATTCAACAATTATTTGTCTGAGTTCCTTTCTCGAAAATAAATCTACCCACAAAATAATTGTAGATGTAATGAAATATGTCGCCTCCAACTTTATATTTTGCTTTACTCCTGGCCGCATTACACCAATTTACGCAAAGAATTTTAAGTCCTATTTCAGCGAGCAAACGCATACATGTGAAGCCGCAGGGTGAATACCCAGCGGAGCACATTTGATTAGAATCTGGAAAAAGAGATAAAAATCATTTAGTGTGAAGCCGCAGGGTGAATACCCAGCGGAGCATATTTGATTAGAAGATGGAAAAAGAAATAAAAATCATTTAGAGTGAAGCCGCAGAGTGAATACCCTGCAGAGTATATGTAAAAAGAATGAATCTCAGAAGTCACTTTAGAATAATAACTCATCTGTAGACAGGGATAAAAAGCCCAAAAGTATTAGCAACAATTTAGTAAGAATGAATTCCCCCAGAAAGGCTAATTTTGTATTCCAAAATAGAAAATTTGACAAAGGATAGAATTAAGGATCTCATTGCACGGGAAATCGAAGCAATTGAAAATATTCCTATTGACGGAGCCATTCTCGAGGCGGTAAACCTGATTTACGAGCAAGTACATCAAAAACACGGGAAAGTAGTTGTAAGCGGAATGGGAAAAGCAGGACAAATTGGTGTAAATATTGCCACCACCCTGAGCTCAACCGGTACAACCGCCGTTTTTATTCACCCGGCAGAAGCGCAGCACGGCGATTTAGGTGTGATTCAAAAAAACGATGTTATTCTTGCCATTAGCAACAGCGGAAAAACCAGAGAGGTTATAGAATTAGAATACCTTGCAAAAAGGCTACATCCGGGTATTAAATTTATTGTCCTTACCGGGAGCAAAGATTCTGAGCTGGCCGAAAAAGCCGATGTTACCTTATTTACCGGCGGACCGCCAGAAATATGCCCTCTGGGCCTCACTCCTACAACTTCAACCACAGTAATGACAGTAGCAGGCGATATATTGGTAGTGCTGCTCATGGAGAAAATTGGTTTTACAAAAGCCGAATATGCCAAGAGACACCATAGCGGTTACCTTGGTCAAAAAGCAAAAGAAGAATGAAAAAGTTTTTTTTAATAGCCGGCCCTTGCGCCATTGAAGAGCGCGACACCGCATTTGAAATCGCCAATGAAGTAAAGCGCATTTGCGATAATTTTGGAATTGAGTACATCTTTAAAGGAAGTTACGAAAAAGCAAACCGTAGTAAACTCGATAGCTTTACAGGTATTGAGAAGGAAACAGCACTCAACATATTAAAGGAAGTAAGCGACACCCTCGGTGTAGACAACATCACTGATGTGCACGAAAGCTACGAACCCGCCGAAATTTCTGACTATGTATCCCACTTACAAATCCCTGCTTTTCTATGCCGGCAAACCAAGTTACTCCTGGCAGCAGGTGAATCTGGCTGCACAATAAATATCAAGAAAGGGCAGTTCTTAAGTCCGGAAGCAATGAAATTTGCAGTTGAAAAAGTGAAATCAACAGGAAACGACAAAGTATGGGTTTGCGAGCGTGGCACCACTTTTGGTTATACTGACTTAATCGTTGATGCTACCTCTATTTTTAGAATGAAAAAACTTGGCGTGCCCACCGTAATGGACTGCACACACAGCGTACAGAAGCCAAATCAAACTTCGGGTGTTACCGGCGGTGATCCAGAATTGATTGAAGCTATCGCTCTTTCGGCTGTTGCCACTGGAGTTGATGGACTGTTTTTGGAAGTGCACCCTGAGCCGCATAAAGCGCAAAGCGATCCGTTTACTATGCTGCAGCTTGACAGGCTTGAGCCTATTCTTGAAAAATGCATGAAAATTAGAAAAGCCCTTAATTATTAAGTCATGGCAAAAATCGCTGTTTTTCCCGGATCCTTCGATCCAATCACCAAAGGCCACGAAAACCTTATCAAGCGAGCTTTGCCTTTGTTTGATAAAATCATTGTTGCAATTGGTGTCAATGCCGATAAAAAGTACATGTTTACACTTGAGGAGCGAAAAGATTGGATCAGGAAAACCTTCTCTTTCGAAGATAAACTGGAGGTAGGCAGCTACGAAGGGCTCACCGTAAACTATTGCCGAAGTGTTGGCGCCAGCCATATCATTCGCGGATTACGCAATTCCGAAGATTTTCAATTTGAAAGCTCCATTGCCCAAATGAACCGCGAACTTGCTCCGGAAGTTGATACCATATTTTTGGTCACAGCTCCCGAATATTCCGCCTATAGTTCCTCTATCGTTCGCGATATTCTGAGAAACGACGGCGATGTGAGTAAGTTCATTCCAAACTCTATTCAGCTTAATGACGATTTTTAGGGGTCTACTTATATTCTTATCTTTTTTTTGCTTTTCAGCGAATGGGCAAAATGCAGAGATTTTGGGGAAAGCCGAATTCTGGGCAGGCAAGAATGTTTATCTAACTGCCGAAAAAGACCCAATATCACATTCTCTATTTATCGTTTATACGGATACCATTGCAGCTGATGGAACTTTTAAGCTCGTTGCCGACACATCCAAAATTCAGCAATATTGGATAAGGGTAAATCGCTTTAAAGCTCCCATTTGGCTAGAGCCTGGCAAGGAATATAGCATTTCAATCATTCCGGTGCCTGAGAATAAACTCGTAGACACCTGGCAAAATGGTGGTTTTGAATACGCCTTTCTCTCGCTCGATTCTGCTGATATAAATCAGCAGCTGGCAGATTTTGACACGCAGTATTACAACTTCTACCTTGATAATGCCAGATTCATAGGTACTTCTCAGCTCAAATCGAAAGTACGTGGTTTCGTAAATAATCAAGAAGCCTCTATAAGTGATGATTTCATAGACATTTATAAAGAGTACACACTGGCTGAAATGAAACTTTCCAGCGGATTTAAAAGAGATGATCTATTTAATGAATATTTGAAAAACAAACCTCTTCACATTGGAAATCCTGCCTATTACAACTTTTTTGATCTCTTTTATGCAGATAATTTTCAATCCTATGACTTAAAATTTGGAGGCGCTACAATCGCTAATCGACTTAAAAAAGGGATGCCGGCCGATAGCGTTAACACATTAATGAGTATTGATTATTTTTTAGAAAACGACACCATAAGGCAATTGGTCTTGCTCAAGTCCATTTCAGAAGTTTACTCAAACCCGGCCTATCCCACTGAGAATTTAAAGCAGGTTTTAGATCTCATCATTCATGACCCCGCGTCAAAGCAAATAGGCGAAATAGCGAATCGGTTAAAGGCTAAATTAGACAATTCACTGATTGGTAGTAAATTTTCAAATTACACATCGAGCCTGCACCCTGCCTTTATACTTTCAAATGACACTTTACCAACGGTGTATCTAATTAGTTACGAGGGTAGTGTGGAATCAGAAAAGGAAGCTATGATTTTAAAATCTCTTCTGGAAAAATATAGTGACTTCGCCCATTTTGCTGAAGTGAGAATCAGTAATTCCAACCAAAAACCTGGAAGAGACTGGCCTGTATATTATCCCGATAATAAGCTGGAGTTCTTAAATCAGTTCGAGATTTACCGTTTTCCACATTTTATTTGGGTTAATGGTAATGGTGAAATTGCTGAAAACGGAATTGAAAAGCCCAGCGAGGGCTTAGAGAAGCGACTTTTTAAGATCAAATCAGATTACGAAGAAAAAAACCGTATTAAAGTTGGGAAGTAGTTTCCAAAAAACTGATAATTACTGATTTGATTGACGCATAAGTTTTGCGGTCTACCCAGTTTAAATTCTCGGTTGGCACCCATTCTACAATATCAATTCCCTCATCAGCCTGCGGAGTAAAATGAGTCTGACTGCTTTCCATTTTGTACCAAAAAGTGCGTTTCAACACCCTGCGTTCTTTATGCCGGTAAACGTGGTAAGATGTGGTTATCTTTTGTCCAAGTTTTAAGTCGGTAATCCCACATTCCTCTTCAACTTCCCTCAGAGCACCTTGTTCAGCATGTTCATTACTTTCTAGTTTACCTTTCGGCAAATCCCACATTCCATTGCGATGGATAAAAAGTAAGTCATTATCAGGATTCACAACTAGTCCTCCACCCGCATCGATTTCCTGGAAATGTGTTCTAAAATCCGCCCAAAGTGTTTCTATATCTTTGCTGTAAATCACCGCAGCTTCTACAAGTTCAGACTGTTCAAGTAATTCAACTACAAAGTTGAGCTCTTCAAAGTCTTCATAGCGAAAGAATAACACCCCTGAATTGAGAGCATCATAATTGTAATTATCCGTAAGTAAAACGAACTTGTCGTTGAAGAAAACTTTATACATTTGCAACCATGCAATCAAATCGTGATTCGGCACTAAAAGTAGCTGAATTTCTCCTACAAGTCAAGGCTGTAAAACTTCAGCCTGAAAATCCTTTTACATGGGCAAGCGGCTGGAAGTCGCCAATATACTGCGACAATCGCGTAACGCTCTCATACCCAAAGATTAGAACCTTTATTCGTCAAAATTATGTTGACGTGATCTTGGATAATTTTGGCAAACCCGACGTAATTGCCGGTGTAGCAACTGGCGGTATCGCTCAAGGTGCGCTTATCGCTCAGGAGCTCGGGGTTCCCTTTATTTACGTGCGCTCGGCTTCAAAAGGCCATGGCATGCAAAACTTGATAGAGGGACACTTAGAGTCAGGGCAATCTGTCGTTGTAATTGAAGATTTGGTTTCAACTGGTAAAAGCAGCCTTCAAGCTGTTGAAGCTTTGCGAAACGCCAATGCTTCGATTAAAGGTATGGCGGCCATTTTCACCTACGGATTTGAACTGGCAGAAAAAGCTTTTGCTGAAGCTGATGTGTCTCTCGTGACTCTCACAGATTACACGCATCTAGTAAAGCAAGCAGTAAAAGCAGAATATATTGATCAAAAAGTCGTTTCATCACTTGAAAACTGGCGATTATCGCCTGACACCTGGGGACAATAAGATATGAAAATTGAAAGCAAGAAAGTAACTATCGCTGCTGGACAGGAAGCTGTGTTTAACTACGTTAAGGATTTGAATAATTTCAAATCGTTGCTTCCGCAAGATAGAATTTCTGACTGGGAAAGCACAGATACCTATTGCAGCTTTAAAGTTCAGGGCACTGCCACTATTGATTTGAACCTCAAAGAAGCAAACGAATTTGATCATATTTTGCTGGAAAGCGGAGAAAAATCACCCTTCCCATTTACGCTCAACGTTTATTTTTCTGAAGAAGATGGAAATACTACGGCCTTTCAAATTATGGATGCTAAGGTGAATCCATTCCTCAAAATGATGGTCGAAAAGCCGCTTAGGAACCTTTTTGACTATATTGCTGACAAGCTGACCGAAAAAGTCAGTAACTAATCACCACTTCTTTGGTGCGGTAATTTTTTGCATGTCCTTGCTTTGACTTCACAAGCATAACGCCCGAATTGTCTACTTCACGAATTTTACCCAGGTAAGTTCTGTTCTCTTCAGTGAATTTTACCCATTGCTTTGCGCCATATAGAGCATCCATATAGCGCGCCGCAACATCATCAAATCTCCCTTGTATAACTGGCTCCCAAAACATGTTCAATTTCTTAATCAAGTCTTGAAAAACTGAATTAATGGCCAGCGGTTTTCCTAGCTCTAAGGCGAGGCTCGTAGCTTTGTTACCCTCAAAAAAGTGAGTTTGATTCACATTCAAACCAATGCCCACAATTGTGTAATTTCCCGCTTCAGTTAACTTGTTTTCAATCAGTATTCCGCAAATTTTTCGGTCTGAGGCAAGAATATCATTTGGCCATTTAATAAAGACATCTGTTTTCAGCCTCTCAGAAATAAGCTCATAAATAGCTAACGAAACAGCCTTAGATATGATAAAGTAATCGTGAATATTCAGAAATTCCGTCCGCAAGGCGAAGCTAAATGTGAGATTTTGACCTGCATTACTCTGCCAAAAACTGCCGCGTTGTCCACGCCCTTCCGTCTGAAAATGTGCCAGAATTACACTTCCCTCATCATAACCACCCACAATAAGCTGTTTGGCAACATAGTTGCTAGTATTGTCAAGAGAATTGAATTGAGTAATTTTACTTCCAATCATATAAATAGTGAATTGCCTGCGAGTAATGCACTTCCGATTGGCTAAATTGCTTAATTTTGCTGAATTGAGTAAATAAATTGAATGGTAAAGAAAACCAGTACTACATCCCAGACCCTCGCAAAGGCCGCAGTGCGCGGAATCCAAGAAGTTAAGGGGCACGAAATACTATCTATCGACCTTCGAAAAATCCCGAATTCTGTTAGTGATTTTTTTATTATTTGCCATGGAACATCAAATGTTCAGGTAGAAGCGATCGCCAGATCTGTTGAAAAAATTATATATCAGGAAACGGATGAACTGCCGTTTCATAAAGAGGGTAAAGAAAATGCCGAGTGGATTCTGATGGATTACTTTAATATAGTAGTTCATATTTTTAATGAAGAAGCACGGGAGTTTTATAACCTCGAAAAACTTTGGGCTGATGCAGATGTTAAACAAATTGAATATCAACATTAAGTTGAAAGATAACGTATTGAAATGACGGAAAAGAAAGATAATAAACAATATAAAAATTTGAAGAAGAAGATTTCTACACCGGGTGGCGGTAACGCTGGCGGTGATAAAAATCCGAAGAAGCCTTTTAATTTTTACTGGATATACGCCATTATTGGTGTTGTGCTCATATCGCTCAACCTCTTTAATTGGAATGGCAACATGACAGACATCAATTTGACGGAGTTTGAGCAAATGGTGGAAGAAGGTGATGTAGAACGTGTTGTGGTTTACAATAAACAGATGGCAGAAGTATTCCTCAAAAAGGAAGCTTTGAAAAAAGACGAATACGCCAAGAAAATTAAAACGCCTCTTATTTCTGGAGCTCAAAATTCAGGTCCTCATTTCAAATTCGACATTGGTCCTGCCGATAGTTTTCAGGAAAAACTAGACAACTGGAGCAGTGAGTATAATCTCGCTTATGACTATAAAACGAGAAGTGAATGGGGAAAAGAACTCTTCACGTGGGTTTTATTCATTGGTATTATGATAGCGGTGTGGATGTTTGTAATGCGCAGAATCGGTGGCGGTGGCGGTGCCGGTGGTCAAATATTTAATATTGGAAAATCACGCGCTCAGCTTTTTGATAAAACCAAAGGTACAAGCGTAACTTTTAATGATGTTGCAGGACTGGAAGGAGCAAAAGAAGAAGTACAAGAAATTGTGGATTTCCTTAAAAATCCAAAAAGATATACTACACTGGGTGCCAAAATACCGAAAGGTGCCCTACTGGTTGGACCTCCGGGAACAGGTAAGACCCTTCTGGCCAAAGCTGTAGCCGGTGAAGCACAGGTTCCGTTTTTCTCACTTTCAGGTTCTGACTTTGTAGAAATGTTCGTTGGTGTAGGAGCATCGCGTGTACGCGACTTGTTTAAGCAAGCAAAAGAAAAAGCACCGGCGATTATCTTCATTGATGAAATTGACGCAATAGGTAGAGCACGTGGGAAGAATGCAAGTATGGGTGCAAACGATGAGCGTGAAAACACGCTCAATCAGCTCCTTACAGAAATGGATGGATTTGGAACCAATAGCGGTGTTATCATTTTGGCTGCTACTAACCGTGCGGATGTACTGGATAGAGCATTGATGAGAGCCGGGCGTTTTGACAGACAGATCTACGTGGATATGCCCGATTTGAATGAACGTAAAGAAATATTCAAAGTGCACCTTGCTCCTATCAAGGTTGACACATCAATAGACGTAGACTTTCTGGCGAAGCAAACTCCGGGTTTTAGCGGAGCCGATATTGCCAATATTTGTAACGAGGCAGCACTTATTGCGGCTCGTCGTAAGAAGAAAATGGTCACTAAAGAAGATTTTCTAGATGCGGTAGACCGTATTATAGGAGGTCTTGAAAAGAAAAATAAGATAATTACCAAGAAGGAGAAAAAAGTGATAGCCTACCATGAGGCCGGTCACGCTACTGTTTCCTGGTTGCTTGAGCATGCTTCACCTCTAGTTAAAGTTACGATAGTACCGCGTGGTCAGTCTCTTGGCGCTGCATGGTACCTTCCGGAAGAGAGACAGCTAAATACCATTAATCAGATTCTGGATGAAATGTGCGCGGCCCTCGGGGGTCGGGCAGCCGAAAAGGTGGTTTTTGATGAAATCTCAACTGGTGCCTTAAGCGATTTGGAAAAAGTAACCAAGCAAGCATATGCTATGGTAACTGTTTACGGACTGAATGAGGCGATTGGAAATGTGAGTTTCTATGACTCATCAGGGTCTTCTGATTACAATTTCACGAAGCCTTACAGTGAAAAGACATCCGAAACGATTGATCAGGAGGTTAAGAAAATTGTGGAAGCTCAGTATGAGCGAGCAAAGAATTTACTCAGAGAGAATGAAGAAAAATTAACCAAACTGGCTTCTCAACTTCTGGAAAAAGAGGTAATCTTTAAAGAAGATTTACAAAAGATTTTTGGGAAACGTCCTTTTGAAACCGAAGAGCATTTGATTCCAAACACTACCGATTCCAGCGACCAGTCAAAGCTAAAACCGATGAGCGAAAAAAGCGAATCTTTGGGAACCGGAATTTCTGAAAACCTGGAAACTAATGATGATTCTGTAAGTAAAAGCGTAACTGAAGTAGACTCGAAAGACTCCAACAAATAACTAATGGAAAAGAACTGGGTCGAGGTATACAGCTCTACGCAATTACATACAGTGGAATTGTTAAAGCATATACTCAGTTCACATGGAATAGAAAGCATTGTGCTCAATCAGCAAGATTCCTTCTATGTAACTATTGGTTCAATAAATTTATTAGTGCAAAACACAGATGTTATTCGTGCTAAAAAAATAATTACTGAGGCAGAACTGTGAAAGAATTGCTCTTAAGAATATCGACGGGGCTAGTATTCCTTATTGTTGTAATAAGTTGTATTGTTTACAATCCATATACACTTGCATCGCTATTTTATGTTGTTGGTGTTTTGGGAATGCTGGAGTATTACAGCCTTGCAAAAATAGGAGGTTCACATCCTCAGGGTACCTTAGGAGTTATTACCGGTACCGTGCTTTACATCGCCATTGAATTGGTTAAACTTAATGCGATGCCTATTAAGTACGTCGGTCTGAGTATCCCTTTTTTCATCGCTATTTTTATTTACGAATTATACCGAAAAAGATCAGATCCTTTTAATAATATCGCGCACACCATAGTGGGAATCATCTATGTAATGGCTCCCCTGGCCCTATTGAATGTATTTAGCTACGAAGAGATTGTTCACGAGTATCAGCCTGAGATCGTTTTGGGCTTTTTTGTGATGCTCTGGTTAAACGATACCGGGGCCTACTCTTTTGGCCGTCTCTTCGGCAAGCACAAGTTATTTCCTAGAGTATCGCCAAACAAGACCTGGGAAGGGTTGATAGGCGGCATGATTGCAGCCATTGGCGGTGGAGCCATTCTTTCGATCTACTATGAGCATTTCACGCTTCAAAACTGGCTTATTCTCGCGATAATCATCACTATTTCTGCATCTTTTGGAGATTTGGTTGAATCGCTCTTAAAGCGAAGTATCAATGTTAAAGATTCAAGTAATCTTTTGCCGGGACATGGTGGAATTTTAGATAGATTTGATGGTGTACTGTTAGCTAGCCCATTGGTGTTTACTTATCTTATGCTTTTTGTAAATTAACTTCATTTTTTAAAGATCCTATATTTATGAAATTACACCGCGAAGGAACCGTTATAATGATCACAACTTTTGTGTTGTTGCTAGTTATTAACCTCTTGGTATATTGGTTTGTTCCTCCCCTATTTCTCGCCTTCTCAATTCCGGTAACCTTGGTGTTTTTCTTTTTAGTAGTGCAGTTCTTTCGCGTTCCAACCCGGACTATCACTTCCGACGAAAAATTGGTGGTATGCCCGGCAGATGGTAAAGTAGTTGTGATTGAAGAAACTACAGAAACGGAATACTTAAAAGATAAACGTATACAGGTTTCAATATTCATGTCGCCACTAAATGTTCATGTAAACTGGTACCCAATAAGTGGTGTAGTTAAGTATTTTAAATACCATAAAGGTAAATTTCTGGTTGCCTGGCATCCAAAGTCGAGCACTGATAATGAGCGTACCACCGTGGTTGTTGAGAACAGCAAAGGAGTCCCTGTGCTTTTCAGGCAAATTGCAGGAGCTGTGGCTCGTCGTATCGTTTGCTATTCAAAAGAAGGTACCAAAGTTGCACAGAGCACCGAGTTTGGCTTTATAAAATTCGGCTCTCGTGTTGATGTTTTTTTACCGCTGGGAAGTGAGGTAAAAGTAAATATCGACGATAAAGTGGTAGGATCTAAGACTATTTTAGCGGTTTTGCCTACAGAATAGATTTAAGCTCCTGAAGAGCCTTTATTTCAAAAGTAATGTCTTCACGGTCATGCGCATTTCCTGCTGGATTAAAATATACCTGATCCATCCATACATTTCGAGCACCATCAATATCTGCCGCAAGGTCATCGCCTATCATAAGCGATTCTGAAGGATTTGTATTGGCAAGGCTACAAGCCAATTTGAAAACAATCGGATCGGGTTTTCTAGCCATTGCTCTTTCGCTGGTTACCATATGCTTAAAAAAAGGCTGTAATCCCGAATTGGCCAGCTTAATTGCCTGAACCTCTTCAAACCCATTGGTGATAATGTGCATTTCGTATTTGTCCGAGAGATACTCTAATGTTTCTATGGTATTCGGCATCAAAGCCTTTTGATACGGGCTTATGTTTATATAAGATTGGTCAAGTTTTATTCCTAATTCCTCATTATTGCAGCCAAAATAGGCAAGTGCCTCTGTAAAACGCTTTCGGCGAAGGTCGTGCTTTTTAATATTTCCCATTCGATACCAACCCCATAATTTCTCATTGATTATTTGATATTGATCAATGAATAAACTTACATCATCTATACCCTCACCTTTTAGGTTGAAAGTGTGATAAATATCATTTAAAGCAAACTTTGAGTTGGTATCGAAATCCCAAAGCGTTCTGTCCAGATCAAAAAATAAGTGTTTGTATTTCTGCATTACAATTCCAATTTTGACTTTAATCCGAAAACCAAAGCCGTTAAAAAAAATGACCAGGCTATTGTGGAAACAACAAGTAGCGGGTAGGTCAACTTATGGTGCCGGTAAAATTTGGCAGCAACTACACAGCCGATAGGAATACTCAATAAAGCAGGTGTAATAATGATTAAACCGATTAGTCCAACAGACCTTTTTAGTTTTACGATTCTCCTGTTTCTTTTGTTAAAAACGCGCGATCGTGAGCTTCTGAATCTGACCACTCCTGTTCTAGACCTTATCCCTTCCATTTTTTCAATTGCCCACATACCAAAAAAATAGAAAAATGTTATCCCTGCAATACCTCCGGCTGAAGTAATGAAAATTGTTTGGGTAAAGGAAAACCCGGATACCAAAGCCGTTCCGGGAGCCCACATAAACTTTACCGAGCTTAAAAAAAACACGCTCAATAATTTCGCTATCGTAGCGCTATCCATGGTTTCATTTTAAGCCGTAGCTCAAGTCACCGGCATCACCAAGCCCCGGCACAATGTAAGCTTGAGCTGTAAGCTCATCGTCTATTGCGCCAACCCAAATTGTAGTATTAGGGGGCGCATTTTTACGCACGTGACTGATTCCTTCTTTGGTAGCAAGCAAGGTTACGATATGATTGTGAACCGGCTTTCCTTTTTTCAATAATGCTTTGTGAACCTTGACCATAGAGGTGCCGGTAGCCAGCATTGGATCAGCAATTATAAGTTCTTTGCCATCCAGATCGGGACAGCTCATATAATCCACTTCAACGATAAATTCACCTTCATCTTTTGAATGCTTTCTATAAGCTGATACAAAAGCGGAGTCTGCATGATCAAAATAATTTAGCATTCCTTGATGAAACGGTAATCCTGCTCGCATTATCGTAGCCAATACCGGGAAACTGCTGGGAACTTGCATAGCTGCGCTCCCCAAAGTAGTCGTTACATCTATTAGTTCATAATCCAGCTCTTTACTTACCTCATAGGCGAATATTTCACCCATGCGCTCCATATTCCTCCTAAATCTAGCGCGATCGTTTTGAATATCCTGATCGCGTACTTCGCGTAGAAACTGGTTAAAAATTGAATTTTTACTTCCTATTTCGTGAATCATGAATTTGTTTTGAGGATGCTAAAATTAATGAAATAAGATCAGGGTTCTATGCTTACTGCTTTAATATACTGTAATGATCTGATTAATTATATTTTAAACCCTGAGAAAGGTTGATTTCATTAGAACTTATATCATTTAAGGCCTTTGATTTACATCAACCCTTCATCGGCAAAACTATAGTAGCCCGCGTCTGTATAGATAAGGTGATCTAAAATTGGAATTTCGAGCATCTTCGCGCTGGTAACGAGCTTTTTTGTCAGCACTTTATCTTGCTCACTGGGGTGCAAGGTACCGCTAGGATGATTGTGGCAGAGAATTATTGCCGAGGCAAGCTTTTCAATAGCCGGTTTGAAAACCAATCGCTGATCTACAACTGTGCCGGATATTCCACCGCGGCTGATACAGATCTTATCCTTCACTTTGTGAGAGCGACTAAGCAGTAAAATCCAAAACTCTTCGTGGTCGATGTCTCCTAACTTCGCACTCATTATTTCGTAGGCATCCTTGCTCGAGGTAATGCGCTTCATTTCATGACCTGCTTCTTCACGGCGCCTTCGCCCCAACTCCAGCGCTGCCAGAATGGATATGGCCTTGGCTTCTCCAATACCCTTAAATTTCTTAAGATCGTCTATTTGAACTCTACCAAGCTGATTGAGCTTGTGGTCATAGGCCTTCAATATTTCTTTGGCAAGATCTACCGCAGTAATATCACGCGTACCCGAACCGATAAGTATTGCGATTAACTCAGCGTCTGAAAGTGCCTGGCGACCTTTAAGCAAAAGTTTTTCGCGAGGGCGATCATCTTCCGCCCAGGATTTAATACCGGATATATCCTGTATGGTTTTCATCTCAATTGACGGCCAACAAGATACAAAAAAACCCGTCTCACAAGCTAAAACCTATGAGACGGGCAAAAAAAAAATGTTTCCGCTTAAAGCGAATTCACGTGCTTAGTAAGCTGAGATTTAAGATTTCCAGCTTTGTTGTCGTGAATAATATTGTTTTTCGCCAATTTATCTACCATTGACGAAACTTCTTTCAATAAAGATTCAGCTTCTTTCTTATCCGTAGTTTCACGCAATCTTTTAATTGCATTACGCGTAGTTTTATGTTGGAAACGGTTTCTCACACGACTTACTTCAGTCGATCGGATTCGTTTTAGGGCTGATTTATGATTTGCCATGCTTATATATTAATTCGCTCTTCTCAAAAATTTGGAGTGCAAATATAGCAAACTTTTATTTAGTGACAAGAAATGTTTTCGAATTAATTAAACCTTTGAAGAAACCATCCCCAATCTACTTTAAAGGTCATAAAATTAATGGATAAGATCCCTTGTAGACCACCGGTTTTAAAATAAGATTTATAGCTTTGAAAAAAAACTAAACAAGATGTCGAAACTCGTAATAATTCGCCACGGCCAAAGCGAATGGAATAAGGCCAATATATTTACAGGATGGGTAGATGTAGACTTGAGTGAACAAGGTGTTAAGGAAGCCAACCAAGCTGCAGAATTACTGAAGGACTTCAAATTTGACGAGGCTTACACTTCCGTTTTAAAGCGCGCCAATCGCACGCTGGATATTATCCTCGATAAAATTGGACAGTCGGACATTCCAACTACAAAGAACAAAAATCTCAATGAAAGGATGTACGGCGATTTACAAGGTAAAAATAAAGATCAGGCACGGGAAGAATTTGGAGATGAACAAGTTCACATCTGGCGTAGAAGCTTTGATACACCTCCTCCTGGTGGCGAAAGTCTGAAAGATACATTAGAGCGTGTAACGCCTTATTTCGAAGAAGAAATAGAGCCAAAACTTCGGGCAGGCGAAAACATAATTATAGCGGCTCATGGAAATAGTCTCAGAGCATTGATTATGAAACTCGAAAACATAGCACCAGAAAACATTGTGAGTGTCGAAATTCCAACTGGAGTTCCTAAAGTTTATGAATTAGATAAAGACTTGAATGTATTGTCAGCCGAGTTTTTAAGGTAATCAGAGACATTTTTGCAATTTAGAATTTGATTTTGTTCATATAAAGACCTTGTTTAAATTAAGATGCCTTTATAATTTGAAGTTATTAAAACTCGACGGTTCGAAATTTTTCTTACGATTTATTGGTCTCTTTTATGTGATTCTTTTCGTCCCAAATAATGGCTTTTAATAAAACTTAGGTGATTGATATTTTGGTTGTTAAGATTGAAAAAACGAGAGCCTAAACAATAGAAATTGCATATTCTATGAATGGTGTATCTTTCATAAATAACTTCTTGCACTAATTCGATTATTGGCTTTTCTGCTAACTTCGACGAACAAATAACAATTTAAACTTAAATCATTATGAATAAACTTTACGTTTTTGGTGCAGCGTTAATGTTGTCACCACTATTTATGAATGCTCAAACAGATTGTACTCCTCATATGCAAATGAGTAACGATTTTGAGAATGGGAATTTTAATGAGACCGGAGGGGCTCAAATAGTTGCTAATGACTTTTTTGTTTCAGCGCAAACTACTAACTTTAGTGCAACTTCAATGACAGCCAATTTGCTGACTGATGCAGTACTTACCTCTGTTGATTTGAAATTTTTCATTGATGCTGATGGTGCACCCGGTGAAGAAATCACTGATGTAGCACTTGTAGGTGTTGTTCCAACTAGCCAAGAAGTAGTTGGCACTGCATTTGGATATGACGTGCGTGAAGTAGTAATTGATTTTGACGCTATTGATTTTCCGGGAACAGGAACCGAAGCAGTTGCCTACTGGGTGCAGTTAAGCGGTGCAAATGCAAACACACCTTCTGATGAAGGTGCCTCCGTAGGTTGGGAAACATCAACTGTTAATCAAATTGGAAGTCCATTTTATTTTGACAACGACAATGTGGATACATGGACTGTGGGTAATGCTGACGCTGTATTTTCAATGTCAGGCGAATGCACTTATATTGATGGTTGTAATACTCCTGAAAATGTATATATTTCTAATATTACTACTACTTCAATTGATGTAGTCTGGGATGAAACTGGTTCTGCTTCTGAATGGGTACTAGAATATGGGGAACCAGGTTTTACTATTGGATCAGGTACGGAGATAAATATCACTGATGGCACTCCTAGTACAACTATTTCAGATTTAAGCCTAAATACGGCTTATGAGGTTTATATTAAGTCAGTTTGCGGTGCAGACTTTAGTGAGAATGCAGGTCCAGTTGCTTTTGCAACAAACGACAATTACTGCGCTGTAGCTGTAGCAACTGCTGTAGAAGCTATCACTAACGTTGAATTCGCTGGAATTACAAATGCAACGAATGCTGGTTCAGTAACTCCAAACGAATACTTCTTGAATACTGAAGCTATGGTTAATCAAGGTGGAACATTCCCAATTACTGTTGAAGGTTTTACAGGTGGTGATTACGAGAACACTTATACTGTATTTTTTGACTGGAATCAAGATTTTGATTTTGATGACGCTGGGGAACGATACGACATCGGAATCATTGCAAACTCCACCGGTGTTGACGGTATTAGCGCAACTACTGATATTACCGTTCCTGATGATGCAACTTTGGGGGCTACTCGTATGAGAGTTCTTAAATTGTATACAACTACACAAACATACCCCCTTGATGCATGTTCTGCCATTGGTTATGGACAATCGGAAGATTACACAGCTGTTGTTGACGTTCCGTCTTCATTAGAATTTGCTGAATATGAATTCAAAATGGGGCCAAACCCAACAAAAGACTTCGTAAACATTTCTGCTACTGAAAACATCGAGCGTATTGCAATTTATAACTTGGTTGGTCAGCAAGTTTACGTGAGCAGAACAAACATTCAGTCACCAAGAATTGATTTTTCTTCTTTAGAAAATGGTGTTTACTTGATGTCTGTTACTATCAAAGGACAAGAGCAAGTATTTAAAGTAGTGAAACAATAAGCTTCTACAAACAAATATTATCCTTCTGGATAAATCAACGCCCGGCAATTGTCGGGCGTTTTTTTTATCTATTAACCCGGCTTTCTTTCTTACTTTCATTATTTGGCATATTCTGCCGCTTCCGCGAATGGAAACTCATTTGAGACAGTTCCCTCAACCAACAATTCATAGCCTCAACAGAAGGTCAATATAAAGCCTGTCCGCTTTTTTTGTATTTCTAAGATATAGTAAATGTGGCCTTTCACTAAAACTATCAGTAGAACCATTCTTTGTGACCTCAGCGCACAACCTCAGCGAACTTTGCGGTAAAACGGCGCAGTTATTTAATTAACAGTCTTGTCTAACAGAATATTTCTCCATAAAAAAAGGGACTATCCCTTAGGATAATAATGCCCGTAGGAAATTTTCACCAAGGTTAATTTTTTAAAAATGGTCGCTTTCCTTCTTCCTTTCATTATTTGCAAGGTTCTGTCGCTTCCTCGAATGGGAAATCGTTTCTTGTGGCTAGTGAAGTTCAACTTATATCCGAACAATCAAAAATAGAACAACTCTTTGTGACCTCTGCGCACAACCTCAGCGAACTTTGCGGTAAAACGGCGCAGTTATTTAATTAACAGTCTTGTCTAACAGAATATTACTCCATAAAAAAAAGAGACTATCCTTTCGAATAATCTCTTTTCTTGTAGCCCGTAGGGGAATCGAACCCCTGTTACCAGGATGAAAACCTGAGGTCCTAACCACTAGACGAACGGGCCGGGTTTTGAACTCTTTTTTCAATAACGGGTGCAAATATATAACCTTTTTCTGTATCACAAATAGGGAAATGAAAAAAATTACGATTGAATTTCCTCTATTTCTGAATTAAACTGAAAACCAAGACGTTTGCCCGTTTTTAAACTAATTACATCTTTCAAACTTCTAGCATCTCGAACCGAAATCTCGTCAATATCATCGTAATTGGGACTGTAAAGGTCAAACTCTAAACTGCTTTTTATGACCGCATACACAATTTTCGAGATACATTTGTCTGAAAGCTCCGAATTCACAAAGTCATTGAAAATATAACCCACTTCCTTTTTACCCTCTACAAAAAAATGATTCTCCTTGTTTAAAAAAATACGAGCCATCATATAGCCTATATCCTGCTCTCTCCTATATCTAAAACTATCGGCAAGAAAATTGTAAACCTGAATGCTTCCGCAAAAGCCTCTGGTTTCATCCTCTTGCAAGTAACCCGATTTCCAGTACATACTATTCTTGGCAAACTGGAAAATGTTGGTATGCATGTGAAATAAGAAAATATCGCCGGCGATAGTGAGCTGGCACTGATACTTACCTAGATCCTTAAAACTTATTTCCAATCGCGGATCGCGCTCAGCGACATCTACATGAAGACTTTCAGTTATTTTCTCTAACTGGGCCTTCAAATCGGCAAACCGCTGAATTGTTAATTCAAAAATATTCCGTTTCAGAGTTGACTTTGCAGTGATAAGATCTAAAACGCCTTTATAATCTTCATCTCTTTCCATTGCCTAGTATGCTTTTGCAAAAATCACGCGCTGTGTCGAAGGGTTACCTGTAAGGATACATTTGCCTTCTTTCAATTTATTATTTAAAGGAATACAGCGAATCGTGGCTTTTGTTTTTTGTTTTATCTGCTCTTCTGTTTCAGCTGTTCCATCCCAATGAGCATATACAAATCCACCCTTATTTTTAATGATATCTTCAAATTCTTCCCAGGTATCTGCTTTGTGAGAGTTAGACTCTCTAAATTTTCTTGCTTTTTCAAGCATATCACTTTGAATCGTATCCATAAGCCCAACCACAATATTGGCCACCTCATCAAAGCTTACATTCGTTTTTTCAAGGGTATCCCTTCTCGCTACCTCTATGGTATTATTCTCCAAATCACGCGGACCCATTGCTAAACGAACAGGAACTCCTTTCATCTCGTACTCGGCAAACTTCCATCCCGGCTTACGGTTATCATCATCGTCAAAAACAACAGATATACCACGACTTTTTAATTCAGTTACCAAAGGAGAAATCTTTTCTTGAAGCTGAGCCAGTTGCTCTTCACTTCTATAAATGGGCACAATCGCTACTTGAATTGGCGCGAGTTTTGGTGGTACAACCAATCCATTGTCATCGCTATGAGTCATTATCAAAGCTCCCATCAATCTCGTAGAAACTCCCCAGCTGGTGGCCCAGACATATTCTTCCTTACCTTCTTTATTCACAAACTTTACATCAAAGGCTTTGGCGAAATTCTGTCCTAAAAAGTGTGATGTGCCCGCTTGCAATGCTTTACCGTCTTGCATCAGTGATTCAATACAATAAGTTTCAAGCGCGCCTGCAAATCGTTCGCTCTCAGTTTTTATTCCCTTAATAACGGGCATTGCCATCCATTCTTCGGCAAAGGTTCCATATACATCCAGCATTTGCTCCGCTTCCAATATGGCTTCTTGCTTTGTAGCATGGGCCGTATGACCTTCCTGCCATAAAAACTCAGCTGTTCTTAAAAATAGGCGTGTGCGCAACTCCCACCTTACTACATTGGCCCATTGGTTTACAAGAATCGGTAAATCGCGGTAACTCTGTATCCAACCTTTATAAGTATTCCAGATAATGGTTTCTGAAGTAGGTCTTACAATAAGCTCTTCTTCCAGTTTCGCGTCTTCATCAACCACGACCTCACCAGTCTTAGGATCATTCTTTAACCTATAATGGGTTACTACAGCGCATTCTTTAGCAAAACCTTCTACATGGCTGGCTTCTTTGCTGAAATATGATTTAGGAATAAAAATTGGAAAATAGGCATTGGTATGACCCGTAGCCTTAAACATATCGTCAAGTTGACGCTGCATTTTCTCCCAAATCGCGAATCCATGTGGTTTGATAATCATGCATCCTCTTACCTCAGAGTGTTCGGCCAAATCAGCCTTTACGACCAATTCGTTGTACCAATTTGAATAATTTTCTTCTCGGGCTGTTAATTTTTTGCTCATCTTTTGAGTTTGGAATAATTCTTGTTACCTTTTGGATGTGATTGCAATTTGCAACAAACTTAAATAAGGCTGCCGAAATTAATCTTTTTAACTTTAGCACAACCTTATTGCAAAAGGAGAAATTATGAAAAACTCAAATCTATACATCTTATTGGCATTTGCTACTCTATTAGCTGCCTGTTCAAGTAATCAGGACCTCGCAAGTCTTGAAGAATACGATGACGTGTATTATCAGGGCGGATCTGAATTATCAGCAAGCCTTTCTACTACACCTGAAACTCAAGAGAGCTTGGATGGAGCTAGCAATGCAGAAAGGAGCTATTACGAAAACGTACCTTATACCGAACCCGAAGCGGAACCAGAACCGGTGAATTCTGATACGGACTATTACGATGAAGACTATGCAAATAGAATCGAAAATTTCAACGGTTCAAATCAGGGTCAATATTTATACTCAGACCCTACTTACAACAATTCGCCTAATATTAATGTAGGTTTTGGCGTAGGGACATATGGGTCGGGTTTCGGAATGAGCATGATGTACGGCTCACCCGGTTATATGGGTCTTCGGTCTAATATGATGTTTTCTCCGATGTATTCACCATGGTATTCACCTTGGTACTCTCCCTATTACTCACCATGGTATCAACCTTACCCACTTTATGGCTGGAACACTCCATTTTATGATCCGTTTTGCCCCTACGGTGGCGGCTTTTATGGCGGTGGATATTATGGTGGAGGCTACTACGGCGGTAGCGGCTACCCTCCTTATTATGGAGGTGATTACAATGGAAACAATGGAATTACCAGCACGCCAAGACAAGGTAGTTCATCTGTACGTCCATCAAGAGGAGGAGTAATTACTGAAGGTAGATCTGACGGATCAGCCAGAAATGAAATAGCTGCTCCAACAGATACGAGACGTGGTATTTCTAGTGCTGAACGTCCTGTAGAGACAAGGAAGTCAGCAAACACGGGCGAAAAAGAATTAAGTGAATCTAGACGAGTTTCGAGTGCTTCTCGAACCACGGAGAGTGTTGAGTTGAGAAATAGAAATGTACAGAGCTCTGAGAGTTCAAGAGAATATTACAACTCATCTGAGGCAAGAGAATATACGAGACCAGGCACAAGCAGATCTGATGATGTGAGAAGAGAAGAACCTGTTAGGTCACGAAGTGAAAGAACACCTAGCAGAACTTATATTCAACAAAGAAGTCCTCAACGCGACGCAGTAGCGCCGGCTTCCAGATCCAGAAGTACTACCCAGCCTTCTAATGGCTACAATCGACAGCGCTCTTCAGGCAATAGTACTCCTACTAGATCAACTAGCCCTTCGCGCAACTACAATAGCGGAGGTTCATCTCCAAGTCGATCGGTTAGCCCTTCACCGTCTAGAAGTGTTTCTCCTTCAGGGGGCGGCGGTTCTAATTCAAGATCATCATCACCTTCACGCGGTAGCAGAAGATAAATATGAACAACATGTTAAAAACGATTCTTAGCTCGGTATTCATTTTACTGGGAGTGGCTGCTACAGCCCAAAACGAAGCAGATGTATTGCGTTATTCATCCAACTATAATTTAGGTACCGCCCGCTTTAATGGATTGGGTGGAGCAATGGGAGCTCTTGGGGGAGATATGTCAGCAACCCATATAAACCCTGCTAGTATTGGGTTGTATCGATTTGGAGATGTTTCGTTTACCCCATCTATTGAAATAAACTCAATAGATAGTGAGCTAAACGGAAACACATCAAGTGGCGATATTACCAAATTGGCAATAAATAATATTGGATTTGTATTAGCCAATGAAACGAATGATCCCTACTGGAAGTCGTTTAATTTTGGTGTCTCCTATAATCGCTTGAATACATTTAACGATGAATTGGTCGTTCGAGGTACCAACCCCATCAACAAATCAATGATGAATGATTTTGCACTTGCCGCAAACGGAACAGCTCCCGGGAATTTATCAGAATTCAGTTCGGGATTAGCCTGGCAGGGTTATGTAATAGATGAGCTTGATACCATTAATCACATTTATGATGGAAGGGCCTTTACCGGAGAAATTGATCAGGTGCAAAGAGCTGAGCGCAGTGGTCGACTTTCAGAAACCTCCCTGAATTTTGGAACTAATTACAATGATATCTTTTACCTTGGAGCTTCTCTGAATTTTCAGTCGCCCTATTACAAATCCAAAGTCACAACTACCGAAACTCCAACGGATAAAATAAATACAGATCTTGTAAATTATACCTACACCGAAGATCTGGAAACCACCGGACTGGGCTTTAACTTCAAAATAGGTGGGATCCTGAAAGCAGGAAAATATTTAAGATTTGGTGCTTCCGTTCAAACACCCACAACCTTCAACCTTACTGATAACTATCGTACTGGCTTAACGAGCGAATTGAGGGATCCTCAAGAGTTAACGAGTCCTCAATCATCCCTTAGCGTTTTTGAATACAGAATACGAACTCCCTGGAGATTTATGGGAAGTGTGGCCAGTGTGATTGGAAAAAAAGCAATTGTGAGCTTTCAATATGAGTTTACGGATTTTAGCGGAGGCCAATTGAAAAATGCCAGCTCGAATAGTGGTGGCGGAAATTTCGGCATTGCAAATGACATTATTAATCAAAGTTTTTCGCCTTCTAACATTTATCGTGTAGGTGCAGAATACAGATTTACTGATCAATTTTATGGTCGCGCCGGCTTCGCTTATTTCTCAAACCCAAATAAAGCCAATGAATTCACTGATGCTGATTTGAATCGATATCAATATGCCGGCGGATTGGGCTACAGAGCGGCTACCTGGAATCTTGATGTGACTTATCAGCTCGCAACATTTCAAGAAATTTATGTGACAAACAACTCTGCTGATATCACCACGCTTTCAAATAGCCTTTCGAGTATTGCCTTAACACTTGGCTTTAGACTATAAAATAGAATCAAAAGCGAATGACTACTCATTTCGTGTGTTATCGCTCTGATGTACTTTAACTCGATACAACTTACCCCAGTATTATCATTACGTCTTAAAGACGACTCCAGAAATCAAGGCAGTCCGTATTCTTTCACCATTGTTCTGAGCTTACGTGCCTCAACAAAAGTAAATGCAGCTGAACCTGGAGTTATTATATTTCGTCAGTGATTGAAACCCCGAAACTCACCCTAAAAAAAAAGCCCCTTACGGGGCTTTTTAAATTCTATTTTTTCAATGCTATTACTTCAATAATTTAGCAAGCATTGCTTCCATTTTCTCAGTTTCTTCATTGGCAAGTTCTGCATCTACAAGAATCCTTCCACTGTGCTCATCAACAATTATTTTTTGACGGGCAGCCACATCGAGCTGGCGTTGTGGTGGAATTTTAATGTAAGAACCTGCCGAAGCCTCACGATCTATCGGAACTACTGCAAGTCCATTCTTCGATCCATTTCTGATACGCTTGTATGCCTGAACCAACCGATCATCAATCTTCTTCTCAGCCTCTTCGGATTTCTTCAAAAGCGCTTCTTCCTCTTTCTTAGTTTCGCTGATAATTTCATCAAGCTCTTTCTTCTTGGTGTCCAAATCTTTCTTTCTACCATCAAGCTCAGATTTGGTTTCGTCAAGAATTTCCTGCTTTGCGTCAATTTTTGCCTTAAACTCTTTAATACGCTTATCAGAAAGTTTGATTTCAAGATCCTGATATTCGAGCTCCTTGCTTAAAGACTCAAACTCACGGTTATTTCGCACATTATCCTGCTGCTCTTTGTATTTTTTAATCAAAGACTTAGAGTCAGCAATAGAGTTCTTCTTATTTGAAATTTCTTCATTTAAGTTGTTAACCTCGTCTTGCATTTTTTGATAACGCGTTTCCAACCCGGCAATATCGTCTTCCAAGTCTTCCACTTCAAGTGGAAGTTCGCCACGCACGGTTCTAATCTTGTCAATACGCGAGTCAATCAATTGAAGATTGTACAATGCGCGAAGCTTTTCTTCTGAAGAAAGTGTTTTTTTCTTTGCTGCTGTTGCCATATCAAATATAATGGATGGGATTTGTATTTACTTTCGTTAAATGGGTCGCAAAAGTACGAAAATTTTTGCTTATTTTCTCGGCTATTAGTTCTATTGTAAATCGCTCACTCTCATAATGTCCGATATCGACAATAACCAAGGCTCCTTCAGCATCAAAAAACTCGTGATACTTAAAATCAGAAGTGATGAAAACATCTGCTTTATTTCGAATAGCATCGGTTAACAAAAAGCTTCCGCTTCCACCGCAAACGGCCACTGTTTCAATCTTTCGCGAAAGCAATTCGGTACATTTCACCACTTTTAATCCCATCGCCTCTTTCAACATTTTCACAAAATCCATTGCCTCCATCGGCGCCTTGAGCTTACCAAACATACCGGAACCAATTTCCTGATTTCTATTCTCAATATTCGATAAAAAATACGCAACCTCTTCGTAGGGATGCACTTTTTTCATTGCTTCAAGCACGGCCTCTGCCATATAATCCGAAACAAGAACCTGCACATGGGTTTCTGGTTCTTCTTGCACTTTATTAATTTCTCCTACTGCAGGCTTCGCTCCCGCCCGCGGTGTAAATGTGCCCAACCCCTTTGTATTGAAACTGCAACTCTCATAATTTCCAATTCTTCCTCCACCCGCATTAAAAACAGCCTCGCGCACACGATCTGCAGCCGAATCAGGAACAAGAAATTCTAATTTCTGCAAGCTCCCCTTTTTTGGAGCCAGTATTTTTGTTTCTAGCAAGCCTATTTTATCCGAAATCATTTTATTCACACCGTCATGTACATTATCCAGGTTGGTGTGAATGGCGTAAAGAGCAATATTGTTTTTTATAGCCAGCTCTACAGTTCGCTCTACATAATTAGAACCCGTAAGCTTTTTCAACCCTTTAAATAAAAGCGGGTGATGACTCACAACCAAATTGCATTTCAGCTTAATGGCCTCCTCTACAACCGCTTCTGTACAGTCAAGGCTCACCAAAACTCCGGAAGCTTCCTTATTTTTATCGCCAACGAGCAGCCCTACGTTGTCGTAAGATTCGGCTAAAGCCTTAGGAGCCCACTCTTCTAGCGAATGAATTATATCTTTGATGCGCGTCATTTACAGCTGTGAATTTAAATTCGTGAAAGGCAAAATTAAAAAATGAAAAAGATAAGGTACATTCTTTTACCGCTTTCCTTCCTTTATGGATGTATTTTATGGCTTCGTAACTTTCTTTACAATAAGGGAATCTTTAATTCTGTAAGTCCAACGATAAAAACTATTTCTATAGGCAATATCTCTCTGGGTGGCACTGGAAAAACTCCTCATATAGAATACCTTTTAAACCTTCTGGCTGATAAAAAAACTGCCGTACTAAGCCGCGGTTATGGTAGAAATACAAAGGGTACTTTCGTGGTGAAAAATGGATCTCATGCAAATGAAACCGGTGATGAGCCCCTTCAAATAGCCCGAAAATTTCCAAACGTAAACGTCGTTGTGGACGGCAACAGGCTGCGAGGTATTCAATATATTGAAAAGCACTTCCCTCAAACCGAAATAATCCTGTTAGATGACGCCCTGCAGCACAGAAAGCTCAAAGCAGGATTAAATGTTCTGCTAACCACTTACGGGCAGCCCTTTACATCCGATTTTTACTTGCCCGCTGGCAATTTGCGGGATCATAAAATAAGAGCTTTCGATGCCGATGTAATTGTTGTAACGAAATGTCCCGAAAAACTAATTGAAGCGGAAACCGAAAAACTGCAAAAAAAACTATCGCGGTATTCTAAAAATATAGTATTCGATAAAATAGAATACAGGAATATAAGTCCATTACAAACCGACACCAACAACCGAATTGAAAATTACAAGAAAGTGATCGCAATTACAGGCATTGCCAAACCGGCCTTTTTTGTGGATAAGGTAAGCACCCAATTCGAAGTTGTAAAACATTTCGAATTTAGAGATCATTATCAGTTCAAAGCATCAGATGTAGAGCGGTTTCGCAATTTTATTGGTAGCTTTGCGGCTGGAGAAATCGCGGCTATAACCACAGAGAAGGATGCCATGCGACTAAAAGATTTAGTGAAAGATTCAAATCCATCCGATTTCCCGCTGTTTTATTGGGAAATAGGCATTGAGTTGGAAGCAGAGAAATCATTATTTGACAATATAATTTTAAAATATGCCAATAGGACTTGATGCCATCGTAAAATACTTAAATGATGAATTGCCTTACGCTCCCGAAATTGGAATAATCCTTGGTTCGGGTCTTGGTACGCTGGCAGATGAAATAGCCATTGATAAACAACTGCCCTACACCGATATTCCAGGGTTTCCCAAATCAACTGTATCAGGACATTCTGGTGAGCTCATATTGGGCAAAATAGGAGGCAAAAAGGTAATAGCTTTTAAAGGTCGGTTTCACTTTTACGAAGGATACAGCATGGATCAAATCGTAATTCCTGTGCGAGTAATGGCATTGCTTGGAGCCAAAGTACTAATTGTATCAAACGCCTGTGGCGGTGTAAACCCAAAACAGGAAATTGGTGAAATTATGCTTATTAGCGACCACATCAACCTTTTCCCAACCAACCCTCTCATAGGACCAAACAATGACAATTGGGGAAGACGCTTTCCGGATATGAGCAAAGCATACTGCCCGGAGCTTTTGGCGAAAGCCGAAACTGTAGCCGAAAAATTAAATGTAAAAGTATCCAAAGGCGTCTATGCCGGATTAACCGGCCCATGTTTGGAAACACCGGCTGAGTACAAATACGTGCGCATCATAGGCGCCGATGCTGTGGGTATGAGCACTGTCCCCGAAGTCATTGCTGCAAACCACATGGGTTTAAGATGCTTTGGAGTAAGCGTAATTACCGATTTAGGTGTAGAGGGTAAAATAGTTGAAACCACCCATGAAGATGTGGTAAAGGCTGCCCAGGAAACCTCAACAAGACTGAAACCATTCATTAAAGGTCTAATCGAATCAATATGATCGAAGAGCGCAAAGAAATTCTAGACAAGTATCAACTTGTAGTAGGACTTGAGATTCACGCCCAGTTATCTACATTGTCCAAGGCTTATTCGGGTGATAAGAACGAATTTGGAAGCCTTCCCAATTCCAACACCTGCCCGCTCACTTTAGGGCATCCGGGTACGCTTCCGCGAATAAATGAAACGGTTATTAACTCTGCTATAAAATTGGGACTGGCCACAAACTGCGCCATTACCCGCGAAATGTATTATGCGCGGAAAAACTACTTCTACGCAGATTTGCCGAAAGGATACCAGATTACACAAGACACAACCCCTATCTGTACGGCGGGACATCTCATGGTTAAGGATGCAAATAATGAAGTGAAAAAAATTAGGATTACACGCATCCATATGGAAGAAGATGCAGGTAAGAGCATTCACGACCAGGATCCTTATAATACGCTGGTTGACCTAAACCGAGCCGGGGTGCCACTTCTCGAAATTGTTTCTGAGCCGGATATCCGCTCACTCGAAGAGGCTTACAATTTCCTTGCGGAGGTGCGACGACTTGTGCGCTACCTCGAAGTGTGCGATGGGAATATGGAGGAAGGTAGCATGCGCTGCGATGCCAACGTATCTGTTATGCTGAAAGGAACTGAAGAATATGGAAAGCGCTGTGAGGTTAAAAACATGAATTCACTGCGCAATGTACAGCGAGCTATTGATTTTGAAATGAAACGACAAATTCAAATCATTGAAGATGGCGGGTCAATATACCAGGAAACACGGAGTTTTGATGCCGTGAACGGCATTACCTTTTCACTACGTGATAAAGAAGACGCTCATGACTACCGATATTTTCCCGAGCCGGATATCCAGCCGGTATCGATAGCTCAGGAAGAGATAGATTTGGTTCAGAAAGCCATGCCACCCCTCCCGCGCGAGCTTTTCGAAAAGTACATATCACAACTGAAACTTTCTGAATACGATGCCAATTTAATCATCGAGTCGAAGCCGATTGCACTCTACTTTGAAGAATTAATTAGGCATACCAAAAACTACAAGTCTGCAGCAAATTGGTTAATGGGTGAGATTAAATCGTATTTAAATCAAAATGCGGTTGATATTGAAGACTTTCCTCTGTCGCCAAAGCGAATAGGCGAATTAGTAGAACTCATAGATCAAGATCTGATCAGCAATTCGGCCGCCGCCCAGCAGCTGTTTCCAATTATGATCGAAAATCCGGATAAGTCGCCTAAGGAACTTGCCGAGAGTAATAATTTACTACAAAAAAGCGATGATGACTGGCTTTTGAACCTGGCCAAGGAAGCGCTTCTGAAATATCCCGATAAAGTGGAAGCCTATAAAAATGGAAACAAAGGACTTCTTGGATTATTTATGGGAGAGGTAATGAAACTTTCCGATAGAAAAGCAAACCCTAAAATGTCAACAGAAATACTGAAAAAATTACTTGAAGAATGAAAAATCTAATTATTTCTACATCAATCTCACTTATTCTATTTGCTTCGTGTGCTACACAAAAAAATGAGCAAACCGTTAGTGGTACTATTTCAAATGCTGAAGGCAAACAGGTAACTCTTATGGGATTTCCAAAAGGGCAACCAGATACCTTGGGAACCAAGACACTTTCTGCAGATGGCTCTTTTTCCTTTCCGCTTCAAGCCGGTAATATGGCTTTTTACGCTTTAAATGTTGGTGAAGAAGGTTCTATGGTTCTGGCTTTTGACAGCACTCAATCTCCAAAGGTTAGTGCCGATTACAATTCAATCAAGAAATTTTACGATGTTTCAGATTCAAAGGATAGCAAGGAAATCAGAGACCTTTATGTAAAGAGCATCACTTACGAGACAGAGCTAGACTCATTGATGAAAAACCTTCAGGCAGCAGCCCAGAGCCAGGAAGATGGAAAAAGAGAACAACTGAGTGCTGCATACAACGAAACACGAAAAGAATACCGTAACTACCTACTTGGCTTGATTGACTCTGACCCTGCTAGCGTTGCGAATTTTACGATTCTTCAGCGACTTAACCCCGATGAGGATTGGGATTACTTTTTGAAAGCCAGAGACGGAATGAATTCCAAATTGCGCGGCAATGCCTTTTACGACCAAATGGCTAATAAATTAGCACAGATGGAAAAACAAAAAAAGGCTGAAGCAGCTTTCGGGAATGGCGCTATGGCTCCAGATATTGTGCTTCCAACTCCTGAAGGAAACGAAATGTCTCTTTCATCCTTACGTGGTAATTACGTGCTTATCGATTTTTGGGCTTCGTGGTGCAAACCTTGTAGAATCGAAAACCCAAATGTTGTAAAAATGTACAATAAGTATAAGGATGACAATTTCGAAATCTTAGGTGTATCATTAGATCGCGACAAGGCCAAATGGGTGCAGGCCATCAAACAAGACAATCTTACATGGCCACAGGTTAGCGACTTGGGTTTTTGGAATTCCGCTGCAGCTCAACTCTACAATGTGAAGTCAATACCATTCACTGTTTTGGTAGACCCTGATGGTAAAATTATTGCTACCAAATTAAGAGGACAGGCGCTGGAAGAAAGGATGGCTTCTATATTTGGGCATTAATTTCTGAACTTTATATCCTCAATGGCAGGCAAGTATTATTTCGCATCAGATTTTCACCTGGGAGCTCCCGATCGGGAAAGTAGCCTGGTAAGGGAAAAGCGAATTGTATCCTGGCTCGATGAAATAAAAACGGACGCTACCGAGCTGTTTATTCTCGGTGATGTTTTTGATTTTTGGTTCGAGTACAAAACAGTAGTTCCCCGAGGCTATGTGAGAATCTTGGGAAAACTCGCTGAAATAAGCGATTCAGGAATACCCATCCATTGGTTTATCGGAAACCACGATATGTGGATCTTTGATTATATCCCACAAGAACTTAACGTCATTATGCATCCAAACCCCATTTACCGCGAGCTTAATGGGAAAAATTTATATATCGGGCACGGCGACGGATTAGGTCCCGGCGACCATGGTTACAAATTCATCAAGAAGGTTTTCAGAGCGCCCATCTCCCAGTGGCTGTTCGCTCGGTTTCATCCAAATTTCGGAGTTGGACTCGCCGATTACTTTTCATCGAAAAGCAGAAAGTCAAGTCAGGAGGAAGACAAAACCTTCCTTGGAAAAGAAAACGAGTGGCTCGCTATCTATTGCGAAGAAATAGCCAAAAAGGAAGATATTGATTATTTCGTATTTGGACACAGACATTTACCGATGAAGCTCAAGCTCGACAACGGTGGAGAGTACATTAATATTGGTGATTGGATAACCCATTTTTCATATGGTTTGCTGGACGAAAATGGGTTTAACATCAAGGGTTACGGAACTAGTCCCAAAGTTTACTCCAATAGCGAACCAAGTCAATAAGTCGTGTGGAGTAGCCAACTTCATTGTCATACCAGCCTACAACTTTCACCATATTTCCAATTACTGATGTGAGCAACGAGTCATAAATACAGGAATGGGTGTTGCCCACCACATCAATGCTCACTATGGGCTTATCAGTATATTCCAAAATACCCTTCCACCTTCCTTCTGCTGCTGCTTCCGCAAATACTTGATTTACTCGTTCAACACTTGTTTTCTCCCTAACGATGTAAGTAATATCAGTAAGCGATCCGTTGGGAACGGGCACCCTTATGCCTGCACCACCAAGCCTGCCGTTCAAATCAGGAAAAATCCGAGTAATAGCTTTAGCTGCGCCAGTCGTCGTTGGTATAATTGACAAGGCCGCTGCGCGAGCGCGGCGGAAATCTTCGTGTGGGCGATCGTGAAGAGTTTGATCGCTCGTGTAAGAATGGACCGTCGTAATGTAACCGCTTTCAATCCCAAAGTTGCGGTCAATTATATCTACCAAAGGAGCTGCACAATTGGTCGTACACGAAGCATTTGAAATTACCTTTTCAGATCCGTTTAACAAGTGTTCATTTGCTCCAAGTACAATAGTTTTAATGCTCTCTCCTTTCGCAACAGCACTTATTATTACCCTGGGCGCACCGGCTTTTACATGCATCAAAGCCTGCTCTTCCGTTTTAAACCTGCCTGTGCATTCCACAACAACGTCAGGCGAAAAATTGCGCCAGTCCAGATCGGCAGGATCGGAAACATTCAAAAGTGGAATTTCCAAACCATTAACGATTATCCCCCTCTCCGATGCCTCAACAGTACCAGAAAACCTACCGTGCACGCTATCAAACTCAAGAAGATGAGCGAGAATAGGAGCTTTTCCAAGATCATTTATGGCTACTATTTCAATCTCCGAACCATAATCTGAGTCAACTAACTGGCGTAAGAAGCCTCGACCAATTCGGCCGAATCCATTCAAGGCAATACGTAATTTCTTTTCCATGACACAAAAAAAAGGCCTTACAAAGAAGGCCTTTTAAAATAGTATTTACAAATAGAGCTTAACGAGTTTTCACAAACTTGCCAGTTTCTATATAATTTCCAGCTTTAACTTGAACAATGTAAGTACCAGGTGCAAGATCGTTGGAATTAAATCGAATCTCTTTCTTTAAACCCTGCTCTATACGCTGATTAGAACTTGACTGAACAAGACGTCCATCCAGAGAATAAATAAATAAACTAACATTCTCGTTTACCCCAAGATCAAATTGAATTGTTCCATTGGCCGTTACCGGGTTCGGGTAAATTTTCAATTTGCTAAGTGCTGGTAGTTCTGCAATATCGCCATCAAGACCAGTTGCAGGATCGAGTAAGTAATCTGTTCTGAATATACCACGACCGTGAGAACCTGCATAAACAACACCGCTATTATTCACTTTCCAATTCGGAAGTTTTTGTTGTCTAAGATCAAATACAGGAACACGATTCATGTCGCCGTTGTTGGCTGATGTCCAAGAGTCTCCGTTGTTGTCTGTATACCAAACACCAAACTCAGTACCTACCATAAGGATATCAGGGTTGTTCACATCCATCACAACTGTATAACAAGGCATACCGGTTATACTGTTATCAACATTCCAGGCATTCTGGAAAGTGCTGGCACCTGTTGTCGAAGCCGCATTATCAGAAATTCTAACTTTGCCGTTTCCTCCATAGTTACCTATAGAAATAGCAACCCTTTCACTGGCAGGATCGCCGCCGGTGGTACCTCTTCCTTGCGAGTAATCCACTTCGATATCAGTTACAACACCTGATCCATTGTAAATTGTCGTTTTCGTAAGAGCAAAACTTGGGTTATTAAACTGCAGTTCCTCAGGCTCCCATGCGCTGTTAAATCCAGAGAAGCGAACCAATTTTCCAGAGTCAAAGCCAACATAAAGATGATCGCCATCTGGAGAATATTCCAGAGAAGATGGGTTTGAATTATCACTGGTGGAGATTTTAAACCATTGAGGAACTCCATTAACCTTAAGTGGCTCGCGCGTAACATATACTCCATTTGAAAGCGCCGCAGCAAGCATAAATTGAGCAACCTCTTTAACCCTCGCTGTATCACCAATATTATGGTAAACAAATTCCTCACCATCAAGCGACCTTACGAAATATGAATAAAAATTAAGATCTTCTGTAAGGACCTGTGATACCTCTATTTCACTATCATCACCCTCTATTACAATTTGTGTACCAGCTGGAACTTTACCGATAATGGTATCTCCATTTGCGGTTAGCTCAAATCCTCCATCCGGAATAAGTTGAAGGTAAGGATCATCTAGATTGGGTATATAATTAATGAATGATTCAGAAAACTGATTATTTATGTTTTCGTGAAGAGCGATATCAGTAAAGAAATCGCTACCACCACCACTTGAAACATCATTCAAATTACCAACAGAAGTGACGTTGCTACCTCCCGTGGCTGAGCGGAATACTGCACCATTATAAATAGTAGAAAACATAAAGTTTGGAAGTTCCTGAGATATTTCACATGAAAAACCGTCACCACCCGTAAACTGAACGGCTTGTCCTGCATTTGCGCCTGCCAATGAAGTCCATAAGGACCCGTTGTCTTGCAAGCCACCAAGCACTTGTCCGAGCGGAGTAAAGGCTATCGCATAATACTGGGTTGTCGTATAGTTGTTGTTAATGCTTGTCCATGTTGACCCTCGGTCGTCTGACCTGAAAATCCCACCATCACAGCCAATATAAAGTCGGCCTGAGGCATCCCATGCATGGGTATGAATATCTGAATGAACATACAGCGGGCTTGGTGCCTGACCAGGAGAAGATGCAAAGTTTGCGTTTATACCCTCCCATAGAAATATTCCTGGAGTAGTATTCTGTGGCAATGTGTACTTGTATAAGCGAATCCCACCCATTATAATTTCATTATCTCCCTGCGCATTTGTGCCTGGAGCAATGGTAACCATATTATCATAATTACCTTGCGTAGATATAGAATTACTAAACGGAGCGAATACAGGGGAAGTACCGCCATTGCTCGAAGGAGCTATGGTGTTCCATGTTTGCCCTGCATTTTGAGTAACAAATATTCCCAATAAAGATCCGCCTCCTGTTGGAAGGCAGGCAACCATAAAATTCTTATCATCAGGTGAAATATCCAGATCAATTGCTCCAAAACCACTGCTTGGTAATACAGGCTCATCACTACCATTAACCTGTTCAAAGTTTGCCCCTGCATCTGTAGAAACAAAAACTCGAGGACCAGCTGACACAATAATATGATCACCATCAGTTGAAATAGCCAAATCTTTTACAGACTGCGGAGTTAAACCATTTGGCAAATCACCTAGTTCATTAGATCCATGAATATAAGGATAAAGTCCAAAATCCGCTCCGATCCACAATCGGTCGGGGTTGCTTCCATCAGCAACGATATTATTAACGAAAGTCCAATCGCTGCTCGGATCAAAAGGATCAGGAGCAAAGTCGCTAACCAGACTCCAGGTAGCAGCCTGGTCGGTAGAGACAAATAAACCGCCTCCCATAAATCCGGATGACTTGGATCCGGAAATACCTTCCCGGCTATTACCAGTGCTCACATATATAGCTCCGTTGCCTATCATGGCAATTGAACTTACAACAAGATTTTCATCAAATGTTGTTATGCGCTGCCAATTCTGACCAGCGTTAGTTGTTTTAAACAACCCTCCCGAAACTCCACCTGCAAGTAATGTATTGACCTCATTGGGAAAAGGCAAGATGGCTCTGGTTCGACCACCAACATTCGTTGGACCCATCGAAAGCCAATTCACATCTGCATTTTTGGATAGACTCTGTTTCTTATCGACCGACCGAACCGCTTTCTTCATGCTCAGAAAGTCTTCGGTTTCGATCTCACCGGTGTAAATATTTGATTTAATCGACTTATAATACTCAAATGCACCTTTAATGCCCTGGGCTGTCTGAAACTCGCTGCGCGGAATATAGGCATTGCCCGTTTCATCCTGATCACAGCATCCTTTAAAGCCAACCCAAGCAGTAGCACCGAGTGCAATAGTGGTGATTGAAAAAAGTAAAATTCTGAACTTCATCTGTTTATTGTTTGATTTCAACTAATTCGCAATGTGTCTTTTTTGCAAAGGCTAAAAATAGTTAATACTATTGATTTGAGCCGTATACATAAAGATCAATTTCTTTTAATTCTTAACATCTCAAAATAAATGTTTCTCTGCATGATAAGAAGAACGAACCAATGGCCCGCTCTCTACATATCTAAATCCTTTCTCCAAACCTATCTCCCGGTATTCGGCAAACTTCTCTGGAGTAATGAACGAATGTACCGGTAAGTGTTTACGTGTAGGCTGGAGGTACTGACCTAAGGTTAAGATATCTACATTCACAGAACGCAAATCATCCATAGTTTCAATAACTTCATTTTCTGTTTCTCCTAATCCAAGCATAACACCTGATTTAGTACGCATACCTCCCTTCTTTAAGCGTCTTAAAACTTCTAGACTCCGATCGTACTTCGCTTGTATTCTTACCTGTTTTGTAAGACGTCTAACCGTCTCAAGATTGTGAGATACAATTTCAGGAGCCACATCAATTATCCGCTGCAGATTTGACCAGTTACCTGCAAAATCAGGAATCAAAGTTTCCAGTGTGGTGGTAGGCGATTGATGACGTATGGCGTTAACCGTCTGTTCCCATATTAAACTCCCTCCATCTGCAAGGTCATCTCTATCCACAGATGTTATAACACAATGTTTTACATCCATCAATTTCACTGATCTGGCTACCTTTCCTGGTTCAAATTCATCAACAATACCCGGGCGACCCGTTTCTACTGCGCAAAACCCACAAGAACGTGTGCAGATATTTCCAAGAATCATAAACGTAGCAGTTCCGGCACCCCAGCACTCACCCATATTTGGGCAACTCCCGCTTTCGCAAATGGTGTGGAGCTTGTGCTCATCTACAATCTTCCTTACCTTTTTAAACGCCTCACCCGTCGGAAGTTTAACTCTAAGCCACTTTGGCTTTTGAATTTTAATGGGTCTCTCTAAGGTTTCAATCATTAAATTATTTATTGAATTTTTTTCCGAACTGAATGCAAACATAGAAGTTCACAAATAATTGATAATTTTCTGCAAAAGCCATGATTTCGACATCTCCAAGTGGATAATAATCAACTGTAGCTCCAACTTCTATACCTTTCAACCCTTCTCTGTCTGCATCGTATTCAAAATTTACTGCAAACGCTCCATACAAACCAGGTTTTAATTTCAATTCATTGAAACCTTTTAATCCGCCGGCTCTTCCCAAGATCTCATCAAACGTGTGTCTTTCAGGATCATATTTCTCAACTATTACATCTTCGAAAGGAAAAGAATTTCCCGGCACGCCGATTTCTAAATATACGGGACGCGTAAAACCCAAGGAAGGACCCACTCTCCAATTATAACCTACCGAAACTCCTGATTTTCTAATTTTATCAAAACTAACCACGCGCTGACCTATTGAAGGACGGAGAATGAAGAAGTAATTCAGCTTTCCAAAGATGTAACTTCGTGTTTGTTCCGAGTACGGATTGAAACTTCGAATTTCTTTGGTATGCTTCATACCAACCATATCAAATTGGAGAATTCGGGATTTGAAAGCGGTAATACCTTTACCGAAAGTAACGTGTCCACCCCAGCCATTAGTGTGCAAAATAGCACCACCATATACCGAGTTGCTGTAGATGATAGTTGCTTCGTCAAAAATAGTCTCTTCCTGTGTTTGGCCAAATACCAAAAACGGTAAGACAAAGGAGACAACCAGTATATATAACTTTAATTTCAACACTTTAATTTAAATAGGAGTGCTAATTTAGCAGTTTCAAATGTAATATATATGGCAACTGCAGAGATAATTTATCAAGGCAATTTAAGAACTGAAATGAAGCATTCCAAATCTGGAACTATTATTCAAACCGATGCTCCAACAGACAACCATGGCAAAGGTGAATTGTTTTCACCTACTGACCTCGCTGCCACCTCACTGGCGGCTTGCATGATAACCATGATGGGCATTGCTGCAAATAATCATTCATTTGTTCTAGGCGAAATCAAGGCAGACATAACTAAGATTATGGCACCTAACCCGCGCCGTATAGATACTATACAAGTAAAACTTTACTTTCCCCAGCAAGAATACTCAGAAAAACAAAAAGAAATTTTGAAAAAGGTTGCTTTGAATTGTCCGGTGGCTAAAAGCCTCCACCCAGACCTAATTCAGGATATTACGTTTGAATTTGAATAAGCGAATCTATTCGCTTTGAAAGCTCTCCGGGGCTAATCGCCATATGGCTTTTAACGTCAATAAGAACAGAACCATTGTAAAGGAAAGCTTGAGGAGATTCATGACTTACACCGGCAAGGTTAGCTAATGAATTGCTGATAGGACGGTCTCCAATTACATCAATAATAAAATAGCTAATCCTCGGATCGGGACTTCTTTCCAATCTGTTTTTAGCCATTGAACTTATTGCACAACGGTTGCTATGCTTTAAAATAAGAAAATAATTTCCTGAGCCGATTTCAGAACCCGAAATCAGATTCTGTAAATCTTCCTCGGAAGATATTGGTTTCCAAATGGACATCAACTATTAGATTGATTTCCCGAAGTCTGCTCAACATTGCTGTAGGCTGCGCAGGCTTTTTTCTGCGTGCGACAAGATGAAAACAATGTTGCTGCAGCAAACAATAGCGCGATAAATAAGGCGGTTCTTTTCATTTCTTTAAATAGAATATAAGTACAAAGATAGTGTAAACGAAATAAATGCAATTAAATTTGATTCTTTGTCTTTCACAATAACTAAATATTAATCCAGTTATTCTTAAGTTTTACCTTTTCTTTTGAATAAATCATTTTTAATATGTTCCATTTGCCTGTTACTTGGCTCGCTTGCTGAAATCGATCAGCTCATAGCTCAGGAATCCTTTCTATATATACAAACAAACCAGCCAATTCCCGAAAAGTTTAACCTGCCGGATAAATTAAGCTATCAGGATTCTACCGATGCCGAAATAAATTGGCCGAGCTACGCTTCAAAATTATTGAAGAGGGCTATCTCACTGCCGGTTTTGATTCTCTCTATTGGAAACAAGATTCGATTACTGCCTTCTTAACCTTTGGAGAAAAATATAGTGGGCAAATCTTAAAAAAGGCTATATACCTGAAGAATACCTCACCTCAGTCGGATTTAGAGAAAAACTCTACCGAACACGAACCTTTTTCGCCCCGAGCCCTTACGAAATTAATGGAGGGTTCATTAACAGATTGCCGAAAACCACGGCTTTCCATTTGCCTCTCTCTATCTGGATAGCGTAGTTTTATCAGATAACTCAATAGATGCGAGAATTAACATGGATCTGAATGACTACACTTTAATAGATAGCATTATCCTAAAAGGTGATGTAAAAACAAACCGAACTTACCTACAAAACTACTCTGGGCTTACGAACAGATGTACCTTATAATCAAAACACTCTCAACAAGATCCCCGGAAGGCTCAAGGAATTACCATTTGTGCGGGTCATAAAACCATATGAAGTAGGCATGCGTCCCGGGAAGGCAGACATTTACCTTTATCTGGATCCTAAAAAGGCGAGTAACTTCAATGGAATACTGGGTATACTTCCCGATAACGAAACAGGTCAAACAATCATTACAGGTGATATTGAGCTCAACTTGCTTAATAGCTTTAAAAGAGGCGAATCAATCAATGTAAAATGGGAAAGACTTCAATCCAGAACTCAGGAGCTTAATCTGGATTTTGCTTATCCCTTTCTCTTCAACCTCCCTATTGGAAGTGAGCTTTCATTTAACCTTTACAGGCGAGATACTCTATTTAGCCAGGTCAACTCATTGGTAGGCCTCCAATACTTTTTTCAAGGAGGTAATTTTGCTCGTGTTTTTTACGAAAACAATCAGGCAAATGTCATTTCATCCGAAGCATTTTCAATCGATCAGTACATCGATTCACGCACCAATATGTATGGCATTGGCTTAAACTTGCGTAATCTGGATTACCGCTTCAACCCAACAAAAGGTTTTTTTGTTGAAACTTCAGTGGCCGCTGGTCAGAAACAAATTCTCAAAAATCAGGAAGTCGAAGAAAGCGAATACGACAATTTAGATCTAAAAAGCGACATATATAATATAAAGCTCAACACCGGAACTTATATTCCCATCGGAGTTCGGTCTACCATCTTGCTGAGGGTGAGAGGTGAATACCTCTTAAACGACAACATGTTTCGAAATGAAATTTACCGTATAGGAGGGTTAAAGACGCTTCGGGGGTTTAATGAACAATCCATATTCGCCTCGGGATATGCCGTGGGAACAATAGAATACCGATTTATACTTGAGGAAAATTCCAACGTTTTTGTTTTCTTCGATCAAGGTATTTATGAGAATAGATCGATAGATGAAAAAATTAGCGATGAGCCCTTTGGATTTGGAGCCGGAATAAATTTCGAAACGAATGCAGGTATTTTTTCGTTAACTTACGCATTAGGTAAACAATTTAACAACCAAATTGAAATCCGAAGCGGCAAAATCCATTTTGGATTTATAAGTTTTTTCTAATGAAAAAGTATAGCATACTCCTCTTTTTTATCCTTCTGGTTCCGGGATTTATTTGCGGAAACAGCGCACACCCCGACGTATCTCCAGATCCTATGGTGTCTTTCCTTAAGGAGTACCTGGACATTAAATACAATGGAGCGCGATTTGAAACCTTTATCTATGTTGCCGCCAAAAGGCAAAGACTTTATCTTATTAGCAATGATACTGTCGTAAAAACCTTTGAAATTTCAACTGCCGAAAAAGGAATTGGAAATCTTTCGGGCAGCTACCAAACACCGGAAGGACTTCATAAAATAGCCGAGAAAGTAGGCGATGACTTACCTATAAACACTGTTATTAAAAGCAAAATCGCGACCACCGAACAGGTAGACCCTATCCTGGAAGCAAAAACTAACAACAGAGACCTCATCACCACGCGTGTACTACATCTAAAAGGCCTGGAAGATGGAGTTAATTCGGGAGAAAATAAAGACTCATATTCACGTGGAATCTTCATCCACGGTACTCACGAAGAAGGCCTCCTTGGAATGGCCGCCAGCAAAGGATGTGTCAGAATGGCCAACAAAGATGTTATCGAGCTTTATGATAGCGTTGAAGTTGGTACATTTGTAATAATCCTAAACAATTAGGCGTTTGAGTACATAATGAATACTGCAGTTTTCTTTGCTCTGTTTTTTTGCGCAGGGTTACTTATTGGCTTTATACTAAATCACCTGATGGGCAGATCTAAAAAATCGGCTCTTAATCAATTGGAATCAGAGCGAAACAGCCTTCAGTCTGAATTATCAGGCTTGAAGCAGCGCTCCGAAATTCTGGATTCTTCACTACTCGAACTCAAGAATAAAAATCAGCAACTGGATTCTATTAACAACCAAAATTCAGGGAATCTGGCTAGGTTAACTGCAGAAAAAAAAGCTCTCGAAGAACATGTGATGCGCCACAAAGAAGATTTGAAAGGTATGCAGGAGCAATTTACCAAGGACTTTCAAATCCTGGCAAACAAAATCTTTGAAGAAAAAAGTGAGAAATTTACACTTCAAAACAGATCAAATATTGATCAAATACTTACCCCCCTGAAAGAAAAAATTACTGACTTTCAAAAGAAAGTGGAAGAGACGCATACCAGTAACATTAAGGAAACCACTGGCCTTCGCGAGGAGCTGAAGCATTTAAAAGATATGAGCCAGCGAATGACAACTGAAACCGAAAACCTGACAAGAGCGCTTAAAAACGACTCGAAGGTTCAGGGGAACTGGGGGGAAATGATTCTGGAAAGCATTCTCGAAAACTCTGGACTCACCAAGGAGCGGGAATACTTTATTCAACAAAGCTTCACCGGCAACGATGGCAAGCGTCTACAGCCGGATGTGCTTATAAAACTACCCGATGACAAGTGGATTGTTGTAGATAGCAAAGTATCACTCAAGGCATATGAGCAATACACTTTGGTTGATTCGGATGCTCAGAGCCACTTAAAAAATCACCTCGTATCCATAAAAACGCATATTAAAAGCCTGGCAGATAAAAAGTATCAGGACCTTGGGAACGGAAAGAACCTCGACTTTATACTTATGTTTATTCCCATTGAACCTGCTTACCTGTTGGCTCTCCAAAAGGATCATTCCCTCTTTCATGAGGCTTATGAGAGAAATATTATTCTTGTTAGTCCAACAACTTTAATTGCTTCCTTAAAAATCATTTCAGCTACTTGGAAACACGAATTTCAAAATAAAAACGCAATGGAAATTGCCGATCGCGGTAAGAAACTCCTTGAAAAATTTATAGGCTTTGCTGAAGATTTTGAAAAAATAGGCGATCAGCTTAGCCGTACGGAAAAAACCTACACCGATGCAATGGGCAAACTGCGTGATGGCCGCGGAAGCCTTGTTGCGCAGGCTCGCCAACTGGAAGAACTCGGAGTAAAGACAAACAAACAATTAAGCGACAGTTTATTAATTGACGACGAATAGGAACGGGCAACATGAATAAATTCTTAAAATACAGTTTTTACTCTTTTCTTCTTTTCATTACTGCCTGCGGATCGAGTAATGAATTAGCAGACAGCAATATTGCAAACGCCTATCAAGATAACAGCGCTGAAATAGAATTTGAATACCAAATCTTTCATACTTCAGCAGACTCTTCGCGTCTCTATTTAAAAATAAACACCTCAAACCTTCTTTATGCGCGTCGGGGAGATAAGAGTTCTCAGGCCGCAGTAATAGCTGAAGTTACTCTGGCTAACTCTACCGAGTCTTTGAAAAAAATCAGGGTGATAGATACGGACGAAAAAAAACTTGAAAAAACATTAATTGCTTCGGTCGATTTTATGTTGCAGGCAGGTAAAAAGTACGATCTCCAAATTACCTTAACAGATGAAAACAGAAGCCGCTCTAAAAAATGTAAAGCTTATTGCCGATAAAGTGGACCTGTCTAACAGGCAGAACTATCTACTCACTTCGCAAGACCAGGATATTCCCATTTTCACAGACCGTGTTAAACCAAACGAAGTCTACAATTTGATATTTAATTCTGAGATTAAAGATCAGATTTATGTCCGCTTTTACAACCGGGCCTTCCCCATGCCTCCGCCTCCTTTTGTGTTTTACGAACCAAATCCATTTGAATACGAGGCAGATTCTACTACCACCATCCCGGTCAACGGTAATAATGAAGTAAAAATCCGTACTGGATTTTCAGGATTTTACCACTTTCATGCAGAAGAAGAAAATAGAAAAGGTAAAACCATCTTTGTATCAGAACCTGAATTTCCGGAAATAAAAACCACGGAGCACCTCCTCGAACCACTGAGATATCTGGTTGCCGGAAGAGAATACGATCAAATTGCTGAAGCTCCGGATATAAAACTGGAACTGGAAAACACCTGGATAAAATGGGCAGGATCGAAAGATCGAGCCCGGAAATCGATAAAAGCATACTACAAGCGCGTAGAAAGTGCCAACCAACTTTTTAGCAGCCATGTAGAAGGCTGGAAATCAGACCGCGGATTAGTATATATCGTCTATGGAAAACCCAACAAAGTTTATAGGACTGATAAGGTGGAAACCTGGATTTATGGAGAAGAAAACAATCCACTCTCCATTACCTTTCATTTTGTGAAAGTAATAAACCCATTTACCGACAACGATTACAGATTAAATAGAGAAGAATTTTACAAACCTTCGTGGTACCGATCGGTCAATGCTTGGCGCGATGGTCGAATTTATTGATATATGAAGAAAAAAGACCAGTTAATTTACGGCATCCATCCCATTCTTGAGGCTCTAGAGACAGGAAAAAGCATGGAAAAAGTGATGATCCAAAAAGGGCTTAACCCTGACACCCTTCACAAAGTGCTTCCAAAACTGAAAGAAACAGGCACTCCCTTCCAGTTTGTTCCGAAGGTGAAGATGGACAAAACCACCTCTAAAAATCACCAGGGCGTAATCGCCATGATGTCGCCGATCGAGTTTCAAGATCTCGAATGGCTCATCCCTTCGATTTATGAATCGGGTGAAACGCCATTGGTACTCATTTTGGATAGAATAACAGATGTCCGCAATTTCGGCGCTATTTGCCGAAGCGCCGAATGTGCCAGAGTTCACGCAATTGTAATTCCTACCAAAGGAGCAGCTCAAATAAATGAAGACGCGATAAAAACCTCAACAGGGGCCATTCTTCGCATACCTATATGCCGGGCCGATTCACTGGGCTCTACCCTGGAATTTCTAAACGAAAGCGGATTCAAAACAATTTCTTGCCACGAAAAAGGCAAAGAAGTTTACCATCAATGCGACCTCAAAACTCCTGTCGCAATCGTAATGGGATCTGAAGAAGACGGAATAAGCAACAACGCCCGCGAAGCAGCAAGCTTCTCTGTACATATACCAATGAAAGGGCAGACTGAATCACTCAATGTCTCAGTAGCCACCTCCATCCTTCTTTTTGAAGCGTTAAGGCAAAGGACTGCAGGATAGACTGAATCCAAAAAAAGTCAAAATCAGACCGGTGTTTTACCGGTCTATTCATGCCAACTTTATTCGTGCAGCGCTTGATGAATGCAATCTCTATGGTTGCACCGAATTTATTTTTGGACATTCCATTATGAATTGATTGTTAGATGATTTAAATTAAATCAGGCAAGATTTCTATTCCCATTAAGTGAACAATTTTTAAATATACATGTTCATACATATAATGTAAATACAAATAAATATGAGCAATTTAAAAATAGCAGTATTATTCTACAGCTCTACAGGAGCAAATTATCAAATGTCAAAATGGGCCGAGGCTGCGGCAGAGAAGTCGGGAGCCGAGGTGAGAAGGAGAATGTTTCAAGAAACGGCACCCGAAGAGGCGATTGCCCAAAATGATGCCTGGAATGAATTCCACCAAAACATTGGCAAAAAAGAAACTCCCGCCGAGCTCGATGACCTTGAGTGGGCAGATGCTATAGTCTTTTGCATCCCAACACGATATGGGAACATACCGGGACAGGCAGCGGCATTTATCGATACCACTGGTGGATTGTGGTCTAAAGGCAAGCTCGTAAACAAACTGGTTACCGGAATTACGAGTGCACAAAACCCTCACGGTGGTCAGGAATCTACTTTAATGACATTGTATAAAACAATGATGCACTGGGGTGCCATTACTATCCCCACAGGTTACACCGACGAAACAATATTTGCCGCCGGTGGAAACCCATGCGGAACATCGGCAACAGTCGATGGTACAGGCGAAATTCAAAACCCGAAGGCAATTGAAGCCGCAATTACCCACCAGGTAAAAAGACTCGCAGACATTGCGAAGAAAATGATTGGATAATTTTTCTGACTAGCTTAAAAGCCGATACTTAATCGGCTTTTTTGCGTCAGTTGACTCAATTGTTATCGTTATCGCACGATTTCGTAGCTCCTCTATTCAGGAGCTTCTTTTTTACGTAAGTTCACTTCGCTAAGACAATACTTTGTATTTTCGTTTTTAACTATATTCAGATTTTAAGCCTATGAATGCTGAAAGAAGAAACTTCCTACGCGATTTATCCCTGGCCTGCGGAACTATGTTAATCGCTCCGTTTGTAAGTACGGCACAATCCGTGAGAAACGGCATCGCCCACCGATTTAGTTTAGATCCTGTAATCGAAACAAAGCCTCTGGGCTTTCAATGGGAAACCTTTGATCCTTTCCTTTTCTGTGCACACCACGAAGACGAATACCCAAAGGGCAATGGGCAAATGGGTCCGGTAGGATCTTTGCAAGGCCGCGATTTGGGTGACGATTTTATCATCAAAGACGGCTACCGGATGTACCACGGCAAGAAGGTGCCCGGCTTTCCCGGACATCCGCACCGGGGCTTTGAAACGGTAACTGTGGTGCGAAAAGGGTTGGTCGATCACGCAGACTCCCTCGGAGCCGCAGGTCGCTATGGCAACGGCGACACCCAATGGATGACAGCAGGAGGCGGAGTCCAGCATTCCGAGATGTTTCCTTTGCTCAGCCAAAGCAAAGACAATCCGCTGGAGCTCTTCCAGGTGTGGCTCAACCTTCCCCGAAAGAATAAAATGGTCGATCCTCATTTCAAAATGCTCTGGGCCGAAGATATTCCTCGATACACCGAGGCAGATGCAGAAGGTGACAAAACAGATGTGGAGGTAATTGCCGGAAGGCTGGGCAAGCACAACGCTCCCCTTCCGCCACCAGACTCATGGGCCGCCGATCCTGCTAATGAGGTGGGAATCTGGAACATTAATCTCGAACCTAATGCTTCCATTACTCTTCCACGCGCATCAAGCGGGGTAAACCGAACACTCTATTACTACGAAGGTGAAACTCTGGAGATATCAGGAAACACTATTCCGAATTATAATATGGTAAGGGTTCATCCGGATCGGATGATTCACTTGAAAAACGGGAACGACCGCGGGAAGATTTTGGTTCTTCAGGGCAAGCCCATCAACGAACCCGTAATGCAATATGGCCCCTTTGTGATGAATACCAAAGAAGAGATCAAGCAAGCTTTTGAAGATTACCACAAGACCCAGTTCGGTGGCTGGCCCTGGCCGCGCCGCGATATGGTTCACGGCACTTCAAAAGGTCGTTTTGCCAGACACGCCGATGGCAGAGAAGAGCTCAAAGGCTAATTCGTTTTTTTAGCACGGGTCAAAACCCTACAGCACCGAAGGTGCGACATATAAAAGTACAGGGTGAAGCAGCTGGCTGCGCAACCCTGTGATACCTTCCACACCAATTTAAAAGCCCTGCATGGGCGACATCCAACCGCACCCGTGTGCAATCCTCTCAGCCAAAAGCCTCGTCGGATGCAGCCAGGGGAGCCTTGTACACGACAAAAGATTTACCAATCAAATCCTAAAGAAATTCCTACCATATTCGAAAGCCAATGGCCAACAGCTAACCAGCAAACATCCACTCAACATTCACACTTTCAACATTCACACTTTCAACATTCACACTTTGAACATTCAACTTTGAACATTCCCACCCAGTTTACCACGCCAGAGGCGTCGCCCCTCTGCATTCCTCTCAGTCAAAGGCCTAGTCGGATGCAGCGAGGGGAGCCTTGCGCACGCCATGAGACTTACCAATCAATTCCTAAAGAAACTCCCGTCTCGAAAGCCCAACTCAGCGAAGCGCTCTCATGACCGTAGGGAATAATCCGCACATCCGCACATCCGCCCATCTACAAATCCGCACATTAAACATTCACCTCGCTCGCCCCTCTGCATTCCTCTCTGCCAAAGGCTTCGTCGGATGCAGCCAGGGGAGCCTTGTACACGACAAAAGATTTACCAATCAAAACCCAAAGAAAATTCATACCAATATTCTTAACCCAACACCCAATGGCCAACAGCTAACCAGCAGACATCCATTCAACATTCACACTTTCAACATTCACACATTCAACATTCACACTTTGAACATTCACACTTTGAACTTCAAAACACACAACCAACCGTGTGTGGTCGCCCAAATAACCTTATTCCCAAATCTTCGTATCCAATTTATAATGACTAATACTTAACAGCCCGCTTGAGTTATCACTAATTCAGTTTTAAAAACTTGTTAATAATTGCAAATGACCACCGCCTCCAGACCTTACTTTTATACCAATCGTATCAAACCAATTGGTGCGATTACAAAACGACTTAGTTAAATATATCCCCTTATGAATAGCTATAAAAGTCTTTTTGGTTTACTTCTATTTCTTGTGGTTTCTATCGGACTCAAGGCTCAGAAAGATACCCCACCGACTTATTACCGGTACTTTACCCTTGAGGTAGAAAACCTGAAAGAAGCAGATTACACCAAACTCAGAGCTAACAGGACATCATCCCCCTACCTGAAATTCAACCAATTCTGCGATACAAATTCTAAAATCCTCGTTCACTTCGACGCCTCACAACCAAAGCGAATTGAAGAAATGAAACAAGAAATTTTAGAAATTATTGCTACAGAATTACCATCCAAAAAAGTTCTAACCATTTCGGGTACATCACATTCTGAACAATCAAATTTCTGTAAATGATTGCCTTCAAAAACAAAATTCTAAAATTTGAGAATTCTGCCTGCATAGGTATAGTTCTCCTTTGTATTGGTCTGCTCCCGGCAAATTTCTCTCATGCTCAAACAATTGATATCGAGGAAACACAACAGGCAGTCGAACTTTCAGAAACGATTACCGGAAGTGGCGTCCAAATCATAAACCCGGTAATAACCTGCGCCGACAGCGCAATAGGAAAATACAATATTCAGGGAGTAACAAATTTCCCTTCCGGTGAGGGTGTCGTTCTTTCTACCGGTAATATTTATGATACACGCGGACCAAACACAAGCCAGAGCACTACCACGGAATGGGGCACGCCAGGTGACCCTGTAATCACTCAGGTTGCCCAGCAGATTAATTTCGACGCTTGTGTTCTCGAATTTGATGTGGTGCCCGTCGGTGATACACTGAAGTTTGATTTCACATTTGCCAGCGAAGAATACAGAGAATACGTTGGAACTCCTTTTAATGATGTATTCGGTTTTTTTATAAGCGGACCTGGCATTGCAGGCGATCCCGGATTAAATGGACTCCAAAATATCGCTCTCGTTCCAGGAACCAGTCAATATGTGGGTATCAATACTGTCAATAACGGAAATCCTGATATTGGTTTTCCTGCTGTAAACCCAGCTTACTACGTAAATAATCCACTTAGCTTTTTAAACTTAATCCAATACGATGGGTGGACTCAAAATCTGTATGCTCAAAAGGTAGTAAACCCTTGCGACACCTTTCACTTGAAACTGGTCATAGCAGATGTTGGTGATAGAGAATGGGATAGCTCTGTATTCATTGAAAAAATAGAAAGCAATAACGTTTCTCTTACCACTTCTACAGTAGGTGGAATAAGCAATATGATTGAGGGCTGTAACGATGGAACTGTTACTTTCACCAGAAATCCTGTCACAGACCAGGAGGTCGTGGTGACTTACTTTTTAGAAGGTACGGCTATAAATGGTACCGACTATCCTCTGATTGGTGCTGACCCCAACCCCGCTACCCCAAATTTTATTACAATTCCAGCCAATGTGGCTTCGGCCAGTATTTCCATAAATCCCTTTGCTGATGGTATTTCTGAAGGCGATGAAACCGTAAAGGTTTATGTCGGAAATCCGCTTTGCGAAGGAACCGTGCAGGATAGCATCACATTTATAATTCAAGACTCTCTGAATGTTCAGATCAATCCTCCGCTGCACTATGTTTGCCTGGGCGACAGTGTACAGTTTAATGTAAGCAGTCAAGCCGATTCATACGCATGGAGCCCTAGCGACTTTCTCAATGATCCAACAATTAAAGAGCCGACATCAGCCCCTCTCAATGACATTACTTATGAGCTGAGTGCCTCACTGGCAGGATGCACCTCTGTAGCCACTGTAGATGTAGTAGTTTCAGATGTACAGCTCACTGCTACTCCTACTCCAATTCTTTGCGGTGGTAGTAACAATGGCGCCATAGATTTAACGATTACAGGTGGGCAAACCCCAATATCGGTAGCATGGTCAGGACCAAATGGATTCTCATCAAGCAATGTGGATTTATCAAACCTGGAACCCGGAAATTATATAGCCCTCGTAACCGACAGAGAAGGTTGTACGGCAAACATTACTGTAACTATAACAGAAGTAAATGCCCTCGAAGTAAACCTGTCTAGCCCTACTTTTATCGGTGGAAACAATATTTCATGCTTCCAGGCTGCCGATGGACAAATTACTGCAACAGTAACCAACGGCACTCCACCCTACTCTTTCCTTTGGAATGATGCCCTCGCCCAAACTATACAAACAGCTACTAACCTCTCTGTTGGTACGTATACTGTTACAGTTACCGATGCCAACCTTTGCGAGCAGCAACAAACACTAACCATTACCGCCCCAGATCCCGTAACTGGCGATTTGGTAACCAGACAAAATGTACTTTGTAATGGCGATAACACCGGCTCGGCAACCATCGAAGGCTTGGGCGGAAACGCACCCTATACTTATTTGTGGAATACAATACCACCACAGTCGGGAGTAACTGCAACAAATCTGGAAGCCGGGGTTTATAGCGCCAGCATTACAGATATAAATGGTTGTACCGGAAATATTGTAGTTGAAATTGAAGAGCCTCTAGCGGCTATTTCAGGATCAGTAACTACCACCAACGTGCTTTGCAACGGCGATGCCACAGGAAGTGCTACGGCAAATATAACTGGCGGTATGCCTCCTTATAATTACACCTGGAGCCCGGATGGCGATGTGAATAATAGCACAATTTCAAATCTTGCTGCGGGAAATTACTCCCTTACAGTCACCGATGCGAACGACTGCGAATTTGTACTCCCATTCAACATTACAGAACCTACCCCGATTGCAATCAATACCGTTTCTCAAACAAATGTAGATTGCAACAGCAACGCCACCGGAGCTGTTACAGTAAGCGCATCCGGCGGAACAAGTCCTTACTCTTACGAATGGAATACCACACCCGCACAGCAGGGCAACGCTCTCACTGGTCTTGAAGCTGGAACCTATACCGTAACAGCAACAGATGCAAATAACTGCACCGCCCAATTAGAAATTGAAATTACTCAGCCCGATCCTATTTCCATTGCTGTCGATTCGCAGGTGAGCCCGCTTTGTGCCGCTTCTGCAAATGGCTCTATAGAAGTAAGCGCATCTGGCGGAAGCCTTCCCTACTCCTATACCTGGAATACCGTACCTCCCGTTTCGGGAAATACACTTTCGGGAATAACGGCCGGAACCTACGAAGTAACTGTAGAAGACCAAAATGGATGTATCGAAACCCTTAGCATTCTACTTGCAGCTCCTGAACCACTAACCATTTCAATTGATAACACACAGAACGTACTTTGTACAGGCGACGCAACAGGATCAGCAACAATAAGTGTAACCGGCGGTACTCCCGATTATTCCTATGATTGGAATGATCCTGCAAATCAAACAACACCTACAGCAACTAATTTATCGGCAGGAATTTATACCGTTTTGGTTACGGATGATAATGGTTGTACCGCTTCAATAAATGTAACAATAAACGAACCCGAGTTCGCCTTGAGCGGATCTTTGATCTCTTCCACAGCTATTGCCTGTTTTGGAGACAACACCGGCTCGGCCACAGTTCTTGGACAAGGTGGCAGCGGCTCATACTCATACTCCTGGAATGACCCTGCAAACCAGCAAACTGCAACAGCTTCTAATTTAGCCGCCGGAACCTACACAGTAACAATTACGGATAATAACGGCTGCCCAACACCATTCACCCTTGAGGTAACCATCGCCGGCCCTACCGAAGCATTAGCACTTACTCTCACCCCATCCGAGTATTCTGGTGGAGTGAATCTAATCTGTGCCAACGATTCAAATGCCACCATCGACCTGACTATAGCAGGTGGTTCTGCTCCCTACACCATTCTTTGGGACTTACCGGGATTGGATACCAGCACAGATCAAAATCTAACCGATCTCGCCCCGGGTAATTACAGTGTTACTATCACAGACAGCAACGGCTGTGTGGCCTCAGCCTCCATTACACTTATAGCCCCATCTCCCATTGAGATAGCTTATGAGGTAACTCCAAGCCTTTGTTTTGGTTCACCTACCGGAACAATAGATCTTACCGTTTCTGGCGGAATTCCCGGCTATGACATACTCTGGTCAGGACCTGCTGGTTTTACGAGCACCGACTTATCGCTCAACACGCTGGAAGGAGGAATTTACAACCTTACAATTACTGATGCCAATGGCTGTGTTTATACAGATGCCGTAACGGTAACCCAACCGGAAGATTTGGCTATTACAGTCGACTCTTTATCTGACTACAACGGCTTTAATCTGAGCTGCTACAACAGCAACGATGGCGAAATTTACATTATCCCTTCCGGAGGTACAACGCCTTACTCATACCAGTGGAATACTGCTGGCAATCCAAATTTCTCAAATCAGCAGAATGTAATCAACCTGGCGGCCGGCACCTACGAAGCCATTTTATTTGATGCAAATGGATGTATCCAAAATTCATTTATAGACCTTACAGCACCTGATACGCTAGAAATAGACTTTAACCTGAGCTTGTACCCCAATGGCTTTAATGTGAGTTGCGCGGGAGCAAGCGATGGTTCTATAGAAGCAATCCCAACAGGAGGCACAGCCCCTTACACCTACACATGGATTGGCTCAAATGGCTATGGCCCCATATCGGGAAATCCAATAGAAAACTTACCCCAAGGCGAGTACAGTGTCTTCATGCAAGATGCCGGCGGCTGTAGTTATTTCGAAACGGTTTCTATCAATGCTCCACCGCCATTCAGCATCAACCTGGAAGCCGAAACCATCAATGGCAATAACATTTCATGCAATGGAGCATCAGATGGATCTATAAATCTAATTGTAAACGGAGGCGCTGCACCGGTGAGCATATCATGGACAGGACCCGACGGTTTTACCAGTTCTGATGAAGACCTTAGCGGTTTGCCTTTCGGCGAATATTGCGTAACGGTAACCGACGCAAATGATTGCGAGCAATTGCAGTGTATTACACTCACTCAGCCCGATCCGCTAACTATTGCATTGGACCCCACATTCTATATAAATGGAATGAACTTAAACTGCGACGATTCAGCAGATGGAGCTATACTGGCAACAATAACCGGTGGAACTACGGCATATAATTTTGCCTGGTCAGGCCCCGATAATTTCTCATCATCAAGCCTTAACCCTACAAATCTAATTGAAGGAACTTATTGTCTGCAAGTTACAGACTTAAACGGGTGTTCAGCTTCTGAATGTGTAACATTAACCGCTCCCGATCCAATAGAAATAATTTTAGAAGATATAACCGTACTTGGTTGCGACGGTGATTCCGATGCGAGCATAGACGTGAGCATTTCCGGAGGCGATCCTGCATTCAGCTATTCATGGACAGGGCCCAATGGATTTACAGCTTCCACCGAGGATATCATCGGACTCGAAGAAGGTGTTTATTGCCTTGAGGTTCTTGATGCCAATCTTTGTACTTCCGAAAGGTGTTTTACCATCTCCGCACCAGCGCCTCTGTCACTTACCCTTCTCACTTCATCTTTTGAAGGAGGGTTTGAAATCGACTGTAATGGAAATGCCAATGCATCAATCGCTTCAGCAGTTTCAGGGGGTACCGCACCATTTGTTTATGACTGGGCCGGACCTGATGGTTTTACATCCTCTCTAAGCTCTATCGAAAATCTGACTCCGGGAAATTACTGCCTTGAAATTACTGATTTTAACAACTGTACGATTCAGGAATGTGTGGAAATCACCCAACCTGAAGTGCTAACAATAAATGAAATAATCACCCTTCCCGATTGTGGAGAAGGCGCGCTGGCAACGATTGATCTCGCCATTTCAGGAGGCACAGCCCCTTATAATTTAAACTGGAGCAATGGAGCTAGCACCGAAACAATACAAGTTACCAACGGTGCCTATACCGTGATCGTTACTGATGCGAATGGATGCAGCGTTTCTGATGTATTTACAATAGAATTGCCATCTGCGATAACGGTCGTTCCAACACCTTCTACCGGGAGTGCTGGATTTAATATTGTCTGCAATGGCGACAATACCGGCGATATTGAACTTGAAATATTTGGCGGATCTGGCAACTTTACCACATCCTGGACAGGACCGAATGGCTTTTCAAGCACAAGTACGGACATATCAGGCCTCGAAGCCGGCGAATATTGTGTATTGGTTACCGACGACTTGGGATGCACAGGTGATACGTGCATAACCCTCACGCAGCCAGACCTAATTTCAATGAGTTTCCAAAGTATCCAAACGTCTTGCTCAGAAGCATTCGACGGATCTGTTTCAACAATCATTACAGGCGGGGTGCCTACCTATAACATTACCTGGACGGGACCAAACGGCTTTACGGCAAACGGAACGAATATTTCGGGACTCGAACCAGGAGAGTATTGCGCTACAGTTACAGACTTTAACGGCTGTATTATTTCGCAATGTGTTGATGTACTTTCGCCTCCGGCTCTCAACATTGATCTTACAAGTCCCGAAACAGGTGGCTTCAATATTGAGTGTTTTGGAGATAATTCAGGCGAAGTAAATTCAGTGGTTACCGGCGGAACAGCACCCTATACCTATCAATGGACAGGACCGGGTGGATACGCCTCAAGTGATGAGCAACTGGTAAACTTATATGCCGGAGAGTATTGCCTCACCATTACAGATGCGAACTTATGTACGGTAAACACTTGCATTACACTTACCGAAAATGCAGGAATAGATATTGCACTAAGTGTCTTTGAGTATCCCAACGGATTCAACACCACTTGCGGTGATATTTGCGATGGCTCGCTCACAACAACCTTATCCGGAGGTGCTGCACCAATTTCGGTAGCATGGACTGGTCCAAATGGATTTAGCTCAAACCAACTTTCACTCTCAGGTTTGTGTGGAGGGGTTTATTCGCTGACACTAACTGATAACAATGGATGTGAACGCGATACATCTTTTATTCTCACTAAGCCCGAAACGATTTCGATTGATCTGGACAGCCCGGTCTTCGAGGGTGGAAACGAAATTGCCTGCTTTGGTGAGAATTCAGGCTCTATTCTAACAACCGTAACCGGCGGAATTGGTGCCTTAACCATTCAATGGACAGGCCCTGATGGCTTTACATCTTCACAGGCAAACCTTCAGGATTTAATAGCCGGCACTTACAACATCACGGTAACGGATGAGAATATGTGCTCTTCCAGCGCTTCTATAATTCTTACCCAGCCCGATGAAGAATTAACGGCGTTGGCTACAGCCCTCACATACCCATCAGGAACAAATATTAGCTGTTTCGGATTGGAAGACGGCGAAATTTCGGGCACCGCTAATGGTGGTACGCCACCTTATCAGTTTAACTGGACAGGGCCTGATGGATTTACATCCAACAATCAAAACATTGAAACCCTTGCCGCCGGCACATATACTCTGGTAGTAGAAGACGCCAACAGCTGTGTATTTACAATTAATTCAATACTCACAGAACCCGAAGAAGCCTTATCGGCAGAAGCCGTAATAATTAGTGAAATACTTTGTGCAGATGAAAACACAGGTGGAATTGAAGTAAATACAACCGGCGGATCACAAGATTATACCATCTCATGGACAGGTCCCGATGGCTTTACTTCAAGTAATTTTGCAATCGAAAACCTTGCAGCAGGGACATACTCCTATTCAGTACTCGATCTTAACGGCTGTGCAGAAAACGGATCTCTTACGCTTACCTCACCTGAGCCGATTCTTATATCTGCAGAAATCGTCGACGCCAATTGTCAGACCGCTACGGGAATAGTCAACATAACGGTTTCAAATGGCCTCGCACCATATACCTACCTATGGAGTAACAATTCCACACAGCAAGACCTGGTGAATGTTGCGAGCGGTACATATACAGTTCAGGTCACTGATGCCAACGATTGCTCAGTATCTGAGACATTCGTGATCGGAGCTACCAATACGCTGAATATCGATGTCAACATTACAGACCTCGCATGCTTCGGTGATTCTACAGGTATGCTTAGTGCGGTAGTAATAACAGGGCAAGAACCTGTTGTATATTCATGGACAGGGCCTGATGGCTTTACAGCAAATACAGCCACATTATTCGATCTGATTGCAGGAAACTATACGTTAAATGCTACCGATGCAAACGGATGTGAAACGAACGAGACTTTTGAAGTAACTCAACCACAAGTGCTCGAAATAGACCCACTGACCAGTCCGGCATTCAGCAATGGCTACAACCTTTCTGATTTCCAGTCGGGTGATGGTATAATTGACGAGCCTGATGTTACTGGTGGAACACCTTCTTACACATACCAGTGGTTTTCAGATAACGGCTACGAGTCTGCATCCGGTAATAACCAACTCAATCTGCAAGCAGGCACTTATGTACTTGTAGTTACAGATGCCAATATGTGTGTAGATTCTGCCTCTATTATTCTTACAGAGCCTACCCTGCTTGAGATGCCTAATGGAATATCGCCCAATGGCGATGGTTTCAACGACTTCTTTACGGTAAGAGGCCTTGAAGATTATCCAAATAATAAATTACTCGTTTTTAACCGCTGGGGAAATCAAGTGTATGAAGAAACGAATTACCGGAATAGTGACCCATGGAATGGATCTAATCAGGATGGCGAAGAGCTGGCTGAGGGAACCTATTTTGTAGTGGTGGAGTTGACAGGAGCTGACAATTTGAAAGGATATTTAGAAATAAGAAGATAATTTGAATCCGATGAAAAATATACTCTTAGTACTAGTCGGAATATTTGGAGCCATACAACTCCATGCCCAGCAGGAAATAATGACAAGCCAGTATATGTTTAGTGGTTTGTTCTTAAACCCTGCTTATTCCGGCACCCACTCATTCGCGGAAGCAACTGCGCTTTACCGCGCTCAGTGGACAGGTTTTGAAGGCGCCCCGAGAACACAAACCTTCGGAATTGAAGGTCCGCTAAACAATGAACTTATGGGTCTCGGTCTTACTTTTTCAAACGATAAAATTGGAGATACCAGACAAACTGAAGTATTTGCCAACTGGAGCTATCACCTCTTTTTAGACGAGGCTGCCAAAACAAGACTGAGCTTTGGAGTGAGAGTAGGATTCTCTGATTATACCGCAAACCTGAGCGAAACAAAAGTATTCGATAATGGCGATCCGATTTTTTCGCAAAATCAATCCAATGCATTTGTGCCAAAACTGGGAGCCGGTGTATATTTGTATTCTGATTTGTGGTATGTTGGTATCAGCGTTCCTACAATTTATGCAGGTGATAAAAATTTAAGGTTTAATATAAACGATGTTGGAGACCGATATTTTGAACCACACTCCTATTTTACAGCAGGTTATGTATTTAAAACAAATGAAAATTTGGCGATAAAGCCCTCAGTACTAATTAAGTATTTGCACAACGCTCCCATTCAGGCCGATATAAACTGTAACCTATTGATAAAAAATACGTTTTGGATAGGAGCATCATACCGCACAGGTGATGCTATAGTTGGAATATTGGAATATAACATTGGAAATAACTTGAGAATAGGCTATTCGTATGACTTTACAACATCTGCTTTAAATTCATACAATGACGGATCTCACGAAATAATGCTTAGTTTTAAATTCGCTAAAGAATCAATCAAAACGAAAACCCCCAGATACTTCTAATCAACTTATCATGAAAGTAAAATTCTCCCTTTACACCTTTCTTATTCTCATCGCTGTAGCCTTTTTAGCTTCTTGCTCAAATGGTTATATTAAAAGTGGCGATAAAGAATATGAAAATTTAAGCTATTCAAAAGCCATCTCGAATTATGAGAAAGCGCTCAATGGCCAGCCAGACAATACCGATTTAAAGCTAAAGCTTGCAAGCGCCCACCGGCAGCTTAATGAATCTGAAAAAGCCGAAATGTACTACCGCGAGGTAGCAGATTCCATTGACTTACCAATGGAAGAAAAGCTAAACTTTGCTCAGGTACTGATGAAGAATAACAAGTACGACGAAGCGAAACCATACCTTCAGCAATATCTGGATGCTAATCCTTCAGACCAACTTGCTAAAGATTTGCTTGCCTCTACAAAGAATATCAATGAACTGAAAGAAGATACACTGGCCTATATGCTAACCCCTTTACCACTTGATTTTACGGTATCCATGTTTGGACCGACTATCTATGACAAGGGAATAATATTTGCCGGAGAAACAGAAATTGTAAGCGCTGCCGCTACAAATCCATGGACGGGTTACTCATTCCTTGATATGTTCTATATCGAAAAGGATGCGCAGGGTAATTGGGATATCGCAGAGAATTTTGCACCTGAACTTAATGGACGTTTTCACGATGGTCCGGCTACTTTTAACAAAGCTCAGGATATGATCATTTACACGCGTAGTGCAATGAAAAACGAGAAAAAACAGCTGGTGAACGAGAAAAATGAAAATCAATTTTACCTATATACAAGCAAGAAAACTAGATGGTAAATGGTCAGAACCAACTGAACTTTCATTCAACAACATATCTTACAGTGTAGGACATCCAACACTAAGCGAAGATGGAAAAACACTTTATTTCTCAAGCAATATGCCTGGAGGATACGGTGGATCAGACATTTATAAATCGAGTTATGATGGCACCAACTGGGGTGAGCCTATCAATCTTGGTAAAACGATTAATACTCCCGGAAATGAAGTGTTTCCATATATTTCAAATAAGGGTAAACTGTATTTCTCAAGTCAGGGACACCAAACACTTGGTGGATTAGATGTCTTTATGTCGGATAATAACGGTGGAGTTTGGTCTGCACCGGTAAACCTTGCTTACCCAATGAACTCCAGTCAGGATGATTTTGCAATCGCCATTAATGACAATGATACTACCGGGTATATTTCTTCAAACAGATCTGGAGTAGATCAAATTTACGAATACATCCAGGTACCAACCACTTTTGTAGTGGAGGGAATTGCATCTTTAAAAGCCGGTCTTGAGCCGATGGAAGGTGTAAACATAACTTTGATAAATAAGACCGATGGTGACACAGCAAGAGTTACAACTGGTAAAGACGGGAAATTCAAATTTAACCTGCTTCCTGCAAAGTCTTACGTTCTTCAAGGTACAAAAGACGGATACTTCAACGTATCTGAATCGTTTGAAACAGGAAAAAAAGCAGAACAAAAGACAATCAACCTGAAGTTTGAAATTGACGAAATAGTTGAGAGCGAAAGCGGAACCGGAAGCGGTAACCCTGCCGATGGATCTGAAACAGCTTCAAAGACTTACGATGTAGGAAACGTTTTTTACGATTACGACAAAGCCGAGATCAGACCTGATGCGCGTCCAACTTTAGATAAACTGGTGAAGTTACTTAACGACAATCCTAAAATTAATATTGAGATTCAATCTTATAGTGATAGTCGCGGTAGTGCTAGTTACAATCAGGCTCTGTCAAACCGACGTGCGGCCGCTGTAGTTAATTATCTGGCAGGAAAAGGAATCGCTCAAAAGCGCCTTCAATCAAAAGGATTTGGTGAAAGCCAGCCCGTAAACAAATGTGTTGATGGCGTGGAATGCACCGAGGCTGAACACCAGAAAAACAGACGTACAGAATTTATCGTTCTAAAAGAAAATAAGCTCTAATATTAGTCAAAGTATTAAAATGCTAAAAGCTCCAATCGCAAGGTTGGAGCTTTTTTTATGAATAAATTTCAACGTCAAATCACCAACCTCATAACCACATAAACCTACGAATGCCAAACTCCAAAAGCTAACCGCTAAAAGCCAACAAACATCCAACTGCCAACAGCTAGCAGCCTACCGCCAAGCACCTCGCTGCGCTGGGTATTCACTCTGCGCCCTCACTTCACGTCTGAAAACCAACACCAAAAAAGTTGATGCTCACCATCCAAAAATCAACCCTATACGCTGCGCTGGGTATTCACCCTGCGCCCTCACGTCACGTCTGAAAACCAACACTAAAAAAGTTGATGCTCAACATCCAAAAATCAATCCTATGCGCTGCGCTGGGTATTCACCCTGCGCCCTCACTTCACGTCTAAAACCAACACTAAAAAAAGTTGATGCTCAACATCCAAAAATCAATCCTATACGCTGCGCTGGGTATTCACCCTGCGCCCTCACGTCACGTCTGAAAACCAACACTAATAAAAGCTGATGCTCACCATCCAAAAATCAATCCTATGCGCTGCGCTGGGTATTTACCCTGCGCCCTCACGTCACGTCTGAAAACCAACACTAATAAAAGTTGATGCTCAACATCCAAAAATCAATCCTATACGCTGCGCTGGGTATTCACCCTGCGCCCTCATGTCACGTCTATAAAACAACACTAAAAAAAGTTGATGCTCACCATCCAAAAATCAACCCTATACGCTGCGCTGGCTATTCACCCTTTTGGGTTTTAGGTAGGAAACACGTCAACCTAATTCAGGGCTCAAAACCGCCAAAAGCCAACAGCTAACAGCTAACAGCCAAATGCCAACCGCCAACCACCAACAGCTTCCCCATTTTCCCTTTTAACAAAATCCTCACAGGAGACTTATACCCCCCGGCTTCAAACCCCCACAAGCTCCGAATACCCTGCCTGGGCAGCCTCTCTAAACGATATACCCTTGATTTTACTCGATATCCAAATCGGATAATTAAAGAATTGCAGAATTATCTGCTCATTACTGTTCTGAAGATAACCTTCAATATCATCCTTAAACGCCTTGTATACTTCAATCTCTTCGGGCTTACCGGCAATCCTTGATAAACGCTTAATATAATTGATAATCATTACCTCCATCTCATGATTCCGCTGGCGTTTTGTTAAGTATCTGTTAGTCGACTTAATCACATATTCCAGTAAATCGTAATTGCGAAGCTCTAAGTGAACAACCAAATTAAACAATCGCGCATAGCTGTATAGATCCTGACGTAGATTTGGTTCGTTATCGTTTAGTACCCTGTTAAGCCACGCCAAAGATTCTTTATATTTTCCCGCACCAAAGTAAACGGTAGCAATACTTATCATAAAGAGCAGCTCTTGTTCTTTATTAATCTTGTTCTCATTGGCATTCAGACCTTCCAGAATTTCATCAACAATTCCTATAGCCTTCTCAAACTCGCCCTTCTTCTCATAGATTCGAAGCTCTGCCAGATAGGTGCTCTTAAAGACCATAATCTCAATATCCTCAGTACCAAAATGCGATTTCTTAGTGAAACTGCGCATATTATCTATCATTTCAAGCGCCTCATCAATTCTACCTGTATCAATCTGAATTGTAAGCAAATTGCTTAAAGTTCGGATATATCGTTTCGGAAGATCCTTACGTATGAGCGGATTATCGTCCAGGATTTCCTTCACACGCATAAATTTCAGATAGGCAGTCTCTTTATCAACATTTGCTGTAGCACAAAACCCTTGTATGTAGTAGCAAATCGTTGCAGCACGTCGACTAATAGCCGTATTCCTTCCAATAATCAGGGGATGGTGGGATATCTCCTCAACCAGTGCCTTATCTGCTTCGCTACGCACGTAACCACCACTTCTGAATACGTAGTTTATCTTGGAATATAAAACGTGGTAAGAAGCTAAATTTCGAAGTTTCTCAATTACATCGTGCTCCTCTCTGATCAGCGCATCCAAATCCTTGGTAAACTCCCCCGCCTCATAGGCTTCTTCGAGTAGCAGTTTCTCCCAGCTCAATAATTCAAACAAGTAATAAAACTTCTCGTGAACGATTGCCATCTTCTTCGCACGGGTAAGAAACTTGTTGCATTCGCTATAGAGCGCTTTCTTATATAAAATCTCAATATTCTTAATCTCCTGTTTCAGAATACTACTTATCGAGTTATCCGAATGATAGGCTCGCAGGCTTTTTAAAATAAGCTTATACAGATGGTTCTTCTCAGATGGGAAATGTTTAATAAAAGTCTCCCCCTTAAAAGTTTCTTTTATCGCATCCTCATCATATTCTTTCTGCTTATCAATAGCATCGAATATCTTTAGATAATTCTTATCGCCAGATTGGAGAGACGACGACAGCTTAAAGAACCTTTTTTCAGACTTAGACAATGACTTTATTAAATCAAAAAGATCTGTAGATGGCTTCATAGGAATTCAAGTTATGGGTGGTTTTCTAATGCAAACTACAAGGTTTACAAACAAAAAATAAAACACCCTACCACAAATATCAAAATAGCAATCCAATTAACCTATAATATAGTCACAATAGAAACCCATCAATACATCGCCCAACTATCACGGGTATTATTGGATTCATAAAGCATTGCTATTTTGTTTGATAGATTCCCGAACTAGCTCCAAATAATCCGAAACACTCAGTACACCAAAATTAAAATTCATTCTAAAAAGCGATAACAAACCCCTTACCTACAGCCCCAACGGGACGACATATAACAACACAGGGCCAACCCTGTTTAAAACAAACATCCTACAAATAGTCAATACCACTAGCAACGCAGTTATCGAAACCAAGAGTCCATCAAATACTGACGGTACTATTGGTTTTGAGAACAAGGCGCGACTGGTTTTTAGAATAAGGAGTCCTGACAGTATCGTCAGGATGACTGTTTTCAAAACCGGTTGCAACGCAGTTATCGAAACCAATAGCCCGTCAAGGCGACATATAACAACACAGGGCCAACCAAAGGTCAGCCCTGTGTAAAAACAAAAATCCTACATTTTAAAAACCGGTTGCAACGCAGTTATCGAAACCAATAGCCCATCAACGCTTGTAGATAAAGTCAGACCCGGGAAAATAAGCCATCTTACCCAACTGTTCCTCAATTCTCAGCAACTGATTGTACTTTGCTATACGGTCTGATCGGGATGCACTACCCGTTTTAATCTGTCCGGTATTCAACGCTACCGCAAGATCAGCAATAGTAGTATCCTCTGTTTCACCCGATCGATGGCTCATCACAGAAGTATAACGGTTACTCTTCGCCATATCCACTGCGCTAATCGTTTCGGTAAGGGTACCTATCTGATTTACTTTTATCAAAATAGAATTTGCAATCCCCTCATCAATTCCACGCTTTAAGCGGGTGGTATTGGTCACAAATAAGTCATCACCAACCAACTGGATTTTCTTACCAAGCTTATCAGTCAATTCCTTCCAACCCGTCCAGTCGTCCTCGTCCAGTCCATCTTCAATACTCACAATTGGATATTTATCGCACCAGTCGCTCATCATAGAGATCATATCTCCTGAGGTAAGCTTCTCACCCGAAGAACTCAAGTGGTACTTCTTCTCTTCTTTGTTGTAAAACTCAGACGATGCAACATCAAGGGCAATATAAATATCTTTACCGGCCTCATATCCGGCCTTCTCGATGGCCTGCATAATAATTTGCAGCGCCTCTTCATTGCTCCCCAGGTCAGGTGCAAAACCACCCTCATCGCCTACGTTAGTAGACATGCCTTTGCTCTTTAGCACAGCCTTGAGGTGGTGAAATACCTCCACACCCATCCGTAGTGCCTGCGAAAAAGTCTGAGCACCAATAGGCATAATCATAAACTCCTGTACATCTACATTATTATCAGCATGCGACCCGCCGTTTACAATGTTCATCATAGGAATAGGCAAAGTATTTGCACTTACTCCTCCTACATATCGGTACAGGTATTGACCTGAAACAGATGCAGCCGCTTTAGCGACAGCCATAGAAACACCCAAAATGGCATTTGCACCGAGCAACCCTTTATTATCAGTACCATCTATTCCAATCATGGCTCGGTCTATCAGGTTTTGCTCAAATATATTAGCTCCGCGAAGCTCTTTATTTAATACTTCATTTACATTGTGTACGGCCTTGAGAACCCCCTTGCCCATATACCTCGCCTTATCTTCATCACGAAGCTCTACAGCCTCGTGTATACCGGTGCTGGCACCAGATGGAACTGCAGCACGTCCCAGAACCCCATTATCTGTTATTACATCAACTTCAATAGTTGGATTTCCGCGGCTATCAAGTATTTCTCTAGCTTCAATTCTTTGAATATACATTATCTTGGATTTATGTGGTTATGGTTGATTTTGCTTCTTTTAAATTGGTAACAAATGAATCAAAAAGATACCGCGAATCATGCGGTCCCGGCGACGATTCAGGGTGAAACTGAACCGAAAAAACAGGTCTCCCTTTCAGTTGTATCCCCGCAAGGGTGCCATCATTCAAATGTGTATGGGTGACCTCAATATCGGAATTATTCATGGCAGATTCCATATCCACCACAAAACCGTGATTTTGTGACGTGATTTCACCCTTACTGGTTATATTATTTATTACCGGGTGATTGATCCCCCGGTGTCCGTTAAACATTTTAACAGTGTTTAAACCGCAACTCAATGCGAGTAGTTGATGGCCCAGACAAATACCGAAAACTGGCCGGCCTGACTTTACAATTTCAGCAACCAGTGCTATTGAATCTTTCATCACAGAAGGATCTCCAGGTCCATTTGAAAGCATATATCCATCAGGATTCCACGCCTCCATTTCACTAAGAGAAGTACCCATTGGGAAAACACGACAATAGCAACCGCGCTCAACAAGACATCTTACTATATTTTTCTTGGCCCCAAAATCGAGAACAGCAACACGAAAGTCAGCGCTGCTATTACCCACATCAAAAGGCTCACTGCAACTAACTTTTGATGAAAGCTCCAGCCCTTCCATACTGGGAACCTTCGCCAGCCTCACCTTAAGCTTCTCAATATCCAGCTCATCTGAGGAAATAATGGCATTCATTGCTCCTTTATTCCTTATGTGACGTATCAAAGCGCGGGTATCCACATCTCGGATTGCCACTTTGCCATCGCGTTCAAAATAAGACTGAAGAGAGGAGCTGGCACCTACACGGCTATAATTTTCAGAAAACTTCTTGGTAACGAGACCTGCAATCTTTATCGAATCAGATTCTATTTCATCATCGTGCACACCGTAGTTGCCTATATGCGATGCCGCCATTACCAGTATCTGACCGTAGTATGAAGCGTCTGTGAAGATTTCCTGGTAGCCGGTCATACCTGTGTTAAAGGCAATTTCACCGGTGGTAATTCCTATTGCCCCGGCGGCCTTTCCGTGAAAAACAGTGCCGTCTTGAAGCAATAATATAGCTGGATTATTTGGGAGTTTTTCCATGGTACAAAAAGATTAAAAAAAAGGGATAATGCCAAAAGCATTATCCCTAAATATGAGACGAGTTTTAAACAAGTTGTTATCCTTTAGAACCACCATCCGTTTTAGGGGCAGTGCCATCAGATTTTGGATCTTTAGCAGGAATCTTTTCTTTAGCCTCAATAGCTTTTTCCTCAGAAGCAAGCTCTTGTGCACGAACTTCTTTCTCCTTCGCTTCACGAGCAGCTTCCTGAGCTGCAAGCTCTTGCTTAGGCTCTATAGCAGAAGGGTCTTCCTTCTTCTCTTCTTTCTTTTCTTCCTTAGCTGTAGAAGTCTTTGCTTCAGCAGTATCAGAAGATTTCTTCTTACTACCTCTGCGGCTTCTTCGCGTCTTAGACTTAGACTCTTCAAGCATAATCTCGTTGAAGTCCACTAATTCTATCATACACATCTCTGCAGCATCCCCCTGACGGGTTCCAAGCTTAATGATTCGTGTATAACCGCCTTCTCGTGTAGCAACTTTCGGTGCTACCTCACGAAAAAGTTCAGTTACAGCATCTTTACTCTTCAAATTGCTGAATACCATTCGGCGTGAGTGAGTAGAGTCTGTTTTAGACTTTGTAATAAGTGGCTCAACATACTTCCGAAGCGTTTTAGCTTTAGCTACAGTAGTTGTAATGCGTTTATGTACTATTAACGAGCATGCCATATTAGAAAGCATAGAGCTTCTGTGGCTTGCCGTGCGGCTTAATGCGTTATTGCGATTCCCGTGTCTCATTATATTTCAAATTGAACATCCTCCCGAAGGAGAGACGGTTCGGTTTACTCTTTATCAAGTTTATATTTGGCCACATTCATACCGAATGAAAGACCTTTAGCTTCAATTAAATCCTCAAGCTCAGTAAGCGATTTCTTACCAAAGTTTCTGAATTTCAATAAGTCGTTTTTGTTGAATGATACCAAATCACCTAGTGTTTCAATATCTGCAGCTTTCAAACAGTTCAATGCACGTACTGAAAGATCCATATCAACCAACTTCGTTTTCAAAAGCTGACGCATGTGTAACGAAGTTTCATCAAACTCTTCAGTCTCTGATTTCTCTTCATTATCAAGCGTAATACGCTCATCCGAGAACAACATGAAGTGGTGAATCAAAATCTTCGCAGCTTCCTGCAATGAATCTTTTGGAGAAATTGAACCGTCAGTAGTAACATCAACGATTAGTTTCTCATAATCTGTTTTCTGCTCTACACGATAGTTTTCAATCGTATAGTTTACTTTACGGATAGGTGTAAAGATAGAGTCAATAAAAATAGTACCTATTGCAGCATTGCTCACTTTGTTCTCTTCGCTGGGACGGTATCCGCGACCTTTTCCAACATTGATCTCAACCTGAAGTTTAACCTTCTTGTCCATTCTGCAGATTACATGATCTGGATTCAACACCTGAAAAGCAGATGTGAATTTTCCGATATCACCGGCAGTAAAAGCATCCGATCCACCAATATTGATGGTCACCTTCTCACTATCTGTACTATCAATCTGACGCTTAAAGCGAACTTGCTTTAAGTTCAAAACGATTTCAGTTACATCTTCTACAACACCGTCTATTGCTGAGAATTCGTGGTCTACACCCTCTATTTTCACAGAAGTGATAGCAAACCCTTCAAGAGATGAAAGAAGAATTCTTCGTAATGCGTTTCCAACTGTGATGCCGTAACCCGGCTCCAATGGTCGGAATTCAAATTTACCCTGATTGTTATCAGAGTCGATCATTACGACCTTATCCGGTTTCTGAAAGTCTAATATGGCCATTATAGGTTTTCCTTAATAGGTTTATTATTTTGAATAAAGTTCGACGATAAGCTGCTCCTTGATATTCTCAGGGATTTGCTCGCGTGTAGGATGCTGGATATAAGTACCCACCATGCTGCTGCGATCAAAGTCATACCAATCGTCTTTTTTGCTTGAACCTGATGAAAGTGAATTTGTAATCACCTCCATAGATTTTGAACGCTCACGTACACCCACTTTATCGCCGGGTTTTAGTGAGTAAGAAGGGATATTTACAACGTCACCATTTACTGTGATGTGACGGTGACCTACCAACTGACGCGCTCCGCTGCGAGTTGGGGCAATACCCATACGAAATACTACATTGTCAAGACGGGCTTCACAAAATTGAAGTAGAAGCTCACCGGTAATACCCATTTTGCGCTGGGCTTTCTCAAACAAGTTAGCAAATTGACGCTCAAGAATACCATAAGTATACTTAGCTTTTTGCTTTTCAATAAGCTGAACAGAATATTCTGATTGCTTATTTCTACGCTTGTTAGGACCGTGAAATCCAGGAGGGTAATTCTTACGCTCCAGGGCTTTATCGGGACCGAATATCGGTTCGCGAAATCTACGTGCAATTTTTGATTTTGGGCCTGTATATCGTGCCATAATTAATTTCTATTTTGTCTTTACTAGACGGTATTATTATACTCTTCTTCTCTTTGGTGGACGACAACCGTTGTGAGGTATCGGCGTTACATCAACTATCTCTGTAACTTCAATTCCAGAATTGTGAATTGATCGTATAGCTGATTCACGACCCGAACCAGGGCCTTTTACATACACCTTCACCTTGCGCAATCCTGCCTCATGGGCAACTTTCGCACAATCCTCAGCAGCTACCTGAGCAGCATAAGGGGTGTTCTTCTTTGATCCGCGGAATCCTTGTTTACCAGCTGTTGACCAGCTTATAACTTGTCCACTCGCATTAGTTAATGAGATGATGATGTTGTTAAATGAAGCTTGAATATGCGCTTCTCCAACGGCATCAACCTTAACTACTCGCTTCTTTTTAGCATTCGATTTGGCCATACTTGACAATTTTAAAATCTAATCGATTATCGATTATTTAGTAGCCTTTTTCTTGTTGGCCACAGTTTTACGTTTACCTTTTCTTGTGCGTGAATTGTTCTTCGTACGCTGCCCTCGCAAGGGAAGACTTGAACGATGACGTACTCCACGGTAGCAACCTATATCCATAAGTCGCTTAATATTGGTTTGGATTTCTGAGCGCAGCGCACCTTCCACTTTAAATTCTTCTGTTAGCGCCTGACGAATCTTTGACAACTCATCATCATTCCAATCCTGAACCTTCGTTTCTTCACTTACTTCAGCTTTCGCTAAAATTTCTGAAGCTCGCGAGCGGCCTATTCCGAAAATATAGGTGAGACCTATTACACCGCGCTTATTTTTAGGTAAATCAATACCAGCTATCCTAGCCATAAATTATATCTTTTACTTATCCTTGACGTTGCTTGAACTTAGGGTTCTTTTTGTTAATAACGTACAAACGTCCTTTGCGTCGTACGATCTTGCATTCTACTGAACGCTTCTTTATACTTGCTCTTGTTTTCATAATCAATTTAATTTCAGATGTAAAACGGAACTGTTTACTCAGCCCCTCGCCTTACACTATTTATATCTGAATGTAATTCGTCCTTTTGATAAATCGTATGGCGACATTTCTACTTTTACTTTATCCCCTGGTAAGATCTTGATGTAATGCATCCGCATCTTTCCCGAGATATGAGCAACGATCACATGACCGTTTTCCAGTTCTACCTTAAACATTGCATTACTCAATGCTTCTACAATAGTTCCGTCTTGCTCAATAGAGGCCTGTTTTGCCATAAAATTTTAATCCTTTCTTTTAATTATCCAGCCATTCCAAAGGTTGATGCTCTTCCGGCCAGTTTGCCCGTTTTCATCAATCCGTCGTAATGACGCATTAGTAAATAACTCTCAATTTGCTGTAGGGTATCAAGAATTACCCCTACCATAATCAATAGCGACGTTCCGCCAAAGAAGATGGAAAACGCTTGTTTTACACCGGCTTGCAAAGCAAACACAGGTAAAATAGCGATGAGACCTAAGAATATAGCTCCCGGAAGTGTGATCCGTGAAAGCACTGTATCCAAAAAGTCTGCAGTAGATCTACCCGGCTTAACACCCGGTATAAATCCACCATTTCTCTTTAAGTCATCAGCCATCTGATTCGGGTTAACAGTAATCGCCGTATAGAAATACGTGAATGCCACAACCATCACAAAAAAGATAGCGTTGTACCAAAAGCCCGCAAAGTTAGCTAATTCTACGATAAAACCAGTCTGCGAATCAGAATATTGTGCAATATATAAAGGAACAAACATGATGGCCTGAGCGAAAATGATAGGCATTACCCCGGCACTGTTCACTTTTAGCGGTATATACTGTCTAGCTCCTTCGCTGTATTGACGGTTTCCTACTTGTCTTTTTGGGAACTGAATAGGAACTCTGCGAACAGCCTGAACCAATGCCACCGTTGCTGCAATAACAACCAGAAGCGCTATAAGTTCAATAAGTAACATTACCAACCCGTTTCCTTCAGGACCCGTAGCGGCAACAACCTCCTGGAAGAATGCCCCCGGAAGACCGGCAATAATACCGATCATAATAAGAAGCGAAATTCCGTTTCCAACTCCACGATCTGTAATACGCTCACCCAACCACATTACAAATAATGTACCTGATGTAAGTATTACAATTACAGTAACCCACCAGAATGGCGTGTCATACAAACGTGCACTCTCAGGAACAGAGGCAGCTATATAGCCCGGCGCCTGAAAACCTGTAATAACAATGGTCAAAAAGCGGGTGTATTGATTGATCTTTTTACGACCACTCTCACCTTCTTTCTGCATTTTCTGGATAGTAGGCACAGCTATACCCATCAACTGCATGATAATAGACGCAGATATATATGGCATGATACCCAAACTAAAAATGGAAGCTCTGTTGAAGGCACCACCTGTAAAGAGGTTAAGTAGTCCCGCAAGACCACCGCCACCTTCATTTGCTGCCGCCAATGCTTGAGCATCGATTCCTGGAAGTACAATGTACGATCCTATTCTAAATACCAGCAACAATGCCAGTGTAGTTAGAATACGAGACCGAAGTTCTTCGATACTCCAGATGTTTTTAAGGGTTTGAATAAAGTTTTTCATGCCTGTTTGCGCTCTTTATTGAATTACAGTTCAGTGATTTCTCCACCCTTGTCTTCGATCGCCGCTTTCGCAGTAGCCGAAAAGGCATGGGCAGTTACATTCACTTTCGATTTTAATTCACCTCTACCAAGCACTTTTACACGCTCACCTTTTGTACACAATCCATTTGCGCAAAACACTTCAGGATTAAATGTATCAATATTTTTTTCAGAAGCGAGAAGCTCTAAAGCATCAAGATTGATAGCTTTATACTCCACTCTGTTCGGATTGGTAAATCCAAACTTAGGTACGCGACGTTGAAGCGGCATCTGCCCACCTTCAAAACCACGCTTTTTACTGTAACCACTTCGCGATTTTGCACCTTTGTGTCCGCGACCGGCAGTATCACCAAAACCGGAACCTTCTCCACGTCCCAGTCGTTTCTTATTTTTTGTTGAGCCTTGTGCCGGCTTTAGCTTACTAAGATCCATTTCTAAATTCTTTAGCTTTATTACTTATCTTCTACTTTAACAAGATGTTTTACCTTGTTAATCATACCCAAAACCTGCGGTGAAGCAGTTTTGTGAACGGGTACATTTAGTTTTTTGCATCCCAATGCTACCAAGGTCAATTTTTGATCCTTTGGCTTGTTGATTGCACTGCGTACTTGTGTTACTATAATTTCTTTTGACATGATCGTGATTCGTATTGCAGATTAACCGTTAAATACACGGCTCATTTTAATTCCACGTTGCTGTGCTACCGCACGCGCATCACGCAATTGCAACAAAGCATCAAAAGTAGCTTTTACAACGTTGTGAGGATTTGATGATCCTTGCGACTTCGCAAGTACATCATGAATACCTACGCTCTCTAAAACCGCACGCATCGCTCCACCGGCTATTACCCCGGTACCATTTGATGCTGGCTTTAGGAATACCTTAGCCCCGGCGTATTTACCGTACTGGCTATGAGGAACAGTTCCGTTTATGATCGGCACTTTCATCAAATTCTTCTTCGCATCATCGATTCCTTTTGCGATAGCTGTAGTAACCTCTTTTGCCTTTCCAAGACCGTGTCCTACTACTCCATTCTCATCTCCTACCACAACGATAGCTGAGAAACTGAATGTTCTACCACCTTTCGTTACCTTGGTAACACGGTTAATTGCTACAAGCTTATCTTTAAGCTCAATGTCGCTCGACTTAACGCGTTTTATATTTGCTTTTGCCATTATTCCTTAAAATTTTAGTCCGCCTTCGCGTGCTGAATCAGCCAATGATTTTATTCTACCGTGGTACAGATAACCGTTGCGGTCAAAAACTACCTCAGTAATTCCGGCAGCAATTGCTTTTTCTGCCAAAGTTTTACCTACAACTTTCGCCTGCTCAATCTTGTCTCCCTTGTGGGCATCCTCTGTTTTCAGAGAACCACAAGACATCAATGTACTTCCGGCATTGTCGTCGATAATCTGAGCGTAAATCTCTTTGTTACTTCTGTATACAGTAAGTCGCGGACGCTCTGCAGTTCCAAATACATTCTTGCGAATGCTTTGTTTGATTTTATTTCTGCGTTGTAATTTGCTCTTAGCCATGATTCAATCTTATTTACCTGCTGCTTTACCAGCTTTTCTTCTGATATGTTCACCAACAAAGCGAATACCTTTTCCTTTGTATGGCTCTGGTTTACGTAGCGAGCGCAGTTTGGCAGCTACCTGACCAATTAATTGCTTGTCGTGTGACTCTAAAGTAATAGTCGGGTTCTGACCTTTGGCCGCCTCGGCGTTTACTTTAATCTCATCAGGAACTTGAATCACAATCGGGTGTGAAAAACCCAATGCCAATTCCAATTGCTGACCAGTTACTTTCGCACGGTAACCTACCCCTACAAGCTCTTGCTTGATGGTGTATCCTTCACTCACTCCTATAACCATATTGTTGATCAAGGAACGGTAAAGACCGTGAAGCGACTTAGTCTGCTTCTCTTCGTCGTGGCGTGTCAATATCAACTCTCCGTCTTCTACTTTACACGTTACTGAAGCATTAATCTCTTGTGTCAACTCCCCTTTGGGACCCTTAACTGTTACCAGAGTATCCTTAACGTCGATGGTTACACCGGCGGGAATGGCAACTGGGGCTTTTCCTATTCGTGACATTTCTTTCTATTTAACTTTTTAATATACGTAGCAAAGAACTTCTCCACCCACGTTTTGTACACGTGCTTCCTTATCTGTCATTACTCCATTTGAAGTACTGATGATAGATACACCAAGACCATTCAATACACGTGGAAGTTCTTTTCCACCGGCATATTTACGCAATCCCGGACGCGATGCACGCTCCAATTTTCTAATTGCCGGTATTTTCGTTACCGGGTGGTATTTCAAGGCGATTTTAATCGAACCTTGTACACTGTCATCCTCAAACTTGTAGTTAAGGATATATCCTTTGTCCATCAAGATTTTTGTGATCTCTTTCTTGATGTTTGACGCTGGAATCTCTACCACACGCTTGCGAGCCATAATGGCATTGCGCACGCGGGTTAAATAATCTGATATCGGATCGGAGTACATAATTGCTCTTCTTTACTTGTAAATTACCAACTCGCTTTCTTAACACCAGGGATCAATCCCTCAAGTGCCATTTTACGAAACTTAACTCGTGAGATACCAAACTGTCTCATGTATCCACGCGGACGTCCGGTTAATTCACATCTGTTGTGAAGACGAACTTTTGATGAATTCTTAGGAAGCTTTTGTAGCGCATCCCAATCTCCGGCTGCTTTGAGCTCTGCTCGTTTCTCCGCGTAGTGATCTACCATTCTCTGGCGCTTGCGCTCACGGGCTTTCATGGATTCTTTTGCCATCCTTACTCTGCTTTTTTGGTGAATGGAAATCCGAACTCTTTCAAAAGTGCCTTCGCTTCCTCATCATTCTGAGCAGTCGTTACGAAGGTGATGTCCATTCCGTTAATTTTATTTACTTTCTCTATATTGATCTCAGGGAAGATAATTTGCTCCTTCACACCCATGGTAAAGTTTCCGCGACCGTCAAAACCGGTAGCCTTCACTCCGCGAAAATCGCGTGTCCGTGGCAATGAAACAGAAATTAATCTGTCAAGAAATTCATACATCTTATCCCCTCTTAATGTAACGCGGGCGCCAATCGGCATTCCTTTACGCAATTTAAAGTTAGAGATATCTTTTTTGGAATAAGTAGGTACCGCTCGTTGACCGGCAATCTGAGACATCTCGCCTACAGCCGTATCAACCAATTTCTTATCGGCTACCGCATCACCCAATCCCTGATTTAAACAAATCTTCTTGATCTTGGGTACTTCCATCGGCGATTTGTATCCAAACTCCTTCTGAAGGGATGGAACTACCTCGTCGTAATATTGTGTTTTTGCTCTCGGTGTATACATGATTTATACCTGTTCTCCGGATTTTTTAAAATAGCGAACTGATTTACCATCAGATTCTTTATAGCCTATGCGGCTTGCTTTTCCTGACTTAGGATCTACCACTTGAAGATTGGAGATGTGAATCCCGGCCTCTTGCTTTGAAATACCACCTTGTGGATTCGCTGCATTTGGCTTCGTGTGTTTTGTCACAATATTCATACCCTCAACAATCGCCCGGTATTTATCGCGATCTACAGAAATAACACGACCCTGCTGCCCTTTAGCAACTCCAGCCATTACTTCTACTGTATCGTCTTTTTTGATGTGAATTTTCATCTTTTCCGAACTTTGAAAATTTATAGTACCTCTGGTGCAAGTGAAACAATCTTCATAAATTGCTTATCTCGCAACTCTCTTGCTACAGGGCCAAAAATACGCGTTCCACGCATCTCGCCTGTTGTGTTAAGTAATACCACAGCATTGTCGTCGAATCGAATGTATGAACCATCCTGACGACGTACTTCTTTCTTCGTGCGAACCACAACGGCTTTTGAAACCATTCCCTTCTTCACGTTTCCAGATGGAATCGCACCTTTTACCGACACAACGATCTTGTCGCCTATCGAAGCGTAACGGCGCTTTGTACCACCCAGTACGCGGATACAAAGAACTTCTTTGGCTCCACTATTGTCGGCAACTTTCAGCCTGCTTTCTTGCTGTATCATCTTATAATCTTATTTAGCTCTTTCAATAATTTCAACCAGGCGCCAGTTTTTAAGCTTGCTGATAGGTCGAGTTTCCATTATGCGCACAGTATCACCGATATTGCAATCGTTCTTTTCGTCGTGCGCTACGAATTTTGACGTGTTCTTCATGAACTTACCGTAAAGCTCATGCTTCATACGGCGTTCTACTACTACTGTAATAGACTTGTCCATCTTATTACTGGCTACTACACCAACACGTTGTTTTCTTAAATTTCTTTCAGACATGGTATAAATCTAAATCTGTTATTTTTCTGACAATTGGCGCTTGCGCATTTCCGTCTTCAAACGGGCAATATCCTTACGCTTCATTCTAAGCTGAACCGGATTCTCTAGTGCGCTAACCTCATGGTTCAAACGCATCTTGTTGTAACCTTCCAACTCGATGTCGATTTTTTCCTTGACCTCACTTGTAGTAAGATCTGCTATTTCTTTTGCTTTCATAATTTACTTATGATTCTACGTAATCTCTACGAACTACAAATTTAGTTTTAACAGGAAGCTTCTGTGCCGCCAGGCGCATCGCTTCTTGAGCTACAGCTACAGGAACACCATCGCATTCAAATAACATTCGGCCGGGGCGTACTGTCGCTACCCAGTGACTCGGGGCTCCTTTACCTTTACCCATTCGAACCTCTGCAGGCTTTGCGGTAATTGGCTTGTCTGGAAAAATGCGGATCCATACTTTTCCTTCACGTTTCATGTATCGGGTTACTGCAATACGTGCAGCTTCGATTTGTCGTGAAGTAATAAATGCCTCATCCAGAGTCTTTATTCCAAATGATCCGAATGAAATGGCTGCACCGCGGGTAGCATTACCCTTCATGCGGCCTTTCTGCATTTTTCTGAATTTCGTTCTTTTAGGCTGTAACATCGCTCTATTCTTATACTAATTCCTTAATTATCTTCTTCTTCCTCCACCGCGTGGCTTTCTAGCTCCGCCGCCTTGTTGTTTTGGTCCGCTTTGTGTCGATTTTCCGGTCTCAATGTTTGGCGACAAGTCGCGCTTACCGTATACCTCACCATTGCAAATCCATACTTTTACGCCAAGACGTCCCATTTTCGTATGTGCTTCTGAAAGCGCATAGTCAATATCTGCACGAAATGTGTGCAATGGAATACGACCCTCTTTGTAACCTTCAGTACGTGCCATCTCCGCTCCGTTCAATCTACCTGACACCTGTACCTTGATTCCTTCTGCTCCCATTCGCATGGTCGAAGCAATCGACATTTTTATCGCTCTACGAAATGAAATACGACCCTCAATCTGACGTGCAATGCTGTCTGCCACCAAACGGGCATCAAGCTCCGGACGCTTAATCTCAAATATGTTGATCTGAACTTCCTTATTCGTTAATTTCTTTAGCTCTTCTTTTAGCTTGTCAACTTCAGTACCACCGCGGCCGATAATTACTCCCGGACGAGCAGTTTTGATAGTTACTGTAACAAGCTTTAACGTGCGCTCAATGATTATGCGAGATACACTGGCTTTCGCCAAACGTACATTCAAATACTGACGGATTCTGTCATCCTCCACTAATTTGTCTGCATATTTATCTCCACCGTACCAGTTTGAATCCCAGCCACGGATAAATCCTAATCTATTTCCTATCGGATTGGTCTTTTGTCCCATAATTATTTCGCGCTATCAATTATGATGGTTACGTGGTTTGATCTTTTGCGAATGCGGTGTGCACGCCCCTGCGGAGCTGGTCGTAAACGCTTCAGTACTCGCGCACTGTCTACGAATATTTCCTTCACAATCAAACTTTCCTCATCGGCGTTTTTATCTTCGTTTTTTGCTTGCCAGTTAGCCAGTCCACTCATTACAAGCTTTTCTAGTCGTGTGGCAGCATCTTGCGGCATGTGCTTAAGCATGTTGAGAGCTTTTAGTACTTCCTCACCACGAATTACATCTGCTACCAAACGCATCTTTCTTGGTGAAGTAGGACAGTTGTTAAGCTTCGCTATCGCGACAAGCTTACGCTCTTCCTTTCTTTTGTCTGCTGCTATTTTCTTTCTCGAACCCATAGGTTATTTATTTTCGAGCCTTTTCGGGCAATTAGCGTCGTTTATCTTTCTTATTACCACCATGGCCACGGAAGGTCCGTGTTGGTGAAAACTCACCTAATTTATGTCCTACCATATTCTCGGTAACATAAACCGGTATAAATTTATTTCCGTTGTGCACCGCTATGGTCATACCAACAAAGTCAGGAGTGATCGTGCTTGCGCGTGACCATGTTTTAATAACTGTCTTCTTGCTATTTGCCTGTGCATCTTCTACACGCGCATTAAGCTTGTAGTGTACGAAAGGTGGTTTTTTGAGTGATCTGCTCATTTCTCAATTATTTCTTTCTGCGTTCTATAATGTGCCTATTAGACGCTTTCTTCTTATTACGCGTCTTAAATCCTTTAGCCGGAATTCCGTTTCTGCTGCGTGGATGTCCACCAGAGTTACGTCCTTCACCACCACCCATCGGGTGATCTACAGGATTCATTACTACTCCACGTACACGTGGACGACGTCCTTTCCAGCGGCTTCTACCAGCCTTACCAGAACGCTCTAGCGAATGCTCTCCATTTGAAACAACTCCTACTGTAGCCATGCAGGTAACTAATACCATACGCGTCTCGCCAGAAGGCATTTTCAAAATAGCATACTTTCCATCTCTCGCATTAAGCTGAGCATAGCTACCGGCTCCACGCGCTATAACACCACCCTGTCCCGGGCGCATTTCAACGTTGTGAACTACGGTACCCAAAGGAATCTCACTTAGAAGCATGGCATTACCAACTTCTACCGAAACTCCCTCGCCACTGCGAACTGTCTGGCCTACTGCGATGCCTTCCGGTGCTATAATGTACCGTTTCTCACCATCAGTGTATTTTACCAATGCAATACGCGCTGTGCGGTTTGGATCGTATTCTACTGTTTCTACTGTTGCATCTACTCCATGCTTATCGCGCTTGAAGTCGATTATACGGTAGCGTCTTTTGTGACCACCCCCTATGTAACGCATTGTCATGCGTCCCTGGTTGTTTCTACCACCCGACTTGCTTATCGGAGCCAAAAGACTCTTTTCAGGTTTGTCTGTAGTGATCTCCGAGAAGGTGCTCAGAATCTTATGTCGTTGTCCTGGTGTTGTTGGACGTAGTTTTCTTACCGGCATTACTGTTCGGTTTAAATATTGCTGTAAAGATCAATCGTTTCGCCTTCAGCAATGCTTACCATTGCTTTCTTAAAGGCTCCACTCTTTCCTGTTATTAGGCCGGTTTTTGTAAATCGGCTCTTTGATTTTCCGGCGTAGCGCATTGTCCACACCTTCTCAACGTTTACACCGTATAGCTTTTCTACCGCTTCCTTGATTTGAATCTTGTTCGCATCGTTCTTAACGATAAAACCATATCGGTTTATGTCTTCGGTAGCAGCTGTCATCTTTTCGGTGATAACGGGCTTAATTACTATCTGGCTCATTTGCTAAATCTGTTTAATGTGCTCTCAATTACCGGTAAAGCGCTCTCAGAAATGATTAGTGACTTGTGACGTAAAATGTCATATGTACACAAATCGCTGGCCTGCACTACTTTATGGCCCTGGCAATTTCGGGACGACAAAGATACTATATTATCCTTCTCACTCAACACTAAAAGTGGTTTTTGATCAGCAACTTTTAATGCATTCATGATCGAAAGGTATTGAGAGGTCTTTGGAACATCCATTTTGATGTCTTCAACCACTACGATCTGCCCGTCTTTTGCTTTGTAGCTAAGTGCCGACTTACGTGCCAATATCTTTACTTTCTTGTTTAACTTGAAGCTGTAGTCTCTTGGTCGCGGACCAAAAACTCTACCTCCACCTCTAAACAATGGATTTTTGATATCCCCGGCACGAGCAGTACCCGTACCTTTTTGTTTCTTTATCTTACGAGTACTCCCTTTTACTTCACTGCGCTCTTTCGCCTTGTGAGTACCCTGACGGTTATTAGCTCCATACTGCTTCACATCCAAATAAATGGCGTGATCGTTTGGCTCTATACCGAAAATTTCGTCGTTGAGCTTAACCTTTTTGGTTTCCTTGCCCTCTATATTTAATACTGATAGTTCCATTTAGTTTTTCTCTAAGATTAGAAACGAACCTTTAGGACCGGGCACTGAACCCTTCACAATTAGAAGAGACTGCTCTGGCATCACTTTCAATACCTGGATGTTCTCCAAAGTAACGCGTGTATTACCCATTTGTCCTCCCATTCGCATTCCTTTGAATACACGAGCCGGATAAGACGCAGCACCAATTGATCCCGGCGCTCTTAGCCTGTTGTGTTGTCCGTGAGTAGCTTGTCCTACACCACCAAAGCCATGACGTTTTACAACGCCTTGAAAACCTTTACCCTTTGTCTTACCAACAACATCAATGAATTCACCTTCTGTGAAGATTTCTACATTAACCTCATCGCCAAGTGTCAAGTCTTCCTCGTATCCCGAAAATTCAGCAAGTCGCTGCTTGGGGGAAGTTTTAGCTTTCTTGAAATGCCCTTTTAGTGGAGCGGGAGTATTTTTCTCCTTCCTGTCGCCGAAACCCAATTGGATAGCTCGGTAGCCATCCTTGGCTTCGGTCTTCACTTGTGTTACTACACAAGGACCAGCCTGTATTATCGTACAAGAGACGTTTTTTCCGTCTGCATCATACGTGCTGGTCATTCCGATTTTTTTACCTATTAAACCTGGCATTTTCTTGTTTTTATTCTATCAAACTTTAATTTCAACTTCAACTCCGCTAGGTAACTCCAATCTCATTAGAGCATCTACCGTTTTTGAAGAAGAACTGTATATATCAAGTAGACGCTTGTAAGCGCACAACTCAAATTGTTCTCTCGATTTCTTGTTCACGTGGGGTGAACGAAGCACCGTATAAATACGTTTGTGAGTAGGCAATGGAATTGGACCACTCACCACCGCTCCGGTGGTTTTTACTGTCTTTACAATCTTCTCTGCTGACTTGTCAACGAGATTGTGATCGTATGACTTTAACTTGATGCGAATTTTTTGACTCATCGTTATGAATGCTGCTTGTTACGCTTCTATTTTTTTACCTTTTACTTTTGCAATTATCTCGTCCTGCACACCGCGTGGAGCTTCTGCATAATGCGAAAATTCCATTGTTGATGTAGCACGACCTGAAGACATTGTTCTCAATTGGGTTACATAACCAAACATTTCCGAAAGTGGAACTTTGGCTTTGATAACCTTCGCACCGGAACGATCTCCCATTCCTTCCATTACTCCACGACGTCTGTTAAGGTCACCTACGATGTCACCCATGTTTTCCTCGGGAGTTAGCACTTCTACTTTCATAATTGGCTCAAGAAGTACAGGTTTTGCTTTTGGCAATGCTGTACGGTAAGCCAATTTGGCTGCAAGCTCAAATGATAACTGATCTGAATCGACCGCGTGGAATGAACCATCTTTCAAGGTTACTTTTAAAGAATCTACAGGGTAACCGGCCAATACACCGTTAGCCATTGCTTCTTTAAATCCTTTCTCTACCGAAGGAACGAACTCACGTGGAATGTTACCACCCTTAATAATATTTTCAAAAATCAATCCTGGTTTCTCCGGATCACCTGGCTCTATGGTTACGCTGATATCAGCAAATTTACCACGACCACCCGTTTGTTTCTTGTAAACCTCACGGTGTTCTACTGTGCCGGTAATCGTCTCTTTGTACGATACCTGCGGAGCTCCCTGGTTAACCTCTACCTTAAACTCGCGACGTAAACGGTCAACGATGATATCAAGGTGAAGCTCTCCCATTCCGCTGATTACTGTCTGACCAGAATCCTCGTCAGTGTGTACCTGGAATGTTGGATCCTCTTCAGCAAGCTTGTTCAATCCTACACCTAAACGGTCAAGGTCAGCTTGTGTTTTTGGCTCAATTGCCAATCCGATTACCGGATCTGGGAAGTCCATAGACTCAAGCACAATTGGGTGCTTCTCGTCACATAGGGTATCCCCCGTTTTAATATCTTTAAATCCTACTAGTGCACCGATATCTCCGGCTCCTAATGACTCAACTTGTTTCTGTTTGTTGGCGTGCATCTGGAAAATACGCGATATACGCTCTTTCTTCCCGGTACGTGTGTTAAGAACATACGACCCTGAATCAAGCACACCTGAATAAACTCGAGTAAAGCAAAGACGACCTACGAATGGATCGGTAGCAATCTTAAATGCTAACCCGGCCAATGGCTCATCAAATCCTGGCTTTCTCTTCTCTTCTTTATCTGTATCAGGGTTAACACCCACGATAGCCTCAACGTCCATAGGTGATGGAAGCAATTCCATTACCATGTCAAGCATAGCCTGAACACCTTTGTTTTTAAAGGCCGATCCACACATCATCGGAACAACTTTTCCGGAGATAACTGCTTCACGCAATGCATCAAGAACCTCACGCTCTGTAAGCGACTCAGGATCTTCAAAGAATTTCTCTAATAGAGTATCGTTAAACTCAGCTACCGCTTCGAGCAATTTCTCACGGTATTCAAGCGCCTCGTCCATAATCTCAGCAGGAATATCAACCTCCTGAAAAGTCATACCCATATCTTCCTCGTTCCATACAATTCCACGGAAGTTGATCAAGTCAACAACACCTTTGAAATCGTCTTCAGAACCAATTGGAATTTGCAATGGCAAAGCGTGGCTTCCTAACATCTCTTTTACCTGCTGGCAAACATTTAAGAAGTCGGCACCCTGACGGTCCATTTTATTTACAAAACCAAGGCGCGGTACATTGTAATTATTTGCAAGTCTCCAGTTAGTCTCAGATTGTGGCTCAACACCATCAACTGCACTAAACAAGAAAACCAACCCGTCAAGTACACGTAGTGATCTGTTTACCTCAACGGTAAAATCAACGTGACCCGGGGTGTCAATAACGTTTACATGGTATTTCTGATCGCGGTACATCCAGTCCAGAGTAGTCGCAGCAGAAGTAATGGTAATACCACGCTCCTGTTCTTGCGCCATCCAGTCCATAGTAGCAGCACCATCATGAACCTCACCTATCTTGTGGCTTACACCACCGTAGTATAGAATACGCTCGGTAGTTGTTGTCTTCCCAGCATCAATGTGGGCAGCAATACCAATGTTTCTCGTGAATTTTAAGTCTCTTTTTGCCATTATAATATTCTTTATCAGCTCTTATTTTAGAATCTGAAATGAGAGAATGCTCTGTTAGCCTCTGCCATTCTGTGCGTATCTTCTTTCTTCTTGAAAGCAGCACCTTCTTCTTTCGACGCAGCAAGAATCTCATTCGCCAGTCTCTGGCTCATGGTTTTCTCGTTACGCTTCCGCGAATAGCTAATTAACCATTGCATGCTGATCGCTACTTTGCGGTCATCACGCACAGGCTGTGGAATCTGAAAAGTAGCACCACCAACACGGCGACTCTTTACCTCAACGGCAGGAGTTACATTGCTCAGGGCCTTCTTCCAAACATCAAGTCCGGAATCTTCACTCTTCTCATCAACCATTGCGATGGCGTCGTAAAAAATATTGTATGCAAGGTTTTTCTTACCCGACAACATCATATTGTTCACAAACTTGGTTACCAAAATCTCGTTAAACTTCGGATCTGGTAGCGTAATGCGTTTTTTAGCGGTCTTTCTTCTCATGACTTGTAACGGCTAATTATTATTTTTTCGGACGTTTAGTTCCGTATTTAGATCTTCTTTGTGTTCTTCCATCTACCCCGGCGGTATCAAGTGCACCACGTACTATGTGGTATCTTACCCCTGGTAAATCTTTTACTCTTCCTCCACGCACTAGTACAATACTGTGCTCTTGTAGGTTGTGTCCCTCTCCACCGATGTAAGCATTGACCTCTTTACCATTGGTAAGACGTACACGTGCTACTTTTCGCATCGCTGAATTCGGTTTCTTTGGTGTAGTCGTGTATACACGAACACAAACCCCACGTCTCTGAGGACATGATGCAAGTGCGGCAGACTTACTCGTTTTTGCTTTGGTAGTCCGTCCCTTACGTACTAGTTGCTGTATAGTTGGCATAATTTATATTGCTCTAAATCAGTTTTTCGCGCGATTAAAAAATCCCCAAATCGCTAAATTGGGGGTGCAAATGTACGAGAATTAATGAATAAACCAACATGAGATTTCAAAAAATTTTCACCTGTTTGAATATATTTCTCCATTCACCGTTTTTACTAGACCTGCAAAGACTTGTCTCATCCCCTTTTTAACATATTCTACACGAACTCTCAAATTTTCAACCCCGCAAAAAAACCAAATACCTTCACCGCTTTCTCAACAAATATCTCCCTTCCACCACCTCTCATCAATGGCGCTTCAAACTCAGAAAATCCCAGCCAATAAACTTAAGCCAACAGCTAACCATCAAATACACTTTCAACATTCCCACCCAGTTTACCTCGCCAGAGGCGTCGCCCTTGTGCATTCCTCTCAGCCAAAGGCCCCACATACAACAGCTAACCACCAAATACACTTTCATCATTCACACTTTGAACACCGCACATCCTGACCGTTAGCGTCAGTGATTCACACATTGAACATTCCCCGCCCTGCGCACACCATTAGATTTACCAATCAATTCCTAAAGAAACTCCCGTCTCGAAAGATAATCCGCACATCCGCCCATCTACAAATCCGCACATTCACACATTGAACATTCCCCGCCCTGCGCACGCCATGAGATTTACCAATCAATTCCTAAAGAAACTCCCGTCTCGAAAGATAATCCGCACATCCGCACATCCGCCCATCTACAAATCCGCACATTCACACATTCACCTCGCTCGCCCCCAGCCCATGTAAGGGGAGCCCTGCGCACGCCATGAGATTTACCAATCAATTCCTAAAGAAACTCCCGTCTCGAAAGATAATCCGCACATCCGCCCATCTACAAATCCGCACATTCACACATTGAACATTCCCCGCCCTGCGCACACCATTAGATTTACCAATCATTTCCCAAAGAAAATCCCGTCCCGAGAGCCCAACTCAGCGAAGCGCTCTCAGGACTGTAAGGACTCCGTACGGATGACCGTAGGGAATAATCCGCATATCAACCATATCCGCCCATTTACCATCCGCACATTCACACTTTCCTCATCTCACCGGCCCCCAGCCCTATAAGGGGAGCCCAGCGCACACCATGAGATTTACCAATCAATTCCTAAAGAAACTCCCGTCTCGAAACCAATCCGCACATCCGCACATTCCATCCACACATTCACACTTTGAACATTCACACATTGAACATTCACACATTGAACATTCAACTTCCCCCCGCATTGTCCTAATATTCCACACATCAGCAATTCTTTCAACACTTTCCTCCCGCTAACTTCACTCCTTCATGAATTAAAATCTCCCGAGCAAAAAACCCAGGACTTTCGCTTACTGCCTCATTGACAAACAAATAGACTAACCTCTTAATTCATTTTCCCCTTAAAACAAGGGGTAATGGAGGCATACTTGCCCCTATAACCATTAAATGGGAACAGATCCCAATCTAATTTAGAATTTTAAAAAATAAAATATACATTATGAAAAAGAGACAATTCTTTACCCTTGCCCTTATGGGTGCAGCCCTTATTTTCACAACCTCTTGTGCTGACGACGAAGGAGAAGATGAACCCCTCGGACCATCTTTATCAGTAAGCGAAACACAAACAGCTACAATGGGTGGTGATATTGAAACCACACCTAATACGGATTTAGTTTTTGCAATTGAAGCTAGAAAAGGTGAAAATGACCTTGATAACTTCACAGTAACTCTAAACGGAACCAACGTGGTTAATCCACTTCCGCAAAGTTATGAGGGAAATGATTTTCCATATAGCTTTCCAAATACAGATGACAACATCTATGTTGATACAGTTTCATTCAACTCAGGAAGCAATTTAGGTATTACATCTTACACATTTACCGTAAGTGACGACCTAGGAAAAACCAGTACCGTTTCTTTTGATGTAGATGTTGTAGGATCGGATGTAGCTCTTTCTGCTCCCGCCTCCTTTACCTGGACACGCGAGGGTGCAAACCCGGCGACCGGCCTCGACCAGTTTGGTCTGAAATGGGAACAAAACTCTGGAGCTGGTTTTGCAATTGTAGCGCTGGATGAAGCTACCGAAATGGTATCACTTCAAAGTTCGGCATGGACTACAATTCAAACTCAGGATGAGCTAGGTTTAGCCATTGTTAATGGCCCCTCCATTCCACAATATGACAACGTATCAACCGATGCAGATGACACCTATGACGATGTTATTGGAGTATCTCACGATGGTGAAGATTACTTGCTACACATTACTACGAGTACAGTGACCGTAAGCGGTGTTGGAACAACAATTACAATATCTGGCGAGTATAAAAACTAATCTCGTCTTCTAAATTAAGACAATCCAAATAGTCCAAAGCGCAAATTCCCCCGGGAGTTTGCGCTTTTTTCATAAACCCTCTCCCTACTCAAAGTTCAATCCATTCCCAAATAAAACCCTACCAATAAACTTAAGCCAACAGCTAACCACCAACCACACATTCACACATTCACACAT
>CAVVKG010000002.1:0-205188 GCA_963748925.1 uncultured Cryomorphaceae bacterium | reverse complement strand
TCTTTACACCCAGAAATCTGCGGATAACAAACAATTACTTCGAGAGCCTCAGCACAAGTGCATTGTTATTTACTCCTTATATGCACTCCCAAACGGTCGTTAGTCATGAAGCCGCTTAGCTTCGTGTGGATATGGGATTAAACGAAGACTTCTATGAACTACCTAGAGCAAGTTAGGAATCATCATAATGTCCTTAATGTCTTGTTCCTTCTTCTGGGAGTTTTCATTTTTTATTGACGGATAAATCCTCCTGGATATATTTAAAAGCATCGTAGGCATTTATTACACCACCACTTTTAGAAAGAGTTGAAAATTTCATTTTGTCCCTTTCATCACTTGATAAGCCAGGCACTAAAACTTTTTTAGGTTTTTTAATTTTATATGAGCTCTCTATAAGTATTGTGATTAGCTCCTGTGGTGTTAGTTCAGGGTAATATGATAGTATTAGAGCAGCAATACCGCTAGCTACAGGTGCAGCGATACTTGTTCCGCTAGATTGGTTATACGTGTTTGATGAGTCTAATGAGATCAAATCTACACCAGGTGCATAAATGTCAACATGCTCAAGCCCGTAATTCGAAAATCTACCTATTACTTCATTATCCAACTCACTTTGAGTAGCTCCAACATTCAACCAGTTAGAAGGTTCACTACCGTTTAAGTAAATATCACTCGGGAATTTTTCATTTTTGTCTAAGTCTTGCCCATTGTTGCCAGCACTATGAATAATTAATACACCATTTTCTTCAGCGTGTTGAACAGCTATATCGACGAACTCTTTTTGAGGAGACAAATCTTTACCAAAACTCATGTTTATTATGTCAGCACCATTGTCAACTGCATACATAATCGAAAGAGCCACATCTTTGTCTCTTTCATCTCCTTTAGGGGTAGATTTTAATATCATGAGTCTTACATTGTCAACTACACCATCTATTCCAATACCATTGTTTCTTTTAGCAGCAATAATACCCGCAACAGAAGTACCGTGGTTAGATCTTATTCCTTTAACATCATTATTTCCATAAAATTTGTCGCTAAAATCAAGTGGATCATCACCGACTAAATCTCTCGGTTCAAAATTTAAATTCAAGTAATAGTCTAAGTATATGCTATTGTTAATAATAAGTTGATCAATATAATCATCCTCAACACCTTGAGAAAACTTACTATTCAAGAAATTTTTTGCGTTAATAACATCTTCGTTATTCGAATTCACTTTGGTTAAGTCTTGCTGATTTCGCACGATAATCCCTGTGTTATCCTTTATTACTTTTTTCGACCTTTCCCATACTGCTTTAAAATTTTCATAATTTTCTTTATGCTTTTGTCTTTTAGCTAGTTCTAGGTCATAAAGCTCTTTTGCTTTAGCGTAGCCACTGTAGCTTACATCCTTAGATTTCACAATTCTAGTAATCTCTAAATTTTCATAGAAAATATTTTCTCCTGATTTGTTACCAATGAAATTCCAGCCATGGATATCGTCAATGTACCCGTTCTTATCATCGTCTATTCCATTATCAGGAATTTCATCTTCATTAATCCATATGCGACCTTCCAAGTCTTTGTGATGTATATCAACACCTCCATCAATTACAGCCACAGTAACTATTTTCTTTGGAGTTAAATCGTTGAGGATTTCAGTGTAAGCTTTATCAATGCTTGAACCGAGTATATTATCACTAGATAAGTCCTTGTTGTACCAGTTGACAGATGAGGAATCATAATCACTGATTTCCGCTTTTTGTCCGAATCCCGTGCTTATTGAAAGGATTAACACAGGAATTATTAAACATCCTTTCATATTTGTTTTTTTGGGATTAATATAGTTTAGTTTCAGAGTATTTTTTACAGTATCCTAACGGCAAATGTAAGGCTCGTATTCCCGAAGGGTATGGACTAAACACCTTGTTGTGGTGTCGTTTTTATCTCTTTTCTTAGTTTAATTATATCCGATATATGTGTCCAAATTACAATTGGAACAATTGTAGCCGGTAAGAGAACGAATGGAAAATAATTTATTCCACGATTAGGTTGATCAAAACCAAACTGTTGAAATGGTAATTCGGCCGATAATATTCCATTAAACAGAATGAAGAGTACAAGTATTAATCCTCCAACGTTCCAGGCTATTAAAGCCTTCTTACTTATTATTTGCTTTATCAATAGAAGTCCAATTATCGGAGAAGAAATTCCCATTAAAATATCAAAATTCCTGCCTTCAAAAGTCATTAATTTGGGTATCATTTCATGTGTATATAACCCGAACAAAACAATTTCAACAGGTAATCTAACAGTATGTAGAAAAGTGCTAATATTCGTCTCTCTCGCTTCAAGAAACCACTTTTGCTGTTTAGGTAATAATCCATATATAATCAAAAATGTTGCTGGAATCAGCACTAATCCAAATCTTGGGGGAATTGAGTCTGTAATTTGGTAAAATCCGACATAGGCCAGTATGGATTGTATAATTGACCAAACAATAATCAGAATTGTTAACTTTTTTGGTTTTCCATTTGAAAAATGAAATAGGATTATTGTCAATATGCAAGTAACTATAAAAGTTAAGTCAATCCAATTTGGCAGATTTTCAATCATTTATTTTGTTTCCTTCTAATGTACCACAACGGCCCGGTATAAAAAATCGTAGGCTTTCGGAGAACTTTCCTGTCGGCCAAGCAGTAAGTTTATTAAGAGTACTAGACTCTCTGAAACCCTTGTCTGCCCTATGTTTTTTATACTTTGTTGGGGCATCGTGCTTTTCATTCTTTTTATTTTACCGTCCACATTGTCAATCGATTAGAAGTCCTTGTTTGTCTGTCTGTTTCATTGTCTTTGTCCTCCTTTTCAGTCGCGCGTGGGGCATTTTTGAAAATTTCTTTTCTCGGGCTGGGGCAGGCTCACTCTTTGGCTGGCTTTGGTTTGCGGGTGGAATTGAGCGGCCAGCCAATGTGTGTGACTGTAGTGCTGGGTCAGGCGTTGCTAAGTATATATGTTTTATTATCCAACTCTATCTGATTTGTGCTATTTCGCTCCTTTTATTCGCCATGCTACATATCCATTTGCAGCAACTCTTCTTCATATGTCCAGTCCATAAAAAATGTATTAGTGGTTAAACAATTCGTTTTCTTCTTTGCCATCTATCTCTTTTCTTGGTCCTTTTAACCTTGATTCAAAAGCCCCCCTTTTTATTAAACATATAAATTTATTTCTTATAACCCAACAATCTCAGCGCATTAAACACCACCACCAAGGTGGAACCTTCATGGATTAGAACGGCAGGCCCGATGGTCGCAATGCCAGAGATCGTAAGTGGAATTAAAATAGCTACTATCCCCAAACTTATCCAGAGGTTTTGCTTGATAATACCTTTGGCTTTTCTACTTAAACCGATAGCAAAAGGTAAGGTTTCCAGCTTGTCGGCCATCAGGGCAATGTCGGCTGTTTCTAATGCTACATCGCTTCCGGCAGCACCCATGGCAATGCCTACCGTGCTGTTCGCCATGGCCGGGGCATCATTTACACCATCACCTACCATCGCTACTTTAGATTCTTCCTCTTTCAATTTTTTTATGGCATCCACTTTTTCTTCTGGCAATAAACTGCCCCATGCGTCTGTCAGCCCAATTTCTTTGGCTACCGCATCGGCTACTTGTTGGTTATCACCGGTGAGCATGATCATTCGCTTGATACCCAGTTTTTTTAATTGTTCTAGCGTGTTTTTCGCTTCCTTTCTGGGCGTATCCATCAGGGCAATGATGCCAATGTAGTCATCATTCTGACGGATCAGCATGGTAGTATTGCCATCTGACTCCAGTGACTTTACTTTTTCTACTGTTTCCTTAGAAGGCTTTTTGTCGTCCAGGGATTCAAACAAGTCCAGATTACCTATATACACTTTATTGTTGCCCAGCGAAGCTTTGATCCCTTTCCCAAGCACCGCTTCCAGGTCTTTCGCCTCGGGTATGTCAACACCATCCAATCGCTCTTTCCCATCCCGAACCACGGCTTTTGCCAGTGGATGGTCGCTTAAGGCTTCTACAGCTACTGCTATTTTCAACAGTTCTTCTTCGTTTACATCACCTAAAGGAATTACTTCGGTGAGCTTGGGCTTGCCTTCCGTTAGTGTTCCTGTTTTGTCAAATGCCAGGGCAGTCAATACACCCAGATCTTCCAGCGGACGGCCCCCTTTGATAAGCACTCCACTCTTGGCTGCCCTTGCAACTCCGCTCAGCACTGCACTCGGGGTAGCTATGGCCAGAGCACAAGGGCTGGCTGCCACCAATACGGCCATTGCACGGTAGAAGCTTTCACTAAAAGACTCATCAATGACCAGAAAAGCAAAATTGAGCAGCACGACCAGTACCAATACCGAAGGCACAAAATACTTCTCAAATTTGTCGGTGAGGCGCTGCGTAGGTGATTTCTGGGTCTGTGCTTCATTCACCAGTTTCACCAGGCGGGAGAGTGTAGAGTCCTTCGCTACTTTAATCACTTTGATTTCAAGCGTATTATTGCCATTAATGGTACCCGAAAAAGCACGGTTCTCGTCTTTGATGTCTTTTTCTTCCGACCAGTCCTTATCGGGATTATCCACCGGTTCTTTATCTACCGGCACACTTTCTCCGGTGATAGGAGCCTGGTTAACGCTACTTGTACCGCTGACAACCACGCCATCGGCTGAGATTTTGCTATTGGGCTTCACCACGATGATGTCACCGATGCTCAATTCCTCAATACCGACTTCTTCGGTCTTACCATTTCTCTTAAGCAATGCTGTTTTAGGAGCGAGTTCTGCCAAAGCAGCAATGGATTTACGGGCTTTGTTCATGGCGTAGTGTTCCAGAGCATGACCCATGCTGAACAGGAATAACAACAACGCACCTTCAGCCCATTCGCCCAGAATAGCCGCTCCAATGGCTGCCACGAGCATAAGGAAGTCAATTTCAAAACCTCCTTTGGCCACTGTTTGAATGGCTTCTTTGGCCGTGAAATATCCGCCAAAGAAATATGCCCCAATATAGAGTGACAGGCTCACCCATGAAGGGATAGCTTCCATATAAGAAAACCCAAAACCAATTCCGAGCAATGCCCCGCAGATAATGGAAAAGATCAGTTCGGTGTTTTTGCCGAAAATGCCCCCGTGTGAGTGGTCATTATCTGCACCTTCCTCATGGTCATGTCCTTTTTTACCTTCTTTATCAGTTTCTTCTACCTTCTCAAGAAATCGTTCGGCACTTACCTGAGTGTCTGGTATATCAAGCCCCTCTTTTCTCAACGCTTTCATTATTTCGGCCTCATCGACCTGGGCCGTATCATACTCTATCCGCACCATTCCGGATGCCGATACAAAGGCCTCCAAAATACCGGATATATCCCGAAGGTCGCGCTCAATATGACGGGCGTGGCGGATATGGCGAATGCCTTCTACTTCTATGAGTTTATGTCCAAATTTCTGAGTGATTTCCGCCCCGGTTTGCTCCGCTAACGACTGGATACGGTCTATGGAGATCAACTCCGGGTCGTAATGAAAGCATAGCTGAGGTACGCCATTGTCTTTTCCGTCTGCTATATGTACTTTTTCAAGGCCTTCTTTATCCTGAAGCTGTTGAATAAGTTTTTGCACACACTGATCCTTCTCATCCGGTACTTCGGGCAGGAGAAGCGGTATTTTTATTTGTAGTTTTTTCATCGTTAATGATTTTGTATCCAATCCATTGCCTCTTCCTTATCCTGAAGGTCAAAATATTTGACTTCTGAACCGGTAAAGAAATCTGTGGCTTTGGCCGCCCATTCCTGCCATTTTTTATCTCCTGCAAATGCTATTTTGCCATAATCGAATAAATGTGTGGTATCTACTTTTAAATCTTCCCATAAACCTTCCAGCTCGTAGCCCTGGAAGTCTTCCAGCTCAAAGTAAAAATCAACCTTCTGACCTTTTTTAATAATGTTATGAATGAGCAAATGGATTTTTTCTACATCTCCTTTGGTGATTTTGCCGCTGATTTTAGCGGCAATCAAGTTGTCGTTTTTTGTGTTCAGTAGCTGTATCATTTTATTCACTTTTTGATTTATACTAAATTAAGTGTGTTTTTTACAATTTGCTTCTGGCATAACCAACTTCCACGTAACGTTTCTATTTTCAATTGCCCGTATAAACTTTCCCTCTTTGCTTTGGCTCTATTCCCTGATCGACTTACCGGACTTAACCCGGTATGCATCCACTATTTCCGTTACGTAAATGATCCCATCGCCCGGCTCAGGTGTTTTGGCCTTGCCAATGATCAACTGAACTGCTTTTTCCATTTCTTCATTTTGGCATACGAGTTCCAGTTTTACCACCGGGCTATCGGTAACGTGAAAATCAAGGGAAGGAGATGCGCCCTTTGCCTTGTGGGCACCGGTGCCTTCTGCCTGTGAGATAGTCATGCTTTGAAAACCAGCCTCGCTCAGTGCTTCAATGACTACTTTGGCCCGCTTGGGTTTGATAAATGCTTTTATTTCTTTCATGTTATTAGTTTTTTGATTTTTGTTTAAAAGTGGCAAGGGCCAGTTGGCATATTTTCAGCCAACCGCCTTTTGCCAACTTAATCAATGACTATGTGATGTCTGGCTTTTCTTCATCTCTGAAATAAGGTAGTAGGCGTTGTTCCAGGCCACTTGAGCGTCTTTTGGTAAAGGTTCTAGCAAATTAATTTCTACCCATCCTTCATCAGTTAAGCCGGTACGCACCTCTACAGCTTTGAATTCCCATTCAACCTCCCCATCTTCTTCGTGCTTTTCAGCTAAAAAGATGAATGGTTTACCTTCTTCTTCAATGATTGCCTCTTCGGGTAGCGCTTTCACAGCATTGCTTTCGGTATGAATTTTACCATTAATATACATCCCCGGGATCAGGAAATCTTCTTTTTGATCGATCTCTGCATGTACATGTACGGCCTTTGGATTTTGCTCGAACTGTTTGCCTACCGAATAAATTTTGGCAGTCAATGTGGCCCCCGGGACTGATTCTACCGTGAAAGTTATTTTTTGTCCTTTTTTCACTTTATATACATCCTTCTCAAACACCATCAGGTCGGCATGGGTGTGTTCAGTGTTAACGATCATGAACATGGCTGTTTGAGGTTCTACATATTGGCCTACCTGTACCAATACTTTTTCAATATAGCCATCAATAGGACTTACCACAGGAACATCTTGATAAATATCTCCTTCTCTGACCTTTTCTACATTCATGCTCAACTGCTTCAACTGAGCTTCATATCCTTTGACTTCCCCTTTCATGGCCTGATAATCAGCCTGCGTTTGTTGGTAAGCTTTTCCTGAACCAATTTCTTCTTCATAAAGTCTCTTCTCACGTTGGTTTTCCTTCTCGAGAAACTGCAACTGACTGTAAGCCCTAATATAGTCTGTCTGCAATCTCGTGAGGTTAGGATGTGAAATGAACGCCAGTACTTGCCCCTTTTTCACTTTATCTCCTTCAATTACTTTGATGGAAGTAACATTGGCACCTAAAATGGCAGTTACCATAGCCTCATGCTGAGGAGGCACTTCCAGTTGGCCATTGGCTTCTACCACTGCTGAAATCTGACGTTTGGGCAATGTGTCTACCTTTATGCCCAGACTTTTAAATTTGAGTTCGGACAGGTGTACTTCGCCCATGCCTTCTTCAGCATGGTCTTCATGGCCTTCACCTTCACTGTGTTCTTCATGTCCCGCTTCTTCCTCACTGTGCCCTTCGTGCGATTCATGTTGCTCACCTTCCTGATGATTATGCTCATCTGCTTTGGTATTATCGCCACATGCCGAAACAAGACCTGCTATAAACATCAGCGTGAAAAATTTTATTATTTGATTTTTCATGTCTTTTATATTTTATCCGTTTCCGGTTTTAGTTTGTTGTTTGTAAATAATATTCGAGTTCATAGCGGCTATCCAAGTAATTGCCAAAAGCATTCCACGAATCCACCTCTATGCGAATGGCATCTCTGAGGTTTTGCAGGAAGGTGACGTAATCAATGGCACCTTCGCGATACGCACTGACCGCTCCGGCTCTCTGCTCTGCCGCAAGCGGAAGCGCTTCATCGCGGTAATAAACCCAGGAGTTGCGCCATTTCAAATACTGTTGCCTGGTATTCTGAAAAGCTGTGTTCAGCTCAAGTTCGGTTTGACGGAGGTTTTGACCAGCTATGTCCCGTTGGATCTTAGCCGATTGAGTTCGGCCAAGCTCGGGGCCAAAAAATAATGGAATAGTAATTCCAACCTGATAGGTATAAAACCCCGATTGACCTCCGATTTCTTGCCATCCATATTGCCCCTGTAATTTCGGAAAAAACAGTGATCGCCTCTCTTTGATCATAGCATCTGCCACCTCTACCTGCTGTTTTGAAACATTCAGTAAAGGATGGTTTATCAGTGAGTCCGCCACGTTAGTGAATCGTTGATCCAACTGATTGGCCGGAATATCAGGTACTGTAAACAATGTATCATTGGCGAACCAGAGGTTGAGCCTTTGCAAGGCGCTTAGGAAATCGCGGTAAGCCTGTTCTTTTTGTATCTGTACCTGATTGGCCTGATTAGAGGTGGCGAGGTATTCCAGTTTGGAGATGGCTTCCGTTTCCAATCTGATACGGGACGCCCGCTCAATATCGATAAAAATAGAATCAAGCTGCTGAAAGACGTTGTACGTCTTTTTTGTAGCATAGACAGCGCCCCAGGCACGGCCTACTTCGCGCTCCAGATCTATCACAGAGAGGTCAAGCGCTGTTTCAGCCAGGGCTACCCGCCCTTTTTGCAGCCTGAGCTTTGGCGCAATGCCAAATACGTCAATCTGCTGCTGCTGGATGCCAATTCGGGTATATACACCATTCGATCCGTTCCCTGCTTCTTCCTTTCCGGTAAAAACCTGAGTATTTCCAAAATCCCAGGCGGTTTTCATCAGCACTTCCTGGTTTTTTATTTCCAGCATTGCCGATTGGATTTTAGGATAGCTTTCAATTGCGCGCTTTCTAGCCTGTTCTAATGTGATCGTGGGTAAACTGTCTTTTTCCAGTTCCTGTTGTTGGGCATTTGCCACAACCGGTAAGCCAAACAATCCGCCAAAAACGATCAGGGCAATGATGGCATTTGCACTTGGTGCTCTCAGGCCTTTTCTTCTATCACTTCTTCCTTCTACAAAAGTGTAAAGTATCGGCACTACGACCAGCGTAAGCAAAGTTGCCGTAAGCATACCACCAATAACTACTGTAGCCAATGGCCGCTGTACTTCCGCACCGGCCGATGCTGAAAATGCCATCGGCAGGAAACCAAATATGTCTGTTGTTGCCGTCAGCATAATGGGCCTGATCCGCTCTTTGGTACCGGTCAGAATTCGATCCTTTAAACTGGTCACCCCTTCTTCTTTCAACGAATTGAAGCGGTTGATCAAAACCAGACCATTCAGCACGGCAACACCAAAAAGTACAATAAAGCCAACACCTGCTGAAATACTAAAAGGCATATCGCGCATCCATAAGGCAATCACGCCTCCGATAGCGGCCAGGGGAATGGCCATATAAATCATAATGGATTGCGAAAAGGACTTTAAAGCAAAATAGAGCAATACGAAAATCAGGAAGAGTGCAATGGGCACCACGATCATCAATCTGCCTTTCGCTCTTTGGAGGTTTTCAAATTCTCCCCCATACGTAAGGTAGTAGCCAGGTGGCAAATCCAATTCGGCATCCAGTTTCTCCTGAATGTCGGTCACTACCGACTCTACATCACGTCCTCTCGTGTTTATACCCACATAAGTTCTTCGGAATGTATTGTCGCGCGAGATCTGCATAGGGCCGGGCACATAGTTGATGTCAGCTACTTCTTTAATAGGAACTTGTGTGCCATCCGGCAGGTCAATGTACAAGGTGCGCAGGTCATCTATGCTCCTGCGATGGGTCTCATCAAAGCGTATGACCATGTCAAAGCGTTTTTCCCCTTCAAAAATGACACCTGCAACACCTCCTGCAAAAGCTGCACTTACATACTCATTGATTTTTTGAATATCCAGACCGTATTGCGCAATTTTCTTTCTATTGTAGCGCACTGTCATTTGTGGCAGTCCGGAAGTTCGCTCCGGATTGACATCTCCAACACCGGGAACGGTTTGGATAATCTCACCCATTTCCTCTGCTTTTTGCGCCAGCACATCCAAATCTTCACCATAGAGTTTTACGGCCACATCTTCTCGTACACCGGTCAGGAGTTCATTAAACCGCAGTTCGACCGGTTGGCTAAATACCAGATTTACGCCGGTAAGTTCACGGTCAAGCAATTCCTTGATTTTGGCAATCAGTTCTACTTTTGTCTCTGCTGTAGTCCATTTATCCATGTCCTTTTTCAGGATAATGAACATGTCAGCTATATCCATGGGCATAGGGTCGGTAGGAATATCGGCCACTCCGATACGTGCCACTGCTGTTTTAACCTCAGGGAAATTCTCAAGTAAAAGGGTTTCAATTTTTTGGGAAACCTCAATAGATTGGGTGAGCCCGCTTCCCGGACGTATCAATGCCTGCATGGCGATATCCCCCTCATCGAGTTGAGGCACAAACTCTCCACCCATTCGGGAAAATATAAACCCGGCACCTAAGAGCAACACAATAGCTACCAGAATTACGATGGCTTTGAACCGAAGTGCTCCTCTCAATAAAGGAAGATAAGCATTGTGAATTCCACCAATTATGTTGTCACTCACCTTCTCCAGCCAGCGTTCACATCGTCCGAACCAATTCTTTTTATTCTGAATAGGCTTCATGAAAAGGGCAGACATCATCGGAACATAAGTGAGGCACAGAATAATTGCACCAATCATGGCAAACCCAAAGGTGTAGGCCATGGGTTGGAACATCTTGCCTTCCACACCGGTGAGGAACAGAATTGGGGCAAATACAATAAGAATGATAATCTGTCCGAAAAATGCAGATCCCATCATCGTGCTACCGGCATCATAGGCCACTTCATCCATCACACCCTGATTGAACTTGATTTTCCCCGATCGGATCCGTTTTTGGATTTCGTAAACGGTTCCTTCTATGATAATTACCGCCCCGTCAATGATGATCCCAAAATCAATGGCTCCCAGACTCATCAGATTGGCCGACACACCAAATTGCTTCATCATTATGAACGCGAAAAGAAGGGACAGCGGAATGGTGGTAGCTGTAATAATCCCTCCCCTTATACTACCCAGCAAGATTACCAAGGCAAAAATTACGATAAGGGCGCCTTCAATTAAATTGGTTTGGACAGTGCTGGTAGTTCTTTCTATTAAATCACTTTGATCTAAAAAGGGTTTTATTTCCAGTCCTTCAGGCAGGGACTTTTGAACTTTCTTCATCCGTTCCTGAACGTTCTGAATAACCTTGTTGGCGTTTGAACCTTTAAGCATCAGTACCATACCTCCTACAGCTTCCTGCCCATCCTGAGTAAAAGCGCCATACCTTACCTGTTCGCCAAAATGAACTTTTTCAGCTACATCACCAACGGTGATAGGAATGCCATTTTCATTCCTGATGACGATTTCCCGGATATCATCAAGAGAACGAACCAAACCTTCTCCTCTGATGAAGTTGGCCATCTTGTTCTTTTCAATGTAGGCACCTCCGGTATTTACATTATTTCGCTGCAAAGCATCAAAAACCTCCGAAATCGATACATTGATTGCATTTAATTTTTCCGGGTTAATGGCAATTTCATATTGTTTGACCTTGCCCCCAAAAGCATTGACATCTACTACACCCTCTACTAAAGTCATTTGGCGTTTTACAATCCAATCTTGAATTGTACGTAATTCCGTAGGGGTATAAACCGTATCATAACCTGGCTTAGGCTTTATCGTATATTGGTATATTTCCCCCAATCCAGTGGTTATTGGCCCCATAGAAGGGCTTCCGAACTTTTCGGGGATTTTTTCCCGTACCTCGTTGAGTTTTTCCTGTACCAGTTGCCGGGGTTTATAAATGCCCATTTCATCCTCAAACACAATGGTTACCACCGATAGGCCGAAACGGGAAATGGACCGGATCTCTGTAACTCCGGGCAAATTACCCATGGCCAACTCGACCGGATAGGTGACAAACTGTTCGATATCCTCGGTAGCCAGGTTTTGGGAAACGGTCATCACCTGCACTTGGTTATTGGTGATATCAGGCACAGACCCGAGATTTACCGTATACATGGAGTATATTCCGACTCCAATGAGAGCCAGAGTGAAGAGCCCCACAATGAATTTATTCCTTATAGAAAAAGAAATGATTTGATTGATCATAATGCTTTCATGTTATTTTAAATGGACAGTGAAATAGTGATGTACCCGCTCAATAGTGGCTAAGAGCAGGATGATACATGCGATGGTAATAAAGTGCCACTTCAGTACTTTTTACCAGGTAGCTTTCTTCCTTGTCCTTTTTTTCTTTTTATTCAACTGACTTTTTTTGAAATAAAAATTCTTGCTATAGATAATGCCGTTTTCCGGCTTAACACAAAAAAGGCTTATAAAATCAGGATTATTGAAATAGCCGTTTATACAGCTCCACTATGAAGCTGCAAAGACATAACTATCCTGAAGTTGTCTGGGATTAGGCTCTCGGAGGAATAAAAAGCTCGAAGAGATCGATGCTTTCGAAATTTTGATAATAAGAAGTATAATGAGACTGATTGCCAATTTGACTGGATGCACTCATTGCATTGGGAAAGATGACATGAACATGGCAGCAATGGCAGGAGCACATGGGACTACATAAGTCATTGGAAGATGAGCCGTGCTCGTGACCGGAGTGGGAATCACTGCTCATCACTATCTGCTGATCTTCAGTAGAAGCGCTATTTGTAAGACCGTCCGCACAGCTGATGAACGAAAGGCCCAAAAAATAAATTGACAATATGTAGCACAGCCATTTCAAGGGTGGCAAAAATAAGGAAAGGTTTTGAGTTTTCAAAAAATACCTGCTGGGAGCATAAGGTTTTATCAGCGGAACAATATTATCAATATTGACTTTTCTGAGGCTTCAAAAAATAAGAAACATTCAGCAAGAAGGCTGCCCCTTGGGATGTTCAATGAAGTGTGTCAGTGGTTAAAAGTACATTCTTAACTATCCGTATCATTGTTTTCAACCTGGCCTTTGATATTTTTCAGTCGCGTTTTTATGTTGTTTGTTAAACCCAAATTATGCAATAGGAGGAGCGAAAAGCTCCGAACTAGTTGCATTAGTTGGGTTAATCCCGATTTAGAGAATCACTTTTTCAGTGCAGCATACCAAGCTGTAAAAGATTGAATCTCTTTATCGAATATGCACGTGGCCAGAGCCATTGCATATTTTGGGTTAAATCTTTTGATATCATGATATCCTACTGTTCTCTTGGTTGCAGCGATGGAAAAATTTGGCTCTTCCCGTTTTTGTGTGTCGGCTTTGTGCGATGGAAAAGCGGGATGTGCCAAATGCGCGTTGGCAGAAATTTTCAAAAATGCGCAGCGTGGGCTTTTTCTTTCCATTTCTTTTTCAATCGTAGGTGTTCTTGTACAGTTACACTGTCTGTCAAGTCAGTTCTATTCAAAATAAGTCAGTGTTGCTCCATATATTTCAATACTCGTCATTGTCAATGTGTCTGTTGCTTTTTTTTGCATGTGCCCCAACAATCGTATAACAAACACTAGTGTGTGTTATTCAGCCTATGGGCTTACCAAAGCCAGGCGAAAGTGAGCTACCCTTTAAGTTTTTAATTTCTAATTGAAGGCCCCAACTCCATTGTTAATTGTTATCTACAAGTATAGCAAATAAAAGCTTTGGTGGGTCGACAGGGGCATGCTCAGGGAATGAGCCATAGCCGTAGAATAGAATTACACGTATAATTATACGTATAATTATACGTATAATCTGATTCTACGCTTTTCAAGAAAAACAAGTTTTTCTAACCACCTCTTGTGGTTTTGTCCTTTTCCTTAACGTTGTTCAGGTGTTAGTGTATAATACGAGATCAATGCTTCTTTTTGTTCAGCGAAAGCTGTTTCCATTAAATCCGTTTATCCCAATCGACAATTCTGATTGGCACAAAAGTTAGAGATCTCACTCCACTGTGATTTTATCTATCGTATAAGAGTAACTGAGCTAAATTCACTTACAATCACATTTTCGCCAAAATCTATTGTGAAGCGAACATTGTAAACTCCGGCTTCACAGTAATATCCATTGTTTAAGAAGCTTCCATCCCACCCTTTCTCAGGATCACTTGTTTCAAAAACCAACAATCCGCTTCGGTTGAATATAAGAAGTTCAAAATCAACATATCCCTGAACGACCGCCTTGTACAAATCATTCAACCCATCACCATCCGGAGTGAAAGCATTTGGTAAAAAGTATGAGTTAAAGCATTCCTCTTCTTCAACCCTAAATTCCCGCTTTGTTATTCCACATTGATTGGTGAGCTCTAACGAGTACAATCCTGCCTCTTCTATTTGAATGCTGTTGCCTACTGTGCCATCGCTCCACACTAGACTGAAATTATCGCTCGACTCTATTAATAATTCAACCTTCTTGTCCCGGCATTTCAAAAAGTCATCAATTTGGGTAATTTGCGGAAAGCTAAGGGCATTCACTGTAAAGGCAACTTCTTTGGTACAACCATTACTATTGGTAGCAACCGCAATGTAACTTCCCGGACTATTGACGCTAATTTGGTTTCCTTCTTCGCCTGTAGACCACAATACCTCCGCCGTCGTCTCAGCCATGAGAAACCCTTCCTCGTCGGGACAAAGACTTTCGGTTCCCGAAACAGAAAGAGTGGGTACCGGATAGGTACTCACGAGAACGGTATCCGAAAAAAGGCAATTGTTTTCATTGGCTGTAGCCCAGTAAAGTCCGCCTTGATCTACTTCCAGATTCGGCCCCTGGCTCCCATCATTCCATGTTAAATTTAGGTTGCCTCCCACGGGTGAAAGAATTGCTGAAGTGCCCTCACAAATGGTCAATTCAGAACCCAGATCAAATTCCGGAATCGGAGTTACTTCAATCTCTAATTCGTAATCGGAAATACACTCGCCATTGACTAACAGAAAGGCATAGCTACCCGAATTATTGAAAGTGCGAATTTCTTCATTGCCCCCGTCAAACCATGTTATGTCGGCATTGATTCCACCTAGTTCAATAGTAAATTCTTCGCCCTCACAGAGGTTAATATCGGTATCTCCCGAATACGTAGGAGGCGAGTCAAATTCAACCACGACCGTATCAGAGTTTTCGCAGTTTCCCTGGATAAAGTCGGCCCAATATGTTCCTGACGAAAACACTTCTGTGCTCGCGCCGGTTGTGCCATCAAACCAGGTAATGCTATCAAAATCCCCATTCGCAGTAAGCAAATAATCCTCCTCTTCGCACACTCCAATATCAGGTCCAAGATTATAATTTGGGGTTTCTGTAACATCAACCTCCAGTGTAAAATCTGAACTGCACTCTTCACCTATGAGGGTAAAAGAATAATTGCCATCCTCATCAAACGTTCTAATTTCATCGTCTGCCCCATCAAACCACACAATCTCAGAATCGGAGGCTCCCAGATCGAATGTAAACTCCTCTCCTTCGCATAGCTGAGCAAGCAAAACTCCGTTGTATTCGGGAAGTGGATTGAGCTCTACGAGTATCGTATCGGATGCCTGGCAGCCTCCCTGAATTACATCGACCCAATATTCTCCGGAAGCATCAACGGCAACAACAGGTTGGTCGCTGCCGTCATACCAGATAATCTCATCGAATTCACCGGATACAGACAGGGAAATCGCTCCATCAGAGCATTCACTAATGTCGGGACCAAGGTCAACGACAGGTTCGGAAACGATAAGCGTTGTTTGCTGCACCTGTTGATTGCCACAAAGATCTTCGAATGTCAATGTAAATGTGGTGGTTTCATCAACCGTAGCGACAGGACTGAAAGATGTTGGATCGTCAAGGAATTCAGCCGGTTCCCACGAAACGGTACCGAAGCTTGCCGCCGGTGCCTCCAACTGAAGAGGTTCGTTTACGCAAGTATTATACGTTTCAGGAAGACCTAGAATTAAAGGATTGAGACAAACACGCTGCTCGTTAAAAAGTCCGCCGGTAGCACCGGTGAAGCCCCAAAAGACCTCTGAAGAATTTGGAAAAATCATAAACTCTAAACTGATAGCCTGTTCTAACCGAAGCTCACAGTTTACAGAAACCGAGAAAATATTGGTTGCAGGATTCCACGAAATATCAATTATATATGACTGTCCGTCTTCAACATTTAAACTAATTGGAGAAATTTGAACCTCTCCACCCAGATTAGTGAGTCCGTGATTGGCAATTCCGTCCCTCAAAATCGCCAAATGATCAAACGAAGGGTCGGCATAATCTAAATTCTGATAGGTATCAAACTCCACTCCTAAAGAAGGAGAGAAACCTTCGAAACCAATCCCTCCTCCGGAATTACCAAGAACCGTGTTTCCGGCTTGTTGCATTACAAAAACCATCCCATCGGCACCACCATCATTGCTGCCAAAGCTTGCAGTAAACTGTAAATTGAATGGTTCGGTAATATCGATGGATTCATTGTACCAGATTGCGCCGATTTGAGAGGGTTGTGCCGGAGTGAGGATAAAGCAATCGTCGCCGACTGAATAACTATCTCCTACGGTATTATAACCCTGTGAGTAGAGACCCGAAGCAGATAACAATAAACCTAAAAGGAAGAGATATGATTTCACCGTGTCATTCATACACTATCGCAAATATACGAAAATTACAGGGCGCTCTTACTACCTGATTACAAAACAACTAGGATGAGGAATGCAAGTTGAATCAAAATATAAATATTCTGTAGAGCCGATCAGCATGCTCTTATTCCGGAATATCTTACAGATTAGATCTCGATAAATGGAACTGATCGAAATTCTGATAAAAGAGAGTTTTGCCGCTCAGTATGCCCACTTGCGAGAAATCATAAGTTTTGGAACCGGCTCTTCACTATTCAACTAATACGAAGACCGTATTTTTATTAAGCAAAGTGTATTTTCATTCCTTCGTGAGTTGCGTTAAATCCCAAATCCTCATAGAATTTAATTGCCTTTGGTCTTCTTTTATCGGTAGTTAGCTGCAACAAATGTGCATTCCGTTCTTTGGCTCTATTTATTGCCCATTCAAACATGGCTTTTCCTATTCCCAGTCCTCTATTTTCCTTTCTAATTCTTACGGCCTCAATTTGCGCTCTAATCCCACCTTGATAGGTTAGATATTGAATAAACGACAATTGCAAAGTCCCGATAATTTCCAACTCATCGTTTTCGACCACAATTAGTTCTTGATTTTCGTCAGCGTTAATGTTATCAAACGCCTTCAGGTATTCTATCGGTAAAGGGTCCTTGAAATTTTCCCTTTCCTTTCCAAGTTCATCATCAGAAATCATTCCTACAATAATCGGAACATCATTTTTTGTCGCTTTTCTAAAGGTCATTATTAATTCTGGTTTCAGGCTGGCAAGCTAATACCGATATACAACTGCATTCACATTCATACCTGCACCCACAGAAGCAAGTATCATCACTTCTCCTTTTTCAATTTTATGCCCTCCCAGTTTGTCTTTTAGGATGAGGTCAAGCAAGGTAGGAATAGTAGCCACTGAGCTATTTCCCAATTTATTGATAATCATTGGCATTACATCCTTAGGCATTTCCATATCATATAGTTTATAGAATCTTTGAATAATGGCTTCATCCATTTTTTCATTGGCCTGATGAATCAAAATCTTGCTGACATCTTTTATATCAACCCCGCTTTTTTCAAGGGCGGTCTTCATGGCTAAGGGAACATTGTTAAGCGCAAACTCATATATCTTCCTGCCGTGCATTTTTATATACTTCGTTTCCTGATTTTCTGAAGGGTTGTATGAATTTCCATAAAACAAGAAATAAGCTTCATCATGCGTAAAGGATTGAGTTGCTGAGCTCAAAATCCCATTGGGACCCGTTTGGTTCTTTTCTAAAATGCAGGCCCCTGCCCCATCTGAATAGATCATGGAGTCACGGTCGAAAGGATCAACTATGCGCGATAGCGTTTCTGTGCCTATAATCAAGCATTTGCTAGCCATTCCTGCTTTGATATACGCATTGGCCTGAATGACTCCTTCCAGCCATCCCGGGCAACCGAAAATCACATCGTAGGCGACACAATTCGGATTCTTTATTTTTAAATTGAACTTAATGCGCGAAGCGATACTCGGCAACATATCACTTTGTGCGTTTCCAGGGTCCACATCGCCAAAATTCTGGCCTACAATAATGTAATCCAGTTCCTCGGGGTTTATTCCAGCATCTTCTAGAGCGCGCTCAGCGGCTATAGTTCCCAAATCGCTACATTTTAAATCACCGGATGCATACCTGCGCTCTTCAATTCCGGTAATAGCCTTGAATTTTTTAATGACTATTTCATTTGACGTAGGGATTTTTAACTGGTTTTCGTCATAAAAAGCTTGGGTTAAAAAGTGATCATTTTTTTGAACGACGGTAGGAATATAACTCCCGGTACCGGTAATTTTATTTTGCATAAATACGTTTTCTGGATGTACTATAAGTTCTTCTCTGATTGTGAATAGGTTAGACACAGTTTGATGCGGCTAAATATAGCAAATGATTTTTCATTAAACCGTTTACAGTGGTTTATTCAAATAGCAATGCCATTTTACCCAATTCATTGGGCAGAGCTGTACCCGCTACAATGGCTTTGTCCTTCAAAAAGCTTTTAAACCGGGCTGCCGGACTAACCACTAGCTTACAAACAACTTAGCTCTTACCCTTTTAATTGCCTGTCGCTATTTACTTTTCATTTTTCCGATTATAGAGCTCAATCTTGCCTTCATTTTATCGACAGTAGCAGCAAGAGCTTTCTCTTTTGAACTACTTTTACTCTCCACCAGCACGGGCTGCATACCTTCAATCCTTGCTTCCATCTTACACTGTATATCATTTGCACCTTCTTTATCAGCATTCTGGTCAGATAGATGCACTTCAATGCGTGTAATTTTGTCATCAAAGTGTTTTAAGGCACTGTTTATTTTTTCAGATACAAACTTTTCCAGTGCTTCTGTGCCATCAATGTTCTTATCAGTATTGAATTGTATTTTCATATTCTTTGATTTTTAACTACTTAGGTCTACTTAGTGTAATTGTGATTAACCTCAAAGTTAGTCACAGTATAGTTAGTTACAAATTTGAAAAAATTACTTTTCCTTTTTTCATTGAAATGTAAATGCTTTGTCAAACCAGATCTTGCATAATTCAGAATCTGATAGTTCGGGATCAAGTTGTAAATATTCAGCAATATTATTTGCTTTAAATAAATTCATCCATGAATCGAAGTCATCTGATCTCAACAACCTAAATCTTAGTCTTTCAGTTTCCTGATCTGTAAGTAGGTATTTCATTCGTTTTTTGCTTGGCTACAACGGCAATTGTATATGCTATCCCGCAGGGTATGCACTATACAGAATATTGTGCTTAGTTGGTTTTCTGTTTATCAGTTTCAAGTATCGAATATTCAAAATTATCAGACCATCCTGATTTTAACGGCAATACTTGCCTTCCTCTTCCTTCTCTTATCATTCCAACTTTTTCCAGGACTTTAATGGAGCCAATATTATCTACCGCACATCCTGCTTCTATGCGGTGTAATTTGCGTGATTCAAATCCAAAATTTATTATTGCTTTTAATGATTCGGTGGCGTAACCCATTCTCCAATGATCGGAATGTATTTTAAACCAAACTTCTCCGCGTTTGTATTTTTCATTGCCGAGTTTTAGTCCGATTAAACCAATGAATTCACTATTCAGCCTATTCTCAATTGCAAAGGTGTAATTCCTGATTTTGCTCGACTTATTTTCTGCAATCCAAGGTTCAATTATAGATTGAGTTTCCATTACATTGTCCGGGATTCCTAACGCATTATATTCATCTGTTTCCGGTAAAGAATGTAACTTATGAATCGAATCTAAATCCGATAAATCAATAAACCTTAATTTTAATCTTTCCGTTATCATTTGAATTTTGGTTATTTTTTAAATAAATCTTACGCAACCTGTATTTTGGGTATTCGTAAGGGTTTGCACTCTATTTCCCATATAGTGAACTTTAATATTAATTATTAAGTTGAACATAGAGTAAATTACAAAGAAGCGTTTAGATAGAGATATAGACCTACGCAATTGACAAAGGTGTGTCAAATATCTTCACAAGGGTAGTTTACCACAAAACGTCGGTCTATATCTTTGGTTAATTAAAGAAAATTTTGGAGAATAAACGGTAATTAGCAACTGCTCCTGACTAACCGGCACTGTGGTGTACCCGATTGATAAGGTACTTGTTATTATGCTTAGATGAGATTTTTATGGATCGGGTGCCACCTATCTAAACTTATGACATTTCTTTAAATAAACTTTGTGTTGAAATTGATAGGTAAAAATAGGTGAAACATGGCATTATAGAAAACACAAATGCTCTTCAGAAGTAAATGCAATTTTCATGAAACGGAGGGTGAAATCAGAAAATATAGTTTTAGGCTTTTTAAACTAAAGGGACCTTCTTTCGGGATTATTTTCGGAGAGGTAAGTTAAATGCAATAATTTAGATGTCTTATATTAAATCAGTTATTTTGCGGATATTCGCAAAAAATTTAAAACCATAAAATCTTATGAGAAAATTAACACAAACATTATTGTTATTTGTCTTTGCAACAGCTTTAGTTTCATGTGGCGGAGCTGAAGAGAACGCAGGAGAAAATACAACTGACGAAAATTCAATGGAAGGAACTGCTGAAGTAATGGACCTTACAATTGACCCTGCAACAAGTAAGGTAGTTTGGTCTGGAAATGTTTTAGGAGTATACACCCACACAGGAACAGTTGCTGTTACAGATGGAAAGTTAACCGTGGAAGGAAATGAAGTGAAAAGTGGAAACTTTACAGCTGACTTAACCACAATGACTCCAACGGATGAAAACTACACTCCCGAAGAAGGAAAGTCGAAAGAAGACTTGGTTAATCACCTTTCATCAGCTGACTTTTTTATGGTTGATTCTTTTCCTAAAGCTCGTTTTGAGGTTATTTCGCATGATGTTTCAAACAACACCATTACCGGTAACTTAACGATTAGAGGAAAAACCAATGAAGAAACTGTGAAAGATGTAACCATCGATTTAGCAGGAAAAACTGCTGGTGGAAAATTGACTTTTGACAGAACTGAATACGATGTGGCATTTACTCACCCTGCGGAAGACGTAGTAATTTCTAATGATGTTGAATTAGACATTATGTTGAAAATGTAATTCGCTATTGAGATAGTACTAAGCCCACCAATTTTTTGGTGGGCTTTTTTTTTGCCATAACAATTCATCAATTCAAAAAATTAAATATTTAGCTGGCTTAACTCATCTAGACATTCTACCTTGAACTATTAGCATCCAAAATCAGGGAGGATAATAGGCAATTGCTCTTTCTTAGGTTTGATGTGCGAATAGTAAATTTCCGCAGCAGCACAGATGCTGCGGAGCGGATTAACTCATCTAGACATTCTACCTTGAACTATTAGCATCCAAAATCAGGGAGGATATTAGGCAATTGCTCTTTCTTAGGTTTGATGTGCGAATAGTAAATTTCCGCAGCAGCACAGATGCTGCGGAGCAGAGCCCACCAATTTTTTGGTGGGCTTTTTTTTGCTTTTTAAGTCAGGAGATTTGGAGTGTGGGGAAATCTGATAGGCCGTATTGAACATTTTTACTTTTTCCACCACAGATTTATCTTCCGTCTTTTTTTCAATCGGTTCAGATTTGTTTTATTAAGTAGTCAAATGAATCTCGTTTTTATTAAAGTCTGTATTTCTATCAGCTGAATACCAAATAGCACAACAACCCTAGTATTGTTTTGAGCCCGATAATCGGCAGATAATAAACACTTATTTCGAGAGACTCAGCACGAGCGCGTTAGTATTGACTCCTGCATACGCACTCCCAAAAAGTGGCCAGTCATTAAGCCGCTTAATGCGTATTAATTTGAGATTGTACAGAGCAAAGTAATCTTACTTTTTCTTACCCTTCTTACTCTTCTTTATAGCTTTCGCGTCAAATACTATTTCTGTAGTCATAATTACATGACGTGCTTCGCCCCTGTGCATTCCGGGCTTGTACTCTAAGGTTTTTACAAATTCTACGGCAGTAGAGTCATATACAGAAAGTACTCCCTCATAACTCGGCAACTCGTAAACACAAGCTTCGGTGATTTTCCCCGTAGGATCAACAATAAAGGAAACATAGGATTTCACTTTTTCCTTATCAGGTACAGGAAGCAGGGATAAATCTAAATTATTTTCCTGATCTTCATATGCGGTGCGGTAGGCACCGTTGTATTCAGGCATTTCATCTACCATAGTAAAGACGGTAACGCTATCTGTGCGTTCGCCCATTTTGCAAAAATACGAAGTGGATTGTCCAATTAATAAAAATGGAATCATTAAAAATATCAGGACGCTAATTACTCTCATAGGGTTATTTTAAGAAGATTTGAATTGATACGTATGTGTCAAATTTCCAATCCTCCGAATGTACAATTTTGCTCGTTAATACAATCTTATAATCATCTTTTATCCACTCCATCTCTTTATAGTTGTATGCTCCAAACTCTTTGTTTTTAACTTCTTTTCCTCTGCTGCCTACTTTTCGCTTAATTTTCTTTTTTAAGGCCTCATACTTTTTTTCCCACTTTTCAGTATTGTTCAACTCGGCTGTTATCAGCTCCTGGTTTTTGGTCGGGTTAAAACCAGTACTATAAAAACCCCAATAGTACTTTATTACCCTAACAATAGAATCGTTGTCAAAAGAATACCAGGTATGCAACTTCGGTGAAAAATCATCATCTACCCGCTCAAACCTCAAGCATTGGTATTTTAATGTGATGTAGTTTTCATTAATAAATTGATCGAATATTTGTAAAGGATGAAATCCCTTGTTTATAGAATTTAAATCTTCTTCAAGTGCTATGGCTTCCGCCAATGGCATTTTCTCTAAAACAAGTTCCTGGCTCATTGCACCAACCGGGAGCAATAGCAAAAGAAGGAAAGCAAACTTTGTGCTTATTCCAGAATAAGTGTAAGCTGTGTGTTTCATAATTGCGTCACAATTGACTGCTACCAAATCATTCAAAATATCAGGAAAAATTAGGTTAGTGTTAATTCATCCGATACCAGTACATCATCGAAAAGCGGCTCTTTCTGAAATTTTCGGGTGAAGGTATTTTTTACGCGTTTGGAGGTAATAAAGTATGGTATCCAAATACAGGCACCAATGAGACTTCTCATTATTAATTTCCTATCCTCAAGATCAAACACCTGATCGGCAGAAAAAACCACATAATACCCCAGGGCGTCTACTACGGGTATTAGCAGGTTAGCAATGTACATCACAATTATTAGCTTAGGAAAGCTCGTTCTTTTTTTAATAAAAAGTATGCACAATAGAATAACAAATACAAGATAAAGGATATTGTAAGCCAGCTCAAATCCGATATAGAGCGTGTACTCGAATTTATCGTCTACATAGGCAGTCCAAATCATAGGATTAAAAAACCCTGCATTAACAATATCATAAACCAACTTAAATGGAGAAATTGCAAGGCCAATGGCAGGTAGAATTAACCAGCCGCCAAAGGATAATTCTTTTGCACCCAGTTCTGGCTCCGGGTCGTATTTCTTGTAAACAGTAAGAGCCAAAAACGTCCCTATACCGAGGAAAATAATTGTAAGAAAAATTGAAAGCCAGCTTACACTATCGCCGGCACTTAATGCATCGGGATCGTAAGAAATGTAAAACGGGAGTTCGTTCTGAATTTCATTGTGTTTTGACAAGAACAAAGGAAATTCATCTCCCTCTATATACCTTTTCGTTCTTTCATAGCTATGAGTCACTTTTAATACCTGATCAGAGTAAGTTACTATTCCCTGGTACTTGAACCCATCGCCCTGAATATTCTGAACGGATGTCTCCACATTCCAAGGCTCCGGAAAATTGACTTGAGTTGTCTGGATGAATTTCAGATTATCTCCAATGGAATAGGGCATTTTTCGGGTAGCAGATTGCGGGTAATTTATCTCTGACTCAAGGATAATTGGATAAATTTCAGCATACAATCCCATTTCTTCATCGGGCAGCCAATATTCAGGAATAAGGTATTTTTCTGTAATAGTGAGCTCATTGGAAGTTCTTTGGTTATTGTCCGAAATCACAATCTCCCCATTGGACTCTATAGAGGGATATAGGTTGCTGTAATAATTCAGGTAACTCTTTTGAATTTCGTCTTTTGAACTCGTTAAAAAGTAATTGCGAATGCCATCGGCCTTTCCTCCTTTGTAAATTGATTGAACCTCAAGGGTGGCCGGCCCTCCGATGGAATCAAAGTCAATTGTTTCATTTACATGTAGAAAAGCATTCCACCTATCCTCAAGCTCATACAATTCAGTTTGACCTTCGGCAACTAGAAGACCTTTTCCGTAATGTGGTGTGGATCTGCTATCCAGATCGCCACCCTGATTGGAGATTGTAGGATCTACAACATATTCAATCCCACCATAGTTTAATAATACCACGCAATGATCGAAGGCAGAGTTGCTAGGTGGTTTTGAATCTACAGTGTGCCGGTAGCTCGTATTCACAAGCAATGGATATGACTCAACACCGGCCGATCGCAAAAGTGAAACCAGCAGAAGCGACTTGTCCTTGCAATCACCGTACCGCTGCTTATAAACCTGAAGTGGGTTATGTGGCTTATATGCATTTATACCACTCTCCATACCCAGATAGCGCACCTCATTTTGCACCAGGTTAATGCAGTTTATGATGGTTTCTTCCTCATTATCCTTCACAATTAAGGGAGTAACAATAGATTCTACCGTTTTGGGATCGTAGTTATATAATGGTAAGGCCCAGTTGACCACACTCTCCCACGATTCGAATGTGGAAAGTGATACACGTTTGTAGTCATCATACCAACTCGGCACATTACTATCTGACAGCTTATAATCACTGCCATCGAGATCCCACACGTATTCTTTTGAATTCTTATCACGATTGATGCCGGGTCTTTCAGCATCGTTATAATACCTAAGACCGGCCTTATAATCTGCAGGAAGAACGATGCGATTGTAAATTCGATTAACCGGACTATTGTACTGCTGATAAAATGTAATGGAGAAATTTCCCTTATTGATGGGGTTAAAGCCTTTGATTGAATAGGCATATTCTAATATATCGCCTTCACGAATATCCGAAAGGTGGATTAAAGCGGTATACGAACCATCATACAGTGCTCGCTCTAAACTAGTCTCTCGCTGTATTGTTTTTATTTCAGTTTGATGTAGCTTGTCAATGTTTTCGCCACCTCTGATTACTCTCAACTTATGAAAATTGAGCTCTTGATAGCTAGGATCATAGGTTTCAGAAATATCCGAAAATGATTGAACCCCCTCCGAGTTCAGTATTTTTATCGCAAAATGAATATATTTTGTTTGTGCTTGAAGGTTTTCCTGAAAGTCGACAAGAAGGTATTGATTACTTGTACTTTCTTTATAAATCTCTCCGTTTTCTACTTCAATTTGATTTACCCATTTGGGATAAGCAGATATATGCGACTGTGCATATAAATTCAAACCTGAGATTAAAAAACTAAGGAGTATTAATAAAAAAGAACTGACACCCTTCATTTTCATGGGTGAACGAAGGGGATTAAACCACTGTTTCATCAAGCTATAGAATTTCTGTATCGCAAGAAACGAGAAAAATACATAAACCACAAGTGAAACTCATCTGCAGATTCTAAAATTCTATTTCCGTTTTTTTAGTACGATTCTTCACCAATTAAGTTAAACTTAGTCTTTCCCGTTTCTGTTAATTACTCGCACAAAACTTCTATATAAATTGAGAAGATAGTAAAGAGAGTACTTTATGAATTTTAAAAGAGAATAAAACTTATCCTTTCCCGGTTTTTATTGGAATATGCGCATTTGCAGTCTACACACTTTTAAAATATTTTAGAGATTGATAACCCTAAAGTAAAGGAATTGTAAGCTTCAAACTTTAAATCGTAAGTTAAGTTCCCTCCTACTTCCCAGTTCTTTCCAAAAGCTTTGCCATATTCCAAACCAAATTGAGCTAACATGAGCGATTTGCTCTTTTCTATTTCGGCACCAAAGGCAATTAAGGTTGTAAGTTCATTTTCGAACTTATAGAGAAATACCGCAACCATTGCAAAAGGTTTTTCTCTTTCAAGAGCTTTACTCTCTTCGAACTCTTCAATAAAAAAATTCTCCAAAAGAAAATCGCTGTGTATACCTAAGCCTACACTTTCCGAAACCCAATAATCATAGTTTAAACCCAGGGAGGGTACAGCTCCCCATTCCTTATCCTCTCCATTCAGAATAACGGGAACATAAGTGTGACTCATCATAAAGGTAAGTCGGTTTTTTGGTTCTTCTACTTCTTCCTGTGCACTCGCGGAAAGATGAAGGCTAAATAATAACAGGCCCACTATCCATTTCATACCTTAGCTTTTTCGCGGAATTAATCCTCGTAGTCTATAGTTTAAATTTACAAGAAACTGACTTCGCTTTCCAAAAACGCCTAATTCAGCTCTAAACATCCAATGCTTATTTATTTGATACTGGGCACCAAGTAGCAAATTAAAAGGAGCCGTAACTTCCTTTTGGAGATTGTAATCGATAGAGGCATTCTCCACATCATTGTTCTCTCCAAATTCTTCAATTCTATCTATGATTTGCTCAGCTACAATTTGTTGAGCTAAAGGTAGTTCGTCGGCCCAATCTCTCATTCTCTGAATATTTTCTCCGGTGCCAACGCTCGGAAAAATGTCGCTTATGGCAATACTTCCTTCTGTATCGTTATTGATCTGTTGGTAAAAGGTACCCACCCAAACGGTAAGCATTCGATCGGCTCTAACCGGATCCATAAAATTATGCCCCAGACGCACACTACTATTGAAAGCTGGAACAGGTTCAACGATTGCATCTACATCAACAAAGTTGTAATTGTTATCCCAAATAATAAGTAACGGACCAATGCTTCCCGCCAGGGTTGCTCCCAGGCCAAAAGAAGTAGCATTAAAATTTTGAGTGGTTTCAAAAGAAACGGGCTCTAGCAGCGTTACATCGGTTTGTGTAGTTCCACCGCCAATAACCCCATAAATATTTAAAAATGGGAGTATCCAAACGTCGGGACGAAAGGTGAGTGCATGAGATGTGACAATCGTAGGACCAAAACCTATATAGTCGCTAAAATCTGTCTTTGGGCCTCCGTTTAACCCAAGACCAATGCTGCTGATACTGATCTCCTGGGTTTGGGTGAAGTATATTAAGCTGGCTCCCCAGGCATATTGAGGGTCGAATCCCCGTTGATACGCCTTTTTTCCGAGTAAGGGTAAAGGGTACTTATAGTCCATTGTTTTTAGGCTGTCATAGTAAGACTTATAAGCCGGGAGTTCTCTATAGTCGGTTTGACCTTGTGCTGATACATAGACAAGCAATATGGTCGCAAAAAAACCGTATTTGAAAATTTTACTCATATTTTGATTCTTTTGATTTTATTCCTCCAATCTGGTATGAACTTCATCTTACTCGACTTTGAAAATGAGAGTTGAATTTAGGATAAATTGTTGAAACTAGTTTTTCTTTCAGAGGTTTGTTATGGGACACGTTTTTGTTCCATTACATATTATGGTTAATCAAAATCACTTGAGTATATGAGAAAAAGCGAACCACACCAAGTTTAAATTGATCGAATAGAATTACTCAGTACCGTATTAACTGCTTGTTGTACCATATCTATTCCAAGTAATAGAAAATACATTAAAGTCTAACCGGCTCATTCACTAATCTACCACATTTACTATATTTACCACCCTAGTGAAATAACACGCCCCTATTGCGGCACCCAAACTATAGTCCAGAAAAACAATATGCCCCTATACCAAACCTCGGTACTTAAGAAATACTTAAAACAGCAAGACACGGCTGCTGTGGCCAAAGCTCACAAAGCGTTTATTAAGTATTTTCACAATCCACATATACAGGAGAATATTCGCTCTAGCAAAGAAGAGGAGTACCAAGGCATTTTTCTTACTGAGCTATTTGTAAATGTGCTCGGCTACACCATGAAGCCGCAGGCAGATTACAACCTCGTAGCCGAATACAAAAACGAAAAGAACAGTAAAAAAGCCGATGGTGCCATTCTGAAAGACGAGCAGGCACTGGGTGTAATAGAGCTAAAGGGCACCAACACCCGAGATTTAGAATCGGTGCGCCAACAAGCCTTTGATTATAAGGCTAATCAATCGGGTTGTATTTATGTTGTTACCTCCAATTTTGAGAAGGTGCGTTTTTATATAAATAATGCCGTTGACTTTGAAGAGTTTGATCTGTTTAGTCTCACGCTGCAGGATTTTGAGCTCATGTGGCTCTGCCTCGCCAAGGACAACCTGCTCAACAACGTTCCGCTTAAAATCAAAGAGGCTTCCATACAAGAGGAAGAAGAAATCACCAAAGAGTTTTATTCAGATTACTCCCTATTTAAGCGCGAGTTGTTTCGCGATTTGGTGCGCCGAAATATGAAAAACGCCGTTTTTCGCAATGAGCTTAACACCACCGATCCCGAGCGGGCAAACAAGAATATCAAGCAACGCCTCTTTCAAAAATCGCAAAAGCTTATAGACCGCTTTCTGTTTATCTTCTTTGCTGAAGACCGTGGGCTGCTCCCGCCAAATTCTACCAAGCAAATACTCGATAAGTGGAAAGCCGATAACGACTTTGGCGATGAGCGTCCACTCTTTGAACTGTTCAAGCAATATTTTAAATTTCTGGACATTGGCCGACAAGGCACCACCTCACGTGCTGAGATTTTTGCATACAACGGCGGCTTGTTCAAACCCGATACAGTTCTTGATAGTCTTAATATATCAAACAACTTGCTATACACGCACACCCATAAGTTGCAGGCGTATGATTTTGAAAGCAAGGTAGACGTCAATATTCTGGGGCATATTTTTGAAAACTCCCTTAATGAAATAGAGAGTATAAATGCCGAGATAGAAGGAAAAGACTTTGACAAGCAAAAAACCAAGCGCAAAAAAGACGGTGTATTCTACACCCCAAAGTACATTACCAAATACATTGTAGATAATACGGTGGGTAAGCTTTGCAGCGAAAAGAAAGCAGAACTGAAACTGGTAGAAGATGACTATCTAAAAAGCCGAAAAGGCCGAACCACCCGTAAACTGCAGGAATTGCAAGACAAGCTTGACGATTATAGAAACTGGCTGTTGCGCCTCACTATCTGCGACCCTGCCTGTGGATCTGGGGCATTCTTAAACCAGGCACTTGATTATTTGATAAAAGAGCACGCCATGCTCGACGAACTCAAAAACGCCTTACTGGGAGGCGGTTTCCTCTTTCCTGATATTGAAAACACCATTCTCGAAAACAATATTTACGGAGTAGATATAAATGAAGAATCGGTAGAGATAGCCAAACTATCGCTGTGGCTGCGCACCGCACAGCCCCGGCGGAAACTCAATAACCTCAGCAGCAATATAAAATGTGGCAACTCGCTAATTGACAGCAAAGCCGTAGCCGGCAACAAGGCTTTTAGTTGGGAACAAGAGTTTCCGCAGGTTTTTCAAAAAGGTGGTTTTGATGTGGTTATTGGGAATCCGCCTTATGTCCCAGCTGAGTATATCGATGCCGAGGTAAAGAGGAATCTTGAGAAAACCTACGCCTCAGCTTATGGCCGCCTCAATCTCTACCCGATTTTCTATGAAAAAGGAATTCAATTACTCAGAAAAAAAGGAATTCTTTCTTTTATAACTCCCTATACTATTTTAAAAAACCAGTATTATGTTGAAGCTCGTAGATTCATATTGAGTAAAACAAGTATTCAGAACTTGGTAGATTTCAAAGGAGTCACAGTTTTTCATGATGCCGCTGTCGATTCAATAATTCTTACCTTAAAAAATGAAGTTGTCAATAATCCCGAATTTACTTTAATTGATAATATCGTAGAATTTCAAAGTGAAGTATTTGCAAAACGAAGTGTTTTCCAGAATGAAATCTTAAGATCAGAAGATTTATCTTTCAATATTTCACTATTTGATAAATTAATTAGTCGAATATCGAAAAAATCAATTCCCATAAGTTCCGTGGTTGATTTTAAGCAAGGTATAATAACCGGAGGTAATAGCAATTTCATTAGCCAAGTCTCTTCTGATATCTCGGAAAAGGTAATTACTGGAAGTGACTTTAATCGATACACTCACGCTCAATCAGACTCATTCATATTATATAATACTAAATTACACCGCCCAAGAAAAAGAGAAATATTCGAAGTCGATGAAAAAATTCTACTTAGACAGACTGGATCTTATCCAATTTGTACTGTAGATAGTGAACAGTATTTTACCTTAGATACTGTTCATAATGGGTTGATTATAGATAAAAGATTCAATATAAAATACATTGTTGCAATACTCAATAGCAAACTAATTAGATTTCTTTATGAGAATTCTATTAACGAAACGGGAAAGGTTTTTGCTCAGGTCAAAATAATATATATTGATCCCCTACCAATCAAGTTAATAAAGCAGGATTTACAGAATAAATTTACAACAAGAGTTGATCAAATAATGAATTCTGTTTTAGAGTTTGGTTCTTCGCAAAGACAATTCATTAAATATGTTCAATCACAATACAACATTGAAAAACTCTCCAGAAAGCTTCAAAACTGGCACGACTTATCCTTTGGCGCCTTTATAAATGAATTAAACAAAGCCTTAAAGAAAGCTGGCAGTGAAAAGCTAACCAAACTTCAAGAAATGGAATGGATGGATGTTTTTGAAACCAAAAAAGCCGAAGCTCAAACCCTCAAAGCCGAAATTAAAAAAACAGATAAGGCCATTGATGCGATGGTTTATGAATTGTATGGATTGACTGAGGAGGAGATTGGGATTGTGGAGGGGAGTTGATAAATATATTATAAAGAAGAATCAGCAAGTTAATCAAACAACTACTTTTTCTTAGTTAAAATGTGAGAATAGCAAGGTTCCGCAGCATTACGCCCTCCGGTTGTGAGACCGCTATCGCTAAGTGGTAAATGCAGCGGGTCGGAACAACATAACGATGACAATAAAACTTAAGATTAAACCCAATTTCAAACAATTCTGGAAGTTATGAAAATCCATCTTAAAGACATAGAAAAAAATATATCATTGAAACTAGAACTTAAACCGGAATACTCGGTGCCCGGAGATAATAAATACGTTATCTTAATAGCTCGGAATATAGAATGTCAGCTCGAAAATAATGTGACTTCAAAACCCTATAATGAATACTATATCCGAAAAGTATCTCATATTGTCAGCACTAATGTCAATTATAATGGTGAAAATTATAATCTCGTTATAGGTTTCTACTTTTCCGGTAATCAAATGACACCTTTTTTGATCACTCAATACAGTGAAGAGAGACCTATTTTTGAATTAGATATGTATAATGAAGACATAGAAGGAAAGGAGCATGTAATGTTTGATTATACAGAGTATTTGACTCTATGCAAATTTGGAAACGAAAAACTTTCTCTTAATGATTTTGTCCTTAAGTTAGTACATGGAGAAATTGAAAATGAAAACTATAAATTATATAGTATTTCAAATTCAATCAGCAAAGAGTTTTTGACAGATAAAGGACTAAATTATTTTTTTGACGAAGAACAAAGGAGAAGAAGATAAAATTGTTATCATAAATCCTAGACTCAATTAGATCAAGTAAAAAAGGTGGTCTTCGGAAAGATAAAACCATCACTTTTATAACAGAAGCTAACGGTTAAGAACAAAATGAAAAAAACTAAACTAACAAACGAAATTTCAAATTTAGATTTCTCATGTGATAGCTTTCCATGGTTAAATATTCTCGATGCTACAGCATGGAAGCTAGGCGAAATTAATAAATTAAAGAATTGTCATAAGCTAAACTATTCCATAATAATAAATATGACCGCAGTTATTGAAGGTTATATAAATCATTTAATGGAAATTGTTCTAGAAAGCAGAACAAATACTATATATACGGAAGCCGAATTGGACGAAATAATTGAAGAAAACCTGCAAGAACCTGAGAGAGATGAATTTATCGATAGGCTAACAGAAAGTATTAATCTTGAATTAGAACAGGCTAGCTGGGCCAGATACAATACGCTTTTTAAGATTATATTTGGTAAAGAAATGAAAATGACTGTCCATAATTCGACGTGGAAAGCAATTAACGCACTATTCACTTTTCGGCACATGATTGTACATGGCAAAATACTAACTGTTGAATACAACTGGACAGGAGTCGATAACGAATATGCCATAAATGTTCACAATAAATATAAAAGTGTTTATGCATATTTATCGGAAAAGGGAATAGTACATGTTTCTTTAACAGGACATGTCGACTTAATGAGTATAGAAATTGTCAATCATTTTTACAGCATGATGAAAAGTTTTATTAAGGAGATAATTGATAGCATAAGCGACAAAAAAGAAATAGACAGCCTCCTTGAAATCTTTAACCTAGATAAAAACTTAAGAGAAATATTGAGACAATAAATATAAAACTTCACGAAAGTAAACGTGACTACTAATTCACTCGGGATATCAATCAAATTAATTCATAATGAAAAAGTCAACAACTCAAATTGAGAACAATAAAATATTTGAAAGAGAATTAGAATTATTATCCCAACTTCAAGCCCTACGTGACAAAAATGTGTGCATAGTTGATCACAATGATATTGTCGCAAAACTTTCAAGAAGTGAGAAAGCTTTCAATCTTAATATAAACGCAATTTCAAAAGATGAGAATCACGACGAAAATTTTTCATTTAAAATTGATAATGTAGTTTACAAAACGAAGAAAATTGGAAACACATCGGCAAACACAAAATTTGAATTATCAAAATCAGCAAAATTTTCTTCAAATCTTGAATTATCTAGTTTTTTCTCTAAGAGTTTTAAAAACGATAGCTCTTTCAAAGCGTTTTACCCTGTCGGATTAAAGAATATACGCACTTTTAGAGATGAATTTGAAACGATTACTTATCAAAACAATGGAATTGAATATTTTTATGATTGTCTTCGGATAAAACTTGAGGGTATTAATTATGATATAACTCAGATAAAAACTGAACTTCACGGATATTATATTTTTGAATGCAAATCAGAGCAGACTTTAAAAGAGTTTTCAGAAGCTACTTTTGCGATTAGACAGGCTATCGGATTTATCAATCGACTGCTGGTTGGAGACGAGGAATTTATATTTGACAAGGTTGGAAACTTATATTATTCAAACTACATAAGACCGACATTAAAAGGTTTGTATCGTCCAATTATAACCAACCCATACTCTAATTTGGATGTTCCCAAATCAACTGCATCAATTTTACAAGGAACCTTAAAACGAGTATCTTTAGAAAGTTTATCAAATTTAGCCAATAAGATTCATTCTGATATTGAATTCTCTACAGCTATTCTAATCATCCTAGAATCTACTTCCGTGCGTTCGTTGTTACTTATACCTAGTTCATTTGCCGTTATTATTGAGATGCTTTCAAAAAATCTGTGCATCCAAGAATTAGGTTTAGAAAAACCGATTAGGGACAAAGAACTAAAGAGGAAAATAATAAAAGAACTTCATCAGGTTATAGACAACAACAATACTGAGCTATCGATTAATTCAAATTTAAAACTCAAAAGAAGACTAAATGCAATTAATAATCCTATTAATAGAGAACATTTAACGAATGATGAGAAACTTACAAGACCATTTGAGCAACTAGGGATCAGACTTCATATTCGTGACATTGAAATTATTGAACACAGAAATGATCTCTTACACGGCAATGTATTACTAAAAAAAGATGCTAATCAAAATATCGATAGTGTAAATCTCTATTTGAATTATGTATCTGCCAAACTTTTTACGCTTATCAGCAAGCTAATTTTAAAATGCATCGGATATAGCGGTTATGTTTATAATCAATCTAAGCATATGGAAAAACATTTGAACATTGAAACTGACGAAGAGTATTTTGAAAATATCTAAGGCTTGTATCTAAAATCCTATTTCGTTGTCTTTGAAATAAATGAGAAAACACCATCATACATCAATTGGACATGATCAATATCATACTTTGAATAATCTCCGTGCGCAGCTCTATTCCGAAGATCTAGCCAAGCAGTGACATTCTTTTGCATGTATGAATTATAAACTTCCGCTTTTTGTAGCTCTGCATTTAAGATTCCTGCCTTTTTCGGCTTCTGTACTCCTTTTGCATCAACAAAAGTTATTTCTATTTTATATTTTAGACATAATTGCTTTAAGTGGCTTTCGAGTGTACTACCTATCATTACTGCTGCCGCATCTTTATAACCTTTAAAAATTAAATGATCAGCCATCTCTAAAAAATCTACAAATAGCTCAGCGGCTATAAGTTGCTTTAGATCGAAAAACCAACTCTCATCTATATCTCTTCGTAATGCTCTCAATATTTCTATTCCTATATCAATACGTAAATATTTGCCTGAAATTGAATGCTCCTTAAATTGTAGATAATATTCGTGATCTTCACCCAATAAATTTCGCAAATAAGTGAGAGCCGATACACGAATACCTATTTCAGCAGGCTTCTTCACATGACGAGCGAAATTTCGGTTGTTAACTTCTTCTGCTCTTAAAATTAGTTTATCGAGGTCAGATTTTATTTTAATAATATTCATAGTTTCAATATAATTCGTGTAATAGATAATATAAAAATGGTTTACATTTTTTTATTCCACCACGAATCTTTGTCTAAGTACCTGTCATCCCCAAATTTCAATTCTGGCGAGCCATAATTATTATTTTTTATGTTCCCAATTAAAATATCTTTATACTTGCCGAGACTATCGAAAATGAACATATCTTCTACAATGTTTCTGTAGACCGCATTTAGCCCTTTTTTTGGTGCAAGATGTTTTAAAAATTCAAGTTCTTTTATCTTTAGCTCAAAACCATTTGGAATTTTTATTTCACTTAGCAATGGTATATAGCTGAATAGAAACTTTATTTGACTCAAGCCAAGCCCCTGCTTATCTCCCAAGCCGTATTTACTTTCAATTTTCGAGAAAGTTTTGTTTAATGAATTCGAAAGTAGATTAATTTCTCTTAAAAACTTAGATCGATTTCCATTATCAAGTATTAGATTTAATTCTCTTAGTTGATTTCGAGCTTCGACAAATGGTTTTTTTTCCCGCTCATTATATGCTGCTTCAATTATTAGTTTAGAATTTTTAGTTTTATTTGCGAAATAGGCAGAAAACAAAGGGATATCAACACTTACACTATAGTTTTCTGATTCCTTAAGTATTTTTTTAATTGTTTCTTCAGATTGATTGTTTATAGAATTTCTGAAATCTCCAAATACACCTAATTTGTAATTCGGATAAACTCGTTTGATTATGTTTTGAAGAAACTCTTGTCTGATTGGCTGAAGAAATAGATCGGCACAAAGATAATCTGCACAGAGAACATAGAATGCTGTACGTTGAGACATCCAATTTAAGCTTGAAATCATTGAGTCAAGCTGACGTGACAAACCATCTCCACTTGAATAATCCGTTATTTCACCTGTTTTAGTATCGATTTTAATTTTATTGCCACGGCTGTCGTATAAAATTGGTGATTTCTTTACTAACGATGATTTAACCTCATGTTGCTCATTATTTTCTTTGAAAATTTGCGAATGAATAGCATTAAAATCTTCTGTTGGGAGAAAACTTTCATCAACTAACATTTTTTGAGTCAGAAAATATTTACTCGAAGAAATATCCCAAGTAAATCTAAATGTCATATGTAGTCTATCGAAGTAATCTTTAAAATCACTGTTTGCAATTTTACCACCGTTAATTTCAAGAGTTATATCTTTAGTAATTTCATTAGCTTTAGAAACGAATGAATCATAATCGAATAATTCTGTTGGAATAAATCTAACTTTTGGAAAAAACTCTGTTCTTTTCTTCCGGTATCTGGTTTTATAGTCATCAATACAAATTAACTCATCATAGAACAGAATCGATTGAATATAATTTTCAAACGCGATTATATCATTATCAACAGAAGCATTGGAACTAATAGGAATTTCCCCTAAAAGCCTTTGCACCCCAGTTAATGTTGAATTATCAATTAGCGCATATCTCACTCTACACAAATTATGTTTTTACCATTTTGTTTAGCAATTAATAATGAACTCTTCAATGTAAAAATTAGTTCTTTAAATGTGCATTCGCTTATTGACTCTTTAATGCCAATTGACAAGTTTATTTTAAATTCTCTATTTATTCTTTTTAAAGCCTCCGTTATTAAGATTCTATTCTCAATAAAATTTCCATGAAGGGAAAATAAAAATTCGTCTGAATCGAGTTTTCGCCATTCAATTGGATTTAGAGATTCCACTAATCGTATTTCCAAATTCTTTAAGAGCTCGTTTCCTTGCTCAAAACTGTTTTTCAAATTATAAGAATAAAAATTGTCAATATCGATTAGTCCATAAATGTAACTCATAATTAATGGGGATCAAATTACGCACAACCCTTGAATAACACAAATTACTGTTCTTTTTACCCCCAAAATCGGCGGATAACACACACTCTTGTGCTGAGGCTCTCGAAGTAAGCGTGTTTTTTATTGTGCAAATGGGAACTTCAAAAACTCCACTTCCAATCTTTCACCAACCCCATCATTCCGCTAAAATAGCAATTAATCCAAATTGCTCAGCCTCAAACAGAAAAAAGGGTTAAAACACCCCCCTACTACAAATGACCAAACTTGCCACAAATGTCCTAAAAAAACCAAAACCTCTTCCCTGCCCCATTTGCCGAAAGGCAGAACCTGCATGGGTAAAAAACAAAACCAACTCTACGAACCGCAGCGTCTGTGCTGCTTCTCAAATTCAAAGTAGATTCATTATAAAAAACTATCTGAACTTATAAATTCAATATTTGAAATCCTAAAATGGCGTTCCGCAAAACATTGAGAAGTTTGATTTATTCGCTACGCTGGCCTAGAGAATCTCCAGTTGTAAACCGGGTATATTCCTAACAAATTATTGTCTTTAGTAAAATCCTTTCTAATAATTTATTTATCGGATTATTTCATTTCGAAGGTAATAGCGTTGTTGTATGTATAGTGCCAATAATAAAATCCCAGCTTACTAGAAAAGAGGTAATTTACGCTACATGTATCTTTTTCTAAGTAGCCTAAACCTGAGAGTGAGACAACTTCTTCATTTATAGCCGAATCTAGAAAGGTGCTATCGACTTTTAAGAAATAGGTAGATGATTTGCCCGACCACTCACCCCAATTACTAGCCATGAAAATACTACCTGTATATTCCTGACCAACTGATGAAGGCAGCTCAATTTGTGGATAAGGTGCTAATTGAGTAATCTTCTTAAATTTATCAGCTCTGGGGGGATGTAACCAAATGTGGTCTTTCGATTCTTTAAAACCAGTCGTACTTTCTGATTTGAAATTGGACTCTAATTTTAAATTAGACTCATATTTCATAACACTGTATTTTAATTTGTTCTGTGCTAGAAAGAATGATGTACCGGCCTTCAGAAGGATTGAGTAAAATGTTGTATCGCCAGATTCAACGTAGCAGGCATCGAAACTCACTTTTTTATCATTGGTTTTGTATATGCAGTTCGGGCAATCCTGAGTAGTGCACGATGTCAATACAACAACAAAAAATAAAAATGGCTTAAACTTAATTAAGCATAAGCCATTTATCAAGAATTTATCATTCTTAAAACTCATAATTAAGGATGTTGATGTAAATAGCGATCATAAATAGCTGACTAAGTTATATATCTTTGGAATTCGGAAAAAGTCTGTGGAAGAAAAAAAGGGGCTCGCAAATTGTATAGTCGATATACTTTCAAAAATAACTACTTTCCGCGTACCTATTTTAGTTTACAGAAACTGCTATGCGCATTAAAAAACTTCGAATCAAACAACGCTTCCTCTTCTTGCTGGAACGCCAATTCGTAAAGGGAGCCCACTATCAACTGCTCTTTGTGGCCGCTGCAATCGGCCTAATATCCATTATAGGTGGTATTTTGGTAATGCCGGTCAGTGAGCCTTCGTCTACTTATAACGAAGCCGTGTGGTGGGCCTTTCTCCGCTTAACAGATCCGGGCTATCTTGGAGATGATGAAGGGGTCTGGCGCAGATTCATATCCACCATCCTCACCGTTTTGGGTTATGTGGTTTTCCTCGGGTCGCTGGTGGCCATCATTACCGCATGGCTCAACCAAAAGATCAGAAACCTCGAGCAAGGGCTCACGCCTGTAGCGGCAAATAACCATGTCATCATTCTTGGCTGGACCAATCGCACGATACACATAGCGGCAGAGATTTTTCAATCCGTAGGACGCTTGCGCCGATTTTTGGAATTGCACAATACACGCAATTTGCGGCTCATCATTCTCTCTGAAGATGTTACGCCCGACCATTTGCAGGAGCTGAAAGATCATCCCCTTATCGGGAAACGGGCTCACGAAATCATTCTTCGCTCGGGGGTGGCCATCGACCGCGAACACCTCCAGAGGGTGGATAGCATGAATGCGGCAGCCATCATTATTCCCAGTCAGGCAAAGGGCCAAAAAGAATTGGTGACCCCCGATGTGGAAACGATCAAGGCCTTGCTTTCGCTAAATGCGGAATCGGCCTTCGGGAAGAGCCACAAAATGCCCTACGTGGTGGCTGAAATTCAAGATGAGAATAAACTCTCAGCCGCCTACCGCGCCTATTCAGGTCCGCTGGAAGTTATAGGCAGCAATACCATCATCAGCAGACTTCTGGCCCAAAACATCAGACACCACGGCCTTTCGGAAGTGTACAATGAGCTCCTCTCGCGAAGTGTAAGCAACAATCTTTTTGCCCGTGAATACGAGGACTTATTTGGCAAAACCATTGCCGAGGCGCGAACTTTTTTTCCGCGGGGAATCGTAGCAGGGATTATTCGCGAGCAGGAGAAAGGCTTTAAGCCAATACTCAATTTGCGCGGCGACTTCATCCTCGAAAAAAACGATCGTCTAGTCATTCTAGCCAAAGATCAAAACGACATTGAGCTTAGTAAAAAGCCGGGGCCCATTCTGAAAACCTCCCTTCGTCACTCACTTGCCATTGAGGAGCAGACTGAAGTAACGAAAATTTTGATTTTGGGCTGGAACCACCACATTCCCGCTTTGATCAAAGAATTTGGGACTTATGAGGACGAGTCTTATCACATCACTCTGGCTTCACTTCACTCCGTTGATTTGCGCGTGCTTGAGCTGGAGCAAATGGCCGTTTCTGCCGATCGCGTTACAATTACACATGAGCTTGTAGATTTTGTGAAGGAGAATGAATTGCGAAAGCTCAAACCCGAAGAATTCGACAACATCCTTATGGTAAGTTCCGACCTGATAGAAGAGGAAGAGGAAGCCGATGCCCGCACCATCGTGGGCTATATACTGCTTGAAGAAATTCTCGACAATGTAAAAAAAAGACCGCAGGTACTTTTGGAACTTGCTGATCCGAGTAACGAAATACTTATCGAAAGATTTAAAAGTGAGGTAATTATTAGTCCGCTGATTTTGAGTCACCTCCTGGCGACCGTAGCACTGCGAAGAGAATTACACAGCTTGTACAACGAACTCTTAACAGTGGGTGGTGCAGAGGTGATTTTTAGAAAACCCGCGGAGTATGGTATTGATAATGGTGAAATTTCTTTTCACGACCTTGAAACTATGGCCGAGGAATACCACGAAACTGCTCTGGGAATCTATACCGAAGCGGCCGGTTCCGAACAAGTCCATCAAACTAAACCTTAACCCCGATCGGGATTCGGTCTTGAAGATATCAAGCAATGTGAGCCTGGTGGTGATAACGACAGTTTATTAGAAGGTAGTTGCCATTAGTAACCAATTAACCACCTATAAACGATCGATCTGATGTCAACCCCTTCCCTGCCCCATTTGCCGAAAGGCAGACCCTGCAACGGGTAAAAACCGAAACCAACTCACCGCGGTACAAGTCCCATATCTGCTTACAAAATCCTCAGCATTGAACGCTTCGTATACATCCGGTTTAATAAATTCAGTGACTAGTTTCTGTTCTACCAGCTGCTTTGAAGATGTAAGAAGCGCCAGTACTACTAAGACTTACAGAAAGCAATAATTTTTAGAAGCCAACTACTGTTTCAAGAGGTCATAACTATAGAAATAATAAGTTCCACCGCCTTGCAATACAGCACCTCCGCCTTCCAGTGTTCTTATAATTAATGAATCATGGGGTGCCTGGCTAAAGTGGAGATCATAATATCCCTCAGGAGCATCATGAATAGGGTAACCGGAATATTCAAGATCGATTAAAGGTATTGTTCTATTTATATAGCCATCCTCCATATCAATGATCTGGAGTGCAGTATCTCCCGCATTTATTACCTGAACCTCTACCATTAACGTATCATATTCGTAAGTAAAATTGCAAGGGAGCTGATTGCCGGGACAGTCGATAAACTCACCTTTATAATATCTATAACCCATATACGAACCGGACAGGCTATCCATCAACGTGAGCTCCACAGTGGTTGTGTCGGTCATAGTAGTTGTATCTGTAGTGACAGGACTGGCTGATACCGGGTCATTATTTTCTTTAGAACAGCCTACGACTATTAAAATTACTAAGACGGAGAGAATACTGAAAAATCGAATGGGTTTCATAGACAAAGTATTACAAATAAATATAATTGTAATATAAGTGATTATTATAAATATTTCTTAATGTTCTTTCATTTAAGTCACGAATTCTAAATATAAATAGCAACGTCTTAGCTTTTAATTTACAAATTAAAAGTCATACCAAGTGATTTCACAGCTATTTAAGTCATTATCGTTTAGGTAATAGAAATAGCTGTTAAATTGTAAGATCTCGATACAACCGATGAAGGAGCTCAGCGAAGCTAATTTTAAACCTATAAATCGCCACGCTCACAAGAAATTCTAGAGTTCAAAATCACTATCATTGACGTGTTTCATAAATAGACTAATATTCAATTAATTGAAGACAGAAGTTTTGACAGCTATGTTGACTTATTAGTGTACTTCAGGTTCGTCGTTTTTCACTGTTTTTTGAATAGAGTTTAGGCCGAAGTTCGTTGTGGAACCAAATGCCAAATATCTTACGGCTTAGGGTTCCGGCTTCGCGTCTCGATACAACCGACGAAGGAGCTCAGCGAAGCTAATTTTAAATCTAAGAAGCTCTACTTTCAGCTTCGCGGCTACGCCCTGCGGTTGTGAAGTCGTTGCACTTAGTTCGATACAACCGACGAAGGAGCTCAGCGAAGCTAATTTTAAATCTAAGAAGCTCTACTTTCAGCTTCGCGCCTCGATACAATTTTCACTTAAAGAATCTCTAAGTCGCCATGCCTGCGGCTTGGTCTAAAGACTTTGCTCCAAGAGCTACTAAGATTTAAAACCACTCGACGTGACGTACCTTTCGGAACCACAGACTTATAGCTTACGGATTGAGAGTTGAGTTTTTGCGTCTCGATCACCATCATTGACGGATTATGTAAGTCGCCTGGTATGCTCTCAGTTGAGAGCCAAAATTTTAATAGCTATGTTGCCTTGTTAGTTTACGTCATTTTCGCCGTTATTCATTTTTTTTGAAGAGAGTCTCGATTGAACGCACTCATTAACCATATTAGAGAGCCTTGTATAGCTGATGCCTCTAATCAAAGTGAACGTGGGGCGATTACGGTAAATTCTAAACCCGGCGAGAGAACTACTTTTTTATAGTTATCCCCTCATAGCGGAGATCTAGGATAGAGCTCTAAAAAGTTTGAATCAGCCAGTTTTATTGGTGCATTAAATTCCCGGTTTCCCGGACTTTGGTGAATCACTTCTGCTTCTTGTGATAGCGCAAGAGCTTTCTATTCAATTCGCTAACCGCAGATTCAGCAGACCAGTTTTGAAAAGGGAGAATAGGTAATAAAAACAGCGACTGCTCAGGGTGTTTAGCCATGGATCTATACATCGCACGGACATAAAACGGGAATGGATCTTTTAATTGCACAAAGTTTTCATCCATCACTTTTAAAGCCTGAAATCCAAAATTGGTCCCGCCGTAATACTCTTTCTTTTTCTCTAAACTCCAGTCTTTATCCGGCTCGTATCGCCATGATGATAAATATCTGGCAGTATCTTGCTTTAAGGGTCCAAAAGCAGCGATGAATACAGGTTTGCTTCCGCTGATGGTAACCGAAGGATCAATCATCAGACTATCATCGAGAAAGATATTATCGTAATTTTTCTCTTTAACATTTCTGGAATTGTTGCTGTAGAAGAAGGCAACCTCACTAAAGGTATAGTGCTGTTTAAAAGCGGAAACGATTTCCTTATTTTCAGCTTCCTGTTGAGCCCTTACTTCTTCGGCTTTTTCAGTAAGTCCCACCTCTTTTAAGGCTCTTATGGTGTTCTCAGATGTTTTGAGTCGCACCAGCAAGGTTCCTCTATTGAGTTCTTTTATTTGCCTTGACGACCGGCGGCGTGTTATTACCTTTTGGCTTACTGTTTTCGGTGCCTGGTTATTTAGCAAAATATTGAACCCCACCTGAAAGTTCTGCGTAGTCCCTTCAGCTAAAGGAATATAATAGTTTAACTCGAGGTTGACGTTGTTTTGCAATTTGAGCTCAATTCCTGCTACAATCGTCTTTTCAGAATCGAAACCAAAAACCTCTTGTGTAGAAAATGTACGCCCTTGTTTTTTAGACGCTCTCTTAAAATCAGCGTTTAGCAAATAGGAATAGCAGAATCCTGCCTGAATAAATACGTCGTTGAAAACCTCAAACTGCGGTATCAGGCTCATATCTACGTATGAATTAACAAACCTGTAATTGGGCGAATTGAGTGCTGAAGCCTTTCTTGAATACAACGCCTCACCTTTTAAGTAAAGTCTCGGCATAACTAACTGTTTCGCATACAGGCCTATTGCCGGTCTTACGGTATATCTAAGGTCATCCTCCTCAAAAGTGTTCAAATAAAAGGTTCCTAATTTACTGTAGTTGAAGGCAAAATCAATTCCGACATAGAACTTTTGAGGGGTATCATCTTTTTGCGCCAGAAGACAGAGAGGGAATAGAAGCATAATAAGTAGAAAAGAGAATCTTTTCATCTGGATATGTTTTATGCTTTCAAAAAATAACTTTCTCACCTTATTGAATCTCTGTAACTAGTTTTGTTCCTTTTAGTCCATCCCGAAAAGGATAGGAATGCTAAATAAAGACTATTACCCTGTCGATTAAAGCAAACCGAATGATTGAAAACATGAGGCATAACTTCCTTTTCAAATCATTCATTTAATCTTTAAATAGCAGAAAATAAATCGTCGGCTCTATCATTTCGCGGTCCAAGATAACCCATCTCATTTAAAGCGCCAAAATAAGGCAATATCTTGAGGGTTTCATTTAGATAAAGTCGTTCATACTACAGCATAGAAGTATCCGTGGAAACTACCCTTTCGATCCGATTACCATGACATTCGTTGGAAATCGTGAAAAACTGACCAAAAAAAAAGCCTCTCCTTTTCAGAAGAAGCCTTTTAAAAGAACATTCATTTTAGCAACCGATAATTCCGTAAGAAACAACCAGTTCCTGATCGACTTTTTCACCTTTTTCATTTTCCGCCGGCACCCAGTAGCCCGGTGCTTGCCCTATAAACTCAAGCATCCGCTTATCTATGGAAGGATATCCACAGGTGTGGTCTAATTTTATATCCGCAATTGTTCCCATGCGTGTAACAGTAAATGAAAGCCGCGCCGGTTGCAATTTATCCTCATCCAGGTTCCGGATATTTTCCTTGTTCTTATCTGCAAGAAATTGAACCAAAGCATCCATTCCATTCATGGGTTTAGAAAAGAGAATCACATTTTCGTCATAAATATATTCGGCTTGTTTCTCGGGTACCACAGTGTAATACGGACTAAAATAATCATGGTCCCACTTATCTGCAGGCTCAGCTTTCAAATCAAAATCGGCTCTAACCAGAAAGCTCGAAGAGAATTCCAACGAATTTAAGAGCGTCTTTTGTTTCGCAGTGAGTATTTCACTCTTACCGCTTTCGCGGATTTCTGAATGATCGTCGTTTTCAATTAATATCACCGATACCTCTTTGAACTTATTTGAATGATCAACACGTTCATCGTTGATGAAGTCAGTAATAGACACCGCATGTTTAAGGTCGCTTTTACGCACCGGCTTGTATCGCGTACCTGCATTATAGAGAAAGTTTGCGTAGGTAACCGTATCTTTCAATAGTGGATTATCTGCAAGGTAGTTTGTTTTGCATGGAGTTTCGGTCTCTCCATGGGTGACGCTTCGGAGAGAACCCCCATGTGATAAGTGCAAGGCCTGCCAGAGCGGCAACAGAGATTAGCATATTCTTTTTCATCATTGTGTTTATTTAAAGTTTAGCTAAAATTACGGCAGGCGGCTGTGCCTGTACCTTTCCGAAGTGTAAAACAGTGTAAACGGAGGGTAAAAAGAGTGAAACAGCCAATTAAAAAGCCAAAAACATTGCTTTCCGGCCTGTGTGATTCCGGTGAAATTTCAGAAGGGCATTTCTAATTAAATTTCACCGTTTGTGTAGAATCAGTCAATACCAATCCGTTTTCAAACTCTAGGGTCACGTAAAATTTCAGGAAACCGGTATAATCCGGTGGCGAAGTGAGTGTCAGAATATTTACCACATCATTAGCCCCTTTCAAATTCATATAGGAGTTCTGAGTGAAGCTTTTATTCAACACCTCTTCCAGTGTTCCATATACCTCAAGTTGATTGTCTGCACAACCCTCATCAAATGAACCGCCATTATCAATACAGGTTTTAATTACCCTGTAGGGAATTAAGAGCTCATTGATTAATTCACCGGAGGGGTGCTCTGAATCGATATCAGCATTACAAGTAACTTCAGCGCGAACGATTTTATGTTGAATTTCTAAATACAATACTTCATCGCATTGAAAAGCATACGCGGAATTGCCCGCCCTTAAACCTTTGAAAGAGTTGAGCGTACTTCTGCGTGTCAAAGTCCATTTGAATAGCATACTCATGCCAGTTGATTTCGGTGCTATCCTGCCGGTCTATCAAATCAAACTTACCAACATTAGTGAGGGTTAAATCGCTTACCGAGTAATACTCATAGGTATCACCATCGCAACAACTCTGAATAAGAATTAAGATATGAAATAACCCAAAGAGAAACAGCGCTTTTTTAACCATGGCACATTTTCAATTAAATAAACTTTTAAACCGCATCAAACAATGTGGAAGCAGTGACTCAAATTTAGAATCCCCTTCGCGTTAAAAGCATTTTTATAGAGACTTATATGGACCTATTTTTTGCCAATCTTGGATTATATTAACCTCTTTAAAACCTTTGAAACATAAGATTTAAGATTGGTTTTGTCATAAAACACAGGCTGATTCTAAAGTCATTAATTTTGAAATATTTTAGCCACTCATTGAAGTTCATCGTGAACAAATTCTACCTTACGGCTTACTTCTCATTGCCAATCAGAAATATTGAAATTATAATCTCAGAATTTTGGACAGCATACTCACAACAAAAAGACTTTTACTCAGAGAGTTTATACTTGCTGATGCATCGGCTATGTACAACTTAAACTCAGATCCCGAAGTATTAAAATATACCGGCGACAAAGCTTTTGGAAGTGTAGAAGAAGCGAGAGTTTTTCTTGAAAAATACGATGAATACCGTAAACACGGATTTGGACGATGGGCTGTGATAAGAAGAGAAAAAAATGATTTTATCGGGTGGTGCGGACTAAAAAACCACAACGGTAAATTCGTCGATATTGGATTCAGGCTTATGCGCAGTGAATGGAATAAGGGCTATGCATTTGAAGCGGCAGCCTCTACCCTGACCTATGGCTTCAAAACCCTTATGCTTGACGAAATTATCGGCCGCGCAGCCAGTAGCAACAAAGCATCCATACGTATTCTTGAAAAGCTAGGCATGGATTTTATCCGGATTGACTCCCTCCATGGAATTGATAATGCCTGTATTTATAGCATTAAAAAAGAACAATTTCTCTAGAAAGCCTCTTTCAAAATTGTTAGAAGACAGACCAGACAAATAGTTAAAAGCTTAGGATTTAAGGAGTTTATTGATTTCTTTTATCTACCAAAATTAGAGATGGGTAAGGAATGTTCATTTTTAAGTAAAACCTAATATGGGCCCTATTTCCTCCTTTCACTTTGGTATTGTTTCGAATACCAAATTTTAAAGGAAATTCAATGAAATGCTTATCAATCTTCGTTCTGTTTTTTCTATTCACTTCATTTTCGGCTGTGGCTCAATCTGAAAATTATTTTTTGAAAGAGGTCTTTCTGAGATCTGCCTTAGCTTATGTTCCTGATAGACGTGTAGAGGACGATACACGCAATCATGAGCTTACATGGAATAGTCAGGTCGGAATCTCCATTTTAAAAACCCTTGATTTTGGTATTCAAGCCTCCTATATTGAGGTCTGGGGAAATACCGTTGATAAAGATAATTTCTATTCAGCAGGTGCTTTTGTTAATTACCGCTTAACTCCCAATCAACGTTTCAACCTATATATCGAAGCAAGTTATAGCCAAGGTAATTATTGTCCCTGTGAACATTTAAGAAATCCGCCTCGGAAAATGGATGTAAGCTACCTCGCTATAGGCCTGGGATTTGATTATCCTATTATTAAGGATAATCTAAAAGTAACTGCAGCGCTTATCATTCAAGCTGTTATCAATGAACAAAGTGGGTATAATTACGGACGATTGGGTTTAATGTACAGTTTTTAAAATACGCATTGTGGGCGCTCCTAAATCCGAGTGAAACATTATGATGCGCTGGCAGGATGGCTTATTTTACATCGAATAGATTCTCTCCCTGGAATTGATAGCGCCTGTATTTACACATTGAGGGACGGCTTTCTTTAAAGAAAAACCTTACAATCAGGGAGAGCTTCTTTAATTCGTTCCATTTCTTCCGTTGAGAAATGATTGCCTTTTGCTACCAAAGTCCTAAGCGATTTCAACTTACCGATTTTGTCGGGCAGGACATTCAAATTGTTGCCACTGATGATGAGCATTTTCAAATTCTTAAGCTTTGCCAGTTCTTCCGGTAAATCTTCAAGCTCATTACCGGTTAAAATAAGAGTTTCGAGATTCTTATACTTCCCAATTTTGGGCGATAGGTGACGTAATTGATTATCCTCCAGATTGAGTTCTACAAGACTCTTTATCGCCGGCAGGTCAAATTCCTTAAACTGATTGCTTGCAATGTTCAGCGTTTTGAGATTCTTTAATTCTGATAAGGATTTTGGAAGATCACTTAAGTGATTGTTTTGAACTTCCAAAACCTCAAGTTGAGAGCACTCCCCTATTTGCGGAAGCATATTGGTCAGGTAATTTGATGACATATGCAGGTATTTTAAATTCTCCATATCACCAAACTCAGCGGGCAGTTGCTTAATCTGATTCATTGCCAGATCGAGCTTCTCCAGATTTTTAAGATTTGCAATTTCGGCCGGAATGTAGGTAAGAGCATTTTCGCTCAGATTGAGAATCTCCAGATGCTCCATTTCAAAAATGGAAGGATCCCAAAATTCAAAATTGTTCTTCATCAGGTTAAGGAAAGTGAGGTTCTCCAGATTGGCAACGTCCTTTTCTATTGAAAAAATTCCCTGTTGACGCAAATTTAGAACCTTCGCTTCGGCAGTATCTGCCAGCGCATCCTGCACACTGTAGTAAACAGGATTTTTAATCGGGTTTGCAAATTGAGCCACCGCAACCGCAGTGATAGAAAACGAAGCAAAAGTGAGAAGGTATTTAATTGATTTCATGATTTAGTAAGTTGCTGCAATATTATCTGTAAGAGATTTAAGGAATGCAATGATATTTTTCTTCTCCTTTTCGGTTAAATCCAGATGATCTCCCGATAGGGTTTGATTGGGCAGGTCCGACTCGGAGAACCCCACACCGTAGGCGCCTCCATTATCATAAAACTCCATGACCTGATCGAGAGTTTCATAAGCACCGTTGTGAAAATAAGGCCCTGTAAGCTCCGTATTTCTAACTGTTACCGTTTTAAATGATTTATTGTAAATCCAGGCTTCTTCGTTCTCAATTCCATTGCTATTTCTGCCGTTATCGGAGTCAATCACTTTTTGGTTCGGCTTTTTCATTACTCCTAAAATCTCACTCTCAGTTTTCTGAAAATGGGGAGGAACCAATCCTGAAAAGGTAGGTGCAAAGTGACAAGTTCCGCAAGCGGCTTTTCCCATAAAAAGATTGAACCCATCTTTGGCTTCTGCCGAAAGATCGTTCGACTCGCCACGGATATACTTATCAAAAGGGCTGTTGAATGATTGCAGGGACAAAACATAAGATGTAAGTGCGCTGGTGAGCTCGTTTTTGCTAATCTCTCCTGTTTTAAAAGTAGATTTAAAAAGAGCTTTATAACTTTTATCTGAGTTTAAGCGCTCAATGATTTGGCTGTAAGCTGAGTTAAACTCATCTTTATTAAAAATAACATGCTCTGCCTGTTGCTCTAAGGTGAATGCCCGGAGGTCATAGAAATATCTGTCGGCATAGGCCGCATTCAAAAGGGTTGGTGAGTTTCGTTGAACAGTTATTCCTTCTACGTTGCTTTCAGATTTTGGCGCCCCATCGGTAAAGGCGAGCTCCGGCTTGTGGCAACTGCCGCAGCTCATTGTACCGTTGGTACTGAGCGCGGGATCGTAGAAAAGTGTTTTTCCAAGCGACCTGAGTTGGGGCGAGTCCTGCTCACGGCTTAGTTCTGTGAAGTAATACGGATCCAGAAAGTCTGGAGCGAAGATGCTTGTGCTGTTTTGATTCCATGGGCTATGGGTATCTGTCTCTAAAACATTGCGATCCAAGGCGAGATTGTGCAGTTTGGAATAAACAGGATCGATGTGATTTTTAATGAATTCAAGTCGGTTGAATGTTTCAAAATCAGGATTTTCTTCAATGAAGGTCATCGCCAGTTGAATCTCCTGAGATATGTTTTGTGCTTCTTTACCGAAGTAATCGAGAGCAAAATTTTGAAGTGAATGGAGGGCATACTTTGATTCTTCAAGTCCACGAAGCGACCCGGGTGTATCAAAACCGGTAATTCCGAGGGTTATAATAGCTATCAATTCCTGGCGCATCGCCGAGATCAGTTCTCCGTCGGGAATTGATTTACGATCTAAATCGGTCTTAACCCGATTAAAAGAATTTTGAAGGCCTGTGGCCAGCTGATCAATTTCTACAGCATTGGCAGCCGGATCGTCGTAAATTAATTCATCGAGGTATTGAAGTCCCTCGGGTGGGTGCACACTTGCTCGGGATCCATCACGCGAAATGTGAAAGAGTGGTGCTCCGTTTAGATTTCCCTCTGTAAAATCGGGATAGTAATAGTTGAGAATCAATTCTATTCTCTTGTATTCATTTCTAGCCTGATTTAATGCATTGACAAGCTTCTCATCGGTCGACTTGCCGGCGCGATATTGTGATGCAGTTATTTTAAGTTGCGAGAAGGCTTTATCAACATTGTTTGAATATTTTAAAACCAATACCTCATCAGTTGAGGTGCCGGTAAATGAGGAAAGAAGTACCGGTAAAAGAAGCACTGTAAAGATTAAAACAAGGCCGATTCTGTTGGTGCTAAAGCGCATAATTCAAAAATTGATTTACGTAATAAAAGAGTGAGTTGAAAATCCAAACCCCGCACCACTAGAAAGTGGCGCGGGGCAAGATTTTTCTTAAGCGTTTGCTCAGCTTATCGAGCGATAACGAACTTATTTACAATTGTTTGGTTTTCAGTAACCATTCTGTAGATGTAAACACCATTTGGAAGGTCTAAACCATTGAAATCAACTCTGTTTTCAACGTCTTTTTCAGACATAGTATTAAACAAGGTTTCAACAACGCGTCCATTCATATCAACTACCTGAACAGTTGTAAAGACAGTTTCAGCTGTTTTGAATACAATCTGCAACTCACCTTCTGTTGGATTTGGGAATGCAGAAAGCTCATCGTCATTTGCAACAACCCGTATCACTTCTTCTTCATTTTCAGATTCTTCAGTGTAAGTTGTCTCAGCATCAACAGCGGTAAAGCGCTCCTGAAGGTCAGTACATCCTGCACCCATGTCACCATTGTAGGTGTTAAAAGGAGCACCATCAAGACTTAGGTTAAATTCAAGTCCGGTAGCGTTACCATCAACTCCATATGCAACAAGGCTTCCGGCATCGCGCGAAGCAACAAGAAGGTTACCATTTGACATAGTGGCCATACCCATAACTTTATGAGAAACAGATCCTAAAACAGTGTGTGATCCACCATTGGTATTGATTGCATACATTTTACCACCAAAGCTTCTTGAAACCATGTATGGAGTACCATCCAATCCAAAGCTGATGTCACCACCAGATACATTTGCAGTAGCATAGGGAGATTGCTCGCCGGTTGCTACATCTACAGCAGCAATAATTCCGCTATCCATATCACCAATCAGAAGTGATCCGTCTTCTGCAAAAACAGCAGCAGTAACTTTAGTAAGTGGTGTGCTCAAGGCAACCTCTTCGCTCAATTCTGCATTTCCGCTCATTACATTTAAAGTTCGGTAAGAACCACCTTCAGACCTTACAAGGTAAAGGAGTTTATCACTTTCATTAAATGCGATGTGCACTTCGTAATCTACAGTTTGAATGGCTTCTAGAGAAGCTGAAGTAGCAACAGCGTCAAGCGTTACTTCATAAATTGTAGAAACACTGTCCTGATCAACATCGGCAAGGTAAATCGCATAATCTTCACAGTCGATTACTGAAGCGCTTTCGCGAATTACAGTAATTGATTCAGAAAGATCGTAGCAACCTGTAAGCTCATTTGCGTTTACAGTCTCACCATTGGCGAAAGCCGCAGCCAACTCAGCAACATTGCTGCTATCAGCGTCATAACTAAGGAACCAGATAAGGCATGAACCTGTACCGGCATCATCAAAATTAACAGCTTCTACATCTGCAATTGTTGAAGGAAGACCCAGAATGTTCCCTTCGGTATCAGTTACCACCCAAATTCCGGCAACATCGTCAGTTGGTAAAATATCAAACTGAACGGTTACATTGCTTTCTACATCATCGTTAACCAAAACAACCGCTTGATCATCACCATCGCCAAAAGCGATTTCACCACCATATGCTAAACAAAGGTTTTCTGCTCCAAGAAAGTTACTCAAAGAGAAAATTACAGTTGCGGATTTATCAAAAATTACTTCGTTTCCTGTAGCATCTATCTGTGGAGTATTTGATCCACTTGGGTGCTGAACTGAGAAGAAACCAAATTTATTATCTGGTGAGAAAGTTAAACCAGTTGGCTCAGAACCATTGGGAACTGAAGCGAAAAGCTCAACATGTGGAGTAATCTGACTATGGTCAGGGCGCACAACCCAGATGTAATTCAAACCACCATCCTGTTGTACCCAAAGGTTACCCTGATTGTCGAAAGTAAGGTTGTCATTACCACCACCCCAGTTTTCAGAAACAATACCATCTGCAGTTTCGATGTCATAAGATCTGCCACCTACAAATGTTTCAAAAGCCGTAACGCCATTATCACCATCAGTGAAACGGTAAGTTCTGCCATTACCTTTAGAAGTAAAATAAATTTTACCATCTATCGGACTAATTTCACAGTCTTCAACACCGTTAAAATTCGTACCACCCAGAGCAGCTCCGGCATTGCGAATGTTGTTTCTTTCTTCAGGAGTATCGTTTGGTACCTGAACCCAAAGACCGGTAGTTCCGGAAGGATCACCACCAACCAATTCCTGATTAAGGCTAAGCACATAAACATCTCCTGAACTGAGATTGCCCGGCTCATCGGCCACAAATTTATACACCAATTGGGTACCACCATCTTCACCATAAAATGCGCGAATCATGTCATCAGCAACCACAACATTCTCATGGTTCATTCTACCCATTGCCCATAGTTTGTCCTGAACTCCATCGTTCTCATAGTCCATAACTTTAGCTGTAATCGGGTCTATTTCAACCAACCAGCCGATATCCTGGTATCCATCTCCATTAGAATCACCACCGCTTGTGTTTTCTTCGGCTGTGATAATTGTGCCCCATGGTGTAAGACCTCCGGAACAGTTTCTGATAGTACTTACCAGATCCTCATTGTAAAAGTCAACCGCTTGTGTGCTGTCTATCTCCCAAAGAAGGGTCTCTTCATTGTAGTGCAAGTCTGCAATCGTTACACCACCCGGTGATGTTTCGTGATTTACCGAAAGGTGACCCACAGTGCTACTGCCATCTAAACCGATATAACCGGTAAAGTCATGGTTTCCACCAATGTTTCCTTCACCAATGGTGTGAGGAGTACCTTGTTTCAAAATCATTTGAAAACGGTGCCCTTCAGGAAGAATCAAGTTAGGAGTTTGACCTGTGGGATTGATTGAAGTAAAGCAACCAATGTGATCTGTTGAGCAATCTACCGGAGGATTAGTAGCCGGAAGGTTTTGGATATACATATCAAAACCAAGGTCAGAACTTTGACCATCTCTGTTGTGAAGTTCTACAGCGATTTGATTATCACCATCAACAAAAACGTTGCTGCTAAGAATGTGGTAGAAGTAAGTATCTTCATCATCGCCAGAAACGATAGAAGCAGAGAAAGTAAGGTAATCGATATCTCCTTCTGGCATATTGTCGCGAACAACTTCTACACCGTTGATATAAATGATTGCACCGTCATCTCTTCTCAATCCAACTACGATTGAGTCAGCAATATCTGTCATATCCACATTCATCGTTCTGCGGAAGTAGGTTGTAATGTATTTGTTGTCGGCATCAGGACCAAAAGAAACAACTGTTTCAACATCATCTCCATATCCAAGAGGTCCGTTACCCTGATTCCAGAGGTAATCATCAAAGGCAAGGCTCGTCCAGTCTTCAGAACCTAAGTCAGAACCATTGTCAAGATAATTCCAGCCAGAACCGGCAGGAAGCGGGTACTGTGCAACTGTATAAGGCACTTCAAGAAAGTTTACAGCCATGTTAAATCCAAGGTCAGAACTAGAAGCTGAAGCCTGGTGAAGCTCTACGGCAATTACGTTGGTTCCATCTTGAAGAAGATTTGCCGTATTTACTGTAAAGTAAGCAGACTCATCAGAATCGCCTACTGTTTCGCTGGCGAAAGTGTTGTAAGTTACTTCGCCTTCAGGCATATTCATTCTGAAAGCTTCAACCCCGTTTACATATACTATTGCTCCATCATCTCTCAAAACGTCAAAAACAAGAGAGTCAATAGAAGCAGTGTTTTCTGCTTCGAATATATGACGTAAGTAATACGTAGGATATTTGTTTTCAGCATCATCACCAAAACCAAGTTCAGTAACAATATCTGCTTCACCATATCCTATCTTAGCATCACCATAATCCCAGTCATCTCCGGCCGGGTAGTCAATAGCAGTCCAGCTTTCGCCGGAAAGGTCAACTCCATTGTCATTGTATAACCAGGAGCTTCCCGCTGCAACAGGGAAAGAACCGGGGAAATACATTTCCGGAAGGGTGAACTCTATTACCAGCTTAGCCGCAACCGATGGATCATTATCGTACGTTTTAAATACGCGCTTGTTGTTGCCATTACCGGTATAGCCAGGTACTTCTATATAAAGTGGATCTACCAAAGCAAAGGCAATGGCATTTCCAGCATTCCAGTTTTCCTGCCCGATAGCTTGCGTAATAAGCACGGCAAGATCTGGAGATTGCTGGTCTTCACCGGCGTCGTTAACCTGTGCAAATGGTCCGAAATTCCAAATTACTGTGTCACCGTAATAATAGTCACGATTTAGAAGATTAAATGCTCCGCTGCCATAAGAGGCGGCATCACCGGTGTTTTCAAGAACGATTGCCGCGTTAACATCGCCTGTTGTGTTTGACTCATCAACTACTACCTGAATATAGGCGCTATTGATTGTCGCAAATGAAGGAATGTCAATACCAGCAAAACGAAGTCCGATAAGTTGCTCATCAGATCCGTCTTTAGTTACTTCAATGTCTGAACTGGTACGGTACATCTCACCGGTAAACAGTCCTTGTTCTACGTCGTCATTTCCCCCCATTATGGGAAATTCGACCGTTTGTGTTAGCTGTGCTTTCGCCGATAATCCAAGCAGGAAAATCGATCCAAACATCAGAAAAGAGTTAAGCTTTTTCATGAAATTGGTTTTTGTGTTTGATTTAACAGCTGCAAAACTCCAAAGAAGCATGTCCATTAGGCGAAATATGCTTTTAAGCTTATGTTAGAAAATCAATAAACCGCAATTACAAGGGATAGCCATATAAGATTATGATTACCATAATTTTAAGCCACACTGCTTGTACGCGAAACCAATCTTAGATAATTAATGTATATATAATATGAGGGTTGAAAAAGGCTGTACTTTTGTATTTTTCAAGGGTCTAGATTCTTAATCTTAGTATATGTGCAGGTTAAAGAACCATTAATTCATCTTAAGATTTAATTCATAACGGTCGTCTAAAGATTTCAAGAATAGGTCGATAGCTCTCAAGTATATAATTTTGGGATTCGGAGAATGAGTTCAATAAAAACGAAACAAAACTCCATTAATCCATTTAAAATGTCGTAATTTAAGGATTGGTTGTCCTGATTCGGTTAAAGTTTTCCCTTTAAGCATTCGGACTAATTTGATTGTAAAAAACACCCAAACCGATCGTCGGTTTGGGTGTTTTGCATTTTAAAAACATTGGTATTCTTTATTTTTCCTATTCAATAAGCCTGGTGGTTGCCATGTTCGTATCTGTTCATAGGTCTTGCTAAGGCAATTTTTACTGCTCTACGAAACCTTAAAACCACGATAAGTACGGTAGAATTCTCAGGTAAGTTTTTATTTGAGAAACACTTATTCGTTGGCTTCCTTATCCTGACATTTCTGGCAAACTCCTGTAGCTGATATTTCTAAATGTTCGATGAAATGATCTTTTATATCAATTGAAAATGGACTGGAGACTTGCAGGCACATCACTTCCGTACAGCTATTGCATTTGAAATGAATGTGTTGATGATTGTGACTTTCCGTACTGCAATTATGACTGCAAAGCGCATAATAGGTTTCATTGTCATCGACCATGGCCTTGTGCACGATTCCTTTTTCAATAAGCACATGAAGTGTGCGATAGAGGGTTACCCGATCAAAATTTTGAAGTGTATCCTGAATTTGGGAATATGGCACTGCATTCTCACTCTCCGCAATTATTGCGAGTACATCAAGCCTGTTGGAGGTTGCTTTTAGGTTTCGCTTCCGCAAAAGATCAGTGAGTTGTGTTGATTCAGTCATCATATCGTTAATTTAAAAAGAGGCGCTAAGGCCAATAGTCACATTAATACCCAAATCATCCGCAAAATACCGCTGCCTGTTGAGATAATCCCGGTAAGCTACATTTAGCAAATTGTCAATCCTTACAAAAGAATTAAGTCTCAGTTTTTTTAATTGCTTCTCAGCAGAGGCTTTCAAACCTACTAGGTTGTACCCTGCCGGTGGTGGGGAAAAATCCTGGGAAGGAAGCAGGTTATTCTGTTCGCAAACATACAAATTATTAATCTGAAACTCGATATTTTGAAACCAGCCGGCTTTTTCAAACTGATAGTTTAATTCAGCGTAAAGCCTGTTGGAAGGCATATAGACGAGAGGTACATCATTGGTTCGGTCATTTCCTTTTAGGTAGCTATACTTTACAATTGCATTTACTTTTTCAGCAAACTGGTATGTCGCCCCCAAGTCGGCCCCGTAAAGGGTAGCATCCGTTTGATCATATTTAAATACGGGAAAGGCACCACGAATAGTTAGCCTGATTTCATCCTGAGGCTGGAGATAAATGTAACGGTCGATATTTTGGTAATAAACTAGGGCTTCTAACGAGAGCTTTCTACCGACTTTAGACTGTGTCGAAAAAGTAGCTTTAATCGATTCTTCTGTTTTCAGATTGGGATCACCCTCTTCAATCCCACTCACTCCCTGATGCAATCCGTTGCTGTAAAGCTCATTCGCCTGGGGGTTGCGCGATGCATAGCCAATATTAAACGCCGCTCTCAACTTATCAGAAAAGGTGTGGGTTATACCGGCAGCGGCACTTCCACTATGGTAAGTATTATTGTTGCGCACGATTTCCCTGGGCAGCGTCATAGAAATGGCAGCAACACTCCGGTCTTCCTGATCGTATCTGCCGCCTAATTCAAAATTGGTTTTTCCATAATCTTTGCTGAGAATTGCAAAAACACCACCCTGATATGAAATGTAATCAGGGATTAATGGCAAGATTCCCGTTTCCGGAAGGTTTAGGTTATCTACGTGATTGAGCTGTATTCCGGTGCTCAGCGACCAGCCACTATTGAAATATCTTTTGTACTTCCCTTCCAGAAAATAAGTCCATTGCTCAAGGCTCAAGGCAGGGTCATCTTCCCTCCCGCTCCTGCGCACATCAAATTCTTTCCGCTGGTTAAGTTGCCCTGCATAAGTTATATCCACCCATTGCTTTTCACTAATCTGATAGCGCGAGTGTATCTTCAAAAGCTGGTGATTAACCTTTTGATAGGGTGCACGAATATCATATGAAAAGGAATCTTCCGTGTAAAATGGCTCTTCACGTGTTAGTGCTTCCGCCAAATCGGTGAGATTTCCAATATGGGCCCCACGCAATACACCGAGTTCGGCGTTAAAAGAACTAAAGTATAAGTCGGCTTTCCACTTATCCGTAAATGATTTTTCGAGTTGCAGGGAGAGATTGCCTTCTTGCGAACCTGTATTGTTTAAGTAGTAATCAGCTGTTTTATTATCACCGCTTTTTTTTAAAGTTGCTGTGGCTCTCCATGCAAAAGTGTTTTTAGCTTGATTGAGCCTTACATTCAGGCCATTTCCCAACCCGTTAGATTCAAAGAAATAGCTTGCCTTTCCATGTAAATGCGGTTCGCGCTCAATTTCACCCGGCTCCACGAGAACAACGCTGCCGAGTGAATTTCCTTGATATTCAAGTGCCCCCACTCCCTTTACCACTTTTATACTTTTGGCCACGAGCGGATCAATTTCCGGACTGTGATCTACTCCCCATTGCTGCCCGCTCTGAGCAATACCGTTATTTAGAATCAATAGCCTGTTACCGTAGAGCCCGTGGACCAGCGGTTTTGCAATTCCATTCCCATTACTGATGGTGCTCACCCCGGAGATATTGGCCAGCATATTGGCTAAATTTTTATCTGCATTTTGAGAAATGTTCGTTTTAGAAAGAGCAGCTTCCTCCTGTGTACTTGTTTTACCGGCTTCCGCCGAAACATCCACTTCGTGAAGGAGATGACTATTGTGATCCATCAAAATGGTTATAGTCGTATCGTTGTTCACTTGTAAGTAAACCTCACGCGTCTCACAGCCTATATGGCTTATTGCCAAATGGTAATTCCCTTCACATAGTGGAGTGATTATAAAGAGGCCTTTCTCATCGCTGATGGCTCCGGAATTCAACTCTTTTGAGTAAATCGAGGCGTAAGCAATGGGCTCGCCTGTTGACTCGTCGCTCACCATTCCCGATAGGGTAAGCCCACAATTTTGAGCAATCCCTTCGGAAAAAGTGAGGATGAATAAAAAAAGTAAATAAGAAAGTAACTTATTGAACCTGAACATCAAAAACTACATCAATATCGGTTTCTCCACCAGCATTTGTAATATCACCTTCAGATACTCCTGCGGCATCTTTATCTGGCTCATGGCGCAAAATTATTTTCAGCGTTCCATCAGCAATACCATCTGTAGTTATAATGGTAGAAAGACCAATTGGATTCTGATTTGCATCGAGGTCATCGTAGGCTACAGATAAACCCGGAACGGCTGACTGAAAGAAAAATTGATGTTCTTCGGCTTCCTCCACTATCTCTTCTGTAATATCTTCAGCCGGCATTGAGATTTCATTTTTAAGCTCCAATGAGCCAATGTAAACAGTATTAGAGTCTAAAGGTGGAGTTACAAAAACTGGTGCATCTCCTCCATCACCATCAAGATCGCGAAAACTAAAAACGAGCGAATCTCCGCCATCCTGAGGAACCAAAGTGAGTAAGAGTGTAGTTATTACTTCCTCCTCATTAGGAATAACCGGGTCTTCGGGTTCGTCTTTATCACATGATGTTATGACAAATGCTGCAAGCAAAAAAGTTAGAAATAGATTATTGATTTTCATCTTTTAAATTATTTATATAGATGCCACAAAGCTAATTTTTATTTGCAACAATGTTGCATTTAGATTGAAATTATTTGAATTACACGTTCATCTGGCTTCTGACCTCCTGGAAAATGTCAAAATGTTGCCGTAGCTGGATTCAAAATCCATTTATTGTTTTCACTAATAAGATACTTTTCGCCTTATTCCAGATTTGGAATTCATTGCAGCTCACTAATTATGCAAGATGACGATTTCCGGCTTTGATTAATTTGAGTAAAATAGAGAAAACTACCTATAAAAAATTACAGGAACAGATTTTGCACTTATTTATGGAAAGCGAGATTAGAAATTAATTTCGAAAAGAATGGTAACCGAATGAATGCTATATGAATATCAAGATATTAATGTGTGATGATGATGTGGACCTGGCTAACTTAATTTCCAAAAAACTCACGAAAAACAAGTATGATGTGGAGGTTCTTACCCAGATGGTAGGATTTATGGACAAGGTGAAGGAGATAGAGCCCGATCTTATCTTGATGGATATTTCGATGCCTGATATAAATGGAGTACAAGCTGCAAAAATGCTATACGAAGATGATTCGACATCACATATTCCTTTAGTTTTTATGTCGGCAGATGAGGATATTGAAAAATATTCCCAGCAATTGAATAAACTTTACATAAAGAAGCCATTTGACATAAATAAGTTACAAAGCATTCTAAATGTATATGCTATGTCTTAGGGATTCTCTACTACGATATTACTACGATTATATTATATTTATTTAATTTAAAAATTGAAAATTATGGACAACGTGAAATTTGCAAAAGGACAACTAGTAAAATTTGATAGTGACTCTAATGAATCCTCAGGTGAGATAAAGGCGAGATTTATTCAAAATACTGAAATGGAAATAGACGGAAAAACAATAAAACACAACGCCAGTGCTGAGAATCCGGCATACCTTATAAAAATTAAGGAAAATCAACATATTATTAAACCTGAAAGCGAACTGAAAGAGTTTACCTGATTTAGGAAGGGGTGGAAGAGTTGCCGGAAAAGCTATCTTAAACGAGATAGTATCAAAATAAATAATTGAAAATTCTCAATCGATTCAAAAATGTGGTTTTTGATGGTCGGCAACCTACCTATACCCTACGGTATCTCTGCCGGAATAATTTCGGTGTGAGGCCATACTGCGCTTTAAAAATTTTGGAAAAGTAACCTCTGTTTATCAGGCCTACTTCAGATATTATTTCAGTTACTGTGAGATCGGAATAGGTAAGTAATTCAGCAGCTTTCTCAATACGGGCTTTCTTAATATATCCGTTTACAGTGGTTCCATATACCGTTTTAAAACAGTGCTGAAGTTTAGCTGAATTCGTACCAATACTGCTAGCCAGAAAATCTATGTTGACCGGATCTCTCATGTTATTTGTTATCAGGTTTATTGCTTCTTGAACGAGAGATAGTTCTGCTTTCCTTAATTTTAACGAAGCAGGCTCCTTCTTGTCCATCTCATATTGCAAAAGCTGATGATGAAGAATGCCTGAAGCCGTGCTCAATAAAAACAGTTGCCGAGAGAGCCCTGTAAATGAGGTGAATACCATTTTTCGAAGAATGTTAAACAGCCCAAGACTATAACCGCCTTCGTGATAGAATGTTTTCTCTGCCTTATAGTCGTGGAATAAGTCCTTTATTGGGTTTTGCAACTTTTCTATGGAGCAAGTGAGAGTCTCAGAAAAACGCATCCTATCTATTTCCAGGCTAAATAATTTGGTACTTAAACCTTTTCTAAAATCCAAAATATGACCATTGTAATTGCTACTGGCCACAATCGCACTCTGGTATTTGTTTAAATGATGTTCTTCCGACTCATGCTCAAATTTATGCTCCAATCCGCCTTCTACAACATATAAGAATTTTGCCGGGTGAACACTATTCACTGAAAAAACGATTTGAATATCGTCGTGAAATGTGCAATCGTAAGATATAAAACCTATTCCCGACGGGAAATTTATTCCAAAGATCAGACCTTTGCCATATTTTTCTGGAATGATAAGTTCATACACATCACAATCTTCTACATAATCTGTTTCCATTGCTTCAGCCAAATCCCTTATCACTTCTTTAAGTGGTAATGACTTCACGTGCATCTTTATCATTGCTGGGTCGAAATTAATTATTAATTATCAGGGCAATATCAGGTCCTCATGCAGCGACCATTAATTGCGGCCAAGTTATTGAAAAATTTTGTGAGAAAGTATGATTGTTTTACTAATTCCTTTGATCTCCAATTCTGAAATCAGCTCTCTGCCTTCATTGGGCATGTCATGAATCTGTAGGCAAGCAATCTCTAAATGAATGCGAACAGTGAGCTTATAAGTGTAAGCTCTTGAAGGCGAATCTGCATTTACTAAAAAGAGAACCGACTCTTTTACCTTATCACAAGACGATAAATCTGATTTTACTCCCGGATACATAGTGATTAGTATCCTCCGTCCATTTAAACATTCTCCATCACAAGTTTCAAGACCGGCGCTATTGAAATAAACCCCAATGCTTATCGATCCGTCCGTTGTTATGCACTGATAATCCAGCTCATCTTTACATTTAATTACTAAATCGTCCACCATTAATTGCTCATAGCGCTTCAAATCCATCTTCGCATATTTAAGGGTGCAAAATTACTTTATAAAAAGATTGCTTTGATTCGAGATGCCTTTTGAAAAGAAACCATTTGAGACCTCACTTCAGGATGGAAAGCTGCTGATATCTGTTTTACATCTATTAACTCAAATTTCAATCCATTGGCTATTTAGCACGAAATATAAACGACGTGGTAAAGGTTATTAGTTAAACTAAACTACCATGGCAAACAACATCCAAAACTGGGTTAAGAACTCTCCCACATTTAAAGTTCTAGCGGTACTTATAATTACGCTTATACTGTTAATTCCGGCTTACAGAATAGAAAATTTAATTTCTGAAAGGCAGAGCCTACAGCAAGAAGTAGTCGGTGAAATAAGCAGCAAATGGGGCGAACAGCAAACCATAACCGGGCCTATTCTCACAATTCCCTACACCGAAAAGCAAAACGAGGGAACCACAAATGAGAAAGTTGTGACAAAACACATTTACCTGCTACCGGAAGAGCTCAACATAGCCGGCGAATTAAATCCGGAAGTTAAGAAGCGAAGTATTTATAAAGCTATACTCTACAATGCTGAACTGGATCTATCAGGAACATTTAATTTTGATAAAATCGCCGATCTCAATCTGGAAGAAGAGCAAATAGAGTGGGAAAAGAGTACAATATCATTTGGTATTACAGATCCAAAAGGAATTAGTCAGATTGGCGAAATGGTGCTAGGAAAAGCCAAGCTGCAAGCTGAGCCCGGTGTTCCAACCTATATAAAATTCAATCATGGAATACACGCTGCAACTCAAATGAGTGAGCAGCCAGAAAACCTCTTGCTTTTTTCAAGTAAAATCTCCCTCAAAGGAAGCTCAAAGATTAATTTTATTCCGTTAGGGAAATCTACGAAAGCCAGTTTAACATCCGAATGGCCTGACCCAAGCTTCGCAGGAGCATTCTTACCTGATGATCACAATATCACTAAGAATGGATTTACAGCTAATTGGAATGTTCTGGACTTTAACCGAAGCTTCAGCCAGATATGGAACAATTACTTTCCACAACTAGATGAATGGAAGTTTGGCGTGAACCTAATTGAATCGGTGGACATTTATCAAAAAACTACACGCGCCATAAAATATGCTTTTATGATAATAGCATTGACCTTTACTTTCTTCTTCTTTTTTGAAATTCTTCGCAAGCTCAAAATACATCCTATTCAATATACTATTGTAGGATTTGCGATGCTTATTTTTTATGTCTTATTGATCGCTCTATCCGAGCAGTTAAGCTTTGGTACTGCTTTTCTTATAAGCGCCCTGTCCATTATAGGGGTAGTGGGATATTACTTTTACTTTATTTCGAAATCATATAAGGTAACCTTTATATTTTCACTAATGTTTTCGTTTATCTATGGATTCATCTATGTAATTCTAAATGCTGAAGCTTATTCATTGCTTATTGGAAGTATTGGACTCTTCGTATTAATCGCTCTGATCATCCATTTTACAAGAAATATAAATTGGTATGACTCTGTAGAAATCCAAACTAACGAGCCGGCAACGGTGAAGTCATAAATTCCATTCTCATTAGCAAGTGCCGAAAAATGGCACTTGCTATTTATCTTAAATTTTAAAATTACCTGACCACAGAAGTAGCCTTTCTCAGGTATTAATTAGGAATTGTCGTTTATTATTTGCTATCTTTATGATATCATTCTAATATCACAACCTAATGAAGAACGAAAAAACAATCAAACCGCAATCGGGCTACGGCATGCTTTTGGCCATTTTAATTCTAATCGCTGCAGGTATTGCCATCAGCCTCTATTTACGAAATCCATCAGGACTTCTTGTAGTACCAATTATCATTTTTCTATTACCAGGATTTTTTGTTGTAAACCCTAACGGATCAAAGGTGCTTGTACTTTTTGGTGATTACAAAGGAACTGTCAAGGCCAATGGTTTCTTTTGGACCAACCCCTTTTACCGCAAGGAAAGAATATCACTACGGGCCCGCAACTTTGACAGCGAACGGCTAAAAGTAAACGATAAAAAAGGTAATCCAATCATGATTAGCGTCATTCTTGTTTGGCGAGTTCAAGATACTTTTAGAGCGGCTTTTGACGTAGATAGCTATGAAACATTCGTTCGCGTGCAAACAGATGCGGCTGTGCGAAAACTTGCCGGTTCTTATGCCTACGATAATTTTGATGACGATCAGACAGAGTTTACACTTCGATCGGGTCTTCAGGAGGTAAACCTTGCACTGGAAAAAGAACTGGAAGAACGATTAGAAATTGCCGGAATCCATGTGCATGAAGCGCGGATAGGTTATTTGGCCTATGCTCCCGAAATAGCAAGTGCAATGCTACGCCGCCAGCAAGCCGAAGCAATAGTTGCTGCGCGCTTTAAGATTGTAGAAGGCGCTGTTGGAATGGTTGAACTAGCTCTTGAACAACTCAACGATAGAAAGGTGGTTGAACTTGACGATGACAAAAAAGCCGCTATGGTGAGTAATTTAATGGTTGTGCTTTGCGGCGATAAAGATGTATCTCCAGTTGTTAACACCGGTACGCTTCACCAATAGAACCGCGAAATAATGTCGAAGAAAAAATCTTTTGTTATCAGGATTGATCCCGACACTTTTAATGCCTTGGAAAAATGGGCTGCCGATGAGTTTCGCAGCACAAATGGGCAGATAGAATACCTACTCGACCAAAGTTTAAAAAAAGCGCGCCGCAGTCCACAACCCAAAAAAGATCCAAAATAATGCAATAGAATCAAGATGATATTGTTCTTAACTTCTTAGCTTCCATCTATTTTCCAATAGTTTGACCAATATATTAGCAGGATGAAAAAACTGCTTATTCTGCTTTTACTTTTCTGCAGCATTCACGCGTATACTCAGGCACAATCAGATCAAATCTCCCATTTAGAGAATGAAATTCTTCTGTTGGAAAACTCAATAATAGAACTAAGAACAGAGGTTGATTCTTTAAAACTTATAAACATTGCTGCAGGTATTGAAGCTTTGGGCTGGCCCGGCACGAAAGGTGAAATAGTAAAGCACAGTGCCATGGTTCTCTCGTATGACGAAGAATTTGAACAAGCGAGATGGGTTGCGCATGTCATCTCTAAAGAAGTAGCATTTGGCAACACGGAAAGAACCAACGATTTTAGGATTGACCCACTCGTCTCTACCGGAACTGCTGTTGAAGCTGACTATTTCGTGAAATGGGAAAACGACGATAACGAAACACAATACAAGGGCTTTGGCTACGACCGCGGCCACCTCGCTCCTTCTGCTGATTTTAGATGGAATCAAAAAGCACTTTCCGAATCCTTCTTTTATTCCAATATGAGCCCACAAGTGGCTGATTTTAACCGGGAATCATGGGCAAGCCTCGAAGCACAAATTCGCCAATACGCTATTTCAAACGAGACCAATTTATTGGTCGTAACAGGGCCGGTATTAGATAGCAGCTTAAAGCGGATTGATGAAGGCGTTAACCACATTGCGATTCCGGAATATTACTACAAAGTAGTTCTTGACACTACGAACTTGAAGGCAATTGGCTTTTTAATGCCCAATGAACTTTGCGAAAAACCACTTGAGACTTACGCAAAATCAATAGATGAGATTGAAGAGCTTACCGGTTTAAATTTCTTTTCCGATTATAAGAATCCTGCAATAGAAAAGCTGGAAAGCGAAATAGACTTAAGTGGTTGGCTGCAAGCAACCGAAGGAGATGAATATGCCTTAAACCCAAAGGTTCTTAGCAAAAAACAAATAAACACCATTCAGGCCTACGACTACATTGACAGCGGAAAGAACATAGAAGTTTGTGGAACTGTGGTAAGCACCCATAAATCTAAAAAGGGAAATGTTTTTGTTAATCTTGACAAGCAGTTTCCGAATCAGGTTTTTACCCTCACCATCTGGTCTCGGGCTTCGGAAAATTTTAGCTACCCGCCAAATACTGAACTGCAATCCAAACGTGTATGTGCCTATGGTAAAGTTACCAAAGGAAGCAAATCGCTTGAAATGAACATCGATTCAGAAAAGCAAATAACGATTATATCAGAAGAACTTTAAACATGAAATTTAAGTCTCCACTCTTTTTATTGCCCATACTTCTCATCATTTCATGCGGTCAGCAAGAATCTAAAACAGCTGAAACCAATGAAATTGAAAGTCCGGCGATTGTCAATGAAGCAAAAAACGACTTTGTTCTATCCGTTGAAAAAGCGCACCAATACAATGATTTTCTCGAATCAGAAAATGTGAAATTTGACTTGAAACTCTATTTTGGAGGAAATGAAAGACTCAACGCAACGATTACTATGGCTACCAATTCTACCAGAGCTGTAATAGAGAAACGCGACGGATCCCGAATGATTTATACAGGAGAAAAATCTTTTATGTATCCCGATTCGGCGAATTACAAAAAAGCTCGATTTGATATGTTCACCTGGACTTACTTTTTCGCTCTTCCCTACAAGTTAAGTGACCCGGGAACGCAATGGTCTAATTTTACCGGAGAAAAGACAATAAACGGTATTGAGTACAATACTAAAAAACTCACTTTCGATTCTAATATTGGCGATTCACCCGATGATTGGTATGTGCTCTACTCAGATCCCGAAACAAATTTGCTCCACTATGCTGCCTACATTGTAACACTCTCAAAAAGTACGGAAGAAGCAGAAAAAGACCCGCATGCTATTCAGTATTCTGATTATAAGGACATCAACGGAATACCCGTAGCACACTCATGGAAATTTTGGGGCTGGACAAGTGAAACCGGAACCACAGACAAGCTTGGATATGCGGAAATTTCTAATATTAGCTTTCCGCAATTGGATGATTCGGTTTATAGCGTTCCCGGAAACTGCTGCTGAAATAGAATAAGCGGAAGTTAGTTTCGGCAACCTTTACCTAAAAAAATACCAAAGCAAGTTCTTTTATAATTGAATATTTTCTCTCATATTTAAAAAATTTTGAGAGATGAATGAAATAGAAATACTCGATATTGCTTCATCAGAGCAACAATCAGCACCTACCGAGTTTGTACTTGCTGAAAAATCTAAGCGTTTTGTAAACCTATTGATTGATACGATTTTATTCTACATTGTTTTTATTGTCATAGCCGGCTTAATCGGTATATACGAAGGTCTGAACAACACAAGTATTAGCGATAAAATATTCGATGGCCCTATAATTAGCCGGTTATTCTCAGCACTGATTTACATGATCTTCTTCTTTACGATGGAGTGGTTTCTAAAAGGGAGAACCATTGGAAAGTATGCCACAAATACGAAAACGGTTATGAACGACGGGTCGCCGCTAACATTTAACGCCATCCTTAAAAAATCAGCCAGCCGAATAGTGCCTTTCGAAGCATTTAGCTTTTTAGGCAGCTCCCCACGAGGTATACATGATAATTGGAGCGATACAGTGGTTGTAGACTTGAAAAAAGTAACGATAGAATCAAATAGAGAAACTTCTGTAGTTCCTACGACATAAATCACCCTATTAAAAAGACGATTACTTTGAAATTTGTAAAAATTAGTCTGTTTGTTTTACCCCTACTTATTTTCTCAACCCAACTTTTTGGATTGGGAACAAATTGCGTAGCTCAATATCTTTCGATTGGCGAAGACAGCCTTGTCATTCAAAAGAACGGGCCAAAGAATCAATTCGTGATTTATACGGGAAATGTCATTAAAGTATGGACGGATAATAAGGCTACCGTGAAAGGAAAGTTTGTATCCTTTGATGGATTCAATATAACGATAAACAATGATGGCTTGAAATTAAAAATACCTATAAACACCCTTTCTAAAGTAAAACGTTTTGGTAATACGGGAGTTCAGATATTAGGAACAGTCATTCTGGTAGCCGGAGTTGGCCTGATGGTAGCCGGTGGCGCTGGTGTTATAGCAGGATTGATCTTATTACTAAGTGATTCAGCAGCCGGACTTGCATATCCTGCTATTATACTGGGTGGTGCACTCTATGGCGGTCTTGGCTTCGCACTTTGGAAAGGTGGCGACGCAATCATTGGCCGAAGGGTTAATCTTAACAAGGGTTGGTCAATAATCCAGCCTCAATAATGTTTGTGAGTATTGTTCCCTTGATTGATAGAGAGCCACACATGGCTCTTTAGAATTAAGCCATTCCTCGTTTAGGCAATTAATTTTTATGCATTCTAAGACTATCCTGCATCATAATTATTGATGCTAAGATTTTCTTTCATACTGTATATTGTAATTGTTGCGCTTCCGCGAATGGGATCGTGCCAAATAACCCAATTTGAATTAATTGACAAAACATCTGGCCTTCCGATTGAAAATGTTCATCTTCTTCATCACGAAAAGCAAGTAATTACAGATAAAAACGGAAGGGCTTTGATTCAAACCTTTCCCGGCATGCAAATCCATATTTCGCATATCAGTTATCGGGACACTTCTTTATACTTAAATTCTCCTTATCCCAGAAAGTTCCGAATTGAACTAGAGCCAAAAATCAATACACTGCCCGAAGTGCGAATTGACACTAAACCAGTAAGGATTTTTGCTCCGGCAGAAACACACGTCTTCGATTTTGAGTTTTGGAACGATAGCTTATTGGTGATGACTTACGAGAAAGAGAAACTTTTCAGAAGAGGCGACAAGCAGTGCCAGCCCATGTATATTGGTTGCAAATTATTGCTGATTTCAGCAAATGGTTCTGTCATCGATTCTCTTCCCCTACCCGATTTGATAACAGGTTTTTACAAGAACCCTCTAGAACAAGTTTTCATTCTTGGCGACAACCAGATAGTACTGGTAGACTTTAAGAAGGGAATCCTAACGCTCTCTGAGATCAATAAAGATGAATTTGACATTTATATTAAGCCACTGAGTGGAGCTACTGCAACACATTACTTTTTCGATGATTACGAATGGGACTATCCTGAGTTTTCCTACTACAGACTGGACAAAAAAAGTGATGAGCGACAGCGAATTAGAACCATAAATGACGCCTTTACCATGGAGCTTTTCAGAGCTGAATTTAAATACCTCTCCAATCCGGATAAGTTAAAGGCATTGAAGTTAGAGGCCAGAACCGGAATTGATAAGGAAATTTATGGTGCCTATATGAGTGGTTTTACCCATCACCCCTATTACCAGGAACTATATGCACCCATGTTTCCTTTTGGCGAAGGCTTAATAATCTTTGACCATCATTCCAACAACATCTTCTTTCACGATTGCCACGGCCTTTCTGTTGACTCCACAGAAATAAGCTATCACAACTCAAGCCTTAAATTTAAAAATGAAATTATCGCCAGCCAGGAATCAGACAAATTCTACGCTGTATTTCAAAAATCGGGAGTAAAATCGCTAAGCAAGATAAATACCGAAACGGGCATATCAGAGGATTTTATCGATTTATACTATCCTTACCCTGAGCATATACACGTAAGCGGAGATAAAGTATTCTACATATACAGAAAAACCGGTTCTGAAAATACAAAGCACTTGTTTATGGAACAGTTGTAAAAAATCCCACAATGAGGACGTTCAGATTAACATAAATCCGAGATAAATCGCCTTTATAAGGTATTCTGCAGACTGTTCCACAGCCCTGAATTCACATAAAGATCATGCGAGTGAAACAAAAGGACAGAACTATCATGTGATTACCAAAGTTTTCGAAACGCGAATTTCAATTTTAACTTTTGCCTGAATGGTCTATTTTCTTTAAGCTTTTCAGCAGAAATTTCAATTCCTAAGTATCCGGATAAATCAAATATTATGACTTTAGATTGATTTCGTATTTTTTTCGTTATATATTTGTCGAATTAATATAATCGTTCGTCGATAAAATTAAGCAGACGATACCAATTAAATATTAACTGAAATCCAAATGCTATGAAAAATCTTAATTTAAACTATTCTTTAAAGCGCTCCAGCTCTTTAATTCAGGGACTTATGCTGTGTACAGCAATGGTTCTTTTTCATTTAACACCAGTGCAAGCGCAGCAGAATGGTGATTATACTCCGCATCCAAGCCTTTACCAAAATCTAGATGCTCTTCAAGGCTCAAGTTTTGAGCGGGACGGTGATCAGGGTTTGCCATCAACGGCAAATAATCCTACTTTGGATCCAGGTTCAAATTGTGATGACCTACGCATAATATTAGTGTTAGACGAATCGGGATCTATGAATGGCGCTGCGGAAGCTGAGGCACGTAATGCTGCCCTTGTTCTTGCTCAGTCATTTGACAATACACTTGCATCACTTCGTATACTTGAATTTTCATCTGAAGCACGATTTATAGATTTGGATGAAGTTTTAGTCAATGATGCATACCTCACTAATCTCGAAGCATACTTAAACGGAGGTTACACTGATTTAGGAGGTAACTTTGCGGAATACGCATCGAACCCTGGTGGAAATCCGCCTTGTGCTCCCGGATATACAAATTGGGACAATGCATTTCAAACAATTGCGGCATTACCCAGTACAGAAACCCCAAACTTAGTATTATTTCTAACAGACGGTAATCCAACGGCATATAACGGTGGGCCAGATTTTGATCTTTGTGGTTATACGGTATCTGTATCTCCCAATACCAACGAAGCAGAAACTATCATGGCTTCTTTGGCAGCATCAATAAATTCTAGTAATGTCGTTAAAAGTAATTTAACCAAAATATTCCCTATCGGAGTGGGTAATGGTGTAAATGTTGCCAACCTTCAACTCATTTCTGGAACTCAGCCTTTTTCGGGAGATATTTTCAATGATGACTACGCTGTAGGTGATATCAACGAAATCCAAGACAACTTGACTGCTGGAATTAATAGCATATGTGGTACGGCACTTTCAATTGAAAAATCAGTAGACATTGAAGCAGTATGTAATGGCGATCAAGTTATTACGTTTACTTTAGCTGTGACGAATGTTGGCGATGATAATGACGTGGCGGCAACTAATGTTGTGATTACGGATACATTTCCTGATGCATTTGATATTCTTTTACCACTTCCTGAAGGAGTGAGTTTTGACGAGGTTAATAATGTTATAACTTACAATGCTGGTACTTTAGAATTTGACGAAACTGTAGAAATACAAATTTCAGCTACAATTTCTGAAATTGGAGAGTATACTAATTCGGCTTATGCCAATGCAAATAACGCCAACAAAACATTTGGATCTGTTAGTGTAGAACGATCGGATGTACTTACATCTGAACTTAACATCACTTCTTGTGGAACATATGTTTGGAATGAAGGAGAAGAGAACGAAGAAGAATTTGCAGAATCTGGTGTTTTTGTGAGAAGCGATGTGAGTGAAGCGGGTTGTCCAACTGAGGTAACACTTAATATTACTATAAACACTGAAGCCGATCCAATTGATGTGGTTGTTTCAGACGCTTGTGGCAGTTACACTTGGATTGTCGATGAAGAAGAAATTGTTTCATATAATGAGCCAGGGACATATACTAATACAACAACAGTAATCGGAGTTGATGGTCAGTGTGATCAAGTATATAATTTGAATCTGACAATTCTTGAGGCTGAAATTGAGGAAGAAGTTGTAGTAATCTGTGAACCGCAACCTTTCCCATTACCCTCTTGTTATTCAGATAATTTAGGTACTTACTGCGAGAGTGGAGTTTATGTGAGACCTAATGGTTTTGGCCAAAATGGTTGCCCAAAAACAAATATCCTGTATCTAACTTTAAATTTAGCAGGCGAAATAGGTGTAGCATGCAACGATGGTAATCCATTAACTGAGAATGATGTGACAACTGCTGATTGTGGATGTGAAGGTACTCCCGTTGTTTGGGACTGTCCTAACCTTTCGGCAAACATTGGTGACTCATGTGATGACGGCGATGCGGAAACGGAAAACGATGAAGTTAATGAAGATTGTGAATGTGCAGGCACTCCAATTATAGAATTTGGTACCCTAAGTGGCACTGTTAACGGATGGAATAGCAACTGTTTGGCCAGAAATGTAGAAGTAAGCCTCTTAGAAACTACGCTTGGAAATTTCTATTCAGCTGTTGTTACATTTAATTCTGACGGAACTTTCGAGCTTACCGGACTAGATATTGTACCAGGCACTTATGATGTACTGGTTAAAGTTGAAGGAGCACTTGCCAAATTAACCGAGGACGTATTAATTAATAGCGGACCAAACAGCTTCATTTCTGATCCTGTAATACTAGGAGATCTTAATGGTAATAATACAGTTGCTGTTGCCGATTACTCAGTTATGAACGCAACTTTTGGCTCACAAACCGGAGATGCTAACTTCAATTTTATTGCTGACTTAAATTGCAATGGGAATATAAATATTACCGACTTCTCTATCCTAGGCATTGCCTTTGGTATGGGTGGTGATACTATTACGGCCCCATTGTAGTAATTTCTTACAGCCTTATGAAGCCTCTTCCATTAAATGGAAGGGGCTTTTTTAATGGTAAGATTTAAGAATTAGGTTTAACGGTTTAAGGCGCCTCAAATCTTAGTATGTTAATGACCAGATAATCTTTTGAGGTCATGAATTCTCAAATAATTGATCCAATTATTTTAACTCCCATTAAAAAATAAAATTGATTTGGCTCAAAAAAATCAATATACACAAGACTTTTAATTCCATCTACGGATAATTATTACCGACGAAATGCATTATTTTATCGATATAAGTTGACTTCGCATATTTTTCGCTATATATTTGTCGAAACAAAATGATCGTTCGTCGAAAAATGAGAGCAGACGATATCAAAAATGTTAACTAAATAAAAATGCTATGAAAAACTTTACTTCTTTAAATTATCCGTCCTGGTGCTCCGGCTCCTTTGGACACTTAATGAAAGGGCTTTTGCTATGTATGGCAATGGTTCTTTTTCATTTAACACCAGTGCAAGCGCAGCAGAATGGTGATTATACTCCGCATCCAAGCCTTTACCAAAATTTAGATGCTCTTCAAGGCTCAAGTTTTGAGCGGGACGGTGATCAGGGTTTGCCATCAACGGCAAATAATCCTACTTTGGATCCAGGTTCAAATTGTGATGACCTACGCATAATATTAGTGTTAGACGAATCGGGATCTATGAATGGCGCTGCGGAAGCTGAGGCACGTAATGCTGCCCTTGTTCTTGCTCAGTCATTTGACAATACACTTGCATCACTTCGTATACTTGAATTTTCATCTGAAGCACGATTCATAGATTTGGATGAAGTTTTAGTCAATGATGCATACCTCACTAATCTCGAAGCATACTTAAACGGAGGTTACACTGATTTAGGAGGTAACTTTGCGGAATACGCATCGAACCCTGGTGGAAATCCGCCTTGTGCTCCCGGATATACAAATTGGGACAATGCATTTCAAACAATTGCGGCATTACCCAGTACAGAAACCCCAAACTTAGTATTATTTCTAACAGACGGTAATCCAACGGCATATAACGGTGGGCCAGATTTTGATCTTTGTGGTTATACGGTATCTGTATCTCCCAATACCAACGAAGCAGAAACTATCATGGCTTCTTTGGCAGCATCAATAAATTCTAGTAATGTCGTTAAAAGTAATTTAACCAAAATATTCCCTATCGGAGTGGGTAATGGTGTAAATGTTGCCAACCTTCAACTCATTTCTGGAACTCAGCCTTTTTCGGGAGATATTTTCAATGATGACTACGCTGTAGGTGATATCAACGAAATCCAAGACAACTTGACTGCTGGAATTAATAGCATATGTGGTACGGCACTTTCAATTGAAAAATCAGTAGACATTGAAGCAGTATGTAATGGCGATCAAGTTATTACGTTTACTTTAGCTGTGACGAATGTTGGCGATGATAATGACGTGGCGGCAACTAATGTTGTAATTACGGATACATTTCCTGATGCATTTGATATTCTTTTACCACTTCCTGAAGGAGTGAGTTTTGACGAGGTTAATAATGTTATAACTTACAATGCTGGTACTTTAGAATTTGACGAAACTGTAGAAATACAAATTTCAGCTACAATTTCTGAAATTGGAGAGTATACTAATTCGGCTTATGCCAATGCCAATAACGCCAACAAAACATTTGGATCTGTTAGTGTAGAACGATCGGATGTACTTACATCTGAACTTAACATCACTTCTTGTGGAACATATGTTTGGAATGAAGGAGAAGAGAACGAAGAAGAATTTGCAGAATCTGGTGTTTTTGTGAGAAGCGATGTGAGTGAAGCGGGTTGTCCAACTGAGGTAACACTTAATATTACTATCAACAGTGAAGCCGATCCAATTGATGTGGTTGTTTCAGACGCTTGTGGCAGTTACACTTGGATTGTCGATGAAGAAGAAATTATTTCATATAATGAGCCAGGGACATATACTAATACAACAACAGTAATCGGGGTTGATGGTCAGTGTGATCAAGTATATAATTTGAATCTGACAATTCTTGAGGCTGAAATTGAGGAAGAAGTTGTAGTAATCTGTGAACCGCAACCTTTCCCATTACCCTCTTGTTATTCAGATAATTTAGGTACTTACTGCGAGAGTGGAGTTTATGTGAGACCTAATGGTTTTGGCCAAAATGGTTGCCCAAAAACAAATATCCTGTATCTAACTTTAAATTTAGCAGGCGAAATAGGTGTAGCATGCAACGATGGTAATCCATTAACTGAGAATGATGTGACAACTGCTGATTGTGGATGTGAAGGTACTCTCGTATTATGCGAATCTCCTACCCTAAGTCTCGCACTGAGTGCAGATGAAGCTGGACAAACAGATGTTGCCGACTGCTTGGAGGCTGATGGCACGTTCTGGGTTCAGGCTACTATTGAAGGAGGCTCTGGAAATGAGAGCGGTTATAATGCCTTAGTAAATGGCGAGTTATCACAAGTTGCAGCTGAAGGTACTTTTGCTTTTGGTTCGATTTAGCCAAGGAACAGGTGTTACTGTAGCAATAACTGGACAAGAAGAAAACGTGTGCAGCGCTAGTGGAACAATTGGCTCTCCCGAGGTGTGTATAGACCCATGTGCAGGTGTAGTTTGTGAAGAAGACCAAAATCCATGCACAACTCTAGTAGGATGTGTAGATGGCGAATGTGTGTTCGAACCAGTTGCTGATTCGGATGGTGATGGTGCTTGTGATGCGATAGACGGATGTCCTGAAGATGGTAACAAAACGGAGCCAGGTGTTTGTGGTTGTGGTGTAGCTGACCTTGATTTAGATCAAGATCAAATCGCTGACTGCATTGATGATTGCGTTGGTGAACTTGATGCTTTAGGTATTTGTAATGGCGATTGTACTGCCGATGCTGATCAAGATGGTATATGTGACGACGTTGACGATTGCATTGGTGAACTAGATGCTATTGGTGTATGCAACGGTGATTGTGTTGCCGATGTAAATGGCGACGGAATTTGTGATAATTTACCTAGCGGTAGTGGCTGCGAAAATTGGGTAGTGTATCAGGCAGACATTAGTGCAAATGGATTTACTGATATCTACGCTGTAACATTCGATGGTGCTGACGCAAATCTTGAGTTGATTGCTAGCAGTGAGATACAAGTTCACATCGCTTACAACGAAATAGATAACTTAATCTATGCTATAAGTGGAGCTGACGGTTCATACCGCACACTGAATCCTCACGTAGAAAATCCTTTATTCAGCGAAACAACAATAATCGATGCGAATCTTTCGAATATCACGGTTGCTGCCTTTAACGCGGATGGTAAACTATTAATCGGTAGTCAGAGCTCTGATATTATTTACAATGTGAATTTAGTAACAAATGAAGTTACTATTTACGACGGTTACTCACCTATTAGTGGTGGTGATATCGCTTTTGGATTCGACGGTCGCCTTTACCTTGCCACAAAAGATGGAAATGGAGGTCTTTATCTTGTTCAAGATAGTGGTACCGGATTTGATCAATTACTTTCAACTCTTCCAGGTCTGCCAACAGGTATGGCTCTTGCAAGCAGCAATCAATTATTGATTTCTCGCACAAGCAGTTCAACACTTATTTTGCGTGACATTGATAATGGTTCTAACGTTGGTTCGTTCGATCTAAAATTGAATGGCGAAATATTCACCCCATTTAATGGTGATATGGCTTCTGGCTGCAACACTTTTAATGATAATGTTGGAAGTGAATGCGATTACAAGTTGTATTACACCCATTCAGGTCCCGGAGCTCAGGATGGCTTGTATGAATTAACGTTGAATAACGACGAAACCGCGACGGCTAATTTCCTTACTTCAGCAGGAAGCAGGCATATAGCTCTTTCGCCTGATGGAACTTTAATCTATATGGTTGGTGGTAGCAATATTCAGACTTATGATGTTTCATCGAACACGATCATTAACAATGTTAGTTTATTTAACGGTGCCAACGATGCAAATTTATCAGGTTTTGTAGCTGCTGTAGCCGATTCTGATGGAAATGTATTCATTGGAGGTGCGGGCAATAATGTATGGCAAGTGAACCCAGCAACGGGTGAGGCTACCAATCTTGCTGCAGGTATTAGCGTAAACGGAGGTGACTTAATAGTAGCTCCAACAGGAATAGCTGGCATGGATGAACTTTGGATTATTACTCGTAACAACAATACATTTAAACGAGTACTCGATCCAGGAAATGGCGCATTCAGCGTAAATGTTCCCGAAATTAATGGAGCTGCAGTTCTTGAGAACGGAAATGTACTCTTAGCAAATGGCGACGGTAATGGTGAAGATGGATATATCGAGGTAAGTCTTGTTGATGGTTCTATCGTCGGTACATACGACGTAGAATTACCGATCTTTAATGGTGACCTTGCCGGTGGATGTACAAGCAACAACCTAGGAGTTGATTGTGAAAACTTCCGATACTTCCTGGCAGATTCGCCTCAAGGAACATCTAGCTCTGATATCTATGGTGTGCAACTCACTGGCGGTAATGCGGTTCTTACATATCTTGCCACTACAGACTATCAAGCGCACCTAGCGTTTGACGAAGCTGCAAAGCAACTGTACATGGTAAACCGTAACAATGGCTCATTTGAAATACTTGACATTAACTCGCTTGAAGTTAACGGCCCAGTAGTACTCTCTTCCAGCTTGCCAAATGTGGCTTCGGCAGTATTTAGTGCTGATGGAAATTTATTATTAGGTGATGAGTCTTCAAATGATGTGTTTGTTGTAAACGTAGTTACAGGAAACAGAACTCAACTATCGGGAGAATCACTTACTTCTATTAATGGTGGTGACCTTGTTTATGGGGCTGATGGTACACTTTACTACGCATCTAGACCTAGCGACGGTAAGTTATTCGATGTACTGACCAACACGATAGTTGGCAATATGCCTACTGAGGTAACCGGTGCAGCTTTAATGCCTAGTGGTAACCTATTAACTAGCTCAAGAGGTTTTGATGACCTAAGAGTTTATGGACCTACTGGTAGCGCAACTGAGCTAGCTATATGGCCAACGGTTGATGTGAATGGATTCCCGATTATTGTAAAACCAGTAGATCTTGCTGGTGGATGTACTGATGGTGGAAACCAACCGGGTGTCGAAAATGGTGAATGCTACGCTACTGAAGTTCTTGAATATTTACAAGGTGTCAGACAAAATGGCTCAGCTATTCAAGTAAATAGAACTGATTCTTCAGAAGCTCTGGGAATGCCTGAGCGCACAGATGACTTTGTCTTTGTAGCTCTTGGATATAACGGAAGTATAACTCTTGCTTTCAATGGTTCAGTTCCAAATGGTCCTGGTAATGATATTGAAATAGTTGAAACAACTTTCAACTTCAGTTCGGTTGCCAATTATCCTGAATTCGCAGATGTTTATGTGTCTATAGATGGAGTATCTTTTGATCTAGCAGGAACTGTTGATCATGAAAATCGATTTATTAATATCGATGCAGTTGACCCCAATATCGAATACATCAACTATGTGAGAATCGTAAATAACAACGCTTTGTCTGGCACAGAAGATGGATTTGACCTTGATGGTGTAGTTGCAATTCACAACTGTGAAGTTGTTCCACCAGCAAATCCTTTCAATTCAATTGAGTCTCAATCAGAGTTAAGCAGCTTCCCGAACCCTACACAAGGGCAATCGAGGGTTGTTTTTACAACGGGAGAGTCATCACGCACAGTATTGGAAGTGTATGATATGAATGGACGCAATGTGGGTAGTCTGTTTAATCAGGAAACGCAAAAAGGTAAAGAATATACAATTGACTTCAATGGAAATCAGTTACCTAACGGAGTGTATATTTACCGATTAACTACTAATAACGAAACAATCATTGAAAAATTCATGATTGCGAGATAAACTTAGTTCAAAACAAATAAAGGTTAAAAGCCTCGAGGTGCACCTGCATCTCGAGGCTTTTTAATTACCTCTTTCGGTATAAAGATGCATTTTACTTTTCGATGCGTTTTTTCAGAATAGAATGATTTAATTAGTAAGCAATTAACTCAATATTTTGAGGATTTATAAAACATCTACCCAAGAGTTTAATTCTGAGTTATTTGAGTAAACAATTTTAACCTGATAGCACTCATGGTCTCTTAAAGCAGCCCATAATACTTAGCTTCGTTTATACAGGGACACCTGCAAATCCACATCATTATAATCCCTAAATTGAATTCCTAAAAAATCAAGGTTTAGGGTATTAGTGTTGAAAATGAAAATTTTTCTATTTTTTATCGTCGGACATTCTGCCAGAACAAATAAGGATGGACCTCAACGGAGCTGTTCCCATTGATCATGACTCGTAGTCCCTTCATAAAAATTTTCAATTCGAATAACTCCGATTAGGTAACTTTCCTTTAGCCTTTTCCGTTTAATTAATGTCGCTAAAACCTAGGTAGAAAATTGCTATTGGACGACAAAATTCGTAAATTCGTCGCTTATGTAACCAGATATCGCTTTCATAATGCATAAACATGCGGGACTTCTACTAAGCACCCTATTTTCACTTTTATTTTCCCTGTCTTCTTATTCCCAAGTTGGGCCTATGGGTATAGGGAATCAAAATGGTGACCCAACTTCTGCCGGCCCTCAGCCCAGACTGCTTCTTTGGTTGGATGGAAGTAGTGCATCCCCATACTCTAATGGTGCGAATTTGGATGTTTGGAACGATAAAAGTGGTAATGAACATAATTTTGAGATTGTTACTGGTGTTAACCGACCCAGCCTGGCTATCACTGGTCCACAAAGCGGCCCAAATGGCACTCCAGGGCTACGATTTTTATCAACACCAACAGGAAGAAGGCTGATTTGCCCTGATTTCGAACTTTCTGGAAATGGTTACTCCATCTACTTTGTCGTACGGACCCTAGATGATAATTACGGTCTGTTTAGTTATTCAACTCCTACTAGTGAGCGTGAGATGTTAATTTACAACGACAGTGATATGCGCCAACAAATGGTCAATACGTTAAATCGTACTTCGGCTATAGGTGACTTGAGTGATGATCAGTGGAATTATGGAGGAATAACGTGGAGTACTACAAACGACAATAATTGGGAATATAGAGACGGTTCAGCTTACGAAGGTGGTTTTAACACTTTTAATGGAATAACTTTATCTCCAGATGGTTCAGCAATTATTGGTGATATTGAAGATGCAGGTGGTGGATTTGCCACCCAACCAAGACCGGATTCTTTCGAAGGTTTTATTGCAGAAATATTTATTTATGAAGGAAGGCTATCACGTCCAGCTACTCGATTGCTTACCACCTACTTATGGGTCAAATATGGGCTAGCCGGTGATATTTCTAATGCCAGCGAATGGGATAAATTTAACGGCGATTTTGGCGCCCTGGGAGGTAGCTACTATGAGCCAATTGGAATTGGAAACGACGATGCCGCCCCTAACGGTGGTTCGGTAAACGAAGCGCGTTCTAAAGGTTTAGTTTTACGCGTAAATCAATCAGAATGGACTCAAGGAACCTCTTATCTCTGTGCTGCACCAGTAGGCAGTTCGCCTAATAGTATTCCACCTAATTCAGTCGTTCCCTCGAATCTGGTAGGTACATCACCAACTGTTCTGCAAAGATGGGCCAGGAGTTGGGAAATAGCGGGAAACAGTGAAGGAAATAGCCAGGAATATGAAATAGCATTTGACTTTGGAGAGGGAATCACAGGAGGCCAGATTCCACAAAACCCTGAAAATTTTGTCCTTTTGTATAGAAATAGTCCCACTTCAGGTAACTTTTCGGTTCTCCCTGTTCCTAACAATAAAAAATCTGTAGTAGAAGACGAAATTGTTTTCAGGGTCCCAAAAAGTGACGTAATAACTCCTGGACGCTATTACACCATTGGAACAGTAGATGCTTCGAGTTCATTAACAGGAAGTATAAAGCGTACCTGGTATGCTTATCAAACCGGAGATTGGAGTAATCCTCTTACATGGACACTGGATGGAAGTGCATCTCCTATTTATCTGAATCCGGATGGAACGACTCCTGACATTTTTGATGATGTATTTATTGGTTCAGGTAGAACTGTAACTGTAGATATTGCCACTCCTTCTTATGGTAACCTAACGGTTTTTGGCACAATGAATTGTGCTTCCGCCCCTCAAGTATCCTTCCAAAATATAAGTGGATCAGGACTAATTCGTTGTTCTACTGGTAATTTCCCTGCAGGAAATTCTACGGCTTTTGCAGACGCTATCACTGGAGGTACCCTGGAATTTTATGGAAGTGGTGGTTTTACCCAAGCGACGTCTTTACTTCTCAATAAACTCAAAATTAACTTATCCTCTACTTCGGCAACAATGACCTTAGCGGCCAACATAACTACTAATGGTCTTTTTGAAGTAAATAGTGGAGCTTTTATAGTTAATAATACAGCAAATACAGTGCGCACACTAACAAGTCATGCTCCGGTTCTCGTGGAAAGTTCGGGGAAAATTTTGGTGAGTAGTGCGAGTGGTCTCACTAAGCACAAATGGTATTTTTATGATGATCTGATTAACAGTGGTGGGGAGATTAAGTTTACCAACCGAACTACTGGAAATTATTCAGCTTATTCAACGGACGAAAATCAGGATATTATCGAGGCTTACTTTGTAAGTGGAAGCAACAATCAGGAATTACAGGCTAATGGCCCGAGTTATTTCTCCAGAATTGTGATAGATAAAGGTAATGATATGACCTATATTCTCTCCATTTCAAGTATTAACGCCAACTATTTTAAACTACTTGGCCGATGCAGTACTCAAATGACTCCGTCGAATTATACGAATGAATCTACCAATTCCAATTCTTTTGCCTTGGTTAATGGAACCTCAGAAATAAGAGAAAATATTTTCATCCCACTACAGACCCTATCAGGTTCTACTATTTACAATATCAACTATACAGCTCAACTCTGGGTAAATGGCGGAGTCGTAACCAAGGGTCAACTGGGTGGTTCAGGAAGCGGATCGGCTATTGTACCTTATGGAAAAATTAAAGTCTCAGCCGGGGTGCTTAACGCCATCAGCAATCGAGGAATAACCTTACGTGAGAACGGTCTGCTTCAGGTTGACGGGGGCGTCGTCAATACCAATTGCATAGGGACTTCATTTCTCGGAGCAGATCAAATTGGAGGAGTGGTTATCAATGGCGGAGTCGTAAATGTAAATGGAAACAATCCAGGAGGTATTGGTAATAATAATTATCAAACTTTCGGTTTGACTTATCCTGGTAATTTATTTCGGATGACGGGTGGTGTACTCAATATAACCGGAGCTGCGACCAGCGGTTTGGTTTTTATAAATAGTGATCCGCAGAACACCAGTGTAAGCGGAGGCACTGTAAATCTGGATATTTCTGATTCAAGTGATGACTATATAATTTCCAGCCGGGCTGCCTTCTGGAATTTAAACTTAACCCGGTCGATTTCTTCTGGTTCAAATCATTTTAGAATTGTCGGAGGCGTATCAGGCGCAAACGCTGCTGAAGCAACTATGGCTGATCAGGATTTAGTTGTGCGCAATAATCTGAGCATTACAGGCTTGAACAATCCAACACTAGAAATGACCGGTGACCCAATCGCAGATCTGTATTTATATGGTGATTTGACTATTGGTTCGGGTTGTAACTATAGCCACAACGGCAATACAACCCATTTTGTAGGTAGTTCGAATTCCTCCCTGACATTTGGCGGGAGTACAGCCTTTCCGTTCTACAATGTGGAGGTGAACAAAGATTTGGATGCCCGTTTTGCCTTGATCGAACAAACCGGTCCCAATCCTGCAATGGACATTCTTGGAAATTTAAATTTAGAAAAAGGATATTTTATCAATAATAACCGGCATGTCGACGTTAGGGGAAATATGACCAACCGCAGCCGATTCGGTAATGATGTTAGCTCGGGTCAACTAAGAATGAGTGGTAGTACAGGCCGACAGGATATCATATCTGACGGCGGTGTTTTTCACCATCTTGTAATTGATAATTCTGACGGCGTATCTCTTGATAATGATGGCATTACCATAAAAACACGCTTGACACTGACCGCGGGTTCTTTAGTTATTGGTGATAATAAATTGCGAATGGAGACTACCAATATCACTCCAATTGCATCATTTAATGGACGAAATTTATCGTTTGCAGCGGCAATCCCTCTGCCGGTGGTGTGGAAATATTCAACCACTCGGCTTCACAAACAACCCTGACCTTCCCAATCGGTGTACCTACTGGGGCTGGACAAAAATATACCCGTGCCGATATCTATGTGAACAGTGGCTGGACAGATGATGGTTTTATCCGAGTTACACCAGTTGATACCTTACTTTCTACTGCTGACCTTTCAGGAACTGGCGACTACTTAAATTTCTATTGGAAGGTGTCGTCAAGCGGTTATGACACCAAGCCGAATGTTACACATGCATTTAGATACCAAGAGGAGGATATCAGGCCATTAGAAGACCTTCTAGCAGATCCCCCGATTCCCGCTGGTAGTGATGCGCTTTTTGAATCGGGTCGCGTACTTTCTGAATTGCCCTTTACACGGAGTATGGACACGCCTAGTTCTGGAGTCGATATTGGGGCAAATGTAATTTATTACAACGGACCATTAGAGGGTCAAGGCACGGGCGGGCCAATAGGTACTCCACTAGTCAATGGAAACTATTCTGCTGGTACCGCTGATCGGTTTCCCAATGGTTCTACTCCGGAAATCTATTTCTCAAATAGCACGACGGTTGGAGCTGTTTGGGAAACACCGGGAAACTGGAACACCTGCCCAACCTGTACAGATCCGTTTGTGTATCACAACACGAGTACAACGGCTGCTTCAGATTATCCAAAAGCAGGTGATATCGCTGTTATAGGTTTTAACGTAAATTCCGGTGGAAAGCCCCATGTATACAAAGCTCCGCCTGGCGGGATTGAGGCTGCTCATGTTTCATTCACGCCCCTGCAGGATGCCTCAGGAAATCCTCAACCAAGGTATAATGGCCCGGTGATAGGTGATATTGGGATTCTTCGCCCCACGCTTGAAATTTCAAATACGAGTGACATTATTAAGGTAGCCCAAATAACGGGAGAAGGAGCTCTGATGCTAAAAGGGAACATCGATTTGGGGGTTACGGATATAGGCGGGTTTCTCGCAGAAGACTCTTCTATCGTCGTTATGAATTTTGGGGATCTCGCGCCAAAATCAATGAATTTTCTACCGGCAGTGGTTCCCAACCTATTTTTGGCTTTATCCAGACCCATTATCACGAGTGATATTCGCGTTCGAGGTAATCTAGAGGTGGCGGGAAATTCAATCCTGTATCTCAGTGAAACTCCTTCGGGGAATATTGAAATAGACGGCGATTTGATTCTTGATAAATATCAACTCACATCAGGTGTTTCACCCAAAGTTCTGTTTAATAAAATTGGTTTTCTAAAAACTGTTGAAGTACATGGAGATGTAAAGTTACTTGGTACGGTTGCATATATTGGTGTTAATTCTATAGTTACAGGTTCTGTTGATGTTGAGCCCTGGACTCCTGATGAAATTGATGCGTTTATCTGGTTCGATGCTCAGGATGCCACTACGGTAAATCCTCCCTCATTAGGTTCACATGTTACCGAATGGGGCAGATAAAGGAACCTTCCCAGATAATGCAAATCAAGCACTCATGTCGAATCAACCAGTATATCAAGCTGGAGGATTAAATGGTCATCCAACCATGCGATTTGACGGCTCAGATTTCCTCAGTATTATTCATAATGTAGAGTTAAATATTACTGCCAACCAGGATTTTGAAATATTCTCTGTAATAAAACAAATCAGCGATGGTGGAGATCGCGGGCTATATACGCCAAGGGTCAGACCAGTAGCGACAACTTTTTATTATATAAGGATGTTAATAAAAATACCGACTGCATTTTGATGCCGGTGCACTTTCCATAACAGCCCCTGACAATATGTTATCAAACGCCAATATGGGATGGGTAAGACGTCAGGGAAATAATGGCTTTTTGTACAATACCATTGGCGGAAGTCAAAGTAGTGGTAACGTTTCAGCCGCATCAAGTTCAGGCAATACTCATGATGTTACAATCGGCGCATCAGAAGATGGCACAGATCGGTTTTTTAATGGAGATATTGGTGAAATTATTTTGATTAAACGTACTCTTACCACTGATGAGCGGGATAAAATGGAAGGGTATCTCGCTCATAAGTGGGGGCTTGAAGGTGATTTGCCAGGGGGGCATCCTTATTTCACAAATCCACCGACTACAAACGGCAACGACGGACGGCCATCGCAACTGATTGTGGATGGAAGTATTGTACAAAATGTTACTAGTCCAAACCCTAACAATAATGGATTCGAGCTGTATAATTTAGTTGATGGCACTGCTTTTGTGAATCTCATTGTTGCAAACACAGGTAATCATGAATTTGACAATAGAAGTGGTCCTTCTCCACGTCTGTGGAAGTTAACCGTAGATAAAGGAATAAACACTTCATCCAGCTTTACATGGAATAGTGATGTCGAGTTAGCAGGAACATCAGATGAGGTTGAGAAGCCAATCGATATCCAAAATGGATTGGTGAAATTTAACCATCCAAATATTGATATATTACTTTCATCGGGTGGAGGAGACTTTGAAATTCCAATTTCAGGAGGGCTGGAACTGAACGACGGGAATTTGCATATCACTGGTAATGAAACCGGGATGCTGCTATCGGGTTCACTCAATATTACCGGTGGTTCCTTTAGTATTGGAAATACGGATGGCCAGAACAATTACATCGAATACGGTGGAGGCGGCTTGCCTAAGATCAATGTATCGGGTAGGAGCACTTACTGTAGGAAGTCAAATCAGACGAAATCTGTCAAGCACTGGAGGAGCGCTTGATTATCGTCATAGCGGAGGCGATGTAGTCCTTGGCAGGTACAGTGCACCTGAGTCCAGTCGGGGTATGTTGGAGGTTATTAACGCTGGAAGCCGATTTGAGCACACAGGAGGGACGTTGACATTTGTGCGTGGAGTTACATTGGGCTCAACTCCATCCTTACTAATTAAACCCGATATATCAGTCGTTGGCGGAGCGTCCGAAATCATTATTGGAAATTCGAATTCACCTTCAGGAGGAGCTATACAAAACTTTGGTTTACGAAGCAGTGAACCTCTAAATTCGCTTACAATCAATTCTACGAGTTCACCGGTAGTTAATTTGATCACTAATGATCTTGAACTCAACGGAGACCTCACCATTCTTTCAGGTGCAACGTTAAACTGCCCGATCGAAATCTTATTCTTTATCAAGAGGTTTATAACTGGACAGTTAAGTTCTACTTCCGGAATAGTTAGCCTGATTCATCCAGTATCAGGCACAGTTGGGGGTTCGGGTGTTTTGACCTTTCCAATCTAGAGCGAAGCGGAAGTAGCGGAACAACTTTCGTTCAGACGGATCTTCTCGTCAGCACAATTTCACCCTGATGAAGGTGAAATGGATTTCGAGTTCCTGGAGCGAACCAATACCCTAAAGTAAAAGGCAATGTTACCACCGATGGAATCCTGAAGTTTAACCAACTGGATCAAATGGATTAATATTGAGCGGCAACCGACTCAAATTTTACGAAGAACTGCTCGGGTACTCAGAAATTGATGTACTGACCATCAACAATAGTGAGGAGTCCGCATTCCTCAGGATTCTTCGAATTTGTAATTAATGATAATTTACGACTTGAAAAAGGTGTTTTTTCGCTTACCGGAAATCTATTGGAGATGGCTAGGGTTCTAATTTTCACTCCTGTAAATACTTTTGGCGAAACACAATATGATAGTTTCTGGTGGTGCTTTTCCAACTTTGGTGTGCTTCTGAATATTCCTGCTAATACCACTGACGACATCTTCGTTCCGCTCGGAATTGACCGTTACATGCCAATCAATCTTGATTTTGGGCGAACAATAAACCACTCAAGTGGAAATCATCCAAGCACCTATTTACTGAGACTAAACATTCCTGAAAATGGGGTGGTGGTTCAAGACACTGAAGATCCTCTCGAAGACCCGCAATGTGACACACAAATAAATGACTTCCAATAATGTCTTAGGAATGTTTTTCTCCGTAGACGGATCAAATATTGGTGATGGTCTGAATGTAGATTTGAACTTCCGTTATGACCAACAATATGTTCAGATTACGAGTCCTCCTTTATTCCGCCAAGCAACAGACTACATAGGTGCGCGGGTTCTTGCAGACGCTGCAACAATAAATAAATTCGGGACCGGGGCGGTAGATGCGACCAATAATATCCTGACGTTTAATATTCAAGGCGATTTTGCTAGTGAGCCTATCAATGCGGGCACCGCTGTGGATGGTGATTATTTTGCCGGGGCTTAATTGTGCAATTCCAAATACTATACCTATATATATAACAGCAGCATACAGGCGCACCGCAATTCATACAAGTAGAGAATGGGGCTACTTCAATTGGTAATCCAATGGGATCTACATAACGGAATCCGTAAGATATGATGTAGTGCCGGGAGGTGGCGCTCCATCTGGTGCAATAGTAATCGTCCAATCTGGTACATCTTAAATTCCCAAGCGATTTGAATGGGGTTAATTTTTATCGAACTGAAATATAAGCCAGGAGCGAAAGTAATAATTGATGAATCAAATCAACATCGACTTGGAAGAGTGTCTGGTTCAGGAACAATTAGATTCAAATGGATCAGGAATCTTACCCTCTGGAGATTATACAGATTTTTTTGGCTGTGACAGGTGGTAAACTCGAGTCTTCAGGCTAGCACTGGTCAAAATTTTGAGATGCTTGCTAATTTGCCACCAATTGATCAAGTAACTTTAAGTGGTCCATCTGGTCAAATAACAATTGCAAATAGTGAGGTTAATATCTGTAATAATCTTAATCTCAATCAATCCCCACTATAAGGCTGCTAACTCTTCCTTACTTACTGTTGGTGGAAATTTAGATATTCAATCAGGGACATTGGATCTTCGCCAGGGAACATAAGTGTGCAAGATAGACCTAATTACCGCTGGTTAAGTTAGTTGGCGGCAATTTTATTTCTGGAAATAACGGAAATCTTACAATCGAGGGTGACTTGTTAATTGGTGGAAGAGGAATTGGTTTGGGTACTAGTTTGCGTGAAACCCATGTTCGAGGAAATGTTGAGAAAATAACTAGCCCAGCTGCAGGATCAATTCAAAACGGTACAGCTGGGGCGAAGTTAGTATTTGATGGGGTTGATCCTCAGATAATTGACGGTATTTCCGGCGACTTTACAGGAATTTCTGGTATACCATCGATAGAATTAGATAACAATATGGGGTTGACTATCACGAATGGAAATATTGATATATTTGAAAACCTTATCCTTACAGATGGAAATATTTTTACAAGTGCCGGAAATATTTTAAGGCTCACAGAAGATGCTGCCCAAGTCAACCCCGTTGGCGGTCAGCCAAATTCGTTTGTCGATGGGCCGATGCAGTGGACTCTTTCGAATTCAGCTGCAGAACGAAAATTCCCGGTTGGAAATAATGATCGATATCGACCTCTTTCCATAAGCAATAGAAGGTGCTGCACGAACTTGGGAAGTGCAATATACGGATACTTCAGCGCGGACTATACCTGTGCCATCTATGTTACCGAACCCTACAAATGTGCCTGCAATAGAAACCGTAAGTGTACAGGAATTTTGGAGGGTTGAAACTAATGCAGGCTCTACTTCGGCAAATATAAGGCTTAGTTGGGGAGATAATTCTGCTGTATCAACAAGCACATCCGACCAAGATGCACTTGTAGTTTTAGCTTATAATTCTACAAATAACTGGTGGGACTCTTTTGGTGGAGATGGATTCGTATATGATGCACCAACAAATCGTGGTAGCGTAAAAAGTTTAGACCCAATACAATTTTCTGTAAGATACTTAACCCTCGGTTCGAGTGATGAACTGAACCCCCTACCCGTTACCTGGATTTATTTTACCGGAGAAAATGATGATAAGGACAATATCCTTTCCTGGGCTACTGCCTCTGAAAAGAATAATAATTATTTTGAATTGGAAAGTTCACTCGATGCAAATAGTTGGACTTCAATAGCACAAATTACGGCAGCCGGTTATAGTACCACTAAGCAGACCTATAACTACACTGACAAAGACGCTCCTTTTGGTCGGGTTTATTATCGCTTGCAACAAGTTGATTTTGATGGTGAAAGAGATTTTTTTTCCAATGTGGTGAGCCTGGAAAGAAGCTTCTCAGGAGAATCAGAAATATTTGACTTCTTACTCTACCCGAACCCAACACAAATTGGAACTGTTAGATTTAGAATGGCGAATATGTATGATGAAAGAGCTAACGTTTCGATCTTCGATCTGTCAGGACAGTTACTTTCACAAAATTATGTCCAAATCGATGGCGAGGGCAACTCCGCTCCGGTAAATTGTAATTTAGAACCGGGTATTTATCTGGTTACTGTGATTGTGAACGACAAGATGCGTTCTAAACCGCTTGTGGTAACGAGATAATCAGACTGGAAAATTCTTATTTTCTGGTAAAGGATTAACTACCACCTTTGAACTCTCTCCTACCCCGCTTATTAATTTTGCGGTCAAAATGAGCCATGTGAAGTGATGGAATAAAGAATTTCGGCGCAACAAACCGGCTTTACCCCTTTCGATTTAGCTTGACTGAAAAGAACACATCTTATAAATAGAAGCAAGAAATAATGCCTCCATCCTTTCACGTGGTCACATGTTTACATTTTTTAAAACAATAAATGAAAAGCTCTATTCGGAAACCACAATGCTACTTCCAAATGGAAGAACTCAATAAAAATTGAAAATTTCAAACTTAAAAAAGCTACTTAGAGTCTAACCTGGAGCCATACTTTAACTTTGAAGGGTAGATTAGATATTCTAAATTTTCACCCATAAACTAGATTTTTGGATCGTTACAGCTAACGGAAAATAGATGTCTCTTTTTAAAGAAACCTCTTAATCTAATTGGAATAGTTTTTGACTAGACATAAGAATGAATAAAGTATTAGTTGTGGATGATGAGGAGGACATCGGCGTGATGATGAAAGCCATGCTGAAATCATCTAAATATTCTGTTGTTTGTGCCAATACTTTGCTAGAGGCTCAGAAGAAACTTCTAGACCATCAGTTTAAGATTGTATTTTTAGATATAAACCTTGATAATGAATATGGTTTGAACCTTGTTCCAGCAATTCGCGAGACTAATAAAGATGCAAATATCATAGTTATTACAGCCCAAAAAGGATCCGATATTAAAAAAGAATTATCTTCGAGCGGAATCCAAATTTTAATTCAAAAGCCGTTTAATAAAAAGGAAATTATAAATCTTCTTGAAAGCGAAGGGGAGTAAGTTCTATATTTGTAGATTTAATTCCCCAAACTTTACCTTAACCTACTAATTTTGCATGCCGCACGTTTTAATAATTGATGATGAAGTTGAGATTTGTTTAATTCTTGACAAATTTTTAACCAAGAAAGGGTTTAAAGTCACCACTTGCCATACTGGTAATGATGGTTTGAGCAAAATAAAAAATACTGATTTCGACCTGATTATTTCAGATTTCAGATTGCCCGATTTTAACGGTTTGGAGTATCTGAAGGAGATTAAAAATTTAAAGCCAGAAGCCAAAGTCATAATCATTACCGGCTATTCAGACATTCGGATGGCTGTTGAAGTTATTAAGTATGGCGCTAAGGATTATGTAACGAAGCCGCTTTATCCTGAGGAGTTATTGAGCCTGATAAATGATACAATTAAGCAGCCTGTAGAAAATAAAAATCTGGCATCGGTCGAGAGCCCAAATCAAAAGCCAGATGATTCGACTAAGAAAAAACAGCCTAAAAGCAATAGTTCTGACTCTGGCATTTCATACATCGTAGGAAAATCCAAATCTTCCCGAACTATACAGCAAAATATTGAAATTGTAGCACCCACACCAATGTCGGTGATTATTACCGGAGAAACAGGCACTGGTAAAGAGTATGCAGCTAAAGAAATTCATCGTTTGAGCAAACGTAGCAGCGGACCTTTTGTGGCGATTGATTGCGGGGCCCTCCCCAAAGATTTAGCCGGAAGCGAGTTTTTCGGTCATGAAAAAGGTGCCTTTACCGGTGCAATGGGAGAAAAAGACGGGAAATTTAAATATGCTGACGGTGGAACCCTCTTTTTGGATGAAATAGGGAATCTTACTTATGAGATACAAATGAAACTACTGCGGGTGCTTCAAGAGCGCAAGTTTACCAGAATAGGTGGAAACAAAGACATAAGTGTAGATGTGCGTATTTTAGTTGCCACGCATGAAGATTTGAAAAAATCGGTAGAAACGGGTGACTTTAGAGAAGACTTATACTATAGGCTCAATGAGTTTAGTATTGAATTAAATCCGATTAGAACGCGAACTGAAGATTTAGAAGAGTTTGTTTCAAACTTTATTCAACTCTCCAATTCTCAGCTGGGTAAAAATGTGAGTGGAGCATCAGAAGAGGTTATGAGCAAATTCAAAAGCTATAACTGGCCTGGCAATTTAAGGGAGCTAAGAAATGTAGTTAAGCGAAGTGTGTTACTCACTAACGACGACGAAATACAGATAGAATCTCTCCCAGATGAGATCGTATACAGCCAATCGAAAACTCCGGAAACGAATACTAATTCGCTAAAAGGCATAGCGAACGAAGCAGAAAGAAAACGTATTCTTAAAGTATTAACCCAGACGGGAAACAACAAGTCTAAAGCCGCTAAAATTTTAAACATTGATCGTAAAACCCTTTATAACAAATTAAAGAACTACGACCTTTAGGGGTCTTTTTTTTATGTATCGAACTAAAGTCCTCATACTTACTACAGACCTGCTGCTGGAGAAGCAGTTGCGAGAATTACTTTTTCATTATTCTGATAAGTATGTACTCTTTCATCGAACAACCCTAGGTGATCAACAAGACCTCCCATTTGATATAACATTGATTGATGAAAACCTGATTGATCAAAAACCAACTGTTTTTCTGGCCCAGTATACTTTCGAACTCTTTCCTTCGTCTGTTATTTATTTAACCTCTTCACTGGATTCAGCTGAAGAATTTACTGCTGTAAAAAGTTTAACAGCCGATTATCTGATAAAGGATCAACTTACGGCTTCTGGTCTCCATAATTGCATTAAATACGCAATAGAGTCGCGAGCCCTGAAATTAGAAATCGAAAAGCAACAAAATAGATATAAGTCTTTGTTTTACAACGCTGTAGATGCAGCTTTCTTTTTAACTCCTGATTGGAAAATAGAAAATATAAATCAGGTGTTTACCGACCTTTTTGGTGTGAAGCGTAAAGAAATAAACCAGATGGATTTTAGTGTTCTTTTCTACAATGAGGAAGATTTTCTGAACCTGAAGAATTCATTTGATCAGAAAAATAGCAACTTCTGTGATGTAGAATTGAAATTTAAACGTATTGATCAAAAGGGTATTTTTCAAGGACATTTAAAGATATCAGCCCTTCACGAAACCAATTACCAAGCTGAAATTCCTCAGAAAGAAATAACGGGTTATCATGGTACGCTTAATAATATATCTTACAAAAAGAGGCTTCAAAACATAAAAGAAAGTTCCTCAAAAATAGCAATGACATATCGCCTGGCGCGCACCCTGGCTCACGAAATTCGCAATCCGCTTACCAATATTACTTTAGCGGTAAACCAGCTGGAAGACGAAATTCCCAAAAATGAAGAGTCTCAACTTTATATAGGAATTATTGAAAGGTGCACCGTACGCATCGACAAACTTATTGATCAGCTTTTAAAATCGTCTGAACAAAAAAGTCTAAAAAACACATCCTGTGATATTGTAAGCATAGTAAATGAAGCTCTTGACGGAGCAAGAGATAGAGCTAAACTTCTTAATATTGTGTTAGAGCTAGACTTTGAAGATGATAACCTCCCCTATTTCTGCGATGGCGCTAAACTAAAAATTGCCGTTTCAAATATTATCACAAATGCTATTGAATCGATTGAAAAAGATTCGGGCAAGGTGATTGTCGGTACTTACAAGGAAGAAGATTACTTGTGCATATATATAGAAGATAATGGAGTCGGAATGACTGAAGAGCAAAAGAAAACTCTTTTCGACCCTTTTTCAACAAGCAAAAAGAAAGGTGTAGGATTAGGTCTAACCGATACATTGGCCACTATATCTGAGCACAACGGCCAAATAGAAGTAGAAAGTGAGGAGGGATTAGGTTCAACGTTTACCATTCTACTTCCGGTAGATACGCCTGAATAAGAGATGAGGTACTGAGCTAAATTTAAGCTTTCTGTTCTAGCTTTAAACAATTTGGAAGTTACGACTGTTATTTCCAACAGTTCCGTACCCCCGATTAAAATTATAATAAATGCTTCAAATTAAAGAGACTACCGCACTTTTTACCGAAAAACTTAGCAACTGGATTACATCAGGAATTAAAATGTTGCCAAATATTGCTGTTGCGGTATTAATCGTGATTGTATTTTACTTTCTTGCTAAGCTTGCTAGATATGCGGTTCGTAAGATCGACCAAAAAACTGCTGGAAATACAGCAATTATGAAGTTGTTTGCGAACGCAGTGTTTGTCGCAATTCTACTTTTAGGGGTATTTGCAGCCTTGAGTGCAGTTCAGCTCGATAAAACAGTTACATCTCTGCTTGCAGGAGCCGGTATAATAGGTTTGGCACTTGGTTTTGCTTTTCAGGATACTGCTGCAAACTTCCTTGCGGGTATCATTATGGCTTTCAAAAAACCAATAAGACTTGGGGACATTATTGAATCGAATGATGAAATGGGCACTGTAAGTGAAATGAATCTTCGCGCGACTATCCTACGTAATTTTCAAGGCCAGGACATTATTATTCCCAATAAAAGCGTACTTTATAATAAAATCATAAATTACTCGAAGTCAGGCTCAAGAAGGCTAGATCTGAGCGTTGGAATATCATATGGTGATGATTTGGATAAAGTAAAGGAAGTTACCCTTAATGCAGTCACGGACTTAAATCATCTGGATAAGTCGAAAGATACCCATCTGTGGTTCGAAGAATTTGGAAGTAGTTCAATAAATTTCACAATCGCCATTTGGATGAATAATGAGAATCAGGCAAACTATAGGTCGTTCAAAAGTGAAGCTGTAATGGCAATTAAGAAGGCTTTTGATGAAAACGATATTATGATTCCATTCCCTATTCGTACGCTCGATTTCGGAATCAAAGGAGGTGAAAAACTTAGTGAAATGGCTCTAAGTATTGCTGAACGTAATAATTCTCGTGAAAGAGAGAATGAATAATAGAATTGCCATTCTGGAGGAGGTCTCACAATATTCATCTTTGAAGTGAGATAACTCAATTACAGGACTTAACCTGTAGCATATTATTATTAGATACAGATTGAGGAGCAGTTTTTCTGAAACTACACAGAGTGTGTATAAAAATTCCCAGACTAATTAGGCATTCCCAAGATCTGAAATACATAAATAGATTTTAAAACACTGACAAATAAGTACATAGAGGATCTGTTAGAAAATGACTAACTTTGGAACTTAAATTGTACTTTATATAAATAGGAAATTTTAAAAAAAAACCACCTTATTATGAAAACTGCAATTATTTTAATTTCTTCACTTGTACTAGTTACCTTCACTTCTTGCGATGATGGAGCGGAGCAGAAAGTGAGACAAGATGAAGCCTTATCTGAAATGAATTCTTTTATTGATAGCGTACAGAACGTCATAGCCTCTAATGAAGCTGTGAATTGGGACGAGATTGATCGCCGTTTTGAAAAGCTAGAAGATAACACAGAAGAAGCATTTGAGAACACTTCAGATGAAATGAAGGCAGACGCCGAACGTCTTGAAGAGAAGTATGAATCTATGAAAGAAGATTTTGAAGCACGACAGGCTGAACTTAATTCTAAAGCTGAAGCTCAAATTTCTGAAGTAGAATCTTGGTTTGAGAGAACTTCTGATAATACTGGTGCTGCTGTCAATGAAGCAGGCCAAGAAATTGAAGAAGGATATAAAGAAAGTATGAACTGGTTGGAAGAAAACTATGAAAAATTAGAAGACAACACCCAGCAAAAAGTGGATGAATTAAAAGAAAAACTTAATGACGACGACGAGCTATAATAGCCTTCGTTAGTAGATTAAGAATTTAAAAATTAAACCTAAACTGTAATAGCTACAGTACCTAACCATAAAAAAAATAAACATGAGCAATAATAGCAAAGGAATATTGACTTTCATTCTAGGAACCGCCGTTGGTGTAACAGCAGGGTTGTACCTAAATAGTGAGAATGGCAAAAAAGTAAGATCTCAAACCAAGAAGAAGTTGAGTAAAATGGAAGCTTCAATTGAGGAGAAAGTAAATAAAGCTTATGATGATTTGAAAGTTAAGATCAATGATACAGCTTCTAATGTTAAGGAGAGATTTAACGATACTTCATCGGAAGTAAATACTGCTTCTGCAAATGTTAAAGAGGCAGCTTCTAGTTTGAAGAATGCAACTAAAAACTAAATCCTGCTACCAAACGAAAACTACTGAATGAGAAAGTCAGCAGAAGAAATTTTGGACGAAAGTAAAGCCGCTATGCGGCTTTATTTTCATTCAGAAAAAGACAGATATAAATTAATTCTTGCAAGACTAACCTCCAGGCTTATTTCGAAAGGGATTAGACTTATTTTTGCAATAGCTATCATTTGTATAGCTATTGTTTTCTTTTTTACAGCTCTTGCAATTTACTGGGGAGGATATCTTGATAATTATTCTCTTGGTTGTTTATATACTGGCTTGAGTATTATAGCCTTCGTGATAATTGTTCATATTTTAGCGAAGGGTTTTATTTCCAGATTAGTAATGAAATTTGTTATCGGAGAAATTTTTGAAGAAGAAGACGAAAACAAAGATGAAGACGAATAAATATAGTCATATCCGTTCCATGAAAGATCTCGATAATGAGATCCTTCGTTTGAAACTAAAGAAAAACATCATACAGGATGAATTGAGATATAATGTTTCGGATTTCAAAGCGAGCCTATCTCCTATTAATCTTATTAAGGAAGCGCTTGGCATTTCAAGCGGAGATGGAAATGGAGAAGGTTTTTTTGATGGCAAGCAAGGTATTTTCAGAAGTGGAAAAATTTTTACTTATCTAAAATATTTGGCCTTAACTGTATCTACCGTTAAAGGTGGTTCAAAACTAATCCGAAAAATAAAGGGTATTTTCAGATAATAAACTGCTTATTTTTCCGGTTTTGGATTTTCACTTTTCAGAATAGGCATCCGAAATAACATTTAGAGCCGGTTTGCCTTGAGGAGTATATTTTAAGTTTGCGGCGCCCCTGCGTTTGCGTCAAACTCCCATTTCCAGATAAAACCACCTGCTATTTGATCATCCCGCCAGACGGTTTCGAAGAAAGCATGAAAAGCATTGGCCTGAACGGTAAGATTTAACGGCATCGCATCGAGCTCCCATTGATTTCCAGCAGCATTATTAACACTTCTATATCCAAACTCTGTGAAAAGAATTGGCTTTTCATACTGTTTTGCGAAAGAACGGAGATCAGGAATTATATTTCTCCACTTCGCTTTAAGTTGGTCTACAGAGGGACTCTCAGCTTTTGAAAGAGGAAAGTAAGCGTTAACACCAATGAAATCGAGATCATTCCAGAACTTTACAGAATCGTATTCATCCCAATTGGCAGCGTAAGTAAGCTTCCCTGAATATATCGCTCTAACCCGTTTTATCAAGGATTTCCAATATTCAGGTCGCTTCGTGGCCACCTGTTTATACTCCGTACCAATACAAAATAGTTTCACATCGTTTTCTGCTGCCACTCTAGCATAAAACAAAACGTATTTGCTATAAGCTTCCTCCCATTGGGCCCAATCGCTTTCGTTAGTTAAAGAAAAATCTCCTACCCACCCGTGATGCATCCACACTTGTGGTTTTATCATGACCTCCAATTTATTTAAGCGGGCCATCTTAATTAATTCCACTACTCCCTCTTCTTTTTCACCCCACCACTGCCTTTTATGATTGAAAAAGACTTCGGGCTTTCCTTTTGGCGTAAATGCATAAGGCACAATGGCCACATAATTGGCATTGATTTCAGATATTGGTTTTAAACTGTTAGCTTCAATCTCAGTAGGAGGCGACTCCAAAGTCATACCCTTAATCTTCCAAACAGAACCCTCATAACCATCCCGATTTCGATCGGCGCAAAGCGACAAACTACCTATTATGGATAATGTAAATAGAATCTTATTGATTTTCATAATGGTTTCTTAGGTCAGAAAATTAGAATATCAAAATACGAAATTAAAACATAGCCTGCTCCCCAATATTAAAACCTTAAAAGATATTCTTAATTAAAATGATTTCAGATTATCATATTGAATTAAACAGTTTCCAGCTAATCTATTGGTGCCACAAAACCGCAAGTTTCGGAATTGCAATGCCCGACAGTTATTGGCAGAGCCTTAATTCATTAATTTTTTCTGCCTCCCATTGATGCTTTTGTATTTAATCTGACTCACCATTCCCATTTATAATTTCGTTTTTGTCTTTCTTTTCAAGACAAAAACGAACCGAACGAGACTTTTATAAATGGCCAATCCCGTTTGCAATAACATGGCAAACGGGATTGAACTGGTATGAATGTTTACATCTACACTTTCTCCAAAAGGAATTTTATATTTTCACAAAACGGGTTGCTGTCGTTCCAATTTCAGAATTCATTCTCAAAATGTAAACTCCGGCAGGTAATTCTGATACCGAAATAGACATCAGCTTTTGAGATCCTATCGAAACAGACTTTATTATTTTTCCGGTAATATCTATAACGTCGTAGCTTCCTTTTTGAAAATCGATTTTCTTAGCTACCAAAATCTGATCAGATGAGGGATTCGGATAAATATGTAAAACGTCTTCATTATTTAGCTCAGCAACACCAACACTTCCGTTAAGTGCTGCCTGAACTGCCTGTCCGGCATTTATCATTCCGTATCCAAATTCTACATCCCAACCTGGAGATCCAAGGTCGATAGCCGTAGCATTTATAATATTCCTGATATCAGCATTGGTCAAATCCATATTTACATGCTTGAGCAACCCTGCCAATCCGGTAACATGTGGCGCAGCCATCGAAGTGCCTTGCATAGATTCGTATTCATTTAATGGAATGCATGAAACAATACCATAATTGAATTGAGTTTCGCCGCCAGGCGCGCTTATTTCTTGCTCGTTGCCAAATTGGGAATAAGTGGCCAATCCCAATTGCGAACCATCGGTACCAATACTTCCCACTGCCATTGCAGCCGGGTATGCCGCCGGATATGAGATTGTTCCTGTTCCTTCATTTCCACTTGAAACAAGAAGAAGCTTACCATTATTCCAGGCAAAATTAACTCCTTGTTCGTTAGCAGTACTTGGTGCACTACCTCCAAAACTCATGTTTACAGCAGTAATCCTATCTATTTCGGCAATATCATAATAAGCATTCACAATACCTTCATCACTCAAGGTTCCATCAGGAAGGCCCACTTTAGCGAAGTATACAGTATCATTTATCATTCCCGCAACTCCAATATTGTTATTAATTGTAGCTGCAACCGTTCCAGTTGTATGCGTACCATGTTTATGATTAAGAGGGTCGTCAGGCGAAATATCAAAATCGTTCATCGCATAATCCCAGCCATACCACACTTGATCGTATAAATCTTCATGATTCCAGTCGCAAGCATCATCAATTACGGCTACCACATTATAAGAATTACCACCTGTGGTTTGGTCCCAGGCTTCGTCAAAGTAGGTAACATAAGGCCCCCACTGAAGATTATAGAGCGGATCGTTAGGCGTGTAGTGCGTTTGATATATTACAGAAGGTTCTAAATACTGTATACCTTCGACATTGCGAGCAGCTTTAGCCATCTCCACAACCAAGTCGGGTGAAGCATTTGTCAATTCAAAAATCCAGTAATTCGTTTGGTGCTTTCTTCTGCTTTCGCTAATCAGGTTGGTAAGCCCATATTCACTCAGAAATTCGTTTATCTCCGCATCAGAAATGGTGATACCCGGATCAAGACCTACCCAAATCTTATTAATATTAACACTTTCCCAATAATCCGTATTATTTTCATTCTCAATTGCATACCATCGTATGGGTGCATTTATTTGATCGTATTCGGGAATATTAGAATTTTGCTGGAAGGAACTCGAAACCGGTCGGTCAGGAAAACTCTTTTCATTCACAAAGTCTGCTTCATTGCTTCCCAGCAACGCTGCCCCTGTGCTTATCTTTTTTGCTCCTCTATTGAGTTGAGCTTTTGCTGGTGCAGCTATCGCGCAAATTAAAACTGCTGCAGCTACAAATGTGTAAACATTCTTTTTCATACTATTTAGTTTTTGATTGATACTTACATATCGATCAAAAAATAAAAAGTGAACAGAATAGAATTCGATATATTATTAAAACGGAAAGAACACCGGAATAAGAAAGCTTGAAATAAGCCAGAACAGAATATTGAGCAGGAAGCCGACCTTGATAAAGTCGGCGAATTTATACTGTCCCGCACTATAAACCATAGTATTCGTTTGGTAACCAATTGGCGTCATAAAACTAGCCGATGCAGCGAACATCACCGCAATTAAAAAGGGCGTAGGGCTTACCCCTAAGGTTGCTGCAATTGTGATAGAAATAGGAGCCATAAGAGCTGCTGTTGCATTATTTGACATTACTTCTGTGAGAATTGAAGTCGCGAGATATACACCGGAGAGGATAAATATGGGTCCCATATGGCCCAAATTACTAGTTAAGAGACTCGCTATGGCATTATCAAGTCCAGAATTTTTCATTGCTATGCCGAGACTTAGTACGCCGGCAAGTACAAAAACTATTTTCCAATTAACAGATTCGTAGGCCTCTTTCATCGAAATATTCCCCAACAATACGAGAAGAATAACGGTGGTAATTGACGCTGCCGCAATATCTACTAAGCCGGCAGCTGCGCAGATTACCATAACAGTTACCAGAGAAATCGTAGACCAAAATCCCTTGCGATCAAAATCTTCCAGACGCTTTTCAGATATGATGGCAAAAGGTGCGTCCTGCTCGTTTTCCATTTGCTTCAGTGCCTGCACAAAGTGCGATTTCACCTCTGCCAGAATTACATCGCCCGAGCGCAACACAACGTCGTATAGATTATCACGAAGTATTTCTTCCCGATGTCTTATAGCCAGAGGAGCCGCACGAAAGCGTCGCCGAAAATCGGCCTCCCGCAATGTTTGGCCTTCCATAGAAGCATTTGAGGTAATTACCATCTCAACAAGAGTCGAATTACCTTCGCCCAGATCCTGATCACCGATTTTCATCTCTGAATTGGGTACCACTCGCGCCTGATCTTTTAGTTCCCTTATCTTGTCAGCACTGCATCGGGTTTTTAGAACATCGCCTGCATTTAAAATAAAATCGCCCGGAGGCAGGGTAAAACGGGTACCACTTCTGTTAATTTCAAGAATATCTATTTGGAGTTGGCGCACCAGGTTGGAATCCAATATTTTAATACCTACTAACTTTGAACCAGGTAGAATTTCAATTTCTGTAATATAATCGCGCAGACCAAATTTCTCCTTCAAGTCCGATTCAGCTTCACGGGAAGGAAGTATTTTATACCCTATAAAAACCATGTATAATATGCCGATTACCAACATAATAAGTGCGAGCAATGACATTTCAAAAATTCCAATTTCTTCTACCCCTTCTCTCAAGGCAATTCCGTTTACTAAAAGATTAGTTGATGTACCGAGAAGCGTGCACATCCCTCCCATTATGGAAGCGAATGATAATGGAATTAATAATTTGGCGGGATTGATTTTAGACGCATTTGCAATCTGAATTACCACAGGTATAAAAACTGCAACAACAGGGGTATTATTTACAAATGCTGAAATAACCGCCACCAGAACCATCATCAAGAATATACCGAGCCGAATATTTTTAACAAATACGCGGGTAAGCTGGTGCGTTACATACTGCAATGCTCCGGTTTTAAGCAGGGCGCCACTTAGTATAAACATAAATGCTACCGTAATTGTAGCCGGATTGCTAAAACCTGAAAGTCCTTCAGAAATGCTCACCACACCGGTAAGCATGAGCAATGCCATTAGGATAATTGCAACTACATCAATGGAAATGACCTCTGTAACAAACAGAATGATTGCCAATGCAATGACCAAAAGGGTAATGATTGCTGCTGTAGCCATTTAAATAGAGTGTATCAATATACCCGTGAATCCAGGCTGAATCTCATCTCACTTGTAGAGATTTTATTAACTGACTTTGGGGATTTTATTGAGGATACGTTTGAATAATCAAAAAAGCTCTATTTACTTAAATTTCAGACTATCCATAATCTTTACTCCATCAGTATCAAAATTGCTATCCCTTCCAGCTATACGCGTAAATGTAAACACATAGGCATCATCACCATGATACATATATCGCTGGGTATTAATCAACTCCATATTACCTTGAGTTCCGGTATAAACCACCTCCCGGTATTTGATCTTACCAATCATTTTCTCCTCATTTTTAAGCATCTTGCTATTGTCGATCATCTCCAAAATTTGAGAGGTATTATCTCCTACAAAATCTTCCAGAGTGCTATCATCATTCTTCATACTTTGAATTACGAAGCTTAAATTCTCTCTAAATTTGTCTGTTGCGCCTTCTAGTGGAGATATTACAACAAAGCTTAATCCCTTTTGACCGGTATGATTCATCTCCCACGTTGCGGGATACTTTATAGTGAATAGTGAATCTTGAAGCGTTTTCCATTCAGGATCGGATATTTCATTATCGGAAATATACCCGAAAGTATCACTTGTTTCTATGATGTTTTCACTAATGTAATGGTGTGAACTCGCTTGTAGACTGTGCACCGACAAGAGGAAAACGAAGGATATTAAAAGTCGCATTTTCAGAATAATTTTATTGATTATTAGACTCCAATGTTATGGAATTAAAAGCATTAATCCCAATGGTTTATTTGAAATTTGCTATGCTCAACCAATCAAATAAATTCTTTGAAGGAATAGTGTATGGAATGGAAATATGCTGAAAATACTTTAGGTTGTAGACCCCATTACCACCAACTGGTCTAAACTTGGAGATGGTAAACCGCCAAGAGGCTCTATTGTAATAGCGAATGCATCCCCTTCTTTGACAGTATTTGAAGCAACTAAAATACCGGTATCGGTCTTGCTCAAAACTCCCATGTCAGAAGGCTTTCCATCCTTAAGCACCCATAACTGGTACTGCTTATCGGCTGGTAAGGCTGGTAATGCTGATGTATTAAGTTTTACCTCACCTGTTTCTTTATTCCACAAAAGTGCAAGCTTCATTGGGTCATTTTCCTTAACCGAATTGAGCATTACTTTGCTGACTGAAGGGTTGTAAACTTCATTAAGACCATCTGATAGTTCTGCAACCCTCTGCTCTAACTCAACTGATCTTTCTTCAATCAGGTTTTGCTCATTATTCAGAGCTTGTAGTTCAGATTTAGTTGACTGATTTTCTGAATATTGCCAAGCGGCAAAGCAAATAGCGATGATAGCAGCGGCTGCAGCCAAGCCAGTCCAAATTGATTTTCTTTCGGTAACCTCGCTTTGAACAAAAATCTCTTTATTCTCAACAGATTTTTCAGAACTTACAACGGTCATATTCTGATCCTGTGATTGCTTCCTGACCGCATCCATGATACTACTCTTTAAACCGGCAGGCGCCTTTACAGCATATGACAAAGCAAAGCGCTCAAGATCACTCTCTGCGACTTTCAGTGCTTCGTTTATTTCCGGATAGATTTTACTCATGCATTCAACTTCCTTACGCTCTTGGTCACTTACCTGTCCAAGGGTGTAATCCTGAAGAATTCCAGACGATATGTATGCGTTAATGTCCATTACTGAAAAGTGTACGCAACTCAATCATTGCGCTTCTTATCCTTGTTTTAACAGTTCCTATTGGTAATTCCAGTTTCTCGGCTATCTCAGGATGTGTGTATCCCAATATATACGAATGCTCTAATAATTCTTTTTGATGCTCGTCTAATTGTGCAAGCACCTTCTTAATATCGTGGTTAAGGCCTAAGTCAATATTGTCTGCACTCTTATTCTCTAAAACTACGTCATTGCTTTGACCATAGATTTTTCCTTCCCGTTTATTTTTCCGAATGGCGTCAATACTTTGATTTCGCACTATACTTATAAGCCATGTAAACAGCCTACCTTTGGATGAATCGTAAGATTTAGATTTCTTCCATATTTTTATAAAAGCATCTTGTAAAACATCCTTAGCTTGATCTTCATTACCCACAATTCGTAAAGTAACCCCATATAGCGCATCCGAATAATGGTCATACAACAAATCCATAGCTCGTACGTCTCCAGCGGAGAGCATGCTTACTATTTGATTCTCAATTGAGGTTACTTCCAAAATGGTTAATGATAAAATTGGTTCAAATATACTTTGATTTTATTTAACCGGAACAGGGTTTTATATAAATTGTTTAGAACACGACAATTTTAAAATCTAAATCATAAATAAGATGAGGTGCCGCAGTAATACTAAAAACCATGTAATGGCTTATAAGACTATTCTCAAAAAACAACTGAACCGGTTTTTTTCATTTTGCAATTATTACTCTTATCATATTACCTTTAGCTCATGAAAAAGAATTTGAGAAACATTCTGATTGTGATGGCTGCAGTAGCTATACTGTTGGCTATCATTTTCAATGAATTTCTGGCCTATTCGGCAATTTTTGTTGGTGCAATGGCTGTTTTCTATGCACTATACTCAGCTTTTATTAGAACAAAAGATGCTGAAATCGAATCACTTCGAAAAAAGCTGGAAGCAGAAGATGCCCAGTTGATGAAGGTGCGAAATGAAAATGAAGAACTTAGAAACAGGAAATTTAACCTCTCTGCGATTCGTCAAATTCTGGATGTAGGACTTTTTGAGGTAGATACAAATTTCACGCGCACCTGGAATGAAGAGCAGATATCTGACGAGGGTAAGACCATCCAATTCATAGGTGCACTAAAAGTAGATTTGGTCGCGAAATATGGAGTTGATTTAAATGAACTACGCATTAAATACCACAATGATGAGGTACTTATTGCAAATATGAATTTAAAGTCATTGTCATTCACTGATTTAAATTACGATTGGATTATAGCCGAGGTTCTGGAACACAAAAAACCATATCTAGGTGGCAGCCACCGCAGAACCAACCCTCTTTTACAGCTTGAGGCAGCTAAAATAAAAGAGCGACTCCAAAAAAGGGTACATGAGGAAGTAAAGTTAGGACCTGATGAGCTTAACACCGTAATTGATATTCTCAAAAAACAACTCACCCACTCTGTTGCAGCATTTTTAGGTATTCATGATAAGAAGGTACGTTTCGTTGATCAAGCCGATGAAACCTATAAACAACTTGATGGTGTTGCAAGACTAAGCACCACTGAGAACGAATAGTGCTGAGACTTCGTGATGTATGTGACTTTCAATTTTTTATCGATTCTTTAATACTTTACTTATTATAAACTAAAATTTTCTGTACTTTATATTCCATTCGGCTTAAAATCACTACATTCGATTAAACCTATTAAACGTATCACCATGAAAAATTTATTTTTACCCTTTGCTGTTTGCGCAATAGCATTGAGTTCGTGTAGCCCCACAGATTATGAGGTAACGCGTGAAATTACGATTGACGCTCCTACGAATGTGGTATTTGGTTTGGTGAATAACCACAAGCAGAGAGATGCCTGGAGCCCATGGGAAGCAATGGATCCGAATATGACTAAAACATATGAAGGTCCAGAAAGTGGTGTTGGCGCCATATACAAATGGACCGGAAATGACTCGGTGGGCACTGGTTGGATGGAAATTCTCGAAAGCCAGCCAAATGAATATATAAAGAGTAAATTGGTTTTTACAGACCCCTTTGAATCTGAGTCAATAATAAGCTGGAATTTTTCGAATGAAGAGGATGGTGTAAAAGCTATTTGGACCATAACTGGCCAACTACCGGGATATTTATTCTGGATGGATGAAGCTGATATGGAGTCACAAATGGCACCTGATTTTGAGCGGGGTCTGGCAAACATGAAGAGAGTTGCAGAAGAGCGCTCAAGTCAAATGGCCTCCAAACAAAAACTTGAAGCCGAATTGGTTACGACCGAATCACATCCCTACTATTATATTTATAATAAAACTCCAATCAGTAATGTAGATAATGAATATTTTAGTGAGCGTTATGAAAAGCTTTTCAGCTATCTGGGAGAAGATGCTCAAAACAATATGATTGGTGCACCTTTTGCAATTTACTCATTATGGGATTATGAGAATGATATGGCTGAAATTTCTGTGGCTGTGGCCTGTGAGAGTAACAAACCAAAAACTGACGAGATTAACAAAGGTACTACTTATAGCGGGGAGGCGCTGAAATGCAAATACACTGGGCCTTATGAAACATCCGGAGAAGCACATGAGTTCTTATCCAAGTACGCTAGCGAGAACGGATATGAGATTGTAGGGAATCCCTGGGAAGTATATGTTACAGGTCCTACTGATGAATCGGATGCGAATAAATGGGTAACTGAAATCTACTATCCTGTAACAAAGAGCTAACCTTATTTTTCTAGACAAAAAGCCGAAAGAAATTCCGGCTTTTTTATTTATGATAAAGGTGTTTAATCTACTTTCAAAAATGTAACGGTGTCGCCTTCCGCTATTAGCTGTAAATTGACATCAGCTCTATGGATAGTGTGCGTTTTAAAATTCAAATGGTTAAATAGTTCCATTGATGAACCATCTTCCGGGCACATTTTATCCGTGTAGTCAAGAGCATACAGTTTTAGTCTACTCCCCATTGGACTGAAGTAGCCACTAATATCGCCACAACCCAGGTTGCCATATATGCGTTGAGTTTTCATATTAAACTCGATGAAAGCGTTGTGAGGAACTTCCTTCTCTCCTCCCAATCCTTTCCATGATTTTACAGCCCAAATATCATGTAATGCCGGATCATTTAAATAAAGAGCGCAACCATTAAAACTTTGAAGTGTTTCCTCTCCTTTTTTGGCCGAAATTTTTATTCTTTTAGGAAACTTAATTTCGGAAGAAGCTGAACACGAATCTGAAAAAACCATTATAGAAATGGTTCCTACTTCATTTAAGGCCCCATAGGTCATCGCATTGAGGTCCTGAGGTTGAATTCCTTCCACTCCTGAGGCTTCAAAATTTCCAAATGAAGTTTCCGTATTAAAACTTAAATCACCATTCGAATTTATCGTCAGTTTCCAGTTGGGGTTTTCACCAAAGGCCATCAAATCAACACCAGCAATACGTTCGTCAGCATAATTCATTTGCTGAGAAAGCCAGCCGTCAGCTCGTTCCACTTTGCTTTCTTTATTCATCGTTTTCTCGCCAGTTTCAGTAACCTTATCAGATTGGCTACAGCCCGCGGCAAGCAGTATTGAAAAAAGAAGAACCTGAAACTGCAATGGGCTTATTTTTTACCGAGCATACCATCTTTATTAAGCTGGTATACGACCGTTTCAGAATACTCTTCCGAGAAGCGATCGAGGGACGAAGGGTCGGTTGTTTCTGAACGTGCGGCCCACACAAGCTTCTCTGTAGCTACATCATACAAGTTCGCTTCTACTGTATAAACCTTATCACTGGTATAATAACCTGAAGAGTAAACCTGAGGAGCATAATAGCCGTAGTATCCCCAATAATTTCCATAGCCCGCATAAGAATAAGGCGCATAAGTAGTTCCAGGAACATAGTGTGTTTTCTCATCCACTGAAACTAGAGCAACCGTAAGCAAACCATCAAAACCTTGCTCCTGCAATTTGTTGGCAACTGTCTTTTTCATTTCATCCGTTAATTTCATCTCAGGATTAAAAACGGTACCAGACCCTTTGGCATTTACACCTCGTGCATTAAGAATTTCAGCCATTTTGACCTCTACGTTGCTCTGGGCTACAACATTTGAAGATAGGCCAACGACCATAATGCTGCCAAAGGTCTTTGAGGAATCTGCATTTTTCCAGCTACCTATTATCTTTGTGCTTGAACAAGCTAAAGCTGTTATCAGGATTACTGAAAAAATGAGGAATTTTGTTAATGATAATTTCATAGTATTTTTAAAATAGTGGTTAAGGAACAAAACGAAGTCCGGCTTGAATGCCTAAATAGCCCTGAGCATCAATATCTTTACTATTAAATGCAGAGTTATAAGTTACTCCAACAATAACATCTGTTGACGGTGAAAGCTCAATACCTAACCCAACTTCAGGGCGAAGTCCAAACTTCCAATCCGTAGACTCAAAATCCAAACCGGCAAACTTCGTTGTTTGATTCATGTAATAGAAACCCACACCAAGACCAGCATGCGGCGTTACAGCCCCATACCTGCTAAGGTGGTACTTTGCAGAAAAAAGCAATGGAATCGAATTCAAATATTTATATCTCTCACCTGTAGCAGTAAGCGTACCTATTGTTTCAGATACTTTACCATCTTCTTGATAAAATGTTTGTATACCTACTGCAAAACCAAGTGTCCACTCATCTTCGATAAAATAGTCTACATCTATCATGACGCCCCGAAAGCTGGTTTCATCAATATAGTCAGATGTATTACCTAAAGGAAGTGCGACATTGTATTGTACCGAGGTGGTAGCCCTTCCCTGTCCAAACCCTGCTGAGGCAATCGCTGCGAAAGCGATTAATAAGATAATCTTTTTCATAGTTACTGAGCTTGAATATAAGGTGATTGTTCAAAAGTTTGATTGATGCTGGATTCCACCCTGTCTCCTATTGAACTATCAGATCCATCGAGTAAACCATTTATAAGTCCAGTCCATATGATTGGAATCTCCTTAGATTCATCGCTAACATCAACCAGGTAGCTCATTTCAATTAAAACAGTTCCAAAGGTGTAAGAGTACACATAAGTGTATCCACCCGGATAGCCCCAGCCCCATCCGGGACCATAACCGGGATACCCCCAGCCCCAGTAGGAATACCAGTCATAATAGTAATTCACTGATGTGTTAGACCAAGCTGAAATAGTTAAAATAACATCTGCCTGAAGTGGGTCCTCTGCTGGTGTAAAGCCGCGAGAAAGCATATTCCCTTCAACAGATTCGAGCGTTAACTCGTCCCAGGTTCGGTCTATATTCTTATCATTATCGGTGATATGCATTACAGTATCAAACAGATAAAACGTCTGTTGATCATTAAAATTGAAGCTATCATCATAATCTGTAGCCACTAAATCAAGGTCTGATACATAAACAGGACCTTTGGGATAACAGCTCACAATCAATGCGGCAATTATACCTCCGAATATTATTCTTCTCATACTTGTTATTTTATTGTCAAAAGAATTTGGTCAAATGTAATTATTATGTCTCAATATAATCACCAAAATAATTACCTTTCGGGCTTTAAATATAAAATAAGATGAAAAAATTTATAGTTTTTGCTCTCCTCCTAGCTTGTTTAGACTCAGTTGCTCAAACAATAGAGCTAACTCCTTTTTATGGTTACCGAGTAGGTGGACGCCTTGACGTATATAATGGGCCAGACTTGGGATATATTAAAATGGTAGACAGCGAATCATTTGGATTAGATTTAAATTATAAACTTGAATCTGGAGTTGCCTTAAATGTCGCTTGGTATGGTCAAGCCACAACAATAGATTTTTATGGATATAATAATTCTGAAATAGAAAAAGTTGGAGATGCTTTCGCCAACTACTTTTTGGTTAGTGGAATTTATGAAAAAAAGCAATCGGGCATTACTCCTTTTGCAGGTTTCGGAATAGGAATGGCCACATTTGTATTAACAGATCCAAAATCTGATGTAGTATATCGTTTTGCTGCCTCGCTGCAAGGTGGTGTAAAATTTGATTTGAGTGAAAAAGTTGGTTTACGTATCCGTGCAGTTATGCTCACGCCACTTCAGTTTGGTGGTGGTGGATTATTTTGTGGCGTTGGTACCGGTGGTTCAGGCTGCAGCGTAAATGTTGGAGCTTCTAGCTCAATTATCCAAGGAGACTTCTCGGCCGGTCTGGTTGTGAAATTAGGCGACTCTGACAGCCACTATTCTAAGACCCCTGGATCAAGTCCAAATTGGTAATCAATACTTTAGCTCAACAGTTTTTGTCTTAGATAAAATTCAAGTTGTTCATTCGCTTTCAAAAGATCCTTCACGAGTTTTTTATTCTCTCTGCGCAAATTAAATAACTCAAGTGCCTGATGCAAGGTCGCTTTCATGTACTCCGCGTCCCATGGTTTTGTGAGATACCTATAAACTTCTCCTTTATTTATTGCGTCGATTACCGCTTCCATATTGCTATACCCTGTAAGCAAAATGCGGATAGGTTCTGGATGAGATTTTTTAATCTTAGCAAAAAACTGAACGCCTGTTATTTTAGGCATTCTTTGATCAGAAATAATAAGTTTAATACTTGAATCCTCCAGGTGTTCCATGGCGGCTTCTGCTGAAATCGCAGTAAGCACAGTAAAGTCACGACGCATAGCTGCCTTAAACGCTACCAGATTGTGTTCTTCATCATCAATATATAAAATGGAAGGTTTATCAAAGGTTTCTTCTTGCATATTAGCCATATTGTCGTACTCCTTTATATAACTCGTCTAAATTTTACGATAAAATCGTTAATAAATACATTTTCTTCATAGATTCGAAGGTATCAAAATAACTCAAAAAATCATTGCAAGAGACATGATTGACACAGGAATATTAGAAGAAAAGCTATTTACCTCGGCAAAGGCTGATACAAAATCATGGAGACCGCAGCTTTTTAAGCTAAAAAAAGCGAATGAACTCGATGCCTTTTTAGATATTCTGGAAAATTACAAACCAGTTGTCACAGACGAAATAGTCGATCAAGTAAAAGAGCTTGTGAAATGTATGTATCCCAGGCAAAGATTGAGTGGAGAAGCACTTGATATAGCAACAGAAAAGCACTTCAATGGTGAAAATCAGGATACTTATGGAATTTGGGTTTACTATCCCTGGTCTAACCGAATGGTGCACATACTTGACGAGAAAGAGTTTATTCAGGTTAGAACAAATCGGAATTACTATAAAATAAGTCCTGCTGAACGAGACAAATTATCTACGAAGAAAGTGGGCCTCATCGGATTATCTGTGGGTCAGTCGGTGGCCGTAACTATGGCAATGGAGCGAAGCTTTGGTGAATTGAGACTTGCAGATTTTGATCTTCTGGAACTAACCAACTTAAACCGGATAAGAACAGGGGTTCACAATATGGGTCTGAGCAAAGTATATGCTGTGGCGAGAGAAATTATGGAGATTGACCCCTATTTGAAAATAACCTGCTTTACTGAGGGTCTTACAGAAGAAAACTTAAACGACTTTTTTACGAAAGGAGGTAATCTTGACCTGCTTATTGACGAATGTGATGGATTGGACATTAAGGTTTTAAGCAGATTTAAAGCTCGTGAGATGAAAATCCCAGTAGTGATGGAGGCGAGCGACCGTGGAATGGTGGATGTAGAAAGATTTGACTTAGAGCCAGACCGACCTCTGCTTCACGGCACCATCGGTGATTTAAATCCGGAAAAACTTAAATCACTTAAAACCAACGAAGACAAAATTCCTTACATGCTCGCCATTGTAGGAGCCGAAACAATTTCTACCCGAGCTAAAGCAAGCATGCTCGAAATTGGTGAAACGATTACCACCTGGCCTCAATTGGCCTCAGCTGTAACTCTTGGAGGCGGCATCACTGCGGATGTAGTAAGACGAATATTCCTAGATCAATATAATGAGTCAGGTAGATATTATGTAGATGTGGAAGCCATTATTGGCAATAAAGCTGAGCTTGCTACGGATGCAATCCAATTTCAAAATATAGATTCGAAAGATGTTGACTTTGGTCCACTGCCTTCGGTAACATCAAGCGAAGAAGAGGTTTCTGATTCTTCAATAGACAGAATTGCAAAAGCGGCCTGCCACGCACCTTCAGGGGGTAATTTACAACCTTGGCGATGGACATTTTCAAGTGGTGTTCTTCAATTAAAACAGGACACTAATTTGGTGAGTAGCTTCTTAGATCACAATTACATAGCTTCTTACATCGCTCTTGGAGCTTCGCTGGAAAATGCTGTTCTTGGAGCTGTGAATGAGAACTTATTGACTTCCGTCAACTACTTTCCAAATCCCGAAAGAGAAGATGTGACAGCAAATTTGACATTTAAAAGTAGTGCTGATTTTGATCGGGAAGATCAATTCTTATCTCAGCATATATTTGACCGCGAAACCAATAGAAATATTGAGCCTGGCGATAAAATAAGCGCTGAACAAATCCAGTACCTGAAGAGCATCGCCAAAAAAAACGGGTCGGAACTGCTGATCATCGATGATTCCGACTCGAAAGAAGCCTTATCGCAAGTTATTGCATTTGCTGAGCGTTTTCGGATTATGCACCCTATTGGCCATCAAAATTTCATAGAAGAAATGCGCTGGAGTCCTGAAGAAGCCGCAGAAACCCGAGATGGAATTGACATTTCTACTGTTGACTTAACTGTAGGTGAACTCACAGGTTTTAAGCTGGCAAGAGAGAAAAAAGTGATTGACAAACTTGTGGAATGGGGCGGAGGAACAGCCTTTGAAAAACTTTCAAAAAAGAGTACCAGCGCCGCTTCAGCTCTTGGAATTATAACAAGACCCAGCCACTCCCCTATTGATTTCATAAAGGCCGGAAGAGATTTAGAACGTGTTTGGATCGGTGCAAATGCGAAAAAAATCGGTTTTCAACCACAGTCACCAATAAGTCTTATATTGCAACGATTAGAAACTCAAAAAGACTTAACAAAAGGCCAGGCAGAGGATTTACAATTTGCCTCAGATCAATTACATTCTATCATTAGCCCGCTAACCACGAAAAAGCCCGTTTTTATTTTCCGTTTATTTTACAGCCAAAAGCCGGTTGTAAAATCATATAGAAGAGATATGAACGAACACTTTCAAAAGAGATAATGATTCAGCTCCGTGCATTTAGAGCCATTGATGAAGAAGCAACATGTTATGAATTTGCCGAAGGCCACAAAAAAGTATTAGAGGGGTTTAATTTAGGCAATATTACGACCAACAATGTTAGCTGGGCATACAATCCAAACGTATATGTTATTATGGCATACGACCGGGATGACCGCGATTTGCTAGGTGGTATCCGCATACAAATTGCTGACGGTATTCACCCATTACCTGTGGAAGATGCCGTTTCAGATTTTGATCCAAGCATACACGATATGGTAAACCATTATGCCTTATCCGGTGGTACTTCAGAACTTTGCGGCCTTTGGAATAGTAGATCGAAAGCACCGAATATGGGTGTAACGATAAACCTGGTAGTTGCAGGCATGGCTTTATGTAGTCAGCTTCCAATAACTTCCATATTTACCATTGTAGCTGCCTACACCTTAAAAATAGCTCGTCAAATGGGTTATCGTATTGAAACCAGCCTGGGAAACAACGGTGAATTCATTTATCCGAACTCTAATTATGTTGCGCGCGTATTATCTATGAATCCAGAAACTTTAGAATATACATTCGGAATGTATAAAGAGAAGATTCTTGCGCTTAGGGCTAACCCGAATTTAGAGCGAATTGAAACCTTAGGCTCGGGAAATGATATACTATACAGCCATGACCTGAATCTCAAAAGTGTTGGTGCTATTGATTACGCCTTTAAATGAAATATTTTTTATTGATAATACTGCTCTTGCAGCAGATTCTAGCCCTCGCTCAAAATGAGCTGATTATTGATAATGACTTCGAGATAAAAGTATTAGGAGAGGAATTGGGCGTATATAATGATGAGAGTGCCGATCTGACCTATAGTGATTTACGGAATAAACAATTTGAAAAAAATCAGTCAGCTCGTCCTAATCTCGGTTTCACCAGAGGCGCCTACTGGGTTAGAACTACAGTAATAAATAAATCAGACCAGAATCGCTTCAATATCCTTATCAATCAATCCTTGCTTGATACGATGGACCTCTACATCCTTAATACGAATGATTCTCTCCTTGCTCATTATACTGTAGGAGAAGCATTTTCACGGACCGAGGTAAAATATAATACAGAACGAAATATTCGAATCCCTTTTACGCTTTCAACAGGGGAATCAAACAAAATTTATTTGAGAATTGCCACTAAAGAGCAGATAGTATTGCCCATATATATTGCCACACCCACGGCAACATGGAAGATGGCTCAAAATTCAAATATTCTTTTTGGAGCCTACTTCGGACTCATGTTTATCATGATGTTCTACAATTTTTTCATATACCTGAGTATTAGGGACCGGAGTTACTTAATATATGTGGTATATGTATTCTTCGTTTCTTTAACCCAGGCGGCACTTGAAGGATACACCCATCTTTATTTATGGCCTGAAAATTCATGGTTAGCCAGCAGAAGTGTTTACCTCTTCACCTGCCTGGTAAGTATCTCGTCCATTATTTTTCTTCGAGAATTTCTTCGTACTCGGATTTATGCAACACGACTGCACAAAATATCCAAGTTTATCATTGCTTATTTCGCTATAATATTTATCGCCACTTTGTTTTCTGTCAATCCGGTAGTGCATGTGGCGGCCCAATTTGGAATAGGAGCTGTTGGATTTTTCATATTTGGTACGAGCGTCGTAGTTTACCGGAGTGGTTATACGCCTGCTAAATTTTATTTATTGGCTTGGAGCTTTTTGGTCGTAGGAATAGTGGTTTATTCTCTAAAAGACGCGGGCATTTTGCCCTCTAACCCCTTCACCAATTACTTGTTACTTTCAGGAAGTGCTGTGGAAGTAATCTTGCTTTCCCTGGCTTTGGCCGATAGAATAAATATACTGAAAAAGGAAAAGGCACAATCACAGGCCGATGCTCTCAGAATTTCGAAGGAAAACGAAAAAATTGTCAGAGAACAAAACGTATTTCTCGAAGAAAAAGTGAGTGTCAGAACACTCGACCTGGAAACATCAAATAAACAGTTATCCATTACCCTCCGCGATCTTCAAGCAGCTCAAAGTCAGCTTGTAGATGCTGAAAAAATGGCATCTCTCGGACAGCTTACCGCTGGTATTGCCCATGAAATTAATAACCCTATCAATTTTGTACTTGCCAATATCAAGCCTTTGAAATATGATATTAAAGACTTGGTCGACGTGTTAGATAAATACGAAAGTGTTCGTACCAAGGATGAGTTCGAAAGTGAGAAAATCAATATTGAAGCCTTCAAGAAACAAATTGATATTGAGTACGTAAAGAATGAAATCGACAATTTACTCGATGGAATTCAGGAAGGCGCTTTGAGAACAGCCGAAATCGTAAAGGGATTAAAAAACTTTAGCCGATTGGATGAAAGCAGCTTAAAATATGTAGACATTAATGAAGGTCTCGAATCTACTTTAATTATCTTGCGTAGCACCATACCCGATAATGTAAAAATCAATTTGGATCTAGGAGATATACCCAAGGTAGAATGCTTACCTGGTAAAATTAATCAGGTCTTTATGAATATTTTAAATAATGCTTTGCAGGCTCTTGGAGAAAAAGAAGAAAATCATGATTCATTTTTAAATATAAAGTCTTGGCACGAAGAGGAATTTGCTTACATTAGTTTTGAAGATAACGGTCCGGGCATACCGGATGAGTATAAAAAGCAAATTTTTGAGCCTTTTTTCACCACAAAAGAGGTTGGCGAAGGAACCGGTTTGGGATTGAGTATATCTTTCAATATTATCGAAAGACATAACGGAGAAATCAAAGTAGATTCGGAGGTAAATAAAGGAACGAAATTTATAATAAAGCTTCCCATAAAATCAGAACTTATGATTAATGAAGACTAATGACAGCTGTAAGCAATAAAATATCAATTCTTTATGTGGATGATGAGATTCACAACCTCAGTGCCTTTAAAGCGAGTTTCAGAAGAGATTATGATGTCCACCTGGCTAATTCGGCCGACGAAGCATTCGAAGCTTTGAAGACCATTGCGCCTCAAATTGTAATTGCAGATCAAAGAATGCCTGAAGTAACTGGTGTTGATTTTTTTGAGAAATTGTATTCGCAAAATCCTGACCCAATTCGCATATTGCTTACCGCCTATACGAGTTCTCAGACAGTTATTGAGGCAGTAAACAAAGGGCAAATTGATAAATATTTAGTCAAGCCGTGGAACAACGACCTCATGCAAGCTACGTTGGAAACAGGTTTTTCAATGTTCGAAGCGCGCATTGCTCTAAAGAAAAAAAACGAAGAACTCCGTAAAACGAATTCCGAATTGAACAGATTTGTCTACAGTGTTTCCCATGATTTAAGAGCTCCATTAATGTCTATGTTAGGGCTCATAAATCTGGCTAAGCTTGAAAAAGAAGTAGAGGGCCAAACTCAATTTTTTGAGCTTATGGAAAAAAGTGTGGTTAAAATGGACACATATATTCAAACTACGCTGGACTATTATAGAAACTTTAAGTCTGAAATTAGCATTGAGCCTATCCAGGTAAAGCCACTAATTGACGATATTATCGAATCTCTGACTGCTTACCACAGCAAGGCAAAAATCAACTTCACCTATCGGGGTGCCGGTGAACTGCACACTGATAAAATGCGCTTGAAAATTTGTCTGAGCAACATTATATCCAATGCAGTGAAATATGGGAAAAAAGGTGCGGATTCTTATGAAGTCAATATAGACGCCAACCTGGAAGATGACATGTTACACGTCAAAATAGAGGATTTTGGAATTGGTATTGCAGAATCGGAATTACCAAATATTTACGATATGTTTTATCGCAGCGCCGATAATAAAGATACGAAAAGTACAGGGCTTGGACTATATTTGGCTAAGGGAGCTATTGAAAAATTAAAAGCCGAGGTCCATGTGAAATCTGAATTAGGGGATGGAACTACATTTGAACTAAAAATACCGAATCAGTTGAAGTAAGAAACCTGGCAAATCTGACTTGTTTCAGGCTTTGAGAATTCTCCTCTTAAAAGTGCTAGCTGCCAAAAAAACATTTCCAATCGGTAAACCTCTTTTTAGGCCCTTTGCAATGATGAATAAATGCCGGCTAATGTGCATTTAAACTACCGGAGAATAGCGAAAATGGACTTGAAATACTCATAACAACTTCACATTCATTCTTAAATGAACTCAAGTACATCCGTACTTTGTTCATTAGTCAAGCCTTAAGGTTTTTTGGTAGACAACGCATTGAAAATAGATAAATCATTTACGAGTTTATCAATAGTCCAATTATAACTCAAAATTTTCTCTTCGTTTCTCGAAAATTAAGTTATCTTTTTATCCCTTTAAATTCGGTTCGATTAAAAATTAAAGTATTCACCTTATTTTCAGTAAATTAAAATTTTTTATATTTAGAAAAATTAGTCTGCATATTACTGATATTTCACCCATTAAACGAATATAAATGATACACCCAAAAACAGAATTAAAATTTATAAGTAAGGAAATCGGCTACGGAGTCGTAGCCACAGAGTTAATACCTAAAGGCACAATTACCTGGGCTTTAGACAAACTCGATCGGGAATTTGATCCTGAAAAAGTTAAAGAGCTAGACCCGATGTATCAGGAAATTCTAGACACATATTGTTTCAGAAATAATAAGGGTAATCTGGTATTGTGTTGGGATATCTCACGGTTTGTAAACCACAGTTTTAATTCAAACTGTTTGACCACTGCTTACGATTTTGAAATTGCTATACGCGATATTCAGCCGGGGGAGCAACTAACCGATGATTACGGCTACTTAAACATTGACTCTCCTTTTAGAGGTGTAGATGAAGGAACTGAAAGAAAAGTTGTTTATCCCGACGATCTTTTGAAATATCATAAGGTTTGGGACAAGCATTTAGAAGATGCTTTTAAGCAAATAGCTACGTGCGAACAGCCTCTAAGGTCAATGCTTAGCGATGAAACCTGGAAAAAATCGATTGAAATCAGCAAGGGAGCATCCGAGATGGATTCAATTTTAAACTGCTATTTTCCAAATGGCAAAACTAAAGCCGTCTCGGAGTAAGCACCACTTTCTAAATTTACTAAATGCCTGATACTTCTTCAAGATCAGGCATTTTTTTTGGATTTAGTTCTGACCATTGGTCTAAAAAAATATTTACATTCAACTCTGATCCTGTAATAATTATCTCGTCCTGACTTCGAAGTATCGAATCACCATTAAAGTCTTTAAATAGATTACCGTTTCGTAATATGCCGACTACACGAACTTTATTGTCTTGAAAAATATTGGCTTCAACAAGATGCTTATCGTTAAGAAGGGAGTCTTTATGCAAAAAGATAGTGGCCGTTTTTAGCTTGGAAAGTTCGATGGCATTTCTTTTATAGACATGATAATTGCTATGAATAGAACTGTAAGTTTCATCGCGAATGGTTTCAATGTATTGATCAATGTCATCGTTGCTCACTAAAAATTGATTGAGCATTCGCGCAAAAACTTCTACTGATGCCTCAAACTCTTCGCTTATTGCTTCCGTTGCACCTCCCATTAAGAGCTCTTCCGATTGAGCAATAGTTTTTGCCCTAATAACGATATGCACTGTTTTACAAATTTCTCGAATTTGAGAAACGATAACAAGCGCATCGTCGTGATCGGCTACCGCCACCACCGCCACGCGTGCCTTGAAAATTCTAACATGGTCTAAAATATGGCTATTACGGGCATCGCCAAAAATAATAGGCTCACCTGCGAGTGAGGCCTTTCGAACAATGTCAGCATCAAGCTCCAGAATTACATAAGGAATTCCAGCCTTACGAGCTGTCCGTGCGGCATTTTGGCCATTTGTACCGTACCCGATAATGATTAGATGACCGTTTAGATCTTCTATTTCTGCCGCCTCAGGTTCAGGAGAACTCCTTGAATTCTCCATAAAAGCCAGCTTCTTAAATGGTGTTTTGAGCAACCCTAAGGCTAATCTATCGCCGTAATCAATTAAAAATGGAGTGATACCCATTGTCAATATTGAAACAGAAAGAAAATACTGATATGTATTTTCGTTGAGAAGACCTACATCCATTCCGCTTCTAGAGAGGATGAAGGCAAACTCACCCACTTGAAAGAGACTGAAACCAACGATTACGCCCGTCTTAAGTGGGTATTTTAAAGCCAGAGTCGATAGTGTTATAATTGAAAACTTTAGAACAAATACTCCCAAAGTCAATAGCACCACCATTGCTAGATTTTCATAAACAAACCCCAAATCGAGCAACATTCCTATTGAGACGAAAAAGAAACTCGTAAAAATCTCCCTAAAAGGAATAATTAGACCCGTTGCCTGATGGCTATATTCGCTTTCGCTAATACAGAGACCTGCCATAAAGGCTCCCAGTGCAAGCGACAACCCCATTACAGAAGTAAAATAAGCCACTGAAAAACAAATCACTATAATGGTAATCAGAAAGAGTTCACGACTCCTGGTACGCGCAATTTCATGCAGTATCCTGGGAACCAAATGCCTCGCCAAAATGTAAACCATCCCGATTACTAAAATTACCTTTACGGCAAGAACTAAAAGCGACATGAGAACATTTGAATCCTGCCCTGCCAAAATGGGTGTCAGGAGCATCATCGGCACCACGATAATATCCTGAAAAATAAGTATACCAAGTGCTATCCTACCATGGGGAGTTCGCATAAGGCCTTTGTCCTGCAAAACTTTAAGGACGATTGCAGTGGAACTTAAGGCTATCAAAAATCCGAGAAAAAAAGCCTTATTGACAGCAAAGCCCAACAAATAAGCTCCTGCCGCCGACAACAGAATAGTGAGCCCCACTTGCATAGATCCTCCAATGAGAACCACTTTTTTCATCGACATTAAGCTTTTAAGGCTAAACTCGAGTCCTATGATAAAAAGCAGCAGTATAACACCTATTTCGCTGAGTATTTCTATCTCTTCGCCTGCCTGAACAAAGCCAATAGCATGCGGACCAAACATAACACCGGTGGCCAAAAATCCCAATACAGCAGGGATATTTAGCTTCTGAAAGATGAAAATCACCAGGATGGAAAGACCCAGAATGACAACTATTTCGGTTAAAAAAGGTATTTGGGTTGTGCTCGCGAGTAGAATCATTTAACTGCAACTAGATTATGAGGGTAAAATACCATTTTTTTAATTGTGATAAACTAAGAAACTCCATCTTTCTGTGATTTTTAAATTGAAAATTTCAGAGTCATAAAAAGAGTTGTTCAATCAAATAATATAAGTACACAAGAAAACCTTCGAATCACACGTTATTAGGTTATATGAAAATGTTATTTCTGTTTATTCTAAGCAATTGTCTCTTCTTTTCTAACTTGACAGACCCTGAACATTTACTAGATAGTGACAGCCAGATCTGCCTTACTAAAAATGAATCCAATTTGGCAGAAATGATAAACAGTTACCGAATTGAGAATGGGCTTACTCCTATACCCTTATCAAGCTCTCTCACTCATGTTGCAAAGGAGCATGTAAGTGACCTGGTAATAAATAAGCCATACGATGATGAGAACAATTGCAATCCCCACTCCTGGTCTGAGGAGGGAAGGTGGAAAGGATGCTGCTATAATTCAGGAGAGGACGGTGAATGCATGTGGAATAAGCCAAGAGAATTAACAGATTATGATGGAGATGGATACGAAATTGTCATGGGAGAATTTAATAGTCTGTATCCCACACAAGAAGTTTCAGCAGAGTCTGCACTTGCGGCGTGGAAAGAAAGCCAAAGCCACAACGCTATAATCCTTAATGAGAACATTTGGAAGAAAACAGACTGGAATGCAATGGGGATTGGTATTTATCAGGGTTTCGCAGCTGTTTGGTTTGGCAGGGAAATCGATCCCGCCGGGTCTCCACAAACATGCCCGTAAAATAATTTACTACCCAATTCCGTAACCAAGCTGGTCAGATCATACCGATGTTTACATTTCTAAGATAGTACAATCAGCATTTTCAATCAGCCATTTATGGACAGCCTTTATTTAGAGACTTTGCCAAAATGATAATCCTTCTCTTTGATCAGGATGGCTTTATAAATCAGATAAACACTTACCAACACAAAAATATGAGCCATATCCTTATGAGAAAACCAAACTGGGTCAATATCATATTTAGTCAGGTATAAAAGACCCGATAGGAAAGCTACAATGAAGGCTGCACGAATGTTTTTATATGCCGGAAGTTGCTCTATCAATTTTGAAGAAAGCCAGATAACGAGAATATAGGTAATAGCGATGTCAATAACTACAGGCAGAAACGAATAGGTATAAGCCATAATCAGATTGATCGATACTAGTTTCACCAATAAAATAGTGTTCAGCAATTTAATCTTTGCAGGAAACATCTGAAGCAAAACCAAGTAAGCTGCATAATAATTGGCAATTGGAATAAAAATATTTTTCAATACCCACATCCAATAAAAGAGTGTCTCGCCCAGAACAGTGGGTATGCCATGAACCAATGCACCTCCCACTCCACCAATACCTATCATTGCTATGAAAAGCGTCCAGTTTCTTTGGAACAAATCTTTTGAATTAGGAAGTTTTAGAAGTAATCCCAAGCAAACCAAGCCAATAAGCAAGTCTGTAATAAACCCGCCGGGTTCATGTATGTAAACACCGTAAACGGTTATTCCCGTAAAAGATACTGGGTACATTTCGTGAATTTTTGCGCAAAGCTAAGGATTCCAAACTTTCAGCACAGTGTTTTCACCGGATTCAGTTAAGATGGAAATAAAATAGATTCCCGTAGCATTATTGATGAGGCTGATAGAGAATTCATTGCCATTAATTTGATCACTTGCAATACTTTTGCCTACAGAATCATAAACATGGAGTTGAGCTGATAAATACTGCGAAAATCTCAAACCAATCAGGCTTCCTTCTTGATGGATTGTAGTTGAAAATGACTTTAACTCATATATGCTAAGCAATGGAGCCTCAACACGATAAACTTTAGAACCCACCTCCTGATTGGCTTCCATTCCTCCTGCTACTATCCATGAATTACCCGATTCCACTGCTATACCTCTTAAATCCATTACACCGTAAGGAGTAGGTTGAGCGATTGTAGCACTCTGATTGGTAGTGTCAAATAACCGAATAACTGATTCGGGCTCCACACCACTGCCATTGCTATAAGCCAAGCCATCGAAGTTATAAGCGGTTGAAGCACCTCCTATCCAAACTGCGCTTTCTCCATAGCTAAATGCTGCGGTTCTGTATCCGTCTTCAAACTCCGTATCAGGCAGCAAGTCCCATTCTATTTCTGTGGGATCCTCAGGATTAATTACTCCCCTCCTGATATTGTTGTTTGCTACGAAATTAATACCTGAAATCTGAGTACCTCCGTAATAAAATATTGTATCACCAACAATCACTCCCGAAGCACCAAAAGCGCGAAATGAATTACTGGTAGGAACCGGTGTAGCCGCGGCCCAAGAATCATTTGCAGGATTGTAAATTTGAACATCGGTTATATTGGTACTCGTGCTCCAGCCGGTAACTGTGTAAATCAAGCTATCGCGCCAAACTACTTGCACCTGATCATCAACTGGAATTGGTGCATCAGTACCATTGGGCAACCATTGATTCGTTTGAGGATCAAACCGATGAACTTTGGCAGAAGTGATTTCATTAAAATTAGGTAAAACATGGTACCCGCCAATAATGTAAATTTTGTTTTTAACCGTGCTTGCGCTTGCAGCAATTTTACCCATAGTATCGTCTACATCAGGCAACTGTTGCCACGTATTCAAAATTGAATTGTAACGCCAAGCTTTTAAATGGATGGCTTCAGGATCCAAATTACTCCCGATTCCCGTGAAACTGTAAACACATAGCGTATCTCCACAATATCCTTCCGTAACGGCATTATTGCTCACCGGCTCGGGCATTTCAGCTAATTCGGTCCACTGCCAGCCATCCTGTGCAAAGCCACATGAAGAGAGAAAAATCATGAAAAGAAACATTCTCATTTTGAATATTTGGCTGGACATAAATCGTTTATTTAAGATTGCGGAAAAAACAAGTCCTTATTCATTAACAAGTACCCCACCATTAAAATGGCAACAATAAATCCAATTAAGAAAAATACAAGAAAACGTATTACCAATCCCTTTAATATTCCTACCACTCTGCTCCTATGTGGTAAAAAGTCCATGTAAGCATAAATAAAAAATAGAAATGATACACCGGCAGTTACAAACATAATCCATTGCTGATCAGAATTTAAAAAAGGCAATCCGATAATGGATAAAATGTAAATTACTGCCTCTACATAGAATGCAAAAACCATGGTTTCAGTAATGTTGTACCCTTTTTTGCGGTTAAATAACCAAACTAAAAAACCACTTAAAAAAACGGTAAAAAAACTTACAACCCTAAAATAGTCATTAAACAGGCTTCCAAACTTCTCCATAGCCACTTTTTGAAATTCCGCAGATCTTGGAGAGGAACTATTCCCGGCACCTAATTCCATACCTCGGTTTGACAAGTCAAAAGGCGTTAAATCTTCAAAGCCCATAATTAGGAGATACACAGTAAGTATCACAAAGAAATAGCCAATAGGTGATAAATATTTTCTTCGATTACCGGCTATAAACTCCTTAGCCACCTGTCCGGGCTTGACGACTGTATCAAGAAAAGTACGACTAAAACGACCATCCAGTCCCAAGACCCGCTCTTGAAGATCATTGCTAAGACTGGCAAGGGTTATACGAGGAACGGTCATATTCTGACCACATACCGGGCAGTGTGGTGTTTCTGAAATAGCATGGCAATTGATGCATTGATGCGGTTCCAGAGGTTGCTTTTTTGGACTTTGCATTTTAGGAGGATCGGTTTACAGACCAAGTTTAATATAATTTATAGAAAAATCAAGGCATCAAACCTTCCATTTGCCTTTTAAGGAAGGTTTTACCATCCCTTCTCCAAGCGCCTCAAGAAAGTGGTGGCGAGATACTTCAATTGCTCCCATTCGTGACATGTGATCAGACGCGATCTGGCAATCGACCATTACAAAATCTCTTTCCTGCAGCCATCTGCACAAGCGGATTAGAGCCAATTTTGATGTATTCCGTTCCTTGCTAAACATGCTTTCACCAAAAAACACACGCCCGATACTTACCCCATAAAGTCCCCCAACAAGTTCCTTATCTCTCCAAACCTCTGCGCTATGGGCCATTCCAATTTTGTGCAATCGCAGGTAAGCTTCTTTCATTTCTTTGGTGATCCATGTTCCGGGCTGGTTGTACCTCGGTATTTCAGCACAGTTTTCTATCACCTGCTTGAAATCTGTATCAAACTTAAAGCTATATTCATCGCTGTTTAATATCGGTCGCATACTCTTTTGAACCTTAACCTCGGCTGGAACCAAAACGCATCGTGGATCTGGACTCCACCACATTATTGGCTCACCTGCACTATACCAGGGAAATAATCCTTGAGAGTAAGCCGTTAAGAGCCAGTCTTCGCGCAGCTGACCTCCTATTGCCAGCAAGCCCTCATCATTGGCAACGGTGGCAGGTGGAAATGCTAATACTTCAGAACTCAATTGATAAACTGGCATGCCGCAAATATAAACGTTTAGAAAGGTTAGTATCTTTGCACCGTGGATGAAATAATTGCTCGAATTTCGAATGCCTTCAAAGGCCCGCTTCCCGGTTGGGATGCCCAGAAGCGGATGATCAACTACAAGCGACCGCGGCCTGATAACATTGCTAATGTTGACCCAAATGCGAGACAAGGCGCTGTTCTAGCCCTTCTCTATCCAAAAAATGGAGAGCTACACACCGTATTAATGCTGCGCAACGTTTACGAGGGAACACATAGCGGACAGGTGAGCTTCCCCGGTGGAAAGCAGGAAGTATTTGACAAAACATTATGGCACACAGCATTGCGTGAGGCAAATGAAGAAGTAGGCATTAAAGCGGAGGAAGTGCTAAAAATTGGAAATCTAACCCAAGTGTATATCCCACCAAGTCGATTTCTGGTATCACCATTTCTAGCATACAGCAATGTATTGCCCAACTTCATTGCGGATGAAATTGAAGTCCAAAAAATTATTGAAGCTCCGATATCGGCTTTTTTGGAACCATCAAAAATCCTTGAAAAAAGATTATTTATCGAGTCTTTAAAAACCGAAATAGATATCAAGTATTACGAAGTGGAAGGTGAAACTGTTTGGGGGGCTACTGCAATGATGCTAAGCGAGATTTCAGAAATCATAAGAAATACCGGTGCAAGCATTAAAATATAGACGTCTATAATTCAATTACTTAAATTGATCACATTCCTCTTAGGTTTAATCCTATCGCCTTCACCATTGCAAAGGACCTGACTGCCATTAGACATCGAAAATCAATTTATGACCACTGCAAAGCCATATCAAAGGCGCTAAAAGCGCCTTTAACCAAAAATGAAATTTATGGTTAACAAAAGTTGAGTAAGACTAGTCTTTCTTAAACTTATCTATCACCTGCTGAGATACTCCCGTAAAGCTGTAGCCTCCATCGTGGAAAAGGTTTTGCATGGTTACGTACTTTGTTAGGTCACTAAACATAGTGATTACGTAATTGGCACAATCCAAAGAGCCGGCGTTACCAAGAGGGCTCATCTCATCAGCATAGGTTACAAATTCATCAAAGCCCTTTACACCGCTACCTGCAGTAGTCATGGTAGGTGATTGTGAAATAGAGTTGATACGTACCTTATTACGAATTCCATAGTGATAACCGAAGCTTCTGGTAATTGACTCTAATAGAGCCTTAGCATCAGCCATGTCATTGTAATCAGGGAAAACTCTCTGAGCAGCAATGTATGACAAAGCTACAACTGAACCCCAATCGTTCATCGCATCTTTCTCGTAAGCCGTTTTTAGCACTCTGTGAAAGCTCATTGCTGAGATATCGAGGGTTTTGTGGTAGAAATCGTAATTGGTTTCGGTGTAGTGCTTACCCTTTCTCACGTTAGGTGACATACCGATGGAGTGAAGAATAAAATCCAGCTTTCCTCCAAGGTGTTCCACGGCTTTATCAATCAGGTTAGCCAAATCATCCATATCAGTTGCGTCAGCCGGAATTACAAGTGCGTTGCCACAATTCTCAGCAAGCTTGTTAATCTCTCCCATTCGCATTGCGATAGGCGCATTGGTCAATACAAACTCAGCACCTTCTTCGTGTGCTCTCTCAGCAACTTTCCAAGCGATTGACATGTCATTGAGGGCTCCAAATATGATTCCTTTCTTTCCTTTAAGCAGATTATTAGCCATGGTATATTTTTGAAATTAAAGCACAAATATAGAAAAATGGGTTTCCGAATCGCTTAATTGGCTAGTAAGAGTTCTCGCGCATTAGCCAGAGCTGCCTCAGAAGTGTTTGCTCCACTCAGCATCTGGGCGATTTCTACTACGCGTTCGTCAGAGCTAAGTCGTTCTATTTGAGTCTTCACGACGTCATCTTTTTCCGATTTAAAGACTTTGTAGTGGGCTTCTCCTTTTGAGGCAATTTGGGGAAGATGGGTGATGCAAATTATTTGCATTTCGCTCGCCATTTCTTTCATTATGGAACCCATTGAGTTGGCTACTTCGCCAGATACACCTGTATCTATCTCATCAAAAATGATTGATTTACCATCATCTTTTACAGCAGACAGCTTTTTAATAGCGAGCATAAGTCGAGATAACTCCCCACCGGAAGCAACCATTTTAAGCGGTTCAGGCTTGCGGCCGGCATTGGCGCTAAAAAGCATGGTAAGTTTGTCAAATCCATCAGCACCGGGTTCTTTTGTTGTCGTCAAATCAAGGATCAACTTAGCCGATTTCATATTCAAACCGGAAAGTACTTTTTCTATTTCAGAAGAAAACTTGGTGATAGACTTCTTGCGTTTTTCAGACAACTCCCCTCCCACCAAAGACAACTCATCTGATATTTTAACAATCTCTTTTTCAATTTCTTCAATACGTTCATCTAAACTTTCTGTTCCAGATAATTTAGACTCCAGTTCATCTCTTTTTTGGACAAGTGCTACAACCCCTTCCACATTGTGTTTTTGCTCAAGGCGAAATATCGTTGACCTGATCTCTTCGAGTTTAACAAGTCTTCTGGGATCGGCTTCAATCTGGCCTGAGTGGTTCTCCAGTTCGCCTGCTATGTCATCAAGTTCAATAATGCTACTTTTTAACCGGTCGCTTATCTCTGCATAGATTTTAGAAAAGCCTGAAATGCGATTTACAAGCTCGCGCACTGAGGTGAGCGATGACAGAACTGGAGATTCTCCGGAATTTAAAAGCTCAATGGCACCGCTAAGTGTCTGGGTAATTTCTTCGGCATTAGCAAGAGTATTGTACTCTTCCTCCAGTGTTTCACCATCGATATCATTCAATGCCGCCGCACGAAGCTCTTCAACCTGAAACCGAATAAAATCAATTTCATTCATGCTCTCACGCCGAACACTTAGAAGCTCATCAAGCTCCCTCTTTTTTGATACAAAATCCTGATATTTTGATTTATAGTTAAGTAACTCCTTCCGAGAGTCGGCAAAGCGGTCTAAAACTCTGAGTTGAAACTTAGGATCGTTTATTTGAATGGTTTGGTGTTGCGAGTGAATATCCAGTAAGCGCAGTCCAAGATCTTTAAGGATATTAAGCGTTACGGGCGTATCGTTTACAAAAGCTCTGCTCTTGCCCGTGCTGAGAATTTCACGTCTTATAAGGGATACTTCTTCATAATCGAGATCAGAATCGGCAAATAGATCTTCCAGACCCATTCCTTTTAGATCAAATGCCGCTTCTACGACGCATTTTTTCTTTCCGTCTTGCACAACACGGGTTTCTGCCCTTTCGCCTATAATTAAGCCCAGGGCACCCAGGATAATCGATTTTCCGCTACCGGTTTCCCCGGTAAGGATATTCAAGCCTTTGTCAAAATCTATTTCCAGATTTTCAATGAGTGCATAATGCTTTATTGACAGATGTTTCAGCATAGTGCAAATATTGCGAATTCGAATGGAGTATTCGCGGAAAAGAGAAGGATTTTTAGAGAGGTAAGTTTATTTACCCTTCTGCATTTTATCGTATTTCGAAATATTACCCGGGTCTACCTTTGATAAGGTTTCATAAGCTGTATTGCGTTCTGGAGCGGGTGCCTCTTTAAAAACATTTACAATTTCATCACTTTTTGCCAAAAAGAAGGTCTGCGTGACATACGCCATAGGCTTAATCCGGTGTATTTGATTAAAACCTTGAATCGCGGCAAGTATTTTTTGACGGCCTACCTGCGTTTTATCACTCATCACATCCAGCCCTTCACGGTGGTATTGGTATAAGGTCGACCTGAGGGGCACAAAAGTCTTATGAAGTATGTCTTCTACCAGCCAATAACGGTTCTTATCGCCTTCAAATGCCTTCCATCCAGGGAAATTAGACACCTGAGCACTCTGCACAATTCGCTGAGCCTGCTGAAAATATGGTGTACCACCATTTAATTCAAATGTATCGTAGTCATATCCGATAATCATGTAGGCATAAAAAGCCAGTACCGAAACCAGATTGTTTTGAAAATTATCGGCATTGAAATTATACTGAGTGTTTTGAAAATAATCAAAAACCATATTGATGTCTTTGATATTCAAGATTGGACTCTCGTAATCTGTATTGAATACTGGGCGCGTAGAAACAATCTGCAGTTCGGCTCTATAGGTATTGGAACTTGCCCTGGCTTCTGTGATATTCAAAATCAAGCTACACTTAATGCGCTCTTCGATAGTAAATTTGTCATTGGTCCATTTTCGATTATTCATAAATTCAAAAATGTCCTGTTCCATCTGGTCAAAAATGGCGGTATTCACACCTTGAATTTGTGGGTAAATCACGTCTATCTGACAATTTAACTCCTGGGCATCAGTCGTTTTAAAAAAACAAGCAAAAAATATCAGGAAGAAAAAAATTCGTTTCATCATAAAAGTTCTCGTATTATGCAGTCAAAGATGTCTTTGGCTACAGCCGACTTTGGTTTCAACTCCAATTCCAAATTTTTATTGTGCAAAAGAAGGGTTACTTTATTGGTATCATGGCCAAATCCCGCCCCAATGTCGCGAAGTGAATTTAATACAATCATATCGCAATTCTTAGCTTCCAACTTCTTTTTACCGTTTTCGATGGCATTTTCTGTTTCAAGGGCAAAACCCACCAGAATTTGGTCTTTCTTTTTTAAACCACCCAGAGCTTTAAGAATATCCTGGGTTTTTTCAAGTGCAATATTCATTTCGGCACTCTGTTTTTTTATTTTCTCATTTGCAGGATTTACCGGGCGATAATCGGCCACAGCCGCAGATAGAATGCCAATATCTATATTTTCGAAGCGACTAAGAGTTGCTTCATACATTTCTGCCGCAGTTCCCACTCTTACGATATTTACACCTCTTGGCGGTTCAATCGATACAGGCCCGCTAACAAGTGTAACTTCGGCACCAAGAGCAACAGCTACTGTAGCAATGGCATAACCCATTTTTCCTGTGCTCCTGTTGCCTATGTATCTTACAGGGTCTATTGGCTCCTCGGTAGGACCTGCAGTTATTAAAATTCGTTTGTTTCGCAGGGGTGCCTTTTCGGCAAAATAACGCTCCAAAAAAGCCAGAATGTGAATTGGCTCAGCCATTCTACCCGTTCCTTCAAGGCCGCTGGCCAACTCTCCAGATTCTGATGGAATATGGAGGTTACCACGTTGCTCAAGGGTGTGAACGTTATCCTGCGTTGACCCGTGAGCATGCATATCCAAATCCATAGCGGGAGCAAAAAATACCGGGCACTTAGCACTTAGATAGGTTGTGAGCAAGAGATTATCGGCCTCACCGGAAGCCATTTTGGCCAAAGTATTGGCGGAAGCCGGAGCAATTAAAAAAACATCGGCCCAGAGACCGAGTTCTACATGATTATTCCACACGCCATGCTCTGAGTCTTTCACTAAATCAGTGAGAACCGGGCGCTTGCTAAGAGTTCCAAGAGTAAGTGGAGTTACAAATTCACCGGCAGCAGGAGTCAAAATAACCTGCACTTCTGCACCGGCTTTGATTAAATCTCTAACCAGGTAGGCAGATTTATAGGCAGCAATACTACCTGTAATGCCGAGTAAAACCCGCTTACCCTGAAGCATACTCATTGTATTATTCTTTCTCTTCAGGCTCCTCTTCTACTCTTCTGAAATAAACATCATCTTCAAGCATTTCCTGCACAGCAATAGAGTGTGGCTTTGGAAGGCGCTCGTAGAATTTTGAAATTTCGATTTGCTCGCGGTTCTCAAAAATCTCTTCTAAATTATCTTGAGTTGTAGCAAACTCCTGAAGTTTTGAGTTAAGCTCTTCCTTCATTTCCTGCGAAATTTGGTTAGCTCGTTTAGAAATAATTACGATAGACTCGTAAATATTTCCTGTTTCTTTCTCAAGGTCTTGCACGTTACGCGTTTTGGTAGTTCGTGCGGCATTTGTATTCTTGAAGTTCATGCTTCAATATTAAATTAAAATTTCATTTTATCAAGCTCACGGATAGCATCGGCATAATAACTTTCAGCTTTTTCAATGTATTCACTATCCTGATAAGCGTCCACAAATTTATGGTAATTTTCGATGGTTTCGTTCAATCTCTCTTCTTTCTTCGATTCAATGCTATTTACAGCAAGTAAATAAGAGCTCTTTACGATCAAAAATTCAATCTCTTCGCGGTGTGGACTGTCCGGAAAATCGCGGCGCATATTTTTTAATGCTACCGATGCACTTTTATAATTCTCAGTAAGATAGTAGAGTTTGGCGTTATCAAAAGCTTTTTTCTCAAGCTTTAGCCTCAATTCATCTATCATTTCATTGGTACTGTCTCTAAGCGATGTTTCAGGGTACCGGTTTAAAAACAATTGAAACTCATCGATCGCCTGATCGGTTTGGGATTGATCGAGGCTGCTCTTCGGCGAATTAAGGTAACTGCAGTAGGCACTTTTGAACTGAGCCGTCTCAGCTCTAGGACTAGCTGGATAGGTCTTCGCAAAGTTCTTATAGTAGTAGTTAGCAAAGAAATAATCTCTGAGCTCGTAATGACAGTCAGCAATGTAAAACTGCACTTCCTCGCTTCGTGAGGAGCCGCGGAACAGAGTTCCTAACTCGTCAAAAAGTGAAAGGGCCTTACTGTACTCCTCTTCTTCAAAGTACTCTTTTGCTTTAGCATACTTATATTCCACATCTGAGCTCTTGAGTACTTTGTTGTACTCAGAACATCCCGATAAGATAAAGAGGCTAAAAATAAATAGTGTTATTCGCAAGATTCTAAAAATATCGCGCAAAGATACAATCATTTTAGTGATGTAAAAAACCATTAACGGCAGTTAACAACGCTAAATTGTTCGTAGTTATTTTATCTCCACTTTGGTAAGATATGTAATTAGCTGTACTTTTGCCGTTTGAAATTTGTATAACATCACATCTCTATGCAAGATATATTCGACAAAATTAAAGATAATCGCGGCCCTTTGGGCAAGCACGCTAAAGAATCTCATGGTTATTTTACCTTTCCAAAACTCGAAGGGGAAATAGGAAATAAAATGACTTTTCGCGGAAAAGAAGTTTTGGTTTGGAGCATTAACAATTATTTAGGACTCTCTAATCACCCTGAGGTGAGAAAGATCGATGCAGATTCTGCAGCTCAGTGGGGAATGGGGTATCCTATGGGTGCACGAATTATGTCGGGCCAGACTTCTCTGCACGAGAAATTAGAGGCTGATTTGGCAGATTTCATGCAAAAAGACGACGCCTTCCTATTAAATTATGGTTATCAGGGTTGCCAGTCGGCTATTGAAGCGCTGGTAGACAGAAATGACGTTATTGTATACGACTCTGAATCTCATGCTTGCATGGTCGACGGAGTTAGATTACACCAGGGAAAACGATTTGTGTTTAAACACAATGACATGGAAAGTTTTGCCAAGCAGCTTGAGCACGCCCGTAAATGGGCAGCCAATACCGGCGGTGGTATCCTGGTTGTAACAGAGGGTGTATTCGGTATGGCTGGCGACCAGGGAAAACTCAAGGAAATTGTTGAATTTAAAGAAGAATACAAATTCCGCCTTTTCGTGGACGATGCGCATGGATTTGGTACAATTGGTGAACAAGGCCGCGGTGCTGGTGATTTCCAAGGAGTTCAGGATGAAATAGACGTTTACTTTGGAACATTCGCAAAAGCGATGGCGAGTATCGGTGCTTTCGTTGCCGGTAATGAACAGGTAATTGAATTTTTGAGATACAATATGCGTTCGCAAACATTTGCAAAATCACTTCCCATGCCTATCGTGGCTGGGGCTATTAAGCGATTGGAGATGATGCGAACTGAACCAGAGCACAAAGAAAAACTCTGGAAAATAGCAACAGCTCTTCAAGATGGGTTACGCAAAGCAGGATTTGATTTGGGTGTAACAAACTCAGCTGTTACTCCGGTTTTCCTAAAAGGATCGCTTGGTGAAGCAACCAATATCACAATGGATCTTCGCGAAAACTTCAGTATTTTCTGCTCTATCGTTGTATACCCTGTTGTACCGAAAGAGGTTATTATGCTTAGATTAATACCAACTTCAGTTCATACATTGGAAGATGTTGAATATACAATTGAAACCTTTAAAAAGGTAAAGGTGAAGCTCGAGGCTAAAGAATACGAAGCAAACGAGATTGTAGACTGGAGATAAGCCTGGTCGTATTATATAATTAATTTGAGAGGTGCCATTGTGCACCTCTTTTTTTTGCTTTGGTTTAACATGGATGTATACGGATTCAATATTTGCCCTTATTCAACCGTTAAAAGCGGGTGTTTATGTCTGGCTATAACGCGAGATTCTGATCCTAAAAACTTAAAATATAGACCTATTAACATTTGAAAGTCAATGATTTGAACCTAATTTAAGACTGTTCCAAATAGGCATAAAACACAGAATCTGGTCTTGTAAGCATACTCTACTTAACAAACTTTCATATTCTCGAATTCAACCAATTCGCGCATTAAGAATAATCTTTTGTATTTTTAGGCATGAGGTGGTTTGTTTTTCTTGCCTGTTTTTTCATTGTTTCAAATACTTTTGGCCAGGACAAGGTCGTTTCCGGGTATGTCTATTCGGGTTCTTTTCTTGGGCCTGTGGGTAAAGCTCATGTACGAATGGGTAAACATTCTACTAAAACAGATTACGAGGGGAAGTTTACTTTGCCTTACACGGCCAGTGAGCTCTTGATTTTATCTCATTCGAAATACAATACACAAAAAATTTTACCGGCTTCGTTGAGCGGAGCATCAGAAAACAAGTATTTCCTTACTCCAACCTCTAACCTCAGCAGTATGGTTCTTGAAAGTGAGGGGATAGAAAAGGTCCACGACCCTGAATTTGAGCATGTATTTGATTACACCTTTTTAAGTGATACCCTCATTGCACTCTCTTATATGCATCATGGCAAGGGTGATGTGCGCAAAGGTTTGAAACCCTATATCAATTGTTCCTTTAGCGCTTTTCGCTACGGAGAGCTTATTGAGCGACAAATTTTACCTGACTATATACAAGGATTGAATTTGGCCCCCTGGGGGACACTTTATTTAGAAGGCGCTGATACATGTTACGTCTTAGAAAGAGGCCAGAAAAATCTTCTTATTAAAGGGGTAGACTATTCAAACTATCTAAATTTTATTTCTCTGGCCTACGCCGAAAATGAAAATGGTGTGTTTTTTTCCTATTACTATCCTTTCATTCCTCAGGTAGCACATAAAGTTTACAATCCCACTAAAGATGAAACTTATTTGGTTAGACTTGTTCAGAACCCGGCGTATTTCAACAAAGTAGCTGATGACTATACCATGCTCAGCGAAACAGAACTGGAAGCAGCTTTGAAATTGGAAGAATCCACGGGTGTAAACCATAAAATGTTCTCTACTTACCTGCGAAGCTTCTACGTCTTAAGAGATATTTCGAAACCCTATGCTCCCGGATTCAAGGTAAATGATGAAATTCTGGTTTTTGACCACTTGAATAACACTGTAAATTATCACGACCGCTCTGGTGTTTTCATTCGATCTAAAGGAATGTATCACAATTCATTGCTCAAAGAAGATTTGGTGAAAATGATACAAGATCCATTTGATGAGAGCCTTTATACCTTGCACGAGAAAGCTGGAGTTATGTACCTGCGGGAGGTAAATATTGAAACCGGAGCAACCGGTAGACCCTTCAAGCTCCATTATCCTTTTGCACAAAAAATAAAGGTTTTTGAAAATTACGTCTATTATCTACACAAATCACCGAAAGACGAAAAGATAAACTACCTCGTAAGGGAAAAACTTCCTTTTACGTCCAGTGAAAGCTCAGCTGAAAACGCTATAAATTTCACAAATTAAAATAATCAGGCGATTTCAGTAGACCGTTCATTCTATAAAGATTAGAAATGCGGTTTTAATTTTTCATTCTGCTCCTTTCTTTTCTGGAAATATTTCGAGGTATATAAAACAGCTTTTAATTTTTTGGCAAAAAGCAAATACTAAATTTACTTTGGTATGGTTTTTAGTCAGTAGTTTGTAATTCTTAAAAGCTATCTGACATGAAAAATCTAATTGAATCTGTTTTACTTATCGAAGGAAATCCTAAGACGGCGCGTCAAAACGAAATGATTATAGAGAACACGAATCTCGTGTATCAGATAGCTGTGGCCTACAACGCTGACAATGCAATGAACTATATTCATCAAAGAACCTCAGTAGGTAAAGCGCTGCCTAGCATAATATTACTGGATATTCATTTGCCAAGTTCAAGTGGCTGGAATTTTCTGGATAAACTCCAATTGCAGAATCTCGGAAAAGAATTTCCAGAAATTTATTTATTGGGATATGACTCCCATGCAAATGATATAATAAAAGGTAGTGCTCATCCGCTTACCAAAGGAATTATTAACATGCCGTTAATGGATTGGGAGATTACTAAGATCTTAAATAAATACGATAATCAAATGGCCTATAATGTAGCCTAAATCTACAATGTAGCACATAGTGGGAAAAATTTCCACAGTCAAAAAATTAGTGCAAATGCCTGAATTATTTTTCAGGCATTTTTTATTACTTTCAAAAATTCAAATTAAATCACGAGGGCGTACAGTTAATTTTAGCAGTTTGGCCCTGGTTCATTTCTTATCTCAGGTGTAAAAAATAATAACATGAAAATAAAAGTATTAATCACAACAATTATTCTTTCAATTGGAGTATTATCTATGACTGCCCAAGATTCAGATAGCGTCATAAAAGTAAAGGGGCAAGCTGAAATGAAGGCTGTACCCGAAGTTTTAAGTGTAACAATTCCCATCCAGGCTAAAGCCAAAACTTACCAGGAATGCACCAACCAACTCACAGCTACATTTAATGATTTAAATGAAGCATTGGTTAAAGCGGGAATTGCCAAAGAAAAAATCAAAAGCAATCAACTGAGCATCACCGAAGACTATAACTATCAAGATCGGGAAAGGGTGCTTGTGGGCTATATTGGGAATATTACCTTATCAATGAATTTAGACCATTCTGAAAAAAACTTAAATCTGGTGATGAACACGCTTAATAACGAGCGTTATAATTTTGGTTATCAGATTGGTTTTTCCCTTTCCGAAACCCAGAAAGATAAAATGCGCCAGGAAGCCATTAAAGATGCAGTAAAAGACGCTCGTGCAAAGGCAGAAACATTGGCGGAAGCCTTGAATGTGAGGCTAATCGACATCAAGGAAGTGAACTATGAATACTCTGATGGAGACAATGATATTCTCATGCGTCAAAAATCCATGCGCTACGATGCAGCGGAAGCATCGGCTGGCAGCAATAATATTCAGCTTAACCCGGAGGAGATGAACATTTCGAAAAGCGTTGGGATTATTTGGAGAATCGCTAAGTAAACTCCAGCTTTAGGTTTGAGAAGTTTGGCTTATTATTATGATTAAAACAGATAGATCATGAGCAGAGCATTTGTAAAAGAGGATGATCAGGAAGAAAACCCTATTATCCCGCAGCGGTCTCCCCTACCCGATGGCGTTACAAATTATGTGACGCCGGCAGGGATGGTTCAACTAGAGAACGAAAAGATCGCTCTGGATGAAGAAAGAAAAGATGTACCGGTTGAGGATAGTCCGGAAAGACGCGCTGCGCTTAAGGTATTGAATGGAAAACTAAATATGCTCCTTGAGAGAATAAACTCGGCAGAGGTTATTGAACAATCTGATATGGATACGACCGACATTAGATTTGGCGCCAACGTTACTTTTCAGTTTAGCAACGAAAGTAAACCACGTCAGTTTCAAATTGTTGGAGTGGATGAAGCCGACATCAAAGCCAGTAAAATTGCCTTTACCTCGCCTATCGCAAAGGCGCTTCTCGGAAGAAAGGCCGGCGATAGCGCAGAATTAAAACTGGAAAACGGCACGAAAGAAATTGCCATTTTGAATGTTGACTACAAAGGATGAAAAAATCTTTTTTCGCCATTAGCAAAAGGATTACCTATTTTTCGCCCCTTTTTAAAATACATTTTACAACTCACCTATGATAGATCCAAGTCTACGAGAATTTATTCATGCGCTTCCTAAAACGGAATTGCACCTTCATATTGAGGGTAGTTTTGAGCCCGAATTAATGTTTGATATTGCGCGGCGCAATGGAATTACCATTCCATATAATTCAGCAGAAGAAGTAAAAGAGGCTTATAACTTCAATAACCTGCAGGAATTTCTTGACATCTACTACGCCGGCGCAAATGTGCTTATTGAAGAGCAAGATTTCTTTGACCTTACATGGGCTTATTTGACGAAAGTGGCTGATGAAAATGTACAGCACGTAGAGATATTCTTTGACCCGCAAACACACACCGACAGAGGTGTACCCTTTAAAAAAGTTATAGATGGGATATATGAAGCTCTGGAAAAAGGAAAAGCCGAATTGGGAATATCCTATGAGCTGATTATGTCATTTTTAAGACACCTTGACGAAGAATCTGCTTTTAAGACACTCGAGGAAGCACTACCTTTTAAAGATAGATTCGTGGCTGTAGGTTTGGATTCTTCAGAACTCGGCAACCCACCTTCAAAGTTTGAGCGCGTATTTGCTGAAGCGCGAAAACACGGATTAAAATGTGTCGCTCATGCCGGTGAGGAAGGCCCGGCCGAATATATTTGGGAGGCACTTGATTTGCTTAAAGTTGTGCGATTAGATCATGGAAACAGGTGCCTTGAGGATGCGAAGCTGGTTGAAAGGCTCGCAAAAGAGCAAATGCCATTAACAATTTGTCCCTTGTCAAACCTGGAACTCAAAGTAGTAAAAAATTTAAAAGTCCACCCTATTAAAAATCTGATAGACAATGGGTTGCTAGCGACTATTCACTCAGATGACCCTGCTTATTTTGGTGGTTACATGAATGCAAATTTTGTCGCTGTGGCCAATGCCTTGAATCTGAAAGCTGAAGATGTTGCTCAGCTCGCGGCAAATGGTTTCAAGGCCAGCTGGCTACCTGAAAGTAAAAAACAGGAATATATAGATGAAATAAACATCCTGCTCCAGAATTTTCTATCAACTAATTTTTAAAGCATTGATCAAGAAAGAAGTATTAATTGCGGCCATGCGTGAATTACTTGATGACCGCATCGCCGATTCAAGAAATGCCTTAGCTTCTGCAATTGAATCGCGCAACACGGCAACAAAAAGTAGCGCCGGAGATAAGCATGAAACGGGAAGAGCCATGATGCAAACCGAAATTGACAACTTGGAAAACCAGCTTGCCAAAATGATGCTTTTGAAGAACAATCTCGACCAGGTTCCAAAAGAAGAAAAAGCAATCGGTGATTTCGGTAGTTTAATTGAAACAGATAAAGGAATATATTTTGTATCCGTTAGTCTTGGTAAAATTGTTTTAGATAGTAAGGAAATATTCACCATCTCACCAGCATCACCTCTAGGACAAGCATTTAAAAACATAAAAGAAGGTGAAACCGTCAATTTTCAAAACCGGTCATATCAGTTGATTTCTATTCAATAAATTGTTTGATGGCATTTTAAAATGTAGTAGAGATTATCAAAAAAGCACATCATTTCTATTTTCTATTGATTCCGTCTTAATTCAGAACTATATCTTCAAGTAAAAACCTGATAAATATCCTTTTTTGAGGAATAGGTACTCTATACTTTTGTGTTTATAAGAATTGAAACAGAAAAACATGACAAGCTATAGAGCATTTAGTAAAGAAGAAGCAGTAAAACACATAAAATCAGGCAATCGGGTATTTCTTCACAGCGCGGCTATGACGCCACACACCTTAGTTTCTGCCCTTTGCGACCGTCACGATGAGCTGAAAGATGTAGAAATCGTTCATATACATACAGAAGGACCGGCGCCCTATGTTCTTCCAGAAATGAGAAAAGCATTTACCCACAACGCTTGTTTTGTAGGTGCCAATGTGCGTGATGCAGTAAGAGATGGCCGGGCCGACTACATTCCGGTGTTTTTGAGTGAGATGCCCTCTCTTTTTCGCAGTGGAATATTGCCAATAGATGTGGCCATGATTTCGATTTCAACTCCGGACAAACACGGATTTTGTTCCCTTGGCTCTTCAATTGATATAACAGTAGCCGCTCTGGATTCGGCAAAAATTATTATAGCGGAAATCAACTCGAACATTCCACGCACTTTCGGAGATGGATTCATACATATTTCCAAAATCGATTATGCTGTTGAGACCGATTCTTCTATTTACTATTCAAATCCAAAGCCAGTTTCAGATACAGAAAGAAAAATTGGTAAATATATTGCAGAACTGGTAGAAGATGGAGCTACTCTTCAAATGGGAATTGGCTCAATTCCAGATGCGGTTCTCGCTGAATTGGGGAACCACCGCAAGTTGGGTGTCCACACCGAAATGTTTTCTGATGGTGTAATAGACTTAATTGAGAAAGGTGTGATAACCGGAGAGATGAAAAAGGTACTCTCAAATATTATTACTGCCTGTTTTGCCATTGGGAGTAAGCGGTTGTATGATTTTATTAACGATAACCCAAGCGTAGCCTTAAAAGAAGCTTCCTATACCAATGATACAGCCAGAATACGCCGCAACCCAAAAGTTACCGCGATTAACTCTGCAATTGAGATAGATTTAACCGGGCAAGTTTGTGCAGACTCAATCGGCGCATTTCAATTTTCCGGGGTGGGCGGCCAAATGGATTTCATCAGAGGCGCATCGCTGTCCGAAGGAGGAAAACCCATTATTGCTATGCCATCAATTACCAAAGGAGGAGAATCTAAACTTGTCCCATTCTTACGTAAAGGGGCTAGTGTTACGACCACCAGGGCCCACGTGCACTACATTGTTACAGAGAACGGCACAGCAAATTTATATGGTAAAAATCTCAAGCAGAGAGCCAAGGCACTTATTTCTATTGCACACCCTTCTCATCAGGCTATGCTTGAAGAAGCTGCTTTTGAAAGATTTAAACTTTAAAAAAGCTTCCGGAAACAGATCATCTGAAAAACATCAGAATGTGTTCAATATATTGTTAATAACTATCAAACAAACAGAGTACTACGAAAATTATTAAGTTCTACTTTGGTATAAATTAACATATATATAAAATGAAAGAATTCAAAAAGTTTATCGCAAAAGGCAACGTCATGGAACTTGCGGTTGGTTTAATCCTCGCAACCTACTTCGGAGCTATTGTTAAGTCATTTGTCAATGATATTTTAATGCCACCAATTGGAAAAATACTTGGTGGTGTTGATTTTTCCGAATTGAAATATGTGATTTCGGAAGGAGTTGCAGAGTCTGCTGAGGGAGCAGGAGATGCAATTGCTGAAGTTTCGATAAACTATGGTGTCTTTTTTAATACCATTATTACCTTTCTAATTGTAGCATTTGCCGTTTTCATGGTAGTCAAAGCATACAACGGAATGCTCGATAAGATGAGAAAAAAAGAAGAAGAAGCACCAGCACCTTCGCCTGTACCCACTAGTGAGGAATTACTACTTGAGGAGATTAGAGATCTTCTAAAAAATAAATAATATACATCAATATATATTTTAAAGCATTGGCTCACTGAGTCAATGCTTTTTTTTTGGATTACAAGTTTGGGAGAATCCATTCCATACGTATGAATTAACAAGAGTCGAATGGGCCACATCAGATTACTCAAGAATCTATATAACAGCACCTTAATATAGCAGAGTCGATTTTCAATTTTTGGTCAAGCCTAAACATTAAAAAAACTATTATGTTATAGGCATTGTCAGAAATACAAAAATGCCTGCCGATATTAGTAATCAAATGAAAAATACTGGAATAACACAGAAATTTAAGTTTAAGCATTTGCCAAAACTTTTAAAATCGACCTATAAAGAATGGAATGCTGATGACCCATGGAGATTGAGCGCCATCGTGGCCTATTACGCAGTACTTTCGCTACCGGGTCTCTTGGTGTTGGTAATCAATATTGTTGGGGCCATATGGGGAAATGAAATTGTGCAAGGCAAGCTTACAGGTGAAATTAGTGCAGCTCTTGGTTCCAGCGCAGCAGAATCAATTCAAGAGATCATAGCCAGTACAAGAGGTGGAAATAAAAGCTTAATTTCTACCATCATAGGTATTGCAACTCTAATTTTTGGTGCCACAGGCGTGTTCTATCACTTGCAGCTTTCACTAAATAATGTATGGGGGATAAAGCAGGATGCCAACTCAGGAATCAAAAAAATACTTAAAGATCGATTAATGGGTTTTGGATTTGTTGTGGTAGTCGGTTTTCTCCTTTTGGTAAGTTTTGTGGTTTCTGCCGGACTTTCATTGCTCAACGGATATCTGCAAAACTTCTTGCCGGAGTTCTCTATAATAACGGCTATTATTTTCAGCGAATTGCTATCACTGAGTGTTATTACCGTTCTTTTTGCACTACTCTTTAAGTATCTACCGGATGCCAATATTAAATGGAAATCTATTTGGGTTGGAGCAATAGTAACTGCAATTTTATTTACTATCGGTAAATATCTACTCGGCCTTTATTTTAGCGAGGCCGATCCCGGATCTACCTATGGAGCTGCAGGTTCAATGATTCTTATTCTCCTTTGGGTTTCCTACTCTTGTCTTATTCTGTTCTTCGGGGCTGAGTTTACATGGGTTTACGCCAAGACCTATAGTATCTCAATAGAACCAAGTTCACATGCAGTGCTAATCAAGGGTAATGGAAATAGCGATACCGATGAAAGATTAGAGAAGAAAAAAAAGAAAAGTCCAAAAAAAAACTGACCTAGCTATCTGAACTTCTTCCTCTACCGGAGCCCGACGAACTTCGTTTATTATTATTGCGTCCTCCTCCTGAAGATCTAGGTGCTGATTTTGAGCGACTATTTTGGTTTCTTCCGCGATTATTAGAAGGCCCCTTGGTAGGCTCCGGGTTTGCTCCCGGCTCAAAGCCTTCGACAATCTGCGCCGGCATGCGTTCATTAATCAATCGCTCAATGCCACGTAGAAAGTCCATTTCATCAAAATTCACAAGCGAAATAGCATCTCCTCCTGCTCCTGCCCTTCCCGTTCGCCCTATCCGGTGAACATAATCTTCTGGCACATTTGGCAATTCATAGTTGATAACATGCGGAAGCAGCGGAATATCCAATCCCCGAGCAGCAATATCGGTTGCAACAAGCACACGAATCTCTCCGGCTTTAAATCCCGCCAAAGCCTTGGTGCGTGCGTTCTGGCTTTTATTTCCATGAATAGCAGAAGAGGTTATTCCCGCCTTATCCAGCTTTTCACTTAATCTATTGGCTCCGTGCTTGGTACGTGTAAAGATCAATATCTGCTTCCAGTCACCTTCTTTTATAAGTTTAATCGTAAAATCAGTTTTTTTGGATTTATCGATCCGATAAACTGTCTGGTCAATTTTTTCTACAGTCGTGTTCTCCGGAGTAGCTTCAACCAAAATAGGATTGTGCAAGAAAGTTCCTGCCAATTTCTTTATATCTTTTGAGAATGTTGCCGAGAAAAGCAAGTTCTGGCGTCGTTGCGGTAAAAGTTTTAGAATCCGCTGAATATCCCGTAAGAAGCCCATATCGAGCATTCTATCTGCCTCATCCAGTACCAGTATCTCTACTTTCGAAAGAGAAAGAAGTCCTTGATTTTGTAAATCGAGTAACCTTCCCGGAGTCGCAACAAGAATATCTATTCCACTCCGAATTCTATTTACCTGAGGGTTTTGATTTACTCCTCCAAAAATAACTGTAGAACGAATTTCGCTGTGAACGCTGTAGTTCTTAATATCGTCTTGCACCTGAGCAGCTAATTCGCGCGTAGGTGTAAGGATAAGTGCTCTAATTGGGCGATTTCTTAATTGATTGCCACGCTCGAGAATTTGAATCATTGGCAAAGCAAAACCAGCAGTTTTGCCCGTACCCGTTTGAGCTGAGGCCAAAATATCTTTGTGCTCCAAAACAAGTGGAATCGCTTTCTCCTGAATTGGAGAAGGCTCTGTGTAACCCAAGTCGGCTACTGCTTTTAATAAATTATCTGTTAATCCTAAAGATTTAAATGTCATATTGTTTTTGAATAAATTTCGATGCGCATCCAGCGACATCTTTTAACTGAGATATCTTAGCTTCTTATTTGGTTAAAACCAATACTAAGCTTTTTCTCAAAATAACGAATTTGTTTAACTTCCGGTGATGTAACAATAGCCAGCGAAATTCCTTTTAAACCGGCTCTCGCTGTTCTACCACTTCGATGGGTGTAATACTCAGCACTCTCGGGTAATTGATAGTGCACTACAAAAGACAAGCCGTCTACATCTATTCCTCTCGCTGCCAAATCGGTCGCAACCAAAATTTGAAGTGACTCATTTTTAAAAGCGCGCATTACTTTATCGCGCTCTTTTTGCAGTAAATCTCCCTGAATAGCTCCCGCATTAATATTTTTTGCAATGAGTTGCTTTTCCAGCTTGCTTACAGCATTCTTTGTTTTACAAAATACAACACCCCGATTTCTCTTTTGAGTTTTTAAAAATTGAACGAGAATAGGAAGCTTTTCAAACTCATCACAAATTAAAAACTGGTGTTCTATATTTTTATTAACCACATTATCTGCGCTTACTTCAATTCTATGCGCATCCGGTGACATGTGCTCATTCACAATTTGCTTTATTCCATGGGGCATCGTTGCTGAGAAAAGCCACTTATTCTTAACGTTTCGTAAAGAATCGAGAATGGTATCGAGCTCTTTTTTGAAACCCATGCTAAGCATTTCATCTGCTTCATCCAGCACTACCGTGCTTACAGCTTTTAAATCTATGGCCTTTCTTTCAAGTAAATCTATTAGTCTTCCGGGTGTCGCCACTATAATATGAGTAGGTCTTTTTAAGGCTTCAATTTGCAAATCAATCTTAGCACCTCCAAAAACGGCTTCTGTAAAAATCTTATCTGTGTACTTTGTGAATTTAAAAAGCTGCTTGGCTACCTGCTGACTGAGCTCACGTGTAGGGCACAGTATTAAAGCCTGAACAGAATTATTTTTAGGGTCGATATTTTGCAATACAGGCAAACCGTAGGCAGCAGTTTTACCAGTGCCTGTTTGAGCCTGCCCCACAAGATCGGTATCTCCGGCAAGTAGCACGGGTATTACCTGTTCTTGAATCTGTGTGGGAGTTATAATATTTAATTCGGCGAGCCCTTTTACAAAATCCGAGCGAATACCGAGGGTATTAAAATCTGTCAATTCTATGCAATTTAGCGTACAAAAGTACCTATTAATAAGCAGCTCTGCTAAAAAATAGCTCATTCCATCTATTGATGTACTTTTGCAAAAATATTTCATTGATTCTTCGGATGCTAGGCCGCGGATTCATTTACATCATAAACCGTGATTAATGGGGAAAATTTGGCAGAAGAAATCGCAAGAAGAAATTAAAACAATAATCTTCGACGCGCTGAATAAGAATGTTGATTATGTAAATCAAAATATACTTGGAATTCCTGCCTCGTATCTCGATGACAAAGTATTCAACCAGGATGCCACCTTTCTCAAGGATTCCCCATTCACTTCTACCTTAGTTAATAATCCAAATCATATAGGATGCCATACGCTTGGTAAGTCTGAGCCATTTTTTAAAGGCACTCAGGCGATTGAGCGCGAGGTAATAGAAATGTGTGCCGTTGATATTCTAAAAGGAGAGTCTGGTGAACAAGATGGGTACATCGCCTCTGGTGGCACCGAGAGCAACATGCAAGCCGTATGGATTTTCAGGAACTTATTTATGCAAAAGCACGGTGCAAAAAGAGACGAAATAGCCATTCTTTGTAGTGAAGACAGTCACTACTCCTTCGATAAAGCAGCAAATATTCTGGCGGTAGGAATCCAAAAAGTAAAAGTTGACATAGAATCCAGAAAAATAAGCGAAGCCACTGTTCTGGAAACCCTTGACGCGGCTCAGGAAAATGGATATAAGTACTTTATTGTGGTGTGCAATATGATGACCACCATGTTCGGGTCGGTTGATAATATAGATCATTATATTTCTGCTTTCGGCAAAACGGGGTTGGATCACAAGATTCATATAGACGGTGCTTACGGTGGATTTTACTACCCATTTACTGAAAATGAGGGCAAGCTCACATTTGAGAATAAGCATATTACTTCATTTACCCTCGACGCGCACAAAATGGCACAGGCGCCTTATGGAACCGGCATTTTCTTAATCCGAAAAGATTACATCCAGTATGCCAATACGAGTCAGGCGAGCTATGTGGAAGGTGAAGACTTTACCATGATTGGAAGCCGAAGCGGAGCCAATGCAATTGCTGTATGGATGATTCTCATGAAAAACGGTCCTTTTGGCTGGCAAGAAAAGGTATATATTCTCCAAAAGCGTACCAGATGGATGTGCGCACAACTCAAGGATCTTGGGATTGAATTTTATGGACATCCAAAATCCAATATCATTACCATTAAAAGCAGTAGCATAGCTACTAGTATTGCCGCTGAGTTTGGATTAGTGCCAGATAATCACCGCGATCCTAAATGGTACAAGATCGTAATTATGGATCATGTTACTATCGAGAAGCTCCTGCCTCTGATAGAAAAAATAAAGCAGGCTAAAAGCGTGGTTTAAGCATTTTTTGTTGGTGCCTACGGCGAATTCTTAGGAGGCTTAAACCCTTTTGGAATAGCCACTTCACTTCCATCTCGCTCAGCGCGAAAATGAGGCGACATGATTTCAACATCCGCCTCAGCGAAATTATCCTGTATATGGCTATGCAAGTCGGAATAAATTTTAGCGGCTAGCCCAGAGTTTTGAGTGTAAAGGTTGATTTGATAGCTCACATAAAAATCATCGAGACTGGTTTGAAGAACAAACGGTTGAGGATCTTTGCTAACAAACTCTGTCTTCATAGCTGCATCTACCAATAGTTCATGCACCTTCCTCCAGGGCACATCATAGCCTATAGTTACTGTGCTGTGAAGTACCAATCCCAGCTTTTCTGCATTGGTTGAATAATTGATAGTACTACCGTTTAAGATAGCAGAGTTTGGAATACTAATATCTTCATTTTTAATCGTTCTTACTCTGGTTACAAGGAGGTTTTTAGACATTATGTCGCCCGTAGTTTCTCCTATTTTTACTCGATCGCCTAATTTAAACGGACGCATATAGGTAATAACAAGACCCGCAATTATATTACCTATTGCAGATGTAGAACCCAAGGAGATTAAGACACCAATAAACACACTCACGCCTTTAAAAACAGGCGAATCGCTACCGGGCAAGTAAGGGAAAATAGTTATGAAGGCAAAGGCATAAATTACGATTCTAATGAGATTGAAAGTGGGTTTTGCCCAATCTGAGTAAAAGCCATGAATTACAATTTTTTCATTTTCAACTTCTATTGCTAAGGCACGTAAAAAACGCGTTATATAATGGGTTACAGCAAGTATCACTACAATGGTAATCATCTCTGGGATGTAACCTAAGAAACCAAGAATTATAGCTTTAAATGGATCTATTATATAACTAAATAACTGGTTAGCAAGATTCTCTGTAGCAGGAAAAATACTGAAAATAGTAGGTAGCGAAATGTAAATAATGAAGAGAATCAGAATCCACTTCATTCCTCTAAGCACGTATCGAAGCACCTGCTTTTCCCTTTCCGGCGAAAGCACTTCAACATTCTTTACCTTTAATCCGCTTATATATCTGGAACTCTGTTTTACCAGCTTTATATTTAAAGCTGTAAAGCCCCTGTTCATATATTTTATTGCAAAGACGAGAATAAAAACGACAAGAATGAGCAGGAAAAATCGCTTTATGTTGTTGTAAATATCAAACTGATCGCGGTAAACCTCAATAGCTTCCAGTGCTTCTACTCTATAAATTTCAATAAGCTCGTTTCTCTGAATACCCTTCCAAAAGGCATCAGCATCTGTAACACTAAGAATAATAATATCTTCATAGCTCAAATCGTCACTTTCTGGACCCTGAGTTATTACCAGCTTATTAGAATCAAAATCATCAAGATCGCCGAGCCTGTTCAGTTTCTTTGAAATGCTTTCTGCTCTTTGTGATGGAGAGAAAGGCCCAAGTTTTGAAAAAATATAAAATAACGTATCCCCGTTAAAAGTAAGTGGAGCTCCAACAGTTACAGCCCTGAGTGAATCAACCTGGTGTTGAAGCATAATCTTCTGCTCAGCTTTCCGCCTGTTTAACGAATCTATTTTGGCTTGAAGAGCTTCTCTTCTAGATCTTTCAGAATCCTGAAGTAAATTTATTTCTGCTTGAAGTGCAGCCGCCTGAATACTGTCAGAAAGCTGTATGGAATCGGCGATTTGCATCAAATTGCTTGTGCGAACTTGGCCGGATTCCAAACTCCTGTCAACACTCACAGAATTTAGGCTGTCTTGCTGAGCACTTATAGATTGACTACAAATAAAAGCGTGAAAGAAGAATATAAAAATTGAAACAGACTTCATAATTGCTTCTATTAAATAAGTAAGAATTCAAAACATCAAATATGCCAAAAAAAAGAAGTAGATGCTAAGTAAATTATACAACGGGAATTGAGTCTACACTTTTACCCCCCAAATCGTCAAAATGGGGAGTTTTTCTACACTTTTTTCTATGGCTAAAACAAGTGGCTATTTGATATTCGGATGATATATATCATACAATCAAGCAAATACAACTCTCATCAGAATTCAGGAAATAAAGTGGTACGTAAATAGTATACACGAAAAGCACAAACAGTTTAATCACCGAAGTTTAATAATCCATTAGAACAATGAAGCGTACAAGAAATAAAATCAGCAGCATTAAAAGTAGAGTTAGGTCTGAGACAAAGAAAACCATGAGCAGCCTTAACAGTGGAATTGAAAAAGTAGAAAACGACTATGAATTAGTTTTTAAAGTACGAAAAAGCCACATCTAATAATCATCTGCTTTATCACCCTTGCCGCACAAAGTCGGTAATTAAATAGGCAATAAGTTTTCCTACCCTAATCATCTCTTCAGGTTTTTCTGAATCTGGAGCAGCTTCGCAGATATGCAAATATCGGATTTGTGGACTGCGGCTGAAAACATGATTGAGCCTGCGTACTTGCTGTACCGATAATCCCGATGGTGTGAGAGCACTCGTTGGAATATTTTCCATCACATCACAGTCTATTTCCAACCCGAATGAAGCCCCTTGTGCGGATACGAATTTCAAAGCTCTCACAGTTTCAGCTGCAGAATCCTTGTCACAGCGCACTTCAAGTTCTTCATAGGTATTGTAAGCCACGTTTTCTGACCAACCTTCTATCTTTTTAGAAATGGCTTCAGAGATGTAATTCTCATGCAAACCATAAATGAAATACTTTTTTAAATACCCCTCCACATAGGCGTAGGAAAAACCGTTTCCGCTATGTCGATAGTCTCGTGGACGTAAATCGGCATGCGCATCAATGTTTATCACATTTACACTTTTGCCTAAAGCAAGTGCCGTTCCTTTGAGCATTCCATAAGCATTGTTGTGACCACCGCCAACCGCAATAGGGATCTTACCGGCTCGAACTATTTTCTCTACCAGCTCACTTACCACGTCGTCGATATGAGCGACCGTATCATGCAGGCTAGCCGGATTGAACCCTTCCTCCAGGTTTAGCGATGCGAGCAATTCCGAAAAATCCAAATTGCCAAGTAGAATTACATTTTCGGCTTTATTAAAGCGATTGTACTGTACATTGAGCAAGGCTTTCATTGTCGCACGCCACGCATTATCAGCTCCCGGCCGACCGTGATTTGCCAGTACACCGGCATCTTCTGTAATTCCAAAAAGAATGTATTTCGCAGATGATTTTTCCAGCTGATCACTTAAACCTGACTCCTTATTAAAAAACAACAAATTCTTACTCCACACAACAGCTCCCTTACGCTCATTTTCATAAGGAGCAAGATCTTCGCGGGTATATATTTTGAGGTATTTCTTCATTTCTAAAAGGGAGCAAAGATAAGCTATCGAAGCAATTTTTAGTAGGCTTCTTAAACCGGCTCCAACAATATTTATGTAACGCTGTTAGATGTTCACGTTTTAAAGACCAGAGACCGTTCGTAAATGGAATATGATGTTGTAATTATTGGTGCCGGTCCTGCCGGGAGTACTGTAGCGCGAAAATTAGCCTCAGCAGGTTTCTCTGTTTTAATCGTTGATAAACGGCAGGAACTTGGCGCACCCATTCAATGCAGCGGTGCTGTAAGCCGTCACGCACTTATTGAAAACGGTATTGAGCCGAATTCAGAGTTTATCCACGAATCCATTTACGGTTTTAAAATAATGGACGGCTTTGGCAGCGAAAAAGAAATTGACTACCGCAATATAAAACCAAAAGAATACGGATCACAAGAAGGAGCCAATCCGCTGGGTTATGTAGTTGACAGAAGGCGGTTTGACAGGTATTTGCTCACTCTTGCCGAGAGAGCGGGTGCCACAGCTTGGCTTAAAGCTGAAGGTTTGGGGTATGAGCCTTCCGGCGAAGGGGTTATCGTTTCTATCAAGCATTACAATACTATTGAAAAAGTTAAAACCAAAATTATTGTAGGCGCAGATGGCCTCCGCTCTCAAGTTGGGAAATGGGCCGGAATAAAAACACATATTAAAATGAAGGAGTTAGCAAGTTGCCTCCAAATTGTTGTTGATGGTGTTGAAACAAATGGCCTACTGGAGTTGATTACTGGTAGCGAAACTGCACCCGGTGGCTATGGCTGGGTTTTTCCGAAGGGTCATGGCTACGCAGAAATTGGCCTGGGAATAATTGCGCCGTATACCAAGAAGGATGCGCGATGGCATCTCGATAAGTTTATTAAAAATTCCTTTCTAAGCCATCGTTTTAAGAATGCCAGAATATTGGAAGTGCAGGGAGGTGGCGTACCCCTGGCCTCTCCACTCAAAAAGCAATATGCTAATAATATTCTGCTGGTAGGCGATGCAGCGCGGCATGTAAATCCTATTACTGGTGGGGGAATTCACACCGCATTAAGCGGTGGTACTGTTGCGGCAAATTTCCTGATCGATCATTTGCCTTCCGGTGATAACCACATTGAAAAGAATCTTTCAAAATATCAGGACAACTGGCTGGAGGCGTTTGGAAATCAAATGTGGAAGCTCTACGATGTAAAGAAGAGTATCTTTAAAGAAAAAGAAACAGCTACTCAGAATAAACTGCTTTTCGAAACCATGAGTAATTACTTCAGTCCTAACAGCGAATACAAGAAAATATGAAGAAACCGGTTATTTTTGATATAGGATGGAATGCCTGTATAAACTGTGGAGCATGCATTGCTGTTTGCCCTCAGCCAGCCGGCTTTGTAAGTGATTTTGACACAATCGCAGTACAAACTCCTTGCACCATAGCTTGTTTGAAATGTGAAGATATTTGTCCGGTTAGCACAATTACTCACGAGGAAGTTCCTATTCCCTTAGCAAAGAATTCAATAAAGAAAAATAAGCAATCTTAGTTCTTCAGGGCTTCTATTAGCCTTTAATTGACTTCAATTAAGATTCTTAGTCTACTTTTGCTCCATGTCAACAATCAAAAATCAGCAGGAAATTCTCGATAAATTAGGAATTGCGGAGCTCAATGAAATGCAGAAGTCGGCGCAAGCTAGCATCTCGCTTCATTCAGAAACGATAATTGTATCACCAACGGGTACTGGTAAAACCCTTGCATTCCTTCTGCCCATCATTGAATTACTGAATCCCGACCTGGATAAAATTCAGGCACTCATCATTACTCCTTCGCGTGAGCTTGCTATTCAAATTGAACAAGTAATACGCGATATGGGAAGTGGATTAAAAGCCAATGCCGTATATGGAGGTCGTTCCGGGTCAAAAGATCTTTTGGAACTAAGCCATGCCCCAGCTATTCTTGTTGGCACACCCGGACGGCTTGCCGATCATTTTAGAAGGGATAGGGTTGACACTACTGAGATTAAAATTCTGGTGCTTGATGAGTTTGACAAATCACTGGAAGTTGGCTTTGAAAAAGAACTTCGTGAAATATTGGACGTGCTTACCGGTCTCGAAAAAAAGATTCTGACCTCGGCTACACAAAAAACGGCTATTCCGGAATTTCTTGAAATGAAGGACCCCCAATACCTTCACTATACCGGATCGGACAAGTCACAGCTTGCATTGAAGCGTATTGATACGACCAACAAGCTAAAATCTCTCGAAAATCTGCTGAATAACTTAGGTAAAGCAAATGGAATCATTTTTTGCAATTTCAAAGAGTCGATTCAGGAAGTTAGCGATTATCTGGCCGATCACGAGATACGTCACGTAACTTTTCACGGAAGTTTAGAGCAAATGGAAAGAGAAAATGCCCTGATTAAATTCCGAAATGGTACCCAACGCATCTTACTCGCTACCGACTTGGCTGCACGTGGAATAGATGTACCGGCACTCGATTATATTATTCATTTTGAACTTCCGGTAAAGGAAGATGAGTTCATCCATAGAAATGGAAGAACTGCCAGAATGCAGAGTAACGGAACTGCTTTTGTAATTAAATCGGAAACAGAATCAATTCCTGATTTTATAGAAGGCGCCGAGATTCTTGATTTGCAATTCGCGGAAGCGCCACCCGACACTTTATGGGAAACCCTCTTTATATCTGGAGGCAGAAAAGACAAAATATCAAAAGGCGATATTGCCGGACTCTTTTTCAAACAGGGAAAACTTGAGAAAGGTGAATTGGGAGAAATAGAATTAAAACAAGATTGCGCCTTTGTTGCCGTGCCATTTGAAAAGGCCGATACTTTGGTAAAACAGCTCAATAATAGTCGCCTGAAAAAAAAGAAAGTAAGAATTCGTATTTTGGACTAAATCGTATTAGGATAACTTTAGATGCTGCCGCTACATGAAATTATTTGAACTATATGGTCAGTAAACTGTTATAATTTAAGTAGAAATTAGAACCAGACCACAGATGAAAAATTCACCAAAAAAATATTTAATTGGCTCAGCACTTATTGCTGCTGGCGGATTATTAATGTTCTCTTCTAAGGCTTCGATACCGGAAGGGGCTGTTCCTGTTAAACCATTCGACAAAAAGAAATTTTTGGGGAAATGGTATGAGATAGCACGAATGGACTATCGTTTTGAGAAAAACCTTATTAATGTTACTGCAGAATATTCACAGAAGCTAACAGGTAATATAAAGGTTGTTAATCGAGGATATGACACGGTAAAGAATGAATGGAAAAAATCAAAGGGAACAGCAAAATTCAGAAATGATTCGGATGAAGGAGCGCTAAAAGTTTCATTTTTCGGCCCCTTTTATTCTGGTTATAATGTGATAGCAATTGATACAGACTATACGTATGCGCTTGTTGCAGGCGATGATTTAAACTATTTATGGATTCTTTCCCGATATAAAGAAATTCCCGAAAGCGTAAAAACCGAATATTTGCAGATAGCAGAAGAATTGGGTTACAAGACTTCAAAACTAATCTGGGTAGCTCAAAACAACAGCTCTAAATAGTTCTATGGTTTATTATTTTTGCAGGCAAAATCTTAAATAGCTATGTCTGCATCTTCAAAAACCCGTGAGACCTTTTCGAACCTCACTTTACTAATTTTACGTTTGGGATCTGCCGCATTAATGCTTACGCATGGGTGGCCCAAGATGATGAAATTAGTCTCAGGGGGCGAAATCAAATTTGCTGATCCGTTTGGAATCGGCGAGATGCCATCGTTGGTGCTTACGGTATTTGCAGAAGTTGTTTGCGCTGTACTGGTTGGTATTGGTTTAAAAACAAGACTCGCCACCATTCCATTGCTGATTACAATGCTTACGGCCGTTTTTATCGTTCACATAAATGATCCCATCTCGACGCAAGAAAAAGGATACTTATATTTACTTATTTACCTCGTTCTCCTGGTCAAAGGAGGTGGAAGATTTTCGTTTGATTATCTGATACTTGGAAAGAAAGGATAAAACCAGAGAGAAGAATGACACGGTATGGATTAGGCCAAATTTTTAACCGAAAGATTCTATTCAATAGATATCCAAGAGTATTGAGAGTATTGCTTGACTTTCAATAGGTAGAATGGATATCTTTACTTTATTGCCTTGAAATAATGCTTACTGTATGACCAAATTTCTTTTATTAACCGGCTTTGTTTTAAGTTCATTGTTATGCTCTGCACAACTGCTTAATATTGAAGTGGCTGAGCATCGGTTCCGAATTGATCCGTACAATAATATAATTGTTGTACAAATGCAAAATCTAGACGCGTACTCAGACCTTTCACCGTATTCTGATATTGAATTGGAGTTATTAAATTTTGAGTTTTCCTTTGTCACAATACCCAACAACCTCGAGTTTACGGGAGCCTATACGGTGAATAATGGTAGTGAAGATTACAGTCTTTTTTTTACAACCCTCCCACTCTTAAAAATTCAGTCACAGGAAAACATTGAAGATGAGCCAAAAATACCGGCTGAATTCTCTTATGCCGATGAAGATCAAATAATTATTTCCACTATAGGGATAGAGAAGCGTGGTGCCATATCACAGAGCTATCCTAAGAAAACGTACGATATTGAATTTTGGGAAGATGAAACCGGTGAGGTAAAAGTGGATGTACAGATTGGAGATATGCGCAATGATGATGACTGGATACTCGATGGTTTATACAATGAACCACTTCGCATCAGAGCCCACAGCGCTACCGAACTATGGCAAGAGATGCATGAACCACATTATATAGGCCTTCATCCCAATGCCAAAGCCGGCACCAAGTCGCAATATGTAGAGCTTTTCTTAAACGGCCGATATTCGGGTATTTACCTCATTTCAGAGCAAGTAGATCGAAAATTGCTGGAGATACTGCCGTTTGAAGAAGAGATTGAAGGAGAATTATATAAGGGGGATGATTTTGGTGGAAACACCACTTTTGAAGCACTACCAGATTTTGATAATAATTCAATTGTGTGGGGTGATTATGAAAAAAAATATCCGGATGATACTACCAACTGGCAGAATCTTTACGACTTCACTGATTTCGTGATGAACTCATCTGAAACAGAATTTGAAGATATATGGAACAGATTTAGTGAAGATAATTACATAGACTATTTCATTTTTCTGAACACCATTCGTGCCGGAGACAATATTGGTAAGAACATTTACACTGCCCGTTACAGCAGCGAGACACCCTATTTTTATGTACCGTGGGATCTAGATGGTTGCTTTGGAACGAAGTGGGATGGAACCAATTGGAATATAACTGATGACATTCTTGGAAATAATTTTCATGAGAGAGTTATCAATAGCAATGTTAATGATTACTGGAACACGGTAAGGGCGAGGTGGTATGAGCTCAGGCCGGGCATTTTGCATCCTGACAGCCTTATAGCTCGACTTGACGAGTCATTTCAGCTACTCAAAGCCAATAACGTATACACAAGAGAGAGTATGGTGTTTCCAAACTACCCCTTTGATCAGGAAAGCTTTGACTATGCAGCCGTATGGATCAACGAGCGCGTTGCATTTTTGGATATATATTTTGGGTACAATCCTACCTCAGTTACTGAAAATTCGGCTTCAAAGCTTAAGCTATATCCCAATCCCATTGAAACTGAGTTTCAGATTGATTATAAAGAAGGCCTAAGTACTCAACCGTATCAAATAATTGATCTCAGCGGAAAGGTAATTGTATCTGCAACCTACAACGGCAATCCAATTTCAGTTTACGGAATTGAAAAAGGGCTGTATATTTTTAAGTTGGGAAGCCTCACTGAGAAGATTATCATTCAATAAAAAGGAATACCCAAAGAATCTTAGCCCATTAAAGCTGATCTAAAATAGTGCATGATTGCATATTGGAAATCACCGAAAGTAAATTATACCTTTGTTTTACAGGGTTTTAAATAAGCAAAAATGTGCTAGGTGTTTGTTCCAAATTTGAGTTTTAAGACCCTTACATTTTCCCAAATATTCGTTTCAAATTTCCGGAATCTCTACATTTGTAATATGAAAAAGGTGGTGAAATCAGCTTCTTTAATTGCAGTCGTATTCCTGTATTTCTTTGCGATGAGCATCGATAGCTTCACTATAATTGATTTCGCGTCTCCAACGAATTCAGATAAAAATACTACAGGTTACATTACGGATCAAAATTCAGGCTTTCTATACCATCCCAATCAGAATGTTCAGGTAATATTCAACTTCGCTGAATCAGCCTCTCGAAACCTTAAAAATCTCAACGAGCTATACCTTGCAGCGAGTCATGGAACTGCCAATTTGCTGGAATGCCAATTTTCTCAATACAGCAATGCAGACTCCAGTTTTCCGATATCCTTTTCAAAACCCGATATCGTTTATCCCTTCCATTATTTTTTATAAGTAGAGATTCATTCTGGGTTCCGGTTGAATTGCCAACGAACTCATTCATCCCCAAAAGTTTTAATTATCTCTATTTATAACTAATTCATCCTTTTAATAATGGACTTAAATATCATCATTACATCGGCTATTATTATAGCCTTTTGCATCGTGCCAATGATTCTTGTATTGATAAAACAAAAATCAAAGAAGAAACGGGCAGTCAAAATGCTCTCTGCAATTGCGAGAACAAAATCGTGCGAAATAGCCACTTTAGAATTATGTGGTGAGCTCGGTGTTGGAATTACAGTAAACAATGAAGCCTTTGTCTTTTACAATAAACACGAAAATGGCTCTGAAGATAAATACTGTATTGTATTAAGCGAAGTTAAGAACTGCAATTTTATTCGCATGAACCTCGACTCAGGATCAGGAAAAATCAGAAAGCTAATTTTAAATTTTGAATATCGCGATAAAAGCAAGAATAGCTTGTCCCTCGAGTTCTATAATATAGATGAGAATTTTCAATTAGCAGGTGAATTGCAGATGATAGAAAAATGGAAACCAATAATAGACCGGGCCATAGATTATCAATCAGCCAAGCTCCAAATGAACCATTCTCAAAAAAGACAACCGATGGCAATAGCTGTTTAAGCGGTAAGAACTTAGCAAAAACTAAAAAAGTCCGGGGAACTGATTTCTCCGGACTTTTTATTATTTATTCTTACTTGTTTTTATTAATTACTTATTTCTGCTCATTGAGCGACCAGTCGTAATCCGTAAATTCAATATCAACTCCTTCATTAATCTGTACCTTGCTGTATTGGTTAACATATTCCCTTAGACCGGGCGCTTTATCTTTAAAATCTCCACCATACCATTTCAGAAGCGGTGAAACACTGGCATTGTCTTGCGATATTTTATTCTTGCTCGAATCATTGAAAAAAGTTCTGGCCTGATCGTTTAGCTGATCATTTAATTTTTCAGCGGTATATGCTTCATTGCGGAGACGCGGACAAGAGATTGCAGCGCAGACCAAGGCAAAGTGAATACGTTCCTCATTAAACTCTTTTCTAATAATCCCGTGTTCAATATTATTCAGGTCATAAGTTTCATCTCCTATCTCAATAAATTTTACATCCCACGGAGTATTCACAAATGGTATACCTCCTGCAATGTCTTTTATTGACTTCACCGGATAGTTCTTAATTATCAACTTTACAGTAAAAGCATTATAGGCATTAATCCAATAAGCTAATTTAGCGGCATCTGTCCACACATCTTCATCAGGCACATTTACGCTCAGCATATCGAGATACTTGTTTAAAGCCACGCTGTCGGCAATCATAGCTTTGTAATCAACCATACCTTTATCGTTGACATGTTTCTTTAGCAAGGCATTCCATCCACTGTGATCTACAGGATCGGATAAATCGCTATGGAAATCTGACGACTCTGCCGGTTTATCAATTAGCTTATCTTTGTTTGGGTCTTTCGTTTGATTTGCTTGTGAGCAACTCGCTGTAGTAAGTATAAACAATAGTGCTACTAGGACGTTTTTCATAAATCTGGTTTAAATTCTGATTCGTAATAAATGTACGTTTTAATATTGATAGTAGATTCTAATGTCACTAACAAATAATAAGCATATCAAAACCTCTATTGTTCCAGAAATATCAATTATAGTTCCAACTTTAAACGAGGAAGATCATATTTGCGAATTGATAACCAGATTAAAATCGGTTTCTGATGATGTTGAAATTATTGTGTGTGATGGAGGTAGCACCGATAAAACCGAAATATTAGCAGAGCAAGCCGGTGCCACAGTCCTTACACTGAAAAACCCCTCACGCCCGGTGCAGCTCAACAAAGGTGCTGAAATAGCCCGTGCAGACTTGCTTTATTTTGTTCACGCAGATACGCTTCCGCCCTTAGAATATTCGAAACAAATCTTAACAGCTGTGCAGAATGGAAGTGAATTTGGTTCCTTTCGATTCCGTTTTGATAAGAATAAAGGAATGCTCAGATTCAATTCATATTGTACCAGGTTTCCAGTCATGATGTTTCGGGGAGGCGATCAATCGCTTTTCATTCGCAAATCGCTATTTCAGAAAATTGGTGGATATGATGAAAACCATATTGTAATGGAAGATTATGATATTATACGAAGAGGGAAAAAGTATGCTACATTTAAATTGATTCAGGATGATGTTAAGGTTTCGGCGCGGAAATATGAGCAGAACTCTTACCTGCGCGTAAACTGGGCAAACTTTATTGTTTTCTCTTTATATTACTGCGGGGTAAAGCCGGCGAAGCTTCTCCAGATATATTTGAAGCTTATTAAGCATCCCAAAGCTGAGATGAAGTAATCAATCTTCATCGTTCAAACCGAGCTTCTTCGCCCTTTCTTCCCACTTTTTTCTGGCGTAAGCCTGCAAGTCGCTAACTGAATCTGTTTCGTCCATAATTTCCCTTCCAAACAGGGTTTCAAAAACATCTTCCATAGAAATTAATCCGCTTACACCTCCATACTGATCTACTACCACAGCAATATGTATACGCCGATCATTAATTTCTTCGAATACACGGCGTAGCGAGAAATTTTCGGGAACAATAGAAATATCCCGCTTTATTGTTTTTAACTGTTCATCCCCTTTTCCCTCAATAACGGCCAGAAGCAAATCATCTTTGAGAATAGTGCCTGTTATGGTATCCCTCGACCCCGAAAAAGTGGGAATTCGTGAAAACTGAAGAAACTTCTTATTCTGAAAATACTTTTCAATAGTTTGATTCTCATCTGCCATTACCATTACTGTACGGGGAGTCATAACATCTTTGGCCGTAAGCTCATCAAAACCCAGAACATTTTTAATCAACGTGTGATCAGCCTTTTTAATCTGGCCGCTCTCCCCTACTGCATCAGTCATAGCTGCATAATCGCGCCTGCTAAACACGCTTTTTTCTCCGCCTTTGTTCAGCGACTTGGTAATTAACTTAGCAATCCAGATAAAAGGTTTTAGAACGAAAGTAAGAATCACCAGAGACCGGGCTGTGAAGTTAGAAAGCCTCTGCCAGTTATTCGCTCCAATAGTTTTTGGTATAATTTCAGAAAGTATGAGGATAGCCAATGTCATCGCAGCGGCAATGATGGACTCATATCCAAATTCAAATCCAAAAATACTAGCTGACCTTGTGCCAAAAATTTCCGCAGCCTGAGCACCCACTCCAATAGCCCCCACAGTGTGTGCTATAGTATTGAGGGTGAGAATAGCGGACAACGGAGTATCAATGTCGTCTTTAAACTTGGCGAGCAAGTTTCCCAATGATGGGGAGTCCTGCTGTTTTAACTTTATAAACGAGGGGGTTATGCTTAGCAACACTGCCTCCCAAATAGAACAGAGAAATGAAAAAATAATTGAAAGCAAAAAGAAGACTATTAATAACCCCATTTGATGAATTTACGATTTTCGCCTAAAATAGTACAGTTTTTATGCCTTTCTACTAATTCATGTTACTAATTTATATTTTCAAGAACCAAACGGCTCATACATTCGTTAGTTTGCACGGTGAATAAGTATTGCTCCATTCTAATATTTTCTTTTCTGTATTGCCTTTCGGCGAAAGCTCAGGGCGAATCAGACACGCTGGTAAAGAGAACAACTTTCTTTCCATTGCCGCTTATATACTACACTCCTGAAACACGCTGGGCATTTGGAGGAGCAGGCTTTTTATCCTGGCGGTTTAAAAGCGAAGCTGATACATCGCGTCCATCGCAAATTCAAGCTGGAGGTGCCTACACCCTTGAAGATCAAATCCTGACATATCTATCTTACCAAATGTGGTGGGACGAAGAAAAATACACAGTTTTTGGTGAGCTGGGGTGGTACCGCTACAATTATTTCTATTTCGGAATTGGAAATGATAATCCCAAAAACATGGAAGAACTGTATGGAGTAAACTACCCCAGATTCCGAACTACGTTTTTGAGGGAAATAATTCCAGACGTTTACGCAGGGTTGCGCTTTACAGCTGATGATTTTAATATCACCGAATTAGCCGAAGGAGGCGAACTGGAAACACAGAATATAAGCGGTTCCGGAGGCGGCTTAAATAGTGGAGCCGGAGTGGCTGTGACTTATGACACCCGTGATAATTATTTTGAAACGCATTCCGGCTGGTACGCTGAAATTAACGTTGATCGCCTGGGTTCTTACCTGGGTAGCGATTTTGAATACACGAGATTAATGCTTGATCTCAGGAAATTTTTCACCCTCTCTGAAAAAGATTTTTTAGGAGCAAACTTTTATACTGAATTCATTAATGGAAATGCTCCCTTTATCACTCTTGCCTTGCTTGGCGGCAACAAGCGTATGCGCGGTTTCTATGAGGGTCGCTATCGCGATAATAATTCTGCCTTGCTGCAAGCTGAATATCGTAGAGATATAGTGGGCCGACTCGGTGGAGTCATCTTTGGAGGAGCGGGTGCTGTTGCGGATGGTTACGTTAACATGGCTCTAAGAGATATTCGGGTAACTTACGGGGGCGGATTGCGAATGGCATTAAATAAAGAAGATAGAATCAATATAAGATTTGATGTTGGTATTGGAAATGGGGAGCCTGCTTACTACTTAACAATTGGGGAAGCTTTTTAAAGATAAAAACCACTGCCGCTAAATAGTTGTCGGGCGACTCTCACAATAGCTCCCATTGAAAAATTAAGCGATGAGCGGATCACTCAAAGTTAAACGCAAAGCGAATAGGAACATGAATTTTACAACAAGCCAATCTGAACATTATATTAATATGACTTAATTACAAGGTTTATAGAAGAATATGATTTGTACTTTTGCCTTTGTGCCTTAATATTTTGTAAATTTCGTTGAAATTCTGAACGATCGAATTTCAGACCTCATAATAAAAACTATGAAAAAACTTTACTTTTTTACTTTACTGCTAATTCTCCAGATACCTGCCTTTTCGCAAGTTCTTACGATTGATATTTCAGAAAACCGATTCAGAATTGATCCTTTTGACCATATTATTGTCATACAGCAACAGGATCTTGAAGAATACTCGGATCTCTCAGGATTTGATCAAATTGATTTGATTTTATCCGAATTTCAATATGAATTTACTGAAATCCCGTCAAGCCTTGAGTTTACAAGTTCTTACTCTGTTACTGATGGTGAGGATGATTATAGTTTGTTTTTCACCACCCTAGCACTTTTGAAAATTCAAAGTTTTGGACCTATTTCTAGCGGCCCTAAAATTCCTGCTGAGTTTTCTTATGCTGATGAAGATCAAGTTCTGATTGCCCCAATTGGTATTAACCTTCAAAATAGCTACCTCTCAAATTATCCCAAAAAGAGTTTTTCTGTTGAATTTTGGACTGAACCAGAAAGTGGTATTCCCACAAATGTTCAATTTGGCAATATGGCCGAAAATGATGACTGGGCCTTGAATTCGATGTACAACGACCCTCTCAGAATCAGAACACTGAATGCCCATAAGCTTTGGCTCGCTATGCATCAACCACATTATTTAAGTGAGGAACCTTCGGCACTTGCAGGCACCGATGGTCAATATGTAGAAGTTTTTACGAATGGCCATTATGGTGGAGTTTACTTTCTATCGCAGCAGATTGAGCAGGAACTATTAGCACTTCGCGAATTTGACGGAAATATAAAAGGAGAGTTATACCGAGGTAAAGAAGCTCAGGCTGCTACCTTATTTACAGGATTACCAAATTACACCGATACCCTTAGATTCTGGGCGGGGCATACAATGATATATCCAGCCGAGAGCGATACAACAAATTGGCAAAAGGTGTATGACTTCACAGATTTTGTTATTAATTCAAACGAGGAAGAATTTGAAGATATCTGGACCAAATTTAACTATCAAAACTACCTTGACTACTTTATCTTCCTCAACCTTACTCGTACCGCTGACAATACCGGGAAGAATATATATCTCGCAAAGTTTGATAGCGAGTCTACCTATTTTTATGTACCTGACCAGCTAAATGGTAGTTTTGGAACAAAATGGGACGGTTCACTTTTGAATATTACAGATGATATTCTTACCAATGGATTCATGAACCGCGTGATCTCCAGCAATGTAAATAATTATACAACCGATGTGAATGCCAGATGGGCTGAATTGAGGGTTGGCCCGCTGAGTATGAATTCTCTAATGCAAAATTTCACAGACTCTTACGAGCTACTCTTGGCAAACAATATTTACGAACGTGAAGCTCTTGTATATCCCAATTATCCATTCGATCAGGGTAGCTTCGACTACCTCGTAGATTGGCTTGAAGATCGAATCGCTTTCCTGGATCCATATTTCAACTACAATCCATTGTCGGTTAATGATTATTCAAAAACAAACTGCGTAATCTATCCTAACCCGGCAGCTCAGAATTTTAGAATTCAATCGTCTGAAAATTTGACCAATGAGAGCTTTCAATTAATTAATGTACAAGGAAAAGTTGTGAAATCGGGAACTTATAATAATGAAAGTATCTCTGTATCTAATTTGGATCCCGGATTTTATATTGTAAGGATTAAGAACATGAGCGAGAAGATTGTTGTCCGCTAGATTGGTAAATGCTCTTTTTTTAAATCATTAGTTTAAGCCTTGTGAAACAGTCGTTTCTTGAACTTTATGTTTTAACATAAATCTATTCGACTTAAACCATCGATCAGACTTTTAATTGTTCAAATAGATATTCTCGATACTCAGGTAGAAGAAGTGAGATAATGTTCCAATCCATTTCTATCTACCTTTGCGTAGCAAATGTCAAAAAAAGACCAGAAAAATCCTGTTAACTCTACAGGTACAACTTCCACCTCTAAGCCCAAACTAAGTTTTAAAGAACGCCTGGAGGCATTTAAAAACCTTCCGCGCTTTTTTAAAATGATTTGGGAGACCAGCAAATCAATGACGCTGGGAAATGTGCTCCTCAGAATCGTTAAAGCAGCGATTCCTGTGGTAATGCTCTGGGTAGGAAAATTGATTATTGATGAAATAATTTTTCAGATTGATAATCCTGCCCATGATTTCAGCATGATATGGATTTATCTCGGGATGGAGTTTGGTCTGGCTATTATCAGCGATTTAACAAACCGTGCAATAAATTTGCTCGATAGTCAACTGGGCGATTTATTTAGTAACCGAACTTCTGTAAGGCTCATTCACCATGCCGCATCACTTGATTTGCATCAATTTGAGGACAGCGAGTTTTACGATAAGCTGGAAAGGGCCCGTAGGCAAACCACAAGCCGCACCGTACTTATGAGTCAGGTTCTCACGCAGGTGCAAGATATTATTACCATCGCCTTCTTTGCAGTAGGGCTTATTGCTTTTAAGCCCATTTTGATTGTGATTTTGATTATCGCGATCATACCGTCATTTCTGGGTGAAACACATTTTAGCGAAGCGAGTTATAGCCTTACACGAAGCTGGACACCGCAGCGACGCGAACTGGATTACCTGCGCTTTATAGGTGCCAGTGATCAAACAGCCAAGGAAGTCAAGATTTTTGGACTAGCCACTTTCATTTCCGATCGATTTAAGCGGCTTGCAGATCAGTACTATGAAGCCAATAGAAAGCTCGCTATTAAACGGGCCTTGTGGGGATCTCTTCTCGCAATAATTGGAACTGGAGCCTACTATGGTGCTTATGTTTTTATAGCAATGGACACCATAGAAGGCAAAATATCTGTGGGGCAACTCACCTTTCTGGCTGGATCGTTCTTGCAAATGCGGAATATGCTGCAAGGCATTATGAATCGGTTTAGCCAGATAGCCGAAAGTGCGCTCTATCTGCAGGATTTATTCGACTTTTTTGAAATTAAGCCGGATATTATGCAATCAAACACCGGCCTGCCAATTCCCGATCCCATTTTGCAGGGTTTTACCTTTGAGAATGTTGGATTTCAATACCGCGGAAGCGAAAATTGGTCGCTCCGCCACCTTTCATTTCACTTAGCTGTTGGCGAAAAACTCGCTCTCGTTGGAGAAAATGGAGCGGGTAAAACTACCCTTGTAAAATTACTCGCCAGGCTCTACCAACCCACAGAAGGGCGTATTCTTCTAGACGGTCGTGACCTCCGCGATTACAAACTGGATGAACTTCGGAAAAACGTGAGTATCATCTTTCAGGATTACATGAAGTTTCAGCTCGAAGCCCGTGAGAATATAGCAATTGGTGATATTGGAGGAATTGAAAATCAGGAAAATATTGAAACCAGCGCTGTAAAGAGTCTGGCAGACACTGTTATAGAAAAGCTACCCGGGAAATACCAGCAAATGCTTGGCAAGAGGTTTTTGGGTGGAGTGGAATTAAGTGGGGGCGAATGGCAAAAAATAGCGCTTGCACGTGCCTATATGGGCAATGCTCAACTTATGATCCTCGATGAGCCAACCAGTGCTCTAGACGCCCGCGCCGAAAATGAAGTCTTTATTCGCTTTGCTGAGTTGATGCAGGGAAAAACGGCTGTGCTTATCTCCCACCGATTTAGTACAGTGCGTATGGCAGATAGAATTCTATTCCTTGAAAACGGCCAATTGCTGGAGCTCGGTAGCCACGAAGAACTGATGGAGCTTGATGAAAAGTATGCAAACCTATTTAAACTGCAGGCCAAGGGATACATTTGATTTGATAAAAGCTAAATAATTTTAGTCAAATTCAATCCTGCCCATTTAGGGGTTCACCACAAAACCACTCACTACCGAACTGAATAAATCGAATATAGAAAGATCCTTCCAGTCGTCCATTAAATAATCTTAAACCTTCCCAAGGTTAAGGTGTTTAGTATGTAGAATTATTCGCAAAACAGAATAATCAACTAACCCCGAAAAAAAAGTAAAATTATGAACACAAAAAAATTACTAGCAGCAACTATGGTTGCATTACTAGTTGGTTTTACAGCAAAGGCGCAGCTAGAAATTAAACCTACCGTCGGAATAAACGTGAGTAACGTAAGCAGCAGCCCCAACGGAACTAAAACATCAGGCAAAGTTGGCTACCAATTTGGTGGTTCGCTTATGTTTGGAGATCGTCTTTACCTCTCTCCTGGTATTTTTTACTTTCAACAAGTAACCCAATATGCAGTTGATAATCCAGATGGTAGTACAACCGTTTCCACTTCAGATGAAAAAATTGCCGGTGTTAAAATTCCGGTATTGTTAGGTTTTAGATTAATTGATCCGGAAACCGACCCTTTGGTTAACTTTCGAGTTTTTGCCGGTCCATCAGTGAATTTCAACACCTCAACTAGGTTCTCTGACGGATTTGGGGATGATGAAATTCAATGGAAGAAAAATACCTGGGGAGCGCAGATAGGTGGCGGTGTCGATTTGGCTTTCCTCTTTTTAGAGGCGGGTTATGAGTTTGGCCTAAGCAGTTCTTACGAAGGAGACTCTGCATCTGAAAACTTTAAAGACATCAAGCACAATTCTTTCGTTCTCAACGCAGGAGTTCGATTTTTGATTGACTGATTTAACAAAGTCAATTAGTTACTTTACATGCCCCGATCCGCAAGGACTCGGGGCATGTCAATTTTAAGGGGTCATCAACTGTTTATAATGTTGGATTAATAGATGTCACCAGAAGTCGCCCCCTTTAACCGCTATCCAAAATTAGAAGATCATAATCTGATGAATGCGCTCAATATATATTGTAAAAAGACGGGAATTAAAGGACACTAGGCTACATTAAATCTAATTTCGGATATTTTTATCCCTTTTAAAAATAACCTACCTTTGTAAGTAGAAAAATGATTAGGAATGGAAAATACATCATTTAGAAATAAAATTGAATATTCCGATTCAAAGGTTAAGACAGAAGTAATACTCGAAACATCATTCTCTAAAGAAATACGAATTCTTCTGAAGAAAGGACAAGTCATGCGCGATCACAAAGCGCCCTACCCTATTATAGTCCACCTGCTCGAAGGCAGCATTGATTTCGGAATAGAAGGTAATGTCAATCACTTAAGTAAAGGGGAAATACTTACTCTGGATGGTAATATACCACATAACCTCTACGCTCATGAGGACAGTATTGTAAGGCTTACTTTGTCAAAACTAGACAAGGCCGATCGCGTAAAAGATGTTGCTGAAAAATCTACAAAATGAAAAACATTGAAACCCGGTCGGATATAAGCCAACTGTTACATAGTTTTTATGCCAAAATCAGGAAAGATGAAACCCTCGGTCCTATTTTTAACGGTAGCATTCCCGATAATCATTGGCCTGCACACTTAGCAAAACTTACCGACTTTTGGGAATCAAATCTCTTTGCCATTCCAAAGTTCAGAGGGAATCCACCAGCTGTGCATCAAAAGGTTGATCAGAAAGAGAATTACTCCATTACTCAGGACCATTTTGCCCGCTGGCTTAAATTGTGGTTTGAAACCATCGACGACCATTTTGAAGGCGAGATAGCCGAGAAGGCAAAAGCCAGAGCCAGACGAATGTCTACCGGTCTATATCTCGCCATTTGGCATGGCCGGCCCGATCACTTAAAAACGAACGAAGCGATTTAACCAAATACGGCGCTGTTCAATACACAGTTGATCTTCTATCAAGAATCAGTGACCGCGCTTTAGTCTTGCCAAATCAATCGAAGAGCTCTTTAGCAACAACCACCGTCTGGTGTGCAACCATCTGATTGTAATTCTGCAAGGCTCACCTTTTCTTTTTTAATCTGCTCTCCCGCCTTTTCGGCAAATACCGAAATACTGAAAATTCCGGTGTCGCCAGAAACAAAACTTTCAATTTCGTTAGCGCTCAGGTACTTCGATAAAATATCGACGGGTATATGAATCGGCTTTTCTTTTTGAACCGTAATATTCTCAAACCCGGCATTTTTAATCATCCCCAAGTATGAATCCCGCTGTATTGCGCCAGAAACACAACCGGCATACATTTCAGCATCGTGTTGTAACGCTTCGGGCAAATCTCCCACCAGTACAATATCAGAAATACTAAAGTGGCCTCCCGGCTTTAAAACTCGTTGTATTTCAGCAATTACTTTTTTCTTATCGGGAACTAAGTTTAGCACGCAGTTGCTTACAATTACATCGGCAATATTATCGCCAACAGGCATATTATCGATATCACCTTCTCTAAACTCAACATTATTGTATCCCAGAGAATCCGCATTCCTACGCGCTTTATTTATCATTTCAGGAGTAAAATCAATACCGATAACTTTACCGCTTTCACCGGTTTCATGGCGAGCAATAAAACAATCATTTCCGGCTCCACTGCCTAAATCTATTACGGTATCTCCTTTTCCGATTTTAGCAAATTGCGTTGGCAGACCGCACCCAAGTCCAAGGTCGCCTTCAGCCTTATATCCTTTTACTTCAGAGTAATCATCTGTCATTATATTATATACTTCACTACTCACCTCTCCCGCACCACAGCAAGAAGATTGATTAACCGCCTTTTCCTGATTGGCGATTTCAGCATATTTCTCTCTAACAATCTTTTTTAATTCTTCGGTAGTTTTCATTTTATCTGTGTTATTTGAAGCACTCATTTTATCTATTGCAATATTACGATAAATAGACTCCCCGAGGGAATTATTAATGTTAAAATTCTCATATCCCTATTTAACGTGGGCTAGGATCCAAAAAATGTTAGATTTTTGAAATGTAATTCGTTTTATTGTAATATTGCAATACATTATATAAAAATGGGCCTTTCAAAGACAGAAATTTTCACCGAAGAACAAAACAGGATTGCGACCTTGGCAAAGGTATTGGGTCATCCTGCCCGCATTGCCATAATTGAGCATTTATTTAAAATAAACACTTGCGTTTGTGGCGATTTGGTAAACGAAGTAGGATTGGCTCAGCCTACCATTTCGCAACATCTGAAGGAGCTTAAGAAAATTGGAATTATTCAGGGAACCGTAGAAGGCACGAGCGTTTGCTATTGTATAAATCCCGAAAAATGGATCGAGATGCAAACGCTAATTAACAGTTTCCTGAAACGCAATTTTACGGAATCGGCGAACTGTTGCTAATCATCACTTCACTAATCAATACCATGCCTTCTAACCCAATTCCGCAATATTGCGGTAAAGTGCATCGCTTAATGCCTTAGAAACGGGATAAAGTGGCAAGCGCATATGATTTTGGCAAATACCAAGATGCTGTAAAGTTTCTTTAATACCTCCAGGATTTCCTTCTTTAAACAAATTGTCAATTAAGGGCACGAGCTTGTAATGCAATTCGCGTGCTTTCCTGAAGTCACCATTGGCGGAAGCCGAAATAATCTGTGAAAACATACTGGGATAAGCATTGCCAACCACAGAAATAATCCCGTGGCCTCCACAAGCCATGTGAGGAACAGCGAGGACATCATCTCCTGATAGCAATAAGAAAGTCTCGGGCAGAGTTCTGGCAAGCTCCATAACCTGCTCAATACTGCCGGCAGCTTCTTTTATAGCTACAATATTTTTACACTCATTTGCAATACGCAAAACTGTAGAAGGCAGTACATTACTAGCCGTGCGACCCGGTACGTTGTACAATATAATTGGTAAAGGTGACGCCTCGCTCAATGCCTTGTAATGGCGGTATATTCCCTCTTGAGTAGGCTTGCTGTAAGCCGGGCTAGCACTGAGAAAAGCTACAACCCCCTTTCGGTCAAAATCCTTCATCTGACGAACAAGATCTGAGGTATTACTGCCACCCATGCCGTATACAATTGGGAGCTTGCCGGCATTAATCTCCATAACGAAATCGAGTACCGTAAACCGCTCTTCTTCCGAAAGTGTAGCTGCCTCACCGGTAGTGCCCATTACCACCAGATAGTCGGCTCCTTTATGAAGGTGCTTTACCAATCGTTCCAAGCCAGAATAATCAACGGTGCCATTTTCCTGAAAAGGCGTAATCATAGCTACTCCAAGTCCTTTAAGCTCTTGCATCTTTCTTGTTTATCAATGTTAGATAATGGTTTATTTGCTTGATGTACTCGTCAAAAGTATCATTCTCGCCAGCGGCTAGCATCATATCGTAAAAAGGCTCATTATCTTCATGGTAGTAGCCCACTTTAAAAGATGCCTTGCTTTCAGCCAGCACAAAGCGCAAGGGCAGTGAAGGTTCCTTTTCAAAATCGATTAGAATATCAAACTGCTGATTTACAAATTTTTGTACCTGATCACAAGAGGGCTCTAACCTCCAGGAAAGGTCGGCTCCCGTGAAATAATCGTACTTCAATTTGTGCACATGGTAATGCGGCAGCGTTTTTTTATCTTCAATGTAGGCCAAAGCCATAATATCGCGAATACCGTGCTCATCGCGCAAGTATTTAACGTATTGCTTCACCAAAATATAAAAGCTTTCACCCTTTTCTCTATATAAAACGGCAACACTGGTGGCATCCGTAAAATTGTGGACAGCAGGTTTGCGCAGGCTGTCCATTTTCGATTTCAAGAGCCGCTTGCCAAAGTATTTTCTTATGTCTTCAATAAATTTCACGCTTCCTCAATCATTTTTAAGAATGTCGATTCGTCAATAATCTGAACCGAAAGGTCTTCTGCTTTTTTGCGTTTCGAAGGACCCATATTCTCTCCGGCCACAAGATAATTGGTATTTTTGGAAACACCGCCTAAAAGCTTACCACCGTTTGTTTCAATTAACTTTTTTAATTCATTTCTCGACACGAGCTGGAATACTCCCGAGACCACAAAAGTTTTGCCTTCGAGCAGAGAGCTCACAGGCATTTGAGACTCGCCGATTTCAAAATTCAAGCCGTGCGATCTCAAGCGTGTCACAATATCTGTATTCGCCTTTTCGGCAAAAAAGGAGAGCAATGAATTGGCTATCCGCTCCCCTATTTCATCAACAGACACAAGTGCTTCAAAATCAGCAGCAATCAAATTATCAATTGTTTTAAAATGAAGGGCAAGTTTCTTTGCTACCGTTTCGCCCACAAATCGGATTCCCAGCGCATATAGCACCCGCTCAAAAGGAATTGATTTTGAAGCTGCGACACCTTCTATCAAATTATTAGCCGATTTTTCGGCCATTCTATCCAGTTTTAGCGCATCTTCCTTCGAGAGATCGTACAAATCGGCAACGTTCGAAATCAAATCGGCATCTACCATCGCATCTACCGTTTCAGCTCCCATCCCATCAATGTTCATGGCCTTTCGGGAAATAAAATGCTCGATACGCCCCTTTATTTGAGGTGGGCAACCATTGTCATTCGGACAATAATGTTGTGCCTCCCCTTCGTTTCGAACAAGCTCTGTGTCACACTCAGGGCATTTGGTAATGTATTCAAAAACAGGGAGGTGTTTTGGTCTTTTATTAAAATCGACAGCAATAACCTTAGGTATAATTTCGCCGCCTTTTTCTACAAAAACGGTATCGCCTTCGCGGATGTCCAGGCGTTCGATTTGATCTGCGTTATGGAGAGAAGCACGTTTTACCGTTGTTCCAGCAATGATAACAGGATGCAAATTTGCCACCGGGGTAATTGCTCCGGTTCGACCTACCTGAAAAGTAATTTTTTCGAGCAGCGTTTCTTCCTGTTGGGATTTAAATTTGTAGGCCGTGGCCCATCTGGGAGATTTGGCAGTAAAGCCAAGCTCTTCCTGAGCCAAATAGCTGTTCACTTTTAGTACCACACCATCTATTTCAAAAGGCAAGTCGTGCCGCGCTTCCGCCCAATGATCAATAAACTCTTCAATTTGCTCAATTGATTTACAAACTTCAATTTGCCGGTTTGACGTATTCGGCACCTTGAAACCCCATTTCCTTGCGGCTTCCATATTTTGAATATGGGTGCTACCCGGCAGGTTTTCACCGTATAATCCGTAGAGAAAGCAATCGAGATTCCTCGATGCTACTACCGATGAATCTTGCAATTTTAACGTTCCCGAAGCAGTGTTTCTCGGATTCATATACGGATCTTCGCCCTGTTCAACCCGCTTCGCATTGAGGTGACTGAATGTATCAAGTGGCATAAAAATTTCGCCCCGAATCTCAAAATCGGCCGGAAAGTCTTTTCCATGCAGCAGAAGTGGAACAGTACTTATCGTTTTCACATTGGCTGTTACATCTTCTCCCATTGAACCATCACCTCTCGTTACGGCTTGGTGCAGCTTCCCATCCAGATATTGTATTCCGATTGCAACTCCATCATATTTCAACTCGCACACAAATTCTATCTCCTCTTCGGTTGTTTTTTTAAGACGAGCTTCCCACTCACGAATTTCATCAAAGCTATACGTATTGCTAAGAGACATCATGGGGTAGCGATGCTTCACTTTCTGAAACTTATCGGTAATGTCTCCTCCTACTTTTTTTGATGGCGAATTGGGGTCTTCAAACTGCGGAAAATCAGCTTCAAGGACCTGCAATTCTTTGAGTTTCATATCAAACTCGTAATCGCTGATGGTTGGCGAGCTTAAAACGTAATAGCTGTGATTGAGCAAATGAAGTTCTTTGCGCAGGGCTTCAATTTTTGTTTTCGCTTCTTCAGTATTCATATTTGGCATTCTCGTCGTAAAAACTTCTTGCGAGTTTAATTAATTTCAATTGAACATTGATGACAAAGATAGGACTGCTAAAATCATTTCTTAAATCAGAATTAACACCAAGCACCTGTCGGTAGCCGATACCTGTTCCCACGCCCAGCCAGAAAAAAATGTCGTATTCACCATAGACTGAAAGTTCAACTGTAGAAAAATCTAATGGGTCAAGTTGCAATCTTTCATTGGAGTTTTCTGGATTTTGATAAAACACCTTAATATTTCCGCCACCCAGATGAAGCGTTCCACCTACTTCCCATTTCCTATTAAAAAAAAGCACACGCTCGTAATAAATTGTGGAATAGCGGAACTCATATTCAACTTTTTCGGCATTGATATCAAAGTTAAATTCTCGATCGAATACGCGTGTATTGAGAAAATACACGCCGATTCCAAGTCTATGAATGCGACGGTATTCAATTCCTCCCTTAATACCCATTACGGCTATCCACTTTGTTTGAAAACGGGTGCGCCGGGCATCGAGACTAAAGTCTGGTTTGAGCTTGTTTTGGTATGGCTGAAGATTGCAAGGCCCATTAAGTAGCATAACAGTGTCGCCCTGCCCAAACTGACATTTACCGCTTAGGATAGCAGCCAGAAACGATATGGTCAAAAGCCACTTCAAACTTTCACACCGCTTATCATTCTATCTCTTCCGGTAAAGTCCTTTTTAAGAGTCACATCCTTGTAGCCCCGGTCTTTAAGGAATTGCAAGATTTCGGCTCCATAGGCTTCATTTATTTCAAAAAATAGTTTCCCCTTTTTATTCAAATGTCCGTCAGCTAAATCAGTAATCTTTCGATAAAATATCAGTGGATCATCCTCTGCAACAAAAAGAGCAGAATGCGGCTCATGATTCAATACATTATCATGCATCCATTCCTTTTCTGACATGCGAACATAGGGAGGGTTGCTCACTATCAAATCAAATTTCATAAAGTTCAGACTCTCTTGAGTAAGGATATCAAATTGAAAAAAAGCGACTTGCAAGTTGTTATTTATTGCATTTTGCTTTGCCACATTTAAGGCTTCGACACTAATATCAGCACCGTATACTATAGGAGTTTTAAGCTGATCTTTAAGTGCCAGAGCGATACACCCCGACCCGGTGCCCAAGTCGAGAATAGTGGTTTCTTCTTTCCAATTATCTTTTAAAATCCAATGTATAAGCTCCTCTGTTTCAGGTCGTGGTATTAAAACGTGCTTATTAACCTGAATAGGAAGCCCATAAAAAACGGTTTTTCCCAAAATATATTGAATAGGCTTAGATTTCTTTAAATTTTCAAGGATATCAAAAAGCTGGGCAAGCAGTTGATCGGGGATGACAGATTCCTCATTCATAACAAGATCAACCTTTGAATATGAAAGTACCTCTTCAAAAGCAATTCTAATAAACTGCTCTACTTCAGCCTTTCCATATATTGGAATAAGCTCTTGCCTAAACATCGTAATAACCGCCGAAACGGTCATGATTTTTGAATTCATAAACCTCTTGCTATTGAAGCAAAATTACAAGGAATAAAATGGTAAGAAAAATAAAAAGTTAGGTTTTAAACAATTAACAAAATACCTGTACCCAAATCAAGCCATAATTGATAAAGATGTTATAAATCAAGTCTATTCTCAATAGATTACCCTCTGTCTGACATTTCCTTTACCAGGTCCCTTAGAGCCGGAAATAAGTCCACAATCAAAAATTAAGTTCGTTCAGTTCAGTTCATTTCCCTTTTAATATTTTACTTTGCCGGCAATGGAATTAAATCGCTACATGAAGCGCTGCCTTGAGCTGGCTCAAAAAGCACTTGGGCGGGTTGCACCAAATCCGCTTGTAGGTTCTGTAATAGTTCACGGCAATTCGATTATCGGTGAGGGGTATCACAACATTTATGGTGGGCCACATGCCGAAGTAAATGCAATCAATTCAGTGCAACGGAAGGATTTACTCAAAACCTCTACATTGTTTGTCAATCTGGAGCCGTGTGCCCATTTTGGAAAAACACCCCCCTGCGCTGATCTGATCATTGAATCAAAAATACCCAGAGTTGTCGTTGCGATGCGTGATCCCAACCCACTTGTTTCGGGTCGCGGAATAGAACGAATGAAAAGTGCCGGAATCGAAGTAATAGAGGGGATATGCGAAGCTGAGGCACACAGGTTGAACAGAAGGTTTTTAACACATCAATTAGAAAAAAGACCATACATTATTCTAAAATGGGCGCAATCTGCCGATGGATTTATGGATAGGGACAGAGCAATTAATGCTGATCCGAAAATCAACTGGATATCTCATCCGAGAACCAAAAAACAAGTTCACCTCTGGCGAAGTCAGGAGCAAGCTATCCTGGTTGGAAAACAAACCATTATCAATGACAACCCACAACTAAACACCCGCGAAATCGACGGAAGTAGCCCTCTGCGCATAGTGCTTGCAGGCGATGGCTCAATTCCCGGAACTGCAAAAGTGCTCACCGATGGAAAACCAACTCTTCTATTCAATACAGAAATATCGGCAACAAAGGGAACAGCGGAATGGATAAAAACAGATAAGGATGATTTGAAAGCAGTACTAACGAACCTTGGGGAGCGCGGAATTTCGAGTGTATTGGTTGAAGGTGGAGCAAGGGTTTTATCCGATTTTATAGCACAAGATTTATGGAACGAAGCCCGGGTTATACAATCTACATCCATCATGAGTTCGGGGTTGAAGGCACCTTCCATCGATTTGAAAAATAGCCATACTGAAATGTATGGAAGCGATAGAATCTCAACGGTATTCAGAGAATGATATATTTGATTTTGAGCATTTTATGCTCCACTTCCATTTATGCGCTATTTAAACTTTTCGGTCGATATAAAATTCGAACCTTTCAGGCCATCGTAGCCAATTACTTTGTTGCGTCAGGATTTGGTTTTTGGTATGCCGCTACCCGAGGGGCCAAACTGGGAATAGACGGAACCGAATCGTGGATTTGGATTGCTTGCGTAGTGGGTGTTCTCTTCATTTCGCTTTTTTACGTTATGGCTCTCACAAGCCAGCTTCACGGGGTTTCGGTTACTAGTATCGCCACCAAAATGTCGATGGTCATTCCCGCGCTATTCTTTATTCTCACCGATCCGGAAGAGGGCGTTACCATTCAAAAAGTTGTAGGAATAATTCTTGGGGTCATTGCAGTAGTCCTCTCCTCCCTTCGCAAAACCGGTGCAGAGAAGCGGACAAACCAGGCCTGGATTATACCCATTGTGCTGTTTATTGGTAGCGGGTTTTTAGATTTACTATTGGCCTTTGCAGAAAAAAACCATTTGGGCTCAGACCTTGATTACAAATCGTTTGTGCCAGTCCCATTTGCCGTAAGTGCTTTAATAGGAACAACTATTTTGGTGATTCGTTTTGCGCTAAAAAAAGAACGGTTTGATTTAAAAAGTATGAGTGCCGGTGTATTTCTTGGACTGGTAAACTATGGAAGCATTTATTTTCTACTGCGTATTTTGGGCAGCGGGATTTTAGATCGGTCAAGCGCCATTCCTGCAAATAATATGGGCGTAGTAGCACTTAGTGCTTTTGTAGGTTTTGCCCTCTTTAAGGAGCGCCTTTCGGCGAAAAATTTTATAGGTATTGCACTGGCACTGCTCGCAATACTTCTTTTAACCTGGCAAGGAATATGAGTTTTAATTACAATACGATCTCGAAGCCAGGCACAGCACTTTACAAAGTGAAAGGCAGCAAGCATTTTGGATACGCCTTCAATGCCCGAAGCGAGGAAGAAATAACTGAGTTGCTGAACCATGTAAAAACCGAACATCACAGCGCAAGACATGTGGCTTACGCATGGCGATTGGGAATTGACAAAGAACAGTATAGGGCAAATGATGATGGTGAACCGGCTAATTCGGCGGGAAAACCCATTTTGGGTCAGATAGAAAAATATGATCTTACCAATGTGCTTATTGCCGTGGTGCGCTACTTTGGAGGAACCAAACTAGGTGTGGGTGGATTAATTGATGCTTATCGCACTGCTGCTCAAATGGCTATTGATGAGGGCACTATCATTGAAAAGCAGTTGATGGCTCACTACAAAATTCACTTCGGGTACGAGCGAATGAGCGAAGTAATGCTAGCAATAAGGGTAAATGCCTGGGAGAGTTATGATCAGGATTTCAGGCAATCCTGCTCTGTGAAAATCACCTTACTTCCAGAAAAGAAGGATGAAATTGAGTTGGCTTTTCAACCTTTTAGCGACATTCGCACTGAATACTTAGGAACTTATTAGATAGTAATTTTTTATCATGGATTTCACTTTACTAAAAACGATCTGCGCAATACCATCTACCGCCGGTGATGAAGGCAAGATGCGCGACTTTCTACTCAACTATTTTTCAGAACATAAGAACAACTTTAAAGCGAAACCCACGGTCTATTCAGGCGATGAGTTTCAGGACATGGTCATAGTTGTGTTTGGGAAACCGAGAACAGCCATTTTTGCGCACACCGATACAGTGGCTTTCATGGCAGGCTATGATAAGGAATTGGTGAAAATCGGGAATCCAAAAGCCAAAGCAGGATCAAAATTGGTAGGCGAAGATTCCAAAGGAGCTATAAAGTGTACCCTGGTAATTCCGAAGAAGAAGAAGAAGAAGAAGAAAAAGAGTGACCAGGATCGTTTTGAGCACAATTACAAGCGAAAAATAGATCCCGGTACACCGCTTACCTATGCTCCCGATTTTAAAGAAACCAAGCATTTTGTGCAAAGTGCCTATTTAGATAACCGACTTGGTGTATGGAATGCCATTCAACAGGCTCATACGATGGAAAATGGTGCCCTGGTTTTTTCGACTTATGAAGAGCATGGCGGTGGCGGTGCCCAGACTGCTGGGAAGTTCCTGCAAGATAAATACAAAGTTCGCCAGGCACTTATCAGTGATGTAACACTTCTTTCTGATCATATTAAACATAAAAAGGGTGTAGCTATCAGCATTCGCGACCGCGGAATACCACGCCAATCTTATGTTCGAAAAATCGTTGCACTGGCAAATGAGAATGATGTACAATTTCAGCTAGAAGTAGAGAAGACCGGCGGAAGCGATGGGAACAGCCTTCAAGACAGCAGCTATTCCTGGGATTGGTGCTTTATAGGACCACCGGAAGACCACTACCACCAACCCGGCGAGAAGGTTTATAAAGGAGATATTGCAGAGATGGTGAAATTATACAACGTCTTATTAGACAAGCTTTAACTGCTAATAATCCAACCAGCTAAGCTCCGTGGCATTTGCAATGCAGAGGAACTTACATACGTGCGGTAATTTTGTTTTTAAAAACAAAAATCAAATATGGTAATTATATAAACGATTATGTGCTAGTCGAATTTATAATGCAGAGAACAAATTTCAATTGTGAATTACTGGAAGCACTATTGAAATGAACATAAGAATAAAGTTCACAGACGAGTTTCCACTGCATGGCAAATACGGCGGAAAGTATAACTATAGAAGGTATAGGATTCAAGTAAGGGAATCGAAATCTCCCTTATGACTATATTTGTCATAGTGACTAATTCTTAAACGATGAATACTCTAATTTGTGTTTTTAGCTTCTGCCTTATAAATTTAACTGTACTGTCTCAAGATTTAGAATCTGATATTATTGGTGTGTGGATATTCGATAGCATCAATTCCGAAACCCAAGTCTCGACTCTTAAGAAATCTCGAAAGTTGAAAAAAAATAAGGTTGGGTTTGAATTTAAAAAGGATGGAGTAGTGATTGTGAGAGAAGATAGTTTTGGATGCACAGTAATTGGAAAAAACGGAAAATCAAAAAGCTTTTTGGGTAATATTGAGGGAACATGGAAAACGAATGATGACAATCAAATAGAAGTTTACATGGAGACTTTCATGGGCGACAATATCTTTCTATTTGAATTTTCCAGTGGAACTCTTGAGATGATAAGGAGACTTCTCAAACCCTCTTAGAATTTATCTTAGTAACAGGCAGAATAAGTAATCGCTTTATTGGTTTCTGGTAAGAGATTGATGGAAATGTTAATAACCAGCCAATAATCCTTTAACTATTCAAATTTAACCTGTATCGCTTTGATCAAAGAATCCGGCGCATTAACAGGTCTATTCGTCTCTTTACTTACAAATACAAGGGTAGTCTCAGCGGTATTAAGTAAATCACCTGCTTCATTAAGGACAGAGTAGAGAAATTTAATTCTCGCCGTTGGCATTTCTTCTATTCGTGTTTCAATGGTGAGTAAGTCATCATAAAGAGCAGGCTTAATGTATCGAATAGAAAAATCCCGGACAGGAAGCATCAAGCCCGACTCTTCAATTTCACGGTAGCTGGTGCCTAGTTGTCGCATTAGCTCAACCCTGCCTACCTCAAAATAAGCCGCGTAGTTGCCGTAATAAACATAACCCATCTGATCTGTTTCCGCATACCGCACTCTTAATTTTGTAAGATTCTTAACCATAGTGCAAATATAAACAAGCCCATGTTTTAAAAAACTAAGATTCTTTAACACTATTCCCAATTTCGACTTTCAAAGAGACCAAAAAAAACTTAACTTACGCCTCCAAAATCCACAGACGGATTTCAAGAACAACATTTATTTATTAACCGAGTTATATAACCAACCTGAATTAAGGGAACCAAAAAAAAGAGTCTTTAGGACCTATCAATTAACTAAATCATTCAAGCAAAAAGGCTTAATCGTTTAGGTATCATTTAGGTAATGAAAATATCGGGATTGCATAAGAAAAATTATAAATAAAACCATGCCAAAAGACACTAATTACGGGCGTTGCAAAAAAATACAGACCCTGTAAAACATTTAATTTTCACAATAGCACTTTGGTTTTTTTTTTAACTTTTTAATCCAAATATTTGCGCTGCTATTCGGCGCTGTTTATAAGGCAATTTGCCATGGCAATCAATCAGGTTATTAACTAAACTACACGTATTAACTAATGAGTAACAAACATGAGAAAGTGTGGGAGGATTGTCTTTCGTTAATTAAAGACAATGTAACACTACAAGGATACAAAACTTGGTTTGAGCCTATCAAACCAGTGAAGTTGGACAACAATGTGTTAACCATTCAAGTACCTTCTCAGTTTTTTTACGAGTGGTTAGAAGAACATTACATTCATTTATTGAAGAAGATTATCAGGAAGGAACTTGGTGAAGAAGGCCGATTGGAGTACAGCATTATTATGGAGAATAATTATACTGACTCTAGCCCTTATACCGTTAAGATTCCAACTTCAAACCGGCGTGCTATTAAAAATCCGGCGGTTCAGGTTCCTGTAAATGTTGGAAACAAGCAGATTAAAAATCCGTTTGTGATTCCGGGACTGAGAAAAATCAATGTAGATTCCAATCTAAAACCAAATTACTCGTTTGAAAATTTAGTAGAAGGCGATTGTAACAGACTTGCAAGGTCTGCAGGATTTGCCGTAGCAAAAAACCCTGGAGGTACTGCATTTAACCCACTTTTAATTTACGGTGGTGTAGGTTTGGGAAAAACCCACCTTGCACAAGCCATCGGTATCGAAATTAAAAACAGGTTTGCGAATAAAACTGTACTCTATGTAGAGTCAGAAAAATTTATTCACCAGTTTATCGATGCTGTAAAAAACAACAATGTAAACGACTTCAGTCATTTCTATCAAATGATTGATGTGCTAATTATTGACGATGTTCAATTTCTTGCCGGTAAAGAAAAAACCCAAGACATGTTTTTCCACATCTTCAATCATTTGCACCAAACCGGCAAACAAATCGTACTTACCAGTGATAAAGCGCCTGTAGAAATGCTCGGCATGGAACAGCGTCTTTTATCCAGGTTTAAGTGGGGCCTGTCTGCCGATTTGCAAACTCCGAGTCTTGAAACCCGCATAGCCATTTTAGAAAAGAAAATGTATGCTGATGGAATTGATCTTCCGAAAGATGTTACAGAATACCTAGCCTACAGCGTAACAACAAATATTCGCGAACTTGAAGGAGCACTTATATCACTCATAGCCCATTCGTCGCTTAACCGCAAGCCCGTTACGCTCGATCTTGCAAAGCAAATGATTGATAAATTTGTTAAGAATACCGCTCGCGAAGTTTCGATTGACTACATCCAAAAAGTGGTTTGTGATTATTTTGACTTACCGATAGAACTGCTCAAGTCTAAGACGCGAAAACGCGAGGTTGTACAAGCACGTCAAATAGCAATGTATTTTGCTAAGAAGATGACGAAGAGTAGCCTTGCCAACATAGGAATGCACTGTGGAGGTAAAGATCACGCAACGGTTCTTCACGCTTGCCGGACAGTGAACAACCTTCAGGAAACGGATAAACAGTTTAGAAAATACCTCGATGATCTAGAGAAAAAATTGAGTATCCAGTAAAAATTTGAAATACTGATTTGATAAAAGCCCTGCCCTCGCAGGGCTTTTTTAGTTAAGCCAATCTGTAATGCATTGAGATTTATGCACATTTGAGATTCCAAGCAATAAAATAATCTTATACATTTTTTAACATTACCTTGCCTACCTTTCTGCCCTGATGAAACACCTACCCAAAATACTGGTATTTGGCCTGCTTATATTGAGCTGTACGGCTATTAATCAAACCGGAGCTCTTCAAATTCCTGCAGATGCAAAAGCTGTAGAATTCGTAAAAAAAGCCGAAATGGCAAAAAAAGGAGCGCCCTTAAGCATTAAATATGCTGAACAGAATGGGGATTATGCCGTATTCAGTGTATCATACTCAGGCGGATGTGAAGAACACGTGTTCAACCTTGTTTCTACCGGAGCTTTTGCAACTACCTACCCACCCGAAGTTGAAGTATTGTTAGCCCATAATAATAATGGTGATATGTGTCGCAGTGTGGTCGATGAGAAGCTTTTCTTCGATTTAACACCTTTGCGCTACGATGGAACAAACCAAGTAAGATTAATAGTCAAAAACACGAATAAAACACTGGATTACAATTATTAACCTATGAAAAACATCGTATTCACTCTTTTTGCGACTTTCCTATCCTTAAGTACTTTTGCTCAGATAAGCCATGGTGGACAGCCGCATGATTGGAATAGCAAAACGGCGTTAACTCCCGATTTAATAGCCATGCCCGCTATTGATTTAGAAAAAATGGCCAGAGAAGACTCGTTGTTTGACCAGCATAAAGATATCCCGTACAGATTTGGAGCTAATATCCCGGTGGATATTGATATCAACAACAGCGGAATATGGACAACTCTTGAAAATGGTGACCGATTATGGCGCGTAGGCATCAAAGCAAAAGGAGCTCTAAGTATTAACTTCGTATTTGATCAATATTACGTTCCCGAAGGAGGTGAAATATTCGTGTACGATACTCAGAAAAAGCAATTGCTCGGGAGTTTCACCAATGAAAATATGAGTCAGGAAAATTCCTTAGGAGTTGGTTTTATCTTTTCTGACGAAATAGTCATATCGTATTATGAACCTGCGGCGGTTGCGGGACAAGGATACCTTCATATTAATAATGTTACGCATGGTTACCGCAATGCATTTATAGGAATTGAAGACCTGGAAAAAGCGGGGCCTTTTGGAGATTCAGGCGCATGTAATATAAATGTTAACTGCCCGGAAGGTTTACCGTATGGAATTCAAAAAAGAAGTGTAGCCCTAATCGTCGTAAACAATAACGGCCACTGCAGCGGGGCACTTATTAATACCACTGAACAAGACGAAACACCCTATTTTCTTACAGCTAATCATTGTCTCGGCAACGTCGGTAACTGGGTTTTTTACTTTAATCACGAAACGGCAGATTGTGCCGGAAACGGAACTCCCCCAACCAATCAATCCGTATCCGGTTCCAGCCTGATTGCGAGTAATATCGAAAGCGATTTCGGATTGGTTTTACTCAATAACGATGTTCCTGATTCATATGACGTATGTTATTCTGGCTGGGATGCAACAGATAATCCAAATTCCGTTGCTTCTGCATACGGAATTCACCACCCATCAGGAGATGTGAAAAAAATATGCTTTGAAGATGATGCCCCCTACCAAACCGAGTTAGGTGGATTTGCAAACCAAGTTTGGTATGTAGATGAGTGGGAACTGGGTGTTACCGAAGGCGGTTCATCCGGCTCTCCTTTCTTTAATCAATCAGGATTATTAATAGGCCAGCTCGCCGGTGGTTTAGCCAATTGTAATGGCCCTGTAAACAATGGCCAATATGACTTTTATGGACGTCTGGGCGTGTCATGGGATTTTGGTTCTACCCCTTCTACCCGATTGAAAGACTGGCTCGATCCGGCAAATAGCGGACAACTTATTGTTCCAAATTCTTGTAACAGCCAAAATCTTAGTAATGACGCCACACTGGTATCCGTAACGGGAATTGACAATCCGGCCTGTACCCTTTCTGCGATGCAAGCATCGGTGAATGTAATAAATACGGGAAACCAACCGATGACAAGTCTTAACCTGGAAGTGATAATAAATGATGTTACCCAGCCTGAGATTCAGTGGGATGGAAATGTCGCTTCCTTTGGTTCGGTTCAGATACCGCTGGGATCAATTTCACCAAACGATGGAGTAAATACCCTTCAGGTAAACGTGCTGACCGTAAATAATGCGGCAGACGAACAAGAATTAGGAAACACCACTTCAGAGGTTTTTCTAGCTTATGAATCGACTCAGACTGTAACCGTTTCAATTGACTTAGACGATTATCCCGACGAGACAAGCTGGAGGATTGAGAATGAACAAAATGATATAATTATTAGCGGCGTGGGAAGTGAGGACATTTCAATTATTACTGAAGAGATTTGCCTTGGATTGGGCTGTTATACTTTTATCATCAATGACTCCGCTGGTGATGGAATTTGCTGTGATTATGGAATAGGTTCGTATGTGGTAAGCGATGAGAGCGGTGTTGAGTTGGCTGCCGGTGGTAATTTCGGCGCTATTGAAGAGACTGATTTTTGTATTACTACAGTAGATGTTGAGAATGCAATTCTTGAAACAATCAACATTTATCCAAACCCAACTAATGGGGTTACGCATATTCAATTTGGCGATGCAGCTAATACCGTGAAATCTCTTTTGGTAACGGATGCGCTGGGAAGGATCTTGATACGCGAATCAAAAGCAGTACAAAATTTAAGTAATTATGACTTCAATGGTGGCCTTTACGGCGAAGGGGTTTATTTTATTTCAATTGAAACTGAATTTGGGACAACGACAAGAAAAGTTGTTGTGATGCGATAAACCAGAATAAAACTGATAAATAAAAAAAGCCTGCTGAAATTCAGCAGGCTTTTTTGATATCATGAAAGAAACAAATGCTGGTTAATAATGCCCAGACCTCTTCCTAATAAACCATTCGATACTCAGCAACGCCAAAATCAAGAAAAATGGCCATTTGAAATTTAAGAAAGAACTTAGAATCTCGGTGGAATAGCTTACCGGCTGCATTGATTTAGAAGCTTTTATATCTCGTACCAGTTCATCAATGGCATTGGGATAAACCATTTTGCCTCCAGTATTCGCAGAAATAGAGTTAAGCAAGTTGTGATTTGCAGTGAGCTCTGCTCCTTCCAGTGCAAATGGTCGTATAACCATACTCCCTGAGTCGGTTAGCTTTTCACCATCCCGGTTTGCAAAAGCAGTAAAAGTATAATTGCCAACGGGTAATACACCGGCATCAAGCCTGTAGGCAATCTCAGTACGTGAAAAGGTAAAAGGATAATTTTTGCCACTTTCATCGGTAAAAACAATCTCCACATCCACATCGTTAACCGGCTCATAGGAAGCATTATAAAGCTCTGCTGTGAGTAAAATCACCTCATTCTCCATCAGGTCTGATGGTGATTGCACTCTGAAAAGACGCTTATCATCTTTCACGGAGAGAAACTGAACAATACTGCTAAAAAAACCATCAAAAAGCAGGTGATTTTCATTCACTGCGTAATCATAAAGTCTCCAGCGCCAAATTCCTTCACCCAGCAGAATTGCTGATTTATTATCTCCTACTTTGGTTACAAGCATTAGTGGATCCTTGGTAGGAATGTTTCCTATCTTTTGATAAAGCGCCGTTTCTGAAGCATTGCTTTGCTTCCATTCGCCGAAAGGCGAACGCAAGGGAGGAGCATCTTGAAGGAAAGACTTGAAGTTTTCGTTTACTCTAAACAATGAAAAGCCTTCATTGAGGGAAGCACCAACATCATTAAAAGAATTTTTACCCGAATTAAAACGTACTCCCAGACCATAGTTAGACAGATCGCCTAAACTGGATTGCCCACCTACAATCGCAAATACCGGTATGGCGGCATCTTCAATTCTCTGCCGTAAGTCTAAATCGCCACTTCCGGAAGGAAGTTGGTTTAAAATAAGAACATTATAATCGCGTAAATTGCCTTCAAACTCGGACAAATAAGCAACTTCGACCTCATAATTTTCATTGGATGAAATGGCGTTACGCAATGCTACGACATCTGGATGCGGAGCATGGCCGAGAATAAGTACTTTCTCACGGCTATCAATAATATCGATATAGACTGATCGCTGATTGTTGGAAAGGGTAACTTCATTTTGAAGTGCATTGATACGAACAGAATACCGCTGTAAGCCGGGTTTTTCTGCATCAAGAAGAAATCGAACCGTTTTTTCCGCGCGATCGCCCTCTGCTACAAACGAACCGGTTTCTAAAATGTTATCACCTTTTAGAAGAGAATAGGTTATGGCCTGCCCGTCGAGCTTATCTGCCCGCATAAGCACTTCTATAGGGAATTTAGTTCCCATAAAAGCAATTCGGTTCGCCGCTACCTCAGCAATCAGCGCATCCTGACGACGGGTGGTATCGCCAAGGGCAATGGTGTAAACCGGCGCGGCGATTCCAGAGATGGCATAGCGTGGATTGGAACCACGGTTGTAAATTCCATCAGAAGCAATAATCACCGCCCCCAAATTTCTATTGGAAAACCGGCCTTTCAGCGATTCAAAAAGAGTGGAAATATTGGTGACCGGATCTGAAAAACTGGTATCAATTCCTTCCCTTACCCGATGACCAAATGAATAAGTGGCCAATGTGTATTCTCCTCCAAGCTGGTTTTGAACCTCAGCTCTAATTTCTTCAATTTCAGCTCGTGTTTTCAAAGAATCTTTGCCCATCACAAGTGATTCTGAATTGTCGATAGCCAGAACAATTGAAGGAGGCTCTATCTCTGTTTGAAGATAACGAACCAGCGGACCAAGAAGCAGAAATACAATGATTGTGATCAAAGCAAACCTCAATACACCTAGAATTCCGAGCCAGGTTTTGGATAAATCTTCTAATCTTCTATCTCTGAAATACAGAAGTAAGGCAAAGCCCAGCCCAACGATGGGACACAGGGCAATCGCCCAGGAAGGATATTCGGTTATTAGGTTTTTCAATTATCTAGTGTCTGTCTGTGGATTTAAATGGCTGAATGAAAAAGATCAAGATCAAGGCTTGCGCAGATTTGAAATTCAACGATTTTACAAAAGTAAATGAGTGATTTCAAATCAAGCAAAACGAAGATATTGGGCTTTTTGGTCAGACACTAAGTTAGCATTCCGCCATCAACATTAATAGTCTGCCCGGTAATGTAAGCACTCATATCAGACCCGAGGAAAACGCAAAGGTTCGCCACATCTTCGGGTGTACCCCCGCGCTTAAGTGGAATAGCATCTCGCCAGCTCTGAACTGTTTTTTCATCGAGGGCACCGGTCATTTCAGTTTCAATAAAACCCGGAGCAATAGCATTGCAACGAATGTTTCTAGAACCGAGCTCAAGAGCCACAGATTTCGTAAATCCGAGCACACCGGCTTTTGAAGCAGCATAGTTTGCTTGTCCTGCATTTCCCTTCACTCCTACTACAGAGCTCATGTTTATGATTGAACCGGCTCGCGCTTTTAGCATTGGCTTGAGCACTGCCTTGGTAAGGTTGAATACCGACTTGAGATTTACAGCCATTATTTCATCCCATTGCTCCTCGCTCATACGCATAAGCAAATTATCGCGGGTAATACCGGCATTATTTATCAGAATATCAATTTGGCCATATTCAGCAATTACGTCATCGGCAAGTTTTTGAGCCGCTGCAAAATCGCCGGCGTCGCTTTTAAATCCTTTTACCGTTCCTCCTCTTGCCGAAAGCTCATTTTCAAGAGCCTTAGCTTTTTCATCAGAACTCATATAAGTAAAGCATACGGTGGCTCCGTGATCTACGAACATTTGGGCAACAGCCTTCCCTATTCCGCGGGATGCTCCTGTAACGATTGCAATTTTTCCTTCAAGTAATTTCATTCAGATAAATTTTGTTGATCACAAAGTTAAAAACTATGGGCAATGGTGAAACTTAAAGTTTTTTAATAACACTTTTGGCTGAAAAATCACAAGGAAATATAAATATCAATTCTTCGATCAAATCTTTTATTCATACATTTAATCGCATAAACAAAAACTATTTACGATGAAAAATATCTTTAGCTTATTAATGGCTTGTATTCTGGTAACAGCAGTTTCAGCACAGACAGAGAGTTCAGAAAAAATTAATTATGGAAACCGAATCACCAAAGGAACCGTCTTGTTAACCGGTGATATAAATTTTTCGAACGCCAGTAATGATTCGAATGAGAGTAATGAGTTTAACCTCAACTTTGGCGCCGACTTTGCTCTGAGTAATAGGTTTGCTTTAGGCTTGGGTGTGGGCTACGGGAAAAATAAGTTTATTTATAATAAAGACACCCCTAGTGAATATGAGTCAGAAAGTGATGCTTTTACTATTGCTCCGGCTTTCACTGTTTTTGGAGATGTGAATTTTGGTTGGCTGCAGCCTACTGCAACTCTTGCTATACCTATTGGTTTTGGCGAAAGAAGCATTAATTCTGGTGCCCGTTACGACAAATACACGAATTATGGTGGTGTAGTAAGTGGTGGACTCAATATTTACCTAAGTAGGAAACTCGCTTTAACCGCTTCTCTCGGTTTGATTAGCTACACTCAAACTTCTTACGAGGATTCAGATGAAACAGACACTCGGTTTAATATTGGATTTAGTCCTGACAGATTGAATTTCGGACTGTTATTCTTGCTGGGATCTGAATAGGGGCGTCATAGATTTCTCTATAAATATTTAGAAATCATATTAGAATAGCCGAGGAAGAATGTTTTGCGACCAGCATCATAATTTCATCCACATCAAAAGCTTAAGCAGCACTGATTTCACATTTGATTATCCATAGCTTTCATAATTGTAAAAGTTGTGTAACAAAAGCAAAAAGCCACACGATATATCGTGTGGCTAATTCGCAATCATATGTGACAATGCTTCGCATATCAAGATGATTACTCTAACGTACTCTTATCATTAACGACGCCTTGCGTCTAGATAATAGCTTATTTGGCTATCACCACTGACGACCTGCGGGAGTGCGCATCTACGAAGTCTAAAGATTAGTCAGGATGATAGCTCAATATCACTTTGCTATCATAAACTTCTCAATCACTGTTTCGTTCTGAGTAGTAAGTCTATAAACATAAATCCCATTTGGTAAGTTGCTACCATTAAAATCAATGCGGTACTCTATGCCTACTTGCGCTTCTTGATTGAAAAGCGTAGCAACTTTGCGACCGTTCATATCATACACTTCTACAAGCGCTCGACCCGTTTCGACGGTGGTAAACACTACCTGCGAAGCGCCTGATGTAGGATTTGGCCGAGACGTTAGAACATTCTTATGTTCTACAAGTCCTGCAAATTGGTCACTAGCGCTTGGTCTGTTGAAGTAAACACCGCAATCAGCTGCCAAATCTCCATATCCAAGCGTGAATGGCTGGTCGTTTAACTTAACGTTGTATGTGCTAATCAGGGCCCCGTCTTCAATATTTATCTCTGAGAACGTAGTGGCCAGATAATTTGAAAACAAAATGGTTGAAGTAAATCGAGTTCTCGCAGCACCGGTTACACCTTGGGGGACAGACCCAACCTGGGTTACCGTTTCACTTCCTACCTGATACAATCCATTGCCACTTTGCGAGGCGAGATATAAACTGTCAAAATATGATATGGCCAAATCGCCACCGAACACCTCCGCAGATATAATAAATTCTGTTTCTCCCGTAGCCGGATTCACATAATAAACGCCATTGGTATTTGCATCACCGATATACAGACCCGTAGCAAACCTTTCAGATTCTGCGGCGGTAATAGAATTAAGCTGTATGCTTAGATAAATGTCTGGCGAGAAGGTATCGGTTGCAGGATGGTAGGTACGGATGTACGAGCCGGTTTTACTCACCATATACAGTGCATCATTTATAGCTCGGTATGCTATTGCTGCTTCAAAATCAACAGATGTTAGCAGACTGAGATTAGCATCTGTTCCATCAAAGTTCACCGCGTAAATATCGGTTTGATTGCCATTTTTCTCCGCATAAAAGGTGTTATGCTCCATACACGTTTCCAAATTAATTGGATCATAAGTATCGCAACCCGATGCCATATCTCCATAGTTTAGCATAAATTGCTCTCCGTTGAGAATCAGCTCATAATTCTCTTCAACCGTTGTACCATCTGTATTCCAAATTGTCAGTATTGAGCTGTTCCTGGTTGATACCAAGAGTTGATCTGTGGCGCTTAGAGCCATTCCGGTTGATATTCCTTCTAAAGGTGCAAGAAATGAATCTTCCATTTGTGATGATGGATGTGTTTCGTAAAGTCCGCCACCGTAGGCATTTGTAACTAAATAGGGCGTGCCATCATTGCCAAAAGCAATATCGCCACCTAAAACAGGTGAAAAATTATCGGCTATTTGCGCAATTCCTGTCACCACATTCAGACTATGTATCATATTCGTGCTTTGGCTGCAGAAGTATAGATCGCCATTTGGAGCGAAGGCAGCACCGGTGATTTCACCATAAACTCCGCTCAGGCTATATGGCGCAGAGAAAGACGAAATATCAGCATACGGATTAATTGTGCTGTATTGATTCAAAGATTTGCTCACCGCATAGAGCAAATTCTGCTCATTACTATAAGCAAGTTGAACTTCATCAGGGTGATTAGCGAGATATTCAAGCGTGGCCATACCCTGGCTTAAGTTAACTTTGTAAACATCTGTGCCTGAGCCTGATGAATAATCTGAAAGGAAATATACATCTTGTTGACATTCGGTAGGATTAATGTCTTTGCCCAGACATTCACAAGTTTCTGTTATAGCATCGTTTGCCGTATTTGGGTCGTTGTCATCACAGTTGTCACCAATGTTTGCAGAAAGGTCTGGGCAGTCGAAAACAATTGTTCCAGCACATTCGCAATCTGAAGTTATTATATCATTGTCTGTGTTTGGATCGTTATCGTCACAGCTGTCACCAATATTTGCTTGTAAGTCTTCACAATCATAAGTCAGGCTTCCTTCACATACGCAGTTTTCGGTAATGACATCACCTACTGTGTTCACATTTCCATCATCACAGCTGTCGCCAATATTTGCCGAAAGAGCGGGACAGTCATAAACTACCGTTCCAACACATTCACAATCTAAAGTTACCACGTCGTTTTCTGTAGATGAATTATTATCATCACAGCTGTCGCCGATGTTGGCTTGTAGGTCTTCACAATCATAAGTCAGGCTTCCTTCACAATCGCAGGTCTCAGTAATGGCATCACCTACCGTGTTTTCATTTCCATCATCACAGCTGTCGCCAATATTTGCCAAAAGAGTGGGACAGTCATAAACTACCGTTCCAACACATTCGCAATCTGTAGTTACTAAATCGTACTCTGTATTTGGATCGTTATCATCACAGCTATCACCGATATTTGCCGAAAGATTTGGGCATTCATACGTCGATTCAGTAATGCTAAGCGTATAGATCGTGTGCTGTAATATCAGTGGATTATTGGAGATAAGAATAAAATAGGTTTCTCCCGCCGCTACAGGGAGTTGTTCGACTGATAGCACGGTCAAATAATCTTCATCTGTATGCCCCCCGGCGGTAATACTGAACGGACAACCTGTAAAAATGAAAACTCCGGCATTAGGACCGTGTCCTGTTACATTGACATTTATGCTTCCATCCACTATAGGTGTGTAGGCGTAAATCGCATCATATCCATTTAAGTAAACTGAACTCGGGTTTCCTATTGCGCCATCAGCAAGTGGTGGAAAGTCAGAAAGATTGTAATTGTCACCATAATTCTCTGTGTTATCAGTAGTAATATAAGGCAATGACGCAACTTCTATTGGTGCTTCGCATAGGGTACCAATCTGTGGAATAGTACCGGCACAAATACAGTCTGCGCTAACTACATCATCAAGAGAAGCTGGATTGTTATCGTCGCAACTGTCGCCGAAATTTGCAGATAAATCTGGACAGTCGTAAATAATTGTTCCGAGGCATTCGCAATCTGCGGTGATTTGATCGCTGATGCTGGCTGGATTGTTATCGTCGCAGCTATCGCCAATATTTGACGAAAGAGCAGGACAATCATACACAACTGTTCCCACACATTCGCAATCTGGCGTGACTTCATCATTTTCCGTATCCGGATTATTGTCATCACAGCTGTCGCCGATATTTGCTTGTAAGTCTTCACAATCATAAGTCAGGCTTCCTTCACAATCGCAGTTTTCGGTAATGACATCACCTACTGTGTTAGGATTATTGTCGTCGCAGCTATCGCCAATATTTGCCGTAAGGCTCAGGGCAATCAAACACAAAAGTTCCTGTACAAAAACAACTTGCGGTAACTATATCGTTTTCCGTATTTAAATTCCCGTCATCGCAGCTATCGCCAACGTTTGCCGAAAGATCAGGACAATCATAAACTATGACTCCTTGACATTCGCAATTTTCTGTGATTACATCTTGTGTAGAATTGGCATTGCCATCATCACAAGCATCACCAATATTAGCCGTGAGCGCGGGACAATCATAGGGTGTTCCAACACATTCGCAGGTTTCTGAGACATTGTCGTTAAACGTTGTATTATCGTTATCATCGCAACTATCACCAATATTTGCCGAAAGCTCAGGGCAATCAAATTCAAATTCTGAAATGCTGAGTGTATAAGGTGTAGTTTGCGGATTGGCCCAGGTAGAAATAACAATATAATAAGTAAGTCCAGATATGACTGGCAATTGCTCAATTGTCATAACCGTTTCTGCATTCTGTTCTGCACGTCCTCCTAAGGTACTGGCAAAGGGGCAACCAGTAAACACAAAAAAGCCGACCCAATCTCCACGATCTGAAACGGTAATACTAATTAAACCGTTCGCTGTAGGCGTATATGAATAAACCACATCGTCTCCATTTAAATAGGATGATGTTGGATTTCCCAATGCGCCTGGAGCGAGTGACGGAAAGTTTGACGAACTATAATCATCGCCGTAATTTTCCGTATTATCAGTAGTAAGATATGGTAAGGAAGTAACTTCAATGGAAGCTTCGCATACCGTTCCCACGTCTGGAACTTGACCCATACAGATACAGTCATCAGTAACAATGTCTCCTAATGTATTGGTATTTCCGTCATTACATGCATCGCCTATATTTGCCGAAAGGTCTGGACAATCTGGTATTGGTGTTCCAAGGCAGACACATTCGTCATTTAAAGCATCATTTTCGGTCAGATCATTGCCATCATCGCAGCTACTGCCATAATCGGCTTGCAGGTATGGGCACTGGAAAGCGCTTACAAGTGGCTCAGCATTGGCATCTAAAACGTAAACAGCACCAGTGCTTGGCAGGTAGTTTGTGCCCAGGCTATCATAGTCTTGGAGCAAAGCACTCACCATTGCAATATCACCACTTACGGCTACTGCATATCCCAATTCGTCACCCATGTTTCCATCAAGAGCAAAGAATTTTTGAACTTGATTCCAGGTTCCAAGGGCATTTTTTTCAAAGACGTATGCCACGCCCCGGCTTGGTTCATAAGTTCCTTCTGGATCGTAGGATTTCCCTATTGTTCCTGAAATAATTCTATTCCCATCTATGGCGATAGAAGTTCCGAACTCATCATCCCGGATACGATCTGAAGCCACAATCTTTTGGGTTTCGACCCAAGTGTCATTCTCACCAAGTTCAAAAATGTAAGCTGCTCCAAATGTTCTGGTTGCATCCACCAGGAATACCTTCTATAATTGGCGCTTACAACAAATGTTTCACCATCAATGGCCACAGCAAAGCCAAACCAATCACCCTGCTGTCTATCTGAAGCTACTACTTTTTGAACTTCATTCCATACACCGTCCGCATCGCGTTTAAAAATATAAGCCGAACCAGCACTTGGTATAGAATTTTCTCCATTTTCATCCTCATCTTCATATCTCGTACCCACTATCACATAGTCATTGTCTACGGCAACAGCAGTTGCGGGCGAAATAGTCAGAATCAGATCGATCTGAAGCTACAATCTTTTGTACTTCATTCCATATTCCATCTCCATTACGTTCAAAAACATAAGCTGCACCAGCATTAATCATATAGTTTTCACCATTTTCATCATAGCTTTGCCTTGCCAGTCCTATAATTGCTCTGTCACCATCTATATCAACTACAAAGCCGAATTGATCCAATTCTTGTCTATCAGATGCAACCAACTTTTGCTGAAAATTCCAATTGCCAATTGCATCACGTACATAAACATAAACTGCACCGGCAGCAGATAGGGTATTATTCTCATCTTCATCCGTATCATTTGCCCGTGCCCCTACTAAAATGGTATTCCCGCTTATAGCGACTGCATTGCCGAAAAAATCGTTGGGCGCATAATCTGGGCTTTCGAGAATTGGAAGTTCGACCCAATCTCCACCGTTGTCCTTTTTAAAAACGTAGGCTTCATTGTAGCTGTTAAAGGGTTGTGAAGAGCCACCTACCACAGCATAGTCTCCATCAATGTCTATATCGTTACCTAAATGTTGACCAGCAAATCTATTCGCAGCCGTTAATTTTTGCACTTCACCCCAGCCTTCTTGAGCATTAATGTGCAAAATGGAGAGCATGAAAATTGTAATGAGTAATGTTAGTGATTTCATCTTATTTAAATTTTAGTTAGTGGGCTAAAAGTAGATGTAGAGCGGAGTCCAGGAGTGCTGATTTTTCTGATTCTTAAAAATCAGGACGTTTTTACACGTTTGAATAGATAAAAAAGGGTGATTCCCACCTTTGATTATTCGGAAGAATGCATTGAGTCGGATGGATAAAATATTTTATCTACCCTGGGCTTTTTTGAATTGAGAAGGTGTAGTACCTGTCTGCTTTTTAAAAGATGAATTAAAGGCAGATTTGGAGTTAAACCCTGCTTCAAGTCCAATGGCCACAAGGGTATAATTCGAAAAACTTTCATCAGAGAGGTACTGCTTTGCTTCTTCGACGCGTAGCGCATTGACATACTCAGAAAAGCTGACCTGAAGTTCCGAATTGATGATTTTTGAAAGATGGCCCTGGCTCATTTCTAAATGCGAAGCCGTCTTTTCGAGTGTGAGATCAGAATTTAAAAATTGCTTTTCGTCTATTAAATAATTTTTCAAGCCCGCTATTACTGGATGAGGCTTAACAATGTCAAACTTAGGTTTTGGCAGTTCCCTTCGCTTTCGCTGAATGGCTCTTCGCTCTTGATCTATACCAAATTTGTAAACGCCAATATGTCCAAGCCAGTAAATTATTAGCGAGACAGCAATCCAAACAGGGTAGTAAGAAATATTCGTGCTTCCACTGATTTCACTTAGGGTGTGTGATGTTGATAAACCAATTAAGAAAATGAGAATGAAGAGGGTGATTTTTAACCAATTTATTCTATTCTTATTTAGTTGAAGCTCATTTTCTGTTTGTTCTGCTTCAAAGCGTTTTATATCTCTAAATAGATAAATGATGACTCCGATTCCTAAAATCCCGGAAAACAAATCTGGTGCGAAGGCTATAAAATAGCGTAATGCATAAGTGATATCGCTATCAGGAGCATTCCAGTATAGCGCCTTAAGAACCAAGCTTGATACAAGTAAAACAAAAAATGGAATCAGTAGAAGCAAGCCTTTCTTTTTAAGACTTCGCTGTGGATGGAGGTAAGAAATCACATAGCAGAAAAGAAATACAGGCGTAAGATCTGCCCACGGAAAATAATACCGGCCAAATAGTTCATCATAATCGAAAACACCAATATCTTGAAAATAATATTGCAGATTACTCAAAGAAAAGCTGGTTATAAGAGCCATTAAGAAGTAAACACTTCTTGAATTGTACTTTTTAGAAATAAGAACAAGTGCTGTAAAGATGAACCCTTGAATAATTCCTGCTAAGATTATGCTATTGAATAGGTTGAAGTTCAAGCGTGGTTGGTTTTAGTATACCGACTTATAAGTTCCGGATATATAATCCAAATGGTTATTGGCTACTTCACAAATATAATGGAATAAAAGATTGGAATTCACTTCAGAGAGGGCTGTCATCACATCCTACTTTTCCCTCGCTGTTACAAAACCATAAAGAAATAAAGGTTAAGTTTTTTTCTTGTAACCATTCAAGCTCTTTCTGCACTAATAAGAATAAAAGATCATGAAAAAACTTATACTCCTTTTCCTATTTACTGCTCCTTTGGTGGCCGCAGCCCAAGATGTTCCGAATGGCAACTTTGAAAGTTGGTATTTTGTGGGATCGACTGAGAGCCCTGAGTTTTGGATTACCGACAATACCGAAATGGGTAATACAGTATCAAAGGATTTCGAATCTTATGAAGGCGATATTGCCATGCGCGTTACTGCCCAGCCAACTGGGATAGGCGAATATGGCCAGGCTACAACCCTGTTTGAGATTGATGCCGTACCAGCTGCATTACAATTCTACGCTAAAACGGAAGTCGAATTTGGCGCAGTAGCCGTTGACATAACATTTCTCAATAATGATAATGAAATATATACTGAATCGTGGTTTAGTTCAGAGAATATTCCTGACTATACTTTAATTTCAATGCCGCTAGATCAAATAGAACCTATAATAACTCATGCCCGAATTACTGTTTCTGCTCAAGTGGGAGACCTAATAGGTGGGGATGCCTGGATTTCTGTTGATGCAATGGCATTTGGAGAACCTACCGGACTTTATGAACGCGAAAAACTTCAATTTAAAATCTATCCCAATCCTGCAAGTGACATTATTACAATACAAGCACCCGAAGGATTAATAGGCCTTATTACAGTTGTGGACGTTAATGGAAAAAAAGTGCATGAAGAGTTTATTAATAGAGAAAATGCCACCATAGATATCCATAGATTTCCAAAAGGAATTTACACAATAGTGAGCAACACAGAAATTCCTGTTGTCAGTAAATTTGTGGTAAACTGAACTCTTTAGTCCTTTACAGTTTAAAACTGTGAGGATAAAAAAAGGAACAACAAAACATGGAAAAAGCACTTGTTAAATCAACGAGTGCTTTTTGCATTTGGTAACATCGTTTTGATTCCTTGCGGAAAAGTATCAAATCTCCCGGATGATTTTGAAATATGAAATAAAAAAATCCCCACGAAATAATCGTGAGGATTTAAACAAATAAAATATTTTCTGCTTAAGCAGTAACGCCGAGCACTTCTGCCATCTTCTTACCAATTTCAGCAGGTGAATCAACAACGTGGATTCCACACTCGCGTAAAATTTTCTTTTTAGCCTCAGCCGTATCATCATCACCACCTACAATAGCTCCTGCGTGACCCATTGTACGTCCTTTTGGTGCAGTAACACCGGCAATAAATCCAACAACAGGCTTTGTGCCATTTTCTTTTATCCAGCGAGCAGCTTCAGCTTCAAGGTTACCACCTATCTCCCCTATCATAACAATACCTTCTGTTTCAGGATCGGCCATAAGCATTTGCACGGCTTCTTTTGTGGTAGTTCCAATGATTGGATCACCACCTATTCCGATTGCTGTTGTTTGACCCATTCCCGCTTTTGTAATTTGGTCGACAGCTTCGTAAGTAAGCGTACCTGATTTAGAAACGATTCCAATTGTACCTTTCTTGAAAATAAAACCGGGCATAATTCCAACTTTGGCTTCGCCGGCAGTCATTACCCCCGGGCAATTAGGACCGATCAACGTACAATCTTTGGTGTCAATATAATTTTTGACCTTAACCATATCGTTTACCGGAATACCTTCGGTAATAGTAACGATAACTTTAATGCCCGCATCAGCAGCTTCGAGAATCGCGTCTGCCGCAAAAGCCGGTGGCACAAAAATGATGGTTACATCGGCACCTGTTTCTTTTACTGCATCTGACACAGTATTAAATACAGGTTTGTCTAAATGTGTTTGACCACCTTTTCCGGGAGTAACACCCCCAACTACATTTGTACCATATTCTATCATTTGACCTGCGTGAAATGTACCTTCACTACCGGTAAATCCTTGAACAATAACTTTTGAATTTTTATTGACTAAAACGCTCATTGGGCTTTGTTTGAATTTTGAGCGACAAACTTACTACATTCGCTTGGGCTGTACAAGAACGACCTGCGACAAATCTTATCGCCGCTTCCGCGAATAAATAAGTACACACAAAAAACGGAGCTCCGGAAAGCTCCGTTAAGAATGAAAATTTAATGAATTTCTCGCTAGTTATATCCAAGGGTTAAGGTATAATTCGCATTATTGAATGTAATGGCTTGCGTGGTAGTCATCTGAGTAGCAGATAGAGAAGTTACGCTTAGCGAATACGTTCCTTGTTGCAGGTTAAGGGTGAGCTGTGTTTCGCCGGTATTCCATGCCCATGAACCCGATTCAATTATTTGAGGGCTGTTTGGGTCGCATTTTGAAGCTCCTTCGTCCAGTGTGTATGAAAGATCTGTATTAAATTTATAAAAATCGTCAAGAGCACAAGTGTTGTAAAATGGAGTTAATTCAGTTTCCGTAGTTCCATCACCATTTATATCAATAGCCGGATTGATCTGAATACTGATAGCACTCCAGTTTTTAGACGTTAACATAGCGGTTCTGGAAGTTCCACCTCCGCCTCCACCACCGGTCCCGCCACCAGTTCCACCGCCGACTCCGCCGCCGATGCCGCCAATTCCTCCTGAACCGCCCGCAGGTGTGTCGGTATCAGAATCTTTAGAACATGATGCTAAAGCGAAAAGCGAAATAAGCATCCAAATAGAAAATTTTGAAGTAAGTCGAAAAGTCATAATGTTTGGTTTTTGATAGCTTATCGAAACCAAAGCAAAGAGGTGAACAGAAAATTAATCAAAAAATCTTAAGTCCCTTATTCTCAGAAACATTTATCTCAGAGACGAGAAAAAGAGCTTTCACATATTAAACGAATTAGGTAATAACTAGGTATTCCCTATATTTGCTGCGAACTAATTTTACATAAACTCAAATTTTTATTATGAAAAAACTTTACTTTTTAATTGCTTCAACTTTACTTACAACAGGACTTTTTGCTCAGAAAACTGCCGGCGAGAATGTTCTTCCTTCAAATTATGATATGGTGAACTACCTATTGGGTGACGCAAAAGATGTTACAGATACTTTAGGAGCATCCGTTTTAGAAGGTTGTGATCTGTCTCCCATTCTATTAGGTACCAATCAAGGAGGTTGGGTAATTGGCGGAAACGGTTATGGTGACCTTGAAAAAGCACAATTTATCGAGACTGAAGGTAATGGATCTATTTACTCTGCTCTGGCTTGGATTGGCGCAAAGGACGGCGGAACGAATGAAACCTTTTCTGCTAAAATATACGCTGGTGATGTAACAGACGGACCCGGTGCTGAATTGGGAATCTCTGATGCTGTATCTTATGCCGACCTGGATACTACAGGGCTATACACAACTTTTACTTTCAACACTCCGCTAGCGTATGACGCATCTTTCTTCGTTTCTTTTGAAGTGGCTAATGGTGATGCCCTATATGGTATCGTTCATACAGATGATGCTTGCGGTGGCAACAGCGCCTGGGAACTATGGAGTGATGACTCATGGAATGCTGTAGACGGAGCCTGGGGTGATTTAGACGTGATTATCTACACTTTTGTTGAAGTTGAATCAACTATAGTAGGTCTTGATGACACAAACCTTATTGAAAGAGGAAGCCAAAAAATCTACCCTAATCCGGCTAATGAATCAGCTAACCTTGTGTTTAGCCTTATTCAGCCTTCTGAAATTACCGTAAGAATATACTCTACTACTGGTGTATTGGTTGATACTTACAATCCTGGTGTTAAAAACACAGGTTTAAGTAATATCGTTATCGATACGCAGAGCATGAGTCAGGGTCTTTACATCTACTCAATTGAAACTGAGAACGGTGTGAGAAATGGAAATTTCAGTGTTGTAAGATAATTCAACACAGATTTGACCCTATTTAGAAAGTGAACCGCTATAAGCGGTTCGCTTTTTTTTTGTGCTCTAATCGATGCAGTGATTCAACAATATACAATGCTCACCCTAGTGAATACATCAGAGCTTTAATATTTGATCAGCAGGTCAACAACTATTTCTGATGGATAAAACTCCTGAAATGCCAATTCATTTTTAAATAGCTTAACTTGGCTTAACTTTGCAGCCATGATACAATTTGAGCCAGAAGATACGATCTGTGCATTATCAACTGCCCCCGGAACTGGCGCTTTGGCTATAATCCGGATTTCCGGAAAGGAGGCTATTACCCCTTTTCTAAAATCTTCAGTAAAGATCTCACCAATGCAGAAGGATACACAATACACTTTGGTAAAATTCTCAGCAAAAATGAGATAATCGATGAAGTATTGGCTTCTGTTTTTCGAGCTCCGCGATCATTCACGGGCGAAGAAAGTATTGAAGTATCGTGCCATGGTTCACCTTATATTCAATCGCAAATTTTACAGCTTTTGGTAGCCCACGGATGTAGAATGGCTCAGCCGGGCGAGTTTAGCATGCGCGCTTTCGCGAATGGGAAAGTAGATTTGAGTCAGGCTGAAGCTATTGCCGATTTGATTGCTTCGTCTACCTCCGCATCACATAAGCTTGCCATGAATCAGATGCGGGGTGGCTTCTCGAAGAAAATAAACGAACTTCGTGAAAAACTCATCAATTTCTCCTCACTTATTGAGCTCGAGCTCGATTTTAGTGAGGAAGACGTAGAATTTGCCAATCGCGATGAGCTTACGGCTCTGGTTGCGGGAATTGATACCATGGTAACCGGCTTGATGGACAGTTTCGCCACCGGTAATGCTATAAAAAACGGAGTACCAGTCGCCATACTTGGCGCCCCGAATATGGGCAAAAGCACCCTTCTCAATGCATTGCTTGAAGATGAGCGGGCAATAGTGTCGCATATAGCAGGTACCACTCGCGATACCATCGAAGATGAGATGGTCATAGATGGGGTTCGATTCCGGTTTACCGATACCGCCGGTATTCGCGAAACAACCGATGAGATTGAAACAATTGGGATTTCCAGAGCTTTTGAAAAAGCCGGTAAATCGGCTATTGTTATCTATCTGTTTGATGCACTAGAAACTAGCGCCGATGAAGTAAGAACAGAAATTGAAATACTAAAGGGAAAAATTGGCTCGGAGGTAAAACTAATTCTGGCCGGCAACAAAATCGACAAAGCAGTCTCTGAGCTAATAAATCATAAATTCGATGATTTTGAAAATTTGCTTTACATCTCTGCCAAAGAAGGTGCAGGTTTGGACAGATTAAAAGCCGAACTACTATCAATCACAAAAAGTGTCAGCATCGAAGGCAACGATATTGTGGTAAGCAACCTACGTCATTTCCAGGCTCTTTCAAAAGCCCACGAAGCGCTTGAAGCCGTACTTCAAGGAATTGATTCCGGCATCACCACCGATTTTCTCGCCATGGATATTCGCCGCGGTTTGTTTCATCTGGGTGAGATAACCGGTGAGATTACTACGGAGGATTTGCTTGGAAATATATTTTCTAAGTTTTGTATCGGAAAGTAATTACTTTTCGGATAGTACGCTAAAGCCTTCTTTTTCTTGCTTTTAGGCTGTTTTTACTTCCTTTACTTGTTGCTAATTTTCCTATTTTTTCCTATCTTTCGTTTCTAATTTGTTGCTGACAATCAATATTTGTTGTTAGCAACAGATTTTTCAGATAGTGGAGAGATGATGTTACATAGAGATACATCCTGATACAAAGGGATACACTCTGATACAGAAACAAGCCCAAAAAGGAAACACCATGAGCAGCAACATTCGAGTTCCCAAAATCTGTCAGCATTGCGGTACTGAGTTTATCGCCAAGACTACTGTGACCAAATTTTGTGGTGATAACTGTGCCAAGCGTGCCTACAAGAAACGCAAGAAAGATCAGAAGGTGCAGGAAATTGCCCCTACTGCAGTACAGAAACAAGAATACAATCAGGAGCAAGTCAGAGACAAAGACTTTCTAAGTATTGCCGAAACCTGCAAACTACTTGGAGCAAGTAGAATGACCCTGTACCGTCAAATCAAGAACGGAAAAATACAAGCTGCAAAAATTGGGAGCCGAACCATTATCAAGAGAGAAGAAATCGAAAAACTGTTTCAGGCATGAAAGTAACACTAAGAAAACGCAATCAAGGTGGCAAGACCAGTCTATACCTCGACTACTACCACAAAGGGAAAAGGAAAACCGAATACCTCAAATTATACCTTTCTCCTAATGCAAAGACTAAGGAGGAAAAGGAAGTCAATAAAAAGACGCTCCAATTAGCCGAGACTATTAGAGCACAGCGACAAATCGAAATCCAAAACGGTGTTTATGGATTCCGAGACAATGAGAAATTGAAAGGCAGCTTCCTTGCATACATTGAGCTACTTGCTAACCAGAGACAAGACAGCCCAGGCAATTACGGCAACTGGACAAGTATGCTGAAACATCTAAAGGCATTTTGTTCCTATGAGGTATCCTTCTCAGACATTGACAGACAGTTTATTCAGGATTTCAAATATCACCTTGATAAGAAGGCTATTGCACATGGTGACCAGAACACTATCTCAAAACTCAAAGTACTCCTACTTTAACAAGCTGCGAGCAGCTTTAAAGCAAGCAGTGAAAGACGGCATTCTACCTACCAACCCAAGTGAGGGAGTTGACGCATTTAAGCAAGGAGAACTCAGAAAGAGAATTTCTAACCTTAGAGGAATTACAAGCAGCAGCGAATACCGAATGTGAAATCCCTCAAATGAAAACGGCATTCATATTTTCATGCCTTACTGGTCTGAGGTGGTCAGACATTAATAAGCTACTCTGGTCAGAGGTGCAGCATTCCAATGATAATGGATATTATATCCGATTCAGACAAAAGAAAACCAAGGGAACTGAAACCCTCCCTATTTCAGAACAAGCCTTTGGCTTGCTCGGTGAAATGCAAGCTCCAGAAGAACGAGTATTCAAGGGCTTAAAATACTCTGCATGGCATAACCTGAAATTGCAACAATGGATGATGAAAGCTGGTATCTCCAAGACCATCACTTTCCACTGTGCCCGTCATACCTATGCAACTTTGCAGCTTACTGCAGGCACCGATATTTACACAGTCTCAAAGCTCCTAGGCCATAAGGAATTGAAGACAACCCAAGTCTATGCGAAAATCATAGATGAAAAGAAACAGGAAGCAGCCAACAAAATCAGACTTGACCTATGAGCAATCAAACAAAAATACTTGACGACATCCTATACCAGGAGCTTCGACCTTGGTTAGGAAAAAATAGCCTTGATCAAAAGTATGCTTCCAAACTCAGCAGCGTAAAGGATACCTCCACAGATTTTCAATTCAAATATGAAATCAGCTTTCACAGGCCATTCGATCACAAAACAAAGTACTATTCCAAACTGATATTGAATAATGTAAAAGCGGAATGTGTCAGGCTTGTGGAACTGATCAAGGAGGACAACAACGAAAACTTAATCAAGTATTGGCTTGAAGACACACTCAACAAGCGGATTAAAACCCGCTTAAAAGACCTTGGAAAACTCATTAAAGAAAAGGACTATGCACTGACGTACATAGATCCTAAAAAAACATCCTTTGAATTAGACCAAACTCACAAGGCAAACACATTCATCGTACAGCTTCTAAAGCTTGCATACATGCAGCTTTACTTAGAAATCCAAAATGCTTTCAGCACTTGGATAGATGATAAATTAATACTGGAGGACTTTTACAGTCAACTACTTTTAGAGCCTGTCCCGGACAAACATTTCTTGAAACCAGTTCAAGTAATTGAAGTTGAATCCAAACCAGTACCAGCAGCCAAAACGGAATCCACAGCAACGGTAAATTCATTTCATTCATTTACCTACAAACAGTTACCCACCAACCCAGATAAATTGACCGATCTATGGGATAGCCTAAAGCTGAATCATTTCATTAGCAAATCCACAACCCTACTCAACTTCAAAAAGGTATTCTCAGGAGGTGAAATCAAAACACCTATAGAATGGACAGGAAATATAAGCGAGCTATTCTATTTCATAAAGCTGATATACTCAGAGCATAAGTTGGTGGATAATCTAAAGCAAAAGCAATGGGAAGTGACTTGCCTATGCTTCGTTGATACTGATGGAAATTCCTTTGACAGGTCAAAGTTCAGGTCTTTAAAAAGACCGAACCTATCAGGAGATAAAATAGAAAAGGCAGTTTCGCACCTGATATAGTCCACTCTGCACTATACTCCTTTTATCTTTTTTCTGTTTTTGTTTAGTCCTCTTTTACCTTAAAAGTGGGCTATCAATTTTTACAGCCCACTCTGCACTCTGCACTCTACACTGCACCATACTTTAGAGCCTCATAACGCCCCTTTTAGCCTCATACTTTAGCATCGTATTCGACAATCGGATATGACTTTTGGCCAAGAGTCCATTCATTAATTCTTAATACGATTTAAGATGGACGAAATAATTGAACGTCTTGAAAATCTCCAACGCCTAATTGAGAGCCAGGGGATTTACACGAAAGAAGTTTTAAACTTCAATGAGGCTTGCCAGTACTTGGAGCTTTCACAGTCACACTTGTACAAGTTGACAAGTGGAGGCAATATTCCACACTACAAGCCAAACGGAAAGAAGCTCTATTTCAAGAGAACTGAGTTAGAAAGCTGGTTGCTACGCAACCGCAATGCCACTCAGGAAGAAATAGACCGTAGAGCTGCGGATTACCTAATCAAGAAAGGGAGGGTAAAGCTATGACAGAGGTTTTCGATATGCTCTTGACAGTAGCTCAAGACATAAAAACAATCAAAGCATACCTCCTCAATTTCCATAAGTCACGATTGGAGCAATTCAGTGACGAATGGATTGATGGTCAGGTAGTGATGCAAACGCTGCACATTAGCAAAAGAACCCTTCAATCCCTTCGGGATAGTGGGGTTCTTCCCTACAGCCGAATCAATGGCAAGTTCTATTACAAAGTTTCTGATATGGAAGCTTTACTGGAATCCAACTACTCACCTTCAAAATCAAAGCATTATGGAGATAAGTAGAGAAGCCATATTGAGCAAAACACATTACGGCTTAAATATCTATGCCCATGTGTTACGCCACTACTATCAGGGTGAAACAGTTCTTTCCCTTTCGGGAAGGGACTGTAAACCTGCTAAGAATCCATTCAATGCGGACAAGCCCACATTGATGGTGAAAGTGGTTGACGGGATTGCGAAACACACAGATACAGAAGAAGCCATTGCACAAGGCAATGTCTTTGACTTTGCTTCATTGCATTTCAGTCTCGAAGGGCAAGCCCTTCTCGATAGGATCAATGAAGAACTATACCTGAGAATTGGAAAGGAAAGAGGTTTTTATCATCAAGAAGAAACGCAACCTGCGGTTGCTATTCCTGAAATTCAAAAACCTATACCGCCAGTATTCAGCTATTTCAAAAAGCCTGTATCCAATGTGAAGCCAAGTCGCCAAGTCTCTTTGATTGAGGTGTACCACCTCATCAAAGGCAATGATTTTGCTTCGTGTACCAGTACACTACGCAATATCTCAGAGCCAAAGGATGCCCGAAAGTACAAGGCTCAAAATTTTGATTATGTGACCTTCTCAGGCTCATTCTCCAAGCGGAATGATGCAAACCTCCAAAGACATTCAGGTTTGCTCACAATCGATTTTGACCACATTGAGGACATCCCTTCACTCAAGACAGCATTACTCAGTAACCACTATTTTGAAACGGAGCTACTGTTTGTATCTCCTTCAGGTGATGGGTTGAAATGGGTAATACCAATTGACTTGACACAGGCAAAACACCAGGACTATTTCAAGGCAGTGGCAAACTACGTTTCCCACACCTATCAATTAGAAGTAGACCAATCAGGAAAGGACATTTCAAGAGCATGTTTCCTTCCGCATGATACTGACATATTCATCAACCCTAAATACATATAGGTTATGGAGCGAAAAACATTCAATCCGTTGGAATGGCTTGATAAGCCTGACCAACAAGCAAAAGTTACAGAGCAGAGCAATTACAACACAAATACACAACTCGAAGAAGTTGAACGAATCATACAAGGAATTGAGGCCAGCCGTATAGATGTCACCTCCGCTTACAGCGATTGGGTAAACATCGGATTTGCCTTTGCGGATGAATTTGGCGAAACAGGCAGAAACCTGTTCCACCGAGTTAGTCAATTTCATCCAGAGTATTCCACACAAGATTGCGACATGCAGTTTGATAATTGCATGAAGGCAAGAGGTCAGGGAGTTTCCCTGAAAACCTTTTTTTACCATGCCAAACAAGCAGGCATCCCTTTGGCGACACCAAAACAGGAACGACAGGACTACAGCCCTGCAAGCAAGTCTGAATACCAAAGCAAGAATCTCAACACTCAGGTAGAAATCAAGAAAGAACCGGAGCAAATGCCAACATTTCCTGATACCTTGTTTCCTGAACTTCCTGAGTTTTTGCAAAGGGTGATCCAGATAGCCACCTCCAATGAGGAAAGGGATATTTTACTCCTTGGCTCCTTAGTGGCTATTAGTGCTTGTTTACCAAAAATCTCAGGTATCTATGATGGGAAGCGTGTCTACTCCAATCTGTTTCTATTCATTACCGCCCAGGCATCCGCAGGTAAAGGACGTTTGGTACATTGTCGCCAATTAGTGAATCCAGTACACAAAGAGTTTCGGGAGCAAGCCAAACTCCATAAGCAACATTATGAACTGGAATTAGCTGAATACAATGCCAACAAAGGAAAAGTTGAAGGGATCGAGAAACCAGCCAAACCGCCTGAAAAGATGCTGTTTATCCCTGCAAACAACAGCTCTACAGGGGCTTATCAATTATTAGGTGATAGTGATGGTAAAGGCTTGATATTTGAAACAGAAGGTGACACGCTTGCACATGCTTTTAAGAGCGATTACGGCAATTATAGTGACGGCTTTAGAAAAGCCTTTCACCATGAAACCATATCCTACTATCGCAGGACAGACCGTGAATATGTGGACATAGAAAGCCCTTGTCTTTCTACTGTCCTTTCAGGTACGCCCAAGCAAGTAGCAGCACTAATCCCTAATGCAGAAAACGGCTTATTCAGCCGTTTCATATTCTATTACATGAATGTTCGGCCAGTGTGGAAGAATGTATTTGCTTCGCAAACTACCAATGGATTAGATGACTACTTTGATGCGTTAGGAAATGAGTTCTTTAACCTTTACAGTTCGTTGAAAGCTGGACAGGATGTTCAATTCTTTCTCACCGTTGACCAGCAAGACCAGTTCAATCAGTTCTTCGGTCAGATACAGGAAAAGTACATGAGCATTCAGGGAATCGACTACATGGCAACCATCCGAAGGTTGGGATTGATTGCCTATCGTTTTTGTATGATATTCTCCGCTTTGCGGATAATGGAAACAGGTGAAACATCATCCAAGATGATTTGTGAAGAAAGAGACTTTCAATCTTCGCTTGCTATGGTGAAAGTGTTGGTAAAGCATTCGAGTAAAGTGTTTGCAGAACTCCCAGAGGACGTACAGAAACCTACTCGTTTAAACAGGAAAGAGAAGTTCTTGAATAAGCTGCCCAAGCACTTCAATCGCCAAAAGTATCTTGAAGTGGCTACCGCTTTAAATATTCCTCATAAAACAGCAGAAGGTTATGTTACTGACTTCTGTAAATCCAATGTGATTCACCGTGAGTCTCAGGACAAGTACATAAACACCTCGATTGAGGAAAGTCAGGATTCTGAGGATACTAAGGAAAATTAATCCTTGGTATCCTCTATTTCCTTAAAACCCTGAAACATTAAATTCATATTCATTCCTACTTTATTTCTTCTTTTGTTTTCCTATATTTGGCATTATTTGTCAAGTTTTATATTGCCAACATGGAAAACTTCGGTTCTAAACTGAAAACATTAAGATCAAAACAGGGGCTATTAATGCGACAAGTCGCAGCAGCTGCAGATGTAGACACCTCTATGATAAGCAAGTTTGAGAATGGCGACAGACTCCCAACGAGAGAGCAAATCGAAAAACTCGCTTTTATTTTAAAGGTTTCTGAAGATGAACTGCTCATTCAGGCTTATAGTGAAAAAATTGCCAATGATTTAATCCAAGAACCACTTGCTAAAGAAATTGTAGAACTGGCGTTAAAAAAACTACAATCAATAAAATGAACTAACTAAACAGTAAACCGACATGTCTAGCCACTCCTTCAACATACTCACATTCAATCATCCTCAGGAAGAACAAACCTTTTACTTCACTGACCAGGAACAAGCCAACCTCACTCGGATTTACAAATCCTTAGTGCCTGATGAGGTCATTGAAAAGTATGGAGAGCAAGACCACTATTACACCTCATTTACAGTTGAGCTGGACGGTTTCTTAGCCGTATCAAAACCAACAAGTCCACACTTTGAAACCAAGACAAATGAGCAAGGTGAAGAACGTTCATATACCATCCGTAATTCTACCTTTTCCACTTCAGTACTAAAGAGATATTACAATTCGCTCATTCATAGCCATTTCAAAGGGAAAGGATTTTTAGTGAAGCCCAATTTTGTAAGTGATACAGAAATTTGGCTTCCAAGTGCCAAACAAGACACCTCAGGCAAGTATAAGATATTCGACCGCTTCTCACTCAAGGTACAGTTTAAGACAGTTTCCGATAGTCTGGAATTGTTGGTGACATTTGAAGGCAAATCCAAAATCTTCAAAGTTCCTGTCTCCACCCTTTTAGAGGATGTATCACCGACAGATATTAATTGGGTAGTCTATGATAAAGGACTGTACCGATTTAATGAATTACCTGATAGTGGTAAAAGAGAATATGACAAGGTGTATGCCGTATGGAATTTCGAAATCAGAGATGCACTAATGCAAGGAACGGAAGCCCCGGACAAAACCAATAAGTACAAAAAGTTCAAAGATGGAATTGACAACTTCTATACTCAATACCTGAATACAGAGGAGTTCAAAACTATTATTCCTATTTCCTCAAATGGATTCATTCCAGTAAATAAAATCAATATCGGGTCAGTCAACAATTCCAGTAACCGCCTTTTATTCGGTAAAGAAAATTCTGGCATTGTGCCAATGGATGGAATGAAAGAGCATGGCCCTTTTGGATTAAGCCCTACTACTAAAATTCACTACTTTTTTATCTTTCATAAAGATGATCAGCCCATCGCTGAGAAGATGGACAGCTATTTCAGGGGATCAGAATTTGGGTTTAAAGGATTGGTCAAGTTCATTCATACACCTTACCACACTGAAAAAGGATTCAGTGTAAGATTTGAAGACAGAGACAATCCATGGCCAGAAATCTATGAAGCCATTACCAACAAACACTTTGAATCAGATATTCAGTATATCGCTATTTATATCAGTCCGTTCTCCAAGAATGCACCAGATAAATCAAGAAGGAAGATATACTACAAGCTGAAAGAATTACTACTGAAAGAGGGAGTCTCTTCACAGGTGATTGATGGCGAAAAAGTATTGACCAACGAAAAGTATTATTACAGCCTACCGAATATTGCTATTGCCATTTTAGCCAAATTGAATGGCATCCCTTGGAAGCTGGATACAAAGCTCAAAAATGAATTGATAGTAGGCATTGGAGCATTTAGAAACTCAGAAGTTGACATACAATATATAGGTAGTGCTTTTAGCTTCGCTAACAATGGGAAATTCAACCGTTTTGAGTGCTTTCAGAAAGACCAAACAAAGGAGTTAGCAGGCTCAATTATCAGAGCGGTAAAGGAGTATGCAAATGTAAATACAGGCATCAAACGGCTTGTGATACACTTCTACAAGAGCATGAGCCAAGTTGAATTACAACCCATAGAAGACGGCCTCAAAGACCTTGGATTAGACATTCCAGTATTTATAGTTTCCATTAACAAAACAGAGTCCTCAGACATTGTTGCATTTGACAACAGTTGGTCAGACCTTATGCCAATGAGTGGCACTTTTATAAAGATTGGATACAACAAGTTCCTACTGTTCAACAATACACGATACAACCCGAAATTCTACAGCTTCCATGACGGCTTTCCGTTCCCGATTAAGCTGAAAATATTTTGTACAGAAAAGGAACTTGTAGACGAATATAAGACCGTGAAAGAATTGATTGACCAGGTATATCAGTTCAGCAGAATGTATTGGAAATCAGTAAGACAACAGAACTTACCAGTTACCATCAAATACCCTGAAATGGTCGCAGAAATGCTCCCTCATTTTGACGGCAATGAAATACCTGAATTTGGAAAAGACAACCTTTGGTTTTTGTAATTATGGATAAAAAACTTGAGTTCAAACTTGAAGAGAAGAAGATCAAACCCACCACCATGCGCCTTTTGGTGTTGCGTCAACTAGTAGAATCAGGCTCAGCGATCAGTTTGTTGGATTTAGAAGCTAAATTTGAAAGAGCTGATAAAACCACGC
>CAVVKG010000001.1:0-802543 GCA_963748925.1 uncultured Cryomorphaceae bacterium | reverse complement strand
ATCGGTAGGATAGGGGATCTGCGATTTTTGAATGCGAAACTGAGCGATTCCATATGCGCACTTGGCGAAGCGGTTTCACGACTTACGACCCTTTGGGAGTGCGTACGTAAAGGAGTAAATAACAACACCCGTGTGCTGAGGCTCTCGAAGTAAGTGTGTGTTATCCGCCGATTTTTGGGGTAAAAAGAACACTAGTGTTTGTTATACAACCGACGAAGGAGCTCAGCGAAGCTAACAAAGCAAAGCGAACTCATGACCGGAGGGAATAATTGTTGGCAATCATTAAAAAAGGACAGAGCATTTCGATAGTATGAAAGCGATATTTCTAGGTATGTTTCTTAGTGTTCTGATGCAGAATACAGTTAATGCTCAAAACCGAGCAGATTTCGTAAATTCCAAAACAACGCTTAGGGATACAATTTACAACGTTCAAAATGTAATTGGATTTATACCATCTAAAGCTGAAAAGATTAACGGTTGGGCCGTTGGCTGGCTCATGTTGGGTGCTAAAGAACACCTTCACGATAGTGTAATCATAAATGGCATATATACTAATCCATCTCCCATACCGGTGCTGTTGGGGGTTATGGCATTACCTTATCTCGTGGTTAGCCCATTTTTAAAAGAAACCTATTCAGATAGCTTACCTGTCTATAATGATTCAATTATTGAGAATAAGATAAATGGAGTTGGATTAAGCGTAATAGAGCTTTCTGACAGATATACTGTAAATGGAGCCCAGTTTGCTCTTATAGCTCTCAATATGTTTAAAGTAAATGGATTTTCAGCTAACCTTGGATTTAGCGAATATCAGTACATGAATGGTGTTGTTATTGCAGGAGTACTAAACCAAACATACAAAGGCAAAGGAGTTCAAATAGGACTTATAAATGTCGCTCAAGATTTTAGGGGTGTCCAAATCGGTTTGTGGAATAAAAATGGAAAAAGAAGCTTTCCAATTATTAATATGAATTTTAGAAAGAATAATTAGAAGTTACCTTCATCGGCTTCAATTTAATTGGTGCTTTTCGCTAATAGACTTGCTGTTAGTGGTGAAACTAAAAAAAAGCCATTGCCAACATTACCTAAGAAAACATGCGGAATCCCGTTAAAGTGAAGATGATTAGGGACGGCTCAACAACTGCATAACAGACTAACCCCGGCAAAACCTGAGAAAATCCTTGACCTGACCTTTTCTCACGCCAACCCTACAAACACCCCATCACAACCCCGTTCATTCTCCGGTCCTGAAGCGGAAATCCATCCACATACGTCTGAAAACCGCAGGCATAAACCAGCACCTCATTTTCCTCCGCCTCAATAGGGTTTAGCGTAAAACTCTCCCCGCCAATATAATCCGGATCGCGCATCACTTCCTCACTTGAGCTCATGGCTATTTGACCTTTTTCAAGCAAATGCACCCGCTTTACAACCGCCCAGACCTTATAGGAATCAAAATTCCCTCGTCAAATCGCGTAAGTCAAAAACGGGCAGTGAAAAGTAAATTCCCGCATCGTCCTTTTCCCAAACTGCCGCACCAAGGTGAGCCCTGGCTATGGAATACATCTCCCGGTTAGGTACAAAATCCTTTAGCACCTTCAATTTTTCGGGCATCACCACACGCTCACCACGTTCGTGCACAGAGTCGGCACGTACCACATTTTTGTAGAGAAAACCCTGTAGCCGCGAATGAATCATCAAATCGGCACAGGTGCGTAAATTCAGCCCTTGCCTGATATTTGTCCCCACCATTATCGCATTCTTAAACTCCATGGCGTTCTGCCTTGTGTTCTTCATCGATTCCGAGTTCATTACCTTTTCCTTACTCGCTCCCCCTTTCGTAGCGATTACTGTTTTGCCATTTCGGCGGTAGGCTACAATTTGCCCCACCTTCCCTTTAAAGTCTATTGCTCCTTTTAGCTCTCCCATGTTTGTTGGTATTTAGTTGAATAGTATCGTTTAATTAACTTCTAAATATAGGCATAACGAAAATAAAAGAGAAATAATATAAAAGCTAATATGATGCATATACAAAGTATACCCGAAGTATAACCAAAGCATAACCAAAGCATACCTAAACATTACACAAAAGTATTCAATAACCACCCCGCAACCACCCCGTAACCACCCCAAAACTATGCAATAACCACCCCGCGTCCAATCCGCATCTACCCATTAACTACAACCTCATTAACCCTGAAACAGCCCCAAGAACAACAGAAAACCAAAACATAAGACTCAATAAACATCTTTAAAACTATCAGCATAAAGCCATATCTACCCCATTACAACCCCGTTCAATTTCCCGTCCTGAAGCGGAAATCTATCCTCATACGTCTGAAAACAGCACGTATAAACCAAAACCTCATATCCCTCTGCTTCAATAGTCGCCAGCGTAAAACTCTCCCCGTTCTCCCGTAATTTAGAGCTTTATAGTACTCTGAATGAGGGAATATCGGTAACCTCAGCTGGTCAAATTCAGTATACAGAATCGAATCTTTATAAACGATTTGAGACTGTGAAACAATACTTTACGATTTTAGGGATTCTCCTTTTTACGGGTTTATTTGGACAAGAAAACCATCAAATACAATTTGGAGAAGTAAATGAACATGCTCATCAGCAGTGTGCCCATACGGAAATCCATGACCGCTTGATGACAGAGAACACCCAATATAGGGCGGAACAGGAAGCACAAGAGCAATCAATTGAGACATTGGTGCAACAATACAAATCGGGGCTGATTCCAAAAAGTGCAGCGATTTACACTATACCGGTTGTAGTTCACATTATCCATGATGGAGATGCATATGGAACGGGTTCCAATATTACAGACGAACAAATATACAGCGCCATCAATGCGCTTAATCAGGATTACCGAAAAATGGCGGGAACTCTGGGTGATGGCGACGGTGCTGATATTGAAGTGGAATTCTGTCTGGCTCAGCGCGATCCTGATGGAAATGCATCTACCGGTATAAACCGGGTAAATGGCTGCAGCGTTACAGATTATTGCGCCGAGGGAATTACTGCAGGAAACGGACAGGGAGCTAATGAAATTGAAGTGAAAAATCTTTCGAGGTGGCCCAATCAGCAGTATTACAACATTTGGATTGTAACCGAAATTGAAAACAATAATGGTGGTTCCGGAATTCAGGGATACGCCTATTTTCCAACTACGTCTATAAAAGATGGAACCGTTTGTTTGTATAACGCTTTTGGTACCGAGGGTGCACTCAAGTCATACACAAACCGTAATAGGACACTGACCCATGAGCTAGGTCATGCTTTTAGGTTATATCACACTTTTGAAGGTGGAAGTTGTTCTGAATCTAACTGCGATGAGCAGGGTGATAGGGTTTGCGATACACCGCCAACTACACTCAACTCAAATTGTAACTACCCGGCATGTGGCGGAACGCAACAGGTTGAAAATTACATGGACTATACCAGTCAGACATGTAAAAACATGTTTACTGAAGGCCAAAAACTTCGGATGCGTGCTGCTATCGAAAACTCGCGGAGCAATCTGATCATCTCAAATGGGTGTCAGCCCGTTTCAACGACATTGGCGGATGCCGCAATAACCGAGATCACATCTCCGACTGGGAATCTATGTTCTAATTTAGTACAACCCGTAATTTCTCTTACCAATGTAGGTAGCACGAATCTTAACAACGCCACAATTCAATACCGCACTAGCGGCGCATGGCAAAACTATAGCTGGACAGGTCTCCTGGGCCAAAACCAGTCTACAATTATTCAACTTCCTGATTATAATGGTGGTTGGGGACTACAAACCCTTGAAGTCAAATCAACTTTGCCTAATGGCAATTCAGATTCAAATAACTCAAACGATTCCTCAACTCTTGAATACAATGCTGTTCAGAATGGACACACGCTTACACTAAATATTGTGAAAGATATTTTGGGTGGTCAAACAACATGGCTAATTCGCAATAGCGACAACGAGGTAATTGCGAGCGGTGGCCCATATACCAACTTTCAAAGTGGGACAGTTGAAACAGAAGTTGTATGTGTTGACGACGGCTGTTACGACTTTGTAATTATGGATATAGCCGGTGATGGAATTTGTTGCGGAAATGGAAATGGATCATACACGCTGAGTGATGAAGATAACAACATCCTCGCGTCGGGAGGAGACTTTGGTTCTGAAGAAACTACAAATTTCTGCTTTGATAGCGGAGGTGATCCACCTGTTGCAAATTTTTCTTCTGCTTCAACTACGATTTGCGAAGGCGGAACAACCACATTTTCGAATCTCACAACCGGAGTTGTTGATTCTTATGAATGGAAATTTTTTGGCGGAAGCCCATTTACGGTTACCTCCTCAAACCCGGGGACAATTACTTACGACACACCCGGAACTTACAATGTTCGGTTAGTCGCTACGAATGAATTTGGGAATGACGTTGAGCTGAAATCCGGATATATTACGGTCTTAGAATTGCAAACCTGGTATGCCGATTCAGATAATGACGGACACGGTAACCCAATCTTAACAACAGAGTCGTGCACGCAGCCTGCGGGATATGTTCCCATTGGTGATGATTGTAATGACAGCAATGGAAGCGACTGGAACAGCTGCTATGATTGTCTTGGTGTGATGAATGGAACTGCACAGCTTGATAATTGCGGGACTTGCGACAGCAACACATCAAATGACTGTGTACAGGATTGTGCCGGAGTGTGGGGTGGAAGTGCTTACCTGGATAACTGCGGAACATGTGATGACCTGCCTGAAAACGACTGTGTACCATGTGATGGTTTGAGCATCTCGCCTTTAACCAGCGTTTCCCCATTATGCTTTGGAGACGCTTCTGGAGAAATTTCTGTAGAAATTCTTACAAACACGGAAGACTATACCATTTCCTGGAATAATGGAATGACTGGAACCAGTATTTCCGGACTTCCTGCAGGCACTTACCAGGCTACTCTCACAGAGGATGGTTGTACAGCATTTTTAGAAATCGTTTTAAGTCAACCTACACCTCTGGTAGTAAGTGCGCTAAATGTTGTAAACGATGATTGCTCAGATACAGCCACGGGCTCTGCGAGTATTGCAATTCACGGAGGAACGGCTCCATATTCTATAAATCTTAATGAAGACGCAATTACGGACACCATGTTGACTGGATTATCATCGGGTGAGTTTCTTATTGCTATTGCTGATGTGAATGGCTGTACGGCTTCCGCCAATCTCGTCATTGAACAAATGAGTTGCGACACGCTTGATCAAACACAAGTAATTACTGCTTTGTGCGATTCGGGAATTGTGAAGTTCAACCAATTAGTGAACGCATCTCCTGTTGAAAATGCGACAGGCTACTTATGGGAACTTCGCGATGTAGAAGATGTATCCAACCCTATAACTTTCTCAACAACGAATCCGGAATTTTACGGAAATGAGATTCCTGAAATTGTACCCAATCAAACTTATAAAATTAAAGTAAAGGGAGTCAACCCCCTTATCCCCTCAGAATATGGAGAAGAGTGTACCCTGATATTCCGCATTCTAAATACCAATTTGATTCAAAACGACTGTGGAAACCTATACTTGCCACAAGATCATATTCTTACAACACTCTCAGTAGAGAATGCATCAGATTATGAGTTTAGGTTTGAAAATAAAGAAACGCTTGATCGACTTTACTTCTATTCAGGTGGAGAAAACACATGCAACTTAGCAGAAGTAGAAGAACTTGAATTAGATGTAGAATACAACGTACTTGTGCGGGCTAAATACCGAAATATATGGGGTGAATACGGCAATAATTGCACAATCAAATCATTGTCCGTGCCAGTAATAACAAGCCTCACAGACGAATGGTGCGGAAACTATTCAATTGATACGGAATCTGATATCATTTTAGTGCAATCAATTGCAAATGCCTCTGTATACCAACTCAGAATTAGCAATGAAGCAGAAAACTTCGAAGTAATTCTCGAAAATACGCAACCTGAGTTCTCAGCTATTTCATTGGCTGATCTTCAGCCTGAAACAGTTTATAAAGCTCAAGCTAGAGCTCTCAACGAAGGTTATTGGACTCCATGGGGTGCAATATGTAGCATCGGTTTAATGGAACAGCAGGATTTAAAACTGAATATGCTCATATTTCCAAATCCAGCAGGACAAGGAAAACAGGTGGAGCTTCAAACTAAAGGAAACTGGAACAACCTCCAGATGTCACTTTACGACCTCCAAGGTCACAATCTTAGGAGTTTCCAAATGGACTTTAAAGATATGACTCCACAAGAAATAAGTGTTTCAGGATTGGAGAGCGGAATATACTTCTTCCATGTGACTAATGGTAAACAAACGCTTTCAAAAAAGCTGATCATCCAATAATGCATCACTTAATCACACACGAGAACATTAATGGCTAGGAAAACTCGCTAAATGTGTAATTAACTTAAGATATATTTCTTCTTAGAATGAAGGATAGGTGTCTTAAGAATAGTGTCTACCGAAACTTTGACCTCTATAACCCGAATAATTTCATTAAGGGCCCTGAGTTGACTCCCATCTGTGCTTATAAGATCGCTCCTCGCTAAGTTGCCCATCCCAATAAGAATAAGCAGACCTCTGGTATTTTCAAGTCCTTCATATTTTTTAACTTAGCAATGCAGAAAGGTTAGTGATTTAAAATCGCTTACTTTTTAATTAGTAAAATTGAGCATTACGATACAAGAATCTGAAAAACGAATAAAAACATCACTTATGAAAAATCTACCGAGATCCGTTAAAATTATGGCATTCGTTTCAGTTTGTTTATGGATAATCGGGAGTGTCTTCCTTTACAATATGGAAAATGGAAAAACAGTTATACTCGTCACCGCTGTGATAATATTAGCCGGATTGTCCGCACAAATACACAAAGCAAATCGAAATGGAAAGTAGATGTGGTTGCCGCTATAAAGCGAATTGCTTATAGTTGTGAAACCTGGAGGATAAAATCTCAGGCTTTCGAAGAGAGTGGGATCGAAGCTTTTGAATTTCATTCAAATCACCAAAACACCCCTGCAAAATATGAAAACGAAGAAAATACTATTTGACGTACTGTTTATTCTGCTTTCTGCAGTTATTTTAATCGCCTTAAATGAATACGGGCTACTAGAGAAATACTCAGAATATGCCATAATTCCCATTATTGCCGCGTATAGTCTTGGGAAATATTCCCAACAGAAATTCGGTAGTTACGACAAAGAACTAAACGTATCAACTCCTGCTTAATCCCAGAAATCTACTATTTCTTGCTGGTCGCTAACTACAACATGTGGTAAATGAGGATAGGCATGAAAATATTCAATTTTTGGAACTACATTGACCATGCAAGATTTGTGACAAAGTTTAAAACAGGAAATAGTTATGGAAAAAGAACTCGATGATTATTTGGATAATCACTACATCCATCGCAGCAACTGGCTAAGAGCAGCTGTTTTGGGCGCTAATGATGGCATCTTATCAACTGCCAGTTTGGCCATTGGCGTGGCTGCAGCTACCGACCTGCGTGAACCTATCGTCCTGGCAACCGTGGCGGGATTGGTTGCAGGAGCCTAGTCCATGGCGGCAGGCGAATACGTTTCTGTAAGCTCACAAACCGATATTGAAAAAGCAGATATAGAAAGAGAAAAACAAGAACTGATTGAAATGCCGGAGCTTGAGCTGCAAAGGCTCGCTGATATCTATGTAGAAAGAGGTCTGAAAAAGAAAACAGCTTTAACAGTGGCTCAGGAATTAACAGATCATGATGCCCTCAAGGCTCATGTAAGAGATGAACTTGGCATAAACGATATTAGCCAGGCAAAACCATTTCAAGCTGCTTTTGCTTCGGGTGCGGCATTCACTGCAGGTGGGGTTCTTCCATTACTCGTCGCTCTGTTTATGCCGATTAATCACATGGAGTACGCTTTATACGGCTCAGCCATTTTTTTCCTTATCATTCTGGGAACTGTTGCTTCCAAAACGGGCGGCTCCGGCATTGGCAAAGCCATTATCCGCATTACCTTCTGGGGTACAGTCGCCATGGGATTAACCGCTCTGGTAGGTCACTTCTTTGGAGTAAATCTGGGTTGATTGATAAACAACCCCATTACACGGTTTAATCTATTTCAAATCAATCTGAAGGTTTATTGTACTTCTAACTCTTTAAAGCTATACCAAATTTCATATCACTCGGATCATATTTCAATTTTAGCCATGTCCAAACAGGTTGATTAGCCATCTTCATCCGGAACGTTATTTCCAAGCTTGAATACTGTTACTCAAAGAAACTTTAGTATTATAAACCTGACACTACTTCTCAATCACAAAACCGAGAGACTTGGTAGCCTCTTCAGAATGCAGAATAAGCATATACGATCCGACGGATAAATTCTGAAGGTCGATTGTAGAAGTGCTTGTTCCGGCGGCGAAATTCAAAACCTCGCGGTGAACAAGCTTTCCTGATAACTCATACACTTCTACTCGAGATTTAAATCCTTGATTTGCCTCTTCAACTCTTATGGATAGAATTCCATTGGAAGGATTTGGAAAAATAGTCACCTCTGCGGGAAAATCGTGGTTGTGCTCACCGACACTTAACACAGTCGAAAGGTCGGCCTCATCATACGAGGCGTTGATTGGAACAGCCAATTCGGCGGCAGCCGCAATGGTAGCTTTTACCACATTTGCCATAAATTCAAAATCCAGCGTACCAATGGTATCACCCGGTGTATGGTAATTGAAATTTCTAAATTCTGATGCATCCGTAAGCATTAAAGCCTGCATGCCTGCATCCCAGAATCTTGAGTGGTCGCTGCGGCGAAGGTCGGGAGTGAGTGTGCCTGTGCCGGGAACAGCTACCGTGATAAGACGTAATTCGGGAACATAATCTTCTGTAGCGGTAATAAAAGCGGAGAGTAGGGGATTTGATGCGATATTCCCACAGGCAAAAAGGAAATTACCGCGATACTCATCGTCTTCAACTTCCTGAGCAGCTGCCGGAAATAAAAGTCCAAATCCATCTGGCAGCAGCTGGGTATTGGGCTCATCAGAATAGTATCCAATCATCTCAAAATTCAACACGCCCTGAATATCTTCAAAAGGCTTAATGGCCTCTTGTACATAGCGCTGACTGCCTATCAGGCCTAATTCTTCGGCATCGAAACCAATAAAACGAATGGAATGCTCAAAGGAATACTGCGAAAGAATGCGCAGTGCTTCCAATACTCCGGCTACAGCTGAGCCATTGTCGTCTGCCGCCGGACTGCCCGGCACACCGTCAAAGTGACCATCAATAATGAATGTAACATTCTCAGCTTTGGCGCCCGGCTTCCGGCCCAGAATATTCTGCATGTCTGCACCCGTATAAACAAAGTCGTGACCCTCAGTCTGGAGATTCGCCTCCGAAAAAGCATCAGTAATAAGGGTGCGAACATCGGCTAAATGCTCAGGAGCTGCCGTGTAATGGCGCTCACCTTCTACAGTTTCCAATGTGTTTAACAGTTCTGTTTCATCTACCTGGTTTACCATTTCGGCAATGTCCACAACCTGATTATCGGATGCGCAAATTCGGATATTCACATTGCCAATGCCCTCCGTTAAACCCGCGTAATTCCATGTTAATGAGAGTGTTTCGCTCGCGGAAATATCCGCTCCTGCATCGCCGGTAAGGTTTCCTTCGGGAACCATCTCAAAATAGGTTCCACCATCAACCGACATTTTCAGCCAAACTTCACAGGCATCTCCATCATCGTCGTTTAAGGAATAATTCACGGTGAGTAATTCAGCTGTTTCGTCAACTTCTACACTGGTGATTTCGATTTGGGGTATATTGTTTTGCCCAAAAATCAGTAAGGTTAGCACACTAAAAGCAAGGGTAATAAGCGTTTTCATTTGGTTAAGTTTTAAGATGGATTAGTCTTGTAGATTTCAAAAATAGAAAAATTTGGGTTAATCCGTTTTTAGATGTCTAAATGGTCTGTTACCCTCCCTCCAATTGTGAATCAGGTAAACTTCATGAAATGGCTAAAAGTTTTTTGTTTTAGGTTAAACAATATATTTGCCAATGAGACGCTATAGATTTAAATGAATGGATAGATTAGACTAAACTATATCACCGCTAGCAACCTTTTTGGTGGCTTTATTAGGTGAAGAAAATTAGTGATACTTATAGAGTTAAATGAAACAGAAAAGCATGAAAAAACTACTTGTTCTATTATTGACTGTTGCATCAATAAGCGCGAAATCTCAAGATATAATCCCTCAGCAGAGTGAAGCACAAAAGAGTCGATTCTCAATAGGGGCTTATTTCTCGCCTGATGCAGCCGATATTCATCTCCAGAGTACAGATAACAATCAATCAACGGAAGATTTTATTGAAAATCGTAATTCGAGAGAAACCATGAAATTCGGCTACACAACCGGGTTGAGCTTAGTATACGAATTAAATCAAAAATTCGCTATTGAAACGGGCTTAGAGTATAGTGACAAGGGGTATCAAACAAAAAAAGTAGCTTTAAATTTTGGAGTTGGAGGGGGAAATACTAACCCTCCCAGGGGATTTGTACTTGATGAAGGTTCAGAAACTCCCACTGATTTGCGATTCGTATATCACTTTCAATATGTAGGGATTCCTGTAAAGCTTAACTATTCACTGGGTAGTGGAAAATGGAGGTTCATTTCTAGTATAGGGCTTACTGCAGAATATTTGGCGAGAGCAAGCTCAACAACTGTTTTGTATTATGATGAAGAAGGCCCCGATCGTGAGAATGATAGAGATGATGAAGATTATAATACCTTCAATCTTTCGCCCAGCATCTCTGCAGGAGTAGATTACCAGCTCAATTCGCGTATGTCACTCAGAGCGATGCCAACCTTTCGCGCGGGAGTGTTACAGATTATTGACGATTCTCCGGTTACCGGCTATTTGTATAGTGCAGGCGTACAATTGGGCTGGTATATGACTCTGTAAATCAGTGTTTAATAAGGATAGGATTCTAAGGGTATGTTTTTCCATTATAAAAACCTTATCTACAAATGCCCTCAGGCCAACATCCTGGTTCTTTTTTAAACAAGCTATAATTAAGCTTTAAAATAGCTTTTATACTGCCATACTCTAGGTAAAAAGGAAATCAGCAAAACAGGATAGAATAATAGATCAGTCAGGATATTCCCTGTTGAGAAATTCATGTTATCTTCAATGATAGTGCCTTCTCCGGCACGATGTAAAATGTGCTTGTGTTTCCATTTCTTTAGTGGGAAAGGGAGCTTTCTTCCTTCATCTATAAAATAACACAGATCCTCTGAAACTCCATTTTCGGTTATTTCACTTATCCATTCCCCCGCGAGGGGAAGTTTGAGGTGTACAATATCTCCTTTCTTTGACCCGCCAAATTCTATCAATTGAGCGCCCGGAGGCAGTAAGTATCTAAATAGATTGTGATCAAATCGATTAAATACCGATGCTAAATCTCCTTCTACCTTTGATTTTATCGTGATGTTCATCACTGCAAGTAACTACTTCTGGTTGAATTTGTTCAACATAATATTCAATAAGTTTAGCAGAGATCTTTCATTTCTAGCGAACCACGGCCTTTTCTTGATATCAGTCTATTTGTAAATAATAAATTGGCAGCCGTAAACATCAAACAACTTTATACAGAATGAAAGACTAACAAATAGTCCTTAAAGCGCCCTTCTAATTTTTACAATTCGGATATCTTTGCGCCGCATGATCATCAGAATTATTATTCTTTTCCTCTTCATTTTGAGTGCAGCCTTGTCCGCCTTTTCGCAAGTCGCAGAAATCGAGGCCTCTGATACTTCAGTTGAGATTGTGCTGGACGGAATATTGGATGAAACTGCCTGGCAAAATGCCCAACACGTTACCCAATTTACGCAACGCGAGCTGGATTTTGGAATGCCCGTTAGTGAAAACACCGAAGTTGCGGTAGTATACACCGAAACGACTCTCTACATTGGAGTGTGGTGTTTTGACAGCGAGCCTGATAAGATTGTCGCCAAAGAAATGCGAAGAGATTTCGCTTACGACCTGGATGATAATTTCATTGTGATTCTGGACACCTATAAGGACAACAGGAATGGATTTATGTTTGTGATCAATCCCAACGGAGCGCGCGCCGACTTACAGGTCTTTAATAATGGAGGTAGTAGCAATGCATTCTGGAATGGGGTGTGGGATGTGAAAACTCAACGGACTTCCCAGGGCTGGTTTGCCGAAATAGCTATTCCTTTTTCGACCCTGAAATATCGAACATCCGATTCGGTTCAGTCCTGGGGAATTAACTTTGAGAGAAATATCAAACGAAAACGGGAACAAGCGAGATGGCAAGGCTATGGTAGGAATTTTGATATTACCGACGTTAATCAAGCCGGTCAATTAACCGGCCTTGATAAACTCAACCGCAAACGTTTCATCGAATTAAAGCCTTATGCTCTTGCAGGTGGTGAACATGTGGATGGTAAAAGCGATGCAATAGGAAATATAGGAGGAGATATAAATTATTTGATCTCACCCACGTATCGATTGAATCTTACATTTAACACTGATTTCGCACAGGTTGAGGCAGATCAGCAACAAATAAATCTAAGCAGGTTTCCGCTTTTCTTTCCCGAGCTGAGAGAGTTTTTCCTTGAGGGAGATGACTTTTTTGACTTTGGTTTCGGAGGAAATCGAATCATCCCTTTTTACAGCCGGAGAATTGGATTAAACGATGATCGTGAAACCGTTCCCATCATTGCGGGAGCCAGAGTACTGGGAAAGGAAAAGAACAGCACCTTTGGGGCGATGTCCATTCAAACTGCTGAAGACGGCACCAACGCCACTGCCAATTACTCAACCCTGAGCTGGCGGCAGGATGTTGGCCAGCAAAGCGTTATAGGTGCTATGACCACCAATAAAATAACGGATGGTCGCTGGCATTCCACCACCGGGGTGAACGGACGATATAGCACTTCCAATTTTATTGGTAATCGAAATCTGGAATTCGGAGGTGCAATGATCCAGTCGTATAACACAGATGAAGGTCTTGATCCAGATGCCTGGGCGTATCGTTTGTTTTTGAGTTATCCAAATGATAAGCTGCGGATATTTGCTTCCACACAGCGCAGTCCGGCTCCTTTTGATCCGGAAGTAGGTTTGATGCGGCGTAGAGATTTCAGGGAATATTATGCCCAGTTAAGTCTGCATCCAAGGCCCAAAAATCACTTTAGGTGGATTAGACAGTTCAATTTTTCGCCTGGCGCTTTTACCCTTGTGCAGTACAACAATGACGGAGCCTTGCAGTCTTTCGACTATACTTTTCGCTTTTTGGGGTTCGATACCCGAAAAGGAGAAACAATATCCTTTGAATATCAGGTCGTCGCAGAAGGTCTGATTGAAGACTTTGAAATATTTGATGGCGTAATCATTAAATCGGGAGAATATTGGTGGAATAGATGGCGTGCTACGTTATCAACCTTCCAGGGAAGAGACTTTTCTGTGAATACAATCGTTACCGCGGGAGAATTCTACGATGGTACTACTTTCCAAAGCAATACCACCTTGCTATGGCGTGCGAACAAATTCCTGACATTGAATTTGCGTTATGAAAAAAACATCATTGACCTGCCCACTGCCAATATAGAAACAGACTTGATTAGCTCGCGGCTATCCTATGCCATCAATCCAAAAATGTTTGGCTCCCTGCTCGGTCAATGGAATACAGCTCAGGAAGAGCTGAATGTCAATTTTCGTTTCCAGCTCATTCCTAAAATTGGAACTGATTTTTACCTAATCGTGAATCAATTGGTCGACACAAAATCGGGTGCATTCAACACAGAGCGCACTACAATATTAGCCAAGCTTATCTGGCGATTTGTGATTTGATATTAACCCATTTTAAAAATGATAAAAGGGCTGATTTCTGAAGCTCATCACTTGGTAAATGTCGAAGTGATTTGCCCTCCAGGTTACAACTTGCCTTGGCCAATAAGCCCGGAAGTTCTACTTCCTAATGCTTTTTTATTTGTTTTTAATAGAGAAACTTTGGTGTATCAATATTTCATGAAAGATCAAAAACCTCCTGAGGTCTCATTCAACTTCAATAGAATTCATAATTTCTTTCGCTATTGGAGTCCATTCGTTCATGTCTTTTTTGGTACAATTGAATGTACAGAGTAGTAGTTTTTCTTCCAGATCAGTAAAAAAGATAAGATTATATATTTGAGTGTCTTCGGCGGGTGTTATCAATTCGAGGTAGCCAATTTTCTTTCCGTTTATTAGTTTCACTCCTTTGTCTTTCCATTTAGCGGTTGGATAAGCATTTTTAAAATTCTGAACGAAATTATTTACATAAGCAGGAATGAGCTCCTGGCTTGCCTCGCTGGGCGTAAGGCTTAATCCTATATTGATTCCTCCCGTTTCATCAGAATAAATCAAATTTGGCCGTCCTTCCGACGGATATTTTACTTTCATCATTTCCTCAGACATAATATCGAAATACTTAGGGATTTTAAGCTGGATTTTATTGTCCAAAAGAGATTTCTTTTCAAGCTCAATCCTGGACGTAAAAGCCATAGCAATTAACATAATCAAAAAGGTTAGTCCAATTGTTTTGAAATTTTTCATGAGTTGTATTTTCCTTTAATTTTAAATTAAACTTTTATGAATTGATAATAGGTTTTGATACCATCTATCAACTGCAATGAATAAGTGCCCTTGCACAAGGAGCTAATGTCAATCGAAAAAGTCTATTCACCTATTCCGACCTGCTCTTTCTGCTGACTGATTAAGCGCTCTTGAAGATCAAAAACATTAGCGGTAAGCTGCTCTTTATCTTTTGCAGTGTATGGATATCTATATAACAACGGTTACAGATTGGAATTCAAATTCAATTTCATTAATCGCAGTAATTAAATTGTTGTAATACAGTGAATTGTATCCATCATGGTTCTTTATTCAACTCCAACTCAAAAATTATCAAATGGTTAATTTCTCTGTTTCTATGTGCCTGCAAATGGGGTTCCAATTATTCCAACCGATAGCTCAGCCCATATTAGGAAAAGCGCAAGTAGAATTACCCCGCAAACAATAACTCTATTCGTAAAATTTTTGACATTTCTCAACACGAGTTCACATATCAGTCCCGTTCCGAATAGAAGAAATCCCATAACTGTAAAGTCATGGCCAGTCCAGTTAACTTCGTTGCCAAATTGCATTGCAATAAAAGGAATTAATAACAAGCCGGTTGCCGTTGCAAGAATGATTAATAGTCTTTTGTTTTTCATAATTATAAATTTGATTAGAAAGATTTGAATTTTATACTGTTTCTTGCTTTTTTGAGGATCGGAGTTTATTTACAACTAGCCACACCGATCCAAAGGTTATTAAGAACAAAGGCAGTGCACCTGGTTCACCCTCAGCTTTTACCATGTAAATTATTAAGAGTGTGCTTATAAGAACTATACTCACTGCAGCTATATCTGAAAGCTTCGTTCGCTTACTAATTTGTTTTTCCATTTTTCATTTTAAGAGTTGTTCAATTGCATTTATATGTTTGATGAAAGCTTTTTTACCGGCAGCAGTAGCAGCATAACTTGTATTTGTTTTTCTGTCTAAAAATTCCTTTTTGTAGGTTATATATTTACTTTTTTCCAATGATTTTAAATGGCTGGCTAAATTGCCGTCTGTCACATCCAAAAGCTCTTTTAAGTGCATTAAAGTCTAAATGATCATCTACCATCAGAGCCGACATGATACCTAGTCGTGTTCTGTTTTCAAATGCTTTGTCTAAATCTTTAAGGACTTCTTTCACAGGGTTAATATTTCTTTTGAATTATTAAACCATAAATAATCTGAATAACCCCAAATCCGAATGCCCAGACTATAACACCATATTCAATAAACTGAAAAGCTATAAGTCCAAGTAAAATTTCTAATAGTCCTAGATTTCTAATTTCTGGTAATGTGTATTTACTACCATTGACTAGTGCAAGTCCGTAAAATATTAAGGTTAAAGAGGGCAGAATTCCAACAAATCCTTTAAATAGTAGCATTAAGGATAAAAGTCCACCCGTAATCAGAGGGATAAATAAATTAATTAGCAGCCGTTTAGTTTGATTATCCCACACATTCAGGTTTTGCTTTCGCGTCTTAATATTCGTGAAAAATATCGCGTTACCAACCGAAATAAACAATGTTCCAATTGCAATAACCAATATATAAGTTAGGCTTTTACTGCTTAAGTCCACCGAATTGTAGACCAGATATTCACCATTTCTGAATATCAATAAGTGAGCAACAAATGCTCCAATAATTGCTGTAATGCCCGTTGAAACACCAGAAAGTCCGCTAAGAGAAATGAATCGGGTAGTCCGGTTCATTATGTCTTTGATTTCTTTTAAGTCATCTATGTATTTTTCTTTCATTTAAAAGTGCTTTGAAATACAAAGTAGAATAATAAAAATCATATTTCCAAATCTTTGATTAGAATGATTTTTGAAGACTTCCGTCAAAATGATTGTCAGATTGAACATTTTATAAAAACTACGATTCGGAGAACCAGAAATTTAGATCACTATTTTCACTGATTTTAAAACTGGAATTTAAAGTACCTTTGCCATCGTTTTATCTGTTGATATCCCTTCGCAAGACTACAGCGAATTGATAGGGCTTTTTCTTTGAAGTCCTTCTTTTGATTAATGAAACGCTAGAGGGGTTCACGATAAGCTGTTCCCTTAATACCAAATCAAAATCAAGAGATGATTGCAGATTTAGCAATAAACAAACCTGAACCTATTGCGGCAGGAAAAGAATTGGAATTGTTTACCGGTGAGACAGATATCAAACAGACTGTTGAGGCCTTAGAAGCTGGCAAACAGATATTGATAACGGAGGTTTATAGCAATGGATTGTTACTTCTTAAGGAGTTACAGATGCATCTTAAAACCAAGCTGCCTAACACGACTTTTCAGGAGCAACGAGCATACAGGTCAGAATACCGCAAGCTTTCCAATCTTGTGTTAATAGAAATCGCAGATCATAAATTGACGGTTAACCGAGCTCCTTTTATTGGTTGGTTAAAAAAGCTATATCCTGAAACCAGCAATTTCTTTTTGCCCTTTCCACAGGTTCAAGGTCTTAATAGTTCATGGCAATGGTACCAAACAGGTATTTCTATTCCTGTATTGCGAAATAGAATAAACCCCTATTACGGAACGTATTTTCCAACCCGCTTTGATCATTTGATCGTTTTCGACAATTGGTTAAAACGTTATGAAGGAGCTAAAAAGACAGCGATAGATGTCGGGGTGGGGAGTGGCATCCTGTCTCTCCAACTGGTGAAGCATGGTTTTCAGAAGGTTTTTGGTACGGACATAAATCCCAATGCCATTGTTGGACTAACAGAGTTTATGGCAGATACTAAGTTGTCTAGAAAGATTGAATTAGATCATGGACACCTTTTTGGTAAATGGGAAAAGCAAACTGAATTGATTGTTTTTAACCCGCCATGGCTACCAGCAGCTTATAATCCGGACAGCACTGACCAAGCAATTTATTACGATCAAAATCTATTTCCTGAATTTTTTGAGGAAGCTAAAAAAAGACTCTTGCCTGAAGGAAAGCTGGTAATCTTATTCTCAAATTTAGCTCAAATAACAAATCTCACAAAAGAACATCCCGTACAAAAGGAAATAGCCGAGGGCGGGCGTTTTCAGTTGGAAAGATGTTTTAAGAAAAAAGTAAAAGCCGCCTCCGAAAAAACGAAACGTGATCAAAACTGGCGGTCTTCTGAAGAGGTAGAGCTTTGGGTTCTGACGAATTAATATCTACTCCAATTGGTTCGTAATGAGTGGTATAAATCGTTATTTGAAGATGCGGAAAGCAGGCATCATAATTATGTGTGGTAAACCCTTAGGTCTGTGGGATGCTTTTTCCTTCACAGCTATTTCAGCTCTCGCTATTACCAAGGAGATTTTGTCTTGATAAATTAGTTTAATTATAAATACAATTAATCGCGTATTGACCATTCTAAGTTGTACATTGACCCTCAAACAAATACACAACCATTATGAAAAAGTACATTAGATTATTTGGGCTATTGGCATTTACGGCTTTAGTTTTTTCGGCCTGCACCACCACCACCGAAGAAAAAGAGGAACCTCTCGACATGGCAGAAGTTAGAGCAGAAATTCAAGCAATGGAAGATGCCTATGCTGCAGGAGAAAAAGCAGAAGATGCTGATGCAGTGACTGCTTATTACAGCGATGATGCTATAAGTTATAGCCAAAACAGACAACCTCTTTCGGGTAAGGCGGCAATAAAGGATAGGATTGCAAATCGTATGGCAAATGATACAACCGACAATTATAGTGTTTATAAAATTGTAGACCTTTTTGCTGAAGGTGACCTTGCTGTTGAGATCGGTTCCTGGACAGAATTCGATTCATCTGGCACAGAAGTGGATAATGGAAACTATATGTCCTATTTCGAGAAACGCGATGGAAAATACTTATGCGTTAGAGATATGAGCACGACAGCAACTCCGGTTAAGGCAGGTATGTAATTTAAAATATAGCAATACCTAACAGGGTTTTGCAAACGAGTACTAAATGAAGCCATAGTATCCTAAGGGATGCTATGGTTTTTTATATAATATCAGTTAGTTTTGTCTTTTGATCGACTTAAAAATATAAGTGGATGCCTCTTCGCTTAATAAACGTCAAAAAAATCTAACAAAACCTCTCAAAACTTCAAAAACAAATCTAATTAACGTATGTTACCGGCCTATCAATGCTGAAAATTATGGAAGACACTAGAATGCTCAATTATATAAAAGATGTACTGGAAAATATCCCGGCTGACTGGGTTAATCTAACTACGCACCGACTAGATATTTACGACGAAGAACTGGCTAAATCTCAATTTCTGGAAGAGTTTGAAATCCTGGCTAAGAACAATGTTTCTGATACTTCGGCGCTGAGTGAATTGCCCACTGCATACGATTATATTCGCCTCGGTCATCCATTATCATGTGTGCTGGAATGGGTCATTGCTGACTTAAACAAACTAAAGCCGGAAAATGTGATTAGTTTTTCATCAAGGACTATTCCAATTATGGCGGTTTTGAGAAAGAATCTACTCGATCGTAAAAACACGCAAATTGTTTATACCGATGCATTACCTCAGGGTTTTGATGCAGATGCCTTACGACGTGTTTACGGGTATAAATTTGATGTAAAGAAGGTTGAAAGTGTAGGAGATATAGGTGGTTTTGACGGAAGCACAATTTTCATTTCGCAAAAAGCCGAATTGCGTGATTTTGACCTTATCCCAAATATTGATTTTTCCATTGGTATTCATACACAACTTGGAAGTGTTTTATTGGTAAATGGTGCCCGAAATGAGCGATACATATCAGATATTCAGCATGTAAGAAGGAGGGAGACGATTGCAATGACTCCGGGAAATTGTTTTTCTGCATTAAATATTCTCACGGGAAATTCATCTTCCGGCCATAAGAAAAGTAACCAAGAGGCGAATAAAGCGACTGTTGTAGAATCAGTTAAAGAAATTACGGGTACTGATACACCGGCGCTACTTGGGTCTAGCGGACTATCTGTTCAATATGCCATTATGATGGGGCTTATTGACGATGCCTTGGAAAAACATAAAGGTAAGGCCATAAAAATTATTGTTCCTCCGAATTGCTATGGCGGAACAAACGACCAGGCGAGGAGAGTGGCTGCTTGCATTGATAATGTAGAAATTGTCGATTTACCTGTTGATGGCGATAACGATATGGTTCAAAGTATTGATATGGTCTTAAACAAAGTCGCCAGCGAAGATGCTGTTCCATACATTATTGCTGAAATCCCGACAAACCCCAGAGTTGAAGTTCCTGATCTTGAAAAATTAAAAGCTGTTTTAAGTGCAGCTCGTAAAACTTCAGCCGGTGAAAAAGCTATCGATCCGGTTTTTATCCTGGATCAAACATTTTGTCCGAATGTGCAATTCTGCGGTGAAGATGGAATGCTCTCAAAGGTGAGAACGATCTCGTATGTTAGCGGATCGAAATTTCCAAGTGGAGGAATATGCACAGCTGGTTACTGTGTAGCAAATAAAGAAGGGGAGTCCTTGATGGAAAAAATAGACAAGCATCTTAGACTTTGCGATAATGAGGCTACAGATTTTCAGGTTGAAATATTGGCCAAACAAATGCCTTCCATGATTCAAAGAATTAAAGATGCCTATAAAAATACACGCGAATTTGTAAGCTTTATTGAAGAAACGCTGCCAGAGGCAAAAATCAATTTTGTATCGGAAGAATTGGCAAATCAAGGATTTACCCCATCCGTATTTTCATTAGACCTTCCTACAAAAGGAAATACAGATGAACAAAGAGAAGCTTATAAAAGGGAGCTAAATGGTAAATTAATCAATTTAATGATTTCCGAAATACCTGATGAGAGTAAGTACTGCGTAAGCTACGGACAGTTAAAAGGTTGCTATTGGACGATACCTGCTACATCTACTCAGGGCACGACTAAAGAAGGCGACAAGGATTACATTGCCCGCGTATCTGTATCTCCCGATTTGGATCTTGAACGTCACAAAAAAGTCTTTTCTGATTTTGTACGTGAGATTTGATATTCTAAAGGTTATAGTAGCTATTGTAAATTGCCAACGCTATTTTCCTCGCACTCAGAAATCCTTATTAATGATAAGAAACAACTAAAGTTCTTAATACTTCGCGACGTTCAGCTTATTGCCCAAAAGCATCTTTTTGTAATATTCGTCCAGTTCGTTTTCCCATCCTACGAGATATTTGGTAAAAGGGCTTACACTCAGTGAATCTAACCGGCGGTATGTGAACGCCATTATTTCATTTGGGAATTCTTTCATCGCAAATGACTTCTTTTTCACGGCCTTCTTTTTATTGTCAAAAGGCGTGATGTATAAATCCCATGCGCCAAATAGATGAAGGAATTCATGGGCTATTACGCTAGGTTGTTTGAAGCTAACGATGGCATACTCAGGATTTGCGTCAGAAGAGCAATGAAGCGCGCACGAAATCTCGTCGGTATAATAATTATTGATAAAATACATAAGAGCAACATTATCCGTTTTATGCAAGTCGCGCAAGCGGGCAATGAGTCGTTCTCTGTCTTTCGGTTTTACTTTCGTCTTGGTAACTGTAGAACTGTCGGGTTTGAAAGTTCGTAAAGCTGTATTACCAATTTTATCTGCCCACCGGTCTACATTCTTCACACCATTGGTAGCGAGCAATGTTGATGAAAGTGTTTTCTTACTTAGGCGCGCTTCTATTGGAATTATCCGCTTATCGTCCTGATGGTAGTCAAGTTCAATGCTCAGGTTAATCTTGTTTTGCTTAGCCTGGCCTTCAATCCAATCCATCGCAAGATAAATAGAGTCAATTGTAGAATAGATATCGTGCTCTGTCCAGGGGTTGGTGTAAGGAGAATCAACAAAAATCGCATAAATAACCACCTTGTCTTTTAGCCTTTTACATACATTGTTGTTAACTGAAGCGATATGGAGGTCCTGATTCTTTTTGACCATACTGTGCCATGTCGTACAACTATTTGTTATTAAAAAGGCAAGGATTAAGAATGGAGTTAGAATTTTGGTCATCATCGATTTAGGCTTTCTGTAAACAAAATATATGCCAGGCGTAATATAAATAAGCTATAACGATTTTGTCAAACCCTATATTTACTAATTATTAATCTAAAAACACCTACTCAACCACATACCTGCCATTATTTAAAAACCCAATCTTCGGCAGCTTTTTGGATTTATTGAAGGCTTCGTACCCAACTTTCAAGTCTGTCCATAAACCTATCTTTTCATTATCGCCGGCATAATCAGCCTTTAATTTGTCACAGTTTGAAACGGATAGCCGGCAGGGGAAGAGGGTTACAGGGATTTTGGTTTGTTTCGTTTTTGAGGCTTCCACACAAAACAAGTAAAGTTCTTTTATCTGATCGTCGGTTATCGGCAGACAGCCAACAGTTTGGCAGTCGCCGTGAATGAAAATGTCGCCACCCGGGTTATCTTTATCGCTTAAAATTTTGTCGCTTTTATTGGGATAATTAATGCCCAGCGAAAGGTGAAACTTGCTTTTTGGATTAAATCTATCGATATGATAAAACCCTTCGGGAACCTGCATGTCTCCCTGCTTTCGCTTGGGCCCAGCAGCACCCGATTTATTACAAACCCGATACGTCTTAATCAGTTTGTATTCTGACTGTGACTTACTTTTTGCCCAAAGCTCCAGCTCATCTTCCTCCTTAAAAGCACGCAGGTAAACTGAGAAATCGTTTACATCGACAGCATTTGCCAAAAGCAACGCCTTCACATCACTTTCCTTCTCCTTGTAAGCCTCACGCACTCGAGGAAATTTAAGTTGGTCGGTTTTAAATCCGGAATTTGTCATAAGCGCAACCGCGAGGATAAGAATTAAACGGATCAAGGTAAGGTTGTTTTTGATGAGGTTTCAAATCATTAACCTTGAAAAGCATTGAAATATTGTCTAAAATCTGATTTAGGATTTCTAAATCCAAATACAACTATAACGCTTCGTGCACTTATCTTCAATCATTTGCAATTAAAGGAGAGAATAATATCGCATGAACTCAAACGATTCTTCTCTGTTAATCACCCTTTCCGGAGAAGTAGAATTTGCTTGAATGTTCATCATTCCCATATTGTTACCCTTTTGCTTTCATCATACGAACGGTAAAAACCCCAAGCAAGGTCACTACGATAAGTAGAATCGCCCACAACCATCGCTCGCTTTCGAAAATGGGTGTTACAATTACCTCGGGTTTCTTGGGAATTGCAGTCGCTTCGCCAAGAGTGAGCGCAGAAAGATCGCCCGGAATATTCTTCTGAAACCGAACAATGTCATAATTAGGATTTCCAGCGGATTCTTTTCCGTAAACTAAAAAATAATCAGCCTCTTCGGTAAATCGTGCTATAAGCTTGATTTCATAACCGCTAACCGCAATATCTTCGATTTCAATTGGTTGGTTGTTTCCATTCTCAACCTCAATCCGCAAATCAGAAGCATTCACAGGTCTGAACGAGAAAACATTGGGTCGCAGAGAATTTAGTGTGCCGCTATAAAGATTCTGATATTGGTACCGCATCCCCGTTTCTGTTTTAGTGCTATCCACCAGCTGCTTGATTGTGAAAGGGCGGTAGTAATCAAAATTATCCTTTACCGAAATGGCGATAGAACTAATTCGCAACCGGTTTTCCAGTTTCACGTCAAGCGTGGTATTCTTGCTCCTTTGTTCACTTTGTGTAATGCTTTGCACAGGGTAGGAGAGCACGCTTCCGCTAATGGTGTCGATTTGAGAAACGGAAGCGGATTTAAATAGCGGCTCTTCAATTGAGCTTACGCGAATTCGGTAATAAGCGTATTTACTTTTTGGAAAAGTAAGTGTAGAATAATCAAAATTAATTTGATCGATTTTAATAGATAGAATTCTATAATCATCAAGAATTGTAAACCATTCTGTCTGATCTTGACTTCCTTCAAGCCGTATGCGCCAGTCGAAATTGTCAGGTTCAAAGTTCAGGTCAATTTGGTTGATTGCATCTGTTTCGCTTAAGCTAAATGAGTAAAAATAACCATTCATATTGTTCGATGCGTTCAGCGTCGTAAACTCAACCTGGCGATTTAAATACTCAGGATCCTCTTCCTTTAGAATATAGGGCACTTCCACGGTATCGGTTTCGCTGGTGATGCCGTAAATACGCACATCGCGCAAGTTATTTTGCATTTCGGATACCACCATTTGCGGAAGCAAAACACTGTGCCACTGGTCGGCAACACCACTTATTGGGCGCATGTACTTGTAGGACTCCATTTGGCCGAAAGCCAGAATAGAAAGCAGCATCATGGAGAAAGCGAGAAGATTATTCTTCCTTTTCATCGGCAATATTGATTTTGAATTTATTGTAAAGGAATGAAACGATAAGCAGGAGAATGCCCAGCGATACAAAAACGATTGTTTTTGAAATAGTATTCAGATGTGAAATGTCGTAGAAAAAGAGTTTTAGTAAGGTTACGCCAAAGAGTACAAACCCGCCAATACGTAGATATTGCTTGCGTTTCCAGATTCCAAGCGATACCAGCATCAAGGCATAAAGGCCCCATAAAATACTGAGAGCCAGCTTGTATTCTGCTTCATGGCCCGCAAGGTGGAGCCAGTGAATTAACTCGCTACTGGCAACCCATAATAGGGTGACGTGAAGTAAAAATCCAAAAACTAGCTTGAGATCGAGCCTGATGAACTTTTGCTTTGAATAGAGGAAAGTGGTGTATAGAGTGAGCGCCAAAAATAGGAATGAAATATATCTGATGAGCAAGTTGAAGGGGCCCGCAACATAATTTTCATTGAGTGCCGGGTTGATATACGTTTCGCGTAATTCGCTGATAACATAAAGTCCGGCTACCAGAAAAAAGATAATGGACAACGCATTGAAAAATAAGTTGATGTAACCAAAGGTTTCCTGCTTTAGCTTCTTAATATTGATAAATGAGAGAATGGCCATAAATAGCAAAGTGTAATTAACTGACCATATTGCTTTGAAATTTTTAAGATCAATATCCCAATAAGTATCTGTATAACCGAGATCAGTTGGCATCAAATTAATCCGACTATCGGTGATAAGCTGATTCAAAATACACCCTGATCTCTATCTGAAAAGCGAAATAGCTTACAAAGATCAACAGGGCAGGGATAAGAAAAGCCAGGAAATTATTGAGTTTACTTCCCCGCGGCGAGGCGGCAACAGCGGCTGTTTTACGGTTAAACCAAACGATAAAACCAAAGGATACCATAAAGAAGACTGCGGTAAGAAAATCTATATTAAAAATTGGAGTTACCCGTGTTGATGGGTCTTCAGGGATATAGTAGGAATAATTCCATACCCAATCGTGGAGAATGCTAAAAAAGGCGAGAATCATAAGCGGGAAGGCCAGCTTCTCATAAACCTTTACATTCTTGGCGCGACCAATCCAGAAAAGGAGTGCTGCCTCTACGCTCCAGATTATGGTTACCCAGTTGCCTTCGAGCTGCACCGGAATGGCCAGCGTGACAAATACCAGGACCAATCCCGAAATGAGGTAAAACACGTTTCTATCTACCTGCTTACGCTTAAAGAGCACCATGCTAACCACAAAATGTATCAGCGCATTGCCGGCAGTAAATAGTCCCAGTAATTGTTCTCCTACTTCGTGCGAGTCGAGAATGCCATATCCCAATGCATAGAAAATAAACGAGTTGAGCAAAAGCATGGCAACCGACTCACCATTGAAAACTTCGCTTTTCTTAATTTTATATGCCAGAAAGGTCACATAGAATATAACGAAAAACAAGCTGTTGAATATTAAGGCTGCAGCGAAATAATCGTCCACATAATATCTATCGGAATACCAACCTATAAAGATCAGCCAGGTGAGAATAAAGGCTGCATAATAAACAGGTTTCCAGTACTTTTTGAAAGCAATAATTAATAATCCGACATTGATTATCGCCATGTAGATAAACAAGATCACTACATTTCCCGATCCATCACTAAGCAAAAACGGTACGGCATAGGCGCCCACCAATCCAATCAATGCGATAACCTGTTGATTAAATTTTAAAGAAGCAAGAACCGTGAAAACGGTAAAAATCAACATAAGTGCAAAAGCTATCTCTTTGGTAAAGAGGCCGTAAAAGCTAAAAGCAGCAAAGGTGATGAAGTACATAATAGCCATGGAACCACTTACCAGCACAGCGCTAAAACTTTCGTATTTCTTCTGGAGGCGCATGCCTACCACAAGGAGCGCCAGCCCGAAAATGTATCCCAGTATAATTCGCGTCAATGGCGATATTAAGCCATGATCGATGCTGTATTTGGCACCAATCGCTACACCAATTACCGTGATGGCAATACCAATCTTATTGATCAGATTTTCACCGATGAATTTTTCCAGATCCCACTTTTTCTTAAGTCTTCTAAGAGGAGGGCTGGCAACCTTTTGATCAGGTTTTAACGATTGAGTTTGGTGCCGGGGTTCAGCTGCCTCTGAATCTAATGACTTCCTTTGTTCCCGTTCTAGACGAGGAGGGTCAATAGGAGAGTTAGATTGAGAAGAAGGCAGAGGCTCAGGATTGATGTCCTTATCCGTATGCTGATAATCTGTAAGACGCTTATCATTTGCATAGAGCAATTTGTCCAATTCATCTCTGAGAACCTTTATTTCATTGGAAACATTTTCTTGCTTTTTACTCAGCATTTCAAGTTTCTCAACAATCCTCGATAAGTCATTTTCAGAAGATGCCATCCTGTTTCAGTTTAGAAAAACAGGGTGAAAGTAGGTAATTTGAGTGAAATGGAAGTAGATCCTGTTTTTTGCCTGCATTTCGCAATCAGGGGTAGTAAAAAACCTGATTGCTTCCGTTATTTGAGTAGAGGGTTTGTTTGCTTGATTGAAGATTCCCAAACAGAGCCGCAGGGCGCATGCCCAGCGTAGCAATAGTAGATAGTAAATTAGTAGGTTTAGCCTGCTTTAGCGTAAAACTACGTTATGGTACATGCTGATGGCACATGCTCAGTACCGAAGCGCCAGTAACGAAAGCATCAGGATTCACACACTTCGAGAGCCTCAGTGCGCCGCATCGCAGATCCTGATTGTAAATGCTGACCAATCTTTGATTTCGTCAGTACCGTAAGCGTCCGGATTCACACATTCACACTTTCAACATTCACACTTTCAACATTCACACTTTGAACATTCAACCCCCTATTTCTTCTTAAAAGCTCCAATCGCATTTCTTGTAAAATCGCTAAGCACCAACTTTCCACTATAGGCAGCGCGCTCAGCAAGCAGCTCATCCCAATTTGTAGCCTCAGCCCAAAAGGTTTTCTTTAGCTCCTTCATCGCTTCCGGATTTGATTTGGCCAGGGTAGTGGCGAGTTTATCGACAGAAGCATCAAGCTCTTCAACCGTTTCAAACGTACCAGCATACATCCCTTTGGCTTCAGCCCACTCGGCAGTTTGCCACGACGCCGCATCGATGGTAAGGCTCGTCATGCCTGCCTTGCCTAATTTTCGCTCAACTGCAGGTCCCACAACGAATGGTCCGATGCCTATAGCCAGCTCGCTCAGTTTTACTGAAGCAAACTTGGTTGCGAGGCAGTAATCAACTGAAGAGGCGAGTCCAACTCCGCCACCGACAGCTTTTCCCTGCACGCGGCCTATAATAAACTTGGGAGCCTTGCGCATCGCGTTAATCACATTGGCGAAGCCCATGAAAAATGATTTCCCACTTTCGGCATCTTCTATCGAAATCAGCTCATCGAAACTGGCTCCGGCACAAAAAGCCCGGTCGCCGGAAGATTTGAGTACAATGACTTTGATCGCGTCATTTTTGCCCGCATCGGCAATGGTGTCTGCAAGTTTCTTCAGCACCTTCCCGGGAAGGGAATTGCTCGCAGGGTGATGAAATTCAATGGTTCCAATTCCGTTTTCTATCGTAAGCTCTACGCCACCCTCATTGATATAATTATTCATTTTCTATAGTTTTTTTACTTTTTCCTTTCGTACTTCTAATGTTTAAAATTTCAACCATTAAAGAGAAAAACAACGCAAAATACACATAACCGCGCTCGATGTGCTTGTGGAGACCATCCAGGATTAACACAAATGAAATAAGAATCAAAAACGACATGGCCAGCATTTGAATACTGGGATATTTATTGATTATCCGGCTTATCTTATTCACAAAAATCATCATGATAATCATGGCAATAATCACAGCGATAACCATAATAATTATTTCCTCAACCATGCCGACAGCAGTGAGAATCGAATCAAATGAAAAAACCATATCTATTAAAATGATCATTCCGATAACCCCCATAAATGACTTAGCCTTAGTGTTCTTAAGTCCTCCCGAATCATCTTCTTCATGGTCCATCTTATGATGGATTTCACTGATGGTTTTCACCAGAAGGAAGGTTCCACCGCCCAGCATAATCAAATCTTTAACAGAAAACCCAATATTAAATAAGGTGAACAGTGGATCTTCGAAATGCACCAGCCAGGTAATCATAAAAAGAAGAGCAACCCTGAAAATTAGAGCTAGCGCCAAGCCAACAACGCGAGCACGTGGACGCTGCTCCTCGGGTAAGCGCTCAGAGATGATGGAAATAAACAAGATGTTGTCAATCCCCAGAATAATCTCGAGCAATGTAAGGGTTCCTAAAGCTATCAGTGATTCAGGACGCAACAAAACATCAAAATGCAGTTCCATCCCTTAATTGCTTTGATCTTTCTTTCTTACCATAGTCAAAATGGTTGCTATAGCCACAGTCTCGCCGGTCTCGTCGTAAACATCTACCAGAAATTTCACGATTCCTTTTGCTATATCTTCAACTTCGCGCTTTTCCTGTTCAATTTTTTGCTTTACAGTAAGCTTCACGCCAATGGTCATTCCAGGATAAACCGGCTTAGTAAACCGACATTCTTCAAGACCGTAATTTAGTAGCACCGGCCCTTTCTTAGGACTTACAAATAGCCCTGCTGCTTTTGAAAGTACGAAGTAACCATGCGCTACCCGACGCTCGAAAATGGTGTCTTCCAGAGAAGTGGCATCCACGTGAGCGTAGAAATTATCGCCGCTCAGGTTGGCAAAGTTTGAAATGTCAGCCTCGGTAACTGTGTGTTTTGACGTTACTTCCGTGTCACCAATATGGAGATCTTCAAAATACTTTTGGAAGGGATGAATGTCGCCTTCGGTCTGCTTGCCACCGTTTTGGTATACATTGGTAATGGCTGAAAGGGTAGTAGGAGACCCTTGAATAGAGGTGCGCTGCATGTAGTGCATTACTCCGCGCTTTCCGCCCATTTCTTCACCACCACCGGCTCTTCCCGGGCCACCGTGTACCAACATTGGCATAGGCGAACCGTGACCGGTGCTCTCGCGGGCACAATCGCGGTTAAGCACAAGAATTCTTCCGTGGTGGGATGCTGCTCCCATTACGAATTCTTTGGCGTGCTTATCATTGTAAGTTGCTATGGAACAAACCAATGAGCCTTTCCCCATTTTTGAAATAGCTATGGCATCATCAAGGGTATCGTATGGCATTAAAGTACTTACAGGTCCAAAAGCTTCAATCTCATGGGTGTCTTTTCGGCCAAATGGATCGTCGTTTCTGAGAAGTATCGGAGAAATAAATGCCCCATTGGCCGTATCACCCTCTGCCTCAACTTTATTTAAATCTCCATACACCAGGTCAGATGATTTGAGAAGCTTATTGATCTGCTCCCGCAAATGTTCCAGCTGTTCTTTTCCCGCAAGGGCGCCCATACGTACACCTTCCAGTCTTGGGTCACCTAACTTGGTGTTTCCTAGTCTGTTTGCTAATGCTATTTGAACGTCTTCTACACGGTCTCTGGGCACGAGAATTCTTCGGATTGCTGTACACTTCTGACCACATTTTGTCGTCATTTCGCGTTGTACTTCCTTTACAAAAAGATCAAATTCAGGTGAGCCCGGCTCAACGTCCGGTCCCAGAATACTCGAGTTTAGTGAGTCGGCCTCCATGGTGAAAGAAATCGCTTCTTCCTGAATGTTAGGTAAAGATTTTAGCATTCTACCCGTTTTTGCCGAACCGGTAAAAGTTATCACATCCTGCGACTGAGCGTGATCCAAAATTCCGTGACCATCTCCACATACAAGCTGCAGGCTACCTTCCGGCAAAATACCGGTTTTAATAATCTCTCTCACCATGAGTTCTGTGAGATAAGAAGAAACTGGAGCTGGTTTCACAATGGCAGGCATACCCGCAAGTAGGTTTACTGCAATTTTTTCAAGCATTCCCCAAATTGGGAAGTTATAAGCATTGATATGAATCGCCACACCTTCTTTTGGCACCATAATGTGGTGACCGATGAATGAGCCTGTTTTTGAGAGCGGTACCATTTCGCCATCCACATAGAATGGCTCGTTTGGGAATTGCTTTCGCAGACTGCTGTAAGCGAATAAGTTTCCTATTCCACCTTCTATATCTACCCAACTATCGGCCTTAGTGGCGCCAGTAGCGTAGCTTAATTCGTAAAATTTATCTTTTATCGACATCAGGTGCAAGGCAAGTGCCTTAAGCATACGGCCGCGTTCGTGAAAGGTCATTTTGCGCAACACGGGATTTCCCACTGTGCGGCCATATTGCAAAATATCAGCAAAATCGAGGCCCTCACTACTTACCGTAGCAATACCCTTTCCCGATACAGCATCGTAAAGCTGCTGTCCTTCTCCATCGCCGGCTATCCATTTTCCTAAAACGTAATTTTCTAAATTCATGCGGTTTCAAATTTGATGCGAATTTACAAATAGAATTGGAGTTGTTAGTTCCCGGTGTTTATACCGGTCAAGTTTGGTTTTTCTTCTTTTCTATTCAAAACACCAAAAACTAATCCTCCAAATAACTCGTCTCCACTCTCACATCCGTTTCAGTCAACGTGCGATGAACAGGGCATTTATTTGCAATTTCAAGCAATTTAGATCGTTGATTTTCATCAAGTTCTCCTTCTACTTCAAGAAACCGCTTAAAAACATCAATTTTGCTTTTAGCGGCCTCCGGATTCTCGCTGTCTTTTCCATAATGACTCGAATGATCAAGATGCACGGTTACTTTTGTAAGATTCCATTTCTTGCGGTCTGCATACATTTTAAGCGTCATAGCTGTGCAGGCACCCAGCGAAGCGTTTAACAACTGATAAGGAGATGGGCCCAGATTATTTCCCCCCACTGATTTAGGTTCATCAGCCAGAAACCGGTGATCGCCGGCTACTATTTCTGTGGTAAACCCATCAGTGCCCAGCTGTACAGCAGTGCTGTTTTCTGTCGTGAACTCGTTTTCGGTTTCTTCAGGTGAGTAGCGCTTTACCCATGCGCCAAGTACACTTGAGGCATAAACGGCATCGGCTTGATTGGTTAGAAGATGGTCAGCGCCATCGAGTGAAATAAAGCTTTTCGGATGGAATGCTGCCGAGTAGATTTCTGCTGCATTGCTTACTTCCACAATCGAATCTTGAGGGCTGTGCATAATCAACAGCGCTTTTCTCAGATTTTTAAGAACACTTTCAGTACTGTGTTTTTTCAAATCCCTCAGAAAACTGTTTCCAATCGTAAATGGCCTTTCTCCTATGGAAACATTGGCCTTGCCATCTCTCTCAATCAATTCTATGTTTTCGCCCAGCAAATGCTCTACATGTGTTGCTTCTGCCGGAGCTCCAATTGAGCATACTGCCTCAACCGAATCAATTTTTGCGGAAGCATGAATAGCAGCTGTGCCACCAAGAGAATGCCCCACGAGAAGGGTCGGGGCGAGGTAAAACTCCTTGAGAAATGCCGCTGCGGAAACCAGATCTTCGATATTTGAGGTAAAACCGGTTTCCTCAAACTCACCTTCGCTCTGTCCCAGGCCGGTAAAATCAAAACGCAACACGCCATAGCCGTTCTGTGTGAGTTCTCTGGAAATATTCGTGGCTGCCTTTGAGTTTTTGCCGCAGGTGAAGCAATGTGCAAAAATGGCAAATCGCTGCGGCTTTTTGCCAACAGGCAGTTCAAGTCTGGCGCTAAGTTCGAGTTCTTCAGAATTCTTGAATTTGATCGCTTTTGTCTTCATTCACTATTTTTTGAAAATTAATTAATCGCTTAATATGAACTCCATATTCTCAACTCTTCATATACTTGTGAGATATTTACAGACGGCAAGCTATACACTTATAATGAAGAAATTTAGTAATATAATTAAAGTCATCCTTATTGTTTTGTTATTGCTCATATTAGGCCTGTGGGTTTTTGTATCGAGTCATCAGCCTAAATTGAGGGGAACTGTAAAAGTAACAGATCTAATTAAAGACGTAGAAGTTTATTACGATTCCTACGGTGTTCCGCATATATATGCCTCAAATTCTGATGATGCCTACCGGGCATTTGGATATGCGCATGCATCTGACCGCTTGTTTCAAATAGAGTTGATGCGAAGGGTAGGTTCCGGTAGACTGGCAGAGATTTTTGGCCCTGAGCTCAAGAAAACTGACATGTTTTTTAGAACCCTTGGCACCAATAGAAAGGCAAAAGAAGATGCTGCTAAATTTAATGAGCTACCCCCGAAAACTCAGAAGGCGTGCATCGCTTATATCGCAGGTGTGAATGATTACATAAAGAACGGTAAAATTCCTATTGAGTATAAGCTACTGGGAGTTAGCCCGGAACCATACACCATTGAAGACATGTATTCAGTGGCGGCATATATGGCTTATTCGTTTGCGTATGCGCTTCGCACAGATCCATTGGTAGAAAAACTAAATGAAAAATTCGGATACAACTACTTGAAGGATTTTGATATGGCTTACCCAAAGGATTCACTTTGGCAGAATCTCGATTCTATTGCACCTGATGCCAACTTTGAAATAGGGTCTGATATGGCTGCCGTTAAGGGTGTTCCATTTCTTGATCAATTGCCGGTTCCCGTTCTTCAGGGTAGTAATGCGTGGGTGCTTGGCCCGTCGCGTACCCTTTCGGGGAAAGTAATGCTGGCAAATGATACACACATTAAGTATGCATCACCTAGTGTATGGTTCGAAGCACATATCGAATTTCCGGGATTTTCTATTTATGGCAATTTCCTGGCGGGAATTCCCATGGCTCTTATTGGCCACAGCCGAAACCACGCCTGGGGAATAACAATGTTTGAAGATGATGATTCTGATTTTTACAAAGAGCGGTTTACAACTTCAGATAGCTCATTTACGGTAAGCGACAGCTCTGCTATTCCTGTAACGAAGTTGATGGAAACGATCGCGATAAAAGGACAAAAAGACACAACGATTACCATTTACAAAACGATTCATGGCCCTATTATTAATGATTTTCTTCCGGTCGATTTCAGAGAGCCTGTAAGCATGTACTGGAATTATACCGCCATAGAAAATAATCTTCTCCAGGCTTTTCATAAAATGAATACTTCGATAAACATAGATGATTTTAAAGAAGGTGCTGAGATGGTTGGTTCACCGGGTCTGAATATTACTTACGGCGATGCAGCGGGAAATATTGCAACCTGGTCGGCTAGTAAGTTGGTGAAACGTCCTGAAGGTGTGTATGGTAAATTGTTTTTAGATGGAACTACAAATGCCAGTTCTTACGATGGGTTTTATCCGTTTAAGTCAAATCCTCGATCTGAAAACCCGAGAAAAGGATACATAGGATCAGCAAACCAGTTTCATAAACCCGATACAGGGAAGGGCTATCCGGGCTACTATGCCCCCAACAGCCGATACAACCGTATAGAGAAACGATTAACCGATATGTCAATTGCTACGGTAGATAGCATGAAAAATTTGATCACTGAAGTCTACTCAGAAACGCATTTGGAGCTTGCTAAGGAAATAGCGGAAACTATAGCAGCTTCCGGCCAAATGCTTTCTGATCGTGAAGCAGAGGCACTTAATTATATGCTTAGTTGGAATGGCCAGCACAGGCTCGGTGATGTAACCCCAACCATCTACTACAAAGTTTTGTTTTATACTTTGCGCAAAGCGATGATGGACGAAACTGGTGAAGAACTTTTTGAAGCTATGCTTCATACCCATTTAATGCAGCGATCTTATATTAAACTGATCTACAACGATGAATCAAGATGGTGGGATAATTTGAAAACCACCGGAAAGGTTGAGAAGCGCGAAGGCATCTTTGCAGAAGCATTTAAGAAATCTGTGGCTGAACTGAGTACTGAATTAGGCGAAGATATGACAGAATGGCGATGGGAGTTGGTACATAGCACTACTCACGAGCACCCTATGGGTAAAGTGGATATGTTAGAGCCATTTTTTAATGTAGGACCATTTCCTTCTCCGGGTGGTGTTGAAACAGTTAATAATGCAGGGTTTACACTAAATGGCGATAGCGAATACGAGGCGAACTTTGGACCGGCAATGCGCATCATTATTGATTTCGCTGACGTTGAAAATGCAATTTCTGTGCTGCCTACAGGAAACAGTGGAAATCCCTTAAGCGATCATTACAGCGACCAGGCAGAAATGTATATAAAAGGCGATTTCAGAAAAATGATGATGAATAAGAAAGAAATTGTGGCAAACTCCACTCTTTTGGAGCTGAAGACCGAATAGAGGCCGTAACCTTAATAGGGGGTTTGGAGTAATATAGGCCAAAACCTCTACCTCGGTGCGCTTTACCTTTTTCCTCTTATTCAGCGTTTTTGCAAATGTTATATTCGGCCAGCTAGTCATTGAAAATGAGCTAAGTGCATCTGAAATAATTAACAATATATTGCTTGGTGAAGGAGTAGAGGCCGAGAATATTACGATCAACGGTCAATCGGGCGACTTCATCTCATCACAGTTTGGTGTTTTTGATGCAATAAATTCAAATATTGGTTTAAGCAGAGGTTTGATTCTGGCTACCGGAGGTGTTTCTGTAGCCGAAAGCCCCAATGACTTTCCCACTGCCCATGTAGTAGTTCCCGAAAGTGAGCAACTCAGTGAGGAGCCCGACTTAGAGCTTATTATGTCACCGGCAGAACTCAATGATGTTGCCGTTATAGAATTTGATTTTACCGCTCAGGGCGATACCTTGCGATTTAAATATGTGTTCGCATCAGAAGAATACAACGAGCATGTGTGTTCTCCATACAATGATGCCTTTGGATTTTTTATCTCAGGACCCGGCATCGATGGAGGAATGCAATTCTCTAACAATGCTATGAATGTGGCCCGAATTCCCGGTACAACTGTGCCTGTAGCTATTAATACAGTAAACAGAGGTACACCCGGTGCATTTGGAAATATGGCGACCTGCAATGCCATTAGTTCAAATTGGGAGGCAAATCAAATTTACTTCGTTGACAATGAAAGCAACCCTTCCGCAAATGCTACTCAGTTTGATGGCTTTACAAGACCATTTATCATTGAAGTACCAGTTATTTGCGGTGAAACTTATCACATAAAAATGGCTATTGCCGATGCCTCGGATGATAAAAATGACTCAGCAGTGTTTATCGAAGCCGGCAGCTTCACAAGCACGCCTCCATTAATTGCAGAGGTAGATATTATTAATCCCGACGTGAATGGACAGCCGCTGGAAGGCTGCAGCACTTATCAATTTACTTTATCGAGATCTGACAGTTCCAGATCGAAGACTTTTTACATTAGAACAGAGGGGCTTCTAAATGCGGATGAATTAATTCCCGATCTTCCCGACTCACTTACTTTTTATGCCCTGGATGGCGTAAAATCTTTTGAAGTTCAAATCCTGGATAATGCAATATTCGAAGGCCTCCGCGATTTTAATATCCTTTTTCTGGAACCTGAAGTTTGTTCGTTGGATACGAATATCACTACACTCGAAATGAAAATTTTGGATAGTCCAAATTTAGAATTGACCTATAGCTCAACTATAGCGCTTAACTGCTTTGAAAGTGGAAATGTGAATATCGAAGTTTCAGGTGGTGCTCCCAATTATAATATTCTATGGGACAACCCCGATTATCAGGGTTTTAGTTTTGCGGTTAATCCTGCGGACGAAATAGAACTCTCGGCAACGGTAAGCGATTACTGTGAAGTGCATCAGGAGGAAGTAAATATTGTCGTTTACCGGCAAACCTATTCACCGCTAGTTGTCTCTGTTCCAAATGAAATAACAGCTAATTGTGCCACACCACTCACTATTACTCCAGTGGTAACCGGTGGGTATGGCGATTATTCTTTTGAATGGTTTCAAAATGGGAATTTGCTTTCAACAGAATCTGCTTTAAGTGAAATCATTACATCGGCAAGCCCTGTAACACTCATTGTAAGTGATCCCTGCACCGGCTCGGTCAATAAAACAATTCAAATAGACCAGCAGCTGAATCCTATTTCGCTCGAATTGGGAACGGATATTACCGGCCAATGCAATAATCCGGTTACGATTATTCCTCAGATTGAAGGTGGGTTTGGCTCTTATTCCTATACCTGGAAAGTCAACAATATACAGGTGAGTACCGATCAAACGCTCATCAGATCATTTAATGAAACGAGTATTGTAACGCTGGTTATCGCTGATGCCTGCGGAACAGAATCATCAGATGCTATCAATGTTTTTATTAGTACTCCTCAGCTTAATATTCAAATGCCAACAGATACAGTGATTTGCGAAAATGAGCACTTGGTAATTTTACCTAAAGTGATAGGTGGTCATGAGCCTTATTCGTATTTCTGGAACCAAACACCCGTCGAAAATCCTGCTTACTCTGCAATTCCACCCGGTAACGCATCACTTTTATTTAAGGTGAAAGACGAATGTGGAAATGTGGCAGAGAAAACCTGCGAAGTAGAGGTGAAGGAAGTTATAGCCTCTTTTACATTCAACTACGACGACTACCTGCAACCTGTTGAAAATCAATCCACAGTAGATATTTGGTATGACTGGCTGTTTCCGAATGGAAGTGGATCGAATGCATATCATCCCAATGTGGGTTTTGATGAATTGAAGGGTGGGAGTACGACGCTAATAGTCAGAAATGAGATTGGATGCGAGGATAAGACCAGCGCCATTTACAAACCTCCTTTTCGGATATTTCTTCCGAATGCTTTCTCTCCTGACGGTGATGGACTTAACGACATTTTCAAAGCAGAAGGACAATATGTAGATTCATTTGAGCTATTGATTTTCGACAGATGGGGCAAACTGGTTTTTAGCACCACCGATTTCTCAGAAGGCTGGGATGGAAGTGGGGCAGATAGCAATTTTGCAGGGCAGGATTTGGTATATTCGTATCGCTTCACAGCAAAGGACTCCTTTGGAAATGTTACCCAGGGAACAGGGATGGTTCACTTATTGAGATAAACAAAGGTTTTTGAGCGAGTAACAAGTGAATTAAACCATTTTAGTTTTTAATCATCTTAACACTATGAAAAAGCCCGCACTCCTCCTTATTGGTTTGTTTCTATTTTTTGCGTCTTGCAAGAAAGATGATGATGCGCCATCAGAAAATCCTCCATCAATGCCCGAACTATATTTCCCCGAAATTACGGGAAACCAATGGGACTCTTTAACTCCTGCTGAAGCGGGCTGGAATGAAGCGGCGCTACCTGAATTTTATGATTTTATGGAAGCCAACGGTTCCAGAGCCTTTATTGTGTTGAAAGAAGGCAAGATAGTAATCGAAAAATACTGGGGCAATAACGTACTCAACACTGCGCCTTTTACCGCAGAATCTAGTTGGTATTGGGCCTCGGCAGGAAAGACATTAACGGCAGTGCTTACCGGAATTGCTCAAACAGAGGGAATGCTTGATATAAATGATAAAACTGCTGATTATCTAGGACAGGGATGGACATCGGCGCCTGCTGAAAAAGAAGACCTTATTTTAGTCAGGCACCAGCTTAGCATGACTACAGGGTTGGATTTTACAAATGGAAATCTTGATTGCACCGACCCGGGATGCCTGGAATACAAATCTGATGCGGGTACGGAATGGTTCTATTACAATGCACCTTACACTTTGCTAGAATCTGTAATTAGTGCCGCATCTCAAATGGATTACAATGATTTTACCGATCAAAAGCTAGAAGATAAAATAGGCATGGCTGGCAATTGGCTGCCTGTTGGCAATAATAATGTGTATTGGAGTACAGCTCGTGATGCTGCGCGCTTTGGGTTGCTATTGTTGAATGAAGGAATTTGGGATAACCAACCGGTTTTAGACGATCCGAATTATTTTTCAGCTATGACGAATACCTCTCAGGACTACAACCAATCTTATGGATACCTAACCTGGCTAAATGGGAAGGAGTCGGTAATTTACCCTTCACTTACAATACCATTCAATATTCCCTTATCAGAAAACGCACCCGCCGATATGTATGCTGCAATGGGGAAAAACGGTCAGTTTATTAATGTTGTCCCAAGTAAAAAATTGGTAGTGATTAGAATGGGGCAATCACCTGATGATGATTTTGTTCCTATTGTTTTTCACGATGAAATGTGGGAGAAACTGAACGCAATTATAGATTAATCTCAAAATATGCGTTCAGAAGAATGCACGTGAAAGGCCTGTTTTTTAAAATAAGTAGATACAAGTTTAATTAAAGATGGTTGGGGCTTCTTCTATTTCTTGACTCTTACCCGTTCCAATTTACGTGTCTTGCCTGAGCCGAATGAAAGCAAAATTCCAAAAAATAGGTATAAGGCTAAAAACAGACCATGTGAAATTTCGGCAATAAGCGTGGATATTAGATGAAAAATCAACGTGAGAATCATTCCAATCTTTCCAATAAGAAAATACTGATTAAAGCTTGCCATTTAGATTGAGTTTAAGCGATTCAAATTATATTACCCTAAAGTTAAGGAGTATTATCTTTAAACGCTACAATTGAGACGAATGTTTAGAGAGTTTCTTGTAATCCTAACTCAATTAACTCACCTAATTACTTAACAATGCCCTGTCGAGCCCTTCCGATCCACCCACTACGGGTAAAGTAATATTTGTTTTGTCAAGATCTATTGTCAGTTCAGTTCCGGGCTCGGGCCAAAGCGTAAATTCCTGATCGCTTGAAAATATCATTAATGCAATCTTTTGACCTTTTGGGATTATTTGATCGTCTGGCATCAGATCAAAACTCACCTCATAAAAAACATCTTTCTTAAGAGGTTCACTTTCTGTAATAGAGTTGTAGTTCTGCGGATCTGCCCAGCCTCGGGTAATAATATTGTCTGTAATTTTTTGATCGCTACCGCCATTCCACGGCAGTGAAACCAGCCAAACCGACAAATTTGCAGCAGGCTTACTGCTCGAAAGAGTAATTGTAACGCTGGAAACCCCTGAGAGGTGAACGTCTTCTTTGAGGGTGGGAGTGGAGTAGATAAGTCGATGGTTTGTTTTTTCAGCTTGAGCGAGCATGGCACCGGTAAAAGAATAATTATCTACCAATGTTTCGTTTCTATCCGTATCGCTTTGAGCGGATGTAAGTGTACCGATTCCCGGAGCTCCCGAGCCCAAATACAATGTAACGTCTTTAGCCTCAGGATTTGGGAAATCAGGATATGCTGTGGGCATCTCGTCGTTTTCACGAACGATGTACGCATTTGGACTTTTCTCTACACCGTTTTCAATCCCAAACAAATAATGAGTGAACCATCTGTTCATCATCGGCATTGGTGGCGGCCCGCCATGGCCTTTCTGATGGTAATATATTTGCGATGGAATACCCTGGTCTTTTGCAGCCTGGTAAATCCGAAAACTATGCTCCGGCATTACATTCCAGTCATTAAAACCATGCGACATGAGCATAGCGGCTTTCATTGGCTCCATATCGAGCAGGTAATCTCTATCGGCCCAGAAGTCATTGTAATCTCCAGTTTCGCGATCCATACCATCCTTCATTTCGGTATCACGCACCCTTTTGTTGTTGCCGGCTCGTTTTGATTCTTCGCCGCTGTGGATAAAATCGTAAAGCACATCTATATCTTCCCCAAGGTACCCGCCCGGCGATCGCACGAGCCCATTTGATCTGTAATAGTGATAATATGAAGTATTTGGTGCGATTGGAATTATCGCTTCCAAACCTTTTACCCCGGTTGTAGCGGCGGCCAATGCTAAAGTACCGTTATAAGAAGTGCCAATCATTCCTACTTTCCCGGTGCTCCAGTAAGCTTTTACTTCCTCATTACCTTCTCTTGAAGTGTAGCCTTTTGCCCGTCCACAGAGCCAGTCTATTACTGCTTTGGGAGCCAATGATTCATTGTCTCCACCTACGGTTGGCGATCCATCAGATAAACCGGTGCCGGGCGAAGATGAGTGAACAACGATAAACCCTCGTGGAACCCAATCTATTACATGCGCATTGGAAATAACAGGTCGTTTTCCGGTTCGGATAACTTCAGGGTGTACACGCTCTTTAGCAGATTCGCCCAACTCTACTTTCACATCCCAGAATAAGCCATCAACATCTGCTGCTACTCCGGCGAAATAAGGACTGGAATTATAGATTACAGGAAGCTTTAGATTGTCAGTCTCGGTTTCTCTTGGGCGCGTAACATCAACATGCATCCGGTCAGGCTCGCCATCATTATCGCTGTCAAATTCAGTTTCTACCCAAAGATCTTCTCGAATCCACGTCTCATAGTTTTTAAATGCTTTCACCACCTGGGCTTCGCCGTCTGCAAACACTGGTTTTGCAACGGTTTCGCTTTGTGCGAATAAATTGATTGAAGGGAGAATACAAAGACCTACTAATAATTTTAGTTTGAATTTGATGACAATATTAGAAACACTCATTTTTATTTGGGTCATTAAAGTTTACTCGTTCTGAAAATAAGGAAGGTTAATTTGCAAGATGGTATTGAAATAATACTTCTCTCGGACCGGCAGAGCCATCGACTATAACATAAATATTAAGGATATCTTTTCCTACTTTCTGGAAAGTCAGCTCATCGAAATAAACGGCGTCTTCCGTAATTTTAACAAGCTCAAACTCTTCTGTCTCATCTTTTTCCTCCCATCCCTTCAAGTCAGGATGAAAGTGCTTAATTCTGAGTATCAACGTTTTGTTTTCCTCAGATATGGTCTCAAGTTCATAGAAAGAAACTCTTCCATGTAGCACCAATTTGAATGCTCCCATCATGCTGCCTGCAGTTGGCTCAGTCCATACCTCTTCAATATCTCCGCCCATTGCTCTTCCTATCCAGTGACCCGCTATCCATGATACAGCCTCTATTGTAGCTTCCGGCGATCCTTCATTCTCATTGTATTTCATGGTATTCGGGAAGTCATCCTGACTGAAAGAAACGAGGGGGATCAGCAAGCTGCCAAAAAAGAATAGAAGACTTTTCATGATTTTATTGATAGTGAAATGCTAAAAATAAGCAATGAAATCAATCTACAACCTTAATCTAAACAAAAGCACTAATACCTGTAATCTCTCTTCCTACAATTAGAGAGTTGATTTCTTTGGTACCTTCATATGAATAAAGAGCCTCGGCATCAGCGACAAATCTGGCCACATTATATTCAAGCAAAATTCCGTTACCACCCATTATTCCTCTGGCAATATCAACAATCTCCCTGGTGTGTAGTGTGCACGACACTTTGGCCAGAGAAGCCTGAGCGTCTGTCATCATACCCGCATCCTGCAATTGTGATAGCCTCATAACTAAGGTTTGCATGGAGGTAAGAGCGTGAAGCATTTCTACCAGCTGATCCTGAATAAGTTGAAAGGAAGCTATAGGCTTACCAAATTGCTCTCGCTCCATTGTATAAGCCAAAGCATTTTCGTAGGCTCCGCGTGAGCAACCTACTGCCTGCCACGCCACACCGGCCCTTGTAGCACGGAGCACGCGTGAAGTGTCCTTAAACGAGTCTGCGCGCTGCAACCGGTTTTCTTCTCTCACTTCACAATTGTTGAGTGTAATATTCGCGTTTTGCACCGTTCTGAGCGACATTTTGTTTTTGATTTTTTCCGTTTGGAAGCCCGCCGTTCCTTTTTCTACGATGAACCCTTTTATTTGCCCATCTTCCTCGTCTTCAGCCCAGATAATGGTGATATCAGAAAACGTAGCATTACCAATCCATTTCTTTTCCCCGTTTAATATCCATTTATCACCTTCTCGTCTGGCTTTGGTTGTGAGTCCTCCGGCCACTGCCGATCCAACTTTTGGTTCTGTTAATCCAAAAGCGCCAATGATTTCCATTCTCTGCATTCCGGGAAGCCATTTTGCCTGTTGAGCCTGGCTGCCACAATGGTAAATAGACCCCATGGCAAGCCCGCTTTGCACTCCAAAAAATGTGCTTATTGAAGTGTCAACCCGTGCCATCTCCATAGAGATTATTCCCTCCATTACGAAACTGTGCTTGGGACATCCATGCTCGCCAATGGTTAATCCACAAATATCAAGCTCGGCCATTTTGGGTATGAGATGCATCGGAAACTCGCCCTTGTTCCAATATTCATTCGCAATGGGCTTTACCTCATTTTCCATGAATTTGCGTACCCTCAGTTGTATTTCCCGTTCTTCAGCGGTTAGCATTTGTCCAACCTCATAGAAATCCCCGTTTATTTCAGGTTTTTCATAGTGTGAATTCCCCGCCTTCAGTGCTTTTGAAAGATTATAGAGTTGGGTTTTATTCATTTTTGACAATGAACTTAGCACATCTTTTAGATCAATATAATCTGAAATTGCCTTTAACTTGGCAAAATCAAGTCCTTTGAACATCGAGAATAATCCTTCCTTTTCCTGCTCTTCGTTTTTATGATTCATCAATTTCTTTTCGCGGTGTTCGATCTTTCGCTGTGAATTTCACTGAAAGCTTCCGAATGACCAGATTAACAATTAATATAATTATGGTTACTCCAACAGCTATAATATACTGCTCGATTGCAACCGAGATTCCTATTCCCATTGAGAAAAGAAGGGTAGCCGCCGTGGTTAAGCCACTGATTTTTTTACCCGAACCTTTTATGATCGTGCCGGCACCAATAAAACTAATACCTACAACCAAAGCCTGCAGTAATCGAATGGGGTCTGTGCGTATAATTTCAGATGCATTTGCAACTTCCAAATGGTCAATGAGGGGTAGGGTAATGGAAACAATGAGGCATGAGGCTCCACCAATAATCATGTTGGTACGAAGGCCAGCAGGCTTTTTAAGCTGCTCTCTTTCAAAACCAACGACACCGCACAGTACCAGAGCTATCAAGACGTGATATAAGGTTGTAAGTTGTTCCTGGTCAATATTCATTATTCCTGGATTTCATGTGGTAAGCAAATCCTTACGACATGGTTCATAAAATTAGTTTTAAGTTTTAATCAGTTTATACCTAATAGAGGCGACACTGTGTTGCTCTATACACTAACAAAACTGTGTACTTTTTGTTATTTAATATTTTAAAAAATGGTATACTCATCTGAGGTTCGACCATTTTGAAGCGTTGAAAAAAAATCTAATTCAATACCAAAAAGTTCGAAACTCAAGCTTGCCGTGTACAATGTATATTGATTATAGCGACGGAGCATTGAAGGTATCACCCTGATTGAGATCGCCAGTGGTAAATCCTTTTTTAAACCACCTCATGCGCTGAGCAGAGGTGCCGTGCGTAAATGCGTCAGGAACTACCTTTCCCGTTGCTTGTTTTTGCAGGCGGTCATCGCCAATGGCATTCGCAGCATTTAATGCCTCTTCAATATCTCCATCTTCCAGAGATTTATTCATTCGTTGAGAATGATGTGCCCATACACCTGCGTAAAAGTCTGCCTGCAGTTCAAGCATTACTGAATATTCATTGTACTCAACTTCACTTACTTTACCCCGCAATGACTGCACTTTTTCAGAGGTGCCCATTAAGTTTTGAATGTGGTGACCTACCTCATGAGCAATAACATATGCCTGAGCAAAATCTCCGGGAGCATTGAGCTTTCGCTCCATATCATCAAAAAAGCTCACATCAAGATATACCTGTTTATCTGCCGGGCAATAAAATGGGCCTGTAGCGCTCGACGCACTTCCACAGGCAGATGATACATAACCGGAGAAAAGGACCATTGTGGGTTCCTGGTAATTGTCAATGAGTTTATTCCAAACATCCTCTGTGTCAGCCAGCACGGTAGCACTAAAATCAGCTAGTTCTTCTTCCTGAGCTGAGGGTTCATAAGGTTGAGATGTTTGAACACCCTGTGGGTCGCCACCGAGGAGTTGTGAAAAGAAGGTAATGGGGTTTGTGCCGGTAACAATGAAAATCACAATCAATATTCCGGCTACAATCAACCCGACTTTAGAGAAAAGAAATCTAAACAGTAATGAAATCATTCCAATATTGAGCCCGCCACCACCACCGCGACCTGATTGACCACGTCTATCATCAATGTTTGAGCTTTGTCTTCTGCCTTTCCACTTCATGGTTTTAAAGATTGATTTTTATTGCTCGAAAATACATAAAATTGAAATCGACCTGCTTTTTTATGTTTAATTATTTACATTACGGAATGAGGTATAAAATAGCAGTCGTTTTTGTTGTCGCCTTTGGCTTAGGCTGTGAAAACAGGTGCGATCAAAATTTTCAGGAATTCAAGGATTTTCTAGGGCCTGAGGATTCAGAAATGCTTCTTGTCTTAAACCATTCTTTTGACACAATTCTTCAATCGGCTTATCCCGGTATTCCTGATTTTTCCGACCGGATTTACGCTTTTTTAGATAGTTATTCAAGACGAAATGACTTTGAACCTTCTTTTTTTGAGGATAGCGCCAGTTTCAGAAGCTTGAAGAATCAATTAGAAAACAGCGGATTTAGGAAGAATACTTATTTGTATGAAGGCGAAAATACAGATCACCATTTTAACCTTGATGACTTTATTCCAGAAAGGGATGAACCAGAATTTATTGATACCACTCAGCTAGATATAGACTTAATTGAAGAAGTAATAAAAGCTGAGAATAAAAGGCTACCGTATGATCCACAGGAATATAATCGTGACAGCTTAATTTTATTTAGTGACAGACCTGAACTTGGGTTTTACATAAATTCTCATGGAAAGTTTTGGTACGGAATAGTGAAGTATTCTTGCGGAGATAAAATTGCCGAAATACTCGAAGCAATAAATTATGAGAATCGAATTAGCCTGGGAGTGGTAGCCGGTGGAATGAAAGATGCTGATTTAAATAATCCATTTATAAGGCAAGTAATAATAGCTCAGTTCTATGTTCCGGCTATCTTAAGGTTCGGATATTCAGAACAACCGAAATAAGATAACAACTTCATAAAAAAGAAATAATCCCTTAATTTCATGAATATAATCAACCTATGAAAATTATTCTATTCGCTTTGTCACTTGCTTCAGCTCTTGGTGTTTTTTCTCAAACTGCTGAAGAAATGGTCGTTGTTTCAGATTCAATAGAAATTTATGGAACACTTCTATGCCCCGAAGACGCTGAGAGTATACCGGTAGTGCTGATAATAGCCGGATCGGGACCCACTGATAGAAATGGAAATAATGCCGGCTACATCAACAATTCACTCAAGCTTCTTGCAGATTCACTCGCAGAAAACGGAATAGCAAGTCTAAGGTATGACAAACGCGGAGTAGGTGCCAGTGCAGATTCTACTCTGGTTGAAAGTGAGGTTCGTTTTGACGATTTTGTCGATGACGCTATTCTTTGGACCCGTCTATTAGCTGAAGACCAACGCTTCAACCAGGTTGTTGTTTTGGGACATAGCGAAGGATCGCTAATTGGAATGCGCGCTTCTAATCAAGATCTCGTAGATAAATATATTTCTGTGGCAGGTCCCGGAAGACCGGCAAATGAAATTATACTGGATCAAATAAAAACGAGTTCACCATTCTTTACCATTCCCGCTACCAACATGCTCGATTCGCTTTCAAACGGCTACACAGTTACAGCGGTGCTTCCAGCTCTGAAAAGTATGTTCCGGCCGGATGTGCAGCCTTATCTCATTTCCTGGTTTAAATATGACCCGGCTTTAGAAATAGCTAAACTGGATATACCGGTTTTAATTATTCAAGGCTCAACAGACATTCAAGTGGCGATAAGCGATGCTGAACTTTTGGCGGAAGCCCTGCCCACAGCCAGAACTTGTTGTATTAGAAGGTATGAACCATGTTTTTAAAGAAGCTCCAGCCGACAGAGCTGCAAATATTGCAACCTACTCAAAGCCGGAATTGCCGCTGATAGACGGATTTGCTAAAGCGATAATAGACTTTATAAATAAAAATTGAATAGAATGAAATTCACAAAATACCTGCTTTTGATTATTGGCGTGCTGGCACTTTTTGCTGCCGGATACGGACTTTATAACGGGAGTGAAGTAACAGATCAATTACTTGGAATTGTTTGCGGTTTATCTCTTATTTGGGGTTATTTCACCATTGATAGAATGAATCAAAATGCTAAGTAGCAGTTGGAAATTTTCAGATAATTGATACCATGACTTTTCGTTGAAAGTAAGCCGAATAAAAGTAAATGCTTATATTTTGAAAAAACCGGAATACTGTATGCCATTTCTGGATAATTAAAAAATATGCATTATGAAAAAAACCGATTTCTCTAACCTTTCAGCCTTATATATCAATTGTACACTTACGAAATCTCCAGGTAAAAGTCATACCCAGGCCTTGATGAACGTTTCTGAGGGCATTATGAAAAGGGAAGGGGTGAAGACTGAGAATATTCGTTTTATTGATCACGAAGATGTTGCTACAGGTATTAAGCCTGATATGACCAGGCACGGATGGGACAAAGATTCCTGGCCCGAATTATTCAAGAAAGTCATCTCTGCAGATATTTTAGTTATTGGTTCACCAATATGGCTTGGAGAAAGAAGTTCAATGGCGACCAAACTTATAGAGCGATTATACGCCATGAGTGCTGAGCTTAATGATAAAGGTCAATCTTCGTTTTATGGCCGGGCAGGTGGGTGTATTGTTACTGGAAATGAAGACGGAGTGAAGCACGTATCCAGCGGTTTGCTGTATTCCCTGCAACACCTGGGATACTCTATTCCTCCTCAGGCTGATTGCGGATGGCTTGGCGAAATAGGCCCCGGTCTCAGTTATCTTGATGAAGGATCTGATGCAGAAAACAGCAATTTCACCAATAAGAACACCACCTTTATGACTTATAATCTCATGCATTTGGCTAAAATGCTCAAAGAGAACGCAGGTTATCCCAATTATGGAAACAACAGAAAAGCTTGGGATAAAGGGGAGAGATGGGAATTTGAAAAGCCTGAACGCCTTTAATGACGTTTCAGAAGTATTGTGATTAAAATATTGCAATTGAAATGTTTAACTGTTTGAAATATTCATGACTATCCACGCTGTAAATGAGCCTGAAATTGCGTTGATTTGTGAAAAAAATACTACATCTTGAGTGAGCTCATTCTTTTTAAAAGCAGTGATTTTAAAGTAACTATTTTCCCTTACTCCTTAAGGTTTAAATATCCATTTAAACTTGCTTCAGGCACAAGGTCGCATACGGATATCGTAATTCTTAAAATAGTAAGCGGAGATTATACGGTGTATGGGGAAGCAGCCCTTCCGCCTTATCTGGGAGCCACAGTGGCAAGTACTACAAAATTTTTAGAATCTCTGGATTGGCAGTCTCTATTAGGAATGCCATTAACGGATGCAATTGAGCTCATTGACAAATCTGGTGTGGGTAGCAATGCGGCAAAAGCAGCCGTTGATATAGCTTTGCACGATATTGAAGCCAAGCGAAGAAACCAAACACTGGGTCAGTTTTACAATGTGAGTAGCGAAAAAAATGTAATAACCACCTACACGATTGGAATTTCGAATGAGAAAGAGCTGAGAGCTAAATTGAAAGAAGCAGCCGGCTTTAAGATTATCAAACTCAAACTTGGAAGTGAAGACGATATCGAATTGATTAAATCATTTCGAAAGCTTACCAAAAAGTCATTTTGTGTGGATGTGAATCAGGGATATAAAACACGGGATAAAGCGGCAGCAATGAGTGAGTTATTGCTCAAAAACGGTGTGCTCTTTGTTGAGCAACCCATGCTTGCCGAGCACTTTGAAGAGATGGCCTGGGTACGTGAAAGGGTAGATGTTCCATTTATCGCAGATGAATCGGTGAAGCGTTTAAAAGACTTAAATCAAGCAGCTGAAGCTTTTGATGGGGTAAACATCAAGCTGATGAAGAGTTCGGGACTGTCCGAGGCTTTTGAGATGATTTCTCATTCGCGGAAGCTAAACCTAAGAGTTGTATTAGGAGCTATGGCTGAGTCGTCGCTGGGTAATACGGCAGCAGCTCACCTGGCTCCGCTGGCAGATTGGGTTGACCTTGACGGACCAATGCTTACATCAAATGATCCGTTTAATGGGTTGAGTTATAGTAACGGAGAAATAATAATGCCAGATAGAGTTGGAGTAGGCGCCTTTCCGGCTGTGGATGAATCCGATACGTTGATTTTTACTTTATAACTACCTTCTGTGTAATCGCGTGAAGTCCATCATCAATATTCAGGAAGTACATGCCTTTGGGAAGTTCGTATACTTTAACTTCAATGAGCATTTCATCCGTATCCTTTAACCAAAGTGTTTTACCATTACTATCATGTAAACTCATGTGAACAGGATTCTCATTGTCGCGAACAATGGTAAAAATACCTTTGTTTGGATTGGGATAAATAACGACATTCTTATCCTGTTCGAAAAACACAGTTTTTATATCAAAAAATACCTTCGTGCCATCAAAATCTGTTTGAGAAAGCCTGTAATAGTTTGTTCCTGAAACAGGAGTATGATCCAGGTAATTGTAAATGAGCTTTTCTCTGCTCGACCCTGCACCCGAAACCCTTGCGATTTCCTTGAAGTTACGGGCATCATCACATCGTTCTAAAGTGAAAAATGAATTGTTTGTTTCAGAATCAGTTATCCACTCAAGGTCTGTATTTCTACCTTGTTTTTTAGCTGAGAATGATACAAGCTCTACCGGTAGTGTATTGATTGAAGACATAGAACCGATGGTAAAAGGACTGAAATCGCTAACCGGCAATTCACTGGTAATCATCCCGCTTTCGCTCTGGGTATCGTTTCTGATAAATCCGTTTGAGTCTATCCCTTTATTCTCCCAAAGATCTCCGTTCCAATGAAGAACCTGCAAGAAGGAAGGATCTTCAACTCCACAACTTCTTACCTTTTCATAGGAAAGTGAAACACTAACTTCTGAATTCTCATTCAAACTATTTATCATCCAATACTCACATGAGCTTATTCTCTGTAATGATCCGTCCTGGCTATAGGTATGATAGCCGGCTTCGTTTGGATCGGTATTAAAATATTGAGCCGAAAATGCGTCAGTTGGTTTTTGAGGAGCAGAAATTTCAATCGGAGCATACACATCCCCTGAACCAATAGGAAAATGAAATGCAGTGTTCCCAATTTTTCTGACCTTGCCATCAATAAAACTGTTTGAATTACCTTCGGATGTACTACTACCAACGAGATAAATAACCTCATGGCCGTTTGCTCTCAACTTACCATTGAGGAAGACCGTCTCATTTGAAATGGTTATATCAGATAATAGTTCTATTTCATTATCGGCTTGATCTAAATTGAGAACTAAATTATAAAGTTGGAGGTCACTTCCCGCTATTTTCCGGTTACCATTTCCCTTTATTGAAATATTTCCCGGACCGGCAAAAAATTCACCTTCTATTCTGAAGTCCCCGTAAACCGATAAAATAAAATTCCCGGCAATACGAAGTTCAGCATTTGCTTCGACCAAAATATTTTTCACCACCTGAGGTGAATAGATTATTGGTTGATGTGGGCGATCCGCCGGAATTCTTGCCGAAAGATTTTCATTGGGAACACCATCACTCCAGTTAGCAGGATGGTTCCAGGCTGTGTTGAATGCTCCCAGCCAGTCTGTGAGTGTAGCAGGTCCCTTAAAGCGAATAAAGTTGGATTCAAATTTTGAGTTTGCATTGCAACCGTCCAAATCAGGAATTACACTACATGTTATAATATCATTATTTGTAATGCTGCTATATTCTAAAGTGTTGCCTGTAATTCCCAGTGGCAAATCATTTGCATTCCATTCAATGGATGGCGATTCTCCAAGTTCTTGAAAATGTGCCTCAAATTTACCGCTGTTCTCATTTGCAACGATTCCGTTTTTTACTGACGAACCCATATCACTCAAGGCGATGGACACCAACAAAGGTAAATTTGGGTTGTTTGCACTAGAGAATATCAATGACTCATTCTGGTAGTACTTTACCTGATTATTTTCTACTGCAATACGCAGGACATCTCCTATGCTGTATGACTGGTTTCCCAGTTTCCAGGAATTTGATTCGTAAATAGTAAACTTAGCATCCTGGCCGAGAACAATTGCATAATCCATTGTCTGGTAGCTGAAATTACCACTGGAATTATCAAGCCCAATGGATTTGTTTTTATCGTTTTCGGAAATTATGTATTCAAAATACCCATTGTTTTTAACCTTATTAATAGAAGTTGCTCCGGCATTATATTGGTTGTATCCCTGAATTTTTTTCACTTCATTTTCAATATACGATACATTAACCATGCTTTCCGGGTTCCATACAATCTCTTCCTCAGCCATTCCGATTGGATTTTGTGGGATTAACCCTTCAATGAAAAATTGTTCTGTTGAAAGGCTTTTTTTGGTCTTTATGGTTATGGAATTACTTATAAAGTCCTGGCTGCCGCAACCTGCAATGCTTTTTGAATAGCTGCATGATAAAATATCATTTTCGGATAAGTTTAAAATAGAAACGGCAGTACCGCTCTCACCAATGCTCTGGCCATTTAAAAGCCATATCAAATCGGTAGTATCATCATTACTTCCATTGGCGGTAAAGTTACCTTGAGTAGGGTTTGCAATGATGGCATTTGTGAATGTTCCGTCTATACTCTGAATGGTACCGTCGGCGATAAGCGGCAATGCAGGGGTCTGATCACTTAAATACAACAGCTCTGAATTGAGATAATATTTTACCTTATTATTTTCAACGGCTATTCTCAACGTATCATTCGCTGTGATTGTAGAAAACTCAGCCTTCCATGATCCGTTTTCGTAAACAACAAGCTGACCATTAGACTCTATGTAAAATGCAAACTGAATTGTAGACTCTGAGCTGCCAAAATCCTGAGAACTTAAACCCAGCATTTTCCTTGAAAAGGGATCAGAGGTTTGAAATTCCAAATACCCGTTATTGTATACTTTATTCTCAGAATAAATACCTCCATTGGATGTATTATATCCTTGTGTTTTTTTTACGCCATTCCCGTCAATGAGTATATTAGAGGCGATATTGGCCTTCCAGATTGCTCCTCCTTCAGCTATAAAGCAGCCATCAGTTCCGGAGGTTGCAGAAATGAACAAATCACTTTCAATCTCGGTGGCACTAGAATAGATTTGGATTTTGTTGGAGACCAAAGTACCTGAACACTGACCTGAATTGATTACGGTTCTACACTCAATTATATCGCCATCATCAAAGTCATTTAAAGTAAGTAGCGATGCTGATTCTGACAAAAGTTCATTGTTTTGGTACCACTGATAAGTCGAAATACCATTCGGATTGTTATCATTAATTCCGGTAAAAACTGAGTTGGTCGTATTTACAATTTTTACATCCGTTATTTCAGCATCTGGTTGCTCAAAGGCCAAATCTACAAATTGAGGTATGGCTGGTACCGCGGTACTTTCGTATAGAAGCGTGTTGTTTTTATAATATCGAATTATTCCATCTTCAATAGCTATTTTAAAAATATCACCTATCGAATAGTTTCCAATACCCGTTTTGTACGATCCCGATTCTCTAATCTCTCCACCACCCCAATTTCGCAGTACGATAGCGTATTCTATGTCGTCTATCTTATTTTTATTTCGATTATTAGTTGCCGACAGACCAAAAATTCGGGTTTTATTTGTTTGAGAGATTGTCGTTTCCGCAAATCCGTTGTTCTGGATTGAAGCTGTACTAAATCCGCCGGCATCCCATTTATTCTTATTATCTGTCTTTTTAATGGTAACTCCGTTGAATTCTGTACGAACCAAATCTGTAAAGATAGCATCAGAATGAGACTGCATGCAGCCACTTGAAGGAGAGGCTTCTATAGTAAATTCGCATTGCGAAAAACCATAAAATGTACTCGAAAGGAATAAGAAAGTAAGAAGGGAATATCGTAGCATAGAAGAAAGATGAATCTATTTCTATACAGTATTTCACCTTTAATTGTTACGAGTCAATAGTGATTCTCTCTTTTTAAGGTGTGAACCCTCCAGGCCAAATCTTAGTTTATTTATAGAGATGAAGGGCTATTATGTCTATAATTTGTAATTCTCTATCCAGTTTGCATATTCCTAAATTCAGAGGAGTGAAATTTGCTTATCCAAAATCTATTCAATAATCACTTTTTCTGTAAATGAATTTCTTCCATCTGAGAATTCTAGAAAGTAGATTCCTTTTGAAAGACCTTGCACCGATACGCGAATCAAGGTTTGATCTGTTGCTTTTTCCCACCTTGTTTTCCCAAATAAATCAATTAACCGCAGCTTTACAAAGTCGTCGCTCTTTCTTACTATATTGAAGCTACCGTTATTGGGGTTTGGGTATATTGTGAGATCTTTATTTAATTGAAAATTAACAGATTGTATGTCATAATATCTTGTGCTACCATCAAAATCAGTTTGGGAAAGGCGGTAGTAATTAATTCCCTGATTAGGATTTATATCCAAATAGGAATAACTCATAGTTTGATGGCTCGTTCCAGCTCCCTCCACAGTGGCAATTTCATGAAAATCTGCTGCATTCTGACTCCTTTCTATAGTAAAGTGGGAATTATTTACTTCTGAATTCGTGCTCCAGGTTATACTTGAACCATCGCCAGATTTTGTTACATTAAAGGTAGCGAGCTCCACCGGTAGGGGGTTTATCCCGGATGAAGAGCCAAGAGTAAAAGGACTGAAGTCGTCAATATTTGTTAGGCTTTGCACGAATCCACTTTCAGCATCTCCCTCAAATGAACCTTGCTCTTTGTTTTCCCATTCAGTACCGTTCCAATGTGCAATCTGTAAAAATGAAGGATCCTGTATTCCGCAACTGCGCTCATTTTCGTATGAAAGCGAGACCTTTACCGCTGATGCCCCGTGTACGCGTTTTATTGACCAATATTCACATGAACTTATGGTGTTAAAGGTTCCATCTTGTGAATCTGTGGGTAAACCATTATCATTCGGATCACCCGGAAAATACTGAGCTGAAAATTCATCGCTGCTATTTTGTGGAGCAGAAATCTTAACAGGAGCAAAGACCCCATTAAACCCTATCGGAAATTCGAAAGCCGTGTTTCCGATTTTTCTAACCTGACCGTTAATATAGCTATTTACATTGCCGGGCTGGGTAAAGCTGTCGTCCATATAAGTCACAGCAAAGTCCGTCGCATTGAGTATGCCGTTTAGAAACTGAGTTTTATTTTTAATCAGAATATTTGCTTTGAGATTAATAACTGATTCAGCTTCGTTAAGATCAATTACTAAATAACCAAAAGTCACATCGCCACCTTCAATTTTTTTATCTCCATTTCCGGTAAAGGTTACCAGCCCGTTCCCGGGATTAAATGATCCTGAAATAGAAAAGTCGCCATATACTACCAGATTACCATTATTACTAACTCTCAGTTTACCGCCGTTTTCTACCACAACATTTCTAACCTTCACGGTGGTGCTTACTCTTGGATTGTTTGGCGTGCCTGCAGGAATGCGGGCTGATAGCTGAGCTGTGGGAACTCCATGAGACCAATTTCCCTCATTGTGCCATTGATTATTAACCTCCCCAGTCCAGTCAGTGCGGGTGGGTGGGCCTATATAGTTTATAAAGTTAGACTCAAATGATGTTGATTCATTACAACTTCCAAAGTCTGGAGTAATGGTACAGGTAACGATATCACCGTTCTCAATCTCATCATAACTCAACTCTTCTCCATATTCTCCTGTTTCAAAGCCGTTTACAAACCACTCAATGATTGGGGAATTTCCCATATCAGTATAGTGACAGCTAAATTTAGCGTCAATCTCATTTCCTACAACAGCATCATTTACCGTTCCCCCTTCACTGCTAAGTGCCACATCAACCAATAGCGGTAGTTGGGGCACGACATTACTGGTATAGATGAGATCTTCATTGCGGTAATACTTCACTGTGTTGTTTTCTACAGCAATGCGCAATATATCACCGAAGGTATAATATTGATTTCCAAGTCTCCACGATCCTGATTCATAAATGGTAAACCTGGAGTTCGTTCCTATCACCATGGCGTAATCGGTAGAAGAGTAGCTGTAATTTTGATCATTGGTGCTTAATCCTATGGTTTTGCTCTTGTTTGTTTCCGTAACCGTATAGCTAAAATACCCATTGTTCTTTACGGTATTTAGTGAGCTTGCACCTGCATTGTATTGATTATATCCCTGAATTTTTGTGAGATCATTTTCGATATTCGAAACATTGACCATGCTTTGCGGATTCCATACGACTTCTTCTTCGGCAATACCATCACCGGGTTGCACAATACCCTCTATGAAAAAGCTGCCTGCAGCCAGGTTTTCAATTTCAATAATTTTAATAGAATTGCTTTCTAATTCAATGTTACCGCAACCACCCTGAAAAAAATTGGTTGAACAGGTAATAATATCATTTGCTGAGAGATCATTTAGTGTAACTATCAAATCAGACATTCCTGTGCTAATCCCATTAATTTTCCAATCGGGATTGCTTAGCTCCACATCGCTTTCGAATGCCTGAAATACACCTTGCGTAGGATTTGTTATCCTTGCATTGGTTATGGTTCCGCCAATATCCTGAATGGTTCCATCCGCAATTAAGGGCAGGTTGGGGGCCTGATCACTAACGTAGAGAAGTTCGTTATTCAAGTAGTATTTCACCACTCCATTTTCAACCGCTATTTTTAGAATGTCGCTACTTGAAATTTGATTAAAGCTTCCTCGCCAACTCCCATTTTCATAAACACGAAGGTATCCACCCCATTCCAGATAAAACGCAAAATCAATTGATGATTCAGAGCTTCCATTGTCCTGAGAGCTTAAGCCCAGCATTTTACGTGAATATATCTCTGAAGTTTGAAATTCGAGGTATCCATTATTCGTTACCTGGTTTCCCGAATAGAAACCTCCATTTGAAGTGTTGTATCCCTGTGTTTTGGTCACATTATTTCCATCAATATCCATGTTAGCCGGAATGTTGGCCTGCCAGAATACATCTTCCTGCGCCAGGAAGCAGCCCTGAGTTACTGGTAATGCAGAAATTCTGAAACTCTGCTCTGTCAGATTCGCCTCGGGACGAAGAGTCATTTTATTTGAAGTAGAAGGCACACCATTGCAAGATCCGGATACCTGGGTTGCAGTGCAAAAAATTACATCTTCATAAGAAAAATCGCTAAGAGTAAGCTGAGAGCTTGTTTCACTGAGCAAATCATTATTTTTGTACCATTGAAAACTGTTTATACTCGCCGTGGGTTGATTGCTAAAAGCATGGATTACCGCGCTGGTTTTATTGATTATTCTTACGTCTTCAATCCTGGAATTCTCGTGTTGAAAGGCCAAATCGACGTAGAGTGGTAAAGTGGGATTTTCAGAACTTGTATAGAGCAACTCACTATTTATGTAGTAGTTTACCGTGCCATCTTCTACAGCGATTTTCAATGTGTCGCCAATTGAATAATTCCATATGTACGCTCTAAAACTTCCCGATTCCCTTATTTCAGCACCACCCCAGTTGCGCAGAAGAAATCCGTATTCAACTGTATTGATATTATTCTGGTTCCGATTATTTGAATGGCTCAGGCCAAAAATTCTGGATGTATTGGTTTCCCCAATAACTGTTTCGGCATATCCATTGTTAATTATGCGTGCTGTGCTTAAAGCTCCACCGCTCCATCCATTTCCTCCACTTGTTTTTTCAACCGAATTTCCAGAAGCTGTTGTATTTGCTAAATTAGAAAATACAGCTTCAGAATAAGACTTCACACAACCCGGAGAATCAGCAGGTTCTATTGTTAGGGCGCATTGAGAATGTGCCAGTTGAGAAATGCAAATGAAAATCCAGAAGAGAAATGAAAATCGCATGAGCTTAAGGGGGGTAAGTTTGACATGCATATACTGGAAAGGCGATCAATGGTTACGAATGGTGGTTTTGAGAAGATGAAATTGTGAATTTCATCGACGACTAAAAGACTGAGAATGCTTTGAATAGCAGATAATTGAAATAATCAAAAAAAATTATCTTTTTGTAGATGAGTTTAATTGATTAATCGATAAAAAAGAGGTTTTCGCAGAAGAGCATAATAAGGTTTTAAGATTGTCCTTCTCAGCCAATCACGTCACATCGAGACTCTCTTCAAAAAAAATGAAAAACGTAGAAAATGACGTTTAACTAATCTACTGAAATGCCCGTCACATCGATTTCTATGACAATATCAAGTGATTTTGATGATTTTTTAAATACGGTTGATTTCTGTTAATGACGGCAATAATGCGGTGTATTAATTTATTGCGTAATGCATTTAAAACAGACATTTTATTTTTCCCTTCATTAACTTTTCTCAGGTAGTAGTCTCTGAGCTCACCTTCGAGAGTTGAAGCTCTCATGGCGGCCATATGCAGTACTTTTTTCAATACTTTATCAGCATATACAGAGACTTTGGTGCGCCCTCTCACCGATGATCCGGATGAGTGCTCGAAAGGAGCCACGCCAGCAAAGCAGGCAAGTTTTCTTGCTTCATTGATGTTTTTAAATTCATTTGTTTTTACCAATAGATACCACGTTAGTACTTTTCCAACCCCAGGAATCGATTGAAGCAAATCGCTATGATGAGAAAGCTGCTCATCTGCTTTGATCAGTGCCTGGATGGCTTCCTCTATTCGTTTAATCTGCTTTTTAAGGTGCTTGATGTCTGCCTTGCTCTGGGCAATGATAAGCCGAGTTGCCATTCCTTTCTTTACGCAACACAGCGCCTCCGTCGTACTCATTTCAGACCGGATGAGTTTCTGAAGTTTACTACGCCTGGAGAGCAATAAGGTCAGCTCTGATATGACCTCCCGTTTTGGTAAATACTCCGCAAGTTCGGCATAGTTCTTTGAAAGAAACTGTGCAATACGAAAACTGTCAATACAGTCGGTTTTGCCTCTTACCAACCCCATGCTCTTACTCATATGCAATGGAGAAAGTAAATAAAGCACAACAGCCGTTTGAGAAAAAACCTCTAAAGATGGTAAGCTGTAATTTCCTGTATTCTCAATACCAATGGCAATATCAGATTCTTTCAATGCATACTCATCCAGCAGCATTTTCAAGTGTTTCTTAATTGAAGGCCGTGTATTCTTCACCACGTGATGAACCGGTCTCCCTGCTAAAATAAGGGTCATATCAACTGTGCTTTTGCTGACATCAATACCAATGAAATAAGTTGGATTCTTCATGATTTTTAATTTAGTTTTGTAATAACTCGGGATAGTCATGCATAAATCAACTCCTTAATAATAGGGCATAATCCCTGAATTTCTATTTGATACTTGCATGATGAAAAAAGGAAAGGTCCGAATCGATGTATAGCTCTTTGCTGGAGTGACAATGGTTTACCTTCCCTTTTCCCGATTTGTAAAGCTAATACAAGTCTAAAGGAGTGCCGCGCTTTCCAGCTTAATTGTCTGCGCGGTGTATCGAGATGCGAAGCCGTAAAGTAAGTTCATTATGTTTTTTTTAAAAGACTCTTGTTTGTCTTCGCATCTCGATACAATTTTAGATCTAAGAAACTCTAAATCACTTCGCTCCTAAGAGTTTCTAAGACCTAAAATCACTCGATGTGACGAAACTTGTTGATGTTGTAATTGATTGACTTTGATCATGTTACTAAATTACGTCAATGATAGCGGTCATTGAGCGACGTCGAAATGCACCGCGCTTTCCAGCATAATTGTTTGCGCGGTGTATCGAATTTAAGACCGCAGGGAGTGCGTACGTAGCGAAAGCGCTCTTGAGCACCCTTAAAAATTAAAAGGATTGCGAATAGATGCGAAGCCGTATGGTAATTTCATTATGATTTTTGTCCCATCGGGACGGCCCATTTTACAACACTGGATTGAACAAGTTCAGGTCGCAGTTTTATTTACAGCCTGGAATTTTACTCATCCGTATATATTTTTTAAAGGTATTACCTGTGGTGAGGGCTTCGCCGTTCGTGGGCTCGGCATAATTGCCTCAGTCCAACTTATAGCAGTCCAAGAAATACAGAAACTTCAAATTCATACTCTACTTAAAATTCATATATTCAAACTACCATAACCTTAGAAATATGAAACAGTTTTTACTCGTGCTTTTAGCCTCCAGCCTTTCATTCTCCTGCTGGTCTCAAAATTATCAAACCGTAAACAGTTCTGAAGTGAAGCTTTTTAAAACGGGCTCGAATAATTTTACACGTGGGTATCGCATTGATTCGGTTTTATTTGTAAGTGGAGACTCGTTGTTGTTCCCTTCTCGAATTATCGAAGATGAAGAAGAGGAAGGGGGCTACTGCTTTGATGTAACCAATTCATCAATGCTAGGCAAGTATGTACGAATATCACCAAACGGAACAAATCTTTTTTTTAATAAACTAGCAGATACCATTCGTATTGAAACGATGGCGCATATTGGTGAATCATGGAAAGTGTGGTCGGGAGAGACTTTTAGTGTTTATGGAGAAATGCTCGAAACGGAATTGGGCGAAGTTTTTGGAACACCTGATTCTATAAAATCCATCAGATTAAATGCCTTTGACGAGGACATGAATCTAGTAGAAAATTTTATGTTTAACGATTCTATAATTAGACTATCAAAAAATTACGGGTTACTTACAACTTTTAATTTCGTCGTTTTTCCAAATATGTATGAGTATTACTTTGGCCAACCGTGCAAGCTTTATAGTTTATACGGAATAGAAAGTGAAGGAATGGGTGGCGATAATCTTACGACTTTTGATGTATTTGATTTTCAGCCCGGAGATATAATAGAGTTTGAGAGAAAAAATTTAGATTATGGAAATGGAACCATTTGGTATTATCGGGAAGAATTTATTACAAGACAAAATTATACTGATTCTATCGTTTATGAATTGAATCGTACTGTTTTAATAAATCAAGTCACATGGCCTAATCAATTTGAGTACTCCCTTTCTGAATACCAAACCACTCGCACAATCAAACGCATTGAGTTTTTAGAAACGTTGCCAACTCTTCCATTATTAAATTCAGCAGAAAACGGATATTTTTCGGTTATGATGAATGAAGAAGTGTTTTTGCAAAAGCAAAATTTGGAGCATGCTGGCACAGGAAACACTTTTTTTATTTCAGATGATGGGAACTGCTTATTTCCTCCTATAGACGGCACTTGTTACGGTCAACCAGCTTCATATTATGAAGGTTTGGGAGGTCCATATCACGAGTGTAACAATGGAGCGCCATTTGTTGACTATAGAAAGCTTATGTATTTCGAAAAAGATACGGTTGTTTGGGGTACACCATTTGATTTCACCGTTTCTCTTGAAAACTCGCCGGAAAAGCATTTTTTCAACGTTTATCCCAATCCGGCTACCGATAAAATCACCTTACAGCTGGAGGGCGTAGCATCTGTTTTGAATCTTGAGATTCTTGACCTGAGCGGTAGAAGCATTCACAGGGAAAATCTAAATGCAAATCAGACGGAATTGGATATTTCTGAATTACAGAACGGGGTCTATTTCATCCGCATATCCTTATCGGGAAATGTGGGGATTCAAAAGTTGATTGTTCAATAGATAGGCTATGGGCTTACTTTTTGAACTTTTTCATGGTTAGGCAAGTAAGTTGGCAAAGCTGCCGAACCATACCACGGAATTAATTCTGTTTCAAAAACTCCCGCAGCAATTGCGGGGTCGCTTTGTAATATTCTTTCAACTTCGGCAATATCCGTTTCGTCAAAAATGTAAAGTCCTCTGAAGTTTAAATCGTTTTTCCCGTAAGGGCCTGCCAGAATGATTTTACCCTCCTGAGCGAGTCTCGAGATGTTGTTGAGATGACCACGCATGAGCACGTTAATGGAATCTCGATCTGCTATAACCGTAGGACCCGTTTTAAGCGCAACAAAGATATATGATTTCATGCCGTAATCATCTGCGCCAAGTGAATCGGCCAAACTTGCATCATAGAAATTTTCAGAGTTCTGAGAAAAAGCTATCAGAGAAAACAAGGAAAGGAGAAGGGTGAAGTAAAGCCGCATAAACTGTTTTTTAGAGCCGTAAAGATAGTTCAATAATTCTTCTCCTCATAAAGACGCTGAATGTCAACTCATTGAAATCATTGAAATATCATTTATATTGCCTATCTTCGCACCCGAAAAGCGGAATAATTTAACAACCGCTTAAAATATCTTTACACCCGCTTGAATCATTATTTTCTTTTTCGAAGTTCATTTGCAGGGTGCTCCAACAATACATTTTTATGATCACTTTTGAAGAATCGGGTTTAAAACCTGAAATACTCCGTGCCATTGCCGAGATGGGTTTTGAAACTCCTACTCCTGTTCAGGCACAAACGTTGCCATTGCTGCACGAAGAACCAACGAATTTAATTGCACTAGCCCAAACAGGTACAGGTAAAACTGCTGGTTTTGGTTTGCCACTTATACACCAAATTGACTCTCAAAACAAGGATATTCAGGCACTCGTGTTGTGTCCTACACGCGAGCTCTGCCTGCAGATCACCAAAGATTTTGAGAATTACATGAAGTACCTTCCCAAAATAGCTGTAACAGCTATTTACGGAGGAGCTCCGATACACACACAGGAGCGACAGCTTAATAAAGGAAGCCAAATTGTGGTAGGAACCCCTGGTAGGGTTATCGACATGATAAAACGCGGCGCCCTTAAGCTTGCTAATATCCAATGGTTTATTTTGGATGAGGCTGATGAAATGCTCAATATGGGCTTCAAGGAAGATTTGGAAACTATCTTTAATGAAACTCCAAAGAATAAGGCTACATGGCTATTTTCAGCTACAATGCCACCGCGTGTCGAGTCAATATCTAAGCGGTATATGAAAGATGCCCAGCGTATTTCCGTTGGGAAAAGAAATGAAGGTGCAGCAAATGTATCTCATGAGTACTACATAGTACAAGCCCGCGACAGGTTTGAAGCACTTCGCAGAATTGTAGCTGTTCACGACGAATTTTACGGAGTGGTATTTTGCCGTACCCGTCAGGAAACAACAGACGTATCCTCGAAGCTAATCAGCATGGGTTACCCTGCAGAAGCTATTAGCGGTGCCCTCTCGCAACAACAACGGGATCATGTAATGAATCGCTTCAGAAAAGGTCAGCTTAAATTGCTTATCGCAACTGATGTAGCGGCTAGAGGAATTGACATTGACGATCTTACGCATGTTATTAACTTTCAGTTGCCTGATGATCCTGAAGTATATGTTCACAGAAGCGGACGTACAGGAAGAGCCGGAAAAAGCGGTATAGCCGTATCAATCATTCACGGAAGGCAGAAAAACAAAATTCGTGAGCTGGAGAAAATGACCGGCAAAACTTTCCAGGTACAACAAGTACCTACGATGGATGAGATAGGCCGCAAGAAAGTTGTGGCTCTCGCCGAAGAAATGCGTAATGCCAAAGTAAAAGGCAAGGCGGTTGATTCAATCCTTACTGAAGTCTATTTGATGATGGAAGGATTAACAAGAGAAGACATTATTGAGCAATTTACCCAATGGGCTTACGTGCAAGCTCTTGCGGGTGAATCTGCAGCAAGTACCGATATAAATATTTCTGCTAAAGGCAACGATAGAAGCGAGAGAAGCGAAAGACCTGAACGCGGAAACAGAAGAGAGAGAAGAGATCGTGACTCTGGTGACGATGGTGGCGGAAGAAGAGAGCGTTCGCGACGTGATGACGACGATGGTGGTAAGAGCTTTACACGTGTTGACTTCAACATTGGTTACGATCAAAACTTGAATCCGGGTCGGTTGATGGGAATGATTAACGAAGCGATGAACAATAGTTCAATCAACTTCGGTAAAATTGAAATTGACACCAATAACTCAGCTATTGACGTTGATTCTGAGCATGCTTCAAACGTGGCAATCTCCTTAGAAGGAATGCAGTTTGGCGCCAAGCAAATAAAAGTTGAATTAGGCGACAAACCACTCGGTAAAGTTGGGCGACCTGCTAAAGGTGGTTCTTCTCGCGGAGGTGGCGGCGGCTTTAGCAAGAGCAGAAGTGGCGGTGGCGCTGGCTACAGCGACAGGAAATCTGGTGGCGATAAATTCAAGAAAAAAGGAAGTTTTAAAGGGGGCAAATCTAAGACTGGCTACAAGGGCCGTAAGAAATAGTCCATTGTTTATGCAAAAATCAACTTTTTAAAATGGTAGGTTGATTTAGCAATTAAACACTTCTTTTACCGGTATTTTCTCAAAATATGAAATAAATAAGGCTGTTAATCGACAGCCTTATTTTTTTGCTCAACAATCACAGAACTGAGTAATCCAAAATCATTTGCCAACAGACTATCTTTTACTCCGCGCATAACGTGCGATTTTATGCTCTCTCCGCGAGCTTCCGGGTCTGCCTTAACGCTGGTCTTTTGGAAAATCCAAAACAGAATTTTGATGTTAACTCCGCTACCGGTAATTTCATCTAGTAACACATTCGGAGCAGGATTTTTGAGCACATCACTCACCGTATCGATATAATCGAGAATGATATTTCTGGCTTTTTCCACATCATTATCCATGTCTAAACCCAGGAGAAACTCATGCCTCAAAAGTCCGTCGCGCGTGTAGTTAGTCAAAACACCTTTTACAATTAGCGAATTCGGTATCCAGATATCGCGTCCATCGGCCAGGCGCATTAAAGTACTTCGCAGTTCCAGCGCCTTAACCGGCCCTTTATATCCATCCACCTCTATTATATCGCCAACTCTAAAGGGTTTTTGAACTGCGAGAATAAAGCCGGCAAGAAAATTTTCAAGGATATCCTTAAATGCAAAACCAAATATAATTGCTGAGAGTCCTGCTCCAGCTAATATACTCCCTGCAATATTGGTGAAACCCAGCGCCCGCGCTGCAACCATGGAACCAATAATCAGCGCTAGCCAGAAAAGCGCCTCGCCGGTAAAAGTAGCTACAATGCTACTATCAAGACTTTTTAAGAGTCGCCTTTTAAATAGTCTTCTAAGAAGAAAACCAATTAAATAAAACACAGTCAAAATCACTAATGCGATCAGAAGGCGAGGAGCGACATCCACGATTGCCTGCCACAGTTCAATAAGAGTTTTTTTCATTTCCATGAAAAGAAATTTATTTGATAGAAGAAAGGAAGAGAGATTTGATCAGGCAATAAAGTTATTTCTTTTTTCAAGTTTTTCCTTTATTCCTCTGATTTTATGCGGATTTCTGCACTCTGAACAGGTCTTATAGAAATCTTCTCCCGTACCCGTCCCGTCCGTGCGGACTCATTTCAGTCGTAGGGACGAACCATATTATAGCGGACGGTTTGAACCGTCCGTTCATTACCGGTCCGTCTACTAAGATTTCTATGACAATATCAAAGGATTAAGATTATTCTTAGATGCGGTTGGTTTCTCCCTTCTCAGTCAACCACGTCCCATCGAGACTCTCTTCAAAAAAAAATGAAAAACGGCGAAAATGACGTGAACTAACAAGGCAACATAGCTATTAAAATTTTGGCTCTCAACTGAGAGTATACCAGGCGACTTACATAATCCGTCAATGATGGTGATCGAGACACAAAAACTCAACCCTCAATCCGTAAGCTATAAGTCTGTGGTTCCGAAAGGTACGTCACGTCGAGTGGTTTTAAATCTTAGTAGCTCTTGGAGCGTAGCGACTTAGAGATTCTTAGATTTAAAAGTGTATCGAGACGCGAAGCCGGATGAACACCTTTAAAAATTAAAATGATTGCGAATAGACGCGAAGCCGTAAGATATTTGGTATTTGGTTCCACAACGAACTTCGGCCTAAACTCTATTCAAAAAACAGTGAAAAACGACGAACCTGAGGTACACTAATAGGTCAACATAGCTGTCAAAACTTCTGACTTCAATTAATTGAATATTAGTCTATTTATGAAACACGTCAATGATAGCGGTTATTGAGCGACGTCGAAATGTACCGCGCTTTCCAGCATAATTGTTTGCGCGGTATATCGAACTCAGCGAAAGCGCTCATGAGCACCCTTAAAAATTAAAACGATTGCGAATAGATGCGAAGCCATAAGATAAGTTCATTATGATTTTTTTAAAAGACACTTGTTAGCCTTACCATCTGCGCCCTCCAATTGTGAGAGGTTACACTGAGTTAAATGTCCGCTTCTTAACGGATAGTATTAGCAGAGTTCCGCCGGGACGAGCGATTTTACCATACTGGATTAGAGAAGTTCTTATAGAAACCTTCTCCACGTCACAGTCCCGTCCGTGCGGACTCCTTTCAGTCGGCGGGACGATTTATATTGTAGCGGACGGTTTTAACCGTCCGTTCATTACCGGTCCATCTACACGGAGTCCCATCGGGACGGCCCATTTTACCACACTCGATTGAACAAGTTCAGTTCGCTGTTTTATTTGCAGCCTTGAACGTTTTAATTTTTTTAAGGTACTCATGAGATCGGCTATCTCCTTAGTTGCTCCACTTTATGGCTGAATTAAAAAAAATATTAAGGTAGCCATGAGCTCATTCCTACGTCATTCGGTTGTTTCAAGAACTTAGTGAACGACAGTGAACGATCTCACAGAACCCTATAAAAAACAAATTATTCTTTCTGTACAACTGAGCACCCTTGTGCGAACTCACGAACGGCGAAGCCCTCACCGCAGGTAATACCAAGAAACTAATACGAATGAGTAAAGTGGAAAACTAAAAAATGGAAATTGGTTCTCAAAATAATTTTCTCTCAACCGAAATGACAATTAGCCTTTTACTTAATTACTTCGATATTAAGCATCATATGCTAGGAAAATTTTATGTTTTGCGACTTATATGGAAGCCTGCAATACTTTTACTATTTTCTTACTTTTGGCCTTAGCCTTTTCGCAACATGAATCTTTGTTGTATGACAATGGCTGTATGACTCCTCTTAACAAATATTGAACCGGCTCAACATCAGTATTTGAATGTTGAATTATTGAAATGAGATTTAGCCTTTTAGTTTTAAGCTTTTTTACTGGAATGAATTGGGCCTACTCTCAGAACTCCATTGATTTGCTTACCCTTTCGGGAAAATATGGTTTTCCATCTTCTTACGAGCCAGCCCAGCCATCGAAAGCTACAGAATCAGAGGTGCTTGCGAATATTAAAATCCCGGTTGTATTTAATAAGAAAACCATTTGGTATTCCAATTTGACCTATACCTACATGCATGTAGGCAATACCCTTGAATTAGCGAGCGAAATTGCCAACCCCATTAATTTGAATGGCTTTGTTCTTCAAACAGGACTGGTTCAAAGGATTGATGAAAAGCGAGCCTTTCAATTGCTCTTCGTACCTCGATTTATGAGCGACATGGTAAATCCCGGCAGTGACGCCTGGCAATTTGGTGCAATCGGGTTATTTGAGAACAGATTTAATAAAAACCTCCTGATGCGCTTCGGGGTCTTGTACAATCAGGAAATGTCAGGCCCACTTCTCGTGCCTTTAGTAGACATAGATTGGCAGATTTCTCTTCGCTGGAGTATTACCGGACTTTTGCCAATTTATGGAAAGGTAAATTATAAAATATCTGAACGCACAACGACTGGTTTTAGCCTCTTCGGACTCGTCACATCCTATGCCCTTAGCGATCCTGATTACAGCAATGATTATATAGAAAGAACGAGTATTGATCTGTCGCTATTTGCCAAATGGAAAATGGTCGGGAATATCTATTTAGAAGGAAGGTTTGGTTATGCATTGGCTCGGAATTACAATCAGTATAATAAAGATCAAACAGTTGATTTGAAGGTGAGCATTATAAAGTTTGGGGATAACAGGGGAGAGCCTGTCAACCCTGTTTTTAATGATGGCCTAATTGCTAATTTACGACTCGTTTATTCTCTTTCCATCGAATAAATCCACATTGCCTGGATAGAAGTCGAAATGAATTGTATTGACATTTGAGACCACATATTATAATCAAATAACTAAAAAAGCCGCACATCGTGCGGCCTTTTCATGGTTGTTAAGCTTAGAATTAAAATTCCAATTATTGATTACCAGTGTTTTATTCTTGCTAAAGTAAGAACTATCTTGTTCATACTACTTTATTTAGCTATTATAAATTTATCAATTATTATTTCATTACTTGAGGTTAACCTATAAATATAAATTCCGTTTGGAAGTGAACTTCCGTCAAAGTTTAATCGGTATGACTGTCCAACCTCTGCTACTTGGTTAAATAAGGTTTTTACATTTCTACCATTCATGTCGTACACCTCTATCAGCGTATATCCAGTTTTTGATACCTCAAAGGTCACATCCGAAATTCCGGTTGTAGGGTTAGGCTGCGATGTTAAAGTACCTGAGTTGACGTCCCGTGCAAATGCGTTCTCATTTACAATATGTCCGCCATCATTAGTTATCAAGGCACTTGCCACAACTTCATCGGCACAGCCCGCAGCCAAATCTCCATAGAGTAGAGTGAAAGGTTCACCTTCTAGTAAAACATTATAAGATGTAACTACCGAAGCATCTTCAGTGCTCAACTCCGTAAATACAGAGCTTTGGTAATTAGAAATTACCATACCCATCGAGCTGTTGCTCCGCGCTATCCCGGTTACTTTAGATGGAATTCCACCGATGAACTCAGGGTTCGAAATGTCACTCAAATCATATATGGCATCTCCATTTTGTGTAGCCAGATAAAGCGTGCCTTCCTCGTCTATTGATAAATCTCCACCACTAACAGGAGCGCTACCAACCGCTATTGTTATTCCCGAAAGCGGATCTACTGAATAAACCATTTGGGTTTTTGAGTCTGCGATATATACCTTATCGTCATTTGGATTGTAAACGGCTCCTACAATACTATTGAGGTTTTTACTCAAGAGAACATCTTCAAGGAAAGTACCGCTAGCTGGCATGAAAGATTTCATCATAGAACCAGATTTACTAACCATGTAAAGAACATCAGCACCTGCGTTGTAGGCAATGTGAGCTTCAAAATCAACCGTTTTAAGAAATGAAAGATTCGCGTCGCTTCCGCTAAAGTTAACCGCATAGACGTTGGTAAAGTCCAAATCCTGATCTTTTTGAGAATAGAAGGTACTAAACAAGTCACAAATGCCTTGATCAGGTGCCTGGTAAGTATTGCAGCCTGAGGCCATATCGCCGTAGCCGAGTATAAATTCTTCTCCATCAATTAGGAGCGGGTATGATCCCTCAATAACGCCATCTGTATTTAATACCTGAAGACTGTTTTCATTTCTCTGGGTTAATAGCAGCTGGTCTGATTCTGTTATTGCCAGTCCTGTATTGGCTCCTGGAACATTTGAAAGGAACACATCTGCTATCACCGATTCGGGATAGGCTTCGTATAGAGCACCACCCCCTGCATTCGTAATAACAAACAGTTCACCTGTCGATGCAAAGGCCAGATCACCTCCGATAAGCGGAGTGTAGCTATCGTATAACGACACAGAATTGCTGGTAACATCAATGCTATAAATTTTATTTAAGCTTTGACTTGTTACTAGGAGTGCTCCATCAGCAGAAAATGCAGCACCTGTAATCTGACCATAGTTTCCACTGAGATTTACAGGACCTGTAAATACTGGAGAGTCAACATGGGGATTTAAGGTGTAATACGAATTATTCGCCTTGCTCACTGCGTAAATCAGGTTGTAATTGGTGTTATAGGCAAGGTGCACTTCTTCGTCTATTTGTGTTAACCATGATAGTTCAGCTACTCCACCATCAAGGGTTACTTCATATATTGTAGTTCCTTCCCCAACCACATAGTCGGCCAGATAGTACACAAAATCCTGACAAGTACCGGGTTCAACAGGAGTTCCCAAACACTGACAATCTGAGTTAATAACATCATTTTCTGTATTTGAATTGCCATCATTACAGGCATCACCAATGTTCGCTTCAAGAGCTGGGCAATCGAAAGTAATTAGACCCTGGCATTCACAAAAGGTGTTTATCATGTCAATTGAAGTAAGTGGATCTCCATCATCACAGGCATCGCCAATATTGGCTTCAAGCTCAGGACAATCATATACTAAAGTTCCAATACATTCGCAATTTTCAGTAATCATGTCATTTTCTGTCGTGATATTTCCATCGTTACAAGCGTCACCGATATTTGCTTCAAGTTCGGGGCAATCGAAGGTTAATATTCCTGCACATTCGCAGTCTGTGTTAATTGTATCATTATCGGTATTCTCATTGCCATCATCACATACATCTCCATAATTCGCCTCTAGCTCAGGACAATCGTAGCTACAAGGAGTTACTCCGGTATTTCCACCTGAACAGATACCACAGTCATCAACGAAGGCTGTTCCACCAAAGTCACCGTTGCAATCTGCTTCACAGGCTTCCATTCCGGTGTTTCCACCAACGCATGTTTCACAGTTGTCAAGGAATGCCGTTCCGCCAAAGTCACCATTACAATCTGCTTCACAGGCTTCCATTCCGGTGTTGCCACCTACACAAGTTTCACAGTCATCAAGGAAAGCAGTTCCACCAAAGTCACCGTTGCAATCTGCTTCACAGGCTTCCATTCCGGTGTTTCCACCAACGCATGTTTCACAGTTGTCAAGGAAAGCAGTTCCACCAAAGTCGCCGTTACAATCTTCTTCACATGCTTCAAGTCCGGTGTTGCCACCAACGCATGTTTCACAATTGTCAAGGAAAGCAGTTCCGCCGAAGTCGCCATTACAATCAGCTTCGCAGGCTTCACTGCCTGTATTTCCTCCAACACACTCTTCGCAGTTGTCAATAAAAGCTGTACCACCGAAGTCACCATTACAATCTGCTGCACAGGCTTCCATTCCGGTGTTTCCACCAACACAAGTTTCACAGTTGTCGATAAATGCCGTTCCGCCAAAGTCACCGTTACAATCTGCTTCACAGGCTTCCATTCCGGTGTTTCCTCCAACACAAGTTTCACAGTTGTCAAGGAAAGCAGTTCCTCCAAAGTCGCCATTGCAATCGGCTACACAGGCTGCAACCCCGGTGTTACCACCTACACAAATGTCACAATCGTCGAGAAAGGCTGTTCCACCAAAGTCACCGTTACAATCAGCTTCACAAGCTTCAAGTCCGGTGTTCCCACCAACGCATGTTTCACAGTTGTCAAGGAAAGCCGTACCACCAAAGTCACCGTTGCAATCTGCAACACAAGCCTCTAGTCCGGTGCTCCCACCAACACACTCTTCACAGTTATCAAGGAATGCCGTTCCACCAAAGTCGCCGTTACAATCTGCTTCACAAGCTTCTAATCCGGTGTTCCCACCAACGCATGTTTCACAGTTGTCAAGGAAAGCCGTACCACCAAAGTCACCGTTGCAATCTGCAACACAAGCCTCTAGTCCGGTGTTTCCACCAACACACTCTTCACAGTTGTCAAGGAATGCCGTTCCACCATAGTCGCCGTTACAATCTGCAACACAAGCCTCTAGTCCGGTATTTCCACCAACACACTCTTCACAGTTATCAAGGAAAGCCGTTCCACCAAAGTCGCCGTTACAATCTGCTTCACAAGCTTCAAGTCCGGTGCTTCCACCTACGCATGTTTCACAATTGTCAAGGAAAGCAGTTCCGCCTAAGTCACCGTTGCAATCTGCAATACAAGCCTCTAGTCCTGTGTTTCCACCAACACAAGTTTCACAATTGTCAATAAAAGCTGTTCCTCCAAAATTACCGTTGCAATCTTGAATACATGGCTCTAATTCAGTGTTTCCACCAACGCAAGTTTCACAGTTATCCAGGAAAGCAGTTCCACCAAAGTCACCGTTGCAATCTTCTTTACATGCCTGTAATTCAGTATTTCCACCTACACATGTTTCACAATTATCAAGGAAAGCTGTTCCACCATAAAGTCCATTACAATCCTCGACACATGGTTCTATTCCAGTATTTCCGCCTACACAATTTCCGCATTCATCAATAAAAGATGTTCCGCCGAATTCACCGCTACAATCGCCGGCAACAATGCAAAGCTCAAACTCTCCGCCGAAAACACTATTCCATCTGAATACGCGGAGTAAATTGTTTGATTTGCCAATTCAGTGGCATCAATTAGGATTGATCTGGAGTTATAAGAACAATCGTATTCTTCAAAGTTTCCACAAGTACCTGTGTAAAGCGCATAATTGAAAGTTCCTCCACTAATATTATTGCGATTTACTCTGAAACTGACCTGTTGAAGGAACTTCAAATGTGAACCATACATCGCCTCCCTGGTATATTCCGCAAGATGGAGAAGGAGCAAGGCCTGGTTCTCAGTTGTATTAAAATTATCAAATGATTCGAAAGTGCATGACTCTCCTACAGTTAGAGGAATTGCATCTGCGCACTTATCATTTCGGCAATGTTGTGTTTTTAAAACAAATATCAAAATCTGCTCCCTCGCGGGAGTTAAAAGAATAGGCCCTCACTTTAATGATTCGCCACCTAAGGTTGGGTCGTTAAAATTAATTTCTGGAATTTCCGAACATCTCAATTTCTTCAAAATCTCCGCAAGTGCCTGTTAAGAATGAAAAGTAGTCTTCCGCCACTTGAATTGGATGTTCTTTCCAAGGCGTAAATTGACCAGATTCGGGTGCCGTAAAGTTGAACCATACATCACCTCCTTTATAGAATTCCGCAACTTGGATTTTCTGCTACTGAACGCATCTTCTGCCGTTGAGTATCGTGAGGAAAAGGACTGAGAAGCACAAGAGTCATTCAGAATAATATTTGTAGGCATTTTGCGCATAGATTATTATCGGGAACATCAATTTCCAAGATGCAAAGTGTGAAATCATTACCTTGTTTACTGTTGAAGCTAAAAGCTCTGAGAAAGAGTGTCTCACCTCCAAGAGAAGGGTTGCTAAAATTGCGGTCTGCTCCATCACAAATTACTGAGTGAAAGTTTCCGCACGTCGCCGCTGTATAGTTCCCAATAATTTCCATCTAACTCAATTCGGAAATCACCTGATGTTGGGCGCGCTAAACGTGAACCATACATCGCCACCTCTGTAAAAACCGCAACTTGGATCTTCCGCCACATCAACAGATTCCCCGCTGGAATATTGAGATGAAAAATTTTGAGGTGTACATTCCTGACCCACAGGAATTTCAATAGCATCGGCACAATAATCATTTGCTTGCATTTCAGGTTCCCAGATACACAGTGTAAAAGCTGATCCCTGCTTGCTATTAAAACTGAAAGCTCTGAGATATAAAGTTTCTCCGGCTAAAGCTGGGCTCCCTGAAATTGTGGCTCCCTGTATCGCATCTTATTTGTGAAATTACCACAAGTTCCGGAATAAAGTTCCCAATAGTTTCCATTCAATTCAATTCTAAAATCTCCGGAGCGGGTGCGGTAAACGTGAACCATACATCGCCACCCTGTAAATACCGCAGCTTGGATTTCCAGCAACATCTATAAGTTCATCGCTGGAATATTGTGAGGAGAAATTCTGAGGGAATACATTCCTGACCTACAGGAATTTCAATAGCATCGGCACAATAGATCATTCGGTTGCATTTCCGGTTCCCAAATACATAATGTAAATGCTGATCCCTGTTTGCTATTAAAACTAAAAGCTCTGAGATATAAAGTTTCTCCGGCCAAAGTGGGCTCTCTGAAATTGTGGCTCCCTGCATCACATCTTATTTGAGTGAAAGTTACCACAGGTTCCGGAATAGAGTTCCCAATAGTTTCCAGTCAACTCAATTCTAAAATCTCCTGACGCTGGTGCTGTAAATGTAAACCATACATCTCCACCTTTGTATATACCGCAACTAGGATTTCCCGCAACTTCGACAGGTTCACCGCTGGCGTATTGCGAGGTAAAATTTGAGGTTGTACATTCCTGACCAACAGGAATTTCAATAGCATCAGCGCAATAATCATTTGCTTGCATTTCTGGTTCCCAGATACACAGTGTAAAGTCGGATCCATTACCACTATTAAAGCGATAAGCCCTCAGATATAAAGTTTCTCCTGCTAGAGCAGGCTCTCTAAAATTATGGCTCCCTGCATCGCATCTTATTTGGATGAAATCCCCACAGGTTCCCGAATAGAGTTCCCATTGGTTTCCGTTTAACTCAACTCTAAAATCTCCGGAAGCGGGAACTACAAAGCTAAACCATACATCGGCGCCTTGATAAAGGCCGCAATTAGGGTTTCCTGCCACGGAAATATCTTCAGCAGTAGCTGCAATTGTAGTATAATCCGCAGGAGTGCAGTCCTGACCTACGGATATTGCAATGGCATCTGAACAATTGTCATTTGCAGGCTGAGCCAGCAAAAAGCTGCATGGAATAAGAAAAAGTAAAATAAAGATGGGTTTAAGAAAAGCCATAATTGTAATTGATTTGGTTAAAATGAAAGATCAGCTACAAAATTGAGGCATTCGTCTAAACCACGCCTCACCCATTTGGGTGAAATTTTAAGATGTTATTCTTTAATGGAAAGTGGTAGCCACTCTCTTATTAATAGGAAAGGTTATGCTTGTGATGATGGCTTTTTAGTAAAACTCACGAGATATACCCCCGTAAAAATTAGAGCTGCAGCAATTGCAGCGCGAAGAGTAAGAATATCCTTAGCGAGCAAAAGTGCCGTGGCTGTTGCAAAGAGTGGCTGGAGATAAATATAAATGCTCACGGTAGAACTGGTGAGCGTTTTAAGCGCATAAACATTAAAAAGATAAGCGATAAAAGTGGTGCAGACAACTACGAAAAGAACCTGTGATACAACCACAGGAGTAAAATTACTCCAGGCTATTTCTGAAAACTGATCAAATCCCGCAGGGATTACAAAGATCATTCCGGCTGCAAAAACCCATTTTATTACAAGTAAAGCATCGTATTTTCTCATAAGCGGTTTCACAATGACCAAGTAAACGGCATAACTCGCCGCATTCAGAAATATAAATAGGTTTCCAAGTTCAGTATCACCATTAAGTAGGGTAATATCTCCTTTCCCAAGAATTAAGAGGATGGCCCCAGCCGCACCTAAGATAACACCAAGAATCCGCCACTTGCCCATAGTTTCTTTAAGCAAAATAGCACTCATTACAAGAACTAGAACAGGATTTACCGTCATTATCACCGCAGCATTAATCGGAGTAGTGAGGCTCAAACCTTCAAAAAATAAAAGCTGATTTCCGGCTACACCAAACAAACCACACAAAAGCACCCTAAACCAGTCTTTCCTTTCAATTTTTTGTTTTGACTTAATAAAAAGGGAAAACAGAAAAAATAGGAGAGAGGCACCCACAACCCGCATAAAGATAAATCCACGGGGTTGAATATATTGCGGCATTACTTCCTTGGCAATAATATAATTAAGACTATAAATAATAGCTACCGTGAGTAGTGCCAGATGTGCTTTTGTGCGTGCGGTCATTGCGATGTATCGGGCGCAAAGATGCCTGTATTTTTGAAAATGAGATAGCTTTTCTGAAAATAGCCTTTAGCTCCATCTTTAAGTAGATGGGAAAAAGAAGAATCTACTGAAGATTAAAATCTTTTTTAATATAATCCCACTGCTCGATCCGTTCAATTCTCACCCCACCAGTTCCTTTATCTTAAACAAAGCCTGTGTTCTATTGCTCACGTCTAGTTTTTCAAAAAGATGAAGTAAATGCGTTTTTACGGTATTTACAGATATAAAGAGTGCCTCGGCCATCTCCTTATTTGTTTTACCTGTTTGAAGAAGAGTAAGCATTTCATATTCGCGCTGACTCAAAGCCACAGGTAGCACATTATTAACTTCTTTAAGATCTGGAGTCTTATTGTACTTTGGCTCTTGCCTCAGGTGATTAAATATGGCAATTTCCAATGAGGTCATCAGATCATTTCCATCAAATGGTTTGAGCAGATACCCGGCAGGAATAGTGTGTTTGGCCCTGTCCAATGTGTCTTTATCAGCATGGCTGGTCAAAAATACGTATGGAATATTATGTTTTGACCTTACAAGCTCTGCCAATTGAATTCCATCTATTCCCTCTCCCAGATTTATATCCAGTAAAATAGCATCGGGATTCACCCGCTCCAAAATTTTTAAGGCTTCATCTGCACTATTCGCAATTCCTGTCACCGCAAACCCACTTTCTTCTAAGTACCCTGCAATATCCTCTGCAATTAGCGGTTCGTCTTCCACCACCAGAATGGCGTATTTTTTACTCATTTCTATCTATTTAATTTTACAGCTCATTTTAACAATGTGGTTGTTCCTCAACAAGGTTTTCAAATTATTAAGAAAAAAAGCTCCCTTTTGGGTTGGGGCGAGGTTCGTCTTCCACCACCAGAATGGCGTATTTTTTACTCATATCTTCTTGTATTTACCAATTGAGAATAAAACGGAATAACCATTATCGGTCTTCATTTCGAGTTCTGCCTTTAATTTGTTTTTAAATGCTTTTATCAGTTTGGTTCCGAATGAAATTTGAGAATCTTCTATTTTGCTTTTTCCCACACCGTTGTCACTTACGTATAGATTCAGACAATTGTTTTCTTCTAAAAGCCTGATTGTTAACACTCCTTCTGCATTATCGGGAAAGGCGTATTTTAATGCGTTAGTAATGAGCTCATTGATTATAATTCCCAAAGGTATTGCTGTATCTACATCCAATAAAATGGGCTCAACTTCAACTGTTAGTTTAACCTGATCATGATCTAGTTTATAAGCGCTGAAGAGATTAGAGCTTAATTGCATGATATACTTTTGCATATCAATGCTCTTTAAATTATTTTCACCATAAAGGTATTGATGAATCAAAGCCATTGATTGCACCCTGTGCTTGCTCTCGTTTACTGCTTCGAGAGCTTTCTCATCAGATATTTCTCTGCCCTGAATACTTAGAAGGCTGCTAACCACCTGCAAATTGTTTTTTACACGGTGATGAATTTCTTTGAGGAGTATTTCCCGGTCATGGAGAGCTTCGGCGATAGTTTTGTTTTTGTTCTGTAGAATAGCTGAAGTACGCTGCTGCTTTCTATATCTGTAAAAAACAAACCACACACCAAGAGCCAGTAAAACGGCGAGAAATATCAGCATGGTCCGCTGGTTTTTTGCCGCTTTGGCCTTAAGTTTCTGCTCTGCAGATGCCAGCTCTAATTCTGTTATTTGCCTTTCTTTCTTTTCCGATTCATATTTCTTTTCCAGGTCTATGGTCTGGGAGCGGATTTCAAGGTTGGTTAATGAATCGTGCATCACTACAAATTTATTCTTGAAATCGTAGGCCTTTTTATAGTCGCCCATCTTCTCGTAAATGCTGGCCTTGTCAGCGAATATTCTTTTAAGCAATTCAATTGAATGGAGCTCAGTTGCTATTTTCTCTGCTTCATCAAAATAAGCAATCGCCTTATTAAAGTCCTGGGTATTGCTATAAACTTCAGCCAGCCCTATTTTTATTATAGCAATGCCTGACTTATCCTGCATCTCATTTTCTATTATTAAAGACTCTCCATAGTAGTATAAGGCTGAATCTCTTTTTCCCTCATTTTTATATTCATTGGCCAAATTAATCATGGCACTTGATTCTATATCTTTCTCATTAATTTCTTTCGATATTGTAATTGCTTCCCACAAATGGTGCTTTAAAGAGTCTATATTGTTAAGGTATTTTTCAGTAATAGCCATATTTATAAGACTTCCCGCAATTCCTAACTTATTGCCATTCTTGACTTCAATCAGATAAGATTGCCTGAAGTAGTCATAGGCTTTAGCAAAATCATTTTGTGTCTTAAAGATGATTGCCATATTATTATAGGTATTCTCAAGTCCTCTGCCGCCTATACTTTCGCGAATTGGAATAACCTGAAAATAAAGCTTAATTGCTTCTTCATTTTGACCCGACACCTCTTTAAGGATAGCCAGCATTTCCAATGATACTGCCTGCCAGTATGGATCTTTCAGCTCATCTGCCGACTTTAGCGCCAGATTGACATAATGATTAGAGCTGTCGTAATTGATATAGGTGTATTCCCAGGCAAGATCATTATATATTCCTGTTTTTTTCTTCAAGTCTGAAACCTCTACCGATAGCTTCTTTAATCGCACAATTTCATCTGGTTCAGATTGGGCAATTGCGGAGTGGGAAAAAAGTAGGAAAAGCCAGGCAATGGTTCGTTTCAAAATCTTTATTAGCTAAATATTGGGTTAATTTAAAAATAACCTTCATATCTGAACTTAAAAAATTCATCGGTGGCTGTAGAATATGTATTCAGAACGGATAAAAAAGTATTGGAAATGTTAATTATCTTAGAAAAACCTATTTATTTGAGAGGTCTTTATTAATTCTAAGTAATTTCACAAAATGAATTCCATCGAAGATATACTCATTATCCTACGCAGTGTTAAATCCGATCTGTTTAAGAGGTATCATATCAATTTTTTGGCTGTCCTCGAGTCTGATTTGTCTGATGAACCGGTCCTCACGGCTGGTTTAGGTGTAGTTGTCGAATTTAATAGTGATTCCAGACCTCAATTTATAGAGTTACAATCCTACCTCTCTGATTTACTAAGAAGGTCAGTACATTTAATCGTAAAAAATGGAATGAGTGAAGAAATGTTTAATAGAATGCTACCAGAAATGCACCAGCTTTAAAAAATTCATACCATTCTTGAAATTTGCTTTCCAATTTCCGTTCCTAGAGCAATACCCATTCCACCAAATCTGAATCCAACAATTGCTGAGGGGCCTGCTTCTTCCAAAATTACTTCTTTAGATTTCCCAACTCCCATAATGCCGCTCCATTTAGAATCTATTTCGAATGCAGTATCCGGTAAGACAACCTCACGCAATAATTCTTCAAGGTAATTAGTGATTTCATCCGTATTTCCAATTTCGTAAGTTTCCTCACCATCTTTATTCAAGTGTCTGCCACCTCCCAGCAGTATTCGACCATCAATATTCCTAAAATAATTGTACCCGCAATTGTGGTGAAAGCAGCCTTTTACTTTTAAATTTTCAATGGGTTTAGTTATTATGACCTGAGCGCGTGCAGGTTTTACATCCCTTTCGGGAAATAGTTGTTTTGCAAAGCCGTTGGTCGCTATAATTACTTTTCCTGTTGAAACGGGGCCATAATTTGTTTGAATGATGGGTTTTGAAGCAGAAACATCAAGGGCGGTTACTTCTACACCGTTGTAAATATTTATTTCGTGATCGCGCGCCAGATCTATCAAACTGCGCATCATTAATCCGGTATCGATCGTTCCTTCATATTGGTTTGAGATGATATGACTGACACCGCTAAATCCAAATTCACCAATCAAATTATCATCAGCTTTGAAGGTTGAGTGTCCAATAGGTAAATCAATAACCTCGTTTATAAAATCGAGTTTCTGCATACAATCTTCGTGAATTTCACGTTCTTCAGAAGTGAAAATCTCGAAACCTTTTGATGGGATGTACCCGGTTTTTGAATCAGGCAATAAACTTCGTAGCGCCTTCAGGCCTTTATATCTGCTTTTCAGCAAATCAAAGACAGTGTTTTCTGACATAGTTTTAAGATCGTCGAGAATTTCAGACATGCTGCCAAAACAGGCAAAGCCCGCATTTTTAGTGCTGGCACCACTTGGTAGCATTCCACGTTCCAAAACAGTTACAACTGCTTTTGGGTATTTTTTTTTGATGAAAATGGCTGCCGTAAGTCCAGTTATTCCACTTCCGATAATTGTGAAATCCCAATAATTCCAAAAATGCTTGCTTTCCCAGTAACTAAACTGTATCATAGACGTTTAATATTGTATAAATATTTCATCGAAAGAAACAGAAAATTCTTCGATATTTGCGACCAATGAGCTACCTGCAAGGCCCATTTTCTAAAAATTCCTCTTTGAGAGCGGTCATTTCCCTATTTGGGTTATGGCTGTCTATACTATTGCCCGTTGTTTCATATGGTCAAGACGACCTGAATGTACACGGTGTGGTTTCTGACGCCATGACGTCATCAAAACTTTCTGACGTAACAGTAACAGTCAAAAAAAATGGTGCGACTTACGATTCGTATACCACGAGGGCTAATGGAAAATATGAGTTTTATCTGGATTGTGATTCGCGATATGAATTTGACTTTGAGAAGCCCGGATTTGTAAACAGGACCATTATTATTGATGCGAAAAATATTCCTGAAGAGGTAATTGGTGCAGGAATTATCATGCCTACCGATATGAGTATGTATGAAATCACCGAGGCCATGAAAGATCAGGATCTTTCTGTATTTGACCAGCCCATAGGAAAGGCGAGCTATGATCCTGCTGAGGCTGACTTAATATGGGATTTTGCTCATACCAACAAAGTGAAAAGCGACATAATGAGTTTTATGCGCGAAATGGAAAAGGTACAAAAGGATCTTGACAAAGAAGCAACTGCGGCAGAAAAGGCTGCTGATGCAGAAGAAGAGAAATTTATTCAGCTCGTAAAAGATGGCGATGCTGCAATGTCTAAGGATAAATATCAGGATGCCGTTCTAAATTTTAAAGCTGCTCTTGAAATTAAACCCGATAATCTTGAAGTAAAAGGGAAACTCGGTGATGCTGAAACAAAATTCAATGCGCAGCAAGCCAAAGCAAAACTCGATGCTGATTACTCTGCAGCACTCGACGCCGGGGATGGGTTTATGCGTACTGAAGAATTTCAGAAGGCTATAGAGAAGTATAACGAAGCTTTGACTTTAAAGCCAGATGAGCAATATCCCACAGACCAGGTAGCAGAGGCGACCAGGATTATGGAAGAGCGGGCTGCCAATATGGAAAAGCAAGAGGAGTTTAATGCCCTCATGGCCGATGGTGAAAAGCTATTTAAGGAAACTAAGTACGAAGAGTCGCTTGCTAAATATACTGCCGCACAAAAAGTATTGCCCGACAATTCAGAGGTACAGCGAAAAATTGAAGAGGTAAACGATGCCATCGCCAATAAGGAGGCCATTGCTGCAAAGAAAGCTGAGTACGATGGGCTAGTCGCTTCTGCCGACCAGAAATTTGGTGCAAAAAATTACGAGGCTGCGCTAGCCGATTACAAAGCAGCGAATCAACTTTTACCGGATGAGCCGTATCCCACGGAACGCATTGCAGAGACAGAAGCTAAGATTTCAGCTTTGGCCAATGCTGCAGAGCAACAGGCTGCCTTTGATGCGCTCATCGCAGATGGAGATAAAGCCATGACTGCTACAGAATATCAGGCAGCCATTGATAAATACACCGAGGCTCTTACCATTTTTAGCGACGATGCCACAGCAAAGGCGAAACTCAAAGAAGCTCAAGGTATATTTGCTGAAAAGCAGGCTGCCGCTCAAAAGCAGGAAAATTATGATGCCCTGATTGCTGAGGCAGATGACTTATTCAAAGATGAGAACCTTGCAGATGCAAAATCGAAATATCAGGAAGCGCGTACCCTCATTCCGGAAGAAACTTATCCCCTCGATCAAATAACTAAAATTGACGCGAAGCTCAAGGATTTGGCCGCATCTGCCGAAGCGCAAGAAACTTACGATGCCGCGATGGCTGCCGGAAATACTGCGGTAGAAGGAAAGAAATATGGTGAAGCTATTTCTCAGTTTCAAACTGCGCTTGGTGCAATGCCAGATGATAAGGACGCAACAAAAGCTTTGGAAGACGCACAAGCTCTGAAGGCCGAATTTGATGCCAATCAGGAAACAGAAGCTGCGTATAGCGAAAAGCTTGCTGATGCAGACGCTAAAATGGCGAATGAAAAGTATGTTGAGGCTCGCACAGCCTATGAGCAAGCTCAGCAAATAAAACCAGATGAGTCCTATCCGCAATCTCAAATAGAACTTATAGACGCGGCAATCGCCCAACGGGATGCAGATGCTGCTAAAGCTGCAGAAATGGAAGCGCTTGAAGCGGAATATCAGGGCTTTATTGATGCCGGCGATGCAGCTCTGGGTAAAGAAGATTTTGCGGAAGCCATTCAAAGATATCAAGATGCGCTAGGTGTAAAAGAAGGCGACATTATTGCGCAAACAAAACTCGACGAGGCAAAGGCAGCACAGACTGCAAAGCAGAAAGCATCTGCTGTGGAAGATCAGTATGCGGAATGGATAAGCAGAGGTGATCAAAAACTCAGTGAATCGGCCCTGCAGGATGCACTTGCGGCTTATGGTGAGGCTGTTGCCTTAAAAGCGGATGAGGCCTATCCGAAAGACCAGATAAAACTTATTGAAGAACGCATAGCTGCTGAGGCTGCAGCTGCTGCTGATGCTGAAGCTCAGGCGAATGCCGAGAAAGTGAATGCACTGATTCTGGAAGGCGATAATCTTGTAAAGGAAAATGCTTTTGAAAGCGGTATAGTGAAATACAACGAGGCTCTGGCGATATTGCCCGAAAGGGGAGATATACAGCCAAAGATTGATGCTGCCATGAAAAAAATGCTGGAATATCAGGAGGCAGCGGGAATTGAAGAGGCTTACGCCGCGGCGATTAAAGATGCCGACCAACAGTATGGAAAGAGCAACTGGTTAAGGGCAAAATCAGGATATGAGGACGCTCTAAAGGTAAAATCTGGTGAGCAATATCCGCAAGATCAAATTGCCGATATTGAAGCTAAAATAGCTGCAGAGGAAGCAGCGGCCGAAGCAGAACGTCAAAAATTAGTTCAGGAAGAGTTTGACGACTTTATAAAGGATGGAGACAAATCTTTCAAAAAGCAAAAGTATGAAGATGCACTTGCTCAGTATGAAGATGCCCTTGCTCTTATTCCAAGCAGTGAAATTGCACTGGCTAAAATTGGCGAGGTGAATGAACTTTTAGGAGAACTGGATAAAGAACTTGCTGATCAAAGGAAATTCGATAAACTGATTTCGGAAGGCGATGCACTTTACGATGAAGCTAGCTATGAAATGGCTCGCTTAAAATTCCTCGATGCACAGGACTTAAAGCCGGATGAGAAGTACCCACCCAAGAAAATTCAGGAAATTGATATTCAGCTGGAAAAATTGCGTCTGGAACAGCTTGCAGATGATGCTGAAGCCCTTGAGCAAGAATACCGCGACGCTATTAAAAGGGGAGATGACTTGGTAATCGAGGAAGATTATACCGCTGCAATAGAATCTTTCGAAAACGCAATCAAATTAAAACCTGAAGAAATTTATCCGAAAGGACAGATCGAGCGCATAAATCTTTTGATAAAAGAAAAAGCAGAAGCTGAAGCTAAAAGAGATAGACTGGCTGCGTTGAAAAAAGAGAACGAAAACAAACCTAAACGTACCAACGATCAGCTGAGCAGAGTAAACTCCAACTCTGAAGAACAGGCGGAGCAATTCATGCGTGATGCCCGTGAAGCACAAGAAAAAGAGAAATACGAACGCATTAAAAAGCTCAAGGAACAACAAGCTGCTAATGCTGAAAACCGTGAAAGTGATTCTAAGGAAGGCAGAGATGCTGAGTATGCCCGGATTGCCGAGTTGAAGGCTCAGTCAGGCGAGCAGCATGCTGAATCTCAAGCGCTGAGCGAAGAGAAAATAAAGAATTCTATCCAGTATAAGCAGGCTCTAATTGATTCGCGACAGAGGCGTGTGGAGACTCATGATGTGCAGACGAAAGATGCATATGAGAAAATTCAACAGGAAGCAAAGAGCAAGATAGAGTTGATGACTCAAAGAGAAGGTCTTCGCGATGAAGAAATTCAAAAATACAGTGAACTGAAAGAGGAGCAGCTACAGCGCATAAGCGAGTGGAGCAGTGCCAGTGCAGAGCAACGTTTAAAAATTAGTGAAAAGCTAAATGAAAATGCGGCTCAGCGCTACAGCGAAAATAAAATAGCGGACGACCTGAGAAAAGAACGCGTTGAGATAATAAAAGATAAGGAGACAGAAATTAAGGCGCAACGGGCTAATCTGGTCGAAGAAAACCTTGAAAACATTAAAAATGTAGCAGCTAAAAACAAGGAAGCTCAGGAAAAGGCCGCCAATATCCAAATTGAAAAAAACAACGATAAAGTATCCGCAGGAGCACAGAAGATAAAAGAAGATAAAGCACGTCAATTAACAGCGATGGATGACGCTGCCGCCATGGCGGATAAAAAAAGAAACCTGGCCGCTGAAAATCTAAGCAATACCCAATCGACGGAGCCAAAGGCTTACGACGATTATTTTAGAAGTGAATTAGCAGAAAATTATCCTCCCGGAGTGAGTGAAGAAAGCTCAACTCTCGGCAACAAGGTGATCATAACTCGAATAGTGGTAAAAGGAAACAGAGGTGATGAGTACAAAAAAGTACTGGACAAGGCCGGAAATTACTATTTCAAAAACGGACAGTCAATCTCAGAACATACCTGGAATAGAGAAACTATCGAAGCATTTAATAAGAATAAAGATTAAGGAAGGATGAATACGGATAAAGGACTTCGCAAAGGAAAGGTAAAGTTTTATGTGGACGAAAAGCTTTTCGGTTTTCTAAACGATTTGGAGACAGATCGTGAGATTTATATTTCTGTATCGGGCTTAATTGACGAGATAAAAAAGAACAATTTGGTAAGCTACCGCGAGGTAGAAGGCAAGAATGGCCCGGAGGCGATCGATGTTCGGGTTGTTAAAAAATAGTCTTGAAGTTCTTTGGACGGCTTAACGGGAAAGCTGTTTTGGTTTTTGACTCCAGCTTTTTGGTTATCCTAGCCGACATATTTGAAAAACCTATCTAATTCTTCCTACATCTTAAAACCATCTATTTAAGATGTATTAAGCTAGCAGCCAACTGCTCGCGACTGCAAAATCGGACTTTAGAGCTCCGCTTTCTCAAATCTCTCAATAAATCCTTCAATCTGCTCAACGCCAATGTCCTTTGCGCGTATAATGTGGTTTTCATCCAATAACAACAACTTTGGCGTGGTAAACACATCGAAAGTCTCCTGATACTTTAAACTCTTGTAATTGGTGGTTCCCGAGGTAATCAGATTTGTGGCATAATCGGCATCGGCGTAAGCTCGCGCCGGAATGCTTAGATTGTAAAAGTCCATGTTATTCTTCTTGATAAATTTTTTCCATTTATCATCGTGATCGGAGCTTATGGCAAATACCGTCACATTCTTTGGCTGGTGATTATTGTAAAAGTCAACAAGCTTAGGGGTTTCTTTCTTACAATGTCCACAATCGGGATCGTAAAAGAAGAGTAGGGTATACTTGGTATCCACATCTTTGTAAGTGCTTATCCAGGTGCCACTCGTATCCATCAAGATTAGTTCAGGTGCCTTAAGGCCAATGAGGGTGAAGCGCTTCTCATCTGCCTTATCTTGAATGTTTTTTATTTTTTCAGTATCCATCCAGAAGGCGATATCGTCCTGATAATAAGTATCAACCATATGAACAAAAACCTTATCCATTCCCATAATTTTTGATGTCTCAAAATTATAGGTTGTGTAATGCACCACATATTTGAATACTTCAGAACCGCTATTAAGATTGCTGATAAGCTTATCAACCGAGGCAATGATGGTATCCGGATTTTGAATAATCGTTTTATTTAAATAGTTATCTAGTTTATTGTGAAATATTGATGTTCGCACAATCCGATCATCCTTTAAGTCGATATTGTCAAAATAATGTTCTTTAAAATAGAAGTATCCCGCAGATTGATCCTCCTTCAACTCCTCCGGAACTTCGGGATCAACCGACATCATTATTTCTTTTGCTACAAATAAGGGTAAATTCTCAGCAGCAATCGCTTTTTGGTAAGCTATCACCCGATCGTTTAATTTATTGTATTCTTCCTTAATAGCTTTGGTTAAGCCGTCATTTCCTTCATTTTCTTCCAGTTTTTCAACCAATACTTCACGTTCTTTCCTTCTTTCTGTAAGGAATTTCATGTACTCATACATCACTTTATTATTCTGCGATGCTTGCACCGTCAAATTGTTGATCAGGTCGGTGGTATCTGTAGTTATCTCAATCTTCTCGCCGTCAGCTATCACCAAATCAAAATATTTGGGTCCCGGAATTACCACAGCATATTTACCCTGATTTTCCTCGGGTATTGCTTTAAACGCAAAATTACCGCTGGCATCTGTATAAGCCGTATCAGAATAATAGAGCTTATCGCCATAATAATTAGCGAGGTATGCCACAGTATCTTTCACACCATCAATGTGAAACTTGTACTGATCGTTTTGCGCATTTATTTGGGTTAAGGAAACGAGACCGATAAAAAGTAGAAGTATTCTTTTCATTAAATATATTGTTTGGATTCTGGTAATCAATAATTATGCTACAATTTCACGTTTAAATTCGCTGGTTGTATGAAAGGTAAGTTCCGGAAAGTTTTGCTGCTCCAATTTCAAGATCCACGCGCTGGGGGCGAGGTAAACCCAGTTATCGTCCTTGTCTTTGGCCATATCAGTGGTTTTGATACGGATAAACTCATCTAATTTTTCCTGGTTATCGCTAGTTATCCAGCATGCCTTATAGTATTTTAAAGATCTGAATTCACACTTGGCTCCATACTCATGCTCCAGTCTGTATTGAATTACGTCAAATTGCAGCTCACCAACGGTACCTATAATCTTTTTGTTTCCCAATAATTCCTGGATAAAAAGCTGCGCAACCCCCTCATCGGTAAGCTGCCTAACACCTTTTTCCAGTTGCTTGGTTTTCATAGGGTCACGGTTTTCCAGTTCCTTAAATATTTCAGGCGAGAAACTCGGCATTCCCTTAAACTGCATATTTTCGCCTTCAGTAAGAGTGTCACCAATTTTAAAAGTACCTGTGTCATAGAGGCCTACAACGTCACCCGGATAAGCTTCGTCTATCGTGGTTTTCTCGCTGGCCATAAAGCTGGAGGGATTTGAAAACTTAATTTTCTTATCAAGCCTTACATGGTGAAAAAATTGATTTCGCTCAAACTTGCCCGAGCATACGCGCAGGAATGCAATCCTGTCGCGGTGTTTGGGGTCTAAATTGGCGTGTATTTTAAAAACAAATCCAGTAAAAGTTTTTTCGAGTGGCTTTACCTCACGCACATCTGTTTCGCGAGGCTGTGGGATTGGGGCTATATCGATAAAAGTTTCTAGCAACTCTTTCACACCAAAATTATTCAGAGCACTTCCGAAAAAAACAGGCGCTATTTCAGCATTAAGATAAGCTTGTCTGTCAAAAGGCTCGTATACAGCCTGCACCATTTCCACTTCTTCTCTAAGTACTTCTGCCGCCTCGTTGCCAATTATTTCATCCAATTCAGGATCACTTAGGTCTGCAATATCAACCGTATCTGATTCCACTTTGGTTTTATTGGCTGCAAAAAGCCGAAGCTGATTGTCAAAAATATTATATACTCCCTGAAAGGTTGGACCAATACCTATTGGCCAGCTCAAAGGCCGCGTGCGAATGCTGAGTTTTGACTCGAGTTCGTCAAGCAGGTCAAAAGCATCCTTACCATCCCTGTCCATCTTGTTAACAAAGATGATTACAGGAGTTTTCCGCATTCTACAAACCTCCATCAGGCGTTCAGTTTGTTCCTCAACACCTTTGACACAATCTACAACAAGGATTACACTATCTACTGCAGTAAGGGTTCTGTATGTGTCTTCCGCAAAATCTTTGTGACCGGGAGTATCCAGAATATTTACCTGCATACCATCATAGGAAAAACCCATTACAGAGGTAGCAACCGAAATACCTCTCTGTCGCTCTATTTCCATAAAGTCGGAGGTAGCAGTTTTCTTAATTTTATTTGATTTCACAGCCCCCGCGGTTTGGATAGCTCCTCCAAAAAGAAGAAATTTCTCTGTAAGGGTGGTCTTTCCAGCATCCGGGTGGCTGATAATTGCAAACGTTTTTCGGCTATTTATTGCTTCACTAAGCTTCATTCAACTTGGAATTTAAGAATGCAAAAGTACATAAACTTAAATGTCGTTATATTTACACAAGTCAGAAATAACGTAAGAAATCTCCTTATACCTATGAAAAAAATGTTAATCGTCCTCGCAGCACTACCTTTAGTGGCCTTTGGACAATACGATATTGATCTGGAACTCGTTGCCAGCGGCTACAGTCAACCAGTAGAAATTGTTAACGTCGGCGATCAACGTCTCTTTGTTATTGAAAAATCAGGAAAAGTGAAAATATTATTGCCCGGATGGGACTCAAATAGCCACACCGTTTCTAGATATTTCGTCTCAGGTCACTTCCGGTGGTGAACGTGGGCTGCTCGGTTTGGCATTTTCACCGGATTATTCTACAAGTGGAAAATTCTACGTGAATTACACCTTTACGAAGAATGACAGCCTTTTTACCCGGATATCCCGTTTTGCGGTGAGCGCAGACAATACAAATATAGCTAATGAAGATTCCGAAGAATCCTTATTGGAATTTTACCAGCCTTTTAGCAATCACAACGGAGGCCAGCTTGAATTCGGGCCTGATGGGTATCTATATATTTCCTCAGGTGATGGCGGTAGTGGGGGTGACCCATTTAATAATGCGCAAAAAAGAACGAGCTACCTTGGCAAATTGTTGCGTATCGATGTAGGGACTACACCTTATTCTATACCGGAAGACAATCCATTTTTTGATGTGGATACCCTCGTATCTGAAATCTGGGCATATGGTTTGCGAAACCCGTGGAAATTTGCTTTTGATAATTTGACAGGCGATTTGTACATAGGAGATGTAGGTCAAGGCGCTTTGGAAGAAGTTGATTTTCAGGCTTCTGGTTCCCCCGGTGGAGCGAATTACGGTTGGCGTTGTTATGAGGGAACTCAACCATATCAATTGTCGCTATGTTCTGATACCATAGAAGTAACCGAACCTGTTTTCGAATATGGTCATGATGCTGGTTGCTCCATTACCGGAGGAAGAGTTTACCGCGGAAATTCTTATCCCAATTTAGAAGGCAAATATATTCTTGCTGATTTTTGTTCTGGAAATTACTGGTTGCTTTGGCAAGAAAACGAGGAATGGCAGAGCTTCTTTGGTGGTTCGCTAACTTCTCAGATAGTGGCTTTTGGGGAGGATGTAAATGGAGAAATGTATGCAGTGAAAACTTCGCAAGGCATTATCTACAAAGTTACAGAGGCATTTAGTGAAACCGAGCTGGAGGCAACAGTGTCGTGGATTGAAGCCTGTGGATCAAAACCGGCAGTTTTAGAGCTTTACCAGCCCGGAACAGATATTCTGACGCATGAGTTTGACGTAATTATTAACCCTTCAGGTCAGTTTTTAGTAAGTGAAATGCCCTTTGGAGTTTTTGACATTTTTCTTAAGGTGGATGGCTATCTTAAAAAATCGGTAGGAACCCAAACTATCACGCCTAATACGATTTTAAATTTCCCAACCATTACCCCGGGTGATATAAACGGAGATAATGTAATTAATATCAGTGATTTGTCTCAGTTTGCTTTGTCTTTTGGAAAAACTTCCGGCGATGAGGGTTACAATTCACTTGCAGATTTGAATTGTGATTCAAACGTAAATATTGTCGATATTTCTTTACTGGCAGGCAGCTACTTTGGTTTAGAAGGTGATTTCCCTCCATTGGATTAGTTTTGATCATCTGATATTTTAGTGAATGAAACTTGAGGAAATGATCTCCGACTAAACTTTGCATTTGATTTAAAGTTAATCATAAGATATCCTCTATGTGTGTGGTTTTAACATAATGTCGAATGATTTATCAGATTCTAACTTATACTGTAAGATTCTTGTAGCCAGTGATTAAGGATTGCGAACAGATATAAATTTAAATGTCGTTATATTTGAACTCAGAAGAAGAACGAAAGAACCCCCTTTTACTTATGAAAAAATTATTGATATTTTTAACTCTGTTGCCAGCATTTGCCTATAGCCAGTACGATGTGGAACTTGAAGAACTAGCCACTGGCTTTAGCAGCCCTTCTGAAATTGTAAATGCCGGAGATGAGCGGTTATTTGTTGTGGAGCAGGCAGGAATAATTAAGATACTCTATACCGACGGAACTCAGGAACCAACCCCGTTTTTAAATATTAGTTCTCAGGTAAATTCAGGTGGAGAAAAAGGTTTGCTTGGTCTTGCCTTCGCACCGGATTACTGCACCTCCGGTAAGTTTTATGTGAACTATACTTTTAATGATAGCATTCAACTTAAAACACGTATATCTCAGTTTAGTGTGAATCCAGAAAATGAGAATGATGCTCTCGAAAATTCCGAGGAAATACTCCTTGAGTTTAATCAACCTTTCAGTAATCACAATGGCGGTCAGGTAGAGTTCGGTCCGGACGGTTATTTATATATCGGCACGGGTGATGGCGGTTCTGGAGGAGATCCTGATAATTATGCTCAAAATGATTCAACTTATCTGGGTAAATTATTGCGAATTGATGTGAGCACCTTGCCTTATACAATTCCCGCAGACAATCCATTTGTCAATGATCCAACTGCGCTTCCTGAAATTTGGGCTTATGGCTTACGAAATCCATGGAAATTTGCTTTTGACACAGAAACAGGAGATCTATTCATTGCAGATGTAGGCCAGAGCGAATTAGAGGAAGTAGATTTTCAACCGGCTGGCGCTGCTGGAGGTGCAAATTATGGATGGCGATGCTATGAGGGAACAGATATTTTCAATACCTCACAGTGTGCCGATAATCTTGAAGTGGTAGATCCGGTTTTTGAATACGGCCATGCGGGCGGTAATTGTTCAATCACCGGTGGAAGGGTGTACAGAGGTACTTCTTTCTCTAATATTATTGGTAAATACATTTCGGTTGATTTGTGTTCTGGAAATTACTGGTTGGTTTGGCAAGAAGGTGGAGAATGGCAAAGTTTTGCCGGCGGACTACTTGGAGGTGGAATTGTAGCTTTTGGAGAAGATGTCTGGGGAGAAATGTATGCGGTTCGAAGTGGGACAGGAACAATTTCACGCGTAGTTGAATCGTCTGGTGAACTTGTTAATCAAATCATTTTAAACGGAGCAGATCAAGCAGAAAGCTTACTGGAAGGAGAATCATACGCCTGGTATTTGGACGGTGAAATAATAGAAGGAGCCACAGACCAAATTATTACAGTTCCACAGCCCGGTGTTTATACAGTTGTTATTACTACAGCTACCGGATGCGAAGTGCAGTCAAACTCAGTCAATATTACGACTGTTGGTGTTTCAGATCATAAATCAATAAAAGTGTTTAATGTGTTTCCAAACCCTGCGACGGATTTATTAAACCTAGAAATTGAATTGAACGAATCATCAATCGATGGTTTTCAAATTGCAATTTTCAGTATTGATGGAAAAGAAGTTTTAAAAGCTTCTTCAAATGTAAATTCTACTTTTTCTCCTATAATAGATGTGCGCAATCTCAAGAATGGGATTTATTTTTTACAATGCCGCAATAGTAACGGTGAAACACTTGCAACCCGAAAAATAGTGATTAACTAATAGATATTATTTGATGCCGGAACTTTGTATTTTTAGGGCTTGTTCTGGCATCTTTATTTTTTTTTAATCGTCAACTCTGTAAATCTTAATCACTTGCTGTATTCTTGATTGACATTGTTTTTATCAATTCGATGTGTAAAAAACTTATTTAAAACGAGAGACTTATCAGAAACTTAATGCATTTTTGATGAAACGTATTGAATAAAAAACCAAGAGTGTAGCTATATTTTAGCCAAGAATATGATGAATACTGCGATATTTCACTATTTTCACAAAATTATTAGATCAGAATATTTTAGAAATAGCATGACTAAAGTGCATTTTATGAATAGGATTATGGGGCTTCGGAAGTCACTTTTGTTAGTCGGGTTGATGTTTTTTTTAGGTTTGAGCAATTCACAGGCTCAGTTCTGGCTTGAAAACTTTGGTGATGACTTCGGTGGATGCGCTAATGTTGGTCAGTTGGCCGATGGGTTTAATACCTTTAATGGTCCATGGACTGTTGTAAACGAAGGTGTTAACGGTGGCATAGCCAATGTATGGTATGTTTCAGCTACAACCGCTGGCGGATTTTTCCCACCTAGTTGCGGTGCCGGATGTCTTACACAGCCTGCTCTCTTTAACCAAAGTCTTCATATTGGAACGCTTAACAATCCCACTGCCGACCAGGGAGCAACCTATAACGGTTATTTTTCACCTGTTGGCTTAGTCACAACTTCTAAGCGGGTAGAAAGTCCACTGATAAATTGTTCAGGAAATTATAACAATGAACTTGAGTTTTGGTTCGTGGCATCGCCCAATGCCAATGATAAGGCTACATTAATGTATTCCGATGGCATAACATGGATACCACTTGCCGATTTGCCATCTTCGGGAAGTGGCTGTGGTCCCAATGAATTTCCTTGGGATAATTTTCAAATAGCACTTCCAGCTTCCGCGAATGATAACCCAAATGTGCAAATCGGAATTAGATGGATCAATAATTCTGATGGGGCAGTTGCTAGCTACTCTGTGGCCGTAGATAATATAAGACTTTTTGCCGGTCCTGCACCTGCAGCTCCCGATGTGGATTTTGAAGTACTTAATGGTGAAGATACTTTTTGTGAAGGTCTATGTGCGACAATGAATGACCTTACCGTTTTTGATCCATTGAGCACCGGAGCTGCTAGTGCTACTTATGCATGGGAATTTCCAGGTGGAAACCCTGCCACAAGCGATCTTCAAAACCCAACAGTTTGTTACGACACTCCCGGATCGAAAAATGTGACTCTTACTGTTACAGATAATATTGACGAAAGTGATCCTGTAACAATCACGGATATTATTACCGTGCTGGATTGTGGGCCCGATATCGCCATTACAGCTTCCAGTTTTACTTTATGTGCGAATGAAGAATGTGCAGATTTCACGGACTTAAGTACCACTAATAATCCCGGCGGTATTACTTCCTGGCTGTGGACCTTTACAAGTCCGACAGGAGTTGAAACCACGTCAATCAATCAAAACCCAACCAATGTTTGTCTTAATGAAATTGGGTTTTACGATGTAACACTGTCTGCTACCGATCCGGATAGAACAGAAGAACAAACTTTTCCAGGCTATATAGAAATAATAGATTGTACAGGCCCGGAAGTAGATTTTGAAGCAGATAGAACCGTAATATGTCCGGGGCAATGCATCCAATTAACCGATCTGTCAACTTCCCCTGGAACAATTATAGGTTGGAACTGGGACTTGCCAGGTGGACAAGCTGCAGGAGAAACTCTTTCTGATACTTCCACACAGCAAAATCCCGTTGTTTGTTATGATAATCCCGGAGTGTACGATATTACACTTGTGGCCATTGATAATGTAGAAGGCGCTTCGGCGATTACCAAAACAATCACGATTACAGTAGATCCTTGCACCGGCCCGCCGATAGTGGACTTTGTAGCTAGTGCTGATTCAATTTGTACCGGTGACTGTGTTGATTTCACCAATCAGTCTCTCGGACTGGTAGAAGATTATTTATGGGTTTTTCAGGGAACTGCGGATATTAGCGACGCTACATCTACCGAGCAAAATCCTTCTGTAATCTGTTATAGCCAACCTGGTACTTATAATGTTACCCTTACTATTAGCAATTCAAATAATCAGGTGGATAGTGAAACCAGAACTGATTTTATTGTTGTAGAGCAGTGTATTAGCAATCCTGTTCCACGGATTGAAATTAGTGCCGACACAATTTGTGCAGGACAATGTGTTACGTATACCGATGCCAGCACAGGGATAGGCGTGAGCTCGTGGCAGTGGAATTTCCAAGGTGCTGTTTCGGGTAGTAATTCATCTACTCTCCAAAACCCGGGCAGTATTTGCTATAATAATCCCGGCACTTTCGATGTATCACTATCAATCGAAGGCACAGGTGGAGACAGTGTGAGAGTATTTCAAGATGTTATTACAGTAATTAATTCTCCGGAATGCCGGCCAACAATTGAAGTTTTTGCTCCCGATACAGTTTGTGCAGGAGATTGCGTTGAGTTCTCCGCTGTTTTTATAGATGCAGACTCAGTGAGATGGACTTTTCAGGGTGGAGACCCTGCCTCCTCTACAGCGTTCAATCCAGGTATTGTATGTTTTGAAGAAGAAGGTGAATATATTGTGCTTGTAGAAGCATGGAATCCAGCTGGAGGTGCACAACCGATAGTACTAGACTTATTTGTAGGAGAGCGACCTCCATTGAACGCAGGGCCCGACAGAACGATTAATTCAGGTGCAGTTATCACCCTTACCGGTAGCCTGGGAAATCAGCCTTCTACTGGCAGCTTCTTGTGGCAACCGTTTGAATTGGTTGATGACTTCACTGCTCAAACAGTAACCACATCTCCCGATGAGACTACTAAATATATAGTGTATTACAAAGAGCCGGGTTCATGTACTGCTATTGATACTGTAACCGTAATGGTTAATTTCGTTGCTGCAGTTGGCGTTCCTACTGCTTTTTCACCAAATGGTGATGGCCAGAATGACGTACTCAGAGTTCTGGGACAGGGAATTACACGGATGGATTTTAAAGTGTTTAACCGCTATGGCCAACTGGTTTTCCAAACTACAAATCAGTCAGTGGGCTGGGATGGATTACACAATGGCAAAGAATTAAATCCCGGAACATTTGTTTATACCCTGGAAGTAACCTTTGCTGACAAGCCCTTGAGTGAGGTTTACACAGGTAATGTAACTCTAGTTAAATAAAAAGATCGTTTATGAAGAAAACTTTACATACGATTGTTGGTTTGATGCTCATTTCTATAACGGGTATGGCGCAGCAAGACTATCATTTTTCTCAATTTTTTGCTTCCCCAATTACTTATAATCCCGCTACAGCCGGTGCTTTTGAAAGTGATATCAGGGCGATGGTGAACTACAGAAGTCAGTATGGATCACTTTCGAATAATCCATTTAAAACTGTGGCTTTTTCAGCTGATGCGCCTATAAAGCTTACCACCGATGCGTATGATAAAAACTTTCTCGGTGTAGGCCTTGCTGTAGTGAATGATAACGCTGGAATTGTAGACTTTAACAACTTCAGCATATCTGCAAATGCTGCATATGCTATTGATCTTGGCGGCACTGATATGAACCCGCATTTTATCTCTGTGGGTATTCAAGTAGGATACATTCAGCGATCGTTAAATCTTAACGCAGGCTCCTGGGAAAATCAATGGAATGGAACCGGATTTAACCTTGGTGTGCCTAGTGGAGAAGCTGTTTCGGGAACTATTAATGAAACCAATATAGATTTGGGTGGTGGAGTTGCATGGTATAAGTCATTCGGAGACTATTCGAGATTACTTCTTGGAGCCAGTGTTCTACATGCAAATAAGCCGAAAGTAGATCTTTTAGGATCGGAGGAAGCGCTTATGCGAAAGTATATTGGTCATGCCAGTATGGCTGTGACACCGGAAGGATCTCAGGTAACATACTTGCCTAACCTTTTCATCATGTTCCAAGGGCCAAACCGAATTATTGACCTTGGTTCTGAAATAGAATTTAGCTTTTGGGACCGTACAGAATTTACTGACTTTAGAAACAACCTCTCAATGAATATCGGAGCTTACTACCGATACAAAGATGCTATATACTTTGTTGCTAGAGCCAATTATTCGGATTTTTCACTCGGAATAAGCTACGACTTTACTGCTTCAAAACTATCTGAAAACAACAATGGTCAAGGTGGAGTAGAACTTGTGCTTACTTATCGCAAAAGCTTCTCTGGCCCGGGTACGAACAGACAGAAGTTGATTAGAAGTAAAGGTCTATAGGTATTCCAAAAACATGTAGAGTGGGTTTTTAAAGCGATAGCAAGTTTTAATGGGTATTGCTTACAAATGGATTATTTTCACCTACAAGTTTGGGGAATTTTAAGCTGATCCCACTTATTTCAATTCTATCTTTAAGCTTGTCATTCACAAAAGGTATCTTGAATTCGTTCTATTGACGAGTGGAAAAAATCAGTCCAATAATGAGTTGAGTAATGAATTGTTCTCTGCCCGATTCAATTGGATTTAATTATTATCACTTATGATTTGAGAATGGATAGTGCACTGGTTGAAATATAAATCTGTACTATTGGGCTCATATTTCTGCAATCTATAATATCACGGCATTTAGGAGAATGCACCTAACTATGAATTCAAACAACAACTCAAACCTGGCAGTGCTTATTGACGGAGACAATATTCCATCAGCTCATGTAAAAGAAATGATGGAAGAGATCGCCAAGTATGGCAATCCGACAATTAAGAGAATATACGGCGACTGGACAAAGCCCAATCTTACAAAGTGGAAAAATCTATTATTAGAAAATGCCATAACCCCAGTTCAGCAATATGCCTATACGAAAGGTAAAAATGCCACCGATTCAGCAATGATTATAGATGCGATGGACATTCTTTACAGCAATCAAGTAAGTGGTTTCTGCCTCGTTTCAAGTGATAGTGATTTTACCCGGTTGGCCACTCGATTGAGAGAAGCAGGCATGCAAGTAATAGGGATTGGTGAAAAGAAAACACCAAATCCGTTTATAGTCGCTTGCGATAAATTTGTGTATGTTGAAATTTTGAAGAATCAGACCGATAAGAAAAGCGAAGACAGTAAGGATTCAGAAAAAACGGCTGTAGATGCAATAACCCGTAAGGAAATTAATTTAATTGCGACGACCATTTCAGATCTTTCAGACGAGGATGGTTGGGCTTTTTTGGGTGACGTAGGTAGTCTTCTGCTTAAAAAACAACCAAATTTTGACTCTAGAAATTATGGTTTTGAAAAGCTAACTCCCTTGATAAGATCTACCGATTCTTTTGAAATAGAACTACGGGAAAATCCCAAGAGTAAAAATAAGCTGATTTACGTAAAGAATAAGGAGAGCCGCTCTCAAAGGGGAAGAAGATAGTAAAACCGCTTCCTTAAATTCTCTTCATTTGCTCCTTGATCATTTTCACCTGATCAGAAAGCATTTTGTTTTTGTCAAGCTTCTTTACTTCGGCGAGTAAATTTGTGGCTTCTCGTTTTCTGCGCTTCATTACAGCAACACCCGCAAGATTGAGCTTTGCCATGGCTTGATCTGTTTTCATGCGCAAACCAATTGAAAGAGCACGCTTAAAGTATTTCTCAGATTTGGTTACACCCTGAGACTGCGCATAAATCAGTCCGGTTAGATAATAGTAATAGGCTTCTTGCGATTTTATTAAATGCTCCGGATGCTTAATTTTTTCAAGCGTTTTTTGAGCCTTATCAAACTTACCTCTTCGCAGTTGAACAAATGCCCAAAGAATTAGCTCGTGCTTGAACAAACTCAATACAAATAATCCGAGTAATAAAGTAAAGAGGATACCGTTTCCGATATTTCCGATTGAAAATTGATAAACAGCCCACGCCAGCGTTGCGAGAATCAAAACGTACTTTATTATCTTATTAACCATTGTCTTTTACTTTATCGGCTGCAAAGGTAATCTTATCGCTAATATTTGCCCGCTTCAATCGTGATAATCTCGATTATAAAAATTTTAATTCTATTTGTAACAAACTCTATTGTGAGTCGTCTGCTTGGTGAACGAAAACAAACAAACAATGAAAAAAGTAATTTACACACTCGTACTGGCGGCCTTTTGCTCCTTCCAATCATTTGGACAGGACGCCGCAATCAACCGGTTTTTTAGTGAATATGAAACCAAAGATGATGTAACCCTTATTTCCCTGAGTGGGAAAGCTTTTGAATTAGCTAGCCAAATAGAAGTGGATAGCGATGAAGCAAAAGACTTTAAGAAGTATGCGGATCAGATAACAGGCTTTAAAATGCTGATAGACAATAATGATACTAATGCGAAGAGCACAGCAAAACGTGCCAGACGAGAATTGTCAGGAAGTTTTGAAGACCTAATAACAATCCGTGAAAAGGACTCAGACATTAAAATTGCGATCAATGAAGCAAATGGAATTGTTACAGAAGTGGTAGCCATTATTGGATCCGAAACTGATTTTGTGTTAGCCAGCATAATAGGAAACATTAAGCTAAGCGATGTGAGCGAAATAACGAAACAGTTCTCATCAATGGGTAAAGATGTTTTTGCCTCTACGATCGATCCATCAAAGGTTCTGGTTTTCCCAAGTCCCGCAAAGCAAGGGCAGGAGCTAAGCATCATTTTGCCGCAAGAGCTTGATGGAGCCACTGTAGGAATTTATGACATGTCTGGTAAAAAAGTGGCAGATTATACGGCAAATAATAAAATGCATAAACTAAATTCTGATAGCTTTGGAACTGGCGTTTTTATTTTAAAGGCCACAAAAGGAGAGATAGAAACAACCAGAAAGTTTTTAATTAATAAGTAGTCAATCCCTATTTAGAGTAAATCGATGCATCAGGAAGAATTTACACGCTCTGTGCTTGTACATAAAAATAAGATGTACCGATTTGCTCTAAGCTTTATGAAAAACGAGCACGAAGCGAAAGATGTTGTGCAGGATGTAATGATGAAACTTTGGGAAACAAGAGCTGAGCTCGAAGACAAACTAAATCTTGAAGCCTGGTGTTTAAGTCTTACCCGAAATAAATCTCTGGATAAAATTAAACGAGTTGGAAGGAAAATGAAAAGCAATTTAGATGATGTTGGAATGAAACTTGTTTCTGCCAATTCGTCGCCCGAAACATATACTATTGAAAAAGATACCATGCAGAAAGTCTCAGATGCAGTAATGAGTTTGCCCGAAAAGCAAAAGGCCGTTTTTCAGCTTAGAGATGTGGAGGGCTTCAGTTATCTGGAAATTTGCGACACCCTTAATATGGATATGACTCAGGTGAAAGTATATATTTTTAGAGCGAGAAAGGCGATAAGGGAACGATTGGAAAAAATGAATAGCTATGGACAAAACTAGATTAGCATATTTAGAAAAGCGCTACTGGGCCGGTGAAACAAGCCTTGATGAGGAGCGCGAGTTGAAGGAAGCTGTAAAAAATGATTCTGATGGCATCAGTGAAGAGTTACAGTCTCTTTTTCAGGAAATAAACCGAAGTACAGTAATGGAGCTGGATGCGGATTTTGATTCTGATTTTTGGAATAAAGTTGATTCCACTGAGTCAGGGGCAAGAATATTTACGCTTTCGTTGTTTCTTCGCTATGCAGCGGTGGGGGTGATATTGCTGGGCCTTACCTTTGGAGTATGGAGTATTATTCTCAACGATAATTCGCCGGAAGGCACACCAGAAGTAGCAATAGCCCAAGCCGATACCTTTGACGATCCGGAGTTGGCATTTGAGGAAACTAAAAAAGCCCTGATGTTTGCTTCAGAAAAGCTAAACAAGGGCAAGGAGCCGATTAGAGAGATTAAACGATTTTATAATGTGAAGATGAGCATTGCAGGAATGCAGGCCGATACCAGTACCGTGAACACTAATAAAGAACAAAAATGAAAACGAGGAATATAATTTCAGTCCTAATAGCTTTGCTCATGAGCGTTACTATTCTTCATGCGCAGGATGCTATCGATAAGTATTTTGAAAAGTATGCCGATAATCCAGACTTTACTTCTGTAGTGGTATCGAGCAAGATGTTTGAGCTTTTCGCTAATGTGCAGGTTGACTCGCCCGAAAATTCAGAGTTTAAAGATGCCATAAAAGGCTTGAAAGGAATTCGTATACTAGCCTATGAACAAGGCGATATACCAAATGTGCAGGTTACAGACTTCAAGAGTGCTATTAAAAAAGTAGGTTCCGAATATGAGGTGCTTATGAGCATTGATGACAAGGATGAGAAGGTGCGGTTCTATATTTTGGAAAATGGTGATCGGATAAATGAGCTCTTTATGATTGTAGGTGGAAAAGGAAACCTATTTTTGATGAGCCTTGTAGGAGATATTGATCTCGAAAAAATGTCGAGTCTTTCTAAAAAAATGAATATTGGAGGCATGAACTACCTTGAAAATCTAGATGAAAACAAGAATTCAAAATAGAAGCGTTTTTGCTTTGCTTTTAACATTGATTTTTTCAGCCGGAATAGGCTGTAGCCACCAAAGTGAGCAAAGTGAAACACTGAACATCTATTCTAAGACACGAAATAAAGAATTAACGGGTCTCTACTTTTACCCGAGCACGATCAGGATGATGTCGAAAGTTCTGGGCGATGAAAACGGGAAAGCACTCAGTGAAATAAAAAGGGGAAGAATTTTCTTCTCATGGAGCGATGATGATGGCAAGGTTAGAGATCTGATGACTAAGTTTAAATCGGGACTAACCGACGAAGGTTTTGAAATGCTAATGCAAATGAAATCGTCAGGCAATAAAATAGATGTTTACCTTCTCGATAGAGAAGTTGATGACTATGTTCTATTTGTGGACGGAGAGCAAGGGACTTTTGTGCTGGAAATATTTGGAAACCTGTCGGCTGGCACAATTCGCTCTTTGGGTGAACTCGATATGAGTAAGGTTACCGAAATCTTTGATTTAAGAGGAAATGAAGCAGAAACTAAAGTAGATTCCATTAAAACTCAGAACAACTAATGGAAAATATTCTTGAAATTAATTCACTATCAAAGAATTACGGTAGGGTTAAAGCCGTTGATTCTCTTGATCTCACAGTACAAAGAGGATCCGTATTTGGAATTCTTGGACCAAACGGAAGTGGGAAATCTACCACCTTAGGAATGCTTCTTGGAGTGATAAACCCAGTCTCGGGATCATTCCAATGGTTTGACGGTCAAGAAGGATACAAAGCAAGACGGCGAATTGGTGCCATACTGGAATCACCTTGCTTTTACCACTACGTCTCGGCAGAAAACAACCTGAAGGTTGTTGCTGAAATAAAACAGGTTGACACTGCGAGAATCGATGTTGTGTTAGAAAGAGTGGGATTGCTTTCGCGTAAGAATGATGCCTTTAAAACGTATTCACTTGGGATGAAACAGCGCCTGGCGATCGCGTCTGCGCTGCTTTCAGATCCCGAAGTGATGATTCTTGACGAACCTACCAATGGTTTAGATCCGCAAGGAATCGCTGATATTAGGGATTTGATTATTGATCTGGCCAACGAAGGGCGAACCATTATTCTTGCCAGCCATTTGTTGGATGAAGTGCAGCGGATATGTTCTGATTTTGCGGTACTTCGATCTGGAAAAAAAATATTTCAGGGTAAAGTCGCCGATCTCAATCAAGACAAAACCAATGTGGAAGTCGCTGCCGATGATGATGAAAAGCTATTGAACTATTTGGCCAACTCGCCATTTATAGCCACGCATAGAAAAGAAGGCAGCCTTTATAAATTAACCCTTACTGCCGATAGTAACCTAACTTCCTTTCACTCTGATGTGATTGATAAGGGAATAATACTTAACAGGCTGAGCGCTAATACAAATACGCTGGAGCAAAAGTTTTTGCAACTTTTAAAATCAGAACAGAATGCTTAGACTATTCAAACTGGAGTTTTTAAAACTCAAAACCAATAGAGCATTCTGGTTTTTACTCGGAATTTACTTTTTGGCGCTACTAGCTGTTGTTTTTAGTGGCAAGTATATACTTCAATATCTTGAATACGAGGGCGTAACGTACGGAGGTCTTAGCGCGACAATGCTTCCTATTTACGATTTTGAAGATATTTGGCATAACCTGGCCTGGCTAAGCTACCTTTTTAAAATATTTCCGGCATTGTTGATTATAATTTCGGTCACAAATGAGTTTCAATTTAAAACGCACCGCCAGAACATTATTGATGGGCTTTCGAGAACTGAATTCTTTTTGTCTAAGCTTAGCTTTGCCATATTTTTGGCGGTATTGTCAGGCGCAGCCATCCTTTTAATTGGATTGATCCTCGGCTTTCTCTATGCTTCAGAAGTATCGGTCGAAGCTATTTTCTACAACTTTATTTTCATTCCGGCACATGCCTATCAGCTCTTGCTCTATTTTATGTTTGCCATGTTTGTGGCGCTTATTATTAGAAAATCAGCAATAGCGATAATGGTATTATTAATCTATACGGTTATGCTTGAACCAATAGCAGCGGGAATTATCGGGCATTTTTATCCAATAATAGGATCAATATTACCCCTGGAAGCTATCTCATCGATTATTACCTTTCCATTTTCAAGGTATGTCTTTATGGAGACACCTGACTATATTGGTCTTATCCCTACTTTAAAAGCTACAGTATGGGGAGGAATCTTCCTTTTCGGAATATTTTACCAGCTAAAGAAAAGAGATTTTTAGTGATTCCTAGTCAGGGAGAACCTCCCAGGTTCTGTCTGAAAGCAGCTTTACAGTCGCAACATAGTGTTTGAAAGGTACTTTTCGTCCCCATTCTGAGGGGCCTACCATAGATAAAACGAAAATATCTTTCTCGCGGGCGTACAGATAATAAGTTTCACCCACCAGCGGCTCAAATGCCATCTCAGCGCCATATATCGCCTTGGAAGTTTCCATTCGTGTTTTAATCTTATCTGCCTGCTTAGCTAAAAGTGCAATTTGCTCCTTGATTTGATCCATCTGCATATGGCACTGCTCCTCCATAACCCGAATAGCCGTTTTCTTGATACTGCCTTCCTTATTTGGAGCGAAAGACGGACTTCCAATTGTGTGAGGGTAGGGTATGAGACCGGGAGATTCGGTAATCTTATCTTTATCTATAGGATTGATAAATGAATCATCTTTTTCTGTACTCGGCATTACAATAAATTTCTTTTCAAAGATAACCCAAAGACCGTTTAATAGTTTAAACCTTCCCAATAATTGAAACCGCTACTTGCTAATATTCTTAGCTAATCAGCCTCTGGTTTACAAATGTAACACGTACAGTCAAAAGAATCCATGAGTGTAAGTTACAAAAGTGAACACTTCCAACTACACATGTAAACAAATTGAATTTGAAAGTACTTAATTTTTATAATTCATTGGAACAGGTGTTTACAATGTTTATTTCACTTAAGAGATTAATTTATGGTTAAATATTTGAATTCGCTTACCTTTGTGGCTCATTGAGATTAAACTAGCAATGTTACATAAGTAACCATGGAATTAAAAGATCGAATAGCAACGATAATTCAAGTAAACAATCACAGTGCATCGTCCTTTGCCGACTTGCTTGGAATTCAAAGATCGAGTGTTTCGCATATCCTAAATGGGCGCAATAATCCATCTCTGGATTTTATTCAAAAGGTTCTCGATAATTTTCCAAGGGTTGATCCGGGCTGGCTTCTCACCGGTAAAAATCCGGAATCAAAAAAGAGTGAGCCCTCGGCAACACCAAAAACTGAAACCAATCCGAATCTGGCTACTACTCGTCCCAAAATAAGTTCGAAGGCATCATCGAAAATAAAAGCCATTGAAAAAATCGTAATTTTCTATTCAGATCGTACCTTTGAAACTTATGAGCAAGAATAGTTTACAACCGACGGTTTTTTTGGATAGAGATGGCGTTATTAATCACGATCCCGGAGATTATACCACATGCATTCAGGAGTTTACCATTTTACCCGGGGTGATTGACACTTTGAAAAAATGGTCAGATCTAGGTTACAGTATTATTGTAATTACAAATCAGGGAGGATTAGCAAAAGAGCGTTATACCCTTGCTGATTTTGAGGAAATTGATGCCTATATGGGAGAGGAGTTTAGAAAGGCCGGAATCGATTACGTCGAAACCTATTTTTGTCCACATCACGATGCCATAAGTCATTGCCTTTGCCGAAAACCGCATGGTGGAATGATTGAAAAAGCCATTCATCGACACCACGTTGACCCATCAAAATCTGTGATGATAGGGGACAAGTGGCGCGATATTGAGGCCGGCGAAGCTGCAGGGGTTCGTGGGATTAAGATTGATGTCAATCAAAACTTAGCAACTATTTCTTTAAACGGATAAAAGTTCTAAGTGCCCTATAATTAATCAAAAATAACTTTATTTTTCAGGTTCAAATTCTAAACTTGCAGAGTTAATACAATATCTCAGGCCTGTAGGTTTTGGACCGTCTTCAAAAACGTGACCCAGATGACCTCCACATTTGCCGCAGAGCACTTCTACACGGTTCCATCCAAAACTTGTATCTGTTTCAGACACCACATTCGTATCACCAATTACTGTGTAAAAGCTTGGCCACCCTGTGCCTGATTTAAATTTTGTTTCAGAGTCGAATAGTGCATTGCCGCAGGCGGCACATACATACGTTCCTTCTTCTTTGGTTTCTAGTAATTTACCTGTAAATGCGGGCTCTGTGCCCTTGTTTCTGAGGATCTCAAATTGCTCTGGAGTTAATTCAGCTTTCCATTCCTCTTCAGATTTCACTACCTCGTACTGGTTCTTATCTTCTTTACTATCTGAAGGATCAGAAGTTTGAGCACAGGCATTTAATGCGAAGAGCATAAGCATTATTAATAAGTATTTCATTATTTTGTTCTTTTGTATTGTTATGTAACAACGTTTCTCGACCGATAATTAGATTTTTAAATCAAATTTTGGTTGTTATTACTTTTAACACGTGTTCATGTGAATTGTTATAATTTCATCAAATAAAATGCCACCTTCCAATAACATGGAAAACCAATTTAAGAAAAGCAAGAAAAGTCAATGGAATTGCGAGTTTTGGATAACTTTTGATGCAACTTTGCGTAAGAAAAGTTACCACTTATAATGAAATAGAATTTAGCTCACCTCAATATGAAAAGAACTTTACTCCTTTTAATTTCTACACTACTTACCTTTAGTAGCTATGCCCAAGCGGATCTCTTTACCAACCTTTCTCAGTTTGGGATAGGTAGTAATCTGGCAGATGCCGGACAGGCAGTGAGTTACGACAGTGAGTCTAATATTATTGTCTATGGTTCCTTTAGTGAAGAAATGGATTTTGATCCTACCGATGCGGTTTCTGATAAGAATCCACTTGGTAATCCAGATCTTTTTCTGGCGAAATATACACAAGACGGTTCGCTTCAATGGATTATAAACCTTGGAAGATTAAGTCTTTCTAATGGGATGAATGCTAGAGGTATATCTGTAAATTCCAATGATGATATTCTCATATCGGGAAGTTTTTCTAATTCGGTAAACTTTAATCCTCAGGGCGATCCTGTCGTGAAGACCAGTTCTGGTGGAAAGGATGCCTTTCTGGCAAAATACAACGCCAGTGGAGAGCTGATATGGGTTAATACATTTGGGTCGCTTTTCTTTGAATTTGGTGCTGAAATTAACGCTGATGCAGATGACAACGTTTTTTATGGAATTCGATATAATGGCAATGTAGATGTCGACCCGGGAGAAAATGAGGTGATATTAAACCCTCAGGCCGGTGGATCTGATGCTGCTCTTGTTAAATACGATTCTGATGGTAATTATATATGGCATTTTGAAATCTCCACAGAAGGTAATGACAACCTCACTACAGTAGCCAACTCAATGAATGGAACTGTTGCGATTGGCGCAACTGTCAATGGTGCGACTACGGGTATTCCTTCCAGTGATATGAAGTTGTTTATTCTTGACAGTAATGGTAATTTAAGCTTTGAGTATAATTACAATAATTTCGATAATTCAAATGCTATTTCGAGCTTAGTATTTTCTGAAGAAGACAATAGCCTCTATGTTTCAGGTAGAATTCAGGGTGATACTGATTTTGATCCATCTGAAACCGAAGAGCTAATTATAGAGCCGCTATTTGCAGATGCCTTTTTTGCAAAATACAGTTTAGATGATAATAGTGTGATCTGGGCTAAGCACATTCAGGGATCTGGTATTGAAGATTATACCTCCGGAGCAATCATTTCTGGCGGGGCATTTATAGCTATCGGATCATTTGAGAGCACCGTTACTTTCGTTCCTGGCGATTTTGAAACACAAATGATTTCAGCTGGGGGTGTTGATATTTTTATGGCGGCTTACGATAAGATTTCCGGTGATTATATTGATGCTCAGATATTCGGAGGTGCCGGAAATGAGTTGGCAACCAATGCTTTCTTTAATCCATCCGGAGATGTGGTGGTGACAGGTGATTATACCAATTCGCTCGCACTAACCCCTGGAGCAACTCCGGTTTCGGCCAATGGAATGACAGATGTTTTCTTTGCTGAGTTTTCATTCCAAACGAATGTTAGCGACGGTATTAATTCGGATATAAGAAAGAGCGATGTGGTAATTTATCCTGTTCCCACAACTGAAGAATTATCCCTTGAACTCATTGGTGCTAGCAGTAGTAATCTAAAAGTCAGAATTATTAGTATCGTGGGTAACTGCGTTGGTGAATTCAATTTTGCTGATTTTTCAGGCGTTAAGAATATAGATGTCAGCAATTTAAATAAGGGTGTCTATATTTTGGAATTGAACTTAAATGGAGAGAGTGTTGCCAAGCGCTTCGTGAAAAACTAAGGGTACTTGGATCATTCTCAGGCTAAGCTTTTATTAAAAATTCATTCTCAAGACCCTATTGATTCTGAAACAATAAATGATGCTGTAGCAGAAGTTGTGTTTATAGAAACGACTTTTTTTTTGAGACGTAATTTTATACCCAAATTAGCAAAAAAGAGAATCGCCAACCTGGAATTGATAATTGAAGCCTCGAAAACTCTTGGTTTCGACTATGCCGAGCCTGAATTAGTACGTTTGTCAATTGAAGATTCAGCAAAACATAAACAGCTAAAGGAGATTCTTTCTGCTTATCATCAGAGGGAGTCGGAAATAAAGCTAAAACTTTCGACCTGCGAGAATCCCATTGCCGCTATAGGTCACTATCACAATTGGATAACTGAATTTACAGCGTTTGCAAATCGGTTCATTTATCTTTTTGATAAATTGCAACTTCAGGATTTGGCAGAGATATCTGGTGTTCGGATGACCGACTCTCTGGAATTCAATCTGCTCTTTTCTGAACTTGATAGCGGGAATTACAAAAATTTAGTTTGGCGGGAATATAATCGACTTAAGTTACTGATGGCTTAGATTTTCATAGCTCGGTCCATTGCTCTTTTATCGTCTTTATCTTTTAAGTCGTTTCGCTTGTCAAATACCTTTTTACCCCGAGCCAATGCAATTTGCACCTTAGCATAACCGCTGTCAGCAAGATAAACACGAATTGGAATAATTGTAAGTCCTTTGTTCTTTAGTTCTTTTTCGAGTTTTTCAATCTCCTTGGCATTAAGCAATAATTTTCTATCTCGGGTAGGAGGGGTGTTGTTATAGCTCGCTGGTTCATAGGGTGAAATATGCATACTCTTAATCCAAAGCTCTGAGTTCTTAAAAAAGCAATAAGCTTCCATAATACTTGCTTTGCCCGCGCGAATAGATTTTATTTCAGCACCTGTAAGTTGAATACCCGCTTCATATTTATCAATGAGTTCATACTCAAATGAAGCCTTCTTATTTTTAATATTCACTTTATTCATTGTAAATCCCTTTACTACAAACTTATTCAAATTAAAAAGGTCGCCCAAAAAGGCGACCTTTTTTTCTGAATTAAAATTAATTACTTTTTCGCATGACTGAAGTTTTCAGCTACCTGCGACCAATTTATAACATTCCAAAAAGCTGAAATATAATCGGGTCGTTTGTTCTGATACTTCAAATAATACGCGTGCTCCCATACGTCAAGACCTAGAATTGGCGTACCTTTCACCTCTGCAAACGACATAAGTGGGTTATCTTGATTTGGCGAGCTTGTGATGTGTAATTTTCCATCATTTCCGACTACAACCCATGCCCATCCCGAACCGAATCGAGTAGCGGCAGCTTTGTTAAAGTCTTCCTTCATCTTATCATAGCCTCCAAGATCTTTCTCAATGGCTTCAGCCAATTCACCTGAAGGTTTTCCTCCGCCGTCAGGACTCATAACTTTCCAAAACAAAGAATGGTTGTAAAAACCACCACCGTTGTTTCTTACAGCCGAATTTGATTGTTCCACGTTCTTTAAAATCTCTTCAATGCTTTTTCCTTCATGACCGGTGCCTTCAATGGCATCATTCAGTTTAGAAGTGTAGCCCGCGTGATGCTTATCATGATGAATTTCCATTGTTTTCGCATCAATGTTTGGCTCCAATGCATCAAACTTATAAGGTAAATCGGGTAATTTAAAAGACATAATATTTTAGTTTTAGTAGGTTTATTAATTTAACAGCCAAAACTAAAGATAGTTTACTTAATAATGCCAATATTGCTATAGACTTAACTTATCGTAACATAAACTTTAACGCTATTTACGGATAGAAAGGGACCATTTTAGGGCATCTGCCTCGTTAGAAAAGAGTTCAACCGGGCAATTGGGTTTGTTGAAAGTTTTATAAAAATTTGCAACTAATTTTTGAGCCAGGCCATCAATCACAATCGCCTGTGAGAGGCGAATGGCAGAATGTCTTTCGTTGTGAGCAAAATATTCTCGTGCGGCATTTGTGAATAGTACCTGTACTTCTAAAAAGTTAATGATCAGGCTGCATGGTTTCCCGTCACGCAATTCATAAATAGCCTCCGTATGCTTCCTTGCTTCTTCTATGTCAATTTCTTCTTCAACTTCTTTATAGTAAATAATCACAATATCCTGGTCCAATTCCACAATGTTTGCAGAAGGTAGCTCTATTAAACCAAGCTCATTAAATGCGGATATATTTGCATGTACCATAAGTCATTAATAGTTATGAAGATACAAAATAATTTCGAAATCAACGACCAATACTTTGTTAACCTTTATAATACCTTAATTTTGCATCCAAATAATTGCTATGTATAAGAGCACAATCAGACCATTATTATTTAAAATGGGTGCTGAGCCGGCACATAAATTCACATTTAATTTCTTGAAAGTTGCTTTTCAATTACCATTAGTAAAGTCTTTGGTATATGGATTGTATAACACAAATAGCAAAAAGCTCGAACGCGAATTATTCGGGTTGAAGTTCAAAAATCCAGTAGGACTCGCAGCCGGATTTGATAAGGATGCAAAGCTTGTAAACGAACTTGCATTCATGGGATTTGGATTTATCGAAGTTGGGACGGTTACTCCAAAACCACAACCCGGAAATCAAGAACCCCGTCTTTTTAGGTTGCCGAAAGATAATGGGCTAATAAACCGAATGGGGTTTAATAATGGAGGAGTCGAGAAAATGCGAAAGCGTCTTAAGAGACGCTACGCGTCAGTCATTATAGGTGGAAATATTGGTAAGAATAAGTCCACCCCAAACGAGAATGCTACAGACGATTATGTGGCTTGTTTCGAAACTCTCTTTGATGTTGTAGACTATTTTGCGGTAAATGTTTCATCGCCTAATACTCCTAACTTGAGAGAGTTGCAGGAGAAGGAGCCGCTGACAAAATTGTTAAAGACACTCACAGAGTTAAATAATTCGAAGGTTAAGCCTAAACCCATTTTGCTTAAAATCGCACCTGATTTGACAGATTCTCAACTGGATGATATCATTGATATTGTGTCTGAAACCGGAATAGCTGGAATTATAGCCACTAACACGACCATTTCCAGAGAAAATTTGAAAACTGATAAAAGCGAAATTGAAGAAATAGGATTAGGCGGTCTCAGCGGAAAGCCTGTTCGAGAGAGGTCTACTGAAGTAATTCGGTACCTTCATACCAAATCAAATGGCGCATTTCCGATCATAGGAGTCGGCGGAATTCACTCGGCAGACGATGCCATGGAAAAGCTGGAAGCCGGAGCATCTCTGGTGCAGCTTTATACCGGTTTTATTTACGAAGGACCCGCTCTGGTAAAGGAGATTAACGAAAGAATAATAGCAAATGGTTGAAATAATTGAATGTCCGCGGGATGCTATGCAGGGAATTAAAACAACAATTCCTACACAAAAGAAAGTTGAGTACATCAATTCTTTGCTGAAAGTTGGGTTTGATACCATCGACTTTGGCTCTTTTGTATCTCCAAAAGCAGTTCCTCAAATGGCGGATACTGCTGCGGTTTTAAAGCAGCTTGATTTGGATTCTACAACATCGAAACTGCTCGCAATCGTTGCCAATAAGCGAGGAGCAGAGGATGCCTGCGCTTTTGATGAAATTGATTTTTTGGGATATCCGTTTTCAATTTCGGAAACCTTTCAACAGCGCAATACAAATGCGTCTATTGCGGAATCTTTGCACAGGGTAGAAGAGATAAAGTTACTTGCTGACAAACATAAAAAGCGTGTCGTAATATATATATCCATGGCTTTCGGAAATCCGTATGGTGATGAGTGGCACCCGGATATAGCTGCAAAGTGGGTTAATGAACTCCACAATGATCTCGGGATCGATATTATAGCACTATCCGATACGGTAGGAACTTCTGATAAACATTCTATAACCGACTTGTTTTCAACCCTGATAGCCGAATTGCCTGAAGTAAATTTTGGCGCACATCTTCACACCACACCATCTTCTTGGAGAGAAAAGGTTGAAGCTGCCTACAAAGCCGGGTGTAGAAGGTTTGATGGAGCAATTAAAGGATTTGGTGGCTGCCCAATGGCCGCAGATGATCTTACCGGCAACATGGCTACAGAGAATATACTTTCATATTTAGATGAAGTAAATGCTAAAACCCATGTCGATAGCGGGCTATTTTCTCAATCTATGGCCCTTTCAGCTTCTGTTTTCCCGGATTGAAATCAAAAGAAAAGGCTATAAAAAAGGCATTAAGCTTTTTGAAGTTCGATTAGTGTAATTTCGGGAGGCATGCCCACGCGACCCGGAAACCCGAGGTATCCAAACCCGCGATTAACATAGATAAACTGTTTTGCCTCGTTGTAAAGGCCTCCCCATCGTGGATATCTATATTTTGCAGGACTCCATTTTAAAATTCCCGGAATTTCGACCCCAAATTGCATTCCATGGGTATGCCCCGAAAGGGTGAGATCAATTTGTGTTTTCTTAATGACCTCAGAATCCCAATGAGAAGGATCGTGGGAGAGGAGAATCTGGAAATTTTTCGGATTGGTTCCCGCTGTGGCTTTGGCCAAATTACCATATTTGCTAAATCCACCTTCACCCCAGTTCTCCACTCCGATAATTTCAAATGTTTCACCACTTTCTGTGGTAAAAGGAGTCCATTCATTTAAGAGCAACTTGAAGTCTATTTTTGAATGAAATGCCTTTAGTCTTTCCAGATTTTCCTTTTTTGCAGCCTCACTCGACCATTCGGCATAATCGCCGTAATCATGATTTCCCAGAATAGAGTATTTTCCGTATTTCGCTTTGAGACCATTTAGCACGCTGTCCCAGCCATCCGTTTCAGAAGCGAAATTATTAACCAAATCGCCAGTAAAGAAGATAATATCCGGGTTTAGAGAATTCACCATATCTATGCCGTGCTTTACAGCGCTGTGATTATTAAAAAAACTACCAATATGAATATCAGAAATATGGACCACCTTAAGACCATTCGCGGAAGCGGGAAGATTCTGAAATGCGAGGGACTCACGCAAAACTCTGAATGCGTATCGACCTCTTATCATACCATACAAAATACCAGTGAAAGGAATGGCGGCAAGAATCCAACCCATCCGTGAAATAAACTGCCATCGCGTAATGCCGTTTGAGCTTGATTCTATCCCACTTGGATTCCGAACAAAATAGGAGGTGAGCCATTTAAAAAGAAACACTACATCGTCAACTAAGTGAAAAAGGGAAACAACTAATTTTGGAATTAGAATAAGCACGAGCACACCAAAACCCATATAAAAGATATAGTGGTTCATTTGTTGAGATGCGTCTCTACTGAAGCTTACAAAAGCATAAACTATTATTGCATAGGTTAATAGAGAGCTGAGTGCATACAATATATTCACTCCTGTTTTCAAAAGCGAATTCGACCACCCTGAGCTTACAAGTCTCAAGGATTTGAATGCGTAAATATCGATTACCAGTACTATGGCAATTAGTATAAAAATCGGAATCAAATTTTTCATAGTTTGTATTCAGCGAGCGATGCGACACAGATTAAATGGTAAGCCGCTGTTTGGAATGGATTTTAAAAAAAATGCAAATATAGGTGACTGATAGTTAATTCAGTGATACATTTCCAATTTCGGTGTTTAATCTTGTTTAGTATCCTGTATAGTGATCCTCTTCCAGTGTGTTAATTCTGAAGGAAAAGGTGTTACCTGAGCCGGATTTTGCATCTGACAAATCACTTTCCTGAGACAATTGATTACTGGAGCTTTGGATTCTTTCTTTTTTACTTAAACGCGAAACCTCCATGACGCTTTCGTCATCATTTTCAATTGTTTGACCTGTTATATCATTGTCTGCATATGGTTGAGGCTTCTCAATCTCTGCGGGACCCAGCGCCAAATTTTGAATTTCACTGTCTAACCTGGTCGTCTCTGCCGGTTCGTCAGCAAGGGTTAAACTTTCAGTATCTTTTACCATCTCACTTTCTTCTGAGGCCACATTTTCTAAAATGGCTGGTTCGACTCTGGTTTTACTGGCGTCCGTATATCCCAAATTATTTGCATTTTTATCGATAGTATCTTCCTTTATTGATTGCAGAGCTTCAGTTTGTTCGTTCGATTTTTTTTCGGTTTGCGGACTTTCTTCTTTACTTATTTCCTTTTTCGATTTATTCTCTGCTAGCTGCGGGTTATTGTTATTGCTTGAATAGGGCAAAAGGATAAAAACAGCTATTAGTAACGATGCAGCAATCAGCGCATAGGTGAGGGGTTGCCTTATTACATTATTTCCCGGTTTCCAGAAAGGAATTATCTTTTTCGCTGATTTGATATGCTGCTTATCATATGCGTCCATAATCTTTTGGCGCATTTCGGCAGGAGCTTGTTCTTCATCTTCATTTTGAAAAGCCAAAACAAAATTCCGCATCTCGGTATAGGCCTCCTTAGTTCCCAGCTCTTTGATCACCATCACTTTCTGGGCATTAGAAAGGTTGTTAAAGTCCTTCTCAGCAACTAATTCTTCTATGTTGTGATTATTTTCCATGACTTTCTTTCAGATCAAATTCCTTTAAACTTACGGTTAGCTGTCGAAGGGTGTAAAATAGCCTCGACTTCACTGTGCCTTCTGAAGCTTTTGTGATTTCCGCAATTTCTTTTATACTAAAGTCGTGTTTATAACGCATGATAAAACTCGACTTCTTTACTGGATCAAGGGTGTTGAGAGCTTTAGCAAGTGCTTTTTTAAACCGGTTAATATCCATACTAGTTTCCATTTTAGCTGTGGCTTTTAATGTATAAGCCATCTCCCTGTCTGCCTTCTTAACAACTTCTTCATGACGGTAAATGTTCTTGCACATATTATTGGCAATACTGAAAACCCAGGTTTTAAAGTTCTTATTGTGATCAAAGTCTTTTTGACTCTGTATTATTTTCAAAAATAGATCCTGGGTTAGATCCTGAGCCTTAACTTCATCATAGCGGTTCATCTTTAGGAAGTAATTGTATAGTCTACCCGAATAACGGCGATAGATTTCATCAAAGGCTTCTTTTTTGCCCTCGCCCGAGAGAATCATTAATTCTTCATCCGATATCCCTTTACTATAGCTTGTGCTCACGGGCTATTTAATCTGGGTTTTTATATACCGATTTATCTCCTTACTTTTCTTTAGTATTTTTGCATCGCTTCTTAATTCGGCAAAGTTGGTATACGCTTTTGCAAAGTAGCGGTATGCGCTAATAAAGCCCTTGTCTGCGTTTGAGGAGGGTGAAGCATCAAGTCCGAAAAAGCTATGACCCGTTTCAACCAGAGTGTTTTGCAAAAAACTATTGTCCGGAAAGGGGCCTCTCGCATAAATAAATCCTATTCCTGACTGGAAAAGAAATGATTGATTTTCAAACATCCGCTCTCTGGCAATGACTGGGCTCAGCCAGATAAGTTTGTTAGTCTCCTCGAGCGCGCCAGGCAAGGTAGTGCCTGTATATGCTGCGCAGTTTTCTGCAAATAGGTTCAAAACCTCCTTTTCGCTATTTTGCTCGTTCAGGGCAAATTCAATAGCCAATAGATCTTGAATTCCCTGAGTAGCAAGAGTTTCTGTTTTGCCAATTGAAAGAAGGGCGTTGTGGCCGAATGCTTTCAAAACTTCCGAAAGCATTTCCTGACGTTCCATTTCAATAAGGTATTCTGACATCAGATGTTTATTCTTGAGAATAAATGCAGCCAGAAAGCGATAGGTCAAGAGGATGTTATAACCGGATTTGCGGTCGATAAGCGCGCCACAAGACTCAATACTTCCATTGGTCTCCAGAAAATTTACCAGAGCCATTCCGGAATCTTCCGGGTAATTTTTTTTGAGAAAATCAGCTGCCATGATTCGTTTCCCATCTGCAGAAGGAAAGTACTCCGCAGGGTTTTGTGCTCTTTGAATTTTATAAGCGAGAAAGTAGTATTCCAGGGCTTCCAATTCGGTAGAGAACGTAGTACTTACATTCTCAATGTGTTGAGAATAAGTTGCGGCATCGCTGCGCTCAAGCTCAAAGGGCATATAGTGAACCTGAGCCACACTAACTACGCCGCTGAAAAAGAGCAGTTTAAAAAAAAGAATTCTCATTTTTTTATTTTCTGTACACCTATGTTTGTGATTGGTTCATTTTTCGATGCAAAATACGTTGTATTTCCGGTTTAACCGATTAGCGGATTAATATTCATGCATCCTTTTAAAGAGAATCACTTTTCCCGCTCAGAAATAGTTAAATTTGTGGCCATGGAAAATTCAGATTTCGAAAGAATAAAAAGGATTTTGGACGAGACCCACGATTGGCCTGCGGTTTTTCTATTTAAGTTTATTGTGCCTTCGGAAAGCGACAAAATCGCACGAGTTGAAGCCCTTTTCAATAGTAAAACTGCCGAAATTCGTTTGAGGGAATCAAAAAATGGAAATTACACCAGTATCTCTGCGCGTGAGGCAATGACTAGCGCAGAAAGTGTGCTGGAATGCTATAAAAAAGCCTCTGAAATAGAAGGACTTATCGCTCTATAATGATCAACATCAAGTATTTTTTACTTATTTCCGCAATAGTTCTGTTTATCTATGTTTTCTATAAATGGTTAACACGCTATTTGAGGAAGGATGATATCAATATTCCATTTACTTATTTATTTCCTTTTGAGAAGGACTACTTTAGCGGTCTGGACCTAATAAAGTTAGACTTACCAGTTGATGCGCATGTGCGGGCCGAAATTCTTAGTCAAAGTGGGGATTTGGTCATGCTGGCCTTTGAAGACGATTTAAAAAAGGGGATAGTGGAAAAGCAGATTGATTTCTCAAATGTTGAAAGTGGGAAGTATAATTTGCGTATTGTTTTTCCAGATCAAACCATCACACGTTTTATTGAGGTAATCCATTAGGTTACACTACATGACCTAGCAGAGAGGTTAATCCAATAATTTTTAATTCGATATCATAGTCACGAGGCGAGAAGTTTTGAAATATGACTGCAGACTTTTTAATAGGGTAAGCCTGTCTTTCTATCCTTCCAGCCTAAAACCAGGATAATAAATCCCATACTATCACTACGTTCTAGTGTTCAGCGAAGTAGTTCCTATCTTTGTGAAACCCCAGGAGTAGAGAACTTCTGCCTGATTTTTATGCTTTATAAAATCTATAGAGTCAATCAAGCTTTTTAGATCTTACTTACTCAGAATTACCCGCCACTCTTCCTTTTTTCTGGATCTATCGATGGAGTAAAAGCGATTGGGCATCCCGAATAACCTACGTATAAGTTGGTACTACAGATAAATGTCAAGTTCATTAACCAGTATTTTATTCGGAAGACTTTTGCCAGTATTTAAAAGCATAGCGATGTTTTAAACCCAGTCATAAAAAGTAACATTTAAAATTTCTTAGACATGCAAAAAAAAACGCCGCATAAAGCGGCGTTTCCAATTCTATAATCGGTCAATTCTTACTCGTCTTCAGAAGATTTGTTTTTTTCCTCTTCTTTAGATCCTTTTCCTTTCCCGATTTTAATCGTTATTTCTTCTTTATCTTTCTTGAAGCCAATATTAATCGTATCGCCTTCCTTTAGTTTTGAATTGATAATTTCTTCCGCCAAAGGGTCTTCAACATACTTCTGAATAGCACGCTTGAGCGGTCTTGCACCAAACTTTTCATCAAATCCTTTTTCAGCAATAAAATCTTTAGCAGGATCTGATAACTTGATTTTATAACCCAGATCCACAATTCGCTTGTAAAGCTTCGCCAATTCGATGTCAATAATTTGGTGAATATCCTCTCGTTTTAATGAGTTGAATAAGACCACATCATCAATACGGTTCAAAAATTCCGGTGCAAAGGCTTTCTTAAGTGCAGCCTGAATTACCGACTGCTGAGCAGCCTGTTCATTTTCAAGCCTGGTTTTCGTACCAAATCCCACACCGGTACCAAAGTCAGAAAGCTGACGAGCACCAATATTGGAAGTCATAATAATAATCGTATTTCTAAAATCGATTTTGCGACCCAGACTGTCAGTAAGCTGACCATCATCAAGAGCTTGAAGCAAAAGGTTAAACACATCAGGGTGTGCCTTTTCTATTTCATCAAGTAGAATAATCGAGTAGGGGTGACGGCGCACTTTTTCAGTAAGCTGACCACCTTCTTCATACCCAATGTATCCCGGAGGTGCTCCAATAAGGCGACTGATGGCAAATTTCTCCATGTACTCGCTCATGTCTATTCGGATAAGCGCATCCTCCGTTTGAAACATCAACTTGGCCAGTTCTTTGGCTAGCTGCGTTTTACCAACACCTGTAGGACCCATGAAAATGAACGAGCCAATTGGCTTATTCGGATCTTTCAGCCCGGCCCGGTTTCGCTGAATGGCTTTTACCACCTTTTGAATAGCTCCATCCTGGCCAATAACGGTGCCTTTCATATCTTCATTCATTCGCGATAAACGACCGCTTTCTTTCTCGGCTATACGCTGAACTGGGATACCGGTCATCATTGCTACCACTTCTTCTACATTGTCTACAGTAACGGTAACACGATGGTTTTTAGATTCTTCTTCCCATTTAGCCTTGGCCCTTTCAAGCTCTTCCAATAGACCACGTTCCTTATCTCTGAGTTTGGCTGCCTCCTCATACTTCTGACTTCTAACTACGCGATTTTTCTCCTCTTTAATCTCCTCAATCTTTTTCTCTGCGTCAATAATTTCTGCAGGTACTTTAATATTGGTGATGTGTACACGCGAACCTACTTCATCAAGTGCATCAATAGCCTTATCCGGCAAGTGTCGGTCAGAAATATATCTGTTTGTGAGCTTCACACACGCTTCAATAGCATCGTCGGTATAATCTACGCTGTGGTGCTCTTCATACTTTTCTTTTATATTGTGAAGTATCTGAATGGTTTCGTCAGTAGTGGTAGGTTCTACCATTACTTTTTGAAATCTACGCTCCAAAGCGCCATCTTTTTCTATATACTGTCGGTATTCATCAAGCGTGGTTGCACCAATACATTGTATTTCTCCACGCGCTAGTGCAGGCTTAAACATGTTAGATGCATCCAGCGAGCCACTTGCTCCACCGGCACCTACAATGGTATGAATCTCATCGATAAACAAGATTACATCGGGCGATTTTTCAAGCTCGTTCATCACGGCTTTCATTCGCTCTTCAAACTGTCCGCGGTACTTGGTGCCGGCCACAAGTGAGGCCACATCAAGTGATACGATTCGCTTATCAAAAAGCACACGAGATACCTTTCGCTGAATAATCCGCAATGCGAGTCCCTCTGCTATGGCAGACTTACCTACGCCGGGTTCACCGATTAATACCGGATTGTTTTTCTTTCTGCGCGATAAAATTTGAGAAACACGTTCTATTTCTTTTTCACGACCTACAATAGGGTCAAGCTTATCATCTTCGGCCATTTTGGTTAGGTCTCTTCCAAAATTATCGAGAACAGGTGTTTTAGATTTTGTATCGGCTACCTTACGACCTCCACCTTGAGCGCCACCACCGCCGGAAAAGCTACCCATATCATCGTCGTCATCATCAGACTGACTTGGAAAATCGGCTCTGGGCTCTTCCATTCGCGATATCTCGCCTCCGGTGCTATGTGTTTCAAGTTCTTCACGCACAGATTCATAGTCCACATTAAACTTCATCAGTGCACGCGTAGCTACATTGTCTTCATCTTTAAGAATACTAAGCAGCAAATGCTCCGTACCTATTGTGGGACTTTTAAATAGCTTAGCTTCTAGATAAGTGATTTTCAACACTTTTTCTGCCTGTTTTACAAGTGGTATGTTTCCAAGATTGCCAGATTTTGCTGTAGCCGATCTTGTAGATGCCTCTATAACCGTGCGCAACTCCTTCAAATTCACGCCAATTCCTTTTAATATCTGCACAGCTGTGCCTTCTCCTTCTCGGATTATGCCCAATAGAAGATGCTCAACGCCAATAAAATCGTGACCTAAGCGCAATGCTTCCTCACGGCTATAGCTGATTACATCTTTTACTCTGGGTGAGAATTTAGCTTCCATGTATTACCTTCCTTTCTTTAATTTATTAGAGTTTCCGTTAGTAGGCTTTGTACACCCAATGTACGGTGAAAAACATTATTTTCAAATATATGTTCACATTTCTGACAAGATGTCATTATTACAGGTTTTATTTCACACAATTTTGTTGAAAATTATAGGGTGTAGAACCTGACTTTACCGCCGTTAAATCACTACTTTCGACGTTCGGCTTTTCGTATTGCAAAAACCGTACAATTTTCGAAATTTACATAGAATATGGCAGAAGGAGAAAAAATAATTCCTATTAATATTGAAGACGAGATGCGATCGGCATACATTGATTACTCAATGTCAGTTATCGTATCTCGCGCATTGCCCGATGTGCGCGATGGCTTGAAACCCGTTCACAGAAGGGTATTATATGGTATGCTCGATCTTGGCGTACGTTCTAATAGTGCGTATAAAAAATCGGCTCGTATCGTTGGAGAAGTACTCGGTAAGTATCACCCACATGGTGATTCATCCGTTTATGACACCATGGTTCGTATGGCACAGCACTGGTCGTTGCGCTATCCATTGGTTGACGGACAAGGTAACTTTGGATCTGTAGATGGCGATAGCCCCGCAGCAATGCGATATACAGAGGCAAGACTGAGAAAGATTGCTGAAGAGATGCTGGCTGACCTGGACAAGGAAACAGTTGATTTTGCGAATAACTTTGATGACTCGCTAAAGGAGCCAACGGTATTGCCTACGCGTATTCCCAACCTCCTTATAAATGGAGCAAGCGGAATTGCAGTAGGTATGGCCACAAATATGCCACCTCATAATCTTACAGAGGTAGTAAATGCCACAATAGCTTACATCGACAACCGCGATATCGATATCGCAGGATTGATGGAGCATGTTAAAGCTCCTGATTTTCCAACGGGTGCAACCATTTATGGATATGAAGGTGTAAAACAAGCGTTCGAAACAGGAAGAGGACGAGTTGTTATGCGGGCTAAGGCCAATATCGAAGAAATTCGCGAGGGCAGAGAAGCTATAATCGTTACCGAAATTCCTTATCAGGTAAATAAGGCGGATATGATTAAGAAAACCGCCGATCTTGTTAATGACAAGAAGATAGACGGTATAAGCGATATTCGTGATGAGTCTGACCGTGATGGAATGCGCATTGTTTATGAATTAAAGCGCGATTCTATTCCAAATGTTGTCTTGAATAAACTGTATAAGTACACTGCACTACAAGGTTCATTTTCAGTTAATAATATTGCTTTGGTTAAGGGTCGTCCTATGATGCTTAACCTGAAAGACATGATCGGTCATTTTGTTGAGCACCGTCATGAGGTAGTCGTTCGCAGAACCAAGTATGAGCTTCGCAAAGCAGAAGAGCGTGCACATATCTTAGAAGGTTTGCTTATCGCTCTTGATCATCTTGATGAAGTAATTAAATTAATCAGGGCGAGCGCAACTCCAGAAGAAGCGCGCACAGGCTTGATGGAGAGATTTGAGCTGTCAGAAATTCAGGCACGTGCCATTCTCGATATGAGATTGCAGAAACTTACCGGTCTTGAACGCGACAAAGTACGTGAAGAGCACGCTGAGTTAATGAAGTTAATTGACTATTTGAATTCTATCCTCAATGATGAAGGTCTTCGTATGCAGATTATCAAAGATGAGCTGATAGAAGTACGCGATAAATATGGCGATGAACGCAGATCTGTAATAGAATACTCTGCGAGCGAAATGAGTATCGAAGACTTGATTCCCGATGAAGAAGTAGTCATAACTATATCACATCTTGGTTATATCAAGCGTACATCGCTTAGCGAATATAAAACCCAAAGTAGAGGTGGAGTAGGTTCACGTGGAAGTACCACCAGAGATGAGGACTTCCTGGAACACCTTTTTGTAGCAACAAACCACAATTACCTGTTGATCTTTACAGAAAAAGGAAAATGTTTCTGGATGCGAATTTTTGAAATTCCAGAAGGATCTAAAACCTCTAAAGGTAGAGCCATTCAAAACCTGATCAATATTGAGCAGGACGACAAGATTATGGCTTATATCAATACGCAAGATTTGCGCGATGACGAATACATCAATTCGCATAACGTAATTATGGCCACCAAAAACGGTGTTGTGAAGAAAACTTCGCTTGAAGCGTATTCACGTCCTCGTCAAAATGGTATCAATGCCATTACCATCAAAGATGGTGACCAGTTACTGGAAGCGAAACTTACCAATGGAACTACCGAAATTATTCTCGCTAAAAAGAGTGGTAAAGCAATTCGTTTTAATGAGGAAAAGGTACGTGCTGTTGGTCGTAACTCTCAGGGAGTAAAGGGCGTAACGCTGGAAAATAAAGATGATGAAGTAATTGGTATGATTTGTATCAATGACAATGAGTCAAATGTGCTGGTTGTTTCTGAAAAAGGTTATGGTAAGCGCAGCGAAGTAGATGATTATAGAATTACAAACCGTGGTGGTAAAGGTGTAAAAACCATGAATATAACAGAAAAGACGGGAGCTTTGATTTCCATCAAAACTGTTGTTGACACCGATGATTTGATGATTATCAATAAAAGCGGAATTACCATACGCATGAGCGTTAGTGATTTGCGTGTAATGGGTCGTGCTACTCAGGGTGTAAGACTTATTAACTTACGTAATAACGATGAAATTGCGGCTGTAGCTAAGGTTGAAGTTTCTCCTGATGCGGAAGTGGTTCTCGATGAGAATGTTGAATTGGATGAAGAAGGAAACCCAATTGCTAACACAGCAGAAACCAGTTTATCTGATGATGATTCAGAAGGTAATACTGATGATGCAGATGAGAACCTGGATGAAAATACGGAAGAGTAACCATTAAAATAAATTCACAAAAAAGCCCTTTGAGTTTTCTCGAAGGGCTTTTTTATGATCTATATTTTACTTTTCGATAAATAAAAATGACTTGACTTTCTGAGCTAAGAAGTTAATTAATTTCTGATTGGTAGAACGATATTAAATGTAGAGCCTTCATTGCGGCCGGCACTTTCAACCTTTACAGTTCCACCCTCATGCTCAATAGCTTGTTTTGCTCCATAAAGAGGAAAGCTTGTAGGTTCCTCACCCTGTGTACCCATTTGGCCAATAGCGAAACGTTTAAACAGTGATTTTTGCTCTTCTGCACTAAACCCCATTCCGTTATCAGAAACAGTGATATGCAGAAATTCTTTCTCCATTTCGGCTTTAATTTTTATCATTCCCTTAGGGAAAGAATACTTTATTGAGTTTGCCACCACATCGGCTACAGCATTAATAAGCTTATCCTCGTTAACTTCAAGTACGGAATTGCACTTGCAAGCAATCATAAGGGAAACAGATTTATTTTGAGCCGAAACTTGAACTTTTTCAATAGCACTGTTAATGAGCTCATTAACGGTTATATACGACTTTTCTTCATGAGCAGTAGCAGAAGCTTCTTCCGTATTACTTGCATTTAGCTCCTGGAGAACGTGCTCTAGAAATTTGAGACGCTTTGTTCCTTCTACAATCATTTGGTTGCAGTAGGCATCGATTTTTGAATGATCATCCTCAAGCTTTATAATTTCAAAGATTCCCATCATTTGAGAGAAGGGTTGTCTTAAATCTTGAGATAGGAGAAGGGATAAATCTCTCTTTTCCTCTATATGTGCGTGTAAATTAATAATTGTTCGCTGCAAGCGAGCAAGCACAATGTCATCATCAACAGCTGTGAGCATGTTTCGAACAGGCAGTTTATCTTCTAGATAGTACTCTTCCAGTGCTTTGGATCCTGATCGTATCGGGCTTAAAGTTTTATTGATAAATGGAAGTGTAATCAAGGTGGAGACTACAGTAAAAATCAACATAGCAGAAATCAGATCTGAAGACTGAATAAGGCTGTTTGAAAAATAAGCATAAACAATGATCCCAACAAAAGGGAGGTGAATACCGGCAATAGATAGTAAAATAAGCCTGGTAGAGTAGGATATCTTACCTGACTTTAAGGCGGCTGCGGAGTGAATCGTGGTATCGTGCATGGTGTAGGATTTCAGTTCTGTGTTTGTTCCTACGCATTTTGTAAAGGTTAGGTTACTTATTGAACTAAAAAAAAGGAGCCTTTAAAGCTCCTTTCAAAATATTATTTTTTAAAACTTTGTTATTCTGTACTTTACGAATCGCCTAATTTTTGCTTAAGTTCCTGAACTGTATTGATTTCTGTTTGAAGTTCGCGTTTTATTTTCGATTCAGTTTCACGCGATCGCTTTTTGTGATTCTCAAACTCTTCGTTTAACGAGCTGTATTCATTTTTTGTGTTTACCGTAATCTTGTTGGCTGATTTAAATCTGAAATACAATATCACGGCAGCAATCAATAGAATAAATATAAGAACCCAGGTAAAGGTCACATATGTTGCTTTTGTGAGACCAATGCCCAGAAAACTCATGTGTTCTATTTGGTATTCTTGTTCTTCAAGACTCGCATCCCGCTCGCTTACCTGATTTTTTAAGTTAGCTACTTCTGTATTGAGGTTAGAAACCTCCGCTTTTAGTGAGCTAATTTCACTTCTACCTGCATTGAGCGTGTCTTCCACACTATTCCAAAAACTATTGAGGCTGGTTTCTTTAACGACCTTGTAGATTTGATAGTTATTAGAATTATCCTTCAATTCCTGAAATTGATTTTCGAGATTGTTGGGCTTATCTGTTGTAGACTCCGCGTCTTGAGCAAAAACGGTCGTGACTGCGAAAAGGGAGGATATAAGTATGAGTACAGAATAGAATTTCATATGAAAAGGTGATTAAGGGAATCAATTTAACTAAGTGCAAAAATAGTTCTCTTTTTTAAGGGAACGGGTACAGAAATGGTCTTATTTGTCCACAAGTATTTGGTGGAAACCTAACCAACGCATCTACGGTGCTTATCTCAAAAAAGTTGGTTTTTATCGAAGAAAAATTTTTTCACTCTCAAGTTTTTAACAATTCACGATGGTTATTCCAGGCAGTAGAACGATTCGAAAATCACTTTATTTCATTCACCAAGTCATTTGCCAATTGCATTTCTGGATAGTTGTCATGCATTGAGACTCATTCTTAATCAAAGTTGAAAATAGGAAGTTTTCTCAATAAGCACTAAGTTTGCATTCCTGCTCTTTTCATATCGTAAAGGGCACTTACAACGGCACCGAACCATTAACTGTATAAAAAAATGAGTGAAAATTTGGACATTACATTTGATCACGATGAAGAACGTGAGACGTTTGAAGCGATAGTAGGAGAAGAACGGGGAGTTTTAGAATACAGAAGTAATAAAGAGGGTAAAATATTTATTAATCATACAGAAGTCCCAAAGTCTCTGGAAGGCAAAGGCGTTGCGTCAGCCTTAGTGGAGCATGTCTTTAAGTACATTCGTGAAAACAATATGCGGCTCATACCAGTGTGCCCTTATGTGAAATCATATTTGCGCAAGCACACTGAGCATATGGACTTGCTGGCCTCGGGTATTCGCCTTTCATAGTGTCTTTACCAATTTTTCTGAATCTTTAAGGCCAGCTCTATGTTTGCTTAACTTTTGACTAAGAATGTGTGTCTTACTTTCTATTCCGGCAGCTCTAATTTCTAATACCGTAAATACCTTCTAAATTTTCTTTAAGGATAGTATTCATACTACCTGAGTTGGACTAACGCATGGAGGTGTGCATCCGGGTGAAATTTAAGTTTACTGCTAAGTAGATTTTTACGGTTAGGGATAGAATAAATATCCACAGATGATTCTATCTAAAGGCGTCATCAATAGCTATATTTCAAAACAATCTATAAAGTGGGGTGTTTTAACTATGAATTCCTTCATGTAGAAATTCAATATGAGATTTTGGCCTTCAGGGATCATGGTTGATTAGGTTTTGGTTAATGTTCCAACTGGTTTTTACCAGAGAAGGTCAGAAATAAAGGGGAGCTCATCTGAGCTCCCCTTTTTCTATCATTTTAAAATTAATCTTCCTCTGTCTCGGCGATTTGCCTGTCAAGAATATCTTCCATCGCCTTTAAGGTAACCTTATCAATTTTCGAATCGGTTTTTGCCTGTTTTTTCATAAAGCGAAACATGGCGTTTTTATTGATCTCGTATGCTACAAAAACAGTATAATTCGTTCCATCGCTGTACTTCTCTTCGCCAATTTTTCTAAGATCCGCAAGGCCTGTATTCATAACCTGACGTGTGAGGCTTTGAAATTTATCGGCAACATCGGCTGCATTTGCATCTTCTGTTTGTCCCAGATACTGATCCGTCACATTTTTCATTGTCGTACTTACCTGCGCAGCCAGTTGATTCTTAGCTTCGAGGTCTGCCTTGCTTCTTGCAATGTTATCTTTTACACTTACTCCTTTCCCTGTCCCCCTGAAAAAGCGTGAACTTGATTCATACTTAGATCCGGTAAATGGCTCTTTCACTTTCTCGCCAAGCATAGAGTTTGATCCACAGCTTGCTAAGATGAACACAGTCATTAAGAAAAGTAATGGTTTTATTGCTTTCATAATCTTATTTTGGATATAGATATATAAATTTCGTGCCAATTTATACTTTTAATGGCATATCGGAAGTTTCTCTTACTTATATTTGACTTTACACTATGATAGAAACAACAAAATGGGGTTTGTCATTGAGTGGCGGCGGTGCCAGAGGCATTATTCATGTAGGCGTGTTAAAAGCTTTCGATGACGCGGGTTTAAAGCCTGTTTGTATATCTGGTTCGAGCATGGGTGCAATTATAGGTGCGCTTTATGCCGCAGGTATCAGCCCGGATAAAATGATGGAGCTTATATCGGATAAAAGCTTCCTAAAGATGTTTAGTTTCAGAGCTAGCTTTAGCGGCTTTCTGGATATGAGTTTTTTAAAAAAAGTTATTCAGGAAAACCTACCCGAAACTTTCGAAGATTTGCACTTGCCTTTGTATGTGGCTGCCACCAATCTGGATAAACATGAACCAGTAATCTTTGATAAAGGGCCTTTACATCAGGCAGTTCTTGCGTCTGCGAGTATTCCTGTGCTGTTTGCTCCGGTAGAAATTGATGGGGATAAGTATGTGGATGGCGGCGTACTTGAAAACTTACCAGTTTCTGCATGCAAGGGCCACTGCGATAAAGTGTTGGGGGTAGAGGTTAATTTTGGGAAGTTCACACCAGACCTGAATAACATGAAGAATGTAGCCATTGAGATTTTTCATATTATGGTAAATCAAACGAGCCAGAGAGGTGTTGACGCGAGTGATTCATTAATTCGCCCTAAGCTAAACGCTTCATTTCAATTGCTAGATTTCTCAAAAGGACAGGAGTTGTTTGATATTGGCTTTCGCGAAGGGAATGCGTGGTTAAAGAAAAATGGGTATCCTTAAATATCATCTATCGCTTTCGCCATTTCGGATCTCACCTTTATAGGAGCCACAGCAAAATAGAATCCAACACTTACGAGCACTCCAAGAGCCGCGACAATCCACCACAAGGAAGGGTATCCCTGATTTTGGATAATCGAAAGGCCCATTGACGGTGCAATAATAAAAGATAAAGAATAGGCCATGGAATACAATCCCAAATACCGTCCTCGGGCTGCCTCGCCTCCGCGGTGAGCTGTGTAAGTAGTAAGAAACGGCATAACCAAAATCTCAGAAACGCTTAATAGAAACATAGCTACTATAAGAATATATATCCCCGAGTCGAGGTTTAGGGAAACAAAAGAGAGAACCAATAAAAGACATCCCACAACTATTGTAAATCTCAGCGAATATTTTTTTCCGATTAGGTAAACCAATGGCATTTCGAGAGCAAAAACTATAAATCCGTTTAGGGCAAGCAGCCAGCCGATTGAGCGTTCTGAGAGAGCATAAATATCACGATAGTAAACTGGAAGAGTAAAGAGAAATTGGAAGAAAACAATCCCAAAACCCACTGTTAACAGAGTAAAAAACAAAAATCTCAAATCAACAAAAGGCGATTTGACTTTCATGTCTGTCAGTGCGTTTTTGGCTGCAGGTGCTTTTTTATTACGTCTAGAATAAAAGTAAAATGCGAAAACGATAGAGGCTATAACGCACGAAATGGAGTCGACATAAAAAAGCATATTGTAGCTTATTGCTGCTAGCAAACCGCCCACAGCCGGGCCTATAGCAAAACCTAAATTTATTGCCATGCGATTTAGTGAATAAGCACGGGTTAAGTTTTCAGGTTTTGCGTGCTTCGCAACAGCCGCAGCGTTGGCAGGTCTGAAAGCGTCTGAAATTACGGTGATAGCAAAGAAGCCGATGGCGAGTTCTTCTACCGTTCTTAGCTGTGCCAGCACAATAAAGCCTAAGCCTGTTAGCAAGAGTGACCAAAACTGAACTGCAAAAGTCCCAATTTTGTCGGTAAGAATCCCTCCCAAAAAAGAACCAACAAGCGATCCCACTCCAAAAAGGGTTAGAATCAACGCTACATCTCCAATGCTAAAATTCAACTCATCTTTTAAGTAGAGACTTAAAAATGGTAAAACCATAGATCCACTGCGATTTATAAGTAATACCAAAGCAAGTATCCAAGCAGGAGAGGTGAGGCCGCTATAGCTTTTTATGTAAAGTTTTATAATTCGCATAGCAGCGAAAGTACTATGAGAAAAGATAATTTTCAGCTTATTATTTTAAAATTCTTTTCTTCTCGTATCCACGAATAATTTGATATTGAAGATGCTCAATTAAAATTATAAATTTACGATTCAATAGTTTTGATTTCTTCATGAGAAATTTTCCTTGGCTAACCTATTTTCTACTGTCTATTACCTTTAACTGGTGTGTGAATAGTAACGCCCAAACAGCACAAACGGGTTACGCTTCATCAGAAACAGGAGAAATTGACTCGTTGTATATTATGCCCCTTACCGATTTGATAACCACACGATTGTATTTGTCGCAGAAGGTTACAAGTCTTGAGCTTACGGACAATCAGGAATTTAGGGTGCTAAGTTATTTACCCAATACATCGCTGAATCTTGGAGTTGGGGCAACGGTAAAATCAGTAACTCTTAATTTGGCTTATGGATTTAATTTTCTTAATCCAGATGAAGGGCAGGGTAAGACAAGATACCTCGACTTGCAGTCTCACATATACACACGAAAACTGGTAATTGATTTTTTCGGTCAGTTTTATAAAGGAATGTACTTAGAGAATACTTTAGAGCTTAAGCCAGATTTCCCCACTTCCTATTATTTAAGACCTGATATTTATGAGCAGATCCTGGGTTTAACGGGCTATTACGTTTTCAACAATGAGAAGTATTCTTACAGGGCGGCACTCATACAAAATGAACGTCAACTTAAATCTGCCGGGTCGTGGCTTGTAGGAATAGAGGCATACTACGGCCTTGTAAATGCGGACAGTGCTCTGGTTCCCGGGTTTTTAAAGAATATCGCTTTTCAGGAAATGGATGGAGTTGAGCGACTATCGTTCTTAAAAGCCGGCCCATCAGCCGGATATACCTATACTTTGGTCGTTGCGAAAAAATTCTTTGCCATGTTATCTCTCACCTTAAACTATGGAATCGGATTTAATAAAGCCTACAATCCGGAATTGGGTACATTATCAGATTTTCAAGGCGATTTTGGAGCTTTCGGGAGATTTGGATTGGGCTATAATGATACAAATTGGTATTTCGGTTTTACCGGAGTGGCCAATGCAATATCAACGAGCACTGATAGTCGGTTACTAAATACCGACTATTCGATTACAAATGTGAGATTGAATTTCGTTAAGAGATTTAAGCCGGGACCTAAGCTAATGCCCTGGTTTAAAAAGGTGCCTTAAAATTTGAATTTTCTTAATTAGGAATAAAGAAAAAGTTCTGCCCTGAATATTTTTCCGGAACAAAATTTACCAACTTATTCTTTACGCAAACTTGCACCGAATAGCCCTTACTTCTTATGAACTCAAGGCATTTGTCCCGGTTTTCATTCTCCCAAAGCTCCGTGTAAATGATAGGCTTATCGCGGTCAATTAGTTTTTCTCCGCCTTTTAAAACAAAATATTCGAAATTTTCAACATCCAGTTTGATACCCTGCACTTTGTTTGACTGGTCAACCAGATTATCCAAAGTTTCGATAGGCACTTCATAGAAGTCACCTTGATTAAAATCCTCAATCGATTCATGTACTACATGACTAAGCCCCTGCATTTTAACTTCTTCTACTTTCGGTAAAACCATTTTAGCAGTTCCCGGCTTATCGCCTAGAGCACAGTCATAAATGGTATATCTGCTGCTTTTAAACTCCTGAGTTACCGTTCGTAAAATTTTGTTGTTTTCAGGAATCGGCTCAAAAGCCCATATAGTTGCATTTTTAAAATTCTTGAGCAAATGCCAGGTCATAATACCCAAATTTGCACCTATATCCAGTATCAGACCTTCATCCTTCAGGAGAGACATAAAGACAAAAAAATCGCCCTCGTTATTATCATTTTTAAGGGTAGCTATCTTGTATCGCGCAAATACTTTAAGATATCTTTCAAAGCCCAGCAGATTTTGAAGTAGCCGTTTTACTGTATTTTTCAATTCCGAAATTTGCGCAAAGGTAAAAATTCAAATTTGTCGCCCAATTTAAAATCTTTCAAATTGTAATTGCTTCTCAAGCATCTTCTGCGCAACTTTGACGTCAAATAATTGACTATATTCTTATAATTCAATTTTTGTATTAATTTAGTGATCTAAATAGATTTAAAATTAAATAATTCAATAACCAATATGAAAACCAAATTACTTCTAATTGCAATTGTCCTTTTTTCTTTCACTTTTGCAAATGCTCAGACTTATAAAGAAATAGAAAAGAAGGCCAAAGACCAAACTGAGAAAATGGTTAAAGCCCTTGATTTAACAGATGATCAGGAAGTTATGATATTCCGTCAGAATTATTCTTTGCTTGAACAGAAATCGAGATTTGATAAGCTGGAGAACAAAACAGAAGAAGCAAAAGCTTCGATGGCAAATATGGAGAATGCGTATAAAGAAAATGTTGAAAAACTTCTAACTGATGAGCAGCGGGTAGTTTTTACAGAATGGGCAGAAAAATCTAAAATGCTAAAAGACTAAATATTATTTGCAAATTTGAGCCCCGCAACTAGCGGGGCTTTTTTTATGAAAAAAATTCTCTACTTCATTCTCATTGGCTTTTGCGCAGCGGCTCTTACTGTAGCTTGCAAAAATCAAAAGGACTCAACAGAATCTAATCCAAAGAATATTCCCGAAGGAACCTGGACCGCTATTGCGATGAAAGGAGATACGCTTATTAAAGCCGATTTTTTGCGTGGCCTTCCGACTATTGTTTTTAAGGATAGCACTTCTTTTAGCGGATCAACGGGTTGCAATCAATACATCGCGAGCTACCGGCTAGAAGGAAACACGATTAAAATAGAAATGGGAGCCATGACAAAAATGGCTTGCCCCGGTAAACTTGAAGGTATTTATGTAGATGTTCTTAACTCTACAAATAAGGTGGAATTAGTGGATGACATTATGAGATTTTATAACACTGATATAGAGTTGTTAGCCTTCAAAAAATCAGATTAGAAGCTCAAAAATCACCAAGTTCAGGATGTAAGAGTATCCATTGGTTGTAATTAAAATAATTCCAGTCAATAGAGGCTAAATCCACTTTTGGATCAATCAATGGGGTGAGTTTTCGCCCGTTTAAGCTTGCGTTACAGTGAGCATAAATCTCTACTTCCATTCCTTTTTGATTATACTCCTCTTTCAATTTTTGAGCGTATTGCCATGCCATATCTGGTCGGGTAGCGATTTTGCGAGCCGCTTTATCCCACATTTTGTCTATGGGAAAAACTCTCTCCATTTCTTGCGTTTCAACATTTATCACATCAAAGTGAATGGTGCCATACTTCGCTCTGAGCATCATATGCCAGGATAGCCGGTGTCCTTGCTCAGTCCAGTGAGATGATCCCGGAAAGTAATACGGGCGCAACGGCAATAAGAGCATTAGACTAAAAAATGGAATCAGGAAACTGTATACCAGATTTTTAGAAAGGTAAGGGGTGGATTTTTGTTCCTCTATTACAATTGTATTCCTGAAAAAGAGCCAAAGAATATACGCCTGGTCAAAAAACAATACCGAAGTAATAAGCATCATATAAGGAAAGATGCCTATATGGAAAACGATGGAATTGAAAAGGTGAAAGAAAATAGATATAACAAATGCTGCTTTCCGGGTAGGTTTATACCATAGCGCAGGAATAATAAGCAGATCAAAAGCAATGCCTCCAAAAGAAACAAGCAGAATAAACCATTCTTTATTCGCCACCAAACCCAATAATGGCCAGTCTATTTTACCACTTAAAAAAATGCCTACTGCCGCACCGCTTAGCCAGTCGGGATAAAGCTTAGCCAATGCTGCGTACACATATACTATAAGAAGTAATGTTTTGAAAACCCAGATGGTCCAATAGGGTGTTGTTTGTGATTTTTCCACTCTCTTTTGCTTCACGTCCATAGACGCATACCTATTGGCAGGAACCAAAAGAAAAAGAAAGCACATTAGTAATAAGAGGTAGTAATGATTGTTATAACTCGTTTTTTGACCCAGATAAACCATGGCCCAAATGATGGTATACCCAAAAACTGCTAAGCGATATCGATAGCCCGCAGCAATTAAAATTCCAAATACGCCGAGTAGGGCGTAAAGGATATAAGCTTGTGGTCCTACAATTATTTGAAGAAAATCAAAACCAATAAAATTGAAGGTAAATTCTCTTTCCACGTAATTTAAACGCACCCAGCCAGTTAAAATCGCTCCAAATCCCTCGGCAGCCATTAACAAGCCCATTAAAATTCGAAAAATAGCCAAAGGGGCTATATCAACATTCTTAAAAAGGAATTGATTCTTCATGAAGCGTGAAAATAATTAAATGGGAGTAACCAACCTTGTAAATTCCCCGCTAATCATAAATTTTAGCCGTTCTACCGAATGTCCTTGTGTTTGGCGCCTTACTCAAATATATTTGGGTACATAAAATCAAACAGAATGGAAATTTCAAAAACAGGTAAAATAACCATAGGAGTTCTTACAATTTCTCAACTTTTCATCGGCTTATTGGCCGTAATCTGGTTTTTTTCAACGCTAATGCCAATTTTAGTAACTGGTGACGAAGCTTTGATTGAGCAAATTGTTCTTCTTTCTCTCGGTAAGTTTATAGTATTGGCAATCATTCTGGGTGTGCTTAGCTGTGGAATGCTCATTTTCTACCTGATACATGCAGGTACAAACAAGAAAATTAGCACAGCAATGAAAATAATATGGGTACTCTTACTGCTCTTTTTTGGCACCCTCGTAGAAGTAGTATACTTCTTTATGGAAATAGTACCAGATAATTCAATGACTGGCAGAATAGAGAATAATTAATTAAGGCTCGTCGTAGTCAACAACTATTTCCGGAGAGGTAGGATGCGACTGACATGTCAAAACATATCCATCTTCAACCTCCTGATCAGTAAGAGCATAATTCACATCCATTTTTACGCTTCCTTTCATGATTTTTGCCCGGCAAGTGCAGCATGAACCGCCTGTGCAGGCATAAGGTGCGTCTAATCCTGCATCGAGAACTGCATCGAGTACACTTTCATTGCCTGTAATCATCAATTCTGTTTCTTCACCATCCAGTATAATCGTCGTTTTCGTACCAGTTGACTTCGTTGCAGGACTATCAGCTGGCGGAGCAGTGTCTTTTTCAACTGTAGTGAACAGCTCAAAGTGAATGTTCTCTTTGGCGATGCCAAATTGGAGAAGCGTATCTTTTAACCCCATGGTCATGTCATAAGGCCCACAGAGGAAGTATGCATCAGCTTTTTGAATTTCTTCAAAATGAGTTAGCAAACTCAGGCACTTTTCAGGACTAATGCGTCCTTCAAATAATTTATCCTCTGTTTTTTCTCGGCTTAAAACATGATGCACATTCAGGCGGCCTTCATATTTAACAACCAGATCATTCAATTCATTTCTAAAAATAATATCGGCTGTGCTTTTGTTTCCATAAAAAAGGCTGAACTTATTTTTTTCATTTACTGCAAGAGCTGTTTTAAGAAGCGAGAGGATAGGAGTGATACCACTTCCAGCGGCGAAAGCCACAAAATGCTGCTCTTTTTCAGCCGGCATTTCCACATAAAAGTTACCCATAGGCTTCATTAGTTCAAGCTCTTGCCCAACCTTTATACCATTATTCAGATAGGTGCTTACCTTTCCATTTTCTACAGCTTTTACTGCAATCCGTAAATCTGAATCAGCCACTGGACTCGAACAAGCAGAATACGAACGGCGCAATTCTTCACCATTTATATTCATCTTTAATGTTAAATACTGGCCTTGTTTGTATTGAAACTCAGACTTGAGATCGGCAGGAATATCGAGTGAAATAGAAACACAATCTTCCGTTTCTCTGGTAATATCTTTAATTTTTACTTTATGGAATTTTGACATCTTTAATTTTTTCGCAGTGCAAAAGTAACACTAACCACTCTTAAGACAAAATATGATTTTACTGGAACACCAATTAATTGAATATGTTTAACATTTTGATGACTAGTAATTCATCAAATCGTTAATTGCTTTCCTGACCTTTTCGCCATTTGGTATCATTGTCTCTTCGAGTGTTGAATTGAGTGGGATAGCTGGTAAATCTTCCGAACCCAATGTTCGAACCGGGGCGTCGAGATATTCAAAGCATTCGTTTTGAATATCACCTGCTATTCCTCTTGCAAATGAGCATCCAATGGGTTCTTCCGTAACAATCAGACATCTTCCTTGTTTTTTTACTGAGCTAAAAACCAATTCCTTATCCCATGGAGAAATAGACCGTAGATCTACAATTTCAACCTGATCCTTTATATCTTTCGAAGCAGTTTGAGCCCAAAAAACACCCATTCCGTAAGTAACTATTGTGATAGAGTCGCCTTGTGTTTCATGCTCTTCCGTTGCTTTCTGCACAATTCTTCCCTTGCCAATCGGAATTGCATAATCACGGTCGGGAAGTTTTGATTTTGCTTTAGATGTTCCGTTTATCTTGCTCCAATACAATCCTTTGTGCTCCAAAACAACAACCGGATTTGGATCGTAAAATGCTGACTTTAATAATCCTTTTAAGTCTGCGCCGCAACTTGGATAAACAATTTTTATTCCCCTTATATTGCTGAGAACTGATTCAACACTCGAAGAATGGTAAGGTCCACCGCTTCCATATGCTCCAATTGGAACCCTAATCACAGCGCTGGCAGGCCATTTGCCGTCAGAGAGGTAATAGCTTCGACTCAATTCTGTAAAAAGCTGATTGAGTCCGGGCCAAATATAATCTGCAAATTGAACTTCCACTATTGGTTTGCACCCAGTGGCCGCCATTCCTACTGTGCTTCCTATAATAAACGCCTCCATAATGGGCGTGTTGAATACACGGTCGTCGCCAAATTTCTTAGCCAGCGTAGCAGCTTCGCGGAAAACACCTCCCAGGCGCCCACCGACATCCTGACCATATAAAAGAGCTTCGGGATGATCTTCCAGAATTTCCTGAACTGCAAATAGAGCGCAATCAACCATTAGGGCAACTTCAGCTCCTTTGGGTTCTCTTATACCTCTTTCTTCAGTAATGGGAGTAGGAGCAAAATCGTGGGTAAACAAATCTTCCGGTTCAGGATCTTTCTCCTCTAGCGCAGAGTGGTATGAAGCTCTTACATTTTCTTTTGACTTGCTGATTAAATCTTTTAATTCAGTGCCTTCTATTCCGTTTTTACTAAGTAAAGCCTCTAATTTAGGAAGTGGATCTCGCTTTGCTTGCTCGTCCAAATCATCTCTATAGGTCTCCATGCGCACACCGGAAGTATGGTGATTAAGCAAGGGCACCTTTGCGTGAATCAAAAAAGGCCGCCTTTCTTCTCTCACCGTTTCAAATACTTCACTTATGGTGTTCCAGCATGATTCAAAGTCAGTACCATCAATAGATCGTACTTCAATTCCTTTAAATCCACGGGCGTAAAAAGCAGCATCATTTGCGCGAACCTCGTCTGCGGAAGCAGAAATATCCCATCCATTGTCTTGCACTAGAAATATATGCGGAAATTGTTTTAAGGCCGCCATTTGAAGGGCTTCACTTATTTCACCTTCGGTCATGGCAGCGTCACCGATAGAGCAAACTACAAGAGGTTTTTCATCCTCCAGGTTGTCTAGACCAAACTTTTCCCGATACTGGATACCCATTGCCACGCCGGCACTGGGTATAGCTTGCATACCTGTGGCACTTGAGTTATGCGGTATTTTTGGCATATCGTCGCGGCGTAGGCTCGGGTGGGAATAGTACGTGCGCCCCCCGGAAAACGGATCAGATTTCTTAGCAAGCAATTGGAGCATTAGGTCTTTGGGAGTCATACCAATTCCCAAAAGAATAGAATCATCCCTGTAATAGGGAAAAACAAAATCCTGAGACTTAAGTTGCATACCACAAGCCAGCTGAATAGCCTCATGACCGCGGCTGGTAGCATGCACATACTTTGCGGTGACTGCCTTATTTTCTTCAAAAAGCTCAGTCATAGCCTTGGCAGTATTCATCAGCTCCCAAGCCTTTAGTAATGTCTGTCTTGAAATGTGGGTTCCCTTTTTCAGAGGGGCTTTAATCTCTTCGGCCATCATATATTTTCTTCTGCCGCAAAGTTACAAACTATAAAAATACCATTGGTGGAAACAGAAATTCCTGGTATTATGGATTTCAAAAACATATCTAAACCGCTTTGAGTAGCTCAGTAATAACGAAACACAGATCATTCAACTCGAGGTGATGTTTGCTTTATTAAATTAAAGTAAATTTGAAGCCGGGACTAAATTTAAGATCTACCAGTTTAATAATGAATAAAATTACTCTGCCCTTCAAGGGACTATACATCCGGGTTATTAATAGTATCGCTTTCTTTCCTTCAATAATATCTCTGGGATTTCTGCTCTTTTCCTTTTTCGTTATGACAATAGAATATGAGCCAATAATTATTGAATTCAAGAAAGGCCTCAAAATAATGCTGGTAGAAGGGGTTGAAAATGCACGGCTTATTTTAGGAACCATTGTAGGAAGTATTTTCTCGCTTATGGTCTTTAGCTTTTCAATGGTCATGCTGGTTTTAAACAGAGCCTCATCAACGTTATCACCTCGGGTTATTCCCGGGCTTATTACTCAAAAATCACATCAAATTGTATTGGGAGTATATCTGGGCACAATAATTTATAGCCTTATTCTCATAATCAACATACAATCGATTGACGATAGTTTTGAAATTCCAACATTGGGAATTTTGATTTCAATGATTTTTGCTATAACCTGTTTAGGACTTTTCGTCTATTTTATTCACTCCATCAGCCGGTCTATCCAGGTGGATAACATTCTGCAAAGTATTTTTAAAAAATCGCTTCAAAAAATTCGCGAACTGCATATTCCGGAGGGGCTTTTTAAAATGCCTGTCACCGATGGGTGGCACTCTGTATTTGCAGCGAATAGCGGCTATTTAAAACGAATCGAAAAAAAGAGTCTCGTTAAAATTTGTAAGGAAAATAACATCTCTATTCGCATTACTGAAAATTTAGGTTTCTTTTTCGTGAAGGGTTACCCTATTGCTAAAGTTAGTAATGAAGTTAGCGAAGATGTTCATAATGATATTCTTAATTGTTTTATTTTTTATATTGAAGAGCACGTATCAGATCATTATTCTTTTGGTTTCAAGCAGATTTCTGAAATTGCTGTCAAAGCTTTAAGCCCAGGTATTAATGACCCTGGAACGGCAATAAAGGCAATTGATATGTTGTCTGTTCTCTTCATTGAAAAAATGCACATTAACGAAGAGAACTATTTGATCGACAATGATGGCAAGCTTTTGGTATTTTTTGAATCCCCCAGTCTTGAGCAATTGCTTTTTACTAATCTTTCACCGATAAGGGAGTATGGGAAGCATGATGTCACCATAATGTTGAATCTGCTTGAAAGTTTAAAAAACTTAATTTACGCTGACAGAGAGAAGCGGGAGTTTCAAAATGTTTTATCAAAGTATACCCAGGATTTGATCAACTCCTCGGTTAAGTACATCGAAAATGATATCGATATCGAGCAAATAAATAATTATATTGATAGAATAAACCTATTCTTAGTGAAGGATTTTAGTGTGACCAACTCCTTCGTAATAAATAAGTAATTGAAGTGCCATTTGTGGTAAGGAGTGTTATCCTTTTTCCATGGTGAATAAAAATCAATAGGTATTTCAATCTGGAGTTTTAGAGATTCATACTTCTGATTACTTTTGTACACTATGATTCTACCTATAGTAGCTTATGGCGATCCGGTTTTGAAACGAGTAGCCGACAATATCACAAAAGATTATCAAGACCTTGATGGTTTAATTGACAATATGTTTGAAACCATGTATAAGGCAAGTGGTGTAGGTCTTGCTGCACCGCAGATTGGGAAATCCATTCGACTGTTTATCGTGGATGCTTCGCCTTTTGGCGAAGACGAAGAAGATCCTGAAGCAGTTAAGGTTAAAGACTTCAAGGAAGTCTTTATTAATGCTGAGATTATTGACAGGGGGGGTGAGGAATGGATTTTTCAGGAAGGCTGCCTCAGTATTCCGAATATTCGGGAGGATGTAAACCGCGAATCGACGATAAGAATAAAATACTACGACAGGGACTGGAACTATCAGGAAAAAGATTTCGATGGTTACGCTGCTCGTATAATTCAGCACGAATACGATCACATAGACGGCGTTCTATTTACCGATTTGCTGAATCCGCTGAAAAAGCGCATGTTAAAAAGAAAGCTAAAGGATATTTCCCAAGGATTAATTGACATTAATTACAAAATGAAATTTCCTGCTTTAAAACAAAAAAAGAGATGAAAAAACTGACTTACTGCTTGGCCTTCGGATCATTATTAACGATTTTTTCTTGTGGAAATAATGCCGAAGAAGAGACAGCTAGAGCCGATCTTAAAACGAATGTAGAGGTGAGCAAAATGCTCATCGCTGAAATAGATAGTCTTGAAAACATTGTTTACGATGAAGACTTTGACGTAAATGATCCTTCTTCATCTCACCTAATGGAAGCCTATCGTGAGTACACAACAAAGTTTGTAGCAGATAAAAAGAGAGCCCCGGAGTACCTTTATAAATATGCAGCGATGAGTCGCGCGGTGAACTTACCTGTGAAGGCGATAAAATCCTATGACAGAATACTTGTGGATTACCCCGGTTATGAGCGCAATCCCGAGGTAGCTTTCCTTCTTGCTTTTACATACGATGAAGATCTGAAGCGACCTGAACAAGCTAAGGAAGCTTATCAGGAGGTTATTGACAAATATCCGGGTGATAAGTGGGCAGAGCAGGCAGCGATGCGCTTAACCAACATCGATAAAAGCGATGAAGACCTCGTAAAAGAGTTTATGGAAAAAAATAATGCAGAACAGAAGTAAATCCGGAGCTTTTATTCCTCATCACTTGAGCATTCATCTATTTGGTCCACCTCAATATTTTCAATCACAAAATTAAAATCTGAGTTTGAAAGTTGGTCGGCGGTAAACTTTTCAGGAATAAAGTAAATTCCGTTTAGCTTACCTACGCTTGACTTTAAGCCATCAAGGCAATATCCTTCAATTTTTCCGGTCTCACGAAGCAACCCTTCGTAATAAAGCATAATATCGAAACTGTAAGACACAGGAAATTCATTTGTATTTTCAAAAGCGAGCAAAAGGGCTGGTTTTTTATCTCCTGATTCATTCTTTGCTTTTCCCCATTTTGTGGAAACTTGCAAACCATTTACCTTCTGGTAAGCATCATACCCAAACTGTCCAAAACCTTCAATGCCAGCAAATAGTAAGGCTATTGATAATAAAATTACTTGTTTCATTTTTTGCGTTTTACTGAGTGACAAACATCGTAAAAAGAAATTTCTTTTTCGAGTTATTGAACCTAATTAATGCAAAGGTGTACGGAGTAGAAAATTCAGCAATGGAACTTTCTATTTCAAACAAGTTTTCAATTTGGGCCGATCCGAGATGGCTGCAAATATTCCTTCTATCTAATTTTTTGGCTTATGGATGGATTTTTCTGGGATGGTACGAAAATACAGCGGTCTATTTAGCTGCATTTTTATCATGCGTCACTGCGCAGCTCTTTTGGACAAAGAAACTTTCACTTCCTAAAGGTTCGTGGAAAAGTGCGCTTATCAGCGCCCTGGGTCTCTGCCTGCTATTAAAGGTCAATACCTGGGAATGGATGGCCATTGCGGGGGTTTTGACGATTAGTTCCAAATTTTTGATTCGAGTAAATGGAAAACATGTATTCAATCCCACAAACTTTGGAATTATAGTACTTCTTATAGTTGGGCAGGGCTGGATTTCGCCGGGTCAGTGGGGTAGTGGCGAGATTATAGCCGTGATGATAACGCTCGGGGCGGCCATTGTTCTATTTGGAGTTAACAGATGGGACGTAGCACTTACGTTTATTGTGGCACTTTTTATTCTCGAGTCGTTTAGGAATGTGGCCTTCCTTGGATGGGGGTGGGATGTGGTTATTCATAAGTTCAACAGTGGAACTGTATTGCTCTTTGCCTTTTTCATGATTACCGATCCGCGAACTTCTCCCAATGGAAGAAGCGGCCGAATTCTTTGGGGTCTTATGATTGCAGTTCTCTCTTTTGGCTTATCTCAATTCTTTTATTTCTATCAGGCGCCCATCATCGCCTTGTTTCTGGTATCACTAACAACTCCAATAATCGACAAATTCTTTAAATCAAATCCATTTCAATGGAATATTCAATCACTTAAAACAATTCACTATGAAAAATAGACTGAAAATTAGTGCAGTAATGCTAATCATATTGCTGATTACACCTGATATTTATGCTTTTTGCGGATTCTATGTATCAAAAGCACCTACTACCATTTTCAACAATAAATCTGAAGTGATTTTGGTAAGAGATGGTGACAAATCTACCATCACCATGAGTAATGATTTTCAGGGAGATGTAAAAGACTTCGCCATGGTCATTCCGGTACCGGTAGTGTTGCGTGAAGATCAAATCAAAATTGTGAATCGCGGAGTTTTTGATCGTTTAGATGCATACTCGGCTCCCCGATTGGTAGAATATTATGATGCCAATCCATGCGATCCTGTTGTACAATATGATATGTTGGCAAAATCAGTGATGGAAATGGAAGATGAAGAGCTACAGCCAAAAATGACTAAGAGAAAAGAGGCCGGTTATAATGTTACAATAGAAGCGAAATATACTATTGGAGAGTACGATATCATGCTACTAAGTGCTGAAGAATCGAATGGGCTGGAGCGCTGGCTTACGGATAATGATTACAAAATTCCTGCAGGCGCTAATCAGGTTTTAGAACCTTACATTAAGAATAAAACTAAATTCTTTGTGGTGAAAGTTAATCTGGAGAAACATAGAGCTAGCGGCTATAATTACCTCAATCCCATTCAAATTTCATTTGAGTCGGGTAAATTTATGCTTCCCATTCGCTTGGGTATGGCCAATGCTAAAGAGGCTCAAGACTTGGTGATTTATGCTTTTACCAAAAGTGGGAGAGTGGAACCGGTAAATTACCGAACAGTAAAAATCCCGACCGACCGAAATGTACCATTATTTGTAGAGAGCTACTTTGGCGAATTCTACAAAGATCTTTTTGATAAATCTTATTACCGAGAAGGGATGAACTCCGTATTTTTAGAATACGCCTGGAATGTAAGCCCAATGAATGGAATAAAATGTGACCCATGCGTATCGCCACCGCCTGTTTTTAACGATTTTGCAGAAGCAGGAGTCAATTGGGTTTCAGGAGTTAATCAACAAAGCCAGGTATTTTTCACCCGATTGCATGTGCGTTATACAAGAAATAAGTTTCCCCAGGATTTATTCTTTCAGGTTACGCCAAACACAGAAAACTTTCAAGCCAGATATATTATGCATCATCCGGCCCAGGGAGATCTTTCTTGTGCCGCAGGGCGTGACTACCGAGAAGATTTAGAGAGCAGAAGAAGAGTAGAAGTGGCAGAACTCGCAGCACTTGCGGGATGGACAAATCCCAATTACGCTGATTATATAATTGAATATAGCACAGTGAATAAAAGTGATAAATACGCTCCTAACCGCAACGAGTTTATCCCGGCCGAACCCGGAAACGGAGATTCAACTAATCCTTTTTCAGGGAAAGTTGTTTTGCTCTTTTTCGGTTTATTTGGATTACTCAGCTTGTGGGTCTTGCGAAGAAGAGCGCTCCCAATTAGATAGCGCAATTAAACATTTGTGCAACGTTTTCGTTTATATTTCGTCAAAAGGTTGAATGCATTGCATTCAACCTTTTCTCAATTAACCTTTTTTGAAAACCGATTTTGATGTTTATTCAATGATTTTCATTGTAGTAACATAATTTTTTTCTATTTTTAAAGAGCTTAATTGATATGAATACTCTAAAACAACTTTTAATTTCAGTTGCACTTGTATTGAGTGCTAGTTTATTGTTTGCCCAAAAGTCATCGGACAGCGACAGTAAAAAGTTACTGGAAGTCTACATTCCCAATGCGTTTACGCCCAATATGGATGGGATCAACGATGTGTTTAAACCAGTAATTAACGGTCCGGAAATTGAGTTTTACGAATTGCTGATTGTTGACCGGGCAGGAAGAGAAGTCTTTTCATCAAACGAACCGTCAGAGGTTTGGAACGGGACTTCGCCCGGATCGAATTATACAACGTCACCCAGCCTGTACATCTACTTTTTGAAAGTAAAATCTGCAGAGAGCCTTGAAACACAAGTTTTCAAAGGACATGTGGTAATGGTGAAATAATTAAGACTTCACCATTTTACGCACATTCAATTTCTTTTCGAGTTTGTCTACAGCATCAATCGCTTTGCCATCCTCAAAATCTATTTGTCCTATATCGTTTGCTACCTTGTAACTCTGCTTCTTCAGCTTTTTATCCCGGCAACCTATAGACAAGAGCGCAGATTGCATTGCCTCTTTCACTGAATCGGGCTCTTGATGAATGCGTCTTGCGATTTCAGTAAGGTGACGGGAATAAAACTCGCTTGACAAATTATTCTTTTGCTTGGCAACTTCTGCTAAGGTAAAATAAGCATAGCATTTAAAGTCGCCAATTTCACAATTGCTCCATTCGTCAATAAAGTGAACGGCATGAGCCGATTTTGCCATTACCTGATGACAAAACTTTTCTGCAAATGGTGAAAGATATAATTGCAAAACCCGCTTATTTAGCTCGTCACGCGTATAAGATCCCCCATCATCAATATAAGTTGCAAGCACTTTCAAATCATGATTTGAACTGGCATAAAGTTCATCAGCCAGGCAGGGGTCATTCTTTATACTTTTTGCAACATTTTGAACTTTTGTAAAGTTCAGTCCGAATGTTTCTTCGCCACGAGTGTCAAGAATCGACCACCCGTTTTTTACTCCTTCTTTACTCTCTGATTTCAGTTTTGAAACAACTTCATCAACAGTCATAGAACAGGTTAAATTGGTTTATTCAAGTGAAGTTAAGACAAAATATTAGAAGTACTTTAATGATCACAAAGTTGAAAGTGGAAAACCGGACAATCAAAAAAGTTATTTTCGAATTAACTTTCTGATAATATAGATGTTACTTTAGTGAAAAATAAATAATATATAGTTATCAACATGGCGTATTTCACATCTGACTTTAATGAGTTCTTCAAGGAGCTGGCTGCCAATAATAATAAAGACTGGTTTGATGAAAATCGGGATAGATATCATAAGAATATAAAAGAACCCTTCGAAAAATTTGTTTCGGACCTTATGGCTGAACTGAGAAAGGATGATCCCGATTTAACTGGCGATCCTAAAAAAACCATTTTCAGAATAAACCGCGATATCAGATTTTCGAAAGATAAATCTATCTATAAACTCAACAGGTCTGCATCTATTTCAAAATACGGACGAAAGGATGGTGCCCGACCGGGACTTTATATCCAGCTGGGACCAGAAATGGTAAGAGTTGCTGGAGGAGTATACGATCCGGGGAAGGAGCAATTGATGGCCGTACGAAATGCTATCATGAATAATCATAGTAAATTTGAAAAAGCCATCAAGGACCCCAATTTTCTAGAAACTTTTGGTAAAATTGAGGGTGATGAAAACAAAAGGCTTCCAACAAAAGAACTAATGAAAGCTGCAGAGATAGAACCACTGCTTTTTAAAAAGCAATTTTTCTATTCTGCTGAATTCTCTCCGGATATTGTGACGGATGACCTACTCGTAGATTTTATTGCTGAAAAACACCGAGACGCCAAACCGGTAAGAGATTTTTTTGAAGAGGCTATTTCGCAAATAGATTAGCGTCAATCACCGTCTTTTATACTATTCCACGTAGCGAAAAGCGAATCCTGCGAAGGGCGATCTGCCTCTTCTTCGCGGAGAGGTTCTGTTGGTTTGAGTGAATCGTAACATTCACCCGGAAGTGTCTGGTATAGCTTGGTTCCCTTGGTTTTCCACGCAATCATTTCATCCGACACCTTTTTTATAATCTTTGCAGGATTGCCCACTACCAGACTTCTCTCTGGAATCTCCGTACCGGCCGGAACAAAGGCTAACGCTCCTACGATTGACTCTTCGCCAATAACCGCGTCATCCATTATCACCGAATTCATTCCTATCAGGCAATTTCGCTTTAAAATACCACCATGAATAATGGCTCCATGGCCAATATGTGCAGACTCTTCAAGTATTACCGTTTTACCGGGAAACATATGAATCGTGCAGTTTTCCTGAATATTGCAACCATCGCCGATTTCGATTCTTCCCCAGTCGCCTCTCAGCGCAGCACCGGGGCCTACGTATACATCTTTTCCTATAATTACATTACCCGTTACTGTAGCATTTGGATGAATAAATGCCGACTTATGAATGACAGGAGTAAAACCTTTGAATGAAAATATATTAGGCATACTAAACGCTTTTCAATCTAAATATTAACGTTCTCAAGAACAACAGCGTATCCCTGACCTACGCCCACACACATGGTGCAGAGAGCATAGCGCTTTCCTGTGAGTTGCAATTCAAGTGCCGCCGAATAGGTGATTCTCGCTCCGGTCATTCCAAGTGGGTGTCCTATAGCTATGGCACCGCCGTTTGGATTTACGCGGCTATCGTCATCGGCTAATCCCAAAGATCTGGTAACCGCCAAACTTTGTGCTGAGAATGCTTCGTTGAGCTCGATAATATCCATATCGTCAAGCGTGAGGCCGGCACGCGATAAAGCGAGATTGGTTGCATCTACCGGACCGATACCCATAATTTTGGGCTCGACCCCCACCACACCACTGCTCAGAATTCTAGCCATTGGCTTTAAATTGTAAGCTTTTACGGCGTCATCTGATGCTATGAGCATAGCAGCAGCACCATCGTTTAGTCCCGAAGAGTTTCCTGCAGTTACTGATCCGTCTTTTTTAAAAGCCGGTCTAAGTTTGGCCAATATTTCGGGCGTTGTATTAGATTTTATAAACTCATCGTGCTCAAAAAAGAGCGAGTCTTGTTTTCTTCGGGGAATTGAAACAGGCACAATCTCCTTCGCTAACCGGCCAGATTCTTGCGCTTTCGCAGCTTTCATCTGCGATCGATAAGCGAAATCATCCTGATCTTCTCTAGAAATATTGTGAAGGTCAACCAAATTTTCAGCGGTTTGTCCCATCCCATGTGTTCCGTATAGCTCTTCCATTTTAGGATTGATAAATCTCCATCCAAAACTGGAATCGTACATTTTATTATCGCTTCCATAAGCAGAACCCGATTTAGAGATTACCCATGGCCCACGGGTCATGTTTTCAACTCCTGCAGCAATAAACAGGTCGCCTTCACCGGCCCTTATAGCTCGCATTGAATGAACAGCTGCCGACATACCTGAAGCACAAAGCCTATTTACCGTTTCACCGGGTACAGAAAAGGGGAGACCTGCCAGCAACAGAGCCATGCGAGCAACATTTCTGTTGTCTTCACCAGCCTGATTGGCACATCCCATAATCACATCGTCTATTTTTTCCCAAGGCAAATCTGGATTTCTCTCTACTAAAGCTTTAAGGACGTAAGCCGCCAAATCATCGGTTCTAACGGCACCTAGTGTTCCTCTAAAACTACCTACAGGTGTTCTAATTCCATCTATTATATAAGCTTGCTTCATGATTCAGTTTCTGCTTCTTCTTCCGTTTTTTCTTTCCACACTTTTGTTGTTCGGTAAATGCTTCCGCTAAAAACAGCAACATTTTCTTCGTTCTGATTGGATATCTTCACATGGTAGTGAGCTAGTTTTTCACCTTTATTGTGTTCTTCTGTAGTGGCAGTGAGCACGTCACCGGGTTTCACTTCCACCAGGTGTGAGATAGCTGTATTTGTCGAGACAGCTACCAAACCTCGGCTGTTACCAGCAAAGGCCAAAGCGCTGTCGGCAAGGCTGTAGGAAATACCGCCGTGGGCTATTCCAAAACCATTCACCATTTCATCTCTTACTGTAAGCTTTATCTTTGCGTATCCTTCTTCAATCACAACAAGTTCAATGCCCAACCATTTGCTGAAAGCATCAGTTTCCATCATTGTTTCGACAATATCCCATGCCGACATTTTGCTTTTTTCTTCCATCTAGTTATTCATTAAAAGTTCAGGATAAAAAGAAGTTTTCTCCTTCGCCATTTTCTTTAATAATACACTGGGTCTATATCGGTCTTCTCCGTAATAGTCCTGCAGATCAGTAAGACTTTTAAGCACATTCTCAATTCCAATTTCATCAGCCCACTGAAGCAAACCTTTTGGGTAATTTACACCTTTAGTCATGGCTAGATCAATACCATCTCGTGTTGAAATGTTGAGATACAGGGCATCGGCAGCTTCATTTATTAGCATTAACAAAATTCGATTTACAATCTGCTTACCTAACTCTTGATCCTGAGTAGGTTCAGGGTTCTGAGCGCCTTCACGGTAATCGTAATAACCGCGACCAGACTTTTTACCCAACCAGCCAGCTTCAACCATTCTCTTTTGAGTAAAAGAAGGTCTATATCTTGGGTCATAGTAAAACTGTTCAAAAACAGTTTCAGTAACCGCATAATTTATGTCATTTCCGATATAATCCATCAGCTGAAAGGGTCCCATTCTGAACTTTCCTACTTCCTTTATTGCCCAATCAATAGTGGGTACATCAGCTATTCCTTCTTCTAAAATTCGTATTGCTTCACCGTAGAATGGTCTTGCGACTCTGTTTACAATAAATCCAGGAGTATCTTTAGCCGATACAGTGGTTTTTCCCCAGGAGTCGATAAGATTTCTGGCTTCTACTAATGTTGATCCACTGGTTTGAACAGCTGGAATAACTTCAACCAATGGCATCAAAGGTGCCGGATTAAAAAAGTGAATACCTATTACACGCTCTGGATGTGTGCAAGCTGCACAAATACTTGCTATGCTCAGAGAAGAGGTATTGGTAGCCAGGATAGCATCGTCGTCAACTATAAGTTCAAGGTGACCAAAAAGATTTTTCTTCACCTCCAGATTTTCGACAATAGCTTCTATTACCAAGTTTGCTTCTGCTAAATCTTCAATATTGTGGCAATAATGAATGCGTCCTATAATTCCATCCGCCTCAGTTTGGGTAATGCGTTCTTTTTCAACGAGGCGATTTAATATTTTACGCAAAGATCCTGAAGACCTTTCCATGGATTCCTTATTGTTATCAAAAATCAACACCTTATGGCCTGCAGTAGCAGCTACCTGGGCGATTCCGGTACCCATGGCACCACTTCCTACTATTGCTATTATTGAATTTGAATCAAATTTTGACATTTGGTTATTCTCCTTTAAATTCGGGTTTTCTTTTGTTTAGGAAGGCATCTACACCTTCGTTATAATCGCTTGTTCTTCCAGCTTTTGTCTGTAACTGCTCTTCGAGTGTGAGCTGCGCCGAAAGGTCATTGTGCATTGATTTATTCAATGCCTTTTTTGTGTATGCTAGGCCTACTGTAGGCATTGTTGCCAGTTTTTCAGCTATTTCACTTACTCCATTTTCAAATTCTTCGTCAGGAATCGCCTTGTAAATCATTCCAATCCGCTCAGCTTCCTTTGCACCAACTTTATCGCCAAGCATCATAAGCGCAGAAGCGCGTTGAAATCCAATTAATCGAGGCAGAAAAAATGTTCCACCACTATCTGGGATAAGGCCTATTTTGCTGAAAGCCTGTATAAACGAGGCCGACTCTTTTGCCAGAACAATGTCACAAGCCAAAGCAATATTAGCACCTGCACCTGCTGCAACGCCATTGACAGCAGCAACAACCGGCTTGTCAACATGCCTTATTTTTTCAATTATCGGATTGTAATGGTCTCTCACGATGCTCGTAAGTGGGGGTCCATTTGGGTCGGTAACTTCCTTTAAGTCCTGTCCTGCACAAAAAGCCTTCCCGTTTCCTTTTAATACAATGCAGCGCACATCGCTATTTGAGTGGCATTTGTCCAGCGCTTGCTGAAGTTCTAAAGCCATTTCTTTGTTAATGCTATTGAAAACGTCGGGCCTGTTGAGGACTATTTCCGCTATTCCGTTTTTAATTTCAAATTGAATGTTGGTCATATTCGCAATCGTTATGCGGCTAAGGTAATAGAATTGTTTTTTACTGGAGAGAGAAACACCCGATATTCACACGTTATAACAAGCTAAACATTTATTTTTTCGGATATAACCGGAATCGATAGACAAGTAGACGGCCTATTGTTTATCTGACTGGGGAAACAGGCCGTTAAGTTTTTCGACTAGAAATAGAAGAACCAACATCATATTGAAGATGTGGTTTTTAAAAAAATCTGATCTAAGAACTCAATCAAGGAAACTTTAATATTAATCGATTGAAAGAAGAATCAAATGCATTTGAAATAGTCAAATGGCTCGAGGCAATCGTTGCATTTGTATAATGCTTTGCAGGCTGTGCTTCCAAAATGAGATACCATTTCAGTATTAATGCTTTTACACTGCGGGCAACGAATTACCTTCTGCGATCCTGTTAAAAAAGATTTGTCCGTGGTAGCTTCAGCAGGAGGGGCAATACCGTATTCCTCTAAATTCTTCCTTCCCTTTTCCGAAAGCCAATCTGTTGTCCAGGCGGGTGATAACGTAGTCCTGATATCAGCTTGAATGCCATTCTCCGAGAGTATTTTTTTTATATCCTGCTCTATAGTGTCCATGGCTGGACACCCGCTGTAAGTAGGGGTGATGGTAATAAGAAATCTTCCATCTTCAGCCTTTTCAATATTGCGCAAAATACCGAGGTCGGCAATGCTCAATACCGGAATTTCCGGATCTTTAACCGATTCAAGAATGTCATATACTTCTGATTTATCCATCTTAGAATTTGGTCTGCCTATTTTTTTCGAACCACAAGCCCAAAAAAAAGAGATTAGAAATTATACATTGTAACAAATAACAAAAATCTCAAATGGAGCATAGACCATGCTTTATACAAGATTAATTACCATTTCGCATCGGGCATTGACCTTGGCAATTGTTGCATTTCCGCCAGGATATATCCCATGTATTCCGTATGTCTACCTTGTCTTCCTCCACTAGCCATAAACCCAAGGGTATCAGGTATTTTAACTGTAGCCTCTTCAAGCACAGCCTTAACTTCCGATTCCCATTTCACTTTTAAATCATTCAGGTCAGGAGCAATACCTGCTTTGATAAGAATCGTATCGGTTTCGTCCATTTCAAATAACTCACCGGTAAACTGCCATAGAGTGTCAACAGCTTCTTGCATTTTATTATGACTTTTCTCTGTTCCATCGCCTAAGCGCACCACCCAGTCTTTACTTAAACTACGGTGGTAGGTTACTTCTTTAATGCTCTTTTCCGCGTAAGCCTTCAGGAAATCATTCTTGCTGTCGGTGAGTGCTTTAAGCAAATGAAACTGGTAAATATCAAAAAGGAACTGTCGTGTTATGGTTTGGGCAAAGTCACCATTGTCTTGTTCTACAAGTAGATTGTTTCGGAACTCCCTTTCGCTGCGATGAAAAGCAAGTTGATCTTCAGATCTGCCTTTTCCTTCAAGGTTTCCGGCCTCGGCGAGCAACGTTCTTGCCTGGCCTATCTGATCGAGGGCAATATTTGTAAGGGCAATATCAGACTCTAATTGATGTGCGTGACCACACCACTCTCCAAGTCTTTGACCCAAAATGAGGGCGTTATCACCCAGTCTTATGAGGTAATTAAGTAAAGCTTGATCTTCGGTCATTTCTTATAAATATTTTACTCCTTCGGGAATGGTGTAAAAAGTGGGATGACGATATACTTTATCATCCGCGGGGTCGAAGAATGAATCAGAGTCACTTTCAGATGTAGCCGTTATTTCTGTAGCCGGAACAACCCAGATGCTCACGCCTTCTTTTCGTCGTGTGTAAACATCTCTGGCACTTCTAAGCGCCATCTCTGCGTCGGGAGCGTGAAGACTTCCGGCGTGCTTATGAGCTAATCCGGGCTTGGCTTGAACGAAAACCTCCCAAAGTATTCCCTGCTTACCCTCTTCTTTTTTATTGTCTGTCATGTCAATTTTATTCTCAATATGGTGGTATATATAATCCTCAGCATTACGCCACTTGTTTCTCCCGCTTTCGCGAATGCTTAGCCGCATAAGCCTCAGCAGCTTCTCGCACCCATTGACCTTGCTCTTCTGCATCTTTTCTCGCTTTCATACGCTTTGCATTGCAGGGTCCGTGGCCTTTTATTACTTGATAAAATTCTTCCCACTCTATTTCACCGATTTCCCAATGTTCGGTTTCCTCATTATATTTTAAGTCCGGATCAGGTATAGTAAGCCCGGCTGCCTGAGCCTGGGGAACTGTTCTATCTATAAATCTCTGGCGAACGGTATCGTTGCTTTCAACCTTAATTTTCCAGTTCATAGTTACCGCACTATTTTTTGAATCAGCATCAGAAGGGCCAAGCATTTGCATTGCTGGCGCCCACCATCTGTTCAAGGCTTCCTGGGCCATTTCTTTCTGCTCTGGAGTTCCGTTGGCAAGTTCATATATTATTTCATAACCCTGACGGTTGTGAAAGCTTTCTTCTTTACAGATACGAACCATTGCACGAGAATAGGGGCCATATGATCCACGAGCGAGCATCGTTTGATTCACAATAGCAGCTCCATCTACGAGCCAACCTATTGCGCCCATATCAGCCCAGGAGATGGTAGGATAATTAAAAATACTGCTGTATTTGGCCTTTCCTGAAAGGAGCTGATCAATCATAGTCTGTCTGTCAATTCCTAATGTTTCGGCAGCGCTATATAAGTATAAACCATGCCCGGCTTCATCCTGCACTTTGGCTAGGAGCACAGCCTTGCGGCGAAGGCTAGGGGCCCTGGTAATCCAGTTTCCTTCCGGCAGCATTCCAACTATCTCAGAATGGGCGTGTTGCGAAATCATTCGAATAAGTTGTCGGCGGTATTCATCTGGCATCCATTCTTTCGGTTCTATCTTTTGTCCACTGTCTATCTTCTCCTGAAATTCGCGCTCGCGTTCTTCGATTGTCATATTCCTAGTATTTTGTGTTTGTAAAATTACGGCTTTCAAGGGTTTTAACAAAGTAGTGAAGGTTTTGTTATTCATTTTTAGCATACCTGTCTGACTTTGCGATGGTAAACAAAACTTCTTTCTAATCAATCTCTTCAGTTAAACCGTAAATTACCGGATTTCCATTCCTGGCAAAAATTCTAAAGTCTTGAATTTTAAATTCAATTAATCCTTTGTTCCAAATGAAAGTAGTAAACAACAAGCTTGAATCTACACCTTGAATATCAGAAAATTTAATAGATGAGTAAGCGAAATCTTTTGTGGAAAGCTATCTGTTTTTGCAAATTCATCAAAATTGGATGAGCCCCAATAGATCAATTTACCTTCAATATCTGTTAAGGTAGCCACCGCTAAAACGTTTTCTGGTTTATTCTTAAAGACTCCGGTGGTTTTAATATCAATGAAATCATTATAACCTAAATTCCAGTTTTTAAGGGTATCTGAATAAGTAATTGACCACTCACTATTTGAACGGATAATATAAGAATTCATCTGTTTAGTGGCAGAATCGACAAGAAAATTCTCGGATAGAATATTAGACCACTTCGTGTCGTAGTCTAAACCAAAATGAATTTCTTGTTGAGTATTTTCTATGGGCTCGCTCTCTGATGAAAAAAAGTAGGTGCTTGCTCCGGCGTAGTTTTTCTGCCAAATTAGATAAGGAAAATAATCGCGGATTAAGGCTACCGTATTCGGCGGGTTTTCTGGTAATGTACCGAAATAGATATGGTTGCTTTCTTGAGAAGATTTATCTAAATAGCTCAATAACTCTGCTGTTGAACTCAGATCAGTAAACCATTTGAATTCATGGTTTATCGAATTGATTTCAATGTAATACGCACTAATTTTTCTATGAGAATCAATCAGTGCATTCGTACCCGGAAATTCACTCTTTACCTTTTCGAGGTCGGTTAGAATTACTTCGTAAGGCGATTTGTAAAATAATGAATAGAACCTGCGCTCTTTTACCAAACCGTAAGCACCCACAGAAAGGATGAGTAGCACCACCACTGTATTTATTAAAACACGCTGATTTGAAAGGTGACCGAACAAAGCAAAAAGCAGAAAGGGAGTGCTAAAAATGAGTACTGAAAACTGCAATACGGCACTGAAATAAATAGAATATAAATATCCGATAGTAAGCGGCAACCCAAAAAGCAAAAGAAAAAGAAGAAATTTCCGAAAGGTGAAGCTATTTGGTCGCGCCTGTACAAGACCTAGAATAATAATGCCAAAGATCACAAGGTATTCTGGGACAGAGAAGTTAAAAAGATATCTCAAATAACCACCGAAGAAGGATATAGTAGGCTTGGCAAGCCACCCTTCAATACCACCTATTTCTATCTGCGCCGAAAGAATTTGCAAATGAGGTATATACAAAAGAAATACTGCGATCCCGAAGGTGATATAATACCATAATTTATCACGATGGATAAAAAGCAACCCGGCAAATCCGAGAACAATTACAAAAAGGAGACTGAAGTGATGATTATAAGCAGCAAGCGTTGCGCTCAGAATATAAAGTATTCCGTTCCGGATAAAATTTCTCTCAGGTTTGTGGATTAAAAGAGACCAGAAATAGGCCATAGAAAGAACAAATAAGAGGCCTGTAATATAAGGTCTTGCAATTTGGCTATACATAACCATCATTTCCATGCTGCTGATAAATGCAACACAAATCAGAGCGACCGTTTCATTGTACCAAATCTTCCCAATCTTATAAAAAAATAAAACAGCGGCTACACCTGCCAGGGTAAATGGTAACTTGATGAGCCATTCGGTCATACCAACCAACTTGACCCAATAATAAAGAAAAACCTGCACTCCAGCGGGGTGCCCATCAGGATAAACTCCTTTTCTAATCAGCTCTCCAAAAGAATTGTGATCGGTTCTGAAAAGTGCGCTAAACTCATCGTGTGTAAAAGGTATTTCGAAATAATGGTAAAATCGTAACACACAGCTCACCAGAAGAATGATTATTAGTAGGATACGATTATTAAGTTTCATTAAAGACCAGTCAGTCGTGAAATTTAGAGATCAGAGAGTACTTGTATTTTTGAGTTGTCTGTTTTTGCTATGATCAAATAAGAAAAAGGTTCTTGAAAAAAATATTCTTCAAATTTTAAGACCTATTTTTCTATGTATTTTTCTCACAGAAGCCTTAAAAGCCGGTGATTGCCATTCATACTGACTCGAAATGCTCGCTTCAAGCTCACCAAGCAGTTCCGGAAAAATACTAGCTTGGTTAGCTATTACTACCATGGAATAAACTTTAATCGCTACGGGGGTTTTGATATTATTCAAATAGCTAAATGCCAGATCTACACAGATACCGGCGTGTTTTTCAGGAATATCTATAAGTTTTAAAACCCTCATGGCCAGTCGGGGACCCGAATCGTGAATAGGATTTTTGAGTACTTGTATCAAAACGTCCAAATAGTCAAGAAATATATTTGAAGATATATTGCTCACATGATGTAGCACACTAGCAGCCCTTTGCGACTCGATGGGATCCTTTGCGGATAAGAGGTTAATCTGAATTTTAAATTGTTTTAAATCCCTCTCGTTAGCAATTCTCTGACCCTCATGAGCGAAAGCCTGGTAGGATGACTCACCGCCAAATGCTGATTGTTTTGCCATTACTTGTTCAAAATGATTTGCTCGAAATATATAGAATAAAAAAAATGCAGTAAATCACTTTACTGCATTTTTTATTATAAGATATATGATAGAAAGATTTAGTTGTCTATTTCAAAACTACCGTTTGTAAGGGTGAGAGTATTGCTAGTGTTTTGATTGGTTAGCGTAGCGTTAAACGTACCCGTAGCAGTTTGGGCAGACGAGTTATAAGCTGAAAAAGAAACCGTTCCTGAAGTAGCAATATAAGTATTTTGACTTCCATCAGAGTAAATTAAGACAAGTGATGAAGTTTGGTCGAAGCTGTAATCACCAACACCCACACCTGATGCAGGAACCGACAACGACAAAGAAGCACCATTACTCGTGCTCGCACCAGTAATAACAAGACCTGAAGTTGTAATAAAATCTGGAGCAAACGCCTGACCATCAATTGTAGCAGAAATATCCGAGTCATCTCCACCACCTACAGGAGTGCCTACACGCGTTAGAGGAACTTCAAAAGATCCTTCTTGAAGCACTGCATAAATTTGGTCGTTTTCATCTTCAAGCACATTGAACCATTGTAGAGAATTGATTGTTCCTCTCAGAATTCCGTCGTCTTTACCATTATCTGTAATAACAATGTTCCCGGTTGTTGCAGGGGTTAGGTCATCTTTTACAGTAGTGGCAGGAGTTTCTAATGTGCTATTATCAAACGTAGAATAACTTGTAGTAGTTTGTGAAAAAAGGTATCCGGCTGGATTGACTACCGTATCTGTCAAGAAAATAACAATTGTATTTCCCGAACCATCCTGAACTTGAATTCTAACTTTAGGTCCAAAATTAAACATCGAAGTGTCGTGAACAGCGGATATCGAAGAAGTTACCCAGTCTGATTCAGTTGCAGTCGGAACGATAGTAAGGTTACCGGTAAAAGTCCCCGAAAATTCAGGTTCAGAAGGGCCATCATCGTCACCTTTGTTGCAAGATACCAGAGTTACCATTCCCATGGCTAAGAATCCAATTAAAAACTTGTTGATCAATTTCATATTGCTTTATTTTTTTTCGGTTGCGAATATAATGATCTTTTCTAAAAATTTCTTCAATGTCAAGATATTAACATTTCTACCTTGGCCCTAAGCTTGTTAATTAAATAATTTTTGTTAGAGTAATTTAAGAATTCATTGGTTGCAACATTGATCTAACGAGGTGAAAGATTCCAAAAAAATTGAATAAATATGAAGCTTTAAAAATATGGCGCGGGTTTTACTATGTGTTGATCAACGTAACTTTGAAATTTACCTCCTAAATATTAGAATCAAGGAGATTATTAACCGGTTTTATCTTATAGCATAAAAAAAAATGCCCGTCTGGTAACGGGCATTTTAAGCATTTTTAAATAAGTAAGCATCTTATTCCACTCGCAATATCTGCGGGTTTGCGTAATTTAGACGAAGAGAAAGTTAAGGGTTGCCTGCTTATCGAAAAAAAACTTAAAATAAACTTTGATTTATTGCAATTGGGCAGCAAATACAGCGTTTCTATTGGTGTAAAAAAAGAATCTTATGAGAACTAAAATTCATTTTCGGCTTATCATTCTTATGACTGCATTATTTAGTTCAATTAGTTTATTATCATTCGTATTTCCCAATGGAGAAGAAGATATGAAGTTAGAGTTGAATTTCTCAGGATTGGATGAGGATAAAAACAGCCAAGTGATGATTGCTGTCTATACCGAACCCAACAACTTCCTAGGCGATAAACCTTTTAAAACCTTTAAAGCAGCTACCAATGGTAAGACCAATTTCTCGCACGAAATAAATTTGCCAAAAGGCAAATATGGTATTGCGTTCTTTCAGGATTTAAATGGAGATGAAAAGTTGAATAAGAATTTTGTAGGCATTCCCAGCGAGCCATATGCTTTTTCGAATAATGCTCCGGCAACATTTGGTCCTCCAAAATGGAGTGATGCAGTTTTTGAATTCGGAATGGAAAGGTCAATGAATATTGATTTTTGAGTGCATAACATTCAAATCAGAATTAAACCTATTCAGCTTTTCTTTAAATGCTAATTTGACAGAGTTCACTTCGGTTTAAAATGTGAATTCAATCTTTTCACAAATTCCACTGTGTAGTATTGTTTTTTCTACCTTCGGAGATCTAAAAAAAGGGAATTTATATGCTCACTTTTACAGGGTCTAAATGGATAGACTATGGATTATTTGTACTTATTGTGCTGATAATTGCTTTTGTAGTGTTCAGGCTTCTGAGATACCTGCTCCGCAGATTTTTAATACGATCTTCTAAGCAACTCAATGTTGATCCTACCAATTACGCTTTTCTAAATAATGCGCTCAACCTCATTGTGATGGTTATTACCATCACGATCATTCTTTATTCTATTCCCGAATTTAAGCAGGTGGGTATTACATTATTTGCGGGTGCAGGAATTTTTGCTGCCATTATTGGTTTTGCCTCTCAAGCAGCCTTTTCAAATATTATAAGCGGCGTTTTCATTGTTATTTTTAAGCCGTTTAGGGTCGGTGATGTTGTAAAAGTAAGTGATAAATATTCTGGAATCATTGAGGATATAACCTTGAGACATGTCGTGATTAGAGATTTTGAAAATAAGCGGTATGTAGTGCCTAATAGTAATATTAGCAACGATGTAATTCAGAATTCAAATCTCTACGATGATAAATTGGCCAATTTCATTTTTGTATCAATAAGCTATGAATCTGATTTGAATCATGCGATTGATGTATTGCGTGAAGAAGTTTTAAAGCATCCATTTCTTACAGATAATCGAACTGAAGAAGAAATAGAAGCAGGTGAGGAGTTGGTGGTTGTGAGGGTTATGGCTCTGGATGAATATTCAGTCAATTTGAGAGCAACAGCGTGGACAAAAGACTTTGGTGATGGGTTTGTTCTAAAAACCGATCTTCTAAAAGCTATAAAACTTAGATTTGACAGCGAGGGAATTGAGATACCTTATCCACACCGCACAATTGTAAATAAACAGCATGGCAAGGTTACTTAAAAAAGAATCTAAAAAAATAGGCACTGCTCCGGGAAGTTTGATTTTTGTGGGAACACAGAAATCTGACACTGTAACGATTGATGCCATAAGGTATGCCCCAGATTCATGTGAAATATTTGAAGATGTTTCAGTAACATCTGCCGCAGATTATATTAAAGAGGGGTACACTACCTGGTTCAATATAAATGGCCTGCACGATACTAATGTAATAGCCTCACTTGGGCAAACTTTTGGGGTTCATCCGCTTATACAGGAAGATATTCTCAATACCGATCAGCGACCTAAATTTGATGAAAGTGAAGGCAGGCTTGCATTCTTTTTAAAAATGTTAAGTCTAAAAGACGAATCAGGTCTCGTAGAATCTGAGCAAGTTTCGATTGTTATTGGCCCTAATTTCTTATTGAGTTTTCAGGAGGTAAAAGGAGATGTGTTTAGTGGTGTGCGCGATCGCATTATAAATACTACGACTAAAATTCGCCATCGCGGTTCTGATTATCTTGCCTTTGCTCTAATGGATGCTATCGTTGATAATTACATAATCACAATTGAATATCTGGGCAACCAAATTGAAAATCTTGTAGAATCTATGATGCGTTCACAGAGTAAGAAACTGCTCAGTCGTGTCAATGCTTATCGTACTGATATAAACAACTACAGGAGAATTATAAGACCTATCTTAGAGATGGTTTTTCAATTTGAAAAAACAGAGTCGCCATTATTGAATCCTAAAACCCTTCCTTTTATTAAAGATCTTGAAGACCACGTACAGCACGCCATGGAAGCGATTGATATATACAAAGAATTACTAAATGATGAGTTGGGAATATTTCACATGAATATGAGTGCCCGCTTGAATGATATTTTGAGGGTTCTAACCATTTTCTCAGTGGTTTTTATCCCGCTTACTTTTGTGGCCGGAGTATACGGCACCAATTTTGAATACCTGCCCGAACTGCATTACAAATATTCGTATCCACTTTTTTGGGTTTTACTAATCGTTATAGCAGCAGGAATGCTCTATTATTTTAAGAATAAAAAATGGCTTTGATCAGAGAGCATCTTATCACAGCTTAATTTATAAATTTATCATCTAAACCGATTAACATGAAAATCAGATTTATAGTTTTTCTTCTTATGCTTCCGCTGATATCGTCGGCGCAAGTGATGACACCGGAGATGCTTTGGAGTCTTGGAAGAGTTAGTCCTGTGGGAATCTCTGAAGATGAATCAAGCCTCGTTTATAAAGTAACAACACCCGATATTGCCGAGAACACTTTTAACTCTGAGACTTTTGTTCTCGACCTAAAAACCGGAATCGCCACAAGAAATGATAGCGGTGCTTCTATTTTGAAGGATAATCAGCTATCACCTGATGGCAACTGGAAACTCTCTGATAAATCGGTTAAAATTCAAAAAATAAGTGGAGAAGATTTGTATCCGGAGATGACCAAGAGCAATGCTCTAATTTTTAACGAACTCAATATCAGGCATTGGGATACTTGGGAAACCGGAACGAATAATCATGTGATTCTGGAAATGGTTGATGGAAGCGAAGCAATAGATATCATGGAAGATGAACCATATGATACGCCCACAAAGCCATTTGGCGGAAGCGAAGACTACACATGGGGACCTGAAGGTAAAACAGTGGTTTATGTTTCCAAAAAACTCAAAGGGAATGACTATGTAAATAGCACAAATACAGATTTGTATGAGTACACACTTTCTACCAAAACCACTAAAAATTTAACAGAATCGAATCCGGGATATGACACAAATCCTTTATTTTCTAATTTGGGAACGCTCGCATGGCTTTCTATGGCTCGCGATGGTTATGAAAGCGACAAGAATGATATCAAGATCATGATCAATGGTAAACCGGTGAATCTTACTGCCGATTGGGATGGTACAGTAAACTCCTTTATTTGGGGCAGTGAAGGAAAAGACAATTTATTTTAATGCAGCGACAGAAGGAACAGTGCAGCTTTTCTCTGTTAACGTACACAAAAATGCCACCGAAAAGACTTCTGTGAAGCAAATCACAAGATGGAACACATGATATTTCTGCTTTAGTGGGATTTGCTGAAGGCAAGCTGATTGCCGGTAAAAATGACATGAATCATGCACGTGAGCTATACAGTATTGATTTGAAATCAGGAAAGCTAACCCAACTTACGCATGTGAATGATGAGACTTATTCTAAAATTACTCTTGGTAAAGTTGAATCGCGTATGGTAGAAACCACCGATGGAAAGTCGATGTTGACCTGGGTTATTTATCCGCCGAACTTTGATCCTACGAAAAAATATCCCACACTTCTTTATACCCAGGGCGGTCCGCAATCGGCTTTGAGTCAATTTTACTCTTTCAGATGGAATTTTCAACTTATGGCAGCGCAAGGATACATTATTGTAGCGCCCAACCGACGAGGGATGCCCGGCTACGGTGTTGAATGGAATGAACAAATTTCTAAAGACTGGGGTGGACAGAATATGCGCGATTACCTCTCGGCGATCGATGCATTTTCGGAAGAACCCTATGTAGATAAAGAACGACGGGGATGCGTGGGTGCCAGCTATGGTGGTTACTCAGCTTTTTTTCTGGAAGGAATTCACGAAGGCAGATTTAAAACGTTTATTGCTCACGATGGTCCTTTTAACTTGCAGAGTATGTATGGAACAACCGAAGAACTTTTCTTTATGAATTGGGATATCGGTGGACCATACTGGGATAAGGAAAATGAAGATGCTCAAAAAGCTTATAATGAATACAACCCAATTAATCACGTGCAGGATTGGGACACGCCAATATTAATTATTCAGGGTGGTAAAGATTTCAGAATTCCAATAGGGCAGGGGCTTGAGGCTTTTACCGCTACCCAAATGCTTGGTATCAAAAGCAGATTGCTTTACTTACCCGAAGAAAATCACTGGGTGCTAAGTCCGCAAAATGGAATTGTATGGCAAAATGAATTTTTCCGCTGGCTAAAAGAAACCTTGTAATATGACCGAAGAAATCAAGAAAATAGCCATTGTAACAGGAGCTAATAAAGGTATAGGTTTTGAAATTTCGCGACAGCTTTGCTTTAAAGGTTTTAAAGTTTACATGGGAAGCCGCAATTTATCCAGACTTCTTCAGTCTTCGGGTCTGCTTCGGGGTGAAGGGCATGATGTGGAAGTAGTTGAGTTGGACGTTACAGACCAAAAAAGTTTAGATGCGCTATTAACCAAGCTAACTGAAAAGAACGAAAAGATAGACGTTTTGGTAAATAATGCGGCCATTCTATTAGACGACCAAAAGAGTATTCTCGATCTTTCTAAAGATGAAATTTTGCTTACTCTTCATACCAATACTGTTGGCCCTCTGATGCTTACCAAAACACTTTTACCGGTTATGAATACCGGTTCGAGGGTAGTAATGCTTTCGAGTATTGTAGGTAGTTTCTGTAAGAAAGAGCTTGGCTCATGGGCACCAATTTATTCGCTTTCTAAAACAGCACTTAATGCGGTAACCCGTCAACTGGCTCCGGTATTATCCGAAAAAGGGATTTCTGTAAACTCCGTATGCCCTGGATGGACAAAAACTGCAATGGGAGGTTCAAATGCGCCGCGATCTGTTGATCAAGGGGCACAAACTCCTGTGTGGGTTGCCACAGAGCTCGACATTAGCGAGACAGGAAAATTTTGGCGCGATAAAAAGGAAATTGACTGGTAGAATGACAAAAATTTCGGCGGCAATCATTACTTTCAACGAGCAGCGGAATATAAAGCGTTGCCTTGATTCTCTAGAGGGAATTGCAGACGAAATAGTCGTCGTAGATAGCTATTCTACAGATAAGACGCCTGAAATTTGCCGAACATATGATTTAAAGTTTGTTCAACATCCGTTTGCTGATTTTGCAGCTCAAAAGAATTTTGCCATTGCTCAAACCAGCCATAAGTTCATCCTCTCTATGGATGCAGATGAAGCGCTTTCAGAAAAATTGAGATCGTCTATTTTGAGCTGGAAAAATTCAGGTAGTCAGGATGCCCTTAAAATGAATCGCTTAAACAGCTACTGCGGTCAATGGATAAAACATAGCGGTTGGTATCCCGACTCGAAATTTCGCCTTTTTGACAAAACCAAGGCGAGATGGGCTGGTGAGAAAGTGCACGAATATCTGGATATTGATAAGGATGCACAAAAAGGAAAACTAGAAGGAGATATGTTGCATTATTCTGTCCATTCCATCGAGCAACATGTTGATACTATTAATAAATATTCTTCCCTTAAAGCTGAAATCAATTTTGAAAAAGGGAAAAGCTCCGGTTTCATAAAGCTCTTTTTCGGACCACTCATAAAATTTTTGAAAATCTTTATTTTCAAAGGTGGGTTTCGAGATGGATTGAGCGGTTATCTCATTGCTAAAAACTCAGCCTACAGCGATTTTTTGAAACACAGTAAGCTAAGATTGCTCAATAGCAAAGCGAAAGAGTAGGACTAGCTTTGTCCTGATAATTTTAAGATTCAATTTTCTGATTGCGCTTAACCCCACTTTGCTGGCATCAACCTTTTTTTTCTCAAAAGAGCCGACCTAAGCTCTTAACGTTTAGATTTGTAGTCTCTCATGGTAAAAAATTCTAAGGCTACATTAGGGTTCATATTTGTAACCATCCTTATAGATGTAATAGGAATAGGAATAATAATTCCTATACTGCCGGCGCTCATTGAAAATTTGTCGGGAGAGGGACTTAGTGAAGCCTCAAGAATTGGAGGCTGGCTCATGTTTGCTTACGCTGCTATGCAATTTGTTTTTGCTCCGTTTTTGGGAATGCTAAGCGATAAATTTGGGAGGCGACCTATACTTCTAATCGCACTTTTCGGACTCGGGATCGACTATGTTTTTCATGCTTTTGCTCCCACGCTCGGATGGCTTTTTCTGGGAAGGATTTTAGCCGGAATATCGGGAGCGAGTTTTACCGTGGCGACTGCATACATTGCCGATATCAGCACTCCCGAAAAGAAAGCTCAAAATTTTGGAATTATTGGTGCAGCTTTTGGATTGGGCTTTATCATCGGTCCGGTAATTGGCGGTGTTGCGGCTAAATGGGGGGTACAAATGCCTTTTCTAGTGGCGGCAGGTCTTAGCCTTGTTAATTTCGTTTACGGTTTCGTAGTTCTTCCCGAGTCTCTACCACCAGAAAAGCGAACTAAAATAATTCGTTTTGAAATCTGCGAATCCAATAGGTGGTCTCAAAAATCTGCGTCAATTTCCTGAGGTTCTGGGTTTCATTATTCCATTTTTTCTCATTCATGTTGCTGGTCATGCAGTGCAATCTACATGGACTTTTTTTACTAAATATGAGTTTGAATGGGACGAAGCTATGATAGGTTATTCTTTAGCAGCCGTGGGAGTTGTTGTTGCCTTGGTTCAGGGCGGACTAATTCGCATTGTGGTGAAGAAGCTAGGCGAAAGGAAAACTATTATTTTAGGGATGGTTTTTTGGACTCTCGGATTGTTTCTATTCTCTGTTGCCAGTGAACCGTGGATGATGTTTGCCTTTATCGTGCCTTACTGTCTCGGCGGTGTTGCCGGTCCAACATTACAAGGTATCATTTCCAATTTTGTTCCAGACAATATGCAAGGTCAGCTGCAAGGCACACTTACGAGTATAATGAGCCTAACAGCGATTATTGGTCCTCCTGTTATGACGTATATGTTTTACCTTTTTACCGGGTCAAATGCTATCCTTAATTTCTCCGGTGCACCATTTGCCGCAGGGGCTCTAATTATGCTCGTTTCTTTATTTCTTACTGTACATCAGCTTAACAAGATGAAGCCAGCAAAAAGCGATTGAGTTTTTATTTTTTGAAGTTAAAAATCCTATTGTGAGAAAATTAGAAAATCAACTTTAAAAACAATTAGATTGAATTATCAGAATTTTGTCCGATATTTTCACCTGAAACCAATATCATATAGATGAAAAAACTTTTTCCTTACCTGGGAGCAGTATTGCTTTGTACAATTAGCTTACTATCTTTTGCTCAAAATTCTGAAATCACTCAAATTCAGAATTATTTATTGGAAAATAATGAAAAGCTGAATAGGAACGATATTCAAAACATTGTCACCAATTCACAGCATACCTCCAAACACAATGGTGTTACACATCTCTACGCTTCACAATCCCTTAATGGTTTTCGAGTTGCAAACTCTGCGCTTACAACCGCCTTTGACCAGGAAGGAAATCTGAGATATGCTACTGGAAATTTCTTTCCGAACTTGAGTGCAACAACGTCAAGCCCATCATTTTCTTTGGAGGACGCTGCTTTAAGTCAATTGCAAAATTTTATTCCCGGTCTTCAGGTCACAGTAATTCAGGGAGAGTCTAATAAAGCCGATATTACTATTGTTGGTAGTTCTTTTCAACATTTGGGCAAAGCAGAACTCGTTTATTTTATGACTGCCGAAAAGCAGCTTAAACTTGCCTGGATGTTTGATTGTGAATTGCCCTCAGGTGATCATTGGTATCAATATACTGTCGATGCTGTTGATGGCACCTTACTTGATAAAATAGACTGGATTACAACCTGTACTGTTGACCACATGAGCACTGGAGATGCAATTTCTCACACGCACGCTCCCAAAGCGGATGTTGCTCCGCTTACTCCCCTCGATGGATCCGGTTATCGCATTTTTGAATTGCCTATTGAGAGTCCAAATCACGGATCACGAACACTTGTTTCACAACCTGCAGATGCAACAGCTTCTCCATTTGGATGGCATGACACTGATGGTTCAGAAGGTCCGGAATTCACTATTACCAGAGGGAATAATGTGTATGCTTATGACGATATAGACGACAATAATAATCCGGGATTTTCGCCAGATGGTGGCTCTGACCTTCTCTTTGATTTCTCTTATGATTCAAATCAGTTGCCTGAAAATTATTTGGCAGCTTCTACTACAAATCTCTTTTACTTAAATAATCGAATTCATGATATTCTTTTTAAATATGGGTTTGATGAAGGATCCGGTAATTTTCAAGCTACGAATTACTCTAATGAAGGTTTGGACGGAGATTTTGTTAATGCCGAATGCCAGGATGGGGAGGGGTTTAATAATGCCAATATGGCGACTCCTCCAGATGGCCAAAATCCTAGAATGCAAATGTTCTTATGGCAATCAGGACAGGTAAGCGACTTTTTTATTGTGAACTCTCCGGCCCCATTAGCTGGCAGCTACACCGCTAGCAACCTATCTACTTTTGGAGCGAATGTGCCTGCAGGTGGGATCAATGCCGATTTGGCTTTATTATTAGACAATGACGGATTAAGCAATGGTTGCCAGCCAGCGGTAAACCCTGAAGAACTCGCTGGTAAAATTGCCATTGTGAGAAGAGGGGGTTGCAATTTTGACACAAAAGTCATAGCAGCAGAGGAGGCTGGAGCAATAGCCTGCATTATCGTGAATAACACTACCGGCTTAATTAATCCCGGCGGAGGAACTGCCGGCTCGGTGGGAATACCTTCTTTTATGATTCTTCAATCAGAAGGAGAGGAGCTAATTGCAGCCTTGGAAAATGATGAAACAATAAATGCTGATATTGTGGATACCAGCGGTGAGAATTTCATAGATGGTAGCTTTGATAATGGAGTAGTGGTGCATGAATATGTGCACGGATTGAGCAATCGACTTACTGGCGGAGCAGCTACATCCGGTTGCTTAGGTAATGAAGAGCAGATGGGAGAAGGATGGAGTGATTGGTACGCAATTATGCTCACGGTAGATATCAATAGCGATAACCCCACACGTAGGCCCATGGGTACCTTTGCTTCTGACGAAGAAATTGACGGAAATGGCATACGGCCCTTGCCTTACGACACGAATTTTGTGGCAAACGATTATACTTATGCTGATATAGGTAACAATGAAATCTCACAACCACATGGTGTAGGTTTCATTTGGTCTACCATGCTGTGGGATCTCTCATGGGCATTCATTAACGAATATGGATATGACGAAGACTTAATCAATGGCACAGCTGGTAATAATATTGTTATGCAACTTATTACTGATGCCCTCAAACTTCAACCGTGCTCTCCTGGTTTTGTGGATGGTCGCGATGCGATTTTGGCGGCAGATGAGATTACTAACGACGGTGCTAACGAATGTCTTATTTGGAAGGTTTTTGCAAAGCGCGGATTGGGATACAGTGCTGATCAAGGCTCAACCGATAGTCGCACTGATGGAACGGCAGCTTTTGATTTACCTCCTGCGTGCTTTAATATTACCTCGGCTCCGATTGCAGGCTTTTCAGTTTCTAATGCGAGCACCTGTAACGGTATTGTAGAATTTATTGACGAAAGTGAAGATCAGCCACAATCATGGTTTTGGGAATTTGGAGATGGTGAAACATCAGACGAACAAAATCCTATTCACACGTATGAAAATGAAGGGGTTTACAGCGTTTCTCTTACCGTAACCAATACACTCGGTGAGGATGTTATCACCCAAACAAATCTAATTGAGTACAGCACCCCAGATGCGCCTGAGACTGTTGGAGCCGAAGGTTGTGCGGGTGAAACGGTTACGCTTTCTGCAACAAGTAGTGACGAGGCATCTATTTTTTGGACAGATCAGGATGACAATGTTGTTGGTGAAGGAAATGATTTTGAAGTTCAATTAGGAAACCAATCTATAAACTATTTTGCTCAGGTTGAGTTAGACCCGCAAGAACCTTCATTTGTTGGCCCGGAAACTGAAAATTTTGGAACAGGTGGAAATCATGCAACCACTTTTATAGGAACGGTTGATTTCGAAACTTTTCAGCCACTTACTATTCAATCGGTTTATGTAAATAGTGGTGCGACCGGTACACGTGTTATTTCTCTTTGGGAAGGTAATTCAGATGGAGAACTTATCGATCAGGTTGTTGTAGATATTGATTTCGTTGGTGGTGACAGAATCCAGTTAAACCTTCAGATCGACATTCCCGGTCAATATAGCATTGGTTTAGATCAAGCTAATTTGTACAGAAATGATTCCGGTGCAAATTATCCCTACGTTACACCTGGCTTGTTATCAATCAATGGTTCGTCTGCTGGATCAGATTTTTACTATTACTTCTACGATTTCGAAGTAGTACCTTTTAGATGTCTTAGTGAACCTACAGAAGCAACTGCCACGGTAATAGCAGGGTCAACTTTCACGTCTGACCTCTCAGGACTTACTGCAAGTTTTACAGCCCTTGGTAGCTCATCTTCATGGAACTGGGATTTTGGTGATGGAAATACTTCTTCAGATCAAAATCCTACTCATACTTATGCCGAAAGTGGTGTTTATGATGTGACACTTACCACAGATTCTGATTGTGAATTCACCGAAACAATTGAAGTAATTGTAACGGGAATTGAAAATTACCAGTCCGGAGATATTAGAATACATCCAAATCCGGCATCTGAAGTTCTCATTATCAAAAATGAAGGAGAAGCGAAAATCGAACACTTAGTTATTCACGATATCCAGGGTAAATTGGTTATGAGTGAAAATGTGGTCGATGGGTCGGAGTTTCAAATAAATATCTCAACCATTCCAACCGGTGTTTACTCTCTCACGCTTTTAGCGGCAGATAAGATGCCTGTTCACAGACATAAATTAATGATTGCGCATTAAGAAGATACTTCTTAAATTTTGATCTAAATCGCCTGTTATTTAATTAGCAGGCGATTTTTTTGCTTCTTTAAATTAAAATTTTGAATTTTAAACTTATCTATAACAGGGATGGATTCATTTTGTGGGTTTAATTCAAAAAGTTGGCTGTGAGGTAAAGGCTATTTAAGCCTTGAAAACCCGGCTCAAAGGCCTTTCTGAAAACTCATTTTCCTGTCTGTTACCAGGCTTTCTATTTCACTTTACCCGTGTCCAATAGTTTGTTTTGCCTATCCAACCCATCGGGTCAACGCTTCCGCGAACCTTCAATTTGTCTGCACTCTCCAATGTAATGGTACAATAGTAAGTGCTACCCGATTTTGGATCATAAATGGTTCCGTCAATCCATTCGCCATCATCAAACACAAAATTTTTTAGGTTTATCATATTTAATACTAGTTTCCCGTTTTCGTCTTTTTTCGGGTTTCCGTCTTCTCCATTTGGCTCTTTGAGCCATATGATTTTTCCGAAATAAGTTTCTCCATCTGTGTTTTGGTAAATTTCGATCTTAGCTTCTTCTTCCTGGGTAAGCCAAATACCCATAATGTCAGAAGGATTTTGTGCAACCAAGGTTAAAGAGAATAGGGAGAAAGTAAGGATATATAAAAATGATATTGCCGGTATTTTCATCGAAAGAAAGTTAAGTATTAGGCTCAGGCACAAAATAACAATGATTTTATCTATAATACAACATCGTGTAATTATCTATTTTACAATAACATAAAACAGAACCTCTCGTAATTGAAAAATAATGATTACTTTCCTACAGTCCAAAAGGTCAATAATATAGCTTAACCTTTTTAATCTTAATTGTTATGGTAAAGAGTTACATAGGAGTGCGCAAAGCGCCGCCAAAAAAAGAGATTCAACAAGTACAGGTTCGTGATTACATGACCGAAAAACTCGTAACCTTCTCACCCGATCAATCTATAGGTGACGTGGTTGAAATTTTACTCAAGAAGAATATTTCAGGAGGTCCGGTTCTCGATTCTACCGGCAAACTGGTTGGTATCATTTCTGAGGGAGACTGCCTGAAAGAAATAGTAAAAGGAAAGTATAGCAATGTTCCAAACGACCCTGGGCTAGTTTCTCATCACATGGTTAAAGATGTAATCACAATTGGTCCGGATGTAAATATACTGGATGCTGCCCGGCGATTTTTGGAATTGAAAGTAAGAAGATTTCCTGTTCTTAAAGAGGGGAGACTTATTGGTCAAATAAGCCAGCGTGATGTATTAAGGGCTGTTGAAAATCTTGAACACGCCACTTGGTAAAGAGTAAGGAATTCTTTCAATAAAAAAAATCACCACCTTTTAAGGAGTGGTGATTAGTTTTGCAGAAGCATCAATACTTCTTACTCTTTATACGAGGAAAACACAAATATGTCAATTCAGACTGGTTTCAACCACTGACTAATCGTATTTGCTTTTTGCTTTTTGTTTCGCCTTTTTGTCTGCTCTTTTCTCCATAAGCGACTTTGTAGCAACCTTTTTCTCGTTGGTTTTCTGGATATTTTTCTCTTTGGCCATCTTATTAAATTTTTAGATGTGAATTTATTACGGTTCAAGGAATCATTCCTTAAGAACCATATCAAATATACCACAGTAGAATGTACAATAGCGTAAAACTCGACATTTATTTTTTTAGCCATTCTTGGTTCAAAAATGATTCTTTTAAGTTTATAAACGCATGATTATAAAAGAGTTGAAATTGATTTGCTGCTGTGTCTGATACAGCACCTGCAGAATAACCCCCGCATTGAGTTCATTTCTAATATTCGCACCTGATAGAATTACCTTTTTTTTGGTTCTGATATGCGCAAGAAAGCGCAGTAGTCGTACTTTTTAATATTGAAATACATTCTTCAAGTAGCTCACATCTAATCAAATTAAATATGAATTATAAAAATAATTACTCGTAACTTTGCAATACATTTCTTGAAAAACTTTGCCAAGTGCAAGTTTATCATTATATTCATAGCGGTTGATTGAAAAGTTCATTCAGCCGAGTCATTTAAAATAGGATAAGAATTGGGAAAATCTCAGGAAACCTGGAGTAAACGGGAAAAAGAAAAAAAGAAGCAAAAGAAGAAAGAAGAGAAGATGAAGCGCAAAGAGCAGCGCCAGGAAGAAAATGCCGGAAGCACAAGCTTTGATGATATGATCGCTTGGGTAGATGCGGATGGTAATCCTACGGATACTCCTCCGGATCCGAATGCCAAAAAAGAAAAGATTAAAGCAGAAGACATCATCATAGGCATTCCACCTAAAGGAACTTACGAAGAAGAAGAAACGGTTAAGGAAGGAACGGTTAGTTTTTACGATGATTCAAAAGGATATGGATTTATCAAAGTGAAAGGAACCGGCGAGAGCTTGTTTACTCACGTTAAGTCTCACATCGATGAAATTAAAGAAGGCAATCTAGTAAGTTTTGATGTAGCTCCAGGCGATAAAGGTCCTGTAGCGATCAATGTGAAAATTGTGAAATAATTCTTTTATAAAAGATCTATTGATTCTTAAGAATCAAAAAAGGCTGTTCTTTGATGAGCAGCCTTTTTTTTTTGAAAGATTATTAGCTGCTGTGAACAGATTTAAATGTGGGGTGTTAGAATTGGAAGATAAATTAATTACCGATTAAATGACACAAAACAACCCAGATGGCGGTGCAGTAAGCACTGCTGAAATATCTGATGCTATAAGTGACTTCACCAGTAATTTCATTGATATGCTGCCGGGGATTGGCCTTGGAATTCTAATTATCATAATTGGTTTATTACTGGGAACCTGGATTGGCAACCTCTTTAAAAGACGCATTTCCAAAAAAACTCAAGATCCATTAATGAGTAAATTTTTAGGGAAAGCAATCAAAATCACTTTTATTTTAATCGCCGTAATGTTAGCCCTGAAAGCTGCTGGACTCGGCTCTATTGCTACTGGAATTCTAACAGCTGCCGGTGCCTCGGCAGTGGTACTCGGCTTTGCATTTAAAGATATTGGAGAGAATTTTATCGCTGGTGTGATACTCTCATTCAATCGCCCATTTGATGTAGATAACACAGTTATGATTGGCGATAATTTCGGGAAAGTAAAAGCGCTGGAATTTCGTTACACAAAATTGAAAACCTTTGATGGAAAAGATGTTTATATTCCAAATAGTGACGTTCTGACCAAACCTGTTACTAACTACACTGAAGACGGGTTCTTTAGGTGGGATTTCATTATAGGAATTGCATACGAAGACAATATTCAAGGTGCAAAGAAAACCGTTCTGGAAACTCTCCGAAAGGAACCGTTGGTAATAGAGGATGAAGAGCACGAGAATTTTGTAATTGAGGATGAGCTAGCAACGAGTACTGTTAATCTGAAAGTATATTTTTGGGTTGATACCAAGGATTTCAGAAGACAAGCTCTTGTTACAAAAGGTAATGTAGTTAGAAATGTCAAAGAAGCGCTTGAAGATGCCGGTTACTATATGCCTGCAGATATACAAGAGATTAAACTTTATGGTGGTGAAAAAGAATTTCCCATAAGGTTGGCAAAAGATGTGCTGGACAATAATAAGGAAGAGACGAAATAGATATGGCTATTATAGGTAAGTTAATTAAAAGAGGAGTGGAGCTGAATCAAAAATTGAGCTTTGACTTCAGGAGTGATTCTCATCCTCAAATAAATCAGCTGAAAGATTTGTTGTCATCTGCGAAAGATACAGCATTCGGAAAATTTTATGGCTTTGCCGAGATTTTGGAAGCGGAAGATATAGTGGCGGCCTTCAAAGCAGAGGTGCCAATTCACGATTACCACTCCATGCATGACCAATGGTGGCATAAGCAGCAAATACATCCTGATATTACGTGGCCCGGTAGCCCTCAATTTTTCGCACTAAGCAGCGGCACGACAGGAAAAAAGAGCAAACATATTCCTATTACTGACGATTTTCTGCAAAGTATGCGCGATGTGGGACGTTCCTTGGTTAAGGAATTACCAAATTTTGATTTTCCGGAAGAGCTTTTTGAAAGTGAGATACTCATGCTAAGCAGCAGTTCTAACCTCGATAAAAACGAAGATGGGTTTTTCGAAGGAGAGATTAGCGGCATTAACGTGAGCAATTTTCCGGGATATTACGATCTATTTTACCGTCCCGGAAAGGAAATCGCCGGTATAAGCGACTGGGATGAACGAGTGGCGGCCATTGTTAAAGAAGCTCCAAACTGGAATATTGGAGCCATTGCCGGAATACCTTCATGGGTTTTGCTGCTTTTGCAAGAAATCGTAAAGGAGCATAAACTGGAAACCATCCACGATATATGGCCAAATTTCCGAGCATATGCGAGTGGGGGAGTTGCTTATGAAACGTATAGAAAAGATTTCGATTCAATTTGTAGAGAGCCTCTTACAATCATTGATACCTACCTCGCCTCTGAAGGATTTTTCGCCTACACATCCAGACCAGACACTATGGCAATGACCCTGGCATTGCACCACGGTTATTATTATGAGTTCATTCCGTTTGACAAACGTGGGGTTGATGAAACTGGTGCTTTGCTTGAAAATCCGGAATCTCATACTATTGAAGAGGTAGAAGAAAATCAGGATTATGTACTTATTGTGAGTTCTTGCGCGGGAGCCTGGCGTTACAGCATTGGCGATACCATTAAATTTACCGATAAGTCACGCAATGAAATCGTAATTACCGGTCGAACAAAATTCTTTTTGAATGTTGTGGGATCACAGCTTTCCGAAGAAAAAATGGATGCCGGAATTCTTGAAACATCTAAAAGTCTCAGTGTAAGTGTAAACGAATATGCAGTTGCTGCTATAAAAAATGAGGCCGGAGACTACGTTCATCAGTGGGTTATTGTTTCTGATGATGAAATTGACTCTGCAAAATTCTCAGAAATTTTAGATAATGCTTTAAAAGGAGCTAATAAAAACTATAAAGTGGCCAGAAGTAAGGCTCTTAAAGGCATTCAGGTGAAATTGGTTTCCAAAGAAAAATATCACGATTACCTGGCAGCTAGCAAAAAGAAGGGCGGACAGATTAAGACACCAAAAGTGATGCCATCTGAAAGGATGAAGGGGTTTTTGGAATTTCTCGAATGAGTAATCTAAGTTTTAGCATTTCAATTAGCCTACTTGCATTATTTCAAGTTATACTATGGTATTCCAAAATTTTCACAACTCAAATTTTGGCTCTATCGGTATATTGTCTTCATCAATACACATTTCCACATCTTCAATGGACATATAATACCTATTGATAATCGCTTTATAGGACTCACCTAAAAAGTCGTTTTCCAGAATATATCTTTTTGTAGCAATAATCTCAGTTGCAAATCCACGTTCTACGGCATATCTGTCTGCATCGTGTTCAGCTTTGTGTTTAAATTTATGAGAATAAAGATATTTCAAGCCATATATGATCATACCAAAGTTTGAGCGTGGTTCGTAGTCAACCACATGTCCCAGTTCATGGGCAAACCAGCCAGTCAGTACTTCATCAGGTAAATCATTGACTTGCAATTCATCGCTGTCTTTAACATAAATGGCTAGTTTGATTTGATACTTCTTTACTCCGGTAAAGAGGCTCTTTATGCTCACTATGGGCTGAGCTTGCATCGTTGATGATTTTATGTGTTTTTGCGCCAAAGTGAGTTCATACTTATGTAAAGCCTCATAGCGGTTGTAAACGGCTAAAAAACACTCTTTTATTTTTTCGCTTTCAATATTCTTGAAGGTAATATTCATAGGTAATTTAGATTCTGATGTGCCTGAGGTTGATTCCACGTTTTGCCCCATAATTGAAAAAGAGCAAAGAATTAGACATGCGAAAATTGCTTTATTCCTGAAATAATTAAGAGAATTTTGATATGGTAAGATAAAATACAAACTACGATTAATGAACAGATTAGCATGGCATTTGTTGTGAAAAATAATGAAATCCTGATCTTTAACTATTTTAAAACTTTTACGGAACGGGTATATATTTTATTTAAATGAGTTAAGCCATTCAATTGCTTTTTCTCTATTCGTAAATATCTCGACAGGATGTAATTGCTTATTGAATAAATAATAAGATCTGGACTAAAATCCTCTGCGCCAGGCTGTTGAAAACTATTGCGCCAGCAACAGAATCTATCACTGATTCCTGGGCATACATTCTGGCTTCATAGGTAGCCGTGGTGTAATTTGGAAATTCGTATAAACCTTTAAGCGGTTTATCTCGAGATAATTCTTCAAATGTCTCTCGAGTTTCTATAAAGTCTTCCAGTTCAAGTACAATTCCTTCAGCGAATTTTATATTACAAATGTCGTAACCTATGATTTCTAAGGTAGCATTTGAAATCTGAATAAAGTTTTGCTCTGGTTTAGGATTCACGCCGCAAAACTAATGAAAGCTATACAGATTGACTAGTGTGGTTGAAATTAAAATATAAATGAAAACTAATCGGATCCATTACGGTTGTTTACAGTATTTCTAACCTACCAATAAGTCCGATAATTTATATTATGTTAACCAGTAGCGAAAACAACCTCCTTACACTGAACTAACATTCAAACCTTATTTCCTTCCCATATTTCAAAATTTCCGGAGTATTGTCAATTCTATGCGATTCTAAGCGATTCTCATTCCGTAACTTAATCAAGAAGATTCTTCAAGCTATCTCTTTTTGACTTGAGCTGATCTAATATTTTATCCTGATTCCTTCTATTCATCTTGGCCTTCGCCAGAACAGATTCTTTCATGGAAATCTCACGCGCAATTTTTTCACGCATACCATCAGAATTAGCCTGATCGTAATTCAATTCTAAAATCTCGAGGAGATTCGTATTTTCTTTAATGATATAGTTTTCGGCTTGTTTGCGATCTTCAATATTGTTTATCGCTTTGGTGATATTATCGAGTTCCACTTCAGAATTGCTCTTTTCTGCGCATCCATGGCTAATGAACATAAATAAAAAAATGAGTAACCAGCTACTCAAAGCGTTGATTCTATACACAATATGTTCTCATTTTATTCATTTATAAAAACAAACCCGAAGATTGCTCCTCGGGTTTACTTAACATAACATTATTTTGAAAGGTTGGATTACTGCTTTGTAGCAGCTTCTTCCTTAGCCTTCATTTCAGTATATTTATCATTCTCACCAGTCATAGCATAGAGCTGCGCCAATGAAGAAATCGCACTGATATCAGTAGGCTCGAGCTCATGTGCTTTTTCCAGATAAGGACGAGCCTGTTCAAATACCTTTTTAGCTGCCGCACGGGCTTCGTTATATTTCTTATTATCCGAAATTTCATTAGCAGCATTGTTCATCTCTACTCCCTGGTTAAAGTACATCGCTCCCAGATTAAAAGTAGGATCGAAAGTAATCAGGGTCAATGGCTATAGCCTTTTCGTAAGCAGTTTTTGCGTCATCCCGACGATCGAGGTTGTCATAAACTACGCCTAGTGAGAAATGTAGTTGCTTGTTATTTGGCTCTTTCTCTATTGCCAGTTTCAAATTGTTTTCAGCTTCCTCAAATTTATCATTTCTGAGGTAGTAATTCAATTCATATACGATTAGGTCTGCATCATCCGGATAATTTATTCTACCTGCTTTAATAACTTCGAGATATTTCTCTGGCATATCTTGTTTTTCATACAAGTTGGCCATATACAAGTACATTTTAGAGCCCATATATTTGGCATCGGCAGCTTTTTGGTATTGAGTAATAGCTGTTTCGTAATCTCCGGCTTGTTCTGCCGCAAGACCAGCGTTGTAAACGGCTAGAGTATCAAAAATTCCGATTTTGTCACGGCATCAGCGCCTATGAGGAAAAAATCTCTAGAATCTTCATATTGCTTTTCGTTATAAGCTATGATTCCAGAATTAACCGCAAAGTCTTGAGTCTGGGTATAACCTAATTTAGATTGATCTACCCAACGTTCTTTGGTGTCAATTCTTTCGCTTTTTCGAATGATGCTAGCGCTTCTTTAATCGGCTTCTTTTTTATTTACTCCAAAATCTTCTTCGCTGATGCGATTTGCTGATAAATTTGACCACGATAAACCCATGTCTTTGAGTCATCCATAGTTTTCTCATTATCTTTAGCGTCATTAATATATTCTAAAGCTTTAGCCATAATCGCCGTCTTTCATTGAATTATAAGCAGACACAACTTTAGAACTCTGCGCCATCAAACCTGTTGTGACGAAAATGGATAGGATAAAAAATATACGTTTCATTATGTGGTTTTAATTTTTTCGAGTAATTCTTTTACAAAATGGATGCCAAAGGCCATCTCCTTCTTAAGGCAAAAATAAGGGTTTGCTATTGTTTTGCAAGAAATTAAATTTTTCTTTGGGTTTGACGAGGCACCTCTGCCCTATTCTATTAGCAAGTACCCTTTCTAATTAGCTCGCAGAATTGCCAACATCAGCATTTATTGTTGTTATACTATTAAAGACAAATCTAAAATCGATTTTGTTTATATTACTTTTAAAACCGAGACACAGTGTATTTGTAAATCAATCTGATTTGATATCAAATTCAGATTTATCCTTTTTACCCATTGTAAATCAATAAAACGCTCTATAATTGCAGATTTCCATAAATAATTCTTCACAAATTATTACCTTAGTTCGGCTATGGCTACTACTTCAAATACCGATTCAACCGACTTAATTCAACTTGCCGCGAATTTTGTCAATTCTACATCGCGCCATATTTTTCTTACTGGCAAAGCGGGGACGGGAAAAACCACCTTTCTTCACAATTTAGCGGAAGCAACTCACAAGAAACACCTGATTGTAGCTCCTACAGGAATTGCGGCTCTCAACGCTGGAGGTGTTACGATTCACTCACAGTTTTTGCTACCATTCGGATCCTATAATCCGGATGAAAATGCTGATTACAACCCCAATTCCTCAGCGCGTTTTTTTAACGCAAAAGAACTGGTGCGCCGGCATCCTCTAAACAGCGTCCGGAAACAGGTACTTCGGGATATTGACTTATTGATTATTGATGAGGTAAGTATGCTCAGAGCAGATTTGCTAGATGCCATTGATCATCGGCTAAGGACAGCTCGCAGGGTTCACAACAAGGCATTTGGAGGGGTTCAACTCCTGCTTATCGGTGATTTATTTCAGCTTCCGCCTATTGTAAAAGACAATGAGTGGAATGTGCTGAGACTCCACTACCCTAGTATCCACTTCTTTTCGTCAAAAGCCTTGATGAAAGAAGGATATATTTTTGTCGAGTTGCAAAAGGTATTTCGCCAGTCGGATAACACCTTTATCAATATTCTCAATAACTTGAGGAACAATGAATGTACAGCAGAAGATATCGCTACCTTAAACTCTTATTACCAGCCGAATATAGATCAGGTAGATGGCGTAGTAACCCTTACAACACATAATTATCAGGCAAACAGTATTAATGAAAAGGCGCTGGAAGCCTTACCCGATAAAACTTTTACGTTTAAGGCAGAAGTGAAAAGCGATTTCCCGGAGCAGTTATATCCCCTACCCGAAACTCTTTCTCTGAAAAAGGGAGCACAAATAATGTTTGTGAAGAACGATCCTGAAGGAAATTTCTTCAATGGAAAACTCGCCAAAGTAATTGAATTGGGCTCTTCGTACATCAAAGTACGAATGAGTGGAGAAGAGAAAGAACTAGTGGTGGAGCAAATGCAGTGGGAAAATGTAAAGTACGGAGTTGATGCCAATAAAGAGATCACAGAGGAGGTGGCAGGAACTTTTAGCCACTACCCTATTAAGCACGCCTGGGCAATTACCGTTCATAAAAGTCAGGGTCTTACTTTCGATAAGGCTGTGATAGATGTTGGTCAGGCGTTTGCACCGGGGCAGGTTTATGTAGCCCTTTCGCGTTTGCGCTCTCTTGATGGCTTAGTTTTAAGAACAAAAATTAATACATCAGCGATTTCAAGCGATTTAAAGGTTGTAGATTTTCAGAAGGCTAGAAACCAGCAGGGAGATTTGACTGAATTGCTAAAAACAGGACAAGCAGTTTATCTTCACGACGCCTTACACAGCACATTTAATTTTGAACCCATTGCAAATCAAATAGATTATGTACAACGTAAAGCGGCATCCAAAATGGAATTTGAAGATGCCGATATGCGAGATGCACTGCCAAATGTGCGGCAAAATGTAAATTCGGAATTTGAAAATGCGCGGAAATTCCGAAATCAAATCTCGAACCTTCTGCATTCCGGAGATTACAGTACGCTTAAAAAAAGGGTGGAGAAAGGAAGTGGTTATTATTTGAATTTTTTGAATGACTTACTGTATCAAATTTTATTGCACAAAGAAGAAGCTGCCGGTTTTGCGCGCTCTAAAACTTATGTTAACGCCATTGCAGAGATAGATCAGCTCCTCATGCGTAATATTGCTGATGTCCAAAAGGCTCAGCGTCTCACAAAAAGTGTTCTAGCCGGTGAAGAAATTGAAAATGGTGACGAAGAGCGCCGTCAACGAAATGCAAAGAGAGAAGCATTTTTAAATAAGATTGAGAGTCATATTCGTGAAAATCCCCGGAAGGGAACCACCAAAACCGGCCGTAAGAAAAAGTCAAAAAGTGGTAAAGTACAGAAAGGAGCAACTTATGAGGAGACTTATAAATTGATTAAAGAAGGACTTTCACTGGAGCAAATCGCGGTTAAAAGATCGCTGGCAGAATCAACTATTGAAGGCCATGCTGCACGAGGAATTGCTGCTGGTAAAGTAGATGTTTTGAAATTTCTTAAATCGGATGAGATAGACGAGATAACTAAGAGCTACCAAAAAAACGATGACGAAGGCATGAATGCCGTATATGCTGATCTAAAAGGCAAATATAGTTATGGGAAATTGAGGATGGTTCAAATGCTTCTCCAAAATGAAAATTCGGATACTGATTCTGATTAGTTTTTCAATTCTCAACATTTTCATCAAGTGCTAAAATTCCAAGAATACCAATTCCCAGAACCAGAGTCGTCGCAATAGCCCCACCTGCGCTTGATTTGTGGTTCGTATAAAATACGTTTGGATCTCTAACCGGAAAGTGCTCTGGTTTACGCATATCTGTATAAACCGCATCGGGCGTAAAGACGCAGACTATGTCATAGCCGCTCAACAATTCTGGATCGGTGGCAAAGAAAAAATCTATTTCGAAATCTGGAGTATCATAATCTGATAACATCAACTTATTAATATAGTGAGTCTTACCTTCTGCAAATACTCTTGTTGATTGACTTTTATTTCTGAATTGCTTATTGTAAGGAAACAAAAAACCATCGAAATACATTTTCAGTTTTTCGCCCATTGGAATGACCAAGACATTCTCATTTGATTCAAGCTCCCCAACACCAGTTACCTCACCATGGTAGTCCTGGTGCACTTTTATTCGTCCGGCCTGATCTGGAATAGCATTCCTGACGATCACATCATTCACTAAATACAGAGTTCGTGATAAGTCAAAATAAAGCGTGTCTCTGCCTATGTTCTCAACGAAAATACTCATCGGTAAATTAGCGCCACTAAAATCGAAATCGAGATAAACATTTTCATCCTGATGGTAAAAATGTTTAGAATTTGTAGTCTGGTCTAAATTACTGTCAAGCTTTACATATTGATAAGATGTACAAGACGACAAAGCGATTAAAATACTTGCGATTAAGATAGAATTCTTCATAGGTCAGGGTGTTTAGCGTTATTTTTAACAAGAATTATACCGCTTCCAGAATTGAACAAAATCAACAGAAAATTGTAGTAATTAAAAAGCTAAATCTAAAGGTTATGAAAATCAAATCACCTTATCATATACTTGCATCCACTTTTACATTTTTACTTCTTCTTCCGAGTTATATGAGTGCTCAACTACCTACCAATATTGATCCCGGTCAAGATGAGGATCCGGTAAGTATATATCAGCAGCCAGAATATATTATTCCTATCGTGGGTCTCTTTGTCTTGTTAATTGGTTTGTATTTTTGGCAGAAGCGCAAAAAGAAATAATCAAGACTCACCCGTATTGCTTAACATTAGTTAACTACAGCTCACCTGCAGGGCGGCACAGAATAGCTTAGTTTCATGGCCTCATAAATAGGTTATTTAGTTCCATGAAATCGAAATTCTGGATTGGCGGAATTGCAGCAATTGCCGTAATCGTTTTAGTTTATTTCCTTACCAGTTCTTCATCTGTAGAATCTGATGGTATTCTAGTGCCGGTTAAATCGGGCGAGTTCACCATCGATATTACTACGACCGGAGAGCTTGAGGCAAAAAATTCTGTTGAAATACTAGGCCCTCAGGGCACAAGAAATTACAGAATTTGGAATATGACCATTCAGGAGATTATTGACGAAGGAACAATTGTAAATAAAGGAGATTTTGTAGCATCCATTGATCCCTCTGAGCTTACGAATAAACTCAAAGATTCGCAGCTTGATCTTGAAAAAATCGAATCGCAATATATTCAGACAAAGCTCGATACAACACTGGAAATGCGCAAGTCGCGTGATGAATTGATCAACCTGGCTTACGCTGTCGACGAGCGCCAACTCATCCTGGACCAGAGTAAGTATGAACCGCCTGCCACCATCAGACAAGCAGAAATTGACCTTGATAAAGCAAGGAGAGCATTGGATCAGGCAAGGGAAAATTATAAGATTAAACGCCAGCAGAATATTGCTAAAATGCAGGAAGTATCGCTAAACAGAGTAAAAGAGCAACGCAACCTGGATGGAATGAAAGAGCTGATGGAGGATTTTACAATTACCGCGCCCGAAGACGGAATGCTTATTTACAAAAAAGACTGGAATGGCCGGGCCACGAAAAAAGGGTCACAGATTAGTGCATGGGATCCGGTGGTAGCCACCCTTCCCGATTTATCTACTATGATTTCTGTTACGTATATCAATGAGGTTGATATTAGAAGAGTGGAACCAGGACAGTCGGTAGAACTGGGTCTGGATGCTTTTCCTGAGAAGAAGTTTACCGGAAAAGTTCTTAGAGTAGCAAATGTTGGTGAGCAGCGCCCCAATTCTGACGCCAAAGTTTTTAGAGTTACCGTTGAGGTAAATGAGAAAAACGATTTATTGAGACCTTCTATGACTACGAGCAATAGAATAATCACAGAAAAGAAAGAAAATGAACTTTACATTCCTCTAGAAGCGCTGTTTAATCAGGACGATTCAATTACTTACGTTTTCAAAAAACTTGGCTTAAATGCTGTAAAACAGGAAATCGAAGTAGGTTCTTCAAATAGAAATGAGGTAATCGTACTACACGGTCTTGAAGCAGGCGATATGGTGTATCTGAGTCGTGTAGACGGATTGGAGGACGAAGATGTTGAACTCATTTCTGAAATGAATGGAAAGCGACAAGGCGAGCCAGAGAAGACGAGCGCAAAGCCAGCGGTCCCTGATTCAGCGAAGTCTGACGAAGACGGAAGTAAAATGAAAAGAAGGCCTAAAGCTTCGTAAGGATATGAATGAACGCATAATGGCAAATTTCCAGATTGCCCTGGAGGCGTTAATCAGCAATAGAATGCGTTCTCTGCTTACTGCCCTCGGTATTATATTTGGCGTAGCAGCGGTAATTGCCATGCTCGCCATAGGCAATGGAACCCAGCAGGAACTCAATGAGCAAATGAAGCTAGTTGGGGTAAATAATATCGTTATAACACCCGTTATAGAGCAAAAGGAGGAGGCTGTGAATACCGAGGATGCAGCAAATGAAAAAGAAAAGTTTTCTCCCGGATTGCGTTTGCAGGATGCCCAGGCAATAAAAGAGGTTATTCCCAATATCCAAAAAATCAGCCCTGAGATAATTCTAGATACCTACATTATTAATAATGGCATCCGAAGATCGGCAAAGCTAGTAGGTGTTGAACCTGTATACTTTGATATTTTTAATTTTGATCTTTCCGATGGTAAAATGTTCAACGACAAACAGATGGAAACAGGGTCTCCTGTTTGCATTATTGGCAAGTCGATAAAGAACCGCTTCTTTCCAACTGAAAATCCATTGGGAAAAAAACTTAAAGTAGGGGCGCAATGGCTTGAAGTAATCGGGATTTTAGAGGAGCGACTGATAAGTGAGCAAAGCTTGAGTAATCTGGGTATCCGGGACTATAATATGGATGTTTATACGCCCTTGCAATCCGTGCTGGTTCGGTATGAGAATCGCGAACTTATTACTGAACAAATGATTAAAACAGCCAATTCGAATAGTAGCGGTAACAATGAAGAGGAGGCTGAAGAATCAAATAGTCCTGCAACGAATTATCATCAAATAGATAGAATGGTTTTGCAGGTTGATCAGACAGATATGCTCAATAGTATCGCTGATGTAGTTGCACGCCTACTTGCCAGAAAGCATTTTGATGTAGTAGACTACCAGATTGAAATTCCTGAACTGCTTTTGAAACAGCAAAAACGCAGCAATGAATTATTCAATTATGTACTGGGTGCCATAGCAGGCATTTCTCTACTCGTTGGTGGTATTGGAATAATGAATATTATGCTCGCCTCAGTTTTAGAGCGCATTAAGGAAATAGGTCTTCGATTGTCGCTTGGAGCCAAGAAAAGTGATATTGTGTATCAGTTTATGTTCGAGTCAGTATTAATTAGTGTTTCAGGTGGTTTTATTGGTGTAATACTGGGAATTACGCTGGCCTTTGCCGTGAGTCAGCTGGCCGGCATAAAAACAGTGGTATCTATAATGTCAATCATAATATCTTTCGGAGTTGCGGCGTCTATCGGTCTTATTTTTGGAATAACTCCTGCAAAACGCGCAGCGAAGCAAAACCCGATTAACTCATTACGCTATGAATAAGGGCCTTATATTATCATGCCTCATTTCTTTGATGGTTGCCTTCTCGGCAAATGGGCAAAACGTGAAGACACTTTCACTATCTGAAGTCATTGAACTTTCACGTGAACAGTCACCAGCTTCTAAGCAGGCTGAGACCAGAAAAAAGAACAGATACTGGCAGTATCGGCTTTATAAGTCAAATTACAATCCGCAGCTCGCCCTTTCGGGGAATATTCCTGGGTATAACCGGGATTTTAACAGCAACCGACTGGATGATGGAACTATTGTTTTTCAGCCACGTGAACAGATTAATTCAACATTGAATCTTGCACTAAATCAACCGATTGCATTTACCGGTGGGAACCTTTCTGTGAATTCGAACCTGAATTATTTTTCGGATTTAAATCAGGACTTAAATCGATACAACACCACATTGGTTAACATCCGACTTGATCAGCCACTCTTTGGCTACAACCCACTAAAATGGGATAAACTAACAGAACCTCTGCGCTATGAGGAAAGCAAAAGAAGCTATGTGGAAGAAATGGAATTTGTAAGCCGCGAATCTGTAAAATATTTCTTTGACTATCTAGACGCACAAATAAATTTTCAAATTGCCGGGTTTAATCTCAACAATACTGATACCATTTATAAAATTGAAGAAGGCAGGTACAATATAGGCACTACTTCTAAGGATAAGCTACTACAAGTTGAACTTCAGCTATTACGATCTCAACAAGATGTAACACAGGCGCAATTAGATCTTCAAACTTCCAGTCAACGACTGCGGGCATATCTGGCTATTAAATCAAATGATACACTCAGCCTTATTTTACCTCAAAGCATACCTCAGTTTGATATTTTAATTCAGGATGCCTTGATGTATGCTAAGATGAACCGATCTGATTACATAGCTTTTGAGCGCAGCCGCATTGAGGCAGAACGCGATGTAGCACAAGCGAGAAAGCAGCGGTTTGAAACCAATCTGATAGCATCTTATGGTCTTAATACTGCCAGCGACAATTTTGGTGATGCTTATTCAGATCCACGCGATCAGCAACGAATCGACATTGGTTTGGCCGTGCCTATATTAGACTGGGGTCGAAATAAAGCAAGAATACAAACTGCTTTAGCCAACCAGGAGCTTAACGCTTATGTGCTTGAGCAGGATATTCAAAATTTTGAACAAGAAGTGATTACATTGGTAAGGCAATTTGAAGTATTGAGGAATCAATTAAGAATCTCTAAGAAATCTGATGAGGTGGCTGATGAGCGGTATCAGGTTGCGCAAAACCGATATCTAACAGGGAAAGTGGGAATTACAGATTTGAATATTGCGCTTAATGAAAAAGATGCCGCTAAACGCTCGTATATTAAAGCACTTCGTGATTTCTGGGTGGCTTATTTTGATTTGAGAAGACTTACACTATATGATTTCGCAAATAAGAAATTGCTTTACAATCCGAATTAGTCCTCACTTAAATCTACACTTACGGCGTCCGGATGGTTTATTTTATCAAAAATGCTTGCGTCAATTCCAAGAAAATTAAGCGCATTTTCCTGATGACAAAAAATAGCAACAGATTGAAATTCTTTCATTCTTTCTTCATAAATAGTAGCCATTGCTGCCAATAAAGGCTCCGATACAATAAAAGCAACCTTTCCCCTGGATCCCCTATCGTCATCCGAAATGCTTTTAATTAAATCATGAAGTTCAGTATTCGAAAATGCAACTTTAGCTTTCCTGAAATCTAAAATTCCCTGGAGGGTTGGTGAATAGTCCGGATGTCTCCAAACATGAGGAATTGATTTTCCAATTGCGGGTAAGGTTATTTCACCCTCAAACACTTCAATTATCGTCTTTTGGTCTGTATCAATAAAGAACTTAATTCTCATATTATTTTAATATCACCGCAAAGCTAACTTAAAGTTAACTGAATATTCAACAGGTGAATTAAAAAAGAAATTTTAAAGAATCTCATGGAGGTTTTTTGACCAGTCAAACATCTGATTTAAAGTTACTTGACTAAATTTTTATAGTAATTCAAGGCGGGCAAAACCTGATGAATAAAAGGTTTTTAATTTTCTATTTAAAGATTGATTGAAACGAATGTCTCTTCAAATCCTTTTAATTATCAATTTAAATCTACCACTACGGCATTCGAATCATCCAGTTTCTTAAAAATATCAGCATTAATCCGTAGAAAGTGAATGACTTCTGATTCTTCGCAAAAAATCCCAACAGAATGATACTCTTTCATTTGTTCTCCGTAAATCGTCGCCATCGCGGCAGCGATTGGTTCAGAAACTAAGACCGCTGCCCTTCCTTTCATACCATTTTCATCTTCTGCGATGGTCTTCATTAAACTATGAAGTTCACTTTTTGAAAATAATAACTTGCTCTTTCTAAAATCGATGATCCCATCAAATTTTGGTGAATAGTCGGGATGGTTCCAAATATAAGGGATAGCTTTTCCAATAGTTGCCAGAGAAATTTCACCCCTAAAAGCTTCGATAATTAACTTTTGCTCTGTATCAATAAAAAATTTTATTTCCATGATTTAATCTTCTAATATTCAATATTTTCTATCGAGAGTTACCAAATATGCAAAAAAAGAATGAATCTTTTAATGAATGGTATTAATTAAATCTACTTAATAGACAGCTGATATGAGTGAATAATTAATTCATTTAACCATTCTTCATTTTTAAGGCATTATGATCTGATGAGGTAAAGTTTTTTGAGCAGAAATCAAGTAAATCTCCTTTTTAGAGAAGTTCTGCATATTAACTTCTTAACTTGCAACCAAATTTTTGTAGTATGAACAAATTGGTAAAATGGTTATTGATTTCACTACTTGCTTTGGTGATTTTAGCTTTTGCAGGCTTTCAAATAATGAAATACAATACCAAACAACATAGCCCGGAGCAAACTATTACCTACACTGAGAATGGATACGATATTTCGATAACTTATTCCCGGCCGTTTAAGAAGGGAAGAGAGCTTTTCGGTTCGCTGGTTCCATATAACGAAGTATGGCGCACAGGTGCAAATGAGCCTACCTCATTTAACACAAGCACCGATCTTTATATTCAGGGACAAAAACTTCCGGCAGGTGAATATACTTTATGGACTATCCCCGGCCCACGACAATGGCAAATCATTTTTAACAGCGGCCATCCCGGTTGGGGAGTTGGTTGGGATTCTAAAGCAAGTCGCGACCCTAAATTAGATGTGGTTACTGCTACAACCATGGTACAACGCAACTTTATGGTTCTAGAACAATTCACAATAGATATTGATGGTGATCCTGCTGTACTTCAATTGGGTTGGGACTTCATTCGTGCCGATGTACCTTTGTTAATGGATAAAAATCACCAATAGACTTGTCAAAAAGAGACCTTCAGAAATATCTTGTAGACCTCAATAAGAAACAGCTTACTGAACAGATTATTGATCTTTACGATAGGTTTAAGGATGTGAAAGTATTCTATGATTTCGCCTTCAATCCTCAGGAAGACAAGTTAATAGATGATTTTAAAACCCGTGTAAGTAAAGAATATTTCCCCAACTCAAGGCGGAAGGCCAAAATGCGCCGGTCGGTAGCTCAAAAACTGATAAAGCATTTCATAACCATAGAGCTAGAGCCTTCCCTCCTACTTGATGCCATGCTTTTTAATATTGAAGTGGCCCAAGCTTATACTTCCGAAAAATTGGTGAACCAGGAAGCTTTTTATAAAAGTATGTATAACTCATTTAGTCAGGCAATCAATCATGCAGCTTACCACGGAATATTTGCTGATTCTTCTGCACGGTTTGATGACATTGTTGAAAATGCCGTAAAACAACAGTGGCCTAACAGCGATTATTTCGTGGAACTAATAAACAGAATTATTAAACCGAATAGCTAAACATTTTAGGCTTTAGATCGCTATTGTAGTAGTAACTAAAATTGAAAGCTATCTCTAGACCACTATCTATTTGGACACATCAGGCAGTAAAATCCGGAAATGGATGGCTGATAAATGGTGTTGCAATTTTTGGGCATCCTAAGGCTATTCATGGTAAGGATAATCCCTTTACTCTATTTTGGAAAATTCTTAGATCTTACTTTTATCGCTCTGCAGATAAAGTGAGTATTGTAGTAAGTGTAAATGGCACGGAAAACGAAATTGAAACGGACGAGAATGGGAATTTTGAGCTCCTTGTTGATGACCAAGCTATTAAAACTCTAACCTTTTTGGATTCAGAAGACCATAAAGAATTAGATATCTTACAAAAAGGTGATGACAATCGCCACTACGACTATACAAATGATAAGTTTCTAATCATATCCGATATTGATGATACTATTTTGGTGTCACATTCGGCTCGTAAACTCAGCAAGTTATGGTTGATGCTTTTTAAACCTATACCCAAGCGCAACGCTGTGGAAGAAAGTGAATTAGCATACAGAGAGTTACGGAAGGCTAATTTCTCCTTTGCCTACGTTTCTGCGAGCGAGTACAATTTATTTACGCTTGTTTCATCTTTTATAGAGCTTCACAAATTACCTCTCGGACCAATATACCTTCGACCGCATCAAGAGTTTAAGGATTTATTTGGGAAAACTGAAAGGGAAGATTATAAAGTAAATAGAATCATAAAGCTTCTGCAGCATTTCCCGGAAGAGCGAATTGTACTTTTTGGAGATGACTCACAGCAGGATTTTACTGTTTTTGGAAAGGTGGCGGAAAATATGCCTAACCGCATTCACAGTGTTTATCTTCGTAAAACTGGTTCGTTGAAAACTCATGGCTCTGAAAAAGTAACCTGGGAAATGCCTGACGGTTCAATTCCAGTGCATTATTACGATTCATATTCTAATATTCAATCAGATATAAAACAATTAATTAATGAAAATTCTGGCAGTCGTTAATCCGATATCGGGGGGAGAGAATAAAGAGGAGTTTCTCGACTATTTTAAAAATACAACTCATAAATATGGAGTTGCGAGTAGAATTTTTAAAACTACTGGCGAAGATGATTTTAGCAAACTATCAAAGGTCATAGAAGAATATAAGCCCGATTTGGTTCTAGCCATCGGAGGAGATGGTACTTTCGCCCTTTCTGCTTTAACCGCCGCAGAAACTGATACAAATGTTGCAACGATACCACTCGGATCCGCGAATGCTATGTCTAAAGAGTTAGGAGTAAATCAAAATCCTGAAATAGCTTTTGATGATTTGTTAAAGTCGAGGATGGTTAAGAAACTGGATGTTATTGACATAAACAATCGGGTTAAGTGTATTCATCTAGCGGATATTGGAATTAATGCCCGCGTTGTTAAGTCTTTTGAAGAAGACGAAAATAGAGGAATGTTTACTTATGGAAAGCACCTTGCCAGAGAATTACGGAATGCTCCTCCATTGAGGTATAGCATACAGGCTAACGATAAACAAATATCCGGTGAATGTATTATGATTATCATCGCTAATGGTAGAGATTATGGCACAGGTGTTTCAGTTACTGAATCAGGAAATCCTTTTGATGGTTTATTTGAGGTGGTAATTGTAAAGAAATTCAACTTAGGAACTATTGTTAAAGCCGGGCTTTCACTAATTGACGAATTATATGCTTTTCATGGCGACTCCAGCGAGGTAATCACCACAAAAAAGGCTACAATTTCTTTTGAAAAACCTCAGTTACTTCAGGTAGATGGAGAAGTAATAGACGAGTTTGAGAGTTTAGAAATAAATATGTTGGCGGAACACATTAACTTCCAGGCAACCAATGTTGACCTATACAACTCTGTAAACAAGCAAAAACCGGAGATCCAGGAATCGTGAAAGAAAAGTTTACTTCAGTTATCGCAAAATTTGATGGTAACCTCTGGGGTACTCATGTAGAAGTGGATAATGAGGTGGTCAAACCCTTGTTAAAGTCTGATACTAAAAGAATCATATGCTCAATCAATGGTTCCAGGCACTTTCATTGTGCTTTGATGTCAATGGGCAATGGTAGATGGTTTATTAATATAAATAAGACTTTTTGCCGGGAAAATCATTTACTCGTTGGCGATAAAGTAACTGTTGAAATAGAAAGAGATACTAGCAAGTATGGAATGGAAATGCCAGGAGAGCTGGAAGAAATGTTAAATCAAGATCACCTGGCACATGAATATTTTGAGAAACTAACACCTGGGAAACAAAGAAATTTAATTCATTTTGTCGCCTCAATAAAAAGTAGTGAAATTAGAATTAGAAGAGCCTTGGTCGTAGCGAATCATCTAACAAGTCACAGAGGATTAATTGATTTTAAAGATCTTAATCAGGAAATAAAAGAAGCAAATAATCTTCACCGCTTCTAAGCTTTATTTTTGCAAGTTTTTCATAACAGATTTATAGACCTGCAGTACTCCCTCTCCCATTTTTTCATTGGTAAAAAGTTCAGATCTCTTGATGGCATTTTTACCAAGTTCTATTCTTAATTCTTCAGAATCAAGAAGTAAATCAACTTTTTCCGCAAGGCAGTCAGCGTCTCCAATTGGGCATAAAAACCCCACCTCTTTATCTAGAATGAGTTCAGGAATACCTCCTGCATTCGTAGCAACTACGGGAACTCCATTGTAAAGAGCGTCAATTACTGTAGTGCCCAGACCTTCAGTTTCTGAGGTGATTAAAAATACACTCAGCTCTCTAAATAAAAGGGGAATATCCTTCCGAAATCCTGTAAATGTAACATGAGCGTCGAGATCTAAAGTTTTGCTTAAGGATTCCATCTCGGTTTTGAGTTTTCCATCACCTATTGCCAGAAAGTGACAATCCTTTCGCTTATCAATAACGCTTCGGGCAGTGCGTAAAAATGTTTCGTAATCTTTGTGTGGAGCTATTGCAGAAATATTGGCAATCAACATTTTAGATGAATCAATACCAAATTCAGTATGGAGGTATTTGGTAGCTGAATTATGTGTAAACCTTTTCGGATTTATTCCACTATAAACGGTAGTGACTCTCTCAGGTTTCCTCACAGCCTTTCTAACAAGTCTAGCAATAGCGTTAGAAACACAAACGATAGCTTTAACATTCTTGTGGTTATATTTAGAAAGAGAAAACCCCGAGGTTTTAATCGGAAAATCAACACGTCGATGCACAACAATAGGCTTGTCCATTCCTAAATTAGTTGCCAGATAGGCTAAACTATGAGATTTGCCTGAATGTGTATTGACGATGTCAATGCCCTCCTTATCAGCGATTCGCTTAATTTTCAAAGCGGTGGTAATATCTACTCCGTTTTTAAATCCGAGTTCGTAGTAAGGCACGCCATTATTCTTGCACCATTCAGAAAAAGCAGATCCCTTGCGGGAACAAACTATTACGTCTACTTTTTCTGAAAGTAAGAAGGAAACGAGGTAAGCGATTTGCTGCTCGCCGCCACGCCAGGATTTTTCAGAACTCAGCTGCATTATTTTCAGACCCGCCATATCGCAAAGATGGTAGATTATTCTTAATACTATGCCGATACCGATGACCATTTTGCAGAAGCATTTTATTATTACTTATAAAAATGATAATTATGTGCTATTTCTAAATACTTTACGGGAAATGATTAATTTTGCGTTCAAATTTTGATCAAAGCATGAGCACTCTTTCAGAGAAAACTACAAATGCCAAAAACGGAGTAAAGCGATTCATTAGAAAACTACTGGTCTTGCTTCTTATCATCGGAATAGGATTAATGTTTTTTTTCTATTACGCTACATATAGCACGGGTGTAAGAGCTGGCGTTGTATTGAAAATAAGCGAAAAAGGAGCCTTATTTAAAACAGCCGAGGGCCAGCTAGATTTGATGAGCTTTGGCGCCGTTAAAGACAGAAATAATCTATCACAAACTTTCAGTTTTTCTGTTGAGAAAAATAACGAGGAAGTTTTTCAGAAGCTCGAAGATGCTTCACTCACTGGTGAGCGCGTGAGATTGCGCTATGTTGAGAGATATGTTGCACTACCTTGGAGAGGTGATACGAAGTATTTTGTAACGGAAGTTGAACTGGCTGAGAACCCAACAATTCCAAACAAGACCGGAGATTTCGAATAAAATCTCTTTTCAAAAAGCAAAAAGTAATTATTGCTAATGCCGAAGACCTGAAAGAGTAGGTTTTTCCCTCTAGAATCCTTAGTTCTACTTGCATGCACAAAAATGCTTGCGATATGATTGAATGAACTCTCAATATTTTCTGAACGATGGATTTATCGCGCGCCTTATTTTATCATAACTTTACTTCTTCAAACAACGATTTATATTATCGTTCGTCAGTTATTCAAATTAATAACCTTAAAACCTTAACTATGAAAAATCTTTATTCGTTTTTATTTATTCTTTTTTTCGGACTTTCTGGCTCGCTTTATAGCCAGACTTATCACAATGTAGACGTAGCCAATTTTGAATTCGTTCCTGGGGCTTTAACAATCAATGCTGGCGATACGGTTGTATGGACGAACTCACTTGGAAACCATAACGTAAATGGAGCACAAGTTCTATTTCCAGAAAATCCTGAATCTTTTGGTAATGAAATAGGTCCCGCAGGATGGACGTACCAATTCATATTTACCATACCGGGAAATTATAATTACAGATGCGATCAGCACTCTGCTACCATGTTCGGTTCAGTTACTGTCGTTGATACTACATTAAGTTTAAATGATATTCAAAAAAATGATCATTTTGCCTTTTTTCCAAATCCAGTTGTAAATCAATTATCATGGAAATGGAATAACGGCCAGTCTCCTGTTAATGCTGATATGAGTTTATATGATGTAAGCGGTAAGCTCATTGATCGTTTTAGTTTAAATGGTATTTCGAGTCGCGATTTATCAAAATTCAATGAAGGGGTCTACACCTTTATTATTATTGAAAACGAGAATCCTATTCAGTCAGGTAAGATTGTAGTCAATCGGTAAGCCTACATAAACATCAGAAACCAATTTCAGGATTGGGTTTAGTATCTGATTACTCTAACCCTATCAAGTTCAAGTCTCAATTGAATAATTTTTTGAATCTTTTCCTGATCCTTTAAGATTCGTGAATTTCTGGTACCATTCCTCCATTTTACCAAAATGGTTGGAATGGTATCAATTTTTTCACTCATATCACTTTCTAGAGCTTCCGCGTATGAAACTCGCTCCAAATCCTCAAACTGGATTTTAAGTTCTTTCGCAATTGAAGACAGTTTTAAATCCCGCGGCTGAAGCCTCATTATTTCATTTTCCAGAATTTTTATCTGCTGTTCGTGATTGATCATCTCTTCCTGATTTAGCTTAAACAAATCCTGAACAACTTCCGCCTGAATTGTTTCTTTCAATTTTCCGCTCATTAGTTCCAGGTCTGGCTGAGGCGCCTCAGATTCTCCAATACCGAAAACATCCAGATGACAAGAAGTTAAACCAAATCCGTTCATACTTCTTTCCCACTTTTTTACTGTATCCTTTGGTATTTCTTTACCTATCATAAATATTTCAATTGTTGGAATGGTATCATTATAGAGAAATTTTTTGTCCACTACTCTGGCTCCAGGCATCTTTACTACCTGGTGAACAAATTTCTCAGCCCGACTTTTAAACCACGATTCTTTTACCACACCATAGAATATCCATAGGCTCGGTAGAATTACAATAGTCATTACAATAGCCATGTAATTTTTTACTTTTCTCTCCCGCTCTTTATTAATAAACTTCTTCATTGGGAAACCTAGGTATCTTACACCTACTACTGTGGATGCGCAAATAAAAATGCTATTTAACATAAAAAGATAAAACGCTCCAAAGAAAAAGCTCCAATTACCCGTAGCTAGTCCAAAACCTGATGTGCATAGCGGAGGCATAAGCGCTGTGGCAATGGCGACACCGGGTATTACATTGCTTTTTTCTCTTCGGCTACCAGCTACAATTCCAGCAATACCGCCGAAAATCGCTACAAGTATATCGAGGGTAGTTGGTGTCGTGCGAGCCAAAATTTCTGGCTGATATTCTACCAAGGGTGTTATTAAGAAATACATAGTGCTGGATACGAGACTAATAACAACCATTACACCAAAATTATAAAGAGCCTTCCCAAGTAATGGAACATCATTAGTACCAAAGGCAAGACCAACTCCCAGTATAGGCCCCATAAGTGGAGCTATAAGCATGGCTCCAATAATTACTGCCGGCGAATTTAAGTTGAGACCTATGGAAGCAATAAAAATAGAACAGATCAAAATGTAAACGGTTGGGCCCCGAAACAAAATATCTTTCATTATTCCTGCACGGGTTTGCTCGTAGTCTGTTTCGTCTTTTAAACTAAGCAACTCCTTCATGAAAGTGAGAAACTCTCTAATAAGTTGTTTAAATCCGAGTTTTAAACTCGCAGAACTTTCCTGCATTCGTTTTTCCTGATCTACTGCAGCCTGGTCATCAGGTTTAAGATTCTCCTGTTCTTCAGTCATTTTTCTGTGTAAGAATTGAGCGAAAGATAATTGATTTTGATTTCATATATTTATAAAAACGATAGATCATAAAATTGGAACAAGAACATAACTCAAACGCGGTGCAGTCTTCAGAAACACTTCTCTCTTACTTTAATGAGAAGCGCACGTATTTTGACAATGGAAGTACCCTTTCTTATGAATTCAGAAAGTCGATGTTGCTGAAGCTGAAAGACGAAATCATCAATAGGGAGTCCGAAATTTGCACTGCCTTAAAGTCTGATTTGCGAAAGTCAGAAACAGAAAGTTTTTTAACCGAAATTGGAGTTGTTCTTTCTGAAATGGACAAGACATTAAAAGATTTAAAGTTATGGATGAAGCCAAAGAGGCGTTTCACTCCACTGGTATTGGAGCCTTCAAAAAGTGAGATTCGCTATGAGCCTAAGGGTGTGGTTCTAATTATTGCTCCGTGGAATTATCCCTTTAATCTGGTTTTTGATCCGCTGATTGGTGCGATTGCCGCCGGGAATTGTATTATAATTAAACCATCTGAAGAAGCACCTGCTACTGCTTCCATTACCGAATCAATTATTCGAAATGTTTTCAAGCCTGAGTATATTAGTGTAGTTCAGGGTGCGGGTTCTGAGATTGTACCAAGGTTACTAACCAATCACATTTTTAATCATATTTTTTTTACCGGTAGCCCCGCAGTGGGAAAAATTATAGCAAAACAGGCATCAGAGAACCTCGTTAGTACAACCTTAGAACTAGGCGGAAAAAGCCCTGTAATTGTAGATAGTAGCGCAAATCTAAAGGTGGCCGCCCAACGAATAGTATGGGGGAAATTCACCAATGCAGGTCAAACTTGTGTGGCTCCGGATTACTTGCTAGCTGAAGAAAAAATCAGGGAGAAGCTCATCTATCTGATCAAAATTTCAATTCAGGATTTTTATGGGAAGAACCCTCAAGAATCGCCTGACTATCCCCGAATGATTAATACGAAAAGGTATGATGCTGTGACCGCACTCATGGCTGATGGGAGGATTATTCACGGTGGCAAGGCAGATCAAGCTGATCTGTATATTGAGCCAACACTTTTGGAAGATGTTTCAATAGAAAGTGACCTAATGCAAAATGAAATTTTTGGTCCTCTACTTCCTGTATTAAGCTTCTCTAACAATGCACAAATGCTTGAAATATTAAGAAAAAACCGTTACCCTTTGGCGTGTTATTACTTCGGCAAAGATAAGGAGCGTTCAAATTTGATTATGGAACGCTTTTCTTTTGGAGGAGGTTGTATTAATAATTGTATAGTTCATCTGGGAAATCATGACCTGCCATTTGGTGGCGTTCAAGGAAGTGGTTCGGGTCATTACCACGGCTGGCACAGTTTTGAGTGTTTTAGCAATGCTAAGAGTATCTTGATCAGCAAAACATGGATTGATCCGTCTATTAAATATCCACCCTACACTCCTTTCAAACTCAAATGGTTGAAAAGATTATTCTAAAAATAAACCTTAATCACAGTACAAGATATGTATGGTATAAACCAATTTAAAAACACTCCTCACCAAAATTTCGAACCTGGTAAAACCTCCTTTTACTTATCTGATCACCTTAAGGCTAAAACCGTTGAGATTGTAGGGAATTTCGATGGGCTCAAGAAAAAACACATTTCCATGAAAAGGGGTAAGAAAGATTGGTCGGTTTCACTGTCGTTAAGTCCCGGAAAATACATTTATAAATTCCTGGTCGATGGGAAGGAAATGCTCGACAGAGTTAACCTTCTCAAAGGATGTAATTCTGAATTTGGAAACCATTCAGTAATTTTCATTTATAACTTTAAGTTTGAATTAGATGATTACAACGAAGCGAAAAAAGTCTTTCTAGCGGGTAATTTTAATGAATGGAATAACAAAGGTTTAGAATTAGAAAAGCAAGGGGAAATTTGGAGCAGGTCCATCTATCTACCTGACGGCACTTACGCCTATAAATATATTGTTGATGGTGAGTGGATTACAGATCCTTCTAACCCAATACTTCGACCGGATGGGTCAGGAAATTACAATTCCTACATTTCTATTGGCGAAACAAGCAGCTTTAAGCTTTACGGCCACCTGGATGCCAATGAGGTCAAACTTGCCGGAAATTTTAACCTCTGGAACTATACTGAACTGCAGATGAACAAAACCCCCAGCGGATGGGAATTACAATATGCTCTGTCGCCTGGTATATATGAATACAAATTTATTGTAGAGAACGAATGGCTCAGAGATCCAAATAACCCATATACAATAGAGCGCGAAGAAGGAACGAATAGTGTGGTTTGTATTAAACCTAATCACATTTTCAGGCTTGAAGGTTATGACTCAGCCAATGAAGTGATTGTGACTGGAACTTTTACAGAATGGAATTCGAGAAACTATAAGATGGTAAAAGAAAACGGGGTGTGGACATTCCCGATATTTTTAAATCACGGCACCTATCTATATCGTTTTATTGTTGATGATGATATAATGACAGACCCAGCCAATTTACATTTTGAAAAAGCCGAATTTGGTAAGAATTGCTCGGTTCTTAAAGTTCAATGAATTATTGATACTCAAAGTTTATTAGAGCTTGAATTTCTTCTTAATTCTAAATATTTTTGCAACCTCAAATAAAACGAGAATTTTGTACATCTATTTTAGTTGTGTAACGTCAATTGCTAGTTAGTGCTTAATAAACCCCTGCAAGGTTAAAACTAGAAGCGAAATTTCAACGAACTTAAAACCAAAGTAGTAGAGTTTCGTGTAAACCATAAAAATGAGAAAATTTTTTACCCCACTACTCTTCTTACTTACTGCCACGGCATCTATGGGTCAAAACCTGGTAGAAAGATGTGGTACAGATGAGCGTCACGCTATTTTAATGCAAGATTCTGCCTATGCTGCTCAATATGCGGAAAAGGTGAGTAAAGTTAAGCGATACCTGAAGGATCACAACGACTTAGCGAAGGCTGACTGTGATGAAATACTATACCTGCCTGTTGCCGTTCATTTTCAAGACGTGGGAATTGATTATGCTTGCGCTGTTGATATGGCTTTAAGTCAGGTTGAAACACTAAATCAGGATTTTGGAGGAACCAATCCTGATATAGATAAATGGGAAGAAGGGCGGCCAATGAGATGGCCCCAAATTCAAAACGGTGAATCGTGTGTACAGTTTTGTTTGGCTACGCTCAATCATCCAAACGGATCGGGAATTGCTGAAGGAGAATGGGCTGTAACATTGAATGATACTGACGGTAGCACAGATAATTTGCCAATGTGGTCTGGATATGTAAACTTTTTTGTTCGTGATATGGGTAATCCATTAGGCTATTCGCCTCTTGGAGGAAATGGAAATGGTGACGGGGTCGTTTGTGGAATCACTTATTTTGGATCTGTTAGCTGTGGAGGCAATACCATAAGCGGACAATACAATCTTGGCAGAACAATTACGCATGAGGTTGGTCATTACTTATCACTAAGTCATCCATTTGATAACCCTGATTGCGCTGTGGATGGAGACGATATTGATGACACACCCATTACAAACGCTCCAACTTATGGGTGCTATGCTGTTGGAGAGGAACTGGTTAATTGTGTCGATCCAATACTTTGGCCATCCTACATGGATTATTGTGATGATGCGTGCTTGTACATGTTTTCACAAGAGCAGGTAGAGAATATTGAGGCTTATGTAAACACATCTCTAGATAATTTACTCAACAGCGCCACCATTAAATGCGAGGATGCTGCTTGTGTTCAGTTTGAAGTAGACCTCGCTAGCACAGATGAGTCTTGCCCTGGGAATGACGGGAGTATATTGTTAGCCGCCAGCGGGGGAACGGAACCTTACATATATTCCATTACAGGCGGAGAAACCAATTCAAACAATGGGAATTTTAATAATCTACCTCAGGGCAGTTATTCTGTTTTTGTAACTGATCAACAAGGTTGCGAATTCACAGAGTCCGTTGAATTAGAGCGCGAAACTCCTACGATGGAAGTTTTAACCACTAAAAATTCGTTTTGTGGCGACAACTCAGGTTCCTTATCTGTTAAAGTAAATTACGACACGGATTTTCAGTATAAAATAGAAGGACTAACAAGTCTTCAGGACACGAATTTTTTCGATAATTTGAGTCGCGGAACCTATGTGGTAACGGCGCAAACGTCTACTGGCTGCTCTTCATCAATCGAAGTGGAAATAGGTGATGACAGCGATCTGAATTTTATCGTGCGATCTGTCCAACCGGTTAATTGCCCACTATTCGATAATGGACATATTAGAGTTGAGTTGAGTAATGGATTAGAGCCAATAGATTGGCAACTCGACAATGGAAATCGAACCAATAATGGCTATTATGACAATTTAAGCCCTGGCACCTATTTGTTATCTGTTGAAGACAGTCGAGGTTGCCAGCTGGAACAAGAGTTTAAAGTTGGAATCTCATACCTGAATATTGGTGATGATTGTCCTTGTGACGTTTATATTCCAAATGCGATGACTCCGGATGGAGACGGACTTAATGATTTGCTTACAGTTGTTCCATCCTGTCCTATTTCAGATTATAATCTTCAGATATTTACCCGTTGGGGACAGCTAATATTTGAAAGCAATGATTTGGATATCCGCTGGAACGGAGGTCTGGAAGGATATTACGTAGAAGCGGGTATTTATTTTTACAGGATAACTTACCGATGGGGTGAAAGTCGCAATGAAAGTCTTGAAGTACAAACCGAAAATGGATATGTTACCATTTTGAAATAATTAGTGTTATTTAATTATATTTCGGACAGAATAGATTAGCATATTAATCTAATAATCAATTTGATAAAAGGAGTATCGTATTTCGATATCTCCTTTTTTTTATTTTCCATTCTCTATTTGATAATACTAAAAAAGGATAATAATTTTTTGAATCAAGCAACTTATTAAAATTGTTTTAGTCAATTTAATAACAATAATCAAATCATCTTAACCTTTCAGTTATGAAATTAATTTTCTCTCTTTTTGTCTCGCTTTTCATAAGTCTCGCCTCCTTTGCTCAAAACGGTAATGGAGTCTATCTATTTGGATTTATGGAAAATGCTCCTGATTATCCTGTAGTGGTTGATGTATCTATCACCACCAATACGAATGAATTTGCTATCGCTTCTATGGTTACCTCTACAGACGGTAGTTTTGAAACGATTTTCGTATCCTTACCTGAGTCTTCCGAATTTGAATTGATTCAAACCTCTTTTCTTGACTGCGATAGTCAGTACGTCTACAATACGTTTACTGCGGATATGTTTCCAAACGTCGTAGATATACCATTAGACTTATTTTACTGTAGTGATTCAACTGAAGTAATTCTTGGCTGTACAGATCCTGCAGCTACAAACTATAACCCAAGTGCAACGGAGGATGATGATTCTTGCGAATATGAAGCTACCTGCGCCGACGTGTACCGTTATGCTCGATAGTCCTTCCAATTCAGACCAACATTGGTTGATATACTCGGATAAGGTTTTGCTCACGATGGAATTTACCTGGGAGTGGCTCTGATATCAATTACGGAATGTCTTCCAACGGATGTTATTCATTGGAATTATTCATCAATATGTTAGATTCTTTAAAGCCTGGTTGTATACTGTTCTTCTTGGTGATACTATAGTTAGTGGTGGTGTAATTTAGTACAGGAAATTCGGAATTTTCGGAATCGGTCGAGAAGTTGTGATTCAACACAATTGATTTATGGATGTACTGACCCCGACGCAATAAATTACAACCCGAATGCCACTGAGAACGACGGGTCATGTGAATATGAAACAGATTGTGAATTAAATGACATATCCATTGCTATAAGTACACAAGCATGGGGTTATGAAATATCATGGAATCTATTGCAAAACAATTTGGTGGTAGCAAGCGGAAGCGACTATGAAAGTCAGCAAAGTTACATTTCAAACTATTGCTTAGAAGATGGTTGTTATACTTTTGAAATGCTTGATAGCTACGGTGACGGCTGGAATGGAGCAACCTATGAAATTCTGAATAATGGGGAAATCATTGCCTCAGGAACCTTACAGTCCGGTTCTTATGGCTTAGTGTCATTTGGAATTAATGAGGTGGGCTGCGAGCCAGTGATTTATGGCTGCACTGATCCTCAAGCCATAAATTATAACCCGAATGCAACTGAAGACGATGGTAGCTGCGAATATTTTACCTATGCAGAAAATGACCTTTGTGAAGACGCAACCCCTCTCCTGCCGGGAACCATACTCCTGGATAACACAAACGCCATCCAGAATGAAAATATATGGGGAGAGTGTTGGGGCTTTGGCCAGGGAGAAGGCGAACAGACTAGTGTTTGGTACACATTTACAACTCCAAATGTACCTGCAAGCATCCAGATCGAAGCATTGTATGATGGGACCAATACATTAACGGATACTCAATTTGGAATATTCGAAACCTGCGGCGGGGAGATGATATTCTGCGATGGAAATGGTGGTCAAGGCTTGATGTCGAGATTCGATTTTGAATGCGGCGAGCTAGCTGAAAACACGACTTATCTCTTGCTAGTTGATGGCTGGAATGGAGATAATGGAACTTGTTATCTTGACTTTACTGTTGATACGACTTGTGCTCAAGAAGTTCTTGGGTGCACAGATCCACTAGCAATTAATTACAATCCTCTGGCAACAGAAGATGACGGATCGTGTGAATATGAAACGAGTTGCACTGAAGTTACTATTCAGCTTGACGGCAGCAGTAGTTTTGAAGGTGATTGGTTATTGTCTTCTGATAACGGATATTTTAATGGTGGAAGCTACCTTGGTTCAGATTTAGAAATTAATCAATGTCTGGAAGATGGTTGCTATGAACTCTTCTTTGGAACAAACGATTCAATTTATGAGGTTTATTATACGGTGTTTATCGAGAATCAAATAGTTGACGGCGGAATTGTTACCGCTTCGGAATCTGGAACATTTTCAATTGGTGTCGGTTGTGACTCGACAAATATAGTTTATGGATGTACCGATCCGGAAGCCATTAACTACAATCCTCTGGCAACAGAAGATGACGGATCGTGTGAATATCAAACCACCTGCACTGAAGTTACTATTCAGCTTGACGGCAGCAGTAGTTTTGAAGGTGATTGGCTATTGTCTTCTGATAACGGATATTTTAATGGTGGTAGCTACCTTGGTTCAGATTTAGAAATTAATCAATGTCTGGAAGACGGGTGTTATGAGCTTTTCTTTGGAACAAACGATTCAATTTATCAGGTTTATTATACGGTTTTTATTGATAATCAAATAGTTGACGGCGGAATTGTTACCGCCTTTGAATCTGGAACATTCTCAATTGGTGTCGGTTGTGACTCGACAAATGTAGTTTATGGATGTACAGATCCTTCTGCTATTAATTACAATCCGAGTGCAACGGTAGATGACGGTTCCTGTACTTACCAATTTGACTGCAGTATTGACTTCTTAGTCGTTCCAGACTCAACTGGTGATGAGATCATTTGGATTATTCCAACTCAGAACATTTTAGCTGCAACCGAAGTATTATGGGACTTTGGTGATGGAACAACAAGCACCGAATTATTCCCTTCCCATCAGTACAACGGCGATGGACCATTTACACTCTGTGTAACTGCATCATTTGCTTCTGGGGATAGCAGTACATGTTCAATTACATATTGCGTAGAATTATCAGGTGCAATGGTTGGAGGATCAGGATTTGGCGCTGGCAGTGGATTTACAATCAATATTATTAATGAGAACACTGTTCTTGGAGTTGAAGAAACAGAATTAATCAGTAGTCTGTCTGTTTGGCCGAATCCAACAGCTAATCATTTGAACATTCAATATGAAAATCTCGCTAATGAAAGTCAAATCCTTGAAGTCATGGACATTACGGGCAAGATTGTGATCCAAAAACAACTAGGTGCAACTGTCGGAGAGGTTAATCATTCAATTGATGTAAATAGTTTGCCATCAGGCATATATGTACTTAGATTGAGTGCATCAAATTTTTCTCAATCCAAACGATTCATAATTTCAAAATAGTATTTTCTAATCTTTCAAAAAACCCTTTTCATCAAGAGTGAAAAGGGTTTTTTTATTTGAGAGCATTTAGTAAAATTGTGGCAGGGTGCAGAGCAATTGCTCCCACCCCATCTTTTACCTGATGCCTGCAGCTAGTACCAGCAGCGGCAATAATTGCTTCCTTATTTGCCCTTATATGCGGATAAAGTACCAATTCTCCTATTTGGTTGCTTAATTCAAAATGCTCTTTCTCATATCCAAAACTTCCAGCCATACCGCAACATCCTGAAGGAATTGCCCTAACTTTATAATTGCTTGGTAAGCTAAGGATTCTCTTGCTGTACTTAATGTGCGACATTGCTTTTTGATGGCAATGAAGATGAATATGTACGTCTTCAGATTTAGTTGTAAAGCTGTTTGAGCTAACTCTGCCCGATTCAATCTGACGGTATAGATACTCTTCAAAGGTAAGTGCGTGTTGAGCAAGACTCTTTGCCTTTTCGCGCATTTCAGGCTCTACTAGTTTTATAAAGTCATCTCTGAAGCCAAGTATTCCGGATGGCTCTAAACCAACAATTGGAGTGCCCGCTTCGAGGTACTTTTCAAATTGATCGATTGCTTCATGCGCACATTTCCGCGCAAGCGGTAAAAGAGATTTTGAAATGGCCGCTCTACCTGATGGAGCATAAACTACATGATATTTAAAATTAAGATCAGTAAGCAGTTTACCGGCATCTTGAGCTATTTTGGCATCTTGAAACTCGGTAAATTCATCGATATAAAGAACCAGATCGGGCAGTTCGTTTTTTGAATTGCTTTTTACCAGCTTCGATGCCCGTTTTACCGAAAACGGTGGGATTGTTCTTCCTTGCGCAATTGAAAAATATTTTTTGACTTGTCTGTCGATAAATTTCAATTTCAGGAATGGATTAACCAATGCTGAAAAGGTAGAGGCCAGCGAAGCAGAAGTATGAAACTCACCAAAAAACCGAGTTCTTTTACTCACTCCGTTTCTTCGTTGATATTGATACATGGCTTCGGCTTTCAATGCTGCCATATCAACACTGCTGGGGCATTCTCGCTTGCAGGTCTTACAGCTAAGGCAGAGATCCAAAACTTCTTTCACCTCCTCTGAATCTAGCGGATACGCGGGATTATCTGGATTTGTAAGTACCTCTCGGAGAATATTAGCTCTGGCCCTGGTAGAATCTAACTCATTGCGGGTGGCCTGATAGCTTGGGCACATTGCAGCTCCAGATGCGGCGGGCTTTCTGCAATCTCCAGACCCATTGCATCTTTCAGCTTCCGAAAGCATATTTTCTGAGTCACTAAAGTGCAAAAAAGTAGGCCAGGTAAAAGGTTTTTGGTTTTCCTGGTATCGAAAGTCGGAATCCATCTTCTCAGGAAAAACAATCTTTCCGGGATTAAACAAATTATTCGGATCCCAGATTTTCTTAATCTCTTTAAAAAGAGCGTAATTCTTTGCTCCAACCACCATTTCAATAAATTCAGCGCGAACTCTGCCATCGCCATGTTCGCCACTTAAGGACCCATTGTACTTCTTTATCAACCTGGCACTTGCTTCCCCAATTGAACGAAAATTCTTTCTCCCTACACTTGTTTTAAGATCAAGTACAGGTCTAAGATGAAGTTCTCCTGCACCTGCATGAGCATAATAAACAGCTTTTTGCTTATGGTCTTTCATTAACTCTGCAAAATCAGAAATATAAGCTGGCAGCTTTTGAAGCGAAACCGCAGTATCTTCTACAAATGCCAGCGGTTTTGCATCGCCCGGCATATTGCTGAGCACCCCTAGGCCTGCAGCCCTGAGATCCCATACCATTGTAGTTTCAGGTGGTCTTACCACTGGGTAAGTATATCCATAACCGCTTTCCTGAAGCGTTCTTATGATCTCATTAACCTCATTTTCGAGTTCGCTTTCAGAGTTTTGTCGTACTTCAATAGATAAAATAGCTCCAGGGTCACCTTCTACAAAAAATCGATTTTCTGCCTGTTCAATATTTCCTTTTGTTAAATCGAGTATGGTTTTATCCATAAGCTCGCAGGCATAAGGTTCAAAAGTCATAACAACAACTGTAGCCTTCATCGCTTCATCTACCGAATCGAAATGTGCACAAATTACTGCTTCATTTTCTGGAGGAAGCTTATCAATGCGAAATCTAATTTTTGTGGTCAAACACAACGTACCCTCCGATCCCGCTAAAAGTTTGCACAAATTAAGACCGGGACCATCCTGAACAAATGGCACCGAATTAATTAACTCATCTAAAGCATAGCCTGTATTTCTTCGATGGATGTCCCTTTCAGGGAAACCGGATACTATTTCATCTCTCACGTCGGCTGGTGAAAGCAACTCAATGGTATCACTGTAAATACGATTTACCGTATCGTTTTCTAAATGTAAATTTTTAAGTTCAGCATCAGAAATCTCCTTGAAGATGGCTGTACTTCCGTCGCTCAACACGGCATCAACCTGCAAAACTTTATCTCTCGTTACCCCATACTTAATTGAAGTGGTGCCTGACGAATTATTACCAAGCATCCCTCCCATCATACAGCGGCTGGCTGTTGAAGTATTGGGTCCGAAAAAATAACCATGCGGCTTTAGAAATCGGTTTAATTCATCGCGAATTACTCCCGGCTCTACTTCTACCCATTCTTCATCGAGATTTAATTCTAGAATAGAATTGAAATGTCTGGAAACATCCACTACAAGTCCGTCGCCCACACATTGACCAGCAAGAGATGTGCCTGCAGCTCTGGGAATCAGCAATATATTGTTAGCAATAGCGAAACGAACTATTTCCTGTATATCATTGGAGTTCCTTGGATGTACAACTCCTAATGGAATTTTTCTGTAAACAGAAGCATCTGTACTGTAGGCTATTTGCGATACACGGTTGAGTGATAATTCGCCCGATAGTTTCTCTTCCAGCTTGGCCCAGTTCATGATCGATTTATTTTGGTCAAACTTAAAATAAGAATTTGGCTGTATGTTACACACAATTGAAATTGTTTCAACTATTTATTCAAAATTGTAAATGGATATTACCTTTAACAAAAAAGACAATGGACTTAAAGCAGCTTAAAATTGCGGTACTCGGGGTTGGAAATTTAGGTATGGCACTTGTTCATGGACTGCTGGAAAGTGGCGTGAAACCTGAAAATATCTTTGCTACTCGTCGTGATTTAAGTAAGCTTGATTCCTTGAAGGTGTTAGGAGTTAAGGTTGGAAGTGACAATAAGAAAGCAGTTTCAGGTGTGGATTGCATTATTTTGGCGGTAAAACCATTTAATTTTGATGTCGTTTTAAACGAGATAGCTGATGTTGTGGATAGAAACACGCAAGTGCTGATTTCCGTAATTACAGGAGTTTCAATAGATACGATCGTTTCACAGTTGCCTGCCGGAATGTCTGTGTTGCGTGCAATGCCTAATACCGCAGCAGATGTTAAAGAGTCCGTGACCTGCATTTGTCACAATGGGGTAAAACCAGAGCAGATTGAGATGGCAACCTCTATTTTTAATGCATTGGGGAGCACGCTTATTATAAAAGAGGAGCTCATGAATTCTGCTACTGTTCTAGGAGCGTGCGGTATTGCTTATGTAATGCGCTTTATTCGAGCCATGGTACAAGGGGGTATAGAAATAGGATTTGACGCCGAGACAGCTAGTGCAATCGTACAGCATACTGTGAAAGGTGCCGCGTCGTTATTACTGGAAAGAAAGAGCCACCCGGAAAGTGAAATTGATAAAGTAACAACTCCAAAAGGCTGCACCATTGCAGGATTGAATGAAATGGAACACAATGGTTTTAGCTCAGCGTTGATAAAAGGCCTTAAAGCGAGTATGAATCGAATTGAAAACCCATAAGCTACTTTTTTCTTAGAATTTCTTCAAATTTTTTGACTGAAATGGGTTTGGTAAGATAATCTGTAGTAAAGGAATAATCAAAAGCGCGCTTCCGGTCTTCGGAATTAATACTAGAGCTCACAATGAATATTTTTGGCATATCTTCTAATTGATCCTGAACTAATTCTTCAATCTTATCAAGGCAATCCCAGCCATTCATTTCAGGCATGTTGATATCCATAAATAGGTAGGCCGGCAAAGTTTGCCGATTTTCATAACCGAGTTGAAAAGCGTCGCAGGCATCTTCACCATTTTGATGTTCTACAATCGTGATTTCACTGAATAACTTTTTAACAGTCATTTTGAAAATCATTCTGAAAACAGGATCATCATCTACAACCCATATACTCTTACTCTCTATCATCTGATAACTTGTTTAGATCTGTTGATTTCTCTACAATTTCCACAACAATTTGATCCATAATTTCAGCTTCTTTCTTAACTATGTCCAACAGTCGAGCGGTGTCTTTGGGAATATTTTCATTCATTGTATTAATGGCTAGTATTCCCAAAATGTTGGCAAGAGGCCTGCGCAATATGTGCGATTGTATAAAGGCTATATCTTTTAATATTTTGTTTTGCTCACGAACGCGTAATTCAGACTTTCGCTCATTGTCAACATCTCGCGCAATGAGTATTCCATAAATAGATCCATCAGGAGCTTTGCGCATATTTCCCTCAGCCTGTATCCAAATATAGTCTCCGTTTTTATTTTTAATTCTTGTTGTGATTCGGCCAACATCCCCTAAATTTTTGCTTGCTGTATTGAATGAGGCTATCATTTCTTCTTTATCTTCAGAGTGCGCAAGATCAAATACTGATTTTCCAATCATCTCCTGCCACTCATAGCCTAGCATGTTTTCTACATTAACTGATACGTAAATCACATTTCCATAAGCATCTAAAGAAATTATTATGTCAGTGGAATTTTCAACATAATCTTTAAATCTTTCTTCCGTCTGTCTTAGCGTTTCTGTTTTTTCCTCCAACTCACTTATATCAAGCACGTGTGTCCAGGCTTTATTATTCTTTTCAGCGTCTGTCACAATAAAACCTGTTAAAAGAACCTTTAATAAGGTTCCGTCTTTTCTAATATACTCTTTTTGGTAAGGGCCAAAGGAACCTGTTTTAAGTAGTCCTTTTTTGCGAATAGAATCTTGTCTCCTATACAATTCAGGTGTGAGATCCATATAGGTGAGGCTAGTTAACTCTTCCAAACTATATCCTAGCAGGGTTGTTAATTTATTGTTGGCATCAACCCATTTGCTGCTGTTTAAATCAATAAGACCAATACCCAGCGGAGAATGCTCGAACAGGTTCCGAAATCTGATTTCGCTATCTTCTATTTTTTGCAGGTACTCTTTTTCACTCGAGATATCGTGAACGATAGCAAGAAGAGCCTCTATTCTCCCTTCATTATCAAATATAGCAGAGTTTGAAACCCTGGCAGGAAATCTTCTTCCGTCCCGATCGATTATTTGATATTCTTCTGATAAGCTATGACCCTCTTTAAGCTTATTAAAAACGCTTTTTATCTTTGCTTTAGACAAGTTTACCAGGTTAAACTGATCAATTGTTTTACCGAATGTTTCTGACCGTGAGTATTTCAGTAATTTTTCTGCAGCTTTATTCCATAATATAATCCTCCAGTTTTTATCTACGGCTATAGCAGCTTCACCCACATTATCGAGCATCATAGCTCTAACTCTAATTTTTTCAAGTTGTCGTTTTGAATCTGAAATATCCTGTACGATGCCACTCATAGCAACAGGCTCCTCATCTTCATAAACAAATTTACCTATATACTGCAGCCACTTGTTTGTAGAACTTGTATGAATAGGCACTTGAACAAAAAAGGACTTCTTTTCTGATGCTGAATAATTGAATTGTTTTCTTAAAATATTAAGATTCTTCTCATCAAACAATGATTTAATATTTTCAACAGTGGGGTTGAAAGATTCAGGCATCCCGTGGATTGTGTAGGTTGATTTTGACCAAAACACTTTATTGCTTTTCAAATTGAGCTCCCACCCTCCTACTCCGGCAATTTCGCCGGTTAATTCCAAAAATCTGTTCTTTTGGACTACATCTTCAGTGGTAGCCTTAATCTCAGTTATGTCTTGTCCTGTGCCAAAGTAAACGGGCTCCTCTCTTCCGGATAAATCGCATAAATCTCCTTGAAGCAGAATATACTTTAGTTCATTTGATTTACTATAAACTCTGAATTTTAGTTTAATGGAATCTAAATTTTCTGAATGATTGTGTAAAGCAGTTTGAATTTTAATTTGATCGTCAGGATGAACCTTTTTCAAAAACGGCAGAAATGATCCAGACTTTTTTAATCCTGTAATATTAAATATTTTTAGAAAGGCTTCTGAAGGAATGAATTCATCCCTTTCCGGATACCAGGTCCACGAACCCATTTTCGCTATTTCCTGGGTAAGTTTAAGCGAGTTTTCGTACTGCTTTATGGTTCGTACATTTCTATTTCTCTCTATTGCATACCTTATTACTCTTCTTAGCAACTCAGCATTTAATGGTTTATCAATGAAGAGGTAATCCTCAACTCCAAGTTCTAATGATTTAAGCCCAAGCTCTTCATTGCTTTTAGTAACTAATGCCACGATTGGGATAGCCCCAACGAGGTTCATTCCCAATTTTAATTCATTTATCCCTTTCTTTTTGGATTGCTTAATCTCAAGAAGAACAATATCGAAACTATCAGATACCAACAGCTCCTCCGCCTTCTGGATGCATTCGACAAAAGTAAACTGGTATCCTGGCCCCAAAAAATCTGATCTAAACTTGTTAAGCGGATCTTTCTGAATTAATAATATTTGTTTGGTTTCTCTTTTTCTTGGCACAGTTTTACCTCGCTCCTCCATTAATAATAGTTTCATCATTCAAGACTATCTACTACCCTCTACGAATAGATTTCGATAAAAGTTCTTTACGGAACAAATCTGTGTAAATAGCTTTAAAAGGCACTAAAAAAAACGAGAAAAAATGCATGGACTTAGCACTCTAGCAAGATTTCTAAGAGTTTGGCACAGCTTATTGTTCATTATGCCGATCGATGCTGAAAATAATAATATTCATTTTCGATAAAGTTTCTCTTCAAATCAGGCAGCAAGCATTTGGTTTTATTTTAGCAATTGAAGTTGTTTATTTCAAAGACAGAGATGTTTTAAGATCTAAACCGAAACCGCCAGGATTATTTGACTAAAACCCACTCAAAATTAGTTCAAAACAAAACAGACCAAATAGAGTATAACTTGAGATATCTTTTATTTTTGCACTAAAATACTACCTTCAAAAATGATCAAACTAAAATACGCAGTAATTCTTCTTGTTTTAACCGGTTGCGGTACATCGGAAAGTGGCGAAGTGGAAGTTGAAAAAACACCTCAGGAAAAAGCCATTGTTCTACGTGATTCTGCAATGGTAATGGCAAAAGCCGGAAAATTAGCTCTCAGTATAAAGCTGTATGACGAGGCTCTTGAACTCGATCCCAAATCAAAAGGTATTCTTCTTTCAAAGCTCAATACCCTTTACCACAATGGCGACTCTACCGGGGTAGTTGAAGTTCTTGAAGTTATAGATGGCTCCAGTATCCGCGATCCTTATTCTACCTTGCATCTGGGAATGGAATATGAATTGATTGGAAAAAAGGATCTTGCGTTAGCTAAGTACAATGAGGCTGTTATATCGTTTATGGCTGTACTTGATACCATGCCTATCAGGAAGGAGTTGAGGAGAAATACTACATTGATGAATCTTGCACTTGCAGCAGCACTTTCTGAATCTGAAGAGAATCAACAAAATTTTGATAAAGTACTTACAGATGCAGAACGAGAGAATCTTTCGGAATCTCTAGAGGCATTAAACAATACAAGCAGAGATAAACTGTTACAAGTAAGAAGAAAACACAAATCTTAATACTTAACTTCACTATTCATCCATTATCTATTTTTCATGAGTAAGCCTGACTGGATCACAGTAAAGAAATTTGAAGATATCACCTACAAAAAATGCGGTGGTGTGGCTCGGATTGCCTTCAATAGACCAGATGTAAGAAATGCATTCAGACCTAAAACAGTAAGTGAACTGTACCAGGCATTTTTAGATGCGAGAGAAGATACTACTATTGGCGTTGTACTTTTCTCGGCAGAAGGCCCCTCTTCTAAAGATGGTATTTATTCATTTTGCAGTGGTGGCGATCAGCGCACCAGAGGCCATCAGGGTTATGTAGATGATGACGGCATGCCAAGGCTCAATATTCTTGAAGTTCAAAGGCTAATCCGCTTTATGCCAAAAGTAGTGATTGCTGTGGTTCCTGGCTGGGCTGTGGGAGGCGGACATAGCCTGCACGTAGTGTGCGACTTGAGCCTCGCCAGTAAAGAGCATGCTATCTTTAAGCAAACCGATGCCGACGTTACAAGTTTTGATGGAGGATACGGTTCTGCGTATTTGGCAAAAATGGTTGGACAAAAAAGAGCTCGTGAAATCTTCTTCTTAGGAAGAAATTACTCAGCTCAGGATGCTTACGAAATGGGAATGGTAAATGCAGTGATTCCTCACGATGAGCTTGAAGACACCGCCTATGAATGGGGTTTAGAAATCCTGGAAAAATCGCCTACATCGATTAAAATGTTGAAATTTGCATTTAATGCTACCGATGATGGCATGGTCGGCCAGCAAATATTTGCCGGTGAAGCTACACGTTTAGCATACATGACTGATGAAGCAAAAGAAGGACGAAATGCATTCTTGGAAAAACGAAAGCCGGATTTCAAGAATATAAAATGGATTCCATAGCAGATCATCATTCAATTAAAATAAACCCATGAGTTACGGCATCTCATTACACCCAATTATTCCCGGAAGAGCTGAGCCTTCAGATAAAGCTGAAATGGTTACACAGGTATTGTTCGGCCAAAATTACAAAGTGCTTGAGGTCCAGAAGAAATGGGTATTGATAGAAATCGTTGCCGATAATTACACATGCTGGATTGACCGCAAGCAACACAACGGTTTATCGGAAGAAGACTCAAAACTTTTTGATTTCCATAGCTTGAAACGTTGTGGCGACGCCCTCGGCCGTGTAAGTGATCAGGATGGACAACGATTTTTCGTGCCTTGTGGCTCTCCCCTTCCAGGCTACACGGAGGGTAGTTTTCGTATCAATGAACAGAGGTTTGAATTTGATGGCAGAGTAGCCCGGCACGATTCCGATAGTGTTGTGCGTCATGCTCGGCGCTTAATTCACGCACCCTATCTATGGGGAGGTAAATCGGCAATGGGGATAGATTGCTCAGGCCTTACACAAGTTGCAATGGCCTGTGCGGGAATAGCTATTCCAAGAGATGCTTATCAACAGGCTACGCTTGGGGAGGGAATTGACTTTATTGATCTTGCGCAACCTGGAGATCTGGCATTTTTTGATAATGAAGAAGGCAAAATTATACACGTCGGTATCGTAATTGAAAATTCCAGGATCATACACGCCAGCGGTTCTGTTCGAATAGATAAACTTGATCATCAGGGTATTTACAACGACGACACAAAGGAATATTCTCATAAACTAAGACTCATAAAGAGAATCAGTCGCGCATAAGCGTAATGTTGCCTGTTTGCTCGAAAGGGCTCCCTTCAAAATTATTTAGTCTAAGTATATAGAAGTAGACTCCTTCTGAACAGGGTTCGCCGGATTTGTAATGGTCGCCGTTCCAATTTGCGAGAACACTGTTCGATTCAAAAACAACTCTTCCCCATCTATTGTAAACGATTATTTCATAGAATAAGGGTTGCTCGGTAAATGCAGTCCAGGAGTCATTGAAGCCGTCACCATTGGGAGTGAAAATATTGGGGATTTCAACTGAGCAATCTACAATGTTAATCTCCATAAAATCTGAAGAGCGGCATCCGTTCTCATCTGTTACACTCAAGATAATCGAAGCCGTTTCTCCCGGTGAAAATTGCGGATTGGTTGATCCATCCTGCCAAAGGTAGGTTTCAAAAGTCGAATCAGGCCGTATACTGAAATTAGCTCTGAAACACATATTTGTATCCGCCGGCAGCTCAACTTGCCGGGTTAAGAAAAGCTCAATTGGAATGCCTACTGTATCGCTCAGGCAATCGTCCATGTTGGCGTAGCAATAATAAATGCCCTCATCATCAAGACTCGAAACACCAAAATTCACATCACTTCCGGTAAACGTTTCGCCCATTGGCGAAACCCAATTATAAGTAACTTCATCGGCTGCGTTTATCACAACCAAATTTAAAGCCGTACCTGTGCAAACCGGAGCGTCTGAAGCTAATATTGGGTTTTCGGGAAATAGCTTGGGAAAAAGGTAGAGGCTATCTACGGGACCATCGCAATATTCAGAGTTAAGGTATGCATATAACGTCGTGTCTCCGGCAAAATTTGGAATTAATATTTGCGGATTCGTGCTAATTGTAGGCCCATCCAATCCATCTGTGAAGTTTATAGAAAAATTACTTACAAGTTCTACAGCTTGCAGCTCGCCTTCACATACCAGGTCATATTCAAATACAGGCAAGGGTGGAATGGGCTCAAAATCTACTGAAAGAAGGTTTGAGTTAATTGTACACCCGAATTCATCAATAATCTGTACTTGAATTGAACCGGGATTAAAGAGATAAATCTCACTCCCATTTTGTTGATTGAGTCCAGGTATATTCTAAATAGGTGTCCGGATCGGCAACGATTAATATACTGTCTCCTTCACAAACGGGAGTTAAATCGGCCTGTGAAATAGTAACAGAGTTGGTATCCGACAGCACTTCTATGGATATCTGGGATTGAACTTCCACAAGCCGTTACTTCAACAGTATAAATACCTGGCTCTGTAACCACTTGCGAGGTATCCGATCCTGAGAAGGGTTCCTGCCAGGAAATGTTTGTAATGGACGAGCTTACAACACTAATTTCTATGGTATCGCCTTCACAGAAAACTCCCCCGCTACCCTCTAAATATGGAGTTGCAAATTCTGATATTTGTACGGTGTTTGATACCAGTGCGCAACCGGGGTAAAATGACACCTCGGCAAAGTATAATCCAGCTTCTTGAACATAAAGACTATCTTCTCCACCCATAGTGCCTGAGGGACCTTGCCACTGGATATCACCAGGAGATTCCGTATAAATTAATACGCTATCGCCCGGACAGATAACCGGTATTGAGGGAAAAAAGCTTATGGAAGGAGTTGGCGCCTCGACAATAGTAAGCGATTCTACCTCAGAATCTGAACATCCGTACTCATTCGTAACATTTAGAGTGGCAATATAGTTGCCGGCACCCATTACGTAGAGGCTGTCTCCGAAATCTTCAATTACATTAAAATTATAATTAGGCGTTCCTTCAGAAAAATCGGAGTAAAGTGTAAACACATCTCCAGGGCAAGTATACTCCGGGCCTGTAAGAGTAAAAGTAATATCAGGACTTGGCCTCAATAAGGCATAAACCGAGTCAGTTAAAACGTAGGTTTGAATAGAATCAAGGCAGGGATTTTCTTCAGTTTCAATTTCAAGAGTAATAATATACCATCCGTTTTCGTAGAAATTCATAGATGCCGAGCTACTTATTCCGCCAATCATTCCCGGTTCTGAGATGCTCCATACAAAATCATAAGGGGCATAAGGAATAATCTCTCCCGTAATGCTGTCAAATGCAGAAACTGAAACAACGGAGTTTTCGCAAATGATGAGTGTGTCATTGGGGAATTGAAATTCGAAGTATGGATTTATTGTTTCCGGAGGCAATTCTTCCAAAAACACCTGAACAGCAACACTTTGAATACAGCCTTGTGGGCTTTCTACATTAAATGAGTAGGTACCTGGATCTGAAACTGTTACAGTTTCATTGTTTGTTTGCCCTGAACCTATAATATTTGGCCCAGTCCAAGAATAGGAATAATCAGATGGGAAATCGCACCATAAATCTACTGTTTCTCCGGGACAGAGAATTATTGGAGCCGGATTAGAAGCTAGAGTATTTACTACTGCATTATCGCTGAGAAGAGGCTCTTCAGCCTCCGGATAGATATCTACCTCTACCGTAGCACTTGATGTATAGCACCCATCCTTACTTGTAATGTCAACAGATACAGTTCCCGGTTGGGAAACGATATAATAAGATGCGGTATTTGGCGGAGACCAGGAGTAGTTTGAAAAAAATCCAATTTCAGAACTTATCGGAACGAAGTTTAGGGCGTGGACATTATAAGGAGAACACCCAATTAGTTCATCCTGGCATGTATAGGTAGCAGGAGTTGACGAGAGTGAAAGACATGCTTCGGGGATGGATAGATCACAGCCGGAGCCGAATCGTTTGTACATATCCAGCGGTGCTCTATTTGGATTGATGGCCTTAATAGTAAATCCATCTTCATCAAAACCCGGTTGAGAAGAAAGAACACCAAATTTACCATAATTGGGATCTCCACAATAAGTGAGGTTTGAATTGGGAGTATTTACAACATTTATTAAGCCATTTACATTTGTATTGCCCACTGGTATGTATAACTTCTCAATATACACTCCCGAAATAACTTCAAAACCATCGGGCAAAAGGTGTATTCCTGTGGCTATTTCATCCGTACCTGAACCGATATTACGGGCATAATCAAATGTTCCTGTATCCGAATAACGCATCACGAAAATATCTTTGAATCCCAATGAGTTAAATGTGCTCTCTCCGTATTCTTCACTTAAGGACTCAAAAGTACATTCATGCCATCCGGCCACACCTATTTGTCCGCTATTTACGGAAATGGCACGAGCTGAAACTAGGCTTGAGCTCCCCTGACTTTCGGTCCATAATAAATCACCAGAGGGTGAGTAGGATGCTATAAAGATAGCATTCGAATAACCCGAATTTATCGTTGTATTTCCAGAACCTAAGAATGTCAAAGAACTACCGTAATCACCTGTTAAATAAACATTTGATCCATCGCAGGAAATACTGTTAGCAATACTCTGCTCGCTTCCTCCGGCATACCTGAACCATTCCTCATTTCCTGATGGTGAATATTTAATTAGAAAGAGGGCATTGAGAATACTATTGGAATAAAGATTATCAAAAGTTATATCGTTACTAAACTGGCCTACTGTATATGCATTCCCCACGTTGTCTGTAGCAATAGAAAGACCTCGGTCTATAGCGCTTCCACTTCCCTGCTTCAACCAAATTTCATTTCCATCTGAGTCATATTTGGCTATAAAAGCATCGAGTGAACCTCCCAAACTGGAAATATTTAATGAACCGAAGCTTGCATTTCCTGTAAATTGTCCTGTAATGAAGACGTTTCCGTTGTTATCTGTGGCAATTGCATTTGCCCTGTCGCTGTTGCCGCTGCTTCCTCCAGATTTTGCCCAGATTATAGTTCCCGAAGGTGAAAATTTAGCAAGAAAGGCATCCTGCGAGTTTGAGTTGGAGCTAATCGAAATACCACCACCGAAATTTATAGTTCCTGCAAAAAAACCTGATACGAGAACATTTCCGCCGTTATCTACTGCAATGCCTAGTCCCCTGTCAGAAGATGCTCCTCCGGCTGAAACAACCCAAAGATTTGTGCCCGTCGGCGATGTTTTAGAAATGAAAATATCGGTAAGCCCATTAACCGATTTGGCAACTCCGTCTATGGTGGCCGAACCGCTGAAGTAACCCGTAGTATAAGTATTTCCAAAACTATCGCCGGTTACACCAAGCGTTTCATCAACATTTGCTCCTGCCTACACGCTTCGCCCAATATGTTTGAGCCGAAAGTTCGGAAAACACAAAAGAAAACAGAAGCAGCAAGATGAATCTCATTCTTATCAATATTTCACGAAATATAAGAAAAATGTTGATCAATAAATGAACAAAAATGCGCCGTATTGGCACTGCTAAAGAGGATTGTCTGACTTTTTAGCATGCTTTTTCCCTGAAAAATCATCGAATTAAATTGGCTCAAATATTGACATTGGAAAGCCGTAAGATTGATATAAAATATAGAATAGATAAAATGGATTTTCAAAAACTAACGATAAAATCGCAAGAAGCTTTGCAGAGTGCACAGCAGATTGTAGAAAGTAGAGGGCAACAAATATTGGAAACCCCTCACCTACTAAAAGCTATGCTGGAAGTAGATGTTAATGTGGTGCCATATTTATTAAAAAAGCTATCAGTAAATCTCCCTCTTTTTGAGGAAACTTTAAAAAGACAAATAGAATCCTACCCAAAAGTAAGTGGTGGAGATGTACAAATGGGTCGGGGAGCAAAAGAAGCTCTCAACAGATCCTTTACCCTTTTGAAAGAGTTTGGTGATGAGTTCGTTTCTCTTGAGCACTTGCTGCTTGCAATTATTTATGGAGATGATTCTGGTGCGCAAATTTTAAAAGACCAGGGCATTACTAAAAAAAGCCTCAAGGCCGCAATTATGGAATTGAGAAAAGGCGAAAAGGTAACCTCCGCAAGTCAGGAAGAAACCTATAACGCCCTTAGTAAGTACGCTAAGAACCTCAATGAACTTGCAGCTGAAGGCAAGCTTGATCCTGTAATAGGTCGCGATGAAGAAATAAGGCGGGTGCTTCAAATTTTAACGAGAAGAACCAAAAATAATCCTATCCTGATTGGTGAGCCCGGTACGGGTAAAACAGCTATTGCTGAAGGTATAGCACACCGAATCGTTTCGGGTGATGTGCCTGAAAATCTTCAGGATAAAAAGGTTTACAGTTTAGATATGGCATCGCTTATAGCCGGTGCAAAGTATAAAGGTGAATTTGAGGAAAGACTTAAAGCTGTTGTAAAAGAAGTTACGGCAGCTGAAGGTGATATTATCTTATTTATAGACGAGATTCACACTTTGGTTGGTGCCGGTGGTGGCGAAGGAGCTATGGATGCAGCCAATATTCTAAAACCAGCCCTTGCAAGAGGAGAGCTGAGAGCTGTTGGGGCTACGACGCTCAATGAGTATCAAAAGTACTTTGAGAAAGATAAGGCCCTGGAAAGGCGTTTTCAAAAAGTTATGGTGACTGAGCCGGATAGAGAATCGGCTATTTCTATTCTTCGTGGTATTAAAGAAAAATACGAAGCTCACCACAAAGTTAGAATCAAAGATTCGGCTATTATTGCTGCGGTAGAGCTTTCTCAACGATATATTACAGATAGGTTTCTACCTGATAAGGCTATTGACCTGATTGATGAAGCAGCCTCGAAATTGAGAATGGAGATTAACTCGAAGCCGGAAGAACTTGATGAAATAGAGCGAAAAATTATGCAACTCGAAATCGAAAGAGAAGCTATAAAACGTGAAAAAGATCAAGCGAAACTGAAAGGCTTGGCTGAGGAGATAGCTAATCTTTCGGAAACCCGCGACAGCTTGAATGCTAAATGGCAATCAGAAAGAAATATTGTTGAGGGAATTCAACAAGAGAAGGAAAAACTGGAGCAATTAAAATTCGAAGCTGAAAAGGCCGAGCGCGAGGGTGACTATGGTCGTGTAGCGGAAATAAGATACGGTAAGGTAAAAGAAACCGAAGAAAGAATTTTGGAATTTCAGCGGCAGCTTGTTGAAGAGCAGCAAAATTCTAAACTCATTAAGGAGGAAGTTGATGAAGAGGAAATTGCTGATGTAGTAAGCCGTTGGACCGGAATACCTGTAAACAAAATGCTTGAAAGCGAGAGAGAAAAACTGCTTCACCTGGAGGGCGAGTTACACAAAAGCGTAGTGGGACAAGAGGAGGCTGTTACGGCTGCTGCCGATGCTGTGAGAAGGAGCCGTGCCGGATTGCAGGACGAATCACGACCGATTGGATCTTTCATTTTTCTCGGAACTACTGGCGTCGGTAAAACCGAAGTTGCTAAATCTTTGAGCACATATTTGTTTAATGACCCTCATGCAATGACGCGGATTGATATGAGCGAATATCAGGAACGACATAGTGTGAGCAGATTGGTAGGAGCGCCTCCCGGGTATGTGGGTTATGATGAAGGTGGACAGCTTACCGAAGCTGTACGCAGAAAACCGTATTCGGTAGTATTACTAGATGAAATTGAAAAAGCACACCCCGATGTGTTTAACATATTACTTCAAGTACTAGATGAAGGTGCTTTGACTGATAATAAAGGAAGAAAGGTAAACTTTAAGAATACCATTATCATTATGACTTCCAATATTGGCTCAGACATTATTCAGGAGAACTTTGAAAATGCACGAGATGGTTTTACCGAAGAAATGGCCGAACAAACAAAAAAAGAGGTTTTCAATCTTTTGAAAAAATCCGTTCGTCCGGAGTTTTTGAACCGTATTGATGAAGTGGTAATGTTTAGACAATTGAGTAGAAAGAATATCGAAAATATTGTAAAGTTACAGTTAGATCGACTTTCGGAAAGATTGGAAGATCGCAACATTGATTTTTCTGCCAGCAGAGAAGCAATTGAGTATTTGGCCGATAAAGGGTATGATCCCCAATTTGGAGCAAGACCCGTAAAGCGTCTTATTCAAAAAGATGTATTAAATGCTTTAAGCAAACAACTCCTGGCAGGAGACATAAATAGAGATGAACCTCTTGTTATGGATGTGTTTGATGGCCAAGTGGTATTTAGAAAACCACTTAAAGAGGAACTCGAAAGCTTGATTGCAGAAAAATAGTAAAATAGGTAAGCAAACAATAAAGCGCATAATCTGTTTGAATAACGGATTTGCGCTTTTTTTTTCTGAGACTAATTCGATAATTATATTTTACTTTAGTTATAAATAATCATCTGATCTTTAAATAAATTTCACCTCTATGAAGCACCTTTTTTTAAATCGGCATGCAAAATCAGATTGGAATAGCCCGGGGCTAAATGACTTTGAGAGACCATTGAATGAACGCGGTATGAAACATGCTCCCATGATGGGAACGCGACTTCATAAAAATGAGAAAGGAATTGAGTTAATTATAAGCAGTCCCGCAAAGCGAGCTCTTACCACTGCCAATATAACCGCCGAAAAGTTGAATTATTCCTTAAAAGATATTCACCAGGAGCCGTCAATCTATGATGCCAAAGTTCAGGATTTATTGAGAATTGTAAACAATCTCGATGACAAGTTAAGCAGCGTGCTCATGTTTGGGCACAACCCGGGGTTTACTGATTTTGCTGATTACCTTACCGGATCGGGTATATTAAACATTCCGACTGGTGGTATATGCAAAATTATTTTTAATCTGGATAGTTGGAAAGAAGTTTCCGCGCATACCGGGCACCTGGAGTACTTTGACTTTCCAAAACGAGAAATAGTTAAATAAAAAAAGGGTCTTAAAAAGACCCTTTCTTAATTGTAATAGATTCAGATTGCCTAGGAAAGACTAACCATCCAATTGTGCTTATCTTCTGTTTTAAACTTTTTAAGATCGATGAAGTGGTTTTCGAGCCGCTTCGAAATTTTTCTGGTTTCAATATCAGGTAGTGTATAAACGTCATCATCATCTGCAATTGAAGCAATATGAGCTATTGTCGCGGCAGTTCCACATCCGAACGCTTCCTGAAGTCGATTTTCACTAGCAGCTGAAATAACTTCTTCTACAGAAACTTTTCTCTCTTCTACCTCAATTCCCCAGTCTTTAGCTAGCGTAAGAACACTACGTCTTGTAATTCCATCGAGGATAGAGTCGCTGAGCTCGGGGGTGATCAATTTGCCATCAATGACAAACATAACGTTCATAGTACCGCTCTCTTCGATGTATTTATGCTCTTTTCCGTCCGTCCACAAGAGTTGGTCAAAACCTTGTTCATTGGCTTTTCTGGCTGGATATAATGAGCCTGCATAATTCCCTGCAGCTTTCGCAAATCCAGTTCCTCCGCGAGCAGCTCTGGTAAAATGTCTTTCCAACTTCACATTTACAGGCTTAGAGTAATACGCATTTACAGGAGATGTGAAAATCATAAACCTATAAGAATCGCTGGCTTTAACACCAATGTACTCGTCTATAGCAAATAGCACAGGACGAATGTAGAGCGATGATAATTTACCAGTTGGAATCCAGGCATTGTCCATTTTTACCAAAGTAGTAAGTCCTTCCATAAAAAGATCTTCAGGAACCATGGGCATACAAATACGCTCTGCAGATTTATTCAATCGTTTAATGTTTAAATCCGGTCTGAATAATCCAAACTCACCATTTTCATTTTTATAAGCTTTAAGACCTTCAAAAACGCTTTGTCCATAATGAATAACTGAGGAGGCCGGAGCCATATTCATCGTTTGATAAGGCATAATATTTGGTTGCTGCCACTTCCCTTCTTTATAGTCCATTACAAACATATGGTCAGAAAAAGTTCTACCAAATAAAAGTTTGTCAAAGTCAATTCCGGGAAGCTTGCTTTGGGTTGTGCGTTGAATATTTATTGCTGATGTATCTATCATGTATAAGGTGTAAGAATGAGTGCAAAAATAGCCTTTTTCAAGTCTGAATCAAAAGCAAAAGATTAACAACCAACTTATTGTACGAATGACACTAAGTAAGCTGATTAACGCTAAATGCTAGTATTAAGATTGTTAGCAAGGGAATTGATACCACCGGGCTCAGAGTTTAGAATCCCAAAAAATCGTTAATTTGTATTAGCTATGCGAAATACTTATGGAAGACAATTTAACTGACATATTAAAGAAATATTGGGGGCATCAGAGTTTCAGACCTTTGCAAGAGAATATCGTCAAATCGGTTCTTTCAGGGCGCGATACGCTGGCTTTGCTTCCAACAGGTGGTGGAAAATCTATCTGTTTTCAATTACCGGCTATGGTTTTGGAAGGTGTTTGTATTGTTGTTTCGCCATTAATTGCTTTGATGAACGATCAGGTTAACAACTTGCGCCAAAGGGGTATCCAGGCTGTTGCGATTAACAGTTCACTAACTTCCCGAGAAATCGATATTGCCCTTGACAACGCGGTTTTTGGTACGTTGAAGTTCCTGTACCTATCACCTGAGAGGTTAAAGACCGATATTGTTAAGGCCAGAATCGCCAAAATGAAAATCTCATTGCTCGCTATTGATGAAGCTCATTGTATCAGCGAATGGGGTCATAATTTTCGACCAGCTTATCGCGAAATTGCCGAATTGAGAGAAAATTTGGCAGGAGTTCCTGTTATTGCCTTAACGGCCACAGCAACTTCAGAGGTAATCGAAGACATTATCGATCAGCTCAATTTTAAAAATCATCAGATATTTACCAAAAGTTTCACCCGGCCCAACTTGACATATGTAGTTCAAAAAGAACAGAATAAGCTTTCACGTTTGCAGAACATTATCAAGAAAGTTGGCGGATCTGGAATTGTTTATGTTCCTACACGACGTGAAACAATAAGACAGGCTCATTTGCTTCGCTCAAATGGTATTGGCGCAATGCCTTATCACGGCGGCATGGATAACAAAGCGCGTAAAGAAACACAGGATCTTTGGATTCGGAACAAAGCTCAAGTGGTGGTGGCGACTAATGCGTTTGGAATGGGAATAGACAAGCCAGATGTGAGGTTTGTAGTTCATATGCACCTGCCCCAAACCTTAGAAGCATACTTTCAGGAAGCAGGTAGAGCAGGCAGAGACGGAAAACAAGCCTATGCTGTGTATTTGCACGACGAAAGTGATATATCTTATTTGCGAGATCGCGTAGAATCTTTAATTCCCGAAAACAAGACAATTATACAGGTATACCGCGCTCTGGTAAATCACCTGCAGCTAGCTTTGGGCAGCAGCCTTGTTGAAGCCATTCCCTTTGATATTTCGGCTTTTGCTAAAAAGTATGATTTCAATCCTACTATTGCTGTCAATAGTTTAAAAATGATTGAAGTGTCAGATTACCTTACTTTGAGCGATGCCGTCCACTCCCCTTCTCGGATTCAAATTCTATTGAATAATAAAGAACTGTATAGCTTTGAGGTATCGCAGCCGCGCTTTGAAAGTCTAATCCTGCTTTTATTAAGATCGTATGAAGGCCTATTTGACCAACCGGTGAAAATAAATGAGAATAATATAGGCTCTCGCCTCAAAATTTCCGCCAGTTCTGTACGAGACCTACTCAATCAATTGCATGAAATGCGGGTTTTGAATTATCAGGAGCAAACTGAACATCCTTTTATTTCCTTTCCTACGGAGCGGTTGCGGCCAGAAAGTCTAATCCTCAACAAAGAATTTATTGATAAACAGCGAAGTCGAAATATCACTAAAATGAATGCTGTGATTGCCTACGCACAAAACAATTTAATTTGCAGGAGTATACAATTAGTATCTTATTTTGGTGATAAAACAAATAAGCCTTGCGGTAAATGTGATGTTTGCATTGAATTGAAAAAGAAAAGAGTAGAAGAAAAACTCTTTCATCAAATCAAAACAGATATAGAGGGCGAATTAAGTGTAAACTCCGTGGCTTTAAGTTCCTTAAGGGTTTTTGAGAAATACCGTCAGGAAGATGTTTTGATCGTGATTCGTTGGATGGTAGACAATGACCAGATTACAGTAAACAATGAAAATGGTGCCTCCCAAGTTATAAGCTTCGTGTAAATCTGAGTCAATGCTTACATTTGCCCTCAATTCTTTTACATGAGCTATCCAATATTAAAACTTAAGTCGGGTAAAACCCGAAGTATAAATCGAAGACATCCCTGGATTTTTTCGGGTGCTTTGCAAGCTAATCAGCCCAATATTGAAAATGGAGATAAAGTACTCATTGCAGATCATGCAGGCAATTTTCTGGCTACTGCTCATTACAGCGATGGAAGCATAGCCGCACGTGTGTTAGCTTTTTCTAAGGAAGAAATCAATGCTGAATTCTACACAAACCGCATCACTTCTGCTTTTCAAATTCGTAAACTTTCCGGCTTAATCCAAAATGAGAGCACAAATGCTTACAGGCTGATTCATGCGGAGGGCGACCAGCTTCCCGGATTAGTTATTGATTTTTATAACGGCACGGCTGTCGTTCAGACCCATAGCAAAGGAATGACCAATGATTTTGGTCTGATAAGAGAAGCGCTTGAATCCTGCCTAGGTTCGGGCCTAAAGCAGGTAGTACATAAATCGGCTGATAAAAAGAGTGAGAATATCACGGGCGACGAGTTTGCGGAAGCCACTGTTGAGATTTTAGAACATGGAAATTCATTTGTAGTAAATCACCAAACAGGTCAAAAAACAGGCTTTTTTCTTGATCAAAGAGAGAATAGAGCTTTGTCAGGGCAGTATTCAAAAGATAAAAAAGTGCTAAATGCCTTCTGCTATAGCGGTGGGTTTTCCATCTATGCCTTAAAAGCCGGTGCTGCAATGGTTCACTCATTGGATAGTTCGGCAAAGGCAATGGCTCTTGTGGACGAAAATCTTGAAATAAACCGGCTATCTTCAGCAAATCACAAATCTATTACAGCCGACGCCATGGATTACTTAAATTCTGACGAGGCACGTGATGAAAAGTATGATGTAATTATTTTAGATCCTCCTGCCTTTGCTAAGCACAGGTCTGCTCGTCATAAGGCCGTGCAGGCATACAAGCGATTAAATGCGCGTGCATTGAGAATTATGAAGCCGGGTGGAGTACTTATAACATTTAGCTGTTCGCAAGTAGTTACACCAGATTTGTTCAATCATACTATTGCTGCGGCAGCAATTGAAGAGAATCGACACGTGCGAATCTTGCATCATTTGCACCAGCCTGAAGACCATCCTATTAGTATTTTTCACCCGGAAGGTGAATATCTTAAAGGTCTTGTTCTAGCGGTAAGTTGATATTTGGAATACTGTCTTGTTTCTCTGCCTTATTCGCTTCGGGAAAATCAATTGTTTTACTTTTAGTAAACGAATTTCCGCTAAGATTATAAAAGGGTATGGATGCCATCAAACGCTTGTTTTGAGAGCCAACAATAACAAAAACATTGAGTTGGTGAACACCATTTGAAATGGTATCGGCTCTTATCCAGGTTGCTATTCCTCTTTGATTAGAGCTAGGAGAATCAGCAAAAAACCAACGCTCCGGCAAGATCACTGTGCTATCAATTTCTATTCGAAAATTCTGCGACAGACAATCAAGCAGAATAACACTTTTTGACTCTTCATTTGCCGAAAGGCGAGCCTCGTAATCACAATTCATTGCAATGTGATCTTCATATGCTGCCTTATGCGAAAGAATAAGTTTGATGATCCCATTATCAACTTCGCTGCTTTGTATCGTGGCCCATCTACTGGGTTTATCTGGATTTAAATCGCGGTAATAACCGTCAAATAGCGTAAAACCTGTCGCTGTGGATATCATTTTAGACTGGTTCAGAACAGATTCTCCTCTTAGCAAAATAGTTATGAAAAGTGTAACGACAATAAATATGAAAGTGCCCAATAATATAAACCGACGTTTAAGATTGCTAACAAGGCCGTAATAAATACCTCGATAGAATGGCGCCAAAGTCAAAAAACCCATGAATGAATAGATAGGGCCATAGATTTTTGAATAAAAGCTAAAGCGCTTGAGCCATCCGAGGGTGATGAAATCTATAAAATAAGGTAAAGCTGTACCTAGAATAACAACTGTAAGAACTGTTTCTATATACGGGCCAGTAGTAATTGCCACCGGTAGAAATGAGAATGTAATAGAAATAAAAACAACCCAAAAAGCGAGATAGAAAGATACGCCGATTACTGCTAGGACGAGAAGAAAAGCAGTAGCGTAAATCATACTACTAATTTTCTCAAGCCTAATTACAGAATCTTCGAAAGTAGGAATTCTCATAAGCCGAGCTTTAAAATGAGAACTAAGTTTCAGATTATCAAAGGATATTCCTTTCGGGAAAACGTAGCTAAGGCCCACAAAACTCACCCATATACTGCGCAAGCCAAGGTGTACTATGAGGCATGTTATAAGCCAGTAAACTGCTGTTTCGAGCAGGGTGAAGAATCCTTCGTCAACAGTTCCATATCGAAAAATCGCGAATGTATTGTCTGATACAAAGATGTAAGCCTCATTGATTAGGCTTGGCAGTTGAAATAAGGCAATGAGAGAAATACCGGATATAAGAATTTCCGGCTCCCAACTGCTTTCCTGGGTGCGCTTTAGCCACTTTGGTGTTTCTTTTATCACTCTGTAAATAAACGATAATAATTTAATTCCTGTTTCGGAAAAAGGTGTAAACTGGTTCAAAAAATACAGAATCAATAATCATATTTCTACCTTCGCAAAAATAGTTGATTATGAAGATCGTTTTTATGGGTACGCCTGAATTTGCTGTACCATCCTTAACAATCCTGGCAAAACACCATGAAGTAGTAGGTGTAATTACTGCTCCTGATAAACCTGCCGGACGAGGTAAAAAGATTTTGAAATCAGCTGTAAAGGTTCGTGCTGAAGAGCTAGGGCTGCATATTCTACAACCTACTAACTTAAAGGCCCCACTTTTTTTAAAAGAACTTGCTTCTTTAGAAGCCGACCTTTTTGTGGTGCTCGCCTTTAGAATGTTACCCGAGCTTGTTTGGGCTATGCCGCCGAAAGGCACTATAAACCTACACGCCTCCCTCCTGCCTCAATATAGAGGTGCAGCTCCTATAAATAGGGCAATAATGAATGGAGAGACCAAATCAGGACTCTCCACTTTCTTTATTGAGAAGGAAATTGACACTGGGATGATACTAGAGCAGGAAGAAATGGCTATTGGTCCCAACGAAGATGCTGGTTCGCTACATGACAGGATGATGGAGCAAGGTGCTAAGACCCTCCTTAATACGGTTAATCGCATAGAGTCAGATAATATTAAGCCTTTTCCTCAAAAAGACACGGGTGAACTAAAAACTGCTCCTAAAATTTTTAGAGAAGATTGTCAAATAGATTGGAATCTATCAGCAGTAGCTATTCACAATCACATTAGAGGACTCTCCCCATATCCCGGAGCCTGGACGGTAGTTTCCGGGATTAATTATCCAGAGGAGGCATATAAAATTCTGAAGTGCAGGATTGGAGAGTTTAAAGTTGCCGGACAAAATGGAAGCCTGCTGCTTACGGACGAATTAGGCCTCTTTGTAAAATGCGAGAATGGTACGGTTGAAGTATTAGAATTGCAGGCTCCTGGAAAGAAGAAAATGAAAACGAGCGATTTTTTGCGGGGATTTCATCCACCTGTGGATTTTAGATTCCACAAATAGTTTTTTCTACCCGAGGCTATCAATTGAAAGATATACCTTTCTAAAAATCGATAATCAGCTTTCCATATATAGTTTCTCATTCTTGAATAACAGCTCTTAAAAGATAAGTTTTGGGTTAAAGAAGCACCTCATAAAATAGGTTGAATTCCTGAATACCGCGTAAACAGTAGGATTTTAGCCCATACTTATCAACAAAACCCCTATTTTATTAACAAACTGGCCTAGAATCGTCGCTATCGCTTGGTACGCATGGTTATTCGTGTAAATTTGTTCTTGTTCAACGATCTTTTTGTTTAACCTAAATTAAATTACTTAAAAAATGAACAAAGCAGAATTGGTAGAAGCTATGGCTTCAGACGCAGGCTTGTCAAAAGCAGATGCAAAAAAAGCGCTAGACGCATTTATTAACACTACAACCAAAGCGTTGAAGAAAGAAGACCGAGTGGCCCTAGTTGGTTTCGGATCTTTCTCAGTGAGCACTCGTGCTGCACGCAAAGGACGTAACCCTCAAACCGGTAAAGAAATTAACATCAAAGCTAAAAAGGTTGTTAAGTTCAAAGCTGGTGCTGATCTTCAGTCAAAAGTTAAGTAAATAAAAACTTATCTTATTTTGAAAGTCTCTCCGGTTTCGGAGAGACTTTTTTTTTAAGCCTATGCAAAAAGATTATTTAAACTTCGTAATGCAATATCTTTCAGATAATAAGCGTGACTTATTTAATGAAAATATTCAACACAGAACTAAATATGCAACTGTTGTTCTTGAAGATCTCTACCAGCCGCATAATGCAAGTGCTGTTATGCGAAGCTGTGATTGTTTTGGTATTCAGGACATTCATATTATCGAAAACCGAAACAAATGGAAAACCAGTCCGGATATAGAACGCGGAAGTTCTAAGTGGATCAATATTAACAAATACAACATCCCCAAACAGAATAATACTATTACCTGCCTCCAAACCCTGAAGCAGAAAGGGTACAAACTAGTAGCAACGACGCCTCACACCGAGCTAACAATAAATAATCTTCCGCTTGACAACCCTGTTGCTCTTGTATTTGGTAATGAAGGCCGCGGGGTTTCAAAAGAAGTTATTGAAAATTGCGATTACCGTATAAAGATTCCAATGTATGGATTTACAGAAAGCTTTAATATTTCTGTAGCGGCATCTATTTGTATGCATACTATAAGAGAAAGGCTTAAAGAAAGTGATTTGAATTGGCAATTGAGCGAGGACGAACAGGTTGAAACCATGTTGCATTGGTGCTCTCAAACCCTTGACAGGTATGAGCGATATGAGAAAGTATACCTGGAGAGACAAAAAGGCTAATTCTTTCTTATCTTTGGGTTTCAACTTAACCAAAAATAGAATAGCATGGGAAAAGGAGACCGCAAAACGACAAAAGGTAAAAGGTTTATGAGTTCGTATGGGAAAACCCGTCCGCGCAATACAAATCAATCTGAGTTCGTGCCGCAACAAGTGAAACCGAGTACTGCAAAAGTAGCGCTGGAAGATACAAAAGCCAAAGCTCCAAAGGCAGAAAAGAAAGCGACCAAAACAACAACAAAGAAAGCCGCTGAAAAAAAGCCGGCGGCTACGAAAAAGCCCGCCGCGAAAAAATCCACCAAAAAAGATGAAGACAGTTCCGAAAAAGAATAGTTCGATTCAAAGCATAAACCATTTTAAGCCTTCACTATTTGTGAGGGTTTTTTTTATCTCATAAGCACTTTGGCAGAGACTTGCTTGGTATCCAAAACCCGATACACCTCGAGAAGCTGATTTATTGATTTTATCTCGTCTATTTCCGGATAATTTATACTTCGTAAAAAGTCCATTGCCGCCTTTTCTACCCGTACGTTAGGGTGCGCATTATCTCGAACGAAATGAACGAACTTCAAAATCATAAAGGCGTTAAACCAATTAAAGAAACGCTTTTGAAATGAGTTGAAGCTTTTGCTGTTTTTTCTAATTTCTTCTACCCGCTCATCAAAGAAATAAGCGTTTAGAAAATCGATGAGCACATACGGAATCACGCCTCCTAAAGTAACCAACGGAGGCGACGCGAGATAAAACTCAGGTATATTTTTGAAGAAAATATCCAGATATTCAAAGGCTTTTAAATTATAAGTGTAAAATCCTTTTTGCGGATCTTTTAAATAATCATTAATAGCCTTTCCCGTGCCAAAAGGAACGCGATCTGAAGGTCTTGGGGACGGATAAACGGTGGTGGTATTAAGCTCTGTAAAATTTCCGAGCAACATAATTTTGTGCAAGAAATAAAAATCCTCGCCTGCCTGACGTTTGTTCATACCACCCTGTTTCTGGTATGCATCACATCTCACCGCCATAGAAGATCCGATAGTATGATAAGCATGAGGAAAATTCGTTGCTCTTATCGCTTGATTGTAATAGCGGAGGTGCAATTCGTAATACGTAATGCCAAGGTAGGTATGTGGCTCATATTCATTCCCAAAAGTAGGGTGAGCGAATTTAATGCTACATCCCGGGGTTTTTGGATTGGCTCGAAAATGAGCGTATAGTTCTGTAAAGTAGTTCGTTGCACAAGAGCTATCAGCATCAAAACAAGCAATAATACCTTCTTTGTTTCCTATTTGGATAAACCGCCCGGTAGCTTCGTCCATACCAATTTTACGAGCCAGCCCCACTCCTGCATTCTTTGCAGGCAGGTCATCTTCTAAAATCGCAAACACTTTAAAACCTTTTTCCGCCGTTCTATGCTGCCAGGCTAATACATCCTGAAAGGTTTGTTGATTCTGTACCCTGATCGCTTTCTCAGCATTTTCGGAGGCATTAATAACAACGATTACTTCGATGCTACAATCAGGACGCTTGCAATTATAGAGCGCACTCAAAGAATTATTGATATCCGGCTCATTATGAGCAGGAATAACAACAATTATTTCCAAATCATCTTCAGGCAATTGAGAAATCAATTGCTCGCGAACTCTATATTTTGCTAAATAAGAATTCAAATATTCAAGGTGATAAACGGGTTATTTTCCAAGTTTGAGTGTCTGTAAGTTCATATTGAATTCTATCGTGCAGACGGCTTTCCCGCCCTTGCCAAAATTCAATAGTGGAGGGCAATAGTCTGTAACCACCCCAAAAATCAGGTCTGGGTACTTCCCCTCCCTCAAATTTATTTTTCAACTCATCGAGTCGTGAAATCAGCTCTTGTCTATTTTTTAGTTCATTGCTTTGGTGGCTGGCCCAGGCTCCGATCTGACTTTCACGTGGTCTAGATGCAAAATAATCATCACTCTCCTCTTTCGCTACTTTTTCAATCTTACCCGTAAATCGAACCTGTCGGCTAAGGTCTTCCCAGTAAAAATTCGCGGAAGCGTAGGGATTTTCTAATAAATCATGCCCTTTATGACTTCCGAAATTGGTAAAGAAAACGAGTCCGTTATTACTGATGTCGCGCATATAGACTACACGTGCCGATGGCATTCCTGCTTTGCTGGCCGTTGCCAGAGTAAGTGCATACGGATCTTTGATTCCGCTTTTTACAGCATTTTCAAACCACTCAGCAAACTGATCCAGGGCATCCTCTTTTACGTCGCTTTCATTCAATGGTGCGTTCATAAATTGGCGACGATGGCTTTGAATAATGTCTTTATGTTCTTTTTTCACTTCGCGTTATTTCGCTGCAAAAGTAACAAATATGGATTCCCCATTGTTTTCTCTATTCGTAAAGGTGTCCTAGAAATGCTAGTTTTGCCTTAAAATGTATTTGTTGTGAAATTATCGCTTGACTTAATATACGAAACTCCACCTGAATGGGCCCATCAGGCTGTAGCCGATTTTGACTCCTTCCTTCAGGATCATGCTGATTGTGAGCGGAAAGCATCGTCGATGGCTATGAGCTTTGTAGCTAAATGTCCCGATAAGGTTGAAATTATACCTGAATTAATTGAAACCGCTCTCGAAGAACTTGAGCATTTTCAACGTGTGTATGCGCTTATGGAAAAGCGCGGAGTTCAGCTGCCTGAGCGAATGCCAAAGGACATGTACATGGATGAGCTTATTAAACTGTGTCGACATACTGTGGAAGAAAGATTGATGGATAGAATGCTTCTCGCATCTATTGTAGAATGCCGGGGTGCCGAGCGCTTTAAGCTTATTGCAGATGCGCTAACCGATCAAGAGTCAAAACTTTTTTACAGAGATTTATGGATTTCTGAGGCTAAACATGGGCACATTTTCGTTAAATTTGCTTTGAACTATTGGCCAGAAAAAGACGTATACGAGAGACTACATTACCTAAACGAAGAGGAAGGGAAAATTTGCGCCAAGCTTAAATGGCGGCCGGCCCTCCACTAAAAACTGAATCGATGGAAATAAATCCCGAGAATTTATTGCCTCCTAAAAAAGGGCGGTTATTGGTTTCAAAACCATTTCTTGACGATCCTTATTTTAAGCGAACGGTTATTCTGCTATGCGACCATAATGAAGAAGGTTCGTTTGGTTTTGTTTTAAATAAATACGTGGATCTTGATCTTTCTGATTTCAAACTCAATATTCCCGGTGTGGGCGACAAACTCGCCATAGGTGGGCCTGTAGAGAATAAAAATGTATACTACCTTCATTGTTATGGCGATCAGATGCCAGGTAGCGTTCATATTTATGATGACATTTATATGGGTGGTGTATTCAGCGATCTAAAGATTCTCATGGGTTCTCCCGGCTTTGATGCGAATAAGGTGCGGTTTTTTATTGGCTATAGTGGTTGGACGAATGACCAGCTCTTAGAAGAAATAAACACCGATTCTTGGTATGTAGCTACCGCCCAAAGCGATTTAATAATGGATACAAATCAGGATGATCTTTGGGGTGAAGTACTAAAAAAAATGGGTGGCGATTATGCTAATCTGGCTAATTTCCCGAGCGACCCGAAGTTAAATTAATCTGGTTTTACAGCTTCAATTGATTCCGCCCTGTTTATCTTTTCGATTATTTTATCGCTTAGTTTGTGGTAATAGCGTTTGTTTCTAAAGCTGCCTACCCAAGATATGCCTTTGATAGCGTTAGTAAGAAAAACTTCATCAGCAAATGTAATGTCGTTGACATCAATTTCCGACTCGAAAATAGGCAAACCTTCTCTCACAGCTGCATTTATTACAGCCATCCGCATTACACCGCCTACACACCCGCTCTCAATAGCAGGTGTATGTAAAGCACCATTTTTCACTATAAATAGATTGCTTGAGGTGGCTTCAATAATTCTATTATCGGTGTTAATAATCAATGCATCACTTAGATTATTGGCTTGTGCCCAGGCAGCAGCCTGAATATATACATGGTTTCCCATGAGTTTAAAGGGTGAAAGTCTCGATACCGATTTCTTTAGGCCTGTGTAAATATCTATGCTTATACCTTGATCTTTAACTAAGAACTCTCTTTGATGAATAACATTAGCCTCAATAATAAATCCCAAGCGATTAGTTTGGGGAGTATAAGCTCCTTCGCCTTCTCTAAACAAGGTAATTCGGATACGCCCCCCGGCATTAATTCCATTTTGCTTGAGCAGCTTGTAAATGGAGTTTAGAATAAAATCGGACGAAAAAACAGCCGGAATTTCGATTTGCAGTGCTTTGCAGCATGCCACAATGCGCGCATAGTGTGCATCCCACAAATTCACTGAACCGTGAACTACGCGAAGGGTTTCAAAAAAACCATCGCCCAGGCGGAAAGCACGGTTCTTAATGAAGAACTCGGGAGAAAGCTCGGGATAGAGATTTCCATTTAAGACGACCCAATCTGTGTTGTTTTGCATTCCTGCCATTAATAATATAACAAAGGTATGGCGAAAATATTACTAGACAAGACCTAAAAAGGTACCTACATCATTTAAAAAGTAAAGTCCGAAGGATGGTCTTAAGAGCAAGAGCAGAACCAATCCAAAGATGGCTCCCCAGAAGTGGGCGTCGTGAGCAATTCCCGTGCGGCCTCTTTTGCTCATGTAGTATTCGTATCCAAGATAGGCACCTCCAAGTATAAATGCAGGAATATCAATGGGGATAAAAAACAACCTCAAATTGGTAGTAGGCAAAAGCAGGATAAAGGCCATAACCACCGCCGATACGGCTCCAGATGCGCCTAAAGAGTTATAACCAGGATCATCTTTGTGATTCTTGATGGCCGGAAGCGTAGCAAAAATAATTCCCCCAAAATAAAGGAGTACATAATACAGATATCCCCGCGAAACACCCCAAAATTCCAAATCTGGAAAGAGCTGATTGAAAGCTCCCGGAATGGTGAAGATTTGCTCTATAAGGTTCCCGAAGCTATAGAGCACATACATATTAAACAGAATATGCATAAAATCGCCATGGATAAAAGCATGGCTTATAACCCGATAGTACTCCTTTCGATGAACTACCTGATAGGGGTTGAATATCAATTTCGATAGAATGTCTCTGTTTTGAAATGCGATAAAAGAAAGAATCACATTGGCCAGAACAATAATGTTGGTAAGCGATATTTGAATCATTTAACTTGTATGGTCGTTAATTATTTTCCACCCGTCTGGTGTTTTCTCCCAAAGCAGACTAAAGTAGCCTCCGGGCTCATCGTTTTCTCTATACAACTTCCATGTGCCAATAACCATGGCGTTCATGCTGCCAGCCGGTATGAACTCCAAGATTTCAAATTCCAACTTTCCCATTGTGGCCGTATCGGGGTAAGATTTTTGATAGCGTTTTAAAATCGTTTCATAGCCTTTATCTACACCTCTTTCTGACACAAAACTTATTCCCGGGTCGTTTTTGTAAAATTGCATAAAGCCGGGAATGTCGCCATTATTCCAGGCAGCTTCCTGCGCGTTCATCGCTTCAGAAATAGCAGTTCTTGTTGCTTCCATGTCATAGCTTTCTTTGGTGTTATTTGGATCATCGATTTGGCCGCAACCTGCCAAAACCAAACTAAGTGCGATAAAAGTAAGACCTATACTAGAATTCAATTTTTTCAACTTTATCATCATTAAGCATTTTTCTAATTACTGCCTTCGCTGCAGGGCTATCGGGAGCTTTCGCAATTGCAGAATCAATCTTGTCGATATCGATACGAGTTGTATCAAAATGTCCGTATCCTCTGTATTTTCCGTCAATTACAGCCACCCCAAATTTATTTTTGTCCTTTGAATTTGTGAGAAGCAAATAGCTATTGTTCAACTCAGCTGTTTGTTCACTTATAAAAAACGCACTATTATCATTTGTTTCGACCTCGCTCAAATCCAAATCTTCAGAGCGGTACATTCCGGCTCTTTCCGGATTAATACCATAATCTATAAAGGCTCTGTACAACCATATTTTAGCCTGATGCTTTGAGTTAAACCACGCTATGGCATCAGATCTGTCCTTTGATTTTACAATTCCAAATCTCGTTTTCCCCGCTCTGTCTTCATATGGAATAACTGCAAAAGCTGCCACTCTGTTTTTCTGCGCTTTGTTATATTCTGGCCAGTATTTCTTTATCTCAGCATCTTCGTGCAATAAAGCTTCATACTCATTTGAGACCTCGCGATACTCAATTCGCGTAATTTCCCGCTGAAAGATCTGCTTTCTTCCGGTAGACCCCGAAGCCGTGAAATGACTGAGAACACGTCTCTTTAAATTCTTTGCCTTTCCTATATAGATTGGCTTGGTGCCTAATCCATAAAAATAATAAACCCCGGCATTGTTTGGCAGTTCATTCACTATACTTTCCTCAATTTGCGGAGGCAATATAGCATGCCGTTTATTTTGCTTAAGCAACGATTCTAAAACATTAGAATCATCTCTTTCAATAAGTTTTCTGAGTATCTCTGCTGCGGCAAAAGCGTCACCTCCAGCCCTATGTTCATCTGTATTTTCCACATTTAACGCCAGGCATACCGACTTTAATCTATGCGACCTTTCTTCTTTTAAGAGCTTCCGCGAATAGCGCATTGTACAGAACCGCTTGTATTTGAAGGGCATGTCAAGATTCTCGAAAGCAGCTTTTAGAAAATTGTAATCGAAATTAACATTGTGAGCAACGAAAATTCTATCATCCAGGACTCCTGCGAGTTCTTTTGCTACAGATTCAAAATCGGGTGCATCAATTATAGTTTGATCGCTGATACCGGTAAGGTGCGTTATTCCCGATGGGATGGCTTTGCCGGGATTGAGAAGAGCATGAAATACCATTTTATGCTTTTTTCCATCAGAGTGCAGCACAGCAATTTCTGTAATGCCATGGCCCTGATGGTAAAGACCGGTAGTTTCAATGTCTACAATCGCAAATTTCATAATGTTTCCCGAAGGGTAAAATTACTCAATTAAAGAAACGTCGTGTGACCTGGATGTCATAAAAAAAGAGAAGAAACCAAATGGTAACTTCTCTCTTATTTTTGTAGCGAGACCGAGGATCGAACTCGGGACCTCATGAGTATGAATCATGCGCTCTAGCCATCTGAGCTATCTCGCCGTTATAATTGCGGGCGCAAATATATAAACTTTTTCAAATTCATACACGGTCACCTCATAAATCAGTTAAAAAACTTTATTTGTTAATCACTTGTAACTGTAAACCACAAGCAAAAGAAGATATTCAATCTAAAATCATTTTTTTGACTTGATATGTAGGTTGATTTCAGAGTACCTTCAATTTTATTCATATCTTGAGCGCCTACAAGTTTAAGTAGTTATTTATAGCATATAAGAAATGTCTGAACGTAGTAAAATAGAAATAGAATACCTCTTAAGAGCATCGCCCAAAATTTTATATAACATGATAAGCACGCCGAGTGGATTATCAGATTGGTTTGCAGATAATGTGAATGTACGCGACGATGTTTTTACCTTTTTTTGGGACGGTAGCGAGGAGAGTGCAAAAGTTTTATCAAAAACCAAAGACCAGGCTATAAAATTCCAATGGGATTATGACGAGGGCGAAGATGTATATTTCGAACTGCGAATAAAAATAGATGCCATTACGCGAGAAGTTGCTTTGATAGTTACCGATTTTCCGGAAGATGGTGATGAAGAAAGTACAAGAAGTCTGTGGGAAAGTCAGTTAGAAGATCTCAAAAGAGTGCTCGGTGCTTGATTAAGGTTCGTTATCTTTGCGACCTTTAAAGGCATGGTTGTTGTCTGAATAGAAGCAACCCATATTGTGTGGTATTGAAAAAGATTCATTCCTTAATTATTAAGTCTTACTTAGGGCCGTTTTTCCTGACCCTCTGCATTGTCATGTTCATTTTGCTCATGCAGTTTATCTGGAAGTATATTGATGACTTTATGGGTAAAGGGCTGGATTATTGGGTAATAGCAGAGCTGTTGCTGTACGCTTCCGCGAATTTGGTGAGCCTGGCCCTACCTCTAGCAGTATTGCTGAGTAGCATTATGACCTTTGGCGGACTAGCAGAACATTACGAACTTGTGGCCATGAAGTCGAGCGGGTTGTCTCTAATTCGAATCATGCTTCCGCTAATTGTATTTATCATTCTCCTCTCAGGAGGTGCTTTTTATTTTAATAATACCATCTCCCCTCTGGCCAATCTAAAGTTTAAGTCGCTTTTATGGGATGTTACCCATACAAAGCCGAGCCTGGAGCTTAAGGAAGGAGTATTCTACAATGGTATTGACGGATACAGTATTCGCGTTACAGAAAAAGAAAGAGACATCCAACATTCTGAATGACTTAATCATATACCAGCACGATAAAAAAAATCCGGGAAACCGAAGAGTCATAAGAGCCAGGAAAGGCGAAATGCTGAAAACGGCTGATGGCCGCTACCTATCCATTCATCTCATGGATGGAGTGAGCTATGATGAAGTTGGTGGACAGCAAGAGAAAAATCACCCGCAAATTAAAAGTACATTCAAGGAAGATTACATCATGATGGACTTGTCTGGCTTTGATATGCAGCGTACCGATGAAGATCTTTGGAAAAACCATATGAAGATGATGTCAATGGAACAGTTGAGCTATTCAATTGACTCCTTACAAAGGCAAAAGGACAATCGGAAGACGGATTTTGTGAATTATATGGAAGGGGCTATCAATTTACCCGATTCAGCTGATCTAGTTGATTTAGAGACTGAAACTGCTGAAGATACTACTGCAACATTTGGATTTACAGATTTGAGCCCCGCAGATCAACGTAGGGCAGTGAATGTGGCAATGAACATGACGCGAAATGCGAAAAACTATATGAATCGCACAGCTCAGGAAATGGATAACCGAGAAGAATATCTGGACAAGCACAAAATAGAGTGGCACCGAAAACTTACGCTCTCCTTTGCATGTATTGTGCTGTTTTTTATTGGAGCTCCGCTTGGCGCTATTATCAAGAAAGGTGGATTAGGCCTGCCTGTAATCTTTTCAGTAGTGTTCTTCTTAATATTTCACATTACGTCTATTACAGGTGAGAAACTCATCGAATCGGGCAAGATGAGTCCCTTTACCGGCATGTGGTTTAGCTCCATGGTTTTACTACCAATCGCACTATTTTTGACCTATAAAGCTGTAAAAGATGCAGCTTTGTTTGATAGAGACACATATTCCAGATTTGTCGAAAAGCTAACTGCCCGGTTTATGAAGAAAAATGTGCATCAGGTATGAGAGTCCTTCAGCTATGTCATAAACCTCCTTACCCTGAAAAAGATGGTGGATGCCTCGCAATTAATCAGATGACTACTGCGTTGCTTGACGAAGGTTGTGAAGTAACCATTATCTCAATTGCAACTCCTAAGCATCCTTATAACGCCAAGAATTTCCCGAAAGGATATCTCAAAACCACGAATTTCAAAGCGGTTTTTATTGATACCAGGCTCAATATGGTCGATGCCTTTTCAAATTTGATTACTCAGGATACCTATCATGTTTCCAGGTTTTTCTCCTCTGATATGGATCAGGAAATTGACCAGTTGCTGACGAAGGAAAAATTTGATGTAGTGCTTTGCGAGAGCATCTTCGTAGCCCCTTATCTTCCTTCTATTAAGCGTTTGTCAAAGGCTAAAATTGTATTGAGAAGTCACAATTTAGAATTCTCAATTTGGCACAGACTGGCAAAATCACAACCAAAAGGTCTCAAGAAAGCCTATCTCAAAATATTAACCAAGCAGTTAAAGGATTATGAAATAAAACTCCTCGGTGAGATTGACGGATTGGTAGCGATCAATTCTGATGAATTGAAACACTACCGAAGACTTGGTTTTACCGGGAAAGGAATAACTATTCCTTTTGGTATTAATCCAGAGAATTATGATCCATCAAATGATTCTGTAGAGCCAAATTCAGTTTTTCATTTGGGGAGCATGGACTGGAAGCCAAATGAAGAAGGTGTGGACTGGTTTCTTAGCGAAGTGTGGCCTATTGTGCATGCTAAAAATCCTAAACTTACCTTTTATCTGGCCGGAAGGCGGATGCCGAAATGGCTTGATGTTATTGATATAAAAGGTGTAAGTATTGTGGGTGAAGTAGATGATGCCAAGGACTTTATACAATCCAAGAACATAATGATTATCCCCTTGATGAGCGGAGGTGGAATGCGTGTAAAACTTATAGAAGGTTTAGCACTCGGAAAACCAGTTGTGTCTACACCGCTCGGGGCAAAAGGTGTTGCCATTACAGATTCAGTGAATATCAAGCTAGCCACTCATCCCAAAGAATTTGCAGAGGCTATCCTATCATTGGCAGCTAATAAGGAAGAGGCGAGCACTATGGCCACCGAAGGGCGCGAACTCATTCTAAGTAAATACGACAATAAGAAATTAGCCGCCCAACTCCATGGCTTTTTAACGAAGCTGCTAGGATGAAGATTGTCGTAATTCTAAGCCGGGTGCCTTTTCCGCTTGAAAAAGGCGATAAACTAAGAGCCTATCACCAGCTTAAAGTATTGCATCAGAAGCACGAAATTATTCTTTGCTGTCTTACTGATTCTAAAGTTCACCCCGATGCTGAAAAAGCGCTCCGCGAAATATGCTCTTCTTTCCATATTTTCCATTTAAAACGTTGGCGTATAGCTATCAATTTGTTTTTCGGTCTCTTTTCCAGGAAACCCATGCAGGTGATTTATTTCTATCAAAAGAAAATTCACAGTGCCATTAAGAAGATTATTGAAAAGGATGATCCTGATCACATATACTGCCAACTTATCCGCACAGCAGAATACGCCAAAAGCGAGCATAATTATATCAAGACTCTTGATTATCAAGATGCTTTTTCGAAAGGAGTTGAAAGAAGAGAGCAAAAAGCATCGTGGCCTTTGCGAGAAATTTTCCGAATGGAGCGGCGAAGACTTATTGCTTATGAGAATATCATTTTTGAGTATTTCGAGCTGAAAACGATAATATCGGCGGAAGATCGACGATTTATTTATCACCCCGAGCGTCAGGATATAGCCGTTATTACAAATGGTATTGATACCCAGTTCTTTTCACCTGATCATCAAAAGACTAAATCGTTTGACTTAGTTTTTACCGGTAATATGAGTTATCCTCCTAATATTGAGACGGCAGAGTATACTGTGAATGAGATATTGCCTATAGTTGCAGGAAGTAAATCCGGATATAAACCTTTTACTTGCCGGTTCTTCTCCACATAAGAGAGTATCTCAACTTGCAAATAATAAAGGGGTCGAAGTATCTGGGTGGCTTGATGACATTAGAGACGCTTACGCAACGGGTAGAATTTTCCTGGCACCGATGCTTATTGGAACAGGTTTACAAAACAAGCTGCTGGAGGCTATGGCCATGGGTCTTCCCTGCGTTACCTCTCCCCTTGCCAATCGGTCACTGAAAGCTATTCCTGACCGCGATTTGATAGTTGGCGATGAAGCTGAAAGTTATTCAGCCGCTATCTTAAATTTATTACAATCGCCAACTAAAAGGGACGAACTTGGCAAAGCGGGACGCGAATTCGTGCAGGAACGGTTCTCATGGAGTCAATCTGTTGAGAGGCTTGAAGAGCTTATGATTGCACAGAATAAAGACTTACGTGTTTAGATGAACTTTCGATTTTAAATTCTGTTATTCAACACAACCCTTATACTTGCTAACTTGCCATTTGTTGAAAAACCATAATTCCAGATAATAATCAAACTCAGGTTTGTACCTTTGTACTCCGAAATAAAAGCATGAAAAAAGACGAAATAGTACTGGATAGCATTGAGTCTGCAATTGACGAAATCAAAGCAGGTCGCGTAGTAATAGTTGTTGACGATGAGGACAGAGAGAACGAAGGCGATTTTGTAGCAGCTGCACGGTCTGTAACTCCCGAGATGATAAATTTCATGGCTACGCACGGGCGTGGATTGATTTGTGCACCTCTGATAGAAAGCCGGTGTGAAGAATTGGATCTAGGTCTGATGGTACAAACCAATAATGCCACGCATGAAACTCCTTTTACCATATCGGTTGACTTGCTAGGTCACGGTTGTACCACGGGGATATCGGCCAGCGATCGTGCGAAAACAGTAAAAGCTTTGATCGATCCGGAAACAAAACCAGCTGATCTTGGGAAACCTGGTCATATTTTTCCGCTTAAAGCGAAAAGCGGTGGAGTGTTGCGCCGAACCGGGCATACAGAAGCTGCTATTGATTTAGCCAGAATGGCTGGATTTGAGCCAGCTGGGGTAATTGTTGAGATTATGAATGAAGATGGCACCATGGCCAGGCTTCCGCAGCTTAAAACGATAGCTGAGAAATTTAACTTGAAGTTGATTAGCATTCAGGATTTAATTCAGTACCGCTTAAAACACGAATCTCTAATTGAAAAAGATATTGCAGTGGAAATGCCTACAGAATATGGGGATTTTCAGATGCACTTATACCACCAGACTACCAACGATCAGAAGCACCTTGCGCTGGTAAAAGGGACATGGACTGAAGATGAACCTGTATTGGTTCGCGTGCACAGCAGTTGCCTTACCGGCGATGTGTTTGGCTCTTGCCGATGTGATTGCGGACCGCAGCTCCATGCCGCTATGCAGCAAATTGAAGCTGCCGGAAAAGGCGTAATCGTTTACATGAACCAGGAAGGCCGCGGCATAGGTTTGCTCAATAAATTGAAGGCTTACAAGCTTCAGGAACAAGGGTTTGACACTGTAGAAGCCAATATCAAACTCGGTTTTAAAATGGATGAGCGCGATTATGGAATTGGAGCACAAATACTTCGTGATTTAGGAGTGCGCAAGATGCAATTGCTTACCAACAATCCTAAAAAGCGGGCAGGCCTAATTGGTTATGGACTGGAGATTACTGACATCGTGCCAATTGAAATGGTTCCCAACAAGCACAACCAACGCTATTTAGAAACGAAACGTGATAAAATGGGTCACAGCTTGAAGTTTGGAGGTAAAAAGTAAAATGTATCTCCGATTTATGAACTCACATCGCTCCTTCTCTTCATAGCGTTTTTTATTCCTTCTCTGCTTTATCGTTAGTAAATAGGCCTTTTATTTCTGTAAAGAATTCGTCAAGGGTGTCAAAATCTTCCTGGTAAACCAATCCTACTCCTTGCGTGTAGATAGAACTGGAAGTAGAGAATACTTCATATGGATTGGTTTCATTAAATACTTTCAGGCGTATTTTCCCATCCTCGGTAAGTGAGTACTCCACAAGGAAATCTCCCAGAATATTTGTCTGACTTTGTGTGTATTGTGATTCTGATGCAGAAGTAACCCCAAAGTTTCCACGTACAGTGAGTCGCTCGTTAAAGAGCTGCGTGCTGAGTGCAACCGCTATTTCCTGGTTACTGATTTGATCACCCGGGCGATAGTTAACACCGATATCAAATTCATTGCTAATTTCTGACAGCCAGTTGCTTATCTGCGAACTTACAAAATCGCTGGTGGTGGCAGCACCAAAACCACTCACACCTGTAAGAGCTTGATCTGAAGTTTGATAAACAGGCAAAAACCGATTGAGAATCAACAGTGAGAATACTTGCTGGTTTAATTGTTGCGTAGTGCTCGAAATACTCGCAAGTTGACTTCTTTCTGTTTCTGTGGCATTTGGTAATTCTATTTCAAAGCTGATTTCGGGATTGAGTAATTTACCGCTCAAGTTGAGCACCACATTTACATCTTCACGACCTCGATAGCGTTCCTGATTCTCGATCATGACCGGATAAAGCGGAGTCCTTAGATTGTAAGTAGCCGAAATATCCATATCTGCCTGATAAGGATCACCATACCAGCCAATTACACCACCCTGCCTTACATTAAATTGCTTGTTGATCAAATTCTGAAGTGTAAACAAATAGCTTCCCTCCTGAATTTCGTATCGCCCAAACATCAAAAACTCACCCGTTGGCGAGATTTCGAGAGTTAGTTTCCCACTACCTCTGCCTCTTATTATATCGCCGGCTTTTTCATCAAATATGAGCTGCACCTCTGCGTCAGGTGTCGCGTCAATATTTAGCAAAAGCCTCACTCCGCTAAGATCCACCTCTCGCTCTTGCTGTTCCTGATTTTTTTTATTTACAAAATGGACGAAATTTTCCATTGTCACATCTTCCGTTCCATCAAGTGGAAGCTTGAGGGAAGTACCTTTTTCGGTTGCAGCCTCTATATTAATTTCTAAAAAGCCGTCGTAACCACCAATTTGCATGGTACCGGTTCCGTAGGCCGTTCCGTAGTAAGTACTATTCATCTCGCGTGTCGTATTCAGCAAGAAAAAGCTATTTGCCTCTACAGATATGTCATACGACCAGTTCTTATAGTCCTCATGAAAAGCAGAAGCAACGACAAATCCTTTGTGACCCTGCTCGTCATAAATAGGTTTGTAGTCAATACCAAACCAGCCATCTTCAACTCGTAAACGATCAGAGAATTGGTAATAAGTATTCAGGTATTCTACCTTAAACCTGGCATCGTCAAAATCGATATAGCCATCTAAAAAAGGAGCAGAAATATCACCTTTTATAGCTATTTCACCATTGGCGTAGCCGCTGTACTCGTTGACCTGAGGAATCTTGAAAGCATTCAGAATATTCAGGTTAAAGTCATTGAGGAAAAGTGTGCCGTCAAGCGGATCTTCTTTACCAATTAAATAATCACCTTTAAAATCAATTATTTTTTCTCCTTTGCGAATTAAATCGCCCACAAGGTTGAGTTTATTGGCTTCAGCAAAATACCGGCTACTGGCAGTTACATTGCCGAGTTCATAATCTCCATATCCCAAATCATCTATTCTTGCCTCTGCGCGGATAATTCTTTCATTATAAAAATCTCTTAAAGATCCATCCAGATTTAAAACTCCGCGCAGGGATTCAGTCATTTCAATACCTAAAGAATCAAAAGATGAAAAGTTAAAATTTTGGAGCGAGACACGAAGCTCATCACTTTTATTCTTGCTCACCACACCAGCCACTCTTAGTTTTTGATTATTGTTAGAAAACAACAAGCTATCTACTTGAATATGTGTGGAGTCAATGGTAATTCTAGCGGTTTTGTCAATTTTCCAAAGTGAATTTTCCCTTCCTAAGTATCCCGGTTTCAGATCTATTTCAGTATGACGATTTTCTCCGAACCTTATCTCTCCGCCCAAATCACCCTGGATGGATTCATTGCTGTTATACCACCCAATTCCCACCTGGCCGATATCGTTGTATGCTTCGAGATCTATATCCAGATTTTCAAGATGGAGATTTTGAATATCGACAGAGCTGGCGTAAATTTTTCCCTTCAGCATCTCACTTACTTTACCCATATCGGCTGTGATATTTTTACCTGAGTACTCCTGATAACCGAGATATCCTGATCTCAAAAACAATCCGAAACTTCTGTCGCGTGAATTGTATGAACCGTAAGCTGTCGTTTGCGAGGCAATATCCAGTTCTGGCATTAGCAGTCCGGATATGATATTCTTTTGCTTGTAGTTGAGACTAAAGTCGAATACTTGCTCATTTTTGACCGGACTACGCTTTGCCACTGCCGGCAAAACTTCTGCAATCAGATTTTGAAAACTCTGCGGCAAGCCTTCCACGTCAAAGGCACCGGTGACGTTAATATCTACCACATCGCTGGTAAAGCTTACCTTTCTATTGGATACATCGCCAACCGCAGTGAGTTTAAGCTCATCTAAAAAGAGAACAGAGTCGCCATAACAGATAAAGCTGTCGTAGGCTATTAACGATCCATTAATATCATTAGCCGATTTCCCGGCAGCGTTGAGAGAAAGGCGCGAGCTGAAAAAAAGATGCTCTTTCGTGTTAACCAACGTGAGGGTTGTTAAATCGATATTCCCTACATCAGCATAAAAATCCAATACAGGAACGTTCGATGAAAAATCAACGATCCCCTGAAAATCAAAGTTCACATTGGGATCGCGGGATGTGAGACTACCTTCAAATTTTTTGCTGGCTACCTTCCCGTCAATACGTATTTTCTTATAATTGTAGCCTGAATACTCCAGGCTCTCAATCTGGCCAACCACAGATGCAGATTCTAGTTTTTCTTTCGAATAGGCTGTTACATCCGCGTTTACAGCAACAGTTCCAAATTCTTTGATATTCAAAAGTCGGCCTAAATTGAGATTTTTGGTACTTATTCCACCCACATAACTCAATCGCTCTCTCAGAGAATCAGACTCTACGTTCAAATCGAGATTAACCGAACCGGCCTCAGTTGTTAAATCTCCATAGGCAACAAAATCCTGTGGAAACCCGGTAAACGATCCCTGAAAAAATATACTTCCTATTCGTTCTAATTCAATAGGCAGCTGAGTAGAAAAAGACTCATCCCGGCTAAAATCTTCGCCGAGACGGGCGAGGTCGTAGTAATCGCTTGAGAGTTGTTTTATGCGCAAATCGATAAAGGCATTCTCAGCATCGGGCAACCCAGAAATATCAAAATCACCTCTGAAGATGCTCCTCTCGCCGGCAGTAAGGCGCACGTCTCTTCCCTTGAGGTTATCTATTGCGCCCGTAATTTTTCCCTCAACAAAAAATGGAAGATCAAGATTATAAAGCTGAGGAACGAAATAGCCGATATCCTTCAAATTGATGGTACTCGAAGCAAATTCTGTTGACCATTTAATAGAATGCAGAAAATCCTGATAATCTGACCAACTTTTTTGTTTTAGCGCCAAGTCTCCCATTATTTCACTATTTGGCGTGATGAGCTCCAACCCCTTGGTTTTGATACCATCCTCATCAATAATGAGTAAACCACTTAAATTGCTGAGCGCCAAGCCACTCTTTTCGCGAAAGCTAAATGTTTCAATATCACAGTTCAGACTATCGTCTATAAAAATAAAATCTTCAATCGTTCCATTTACCTGGCTAACCCTTAATTCATTGAGATCAAGACCAGTGTCAACGTTTTTGCCATAAAGGCTGGTGTAAGAAAAATAGCAATTTTCAAGGCTCACCGAATTCGCAGACAACAATATATTCATCTGAGTAGAATCGGCAGAAAGTGAATCGGTTTTGGTAAAATACTCCGTAATAAAATCAAGGTTGGTTCTTCCATTTTCATCAATTTGATGGAGCTGAAGTCGTGCTTCCTCCAAGTCAAGATCGCCCAGCCTGAAGGTATTGTTTGAAAAACCCAACCGCCTTATGGTTAAATTCATGCGCTTTACATAGAGCAAGGTATCTTTTCGCTGATCAAAAACCACAAGACCTTCCAGGGTCAGTCGATTCATAAAATCGATATCGAGCTTATCGACCATCACATTGGCATTCAGACGCTTACTTAATCTTGTTGCCGCCCACTGCCCGAGCCTGGTTTGCACATAGCTCGAATTTGTCACTGCAAAAAACAGCCCGATTAGTACCAGGAGTACAATCAGGACCGTAATCAATATTCTGCGCAGTGTTCTTATCGTCTAAAGATTTTAAATTTGTCGAAAATAATACAAGTTCTCCACCCATTGAAACGTAAAACGGACATTCTCATTCTCGGCATCGAATCTTCTTGCGATGACACCTCGGCGGCGGTGATAAAGAACGACAAAATTCTTGCCAATATTACTGCCACACAGGAAGTGCACAGGCAGTACGGAGGCGTAGTACCTGAATTGGCATCGCGTGCCCACCAAAAGCATATTGTGCCTGTTGTGGCTGCAGCTTTGCGCGAGGCAAGTATTACAGCTCAGGATCTCAGTGCTGTGGCTTATACCAAAGGGCCCGGCCTTCTCGGATCTTTGCTTGTAGGAAGTTCATTTGCCAAATCAATGGGTCAGTCTTTGGGAATTCCTACCATTCCTGTTCACCATATGAAGGCTCATATTTTAGCACATTTTATCAATACTGGTGCGCCCATACCTCCCTTTCCTTTTTTAAATCTTACGGTAAGTGGTGGCCATACTCAAATTATTAAAGTAGTTGATCCATACACATTTGAAGTTATTGGCGAAACCCTTGACGATGCTGCCGGAGAAGCTTTTGATAAGTCGGCAAAGATTCTTGGGTTGCCTTATCCAGGTGGGCCTGAGATTGATAAACACGCTAAAGATGGCAGTATAGATGCCTTTTCGTTTACCAAACCGAAAGTTGATGGGTTGAATTTTAGCTTCAGCGGCCTCAAAACCAATATTAGAAACTTCATAGAAAAAGAATCGCGTAGAAATCCCGAATTCATCAAGGAGAATCTATCTGATCTTTGCGCTTCCATCCAGCATACAATTGTTGAAATGCTTATGGAAAGGCTTGTTGAGGCAGTTCTAATGACAGGCATCACAGATGTAGCTCTTGCCGGTGGCGTTTCCGCGAATAGCTATTTACGCAACAAACTCCAGGCAAACCGGAAAGCGCAAAAGGATGGGAAACCTACATCCCTCCTTTTGAGTATTGCACGGATAATGGCGCCATGATTGCTATTTCGGGATACTTTGATTTTTTAAAAGATATTGAGGGAGAGTTGAGTGATTCGGCGGCGGCGAGATGGAAGATGTAGCATATTTAGCTTCAAGCTTTAAGCCTTAAGGCTTGAGCATGCCTAAAATACACTGACCTGAGATTACACAAGTTATTTCTGATCTGCTTTCTTGCATGCGCGCTTCATAGTGATTGGTTCTGTAATAATCAATTTCTAATATCAGGAAGGTTCCAGGTATATAATAATCAGATCATTATTTCTATATTGTCTATCATTTAGATCTGAAATCTATCGAAATCAACCATTAAAGATTATTAATTTAAACCATTCAGAGTTATGTTAAAGAAGATTTTAATTTTATCTATGTTTTTGCCTGCATTATGCACCGGACAATGGGTACAACAGGGAGAAGACATTTATGGTGCTGCAGGGGGAGATCAAGCAGGATATGCCCTAAGTTTAAGTGCTGATGGAAACACAGTAGCTATTGGAAGTCGTTATAATGATTCTAACGGGTCTGCTTCCGGTCATGCAAGAGTATTTGAAAATCAGGATGGCTCCTGGGTCCAAAAAGGGGAAGCCCTAACTGGTGATGATGTGAGTGACGTGTTTGGGTCTTCTATAAGTTTAAGCGCCGATGGTAACATTCTCGCTGTGGGGGCTCCGGATAATAATGGTGACTCTTTTGAAGTTGGGAATGTCAAGATTTTTCGATTTGAATCGGACAATTGGGTCCAAATAGGTGATGAAATTTTAGGTGAATCTTTGAGTGATCATTCGGGAGCAGCTATAAGTTTGAGTGACGATGGTAATCGCGTTGCAATTGGCGCTCCTAACAGTGGTAGTAACATTGGCCATGTAAGGGTATATGAGAATGTAGATGACGAGTGGGTGCAATTAGGTGATGACATTGATGGTGAGAATGAGAACGACTATTCTGGTACTTCGGTGAGCATTAATGAGGATGGAAGCATCGTCGCAATAGGAGCTCCCAACAATGGAGACTCGGGAATAGCTTCCGGGCATGTCAGAGTTTTTCAGGAAGAATCAGGAGTATGGGTACAAATTGGGGAAGACATAGACGGTGGCCAGGATTATTATAAAGCTGGAAGCTCGGTAAGTATAAATAACCAAGGTAATATCCTTGCCATCGGAGCAATTGATAACAATAATTCGGGAAGTGCACGTGTTTATGAAAACCAATCAAATACTTGGGTGCAGATAGGCAGCGATATTACTGGCGAAGGGTCTAATGACGACCTTGGATTCTCAATAACTATTAATGCCGAAGGGAATATCTTTGCTGTAGGTTCACCGTTCAATGATGGAGGCACTCTCAATGCCGGCCAGGCAAAAGTTTATGAAAATGTAAATAATGATTGGATACAAATAGGTGATGATATCTATGGTGTGAATGTGGAAGATCGCTCAGGCACTTCAATAAGTTTGAGCGCAGATGGAAGTAAAATTGCCACTGGGGCACATCTTAACGATGGCAATGGAACATCATCTGGTCATGCGCGGATATTTTCAAATTCTATGGTATCAAGCATTCGCGATACTAAATTAAATGCCTCTTTTTCAATCTATCCCAATCCAGGTAATGGGAAATTTACCATAATGCCTAAAACGCTGAATCGTGTTGTGAGCTATAAAGTAATTGATATGGCGGGGCGCATCTCGACTTCGCTCGATGGGCGATTGAATCCGAAGGATGACCAAGGGATTGAAAATGGGGTTTCAGGGCAAGAAATTAATGTGGATTTGCCTTCAGGTGTATATCTGCTCCGATTAGAATTGGAAGATGGAAGTATTGAGTCTTATAGAATCGGGGTGGTTAGGTGAGTTTCAAGAAAAATCTGTTTTGAAAAACTCGATTGTTTCTTCAACAAGTTTTTTCATTGGTTTCGGCAGGGAATCTTCATTCCAGGGATGGCTTGTGGCAAAAGTATGTGTGCCGTTTTTGATAGTGAGGAGTTTGGCACTTCTACTCCACTCTTTTAGTCGTTCGGCATTTTCAAAAGTCACCGATTCATCGTTGTCACCGTGGGCTATTAGCCATGGTTGTACAATTTTACGGGCAGCCGATTTAATGTTTAACTTTTCTTCATTTTCAATGAAGTCTTCATAAAACAAATACTTATGCGGCATATCCTGTTTGGTGCGGCCGTTTCTAACGGTCGTAACTCCGGTTTCTTTCCAGGCTGACATATCAAAATTGAAGCGTTCACCAAAGTCTGCCACCGATGCCCATGTGGCCAGATGTGAAACGTGAGAAGAATTCGCTGCGTGTAGAATGATGATTCCGCCGCCTCGGCTGTGGCCAATAAGCCCGATTTTATCCCATGATTTCATTTGGCCATTTACCTCAATCTCCGAAAGGGCAAGCTTTGTAATGATTTCGATGTCTTCAAGTTCTCTTGAATAAGTGTTATCGCTAAACGCTTCCAGATCAGGAAAATCAATGGGTTGTTCATCGGTTCCCCCATTATGAGAAAAGTTGAATTTTAAAAAATCAAATCCTGCTTCCGCGAACGCCTTTGCAACCAGATTCCAGGCTCCCCAGTCCTTGTATCCTTTATATCCATGTGCAAAGATTACGAGTGGTAGGTTTTCTGATTTTCCCGAAAGGTAAAGATCAAAGGGACTCAGTCTTTGTCCCCACCCTGTGTAAATAAGATTCTCAAAAATTTTCATTCAAAATGTTATATTTAGACTCGAAAGAAACAAAAAATGTAGTAAAAGGAACTCTAATAATGACTTGTGCTCATTATCTTATTTATTAATACATCGCAATGAAACAGTTAAAAACCGGATTAATCTTAATACTAGGGATAATATTTTCTTCTTGTGCTTTTCACAGCGGCACAATGACGGGTAATGCAAGCTTGAACTCCCGGAATTTTGAAATAAAAACAATCGTAATGGGCACGGCGAAAACTACACATGTTTTTGGTATAGGCGGCTTAAAAACACAGGCTTTAGTTTACGAAGCAAAAAAGGACTTATATAGATCATACCCGCTTTCAGAAGGGCAAGCTTTCGCTAATATATCGGTCGATTTTAAACGTTCCTATATTTTCTTCGTTAGTAAAACAATCGCAACATTAACAGCTGATGTTGTTGAATTTAATGAGGGAAGCTATGACTCCGTTCAGAAAGGAATGAATCAGTTGGTAGAGTATAAATCCGACTCAATTGCTGCTGCCTCCCACCCTTTTAAAACTGGTCAGGTTGTGGGACTTTTTGAAAGAAACAGCCTGATTACAGTGCGAATACTATCAGATGTTAACACGGATAAGGACAAATATATTGTTGAATATACAGACCCTTCTAATGGTTCTATTCAATCAGTAAAACCTACTAAGCTCTATTTTTTAAGCAATAATAATCTCATTACAAATGCTAAATTTAGAATTGGCGACAATGTAAAAACCCCTTCGTCAGGAACGTCGGAAGTAGTAGCTATAGGAATTGAGAACTATATATTAAAGAATAAATACGGAATTTTTAAGGCGGATCCAACTTTTCTTCAAAAGGAATAATGTCATTTAAGTTGAAATATAGCTTACCGTCAAAGTGCAATATTCGCCTCACTACTGCTAAAATTCACATAAGTTTGCCCGAAGCGGGTATGATAGTTAAAAATCCAAATTAAAGCAGGGCTTACTTCGCTATCATCTCTATAAAATCGGCTACTGCGAGAACTTTACACGTTTTTAAAATCAGAAACATCGATGCTCAAAAACATACAAACTGCAAAAAGGCCCTTTCACAACGATAATTTGAGGGATCAATCCAAGTCACTTTGAAATGCGGGTCTCTTGTTTCACTTTTCGATGTCGAGTAACTGGTTGTTGGCAATTGGTTGACCAGCGGAGTTGAGGCAGCGAGATCGATTGAGCTGTAATGATAGCATTCCCGCTTGCAGCATATACCTTACATCGTGCGCATATTCCGAAACGCTTCAATAATTTGCTTCTCCTTACTACTTATGAAAAGCCCGATTTTTTGTAATCTTTTTATGGATAGATCTGACTGGTTTTCTAAGTTCGGTTTATGAAAAGCTACGGACAATCATAAGATGTTGAAAAGATGAGAAATACCAGAATATGCCGGAAGTGATTTTTTGAAGAATTTAGGAGAAGATATGGGGATGTTGAGAATTTTTTTAGTAAATTTAAAAGTATAGAGTTCCATATTTCGGACATGATCCCGAATCTTCAAAAAATCAAAATAAAGCACTAATTCAGCTGAGTTAAACCTTAGGTTAACCTTGGCTTAACCTTGGTTTATACTTAGGACAATATAGAAGTTACCCTTACGTTAGTATTGTGTTGGTTCGGGGTTAGTAGTTAGTTAGTTGGTATTTAGGTAGTACTGGGCTGGTGTGGAGTCGGTAAATGATTGCGGAATGATTCTTCTTTTGTGAAATACTGCTTAACTACTCATAGTTTTCCAGGCACCAATCGAAATACTACTTTCTGACACCGACAAAATGGAGGTAGCCGCCGGAATAGTTTTCGAGGATTACCTTATTATAAATTTAAAAAGAAGAAATAATGGCAACTTATAAAAGTGATAATGAATACACGGGAGGAATAGGGAATTTGGTATTTTACACCTTAAATGGCAAGAAAGTAGTACGGGCCAAGCGGCCCAAGTTGACCAAAGCCGAAAAAGAGAATTTAAACCCGGCCATAAAGCGACAGAACCGACGATTAGTTTCGGTAAGTAAATTCTGCAAAATCTTACGGCAAGGTATTCCGGAAAAATTTGCGGGTGATTTGAATCGGCATAGTGCTCTGGTAAGTCGGGTATCTAAGGAGATATTGAACCGTGATAATATCAGTAACCGCGATGAATTTAAGATCAGGAAAGAACATTTGCATCATTTGAAAGGTGTGGTTTTGAATGATGTATTTCCAGCAGAAATATTGAGCAAACTCAATGAAACAAAGTTCGTGGTGAATGTTGAAAATCTGGAAGTTACAATTCCTGCGCTTCCGTTGAGCAAATTGGAAAAACAGCCGGAAAGTTTTAAAGTTTGGGTTCTCATCAAAATTCTTTCACTCGATAAACCATACGCAACTAGCTATATGCGCATGAAGGAATCGGATGCTATAGAGAATAGTAAAAATGACGGAATAACATTTTCTTTTGACCTCCCCGAGGCGGGTGAAAATGAAGGTGTATTTGGAGCTGTTGGTTTTAGAAGTATTATCGGTGGTGAAATGGTTAAAGATTTGAGGGCTAATGGGTATGTTGTGCTTGGGGTTTGAGTAATTCTCTTTTAGGACAGTAATTCTGCGGTGTTACTCCGACGTGGTGCTTTTAGGTGGGACTTGGGGGACTTGGGGGACTTGTGTGACTTGTGGGACTCATGTGACTTGTGGGACGCCGCCACAGATTCAAATGGGGCAACGGTTTTTCTTTCTTTCTTAGATTCGGGCTTTGGCTCTAATAACGGATAAGGATAGAGATGCTCTTCTTAAAAGTATTTGGTTGATTTCTAACTAAGATTATCTAATTATTGAAAAAAATGAAACGGCATTTCGCTTAAAAGTTTTAGATAATTTGGAATATTTCAGATTACAACTCCAATTTCCCGGCGGATTCAACAATCCCCTTCCACCATTCCTCCACTCTCCCACTGGCATCATTAATCACAAAGTCTTGACCGATGCCGACGGTTGAGAATATCATTTTGCCATTCTCAATTTCTCGAAAACGCTTTCGGTTTTACTATGTAGAGAAATGGAGATTTTATCGTCATAAAAAAGCCGGGTTTATTTTTTTTACGTCATTCTGCAAGAGGCATTTTTGAATTTTAATTTGAGAGATGGAAGACTTATAATTATCGCTTGGGACATTTCTTCCGCAGCATTACTCCGTCTGGTCGTGGAGAACGTTGCACTACCTACGCACTCGCGAATGGTCGTAAGTTAGAACTAAGCTTGCGATCTCATGACCGCAGGGAATAAATGCAGCGGAGCAGACTGGTCTGTGGCATTGGAGCCGATTAGGGCAAAAGCAACTGCAAATAAAATGGTTGTTAGGGTGTAAAATGATTTCATCCGTTAAATTTGTAATTGAAGAACAAGTATAAAAAGAATGATTTATTCCGTGAGCGATAATCTAATACTGGATTGCATTTCATTCAACACTTAGATTATGCGCGTATCCATTTATCGATTGATGAATGTTACGCAAGGCTGCTGAAGCATAACTTGGTTAGAGAACAATTTGAACCATATTTTCGCTCACTTTCTCAACCTAATCTCATACAAGAGGAAACGAGATGCTTTTCAAGAAAATTATTTTTGAATTTTATAGTGTTATTAGCTTTTTTTAACTAAATTGCAATCATAACCAAAACCTTTTCATGATGCAACCTACTCTACAAACTTGTTTTTGCGCTAATAGCGTGAAAAACTTTGGTCAAATTTTGAAATTTGCCAAACTAATAAAGATTGATTTAAGAATTTTCACATTTATTTTCTTCTTTTTTACAATCGGTTTTATCCAAGCCCAAACTCAATCAGCCTTTTTCGAGCAATGGGCTCATGAAAGAGGTGAGCAACAATTCTATTTTTCTGCTAAATCAATTACAGATGCAAACAAAAATGTCTTTGTGGCAGGTGCTACTATCAATCAAAACGGAAATTATGATATGCTTCTGACCAAATATAATCCAAATGGTCTCGAAGTTTGGAGCACAATGTACAATGGTGATTTTCAAGGAAATGATTACCCACTAGATCTAAAATTAGACAATCAGAACAATCTTTTCGTAACCGGAAGTTCGCAAAATGGCTATGATTTCGAAAATGATTATGAAGCCGTTTTATTGAAAATTAATGTAACTGGTGGTGTAGTATGGGTACGTAATTTAGATGGTGCACAAAATGGCCCTGATATAGGAACTACTCTGGATTGTGATGCATCAGGAAATGTTTATTTTTCAGGAGCTACTTCCGCTAATTCTTCTTTAGACTACTTTATTTCTAAATATTCAAGTTCAGGAGTGTTACAATGGACGAATACTTATGATTATCAAAATTTATATGACGGGGCGTTGAAACTAAAAATTAACGGTTCGTACATTGTAGTTTCAGGAATTAGTCAGTCAATTACAGGTCAAATCCCACCAGAGCTGAGATGGGAAATCGCCACATTGAGAGTGTCTGCTTCGAACGGTCAGGTTTTAGGTTCATCAAGAACTGGTGGTAGCGATGAAGGAATGAATACCCTAACTGATTTAGAAATTGATAACAACGGAAACATATATCTCTGTGGATCTGTGCACAATACAGGGACAGGACTTGATCTAAAAATTGCAAAATTAGACGATGATTTAAATATTGAATGGGTTACAGAATATAATGATCCTGCAAATGGAAATGATGAGGCTGAATCTTTGATTTTAGACAGTAATGGGAATGTGTATGTTACCGGACATGTTAGTAATGTGGATGGTAATAAAGACATTCTAACCTTAAAACTAAATTCATCTGGTGCCATATTATGGAATGAACAATATGATAGCGGCTATAATAATGATGACAAGGGTATAAGTATTGCTCTCGTAAATAATGAACCGGTTGTTGCTGCCACGAGTTATATTATTTCTAATGACGATTATCAACTCTTACATTACAATACATCTGGAATTCTTCAAAATAAAATCAATTTTAATGGTGCTTACAATGGTGACGATAAAGCTATTGCTGTTGCGACAGATTTGAATGGGGACATAGTAGTAGTTGGGCAATCTCAAACTGACATTGCCGAGTTTAATTACACTACAGTAAAATATAGTATTTTAGATTATATTGACCCTTGGTATTCTCAAACAATTTCTTCAACAAAGTACATTAAACCAAATAAAGGCCAGCTTTTAAAAACAAATTTTCAACCAGCTTCTCAAGTACAGTTTATTAATGATAACGACTATCCTGTAAGCTACGTTCAAAAGGATAAAATTTCTTATGTTTTCACTAGAAGTGACGACGCAAGTTCACAGAAATTTAATTCGGCACATGCCGACACGTCTGTTAATTGGGTAGTTACAGATAGTCTGTGCAGAGTAGATATGGAATTCTCCAACGCGCGCAGTCCAAAATTCCAACCAATTTCCACAAATAGGTATTATGAAAGCTATTTTTTAAGCCACTTTGATTCAAAAAGAATTCAAACCAATAATAAAGCAATTGCGTTTGGTATGTGGGAAGATGTAGATGTCACTATAACGAATGAAGAAAGTGGACTCGGTATTGGTTTTGTTTGTAACCCTAGTTTTAAACAATCAGCATTAGATTGGGCATATCAAGGAGCTGATTCAATTGCCGTAAGTAACGGAACAACACTTACAATCTACTCTCCACTGGGCACTCTCATTTATGAATTAAACCAAGCTTACCAAGTAAACACTAACGGACAATATGTTGCACTTTCTTGGACTCCGACTTATCAAATAATAAATGACCACGTAAAGCTCTCATTAGGAAACTTTGATACAACGCTCCCTCTTATTTTAACTCAAAAGAAAGCAGGTGCCGTAGCAGCTGGTGGAGGCGGTACTGGTAATTTAGAATGGAGTACATTTTATGGTGGGTCAGAACAAGAAGTATTTTATAATATCACTACTGATTTTGATGGGAACGCATATGCAAGTGGCCAATCAAAAAGTAGTAATTTTCCTGTTACCACAGGAGTCGTACAATTTTCTCATGCCATGAATTTAGACATAGTTGTTACTAAATTTAACAAAACTACTCTTATTAATGATTGGGCTACATACTACGGTGGTTCAGCTGTTGATAGAGGATATGGTATTGATGTAGATAATGAAAACAATGTTGTTTTCTCCGGTTATACCAGCTCCGATAATTTTCCCATTGAAAATGAAATACAGCCTAATGGTGCTAATAATGCTGCTGTTGTCAAGTTAAACCCTTCAGGTTCCACACGCATCTGGGCAACTCAGATTGGCCCATTCGATTTTACTGTCTCTAATGATGTTGGTGTCGACATGGATGGTAATGTTTATGCTGTTGGTCGGAGTTTTGGCGACATAGATATTTTTAATCAGGATGGAACAGCAAGCTATAACTCTGGAAGTGGATTTATACTGAAAATAGCACCATCAGGAGAACCTCTATGGTCAACGATGTTTGGGCATCAAGCTTTTTGCGAAATCAAGGGTATAGCTTTTGATATGAATAATAACAAATATATTACCGGTGCTTCTCGCCAACCGGCTTCTCAAATTGGCACAAACCCTAATTACTCTGGCACTTTTGGTGGTGGTCTTAGCGATGCCTACATTGCGAAATTCAATGAAGACGACAATCTGTCATGGAGTTCTTGGTATGGCGGTAATTTAATAGAAGAAGGTGAAGATATTGCAGTTAGTCAGAATACGGGGAATGTAGTATTTGTTGGGGGAACAATGAGCTCGACTGGTTTTCCTACTTTAAATCCCCTTCCTGAGAATAGCACATTTGGCGGTTCAAGTGGTTCCTCTCCTATTTCTGGCACAGATCATCATGGCGATGGTTTTATTGCCGAATTCTCTTCCGAAGGATTTCATTTATTTGGATCATACTTTGGAGGAACTCACGTCGATGCCTGTCTTGCCGTAGATTATGACGCTTATAATCAGATTTTTATGGGAGGTTACACAGTTAGTTCAGCAGATGCCTGGCTTACCACAACGCAAGGCAACATTTCAGGGTTGTTTAGTCAGAGTAGCTTCAATGGTGTGGGTGATGCCTTCGTTGCCGCAATTAATCCAAGCAAACAATTGGTTTGGGGAAGTTATTTTGGCGGCGGATCAGGCGATGTGGGTTATGGAATTGCAACAGCGGCTAATAATAAACTTTATTTGACCGGATGGACAGAGAGCTTAGGTGAAGGTCCTAACCTATTCCCATTAGAAGATCCTATTGGAACATCTGACTATTTTGAAGGTCAACTTAACCTAGTTAACGATTTTGAAGGAGAAATTGGCGATGGATTTGTTACTCGATTCGATATCCAACCTTTTAGTATAGTCGTGAATATTTACCCTGTTTCTAATTTTAAAGACAAGATTTCTATTCAGCCAAACCCAAATAATGGAAACTTCACTATTAATAACAAACTAATAGGAGAATCTAAAATCTTTATTTTCTCATCAGATGGTAAGAAGGTCTTTGAAGATAATCTAAGTGAACTTGGAGAATCACATCAAATTACTGTGCCAAACCTTCAATCTGGAATCTACATTCTCACTATAATTACTGAAAAACAATCATACTATGGTAAATTTTCAAAGCTCTAATTATGAAAAGTTATATATCTCTTTTTATTATCGTAGGCTTATTCATTTTTAATGAATCCGCGAAAAGTCAAGAATTCGAAATTTTCGATAACTTTTCTACAAATACAGATGAGGCTTTAATACATTCTGTTGCATTAAATGACAGTACTATTATTGTTGTGGGATCTCATATTATTCTCAAAACAGAAAACTATGGCCTTACTTGGGTTCCTACGACTATCGATGGAATTCTCAATCAGGTAACCTTCCCAACAGATAGCGTGGGTTACGCCGTTGGATATAATAGCCTTATAATGAAAACAATAAATCAAGGTGATACCTGGAGTTACCTAAATACGGATGTTATTGAGAATACGCATACGGCTTTTACCGTTGAGTTTTTAAACATAGATACCGGCTTTGTTGCTCTAGCAAATGGGCCTGGTTTTGCCTTTTTATCAACGCATGATGGTGGAAACACTTGGCAAAACGCAGATTTTGGAACCGTTTACGGTCGTGCCAAACTGCAAAAAGTTAATGATTCAACCATTTATGCTCTTCCTTATGATAATAAGTTTTATAAATCAACTGATTATGGCGAATCGTGGGAAGCTGTACCCCTATCTGAAAACACAGGAAGTTCAAGAGATATGCACTTTTTTAATAAGGATACAGGAATAGTTGCTATACGTGAGGGTTTTTCAAGTTGTGGTAATAATTTTTATTTGACCAAGACATATAATGGTGGCGAATCATGGACAAATCAATATTATGCTTGTACGGATTTTAAAGCCCTAGAATTTCCAAATAATGATGTGGGATTTGCAATTGGAACCTATTTTTCAGATAGTGGTGTTAGAACTTTTTGGAGAACTATTAACAGTGGCGATACATGGGTAGAGTTAGAATACCCGGTAGGAGAAACTCATTTTGAGGTGAGTTGTATGGCAACAAGTATTTCTTGTGTTAATCAAGATACCTGCTATATGCCAACCAATTATGGTACAATTATTAAAATGACCAATGCGAGCGGTGGCTTGACTGCTGTGGGAGACAATGATTCTAATTCTGATAATCAACTATTGGTTTACCCAAATCCCAATAATGGAAGTTTTAATTTAAATATAGGGTTTGATGAAAATGTTCAAATCAGTATTTTTTCATTAGACGGTAAGAAGGTTTTTGAAGATAAGCTTGATGAACTTAGTAGGTCGTACCAGATTTCTGTGCCCCACCTTCAGTCTGGAATATACATTCTCACAATAATTACTGAAAAGCAATCATACTATGGTAAATTTTCAAAGCTTTAATGATGAGTATCCCTTTGGCCTTCCCCGTCCTAGTTAATTTCCAGATTTCCGGGAAAAAGATTACGAAGTTCTGATTTCTTGGTATCGTTTATTGCAGAGAGTACTTGCTTGAGCCATGCAAATGGTTCAACATGATTAAGCTTGCAGGAACCCATCATGGAATAAATAATGGCCGCCTTTCTGGCAGCGTAGTGGGAACCAGCGAAGAGATAATTTTTACGGCCAATGGCTACCGGGCGGATAGCGTTTTCTACAAGATTGTTGTCTATTTGCATTTGCGGGTGGTCGATATAAACCAGAAGTTTCGACCATTGATTCAGGGTGTACGCCATCGCTTTGCCAATGAGGCTTTGTGGGAGCACTTTGATAATCTCATCATCAAGCCACTGCTTCCACTCTTTAAACACGACGAAGATAATAGGGCTACGCCCCTATTCAGATCACAGATTTAGATGTCAGGGCTACGCCCCTGCGATTTAATATACATGGCCGTGATCGTCTATGAAGGATAGCAGGGCTACGCCCCTATTGACCTCGAGAATCATATCACACCCCAAAATAAACCCGAAGAGCGTTCTCTAAGGGGTTAATTTGCTATGAAACAGAATAAAGGATTATTGGGCTGCTATAGAGGCCCAAGTACATAGAAATTGCTTGGCATTTTTAGTCTTTTGGTATTCTACGTGTCAAGTCTCTCGCACCATGGTGCACCATCAAAATATCCACCTCCGAAACAGTTATTATTCGATATATTATTCTGTAGTTCCCTTCAATAATTTCCCTAATTTCGGGTCTACCAACTTCTTCTACAATTCTTCCGGCCTGAATATGCATTTTCAAGATGAGCGTTCTGTTGAAAATTTTGTCAATTTGTCGCTTTGCATAACGCTTTGAATCGCGGGAAACGTATTCAAATATCTCCCGTAGGTCTTTCTTTGGCTACGGGGAGCCAACTTATTTTGACCATTTTCCAATTCCATTTCTCATTTCTTCTTCTGTCAACTTTGCACCATTCTGTTCTGATATAGAAATTCTTTGTTCCAGTTTTTCAATGAAAACCAGTCTTTCAATAAGTTCGTCTATTGAAATTTCATCCTCGGGAAATTTATCTATCTCTTCTTTAAGTTTCTCTTTTGATATCATGACTACTTTTTATTAAAGGTACAAAATGTTAGAAATAGTGGTTAAATCTTTTTCACCACAGATTGAAAGGATTCTCACAGATTACGAAGTAGCAAAACCCCAAAAATAAACCCGAAGGGCGTTCTCTACGGGGTTAATTTGCTATGAAACAGAATAAATGATCATTGGGCTGCTTTAGAGTGAGACGATGAAAGATAGGAAGCAGGTCCAATGTCTAATATGATGAAGTTAAGGAAAGTTTATGGGGTCGGAAAAGAAAGGTGATTTTTTTGAGGTAAGTTATTTACGATTACCACCAAAACATAAAAGGCTTCTACTTTATATTATTCCTAACTGTGCAAATTATATCACACGAACTTAAAATAAACAGTTCTTTTTTCAAATTTAAACTGATCATTACAAAAGTGGTACGCGTGATAGTTGGCAGTTATCATTTGGTCTTCTGCACTGGAAAAGAAATCATCAAGTGAAACCTTCAAAAGCTGCAAATGAGATAAATTGAGCCATTTAATATATTCGACAATGAAAAATTCTCGATTATCCATACCTCGCAACTTCTCTACAATTATCGGATTATCTATTTTACCATGGCCTCGATAGTGCTTTAGCACAATTCCATATTTGGCTTTGATAGATTCGATTTGAGCTTTATCCATGTAATTCTTACAAGAATTCTCTAGAGGAAACTCGATTGAGTCTTCACTTAAACTCAAGAGTTTTTTCATTTTCCGAATCTTATGCCCTTTCTTTATAAACTCGCAGAAGACAATCGAGTTTACGAATGTAGCAACGTCATAAATTGAAAGTACTGTAAAAATAGTTCCAAATTGCGTTGGCTCCTCAGGCGTAGACCAAATTATTGGTCTACCTTTCTGAGTGAATCTAATAAGCTTCGTTGCGTAAAATGATAAGGGTAAATAGAAAAAATAGAAAGAAATGAAATAAATTGAGAACATCGTAAAGGCGATGATAGCCCAAGTTTGAAAAGATGTCAGTAACCAGCTTAATAAAAGAAGTGCCAAACAAGTAAAAAACGAATATTGAGAGATCCTTATTACTGAGTCGAAAATGTTCAATCGATCAATAAAAGTTTTGGTAGCAAATTTCTTTTGAATAATTTTTGTTAGGTCATTAATTTGATTTGTAAATCGTATGAATCTGCTGTAAGCTCCCCATATGCTTATAAAAACAAAAAGTAAACATAAAACTATGATGAGAGTAGTATTACTACCTGTTTCGATATAGGCGTAGTCATTCACGGTAAACTTCTTATTTTCAGAACTGTACTAATTAAAATTTATTGAGAGTAAGGTATTCATTTTAAGCTGTTCACCTCTCATAATTAATTATATACTGTACATCGGTCCTGATTCATTTATTATTAAGAATTTGATTTCCTGCCTACACCAACAATTATTAAGACCAGACCTAGTAACCCAAAAAAGTTGAACCCTAGAATGTTTCCAGCACTTCCTATTATGGTAGATTTAAGGTTATGACCTTTATATATAGATGGAAACTGAAAATCATTACCACTATAGGCAGCATATTGCATAAAAAGTAGCAATACACCTATTCCAATTAGAATTATTGAAGAAGTTTTCATTTAATGTTGTTTTTAAGGAATTCAGAAACAGTAGTATTTGATTTAGTTTTAATTTTATCAATATCTGAAAACCCAGTAAAAGCTTGGGACAACTTGATATAAACTACAATGTCATTTATATAGATGTAATTGGTAATAAGGATTTGGCTTTTATTTTCTCCATTTATTTTAGAGTTGTTGAAAATAAGTGTAGATAGAATATTTGCTTCATCTTTAAGATGAATGTATGATAGTGAATCGGTTTTAGAAAAATCATAATTGCAAAATAAGAGACTATCAGAAATTAGATTCTCCACGAGTTCGTTGTAGTTCGGTTGGTTATACATTTCTTTCCAAAATATTTTGGCTTCAATATATTCGGGTGCGGTTACCTCTTGCCCTTTGAGGGAGTTCATCGTATAGAAATGAATCAAAGGTTCCTCGTCAAGTTTCTTGGGAACTAGTAGCTCAAAATCATAAATTCCAATCTCATCTGTAAAGCAATAAGTGTTGGTGAACTCATTTATTTTCATGTCTTTGAATGATGAGTTGGAAAAGTAATCGTAATCAGATGGTTTTGATATAACATACTCCTCCTGATTAAACTCAACTATTCTTTCCGAATTATAAACCTTTTGGTTCAATCCAAAATCTAATGTGGATACTATTTCTAACACATCATTATGGTCGCTATCGAAATCTTTGGGATCAGTAATTAAAAAGAAGGTAACGACATGTTGCTTATTATCTTGAATAGTAAGGAACTTATAAATGACTCCTTTAAAATCCTTCCGTTTATTCTTTTCGCCAATTGATGTATCAAAACTAGTTTTTACGGTTTTAGTTCCATTCAATGTTTCTCTCTTAAAACTGTAATTTCTTATTGAGGCTTCCTTTTCCAATATTTTCCTATCCTCTTCCTCTTTTATGCTCCATACAGTTTCCAAGTTCCCGTTATAAACATCCTTTCCAACCCTTAAAATACCGCCAATTATCCCATCATTCACCTTTACAAATTTATCGAATATTAATAGTGACGGGGTTCCATGATATTCTTTCCAATCTTCAGGTATTGAAAATGAGAAATTCGGATTGGTATACTCAAAAAATTCCTGACCATGCGAAATTTGAGAATATAAAAAAATGCATATGATAAAAATGACTGTTTTAAACATGGTTTTAAATCTAGTGATCTTGGTTGGCTTTAAAATTCTTGCTGTTTTCAGTTTGCAGTAATAGGAATACCACTCATCAGGTCATTTAAATATGAATAGTAAATAACCTTCTGCGGCTTCCCTTTTAGCCATTCTTTCGTAGTCCCGATGCTCGCCCCTGCTCCAAATAAGTAGGTTATTCTAGAAGATTCTCTCATGCTAATTTTCTTTTTATAAATAATACTAATCAATATCTCGCTTCAAGAACATTCAATTCTAAATGTGCATCCTCAAACTCCTCTAATAATTCTATTTCCCCTTTGCCAAATCAAAAGCGTTGTAAACTTAAAGATTCAAATTGCAAATCACACAGTACTTATAAATATAGCCATTAAAAGAGTTTAGAATTCTGAAATTCTTTAATAATATCTATTCCTTCATTTCTTAAGGAAAATGCAATTGAATTCAACAACCTCTTTGCTTCTGAAACCATTTTCGTCTTTTCTTTTAACATCTCGGCATCAAATTCTGAAAATGTAACATAATAGCTTTTCTTTTCAGACTGAGCGCGCTGAAATGAATAGGGTACAGTAATTTCTTCACCCTTTCTTTCACTAGGACCAAAAATCCAAGAACTGTGAATTAAATTGTTACGATATTGAATGATACCTTTTACTTGTACTAATAGTTTATCGCACAATGCCCTTTCTTGGCTTTCAGGTTCATAAATCAACGGAAGCATTGCACGAAGTTTCTTGATAGATCCCGTCGCTCCTTCTTTGTCAATAAGAATATATGCGATTGATTGTCTTTTCACATCATTACCCGCAATAGCCATAACAATAACTGTTTTGACTTTATCTATCATATTCTCAAACTCGATAGAAAACTTACCATAAAGCGGATAAAAATCTTTGTATATAGTATCTCGGTAAGTATCGTGCATTGAAGTATTACTTATTTAAATTTAATATTGCGGTCTTTAAAATGATGCCGCTTAGTGTAGGTTGCTATATGTAAAATCAATTCTTTCGATCTTGTCAATAGCGACAAGTTTATGACCAAATGGATCATCCTGTTTTTTTAAATATTCCGTAAAATCCTGGTAAAATAATCTTTCGAAATATTTACTGACAGGAATATAAAATTGATGCCCCATGATCTGATAATTATAAATGCGATAATCCCTTTCTAAAAAGTCAGAAGATTCCGTAAATCTTAATTCAGGATGTAAGCAATCATACTCTGAATACATTGCCAATCCAAACTTTGGTACAAGCCAGTATATTGGATAATCTCCAAAACCATATCTTGAAAATTCTCTTATAAAGTCGTATTTAGCTTCATGCCCATCATTTCTAACTCTATGACTCTCTTCAAGATATACTTTGTAGATACCTCTCCTAAATTGACGTCCTAAAATATCTTTTAACCTGTACTTCAAGGCATACCTTGGTTTTAATCGCATAGAATTCTTCTGCCAATCCACATTGAAATATTCAGATTTATATCTTGGCAATTTCTGATTTTTAATAGGCCGTAACAGATAGTATCGCGAAAAATTTAATACCTCTTTCAAAACCACCTCTATTGAAGGTTCTGAGCTAGTAGGCCTTCCGAAACTATGGTTGCATTCATCACATACATCAGGGCAAACTTTCTGACCCCCAAGTGATTTTGGAAAGGTGTGGGCTCTGGATTCGAACTTGACAGATGGCTTTGTCCTTGAACACCAAATACACCTATTAGGTTGAGCCATTTTCGAGATATCTTAATAATTCAGTATATTCATCTTCAAGAACATCATTAACTGCAAAAATTTTCGTAAGCGGTGATGTAATACATTCAATATTAGTCTTTGACGAAAGTTCCTTTTTCAAAACTATTTTTCTATCGATGCCCATGATCTCGTTACTTACAAGGTAAAGTGGTGGGGAAACTTTAATTACTTGTGTTCTTACACGATGGGCTTTGGAAACATGTGAAAAGGGTAAAATCCGCTGCGTAGGAATTTTACATTTTGTAGAGAATTTATCCAACCCGAGCACTTTTAAATCTATCTTATTGATTTCATCAACAATTTTGGAAGGTTTATTAGGAAAGTGAATTTTTCTTAGAGCATAGTATCTGAGGAGTAGCCTAAGTTCATTTTTGGTCTTCGTGACTCTTTTATCGTCATAAAAAAGCCTCTCGGATTTAAAAAAAATCGGATTCGAATACATTAATACTTTCATACCAACGACACTCTATTTCGGCGGCTTTCTCTTATGAGGAACTACAGGAACTGTTTTAGGGCCGGGCTTCGGAGAATCAGGATTTTTTCTGGGAACTGGCGAAGGTTTTGACCTTCTATGAGGTTCGACTGGTACCGTTTTGGTTGGCATAACTTAGATGTTTTGGTTAAAGATAAAATCTTACATTCTAGATACTGCAGCAAATAATTATAGTTATCAACACAATTTCAAAAGAATAGAATACCTTTCCTTATTCAAAAGATAAACATGTCTAGTAATTAATCTTATTTAGATTTCTTCCACAATCATTACTTCCTCCTCTGTCAACCCATAAAGCTCATAAACCAATTGATCAATTTGGTTCTCGAATTCGGAAGTTTCAGCGTTTTCATTTTCAGTAAGAGTTGACAAATGACGGGTGACTAATTCATAAATAGCCTCTCTAACGGAAAGATTTCCTGTTTCTATTGGTATTTGCTCAAGGTATTGCCTTATAAAACGAAGATAACCGCCACGAATGGAACTGGTTAGGTTTATATAGAAAAAGTGTACCAATTTCGAATTCAATATACCAAGTAACCATATCTCGTCAGTTGGTATAATGTAAGCAGTGTTGACACAATAGTAGCCGGAACTTTCAAATGTAGCTTGCATTTGAATGGCTATATCCGGCAAGAGTATCTTTGACTTCTCGAATTCATCATAATAATCAACGGCATCCTGAATTTCATACCATTGATATGAACCAGCTTTTCGTCCTGGCCATTTCTTATCTGTATTACCTTTGGGTCGAGGTGTAAGCCTTTCGCGATATTGCTCCAGGTGCTTTAGTATTGCAGGATAGTTCTCAATCTCAATCCCTCGTCGAGTAAAAATCAAATACTTTTCACTCTCAGGCTGCCTGTACCGCTTAATATCTCGACCTGCCAGAAAGGGTTTGATAATTTCCGCTGAACGCGGATCTTCTGCAATCAGCCTGTCTCGTGTCGGTTGATCAATCACAAAGGCTTCGTTCAAGCCGGTAAGCACACCACGGTATATCTTCCCATCCACATATTCCTTAAGCGGCACACCTTTGGAGCGGATTTTGTCGAGCAGGCGCTGCACATCGGCACTTACAAGTGTCCAACCTTCGGGTCGCAATCCGGAAAGCAATACTTTGTACCGCAAGTCACTCAGGTAATCTTCCAACCCATTGGGATAATCGAGTGTGGTGACATTCACGGCAGTGAAATCGGCACGAGCCGGTGATTTTTCCAATAACATAACGCATGGATACGTCGTGGCTTCTTCAAATACAGGCAAATCACCAAAATCGACAATTTCTGAAATCCTGTAATTTTCCACGTAAGTGCGCAGAGCCTTGCCATAGCCTGCCCGCATCCATTTGTTCGGGAGAATATATGCAAACTGACCCGCCTGTGCGATAATGTTCATACCAAGTTCCACGAAATACACGTATAAATCTGCTGTGCCTGCATAGGTAGTAAAGTGATTTTGCAGATGCCCTTTCAGCTCCCCAAGCTCCTCCTGCCTGATATACGGCGGATTCCCAATAACCACATCAAACCCCACAAAATCGCCTTCATCATTAAGAACTTCGGGAAATTCAAAGCGCCATTCAAAGGCATTTTCAAATATCTTGTTGGCTTTTATTTCTTCTATTTCGGCTTCGAGCTTTTTGGTGTCGCCGGTTAGTTTTACTACTTTCTTGTTCCAGGCAGCTTTCTCGCGTTTGCTCATTTCAAAGAGCTGTCCCTGATTGGTCATTTGAAACAACTCACCTGATAGTTTTCGAAGCTTTTTGACTTTAGGGTCATTGAGGGATATCTCACTTCTGAAATCTGATTTTATTGCATCTATCAGGCGTTCCATTTCGCGTTTCTGCTCCTTGCTTTCGGCATCGCGGTAAGTAGATACGGCGGCGCGGTAACCGTCAATATTGTACTTGCTCTTTTTTAAGGCCTGCTTTAAATCGGCATCCATGGCAAAACGGCTTACCAGCGAGTTTCCGCATTTTATGTTGATGTCGATGTTTGGCAGGGTTTCGAGCTCGGTGGAGTTTTTGTAATAGGCGTTTTTCAAAAGCTCAATCCACAAGCGCAGGCGACATATTTTTACGGAATTGGGGTTGATGTCTACACCAAAAAGGCAATTCTCAATAATAGTCTGCTTTTCGTGAAAGAGCGTTTCCTGTATGCGCTGACTCTCCTTGCTGGTGGGATTGTATTCAAAGAGCTCGCCCTCTTCGTCGGTTATGGCGAGTTCGTCATTTACCACCTCCACTTCGTATTCCTTGAGGCGCTTGCCGGTGCGATCCTGAAGGATTTTCAGATCGTTCTTTACGGCGATCATTTCATTTAATGACGATACCAGAAAGTGCCCCGACCCTACTGCGGGATCGCAAATCTTGATGCTATTTACAATGGTATTGGCCTCCTGCCGGTCTTCTATCTTGTCGTATAACTCGTGGATGTCTTTGCACTTCCACTGCTTGGTGTCGTTAAATTTCTGCACCACCGCTTTGCGGATGGTCTCGCGGCACATGTACATGGTAATGAAACCCGGTGTGAAAAACGAACCGTCTTTGTACCCGTTTATTTTCTCAAATATCAAGCCCAGCACAGAGGCATTGATCAGCGATTTATTGTCTTCCTGAATATCTTCCGAGCCTTCACTGCTGAAATCGTAGGCATTGAGAAATTCAAAAAGATACTCCAGCGTGCTCAGCCTGCCCGTGCGCTTCCTGCCCTGCTCATTCTTTAGCACGGTAGAAGCTATGATGGGGATGGTTTTATCGTCGCGCAGATTGCTTATAAGCAAGGTGGCGTGCTCTATGTCGGTGGGTTCAAAGAGCGATGAGTTGAGGTAAGGCACTTTCGTGAAAAGCTCTTTTACATCGGCATTCCGCTCATCAAACTTCTTTGCCAATACCTGAAAAAACAAGCTGTTCAGGTCATCAAAATTCTTAATCTTGGCGAGATTGAGAAAAGCATACGACTTATCGCCCTTGTGGTAGGAAATAAGCTGCGCTTCGAGCAATTTCAAAAACAGGATTCTGTTAATCCAGGTAATGGAAAGCTCGAGACCCACATTAAAAAGCCTTTCGGTGTGGGTTGCGCCAAACTGTGTGGGGCGATCGAGGCGGTTTATTTTATCGAGACTGTCGAGCTGAATAATGGCATCTTCGAGAAAGCTCCCCGTATTCCTCTCCCCTTCCTTGTGGCGTTGTATGAGCTTCTTGCCGCCTTCCTTGGTTTCTGTCAAGCCGATGATGTGGAGCAATTCGCTGTAAAAGCGCTTATCCAGACTGTTGCTGTCATTGGCAAAAGGCAGTTTTAGCAAATGCTCAGGTGACAGTAATTTAAAGAGGGCGATCAGCTTCTTATCGTCGCGCGTGTCGTCGTTTCGCAGCGGCTTTTGGTAATCCTTTAAGTTGAAGTAGGTGTAAACTATTTCCGCTTCCACTTCGGCTATAGCCGGTTCGGCAATCTGCTTGTAAAAGAAATCGGTTTTTGTTTCAGCCAGGCGGCCGCTTTCAAATTCTGTAAACTGCTTCACCAGCTTCTTGTTCTGGGCAAACAGCCTGTCAAATAAAGCCGCATCAAAAATGTACCATTCGTACATATTGGAAATAACCAGATGCCTTACCTCCAGATTGCCAAGCGTGATGCGCTCACGCAAGTAGTAGAGCACCAGTTCCTGAAAGGCCTTTGAGTTCAGGCGGACATTTGCCTGCGGCATTTCGGCTTTATTCGTTGGCTTTTTAGCCTCGATGATTACTCCCACGGCGCTTTTGGCTTTATCGCCATTGTGAATCACCAGGTCGTTGCGGCCTTTGGTATTGATATAATGCCGCGGGTCGTAATACGTTTTTTTAAGAAAGTCAGAGACCAGGTTTTTATGAAACTCCTCCGATTCGGTATCATTCGCCCTGTTTAGCAGCTCAATCAGGTTGGTTTTAAACGATTCAATCTCGGTCCTATTTGGCTTTACTTTCAGAAAGGCTTTGTTTAATGCCTTTTTGGGTTTCAGTCTATTTATCTTCATTTACTCTACAGCTTTCTTTTCAGATGCTGAATTTAGTATTTTCTATTTTGATTCCTTGAAAGATTAGTTTAGATGGGAATTTGAGTTTAAACCACCTTCTCTTTTCACGGGATAGGTACTGAGTATATCAACCTTAATTGGGCGATAGCACCATTAAAAACAGGATAAATTGGCTCTCCCCTGTCGTCATCAAATTTGAATATGCTCACCTTTAAGTCAACGGTCCGGTCTTTATTAAACTGGTTGTAGCGTCTGGCCAGAGCATAGCCCATTCGACCTTCCAGAAACAAATTCCCAACCATTTTCCATTTGGCGAAGAGCGTAAGGTCGATACTTGTTCTTTGGATATAATCCGTGCTGTAAGCCTCATCGCTTAAGGCATATGAGGTAACTAGCCCGAAAAGGCTGAAACCGGTGGTAGTGCGCCCGTTAGTTAACTCGTTGGCCCCGGACTCGGAATTAATTCAAGGCTGGCAATGCAAAAGTTGATGGATCTGGTTATACCGATCCTTGATAATAAAGAAAGTTTAACGCTAAAAATTCATACATAATGAATAAGCAAAATCCAAACTTGGGCCAAAGACTCGACAGCCCGACACCCAAGTTTTTCAAAGTCCTGCGCACAATCGGCCTGTCATTAGCCGCCGCTGTAGGAGCCAAACTCACGGCACCGGTTTCAGTTCCGGCACCTGTTACTACAATTGCAGGTTATTTTGTAGTTATAGGAGGTGTACTCTCAGCAGTGTCGCAAGCCGCTGTGGAAGGTGAGTAAATCAATGATCTGCTTCTAACAAAAGCAAAATCACTGACTAATGCGGAAATCCCGGTCTTAACAGATTGGGATTTCCTGCTTTTTATATCTTCTGTTTTTAATCAATTTAAGACACTTATTACCATATTGCAGCTTCTAGCCATGCCTTCGGTCATGCCCCGCCGAAGCCACGCTGGTGCGTGGTAAACTATGATCCGAGACATTCGGTCATGCCTTCGGCTTGATCCAAGGACTTGATCCAATGATTTGAGGCTCCTGCCAGCTACAGCGATAAAACACCGCTACCCCCCTCGGTAAGCGAAGCAACCCCATATGGGCGACTCCAAGCTCGCAGCTCGCGACTCGCGACTAAAACAAAGTAGGCTGGCTATCATCCGGATTATCCTTTTTCTTAAATTTCTTTCGCGGAGGTTTTGCATCTGATTTGGCCTCAGGCTTTTCCGGCTCTGAAGAATCATCAGCATCAGCTTCTTCCGAATCGTCAGAATTGTCCACCTCAGAAGTGATTTCTTCCTGAGACCCATCATCATCATTGCCTTCACCTTCCTCATTATCATCTTCAACCTCATCCGGCTCATCTTCTTCAGGATCTTCTACAATCTCAGGCTCTATGCGGTCTATAGCCTTCAATTTAAGTGGTGTTAGTCTGTTACCCATTGCTGTAATTCCCTTTACAGAGATAAATTCCACCAAATCGATTTCTTCATCTTCCTGGTCATTACTTCGCTTGTCAAACTGCAAATTCACACTCGGTGAAGGATGAGTTGTAGCAAATTCAAGGAATGAACCTTCATGTTCGGTAATGAACTCAACAGGTTTTTGAGCAACTTCAGGATTAAAGCGCTTCACATTATACTGCTCCTTCTCTCCTTCCCAATAAACGGCTGTAATTACTTTATCAGGATTAAATTTTTCAATTGCAATCAGGTCTTCATCAAAGCGGGTGCTGAGATCAAAACTGGTAGTCCTGTAATACCCGGCTTGATAAATAGTCAGGATCTTATCGCCTCCTTTGAAAGTTCCCAGATAAGTTCCTCGCCCATCGGCATTTAGTCGCTGAACAATATCATCAAACCAAATTTTTCTTGGAGCCAATGTGCTGGTTCCTTTTTCTTTCAGTTCAATTTTACTTACAATATGTTTTGAAAGAATATTTCCCTTCGCGCTACGTCCTTTTATGGAAAGATCGGCAAAGTCAAAGTCAAAACGTAACTTTTTAAGCGATGTGCGCGGCCGCAATTTCACTTGTACCACTTCTGCCTCTCCATTGGGATTAGCGCTAAAGTACAGCACTTTAGAACCTTTTGATCCGGCGGTTTGGTCATAATCCTTGTCGCGGGTGATGCTGTTTACAGCAAATCTCTTAACCATTGCAGGACCAGAAGTTCCGTCTTGATAAGCCATGTTGTAAATGGTCCGCTTGTCGCCTTTTTTCCAAACTTCGGCATGGATAATATCCTTACCTACAAATTTCTTCTGGTCGACCTTGGTTACCTGCATCACTCCGTTTTCACGGAAAATGATAATATCATCGATATCAGAACAGTCAGATACGTATTCATCCTTCTTCAATCCGTAACCAATAAAACCTTCTTTTCTGTTTACGTAAAGCTTTTTGTTGGCGACAACAACCTTCGAAGCTACGATGGTATCAAATGCTTTAATCTCAGTGCGTCTCTCTTTTCCTGCACCGTATTTTTTCTTTAGATTTTTGAAGTACTCAATTGCAAAATCAACAATATTGTCGAGATGGTGCTGAACTTGAGCAAGTTCGTCTTCCAACCGTGCAAGATGGTCATCGGCTTTAAAGCTATCGAACTTAGATATACGTTTAATCTTGATTTCCGTAAGTCTTACAATATCTTCCTCGGTTACATCACGGCGCAGGTGCTTGATAAAAGGCTGCAAACCAAGGCGGATGTTTTCAAGAACTTCCTCCCATGTTTCGGCCTCTTCTATATCGCGGTATATTCTATTTTCAATAAATATCTTCTCAAGAGATGCGAAATGCCATTGCTCATTAAGCTCATTCTTCCGAATCTCGAGCTCCATTCTAAGCAAACCGACTGTTTGATCAGTTGATCGCTTGAGCATATCGTTTACATCGAGAAAATGTGGCTTATCATCCTGAATTACAGCAGAGTTTGGTGAAATGCTAATTTCACAGTCTGTAAATGCGTATAGAGCATCAATGGTTTTATCAGGAGATAATCCCGGTGGAAGATGAATAATTATCTCAGCTGTGCTGGACGTATTATCTTCAATTTTCTTAATCTTAATTTTCCCTTTGTCATTGGCCTTAACTACGCTATCAATAAGTGATGAGGTAGTGGTACCATGAGGGATTTCGTCAATTACGAGTGTCTTGGTGTCGAGCTGTCGTATTTTTGCTCTTACACGCACACGTCCGCCTCGCAAACCACCATTGTAGTGACTGAAGTCGGCCATTCCCCCATTCGGGAAATCGGGAAGTATATTTGGCCTTTTGCCACGTAGAATTCCTATCGAGGCATCAATCAACTCATTAAAGTTATGCGGAAGCATCTTACAAGCCAGTCCTACTGCAATACCTTCAGCACCCTGGGCCAATAGCAAAGGGAATTTTACCGGAAGGAAAAGAGGCTCCTTATTCCGGCCGTCATATGACATTCCCCACTCGGTAGTCTTTGGATTAAACACCACCTCAAGGGCAAATTTTGAAAGTCGCGCTTCGATATACCTCGGGGCTGCAGCTCCATCTCCCGTAAGGGTATTACCCCAGTTACCCTGCATATCTATAAGCAAATCCTTCTGCCCTAGTTGCACAAGTGCGTCACCAATAGAAGCATCTCCGTGAGGGTGGTACTTCATGGTGTGCCCAATGATATTGGCCACCTTGTTGTAGCGTCCGTCATCAAGGTCTTTCATGGAGTGCAAAATCCTGCGTTGTACGGGTTTCAACCCATCGTACAATGCGGGAACTGCACGCTCTAGAATTACATAAGAGGCATACTCTAAAAACCAGTTTTCGTAAAGTCCCGATACGGGAATGATCTTCTCTCCGGTATGCGCCTCCTGGCTTTCTTCGTTCGTATTCTGAATATCGTCGTTTTCTTCTTCAGCCATGTATTTTAAGCTTCTGTAGCTTCTTCAATTATCTCTTCAACTTCCTCTACTAAATCTTTCTCTACCCGCAGGTTATCAATAATAAAATCTTGTCTTTCGGGAGTGTTTTTTCCCATGTAAAACTTAAGCAAATCACTTATAGTAAAGTCTTTTGCAATAACCACAGGTTCAAGCCTGATATCATCACCAATGAAGTTTTTAAACTCATCGGGAGAGATTTCACCCAGACCTTTAAAGCGGGTCATCTCTACCGTTTTACCAAGTTTTTCTGCAGCCGCGCGTCTTTCCTTTTCAGAATAGCAATAAATAGTCTGCTTCTTATTCCTAACCCGGAATAACGGGGTCTGGAGGATGTAAAGGTGATTATTACGAATCAAATCCGGAAAAAACTGAAGAAAAAAGGTGAGCAAAAGAAGGCGAATGTGCATTCCATCTACATCGGCATCCGTAGCGATTATTACTTTGCTGTAGCGCAGTGCCTCTACTCCTTCTTCGATATTTAGAGCTGCCTGTATAAGGTTAAACTCCTCATTTTCATAAACAATCTTCTTGGTAAGTCCGTAGCTGTTAAGCGGTTTTCCCTTTAAGGAAAATACTGCCTGGGTATTTACATCCCGCGATTTGGTTATAGATCCTGATGCCGAGTCACCCTCAGTAATAAAGATGACAGTTTCTTTGGCGCGCTCTCCGCTCTTTGGGTCGTTGTAGTGCAAGCGACAATCGCGCAGTTTTTTATTGTGTAGGTTAGCTTTCTTGGCCCTGTCGCGTGCCAACTTTCGAATACCTGCCAGGTCCTTGCGTTCCTTTTCGTTATTCTTAATCTTCTTCTCAATGGCTTCAGCTACATCCGGATTTTTATGGAGGTAGTTATCGAGCTTTTCTTTTAGAAAATCATTGATAAAGGCACGCATGCTTTTCCCGTCGGGTTCTATTTCTGTAGATCCCAGTTTGGTTTTTGTCTGCGATTCAAAAACAGGCTCTACAACCTTCACGCTTACAGCTGCTATAAGGCTGCTCCGAATATCGGTAGGCTCGTAATTTTTCCCGAAGAAATCTTTGACCACCCGGGCATAAGCTTCGCGAAAAGCACCCTGATGTGTACCACCTTGAGTTGTATGCTGACCATTTACGAAAGAGTAATACTCTTCGCCATATGAATTGGTATGAGTGAATGCCACTTCGATATCGTCGCCAAGCAGATGAATAATCGGATAAAGGGGCTCGTCAGAAACTTTCTCTTCGAGCAAGTCAAGAAGTCCATTTTTAGAATGAAATCGCTCCCCGTTAAACCAAATACTCAAGCCGGTATTGAGGTAGCAATAGTTCCAGAGCATACGCTCTATAAACTCACTCTTAAACTTAAAGTTTTTAAAGATCTCGCTGTCCGGTCTGAACCTCACATTCGTACCGTTTCTCTCTTCCGTGCTGTCAATTGGCACTTCCTCTTTGAGCACACCCCGTTCAAATACTGCCCTTCGTCCTTTTCCTTCCCTGTAGGCTTCAATCTCAAAATAATCGGCAAGGGCATTTACTGCTTTGGTACCAACCCCATTTAATCCAACAGATTTCTTGAATGCCTTGCTGTCGTACTTAGCACCGGTATTAATTTTACTTACTACATCAACAAGTTTTCCAAGAGGTATTCCACGACCGTAATCACGTACAGATACGTAACCATCCTTAACTTTAATATCAATTTTTTTACCATAGCCCATTACGTACTCATCAATACAATTGTCGAGTACCTCCTTAATAAGTATGTAAATCCCATCGTCGTAAGCGGTTCCATTTCCCAGCTTACCGATGTACATCCCCGGCCTTAATCTAATATGTTCTTTCCAATCGAGCGACCGGATATGATCTTCGTTATAACTTACTTCTTCTGCCATTCAAGAGTTTAGGAAATTGCGGAGCGAAACATCGCACCCCGACAAATAAAGGCCTAAAATACGGCATTTACACGGATTTCTAGAGGCTACTTTTCAACAATGACGGGAATTTTTCAACGATAGCGCATAATGATGTATTTCAGTGTGCTTTGCCTTTAGCTAAATGGTGAATCCGAACAAAGCATATTTGCTGAAATCGAAAACTGTTCGTAGCTAGTGAATTTCTCCTTCCTGCCGAAGCGAGGCATTTTGAGTTTCATTCTATTTCAATATTTATCTTTCTTAAGCCAGATTACAGCTTGATGTGTGTGGAATAACTTATTTACACAATCTGATGGTGAACATAATGGTTGTAATCCTTATTTCGACAATAAATGAGTAGAAAGGTTTAAACGGATAAAGTCAACCATTAACCATTGAATGGTAGAGTTTGCATGCATTAACCACTGCCTCCCCTAACCTTTCTGCGTTAAAGCACGTATTGCTTCTCAGACTATCCCCAACAAGTGTCATATTTAATATCAAAAATAACATTCAAAGTATTTGCCCTGATCATAGGAAGTATGATCGTGTTGGGTTCGTACTTTTCTATTGTTTACTACCTCAAGTCCATCGATAATGCAGAGCATTCCGAATTCCAGAGGCTGGAAGGAATTGTAAATACTTTTATAAGCCAGCTTGATTCTGAGCTTTTAATACCCAATACACCTGAATCTCCTTTTGGTAACCTACTATTTAACGAAGAAGCGAGGGAAGAACTGAGCTATTCACTATTTAAAATCAATAATTCAACCAAATTGAATAATGGGCTCTGCATACTCATTATTGACAAAGAAAGCGGACACGCCGAAATAATAGATCAAAACGGTTCTAAAAACGCTTCATTGGCGAGCCATCCAGTAAAGGATCTTATTTCCCAACAACCTAAACATACAGTAAAAGTAGGTCTCGCAGCTGAGAAATACACAAAGAGTATATTTTTTGCCGAGCCTTATGAGTTTCAGTATGGTCATAGAATTTTGATCTATTTGTACGTACATGAATATATTGGTGATGAAATTGCAAGTGCTAAAGGCTTGTTTTATAAACAGGTCTCTATCGCGATAGTGGCTTTATTTATACTTGCATTCATTGGTCATAAATCGCTAAAACAAATTTTAAAACACGAAATAAATAAAGAACGTGAAATCAATGAATATGTGCGGCTGGCAGAAGCGAGGAATGATGAAGTAGCCCAGTTATCTATTGTTTTGAAGAAGAGTGATAACCTTATAGTATTGGCAGATAAAGATGGAACCATCACGTGGATAAATGAGAGTTATCAGGAAAAGAATAATTACACTGGTGTTGAGCTAGAATCTTTTGTGGGTAAAGGACTCGCTGAAGTAAGTCACTACCCTCAGATACAAAACGTTATAGACCAAGCCGTAAATACCAAAGAGAAGGTAGTTTACGAAGCTAAGAGCTATGATAGTGATGGGTCTGAATTTTGGGCAAGCACCACTGTTACTCCTATTCTGGATGAGAACAATGAGGTGCAGAAACTACTTTTTATAGATGCCGATATAACCAGGCTCAAGCGTGCTGAGAAAGAAATTGCCACCCTGGCGAATTTTACTCAGGAACACACGCGCCCGTTAATTAGAATACAGAGCGATGGATTGGTATTGTATGCCAATGAAATGAGCGAATCATTACTGCGGCAATGGGACACTAAAATAAATGGTGTAATTGAAAAGAATTCTGTGCGGCAGGCATTGAAAGAGGCGCTGGATTCCGGGAAAGAAAAATTCATCAATCTGGAAAGCAATAATCGGATTTATAACTTGCGTTTTTTTCCTGTAAAGGAGAAAAACTACGCAAACGTATATGGTGAAGATATAACTGAAAATCAAATTGCTGAAAAAGAAAAGAGAGCGAAAGCTTTTAAACTTGAACAGCATAATCTCAACATTACCGATAGTATTAATTATGCTCGTAAGATTCAGGAAGCAATACTTCCCGATGAGGACCACATTCGTCAATTCTTTAAAGATTCATTTGTTCTCAACAAGCCCAAGGATATTGTAAGCGGTGATTTTTTCTGGATTCATGAAATAATTCCCCAGCGCGAGTTTTATATTGCCCTGGCAGATTGCACAGGTCACGGCGTTCCCGGAGCGATGATGTCTATAGTAGGTCATAGCTTACTCAATGAAATTGTAGAACATGAAGGCTTCAAAGATCCAGCGAGTATTCTTGAGGTATTAAACCAGGAGATCATAAAATCGCTGAGACAAAAAACACTCGAAAAATCCTCTGATGGAATGGATGTAAGTATTATTTATGTCAACATTCAGAAGCAGGAAATAACTTTTGCCGGGGCTTATCAGCAATTGTATCACGTAAATGGAAGGCTCAATGTATTAAAAGGTGATCGTCAACCTATTGGTGGATTGCAACATGATAGCAACAGAAAATTCACAAATCATACTTTCTCCATAAGTAAAGGAGATTCAATTTACCTTGCGAGTGATGGTTTCAAAGATCAATTTGGCGGTCCCGACAATAAAAAATTTCTTTCACGACGCTTTCAGGATTTGATTGTATCAAGCCACAAATACAGTATGCAGGCCCAATCTTATATTTACAATCAGGCTTTTGAAGATTGGCAAGGCCAACATGAACAAATTGATGATGTGTCGCTGATTGGTATTAAATTTTGAGCCATTTTTATGATGGAATATATTTCTATTCGCAATTTCTTAAAAAACGTTCCTTAAAAAGCTTACTTTTGAAGTATAACCTTTGAAATATAACCTTTGTTTTTACGAAAGAACAAAGCCAGAAAACTGAATTTTATGAAGTCGGAAATCTTAAATAAACTTGAAAATCTTCTTGAGTCAGAGAATATACTTAGTGTTCAAAAAGAGTTCAAACAACTAAGTGCACAATTTAGGAGTTTAGCAGCCCATGGGATTTCTGATATTGACGAATCTGAAGACGATCATGAAGATGACCATGATGATGACCATGAATACGCTGTCGAAACTCCTGTTGCCACAGATAAGACCGAGGAAGTTAAAGAGTCTGTTGAGACCGGAGAAAAGAAAGAACCAAAAGAGCCGGGAGTTGAGTCTGAAGGTATTGATGAATTAGCCCAAACAGCTGAGGCTACGGGTGAATCAACGGCCGAAACCAACAAAAATGACTCTCCGGAAGAGAAAGAAGAAATTAACGACGAAGAAGAGCCGGACTCTAAGCCTGCTGAAGCTGATGATACCAGCCTGACAGATGCCTTGAATCGATTTAAGGAACTTACCGCGGCCTTTAAGGAAAAAACGGATAAGCAAAGAGAAAATAAGAAGAAGGAAGAAGCAGAGGCCGTAAAGACAGCCAAAGATCTCCTGGAAGAATTAAAGAAGCTTGTAGAGAATGAAGAGAATATTTCGAAAGCATTTAATGGGTTTAACGCCATCCAGGAAAAATGGAAAAGCTTACCAAAAGTAAGCAACGACTCATATCGTGACTTGAATGCGGAGTATAACAAGCATGCAGAGAAGTTCTTTTATAACATCAATATTTATAAAGAATTAAAGGAATTAGATTTAAAACACAATCTAGATGAAAAACTTCTGGTTCTGGAAGATCAAAAGAAACTGGAAGATCTCAACGATATACGTAGAATGGAGGTTGAAGTAAGACTCAATCAGGATCGTTGGAACGAGATAGGGCCTACATTTAAAGAAGAATGGGATAAGATTAAAGACGAATTTTGGAATGTAACCCGGAATATTTACAAAAAGATTCAGGATTTCTATAACCAGCGCAGAGAACAACAATCGAAAAATTACGATCTTAAACAAGGTCTACTTAACAGAGTGAAGCACCTTGCATCTCTGGATTTGAAATCGCATAAAAAATGGCAAGAAAAAACTGCTGAAATAATTGACATTCAAAAAGAATGGAAGATGATCGGGTTTGTGCCCAAAGATAAAACCGAAATCTGGAAAGAGTTCAGAACAGTTTCTGATTCGTTTTTCGAAAAAAAACGCACTTATTATAAAGAAATTCGCGATGTTCAGGATGCAAATAAAGATCTCAAAATGAACTTGCTAAATAAAGCTGAAAGTCTCAAGGACAGTGATGACTGGAATCAAACTTCGGCAGAATTAATCATGCTTCAGAAAGAGTGGAAAAAAATAGGCCCTGCTCATCAGCGCGATGAAAACAAAATGTGGCGAAAATTCAGAGAGGCGTGTGATCATTTCTTTCAAAAACGAAAAGACCAACGTTCAGAGGAAGTATCTGAACATGAAGAAAATATGAAAGCCAAAACGGCCTTATTGAAGGAATTAGAGGCTTTTGAGCGTGGAGAAGATAGAAATGCGAATATTGAAGCCCTGAAAGAATTTGCTGAAAAATGGCGCTCCGTGGGGCATGTACCATATAAGAATAAAGATAAGGTCAATAAGGAATACAAGCGCCTTATGGATGATAAATACGGCACTCTTAAAATTGACAAAAAAGAAAAAGAGAAAATTAGGTTTGAACAGAAGCTTGAAGATATTAAAGACAAAGATCAGAACGATCACCTTATCAGAAAGGAACAGGACTTTATTCGAAACAAGATTTCTAAACTCAAATCAGAATGCTTTCAGCTAGAAAATAACATGGGTTTCTTTGCCAATTCAAAAGGTGCTGAGAAGTTAAAATTAGAAGTAGAAGAGAAAGTTGATAAAGTAAAAGAAGAAATTAATGTTCTAAAAGAACGCCTTTCCATGCTTAGAGATGCATAAAGTTGAAATTCGTTGCTTTTTTCTTGGTCTAATGCTATGGAGTTGCTCAGGAAGCGGAGATGAAAATAAAAAAGAGAGACCAATGGTATATGAGGGTATGCCTGTTAAAGACTTAACGCTAATTCTTGGTAAACCCGACAGCATTCAAAAAGGAGGTTCTGTATTCAATGCAGATTACAACAAAAATCAATTAGTTGAAAAATGGTATTACGATGTAAGAACTGTGGTATTAATTGATGATACCGTTAAAACTACTAATCTCGAAGTGAGATAAAATTGAATCAATTCAAATGTAAAATATTGATACTATCGAGTTGAGAGTAGTTCTCAAAAATATTGTTTATCGCTCTTATATATTGAACTTTCTGATCAAACCGATAGCTAACCTCTACGTAGAAACCAAAAAGATCATATATCATGAGTCTCGACCCTTCCTTGGTTTGACGCTTATCAAGGTATTTTCCATATTTAGTCAATAGTGAAGCCTTTCCATCGAAGCTGAGTAAATTAAAATCTGTGATTGTCATAGCCGTCTTTTCTACAAATCTATATATTTTTTCGATTAAAGTCAATTATTTATCGATGAACGTTGAAAATAAACATGTTTATTTTAATCAATCTGCGCTAAATAATTAATTTTCAGTATTATTGAAATGTACTACTCAAAAGATTCACTACTTAATATAAGCTTAACTTTAAACTTAGATTGCAGGAGAATATTTTTGTGTACCATTGCAAATTGAAATATTAAGTTAATTCAAATACATCAGAAAGTTATCGAAGTGATTAATATCATCCACTCAAAGATGCACAAATCCATTTTGAAGTTTAAAGTAGTTTAATTGTCTGATGGAGCCCTATTTCTACTTAGTCATTGCGTTATTAATTTTGGCCGTTGCCGATTTAGTTGTCGGTGTAAGTAACGATGCTGTCAATTTCTTAAATTCTGCCATAGGTTCTAAAGTAGCCTCTCGGAAAACCATCTTTGCCATCGCTGCGATTGGCGTATTTGTTGGAGCAGCTTTTTCCAGCGGAATGATGGAGGTGGCCAGGAAGGGAATCTTTGTTCCCGAATACTTCTCGTTTGAAGATGTAATGGTCATTTTTATGGCAGTTATGATTACAGATATACTTATTCTGGATCTTTTCAATTCGCTGGGTATGCCCACCAGCACCACTGTTTCAATCGTTTTTGAATTGCTAGGAGCATCTGTTGTAACCGGCTTATTAATGATAGCCAATAACGAAAGTAAGGCTGCTTTGAGTATCCTGGAAGTAATCAACTACCAAAAAGCTGGTGAAATAATATCGGGAATATTCCTGTCTATTGCTGTAGCCTTCTCTGTTGGTGCGTTCGTGCAATGGGTAAGCCGTATGATTTTCACTTTTCATATAAAAGATCGAATTAAAACATATGGAGCTCCCTTCGCTGGTATAGCAATTTCAATAATTGTATACTTCCTGCTGGTAAAAGGACTTAAAGGAGCCTCCTTTATTTCTGATGATTTTGCTAAAAATGTAGCTGACAAAGGCTTGCTTATTTTGGTAGTGACGTTTGTAGTGGCTACAATCGTGACTTTCATTCTTCAACGATTATGGAAAATTAATCCGCTAAAGATTATCGTGCTCTTAGGTACCTTCTCACTTGCTATGGCCTTTGCAGGTAACGATCTTGTGAATTTTATCGGAGTTCCCATTACCGGTTATCTTTCTTATGATTTATGGTTAGCATCGGGTCTTGAGGCTTCTCAATTTGAAATGTCTGCCCTGGCAAATGCCGTTAAAACACCGGGTCCAATGCTTTATGTCGCGGGAGTTATAATGGTTCTTACACTTTGGTTCTCTGCGAAAGCACAGAAAGTAACGGATACGGAACTGAAACTTAGCTCACAGCAATCAGTTAATGAGCGGTTTAAGCCTAATAGGTTATCCCACGGAATAGTGAAAGCAGCAAATAGCCTTTCAGATTCTATCCAAAAAATATTATCTCGCAAAACCAATGTTTATATTAATTGGCGCTTCAGACTCTTACCAATGGATGATTCTGACAAGCCGTCCTTCGACCTGGTTCGGGCAAGCGTTAATCTTATGATTGCCAGTGTACTGATTGCCTTTGCATCATCACTCAAACTTCCTTTGTCTACCACCTATGTTTCGTTCATGGTGGCAATGGGTTCATCACTAGCCGATAGAGCCTGGGGATCTGGAAGTGCTCCTCAACGCGTTGCGGGGGTTCTGAATGTAATAGGTGGATGGTTTATGACTGCTGCTGGAGCATTTTTAGCCGCCGGCCTCATGGCCTTGTTAATTTACTATGGTGGACCCTACTTAGCACTAGTCTTGTTTCTTATTGCTTTAGTAGTGCTCATTAGAAGCAATCTACCAAAGGCACTTAAAAAGAGTGCTTGATAACCCTTAGTTAATTAGTATTTAAGGAAGGTTTCACTGCCTAAGCACAAGACGAAATTTATTTCCTAAAATCAAGAACCTCACACATTTATTAAAAGCGAGGTAACGGTATCTGCGTTAGTGATTTCAATTGAAATTCAATAGTGCCTAATTCTAGATTGAAGATACAGAAATGTGGTCTAAGCAGTTAGATTTCTGAGATACTCCACGCCTCCACCTTGATCCCAAACACTTTAAAAGAAATAGTAGGTAAAATTAAAATTGATTCTAAATCTAGGCTAAATTCGCAACTCTAAAATATGCTATCAGGGCTTGTAGTATTTGAGCGCTTTTGGCATATACTTGTTCAAGTCTTCAATACGGGTTTCATCTGATGGGTGAGTACTCAATAACTCAGGAGGAGCTCCCCCACCACCTTGCTGAGACATCCGAGTCCAAAAATCAGGCGCTTCTCGTGGGTCATATCCTGCCATTGCCATAAAAACCAATCCGAGCTTGTCAGCCTCAGATTCATGCTTTCGCGAAAAAGCTAATGATCCCAATCCGGTACCGATGCCGTAAGATTGAAGTAGTAAATCCCTTGTCAGCTGTGGCTCTTGCTGTAGAAGAACATCTAAAGTCATTCCGGCGGCTTGAATCCCCATCTGCTGGCTCATACGTTCATTACCATGTTTTGCCACGGCGTGTGCCACCTCATGACCCATTACAACCGCTATTCCGGCCTCATCCTGACAAATAGGTAGAATGCCTGTGTAAAACACTACACGACCTCCTGGCATACACCATGCGTTAACCGTAGGATCCTGAACGGTATGAAACTCCCATTTAAACTTATCGGCGATATCTGAATATCCGTTATCGTTCAAATAAGTATTCACAGCCTGAGAAATTTTCAATCCTACTTTCGAGACCCTCTGGGCATCGGGATTTGAAGCTGGAAGAGGAGGATTCTCGGACAAAAAATCACTATAAGCAGTGGCGCTCATAGAAATCATTTGAGACTCGGGAAGAAGGTTTAGCTGCTTTCTACCCGTAATAGGTACCTTCGAGCATGCAACGAAAAGAACCGCGGTTAGCAAAGCTAAAGAAAGAGCCTTTTTCATAAAATTATTGGATTTCGGCTGTAAGACCACGGTCAGTTAGTGCAGTGCAAATAGGTTTTAATTTTTCATACTCGCCTCTTTTTACAGAGCATTTTCCATTGTGGTGGATAATAAAAGTACATTGCTCAGCTTGAATAGATGAATGAGCACATAGTTTCACCAAACTTTCAATTACAAAATCGAAAGTGTGGTAATCATCATCAAATAATACGATCTCTTTAGTAGGCTTTAAAAGCTCATCGATCTGTAAATCAATTTCTTCTTCTACTGCGACGTCTGACATTCTAATCATAATAACTATTTTACCAATATATATACAAAGGTAAAAAAGGAATTTTTGTTTAGTCAGAATATAATGAAAATCATTTAAAGCTTATTTTCAATTATAATTCAGCCGGAAAAGCCGATTTAAAAATCAAGAAGTTTGATATATATGATACAGGATTTACTTGGTTTCTACCGAAGAGATCTTCCCATTCACAACCTTGCCCATCAAAGCAGAATCTACACCTGCAGCTTTGCTGAGTTTTAGAAAATCTTCTGCTTCAGCTTTCGTTTCAAATTCGGGAGAGGCGTAAATGGATACTCCATTAGGTGCGGTAACTCGCCTTATCTGTAAATCACTGCGTTCAAGAAAAACGTTTGCAATACTCTGTGGTATATCCCCTGCGTAGCTTCCCAGAATCACCACATATTTGGTATCGTCCTCCGGTTTATCTGCATCACTCTGTTTAGGTGCCTTTGGCGACTTACCTATTTCAGATGATAAAACGGACACGCCTTCCTGTTCAAAAATACTTTGTGCCTTAGCAACAGATATCCTTTTCCCATTGTAATAGGCGGTAATAAACGCATCGGCAACACCTTTCTCAATGGCCTCAGCTTTTCTCAACCCAGCAGTTTCGGGGCTTGTATATCTACCGCTTGTATAGCGAATATACCCTGAAGCCGTAAGTTCGCTATTGAGTTCTATCAGATTATAAAGCGCATCGAGTTTTACCGGTTTTGAGTAGACTCCAACTTGCACTGTGTAAAACAATCCGGTAGTTGCCTCCACCAAATTAGCTTCTGCTGCTTCAGGATCATTGTAATAATCTGTCGGTGCCGTTGTATTTATTGGTTTTGAGACGTTTCCTTCATTAGACGCTATCGCAGTTGCATCTCGGCGTGGCGCTGGATCCATGGTTTCTTCCACAGTGAGGCCCTCACTTACGCGCGTTTGCTCCAATATTTGCTGTGCTTGAGTACCTGTGAGGCGCTCGCCATCAACATAAGCCACGACGAATGCGTCAGAATAGCCTTTTGCTCTAATTTGATTTCTTGCAGTAATAGCTGATTTGTATGCCTTAAAAACTCCCGCTCTGTAACGCGTGATTCCATTGGGAAGCTCCTGCCCCATTACCGGTGCAAACTCGCCAAATAAATCCTGTGGAATAGAGTTTCTAAAAGCACCCACTTGAACTTGAAAAATAAGTCCTCCCGGAAGCGGCGGGTTAATCGGAATTGGTGTCGACTCGTTATAAACCGAAGCTTCAGATTTTACGAAGAGAGATTCTTTGACATCTGAGAAGTCATCTTTTTGGCCTATTACCTCATAAACATTCAGCCAGTTGCCATGTGCTTCAAGCAAGAGTTTTTCGTCAATCGAAGAAAGATCTTCGTTAAGAGATAACTCTTCAAATTTCGGAGGGGTCGTTGTTTCAGGAATGGTTACCACCGGTGTGGGAGTCTCTTCTGACTCTTGGGTGCTAACCAACTCAGGTTCTACGGTTTCCTTTTCCAGTTCCAGATCAGAGTCTGTAGCTGTATCTATAGCCTGATCTTTTGATTCTAAATTGGTTTTAGTGTTTGCCCGTTGTACTTTTTTGCTCGGGTTCTCCTCAGCTGACGCCAAATCTGATGGCACCACAGTATACGACTTACCAAGGACCTGATTAACTTCAGCGACTTCGAGAGCACTTAATTTAGAAGAAATAAAAGCCACTTCTGCCTCTTGTTCCTTTCGTAAGTTTCTAAGTTTCTCTGACTGAAAAGCGGCTATTGCAGATTTTTTATAATTCACGGTAGCCTCTGCCGCAATGCGATCAGCTCTTTCCTGAAGTTGCTTTTTTATCTGATCATTATCTTCGTGAACCACCATTCCCTCTAGCCTTTTTACTTCTGTCAGTTTCTCAAAAGACTCCTGGTCCATTTGGCTCACATAGGCAGATTGCTTAATTTCCAAACGCTTTAGGCTATCAGCGCGAAGAGAAGCTAATAAATACTGAAATTGATTCGGATTGGATTTTAATAAGTCCATTCCCATTTCATCAATCTCAGTTTCAGCTTGTAAAAGTTCGGTATCATCTTCAGCTGAATTGTTAAGCACAAAGTCGTAATCAATTTCCAACCTATCATCCATATCCTGAAGCTTCGTTTTCTCCTCCTCATTCATCTCCGCCTCAAAAAATCTATGGATTGGGGTGATGTAAACCATTCCCGGCTCAGGCGTATAATTCTCCGAATTATCGATCATTGCTTTGAGCAATGGTTCCACATTTCGGTCTGCCGATTCTGTGGGACTCGTAAAATCTGTTGCTGCAATCTCCGGTTCTAGTTTTTCAGTCTCAGCTTCGAGTTCTTCATTGATCTCAGATAATTTGGTAATAAGCTCCATTTCTGCGGCAGCACGTTCACCAGAACTTATTTCATTTTCAGCAAAGCTTATTTCTACCTGAGCATAGTTGCTATTCAATATGCTTACCTGCTCTTTTAGTGAATCAAGATTAATTTTTTCCTCACCTTTAGCATCTATCTCACTAAGACCCTTGATCATAACTTCATTGCTATTTTGATAAAAGGCTATTTCGGCGGCGTTCGACTCTTTTAACTCTATATTTAACTCATTCTCAATCTGGGCAATTTCATCGTTCAATACTTCCAGATCTTCTAGTAAATCTGCCCTGAGCTGTTTATCACTCTGATCATTAATTTTAGTTACTAATGCTCTTGCTTCATCTTTTTTCGAGTTCACCGATTCCACCATTGGCTTAATCCTGTTTAGTGAAATATTGGCGTTCAGTGACTTGTATTTCAACTCATTGATTTGGTCAATAGGTTCCCAATCAGCCTCTATCGAGGCAATATTTACCGGTTCGATAGTGGTATTCTCAGCAGACGAATCCGTTTCTGGTGATGTCTCAATTTGATCTGATGTCTCTTCGCTCTTCTCTACTGGTTCAGAATCGGCCAGCAAAGTTAGCTCGGCCTCCGTATTTAGCCTGTCAGATTCCTGTCTCATATCAGCGGCGATGGCATCCAGATTTTGAATCTGCAATTGCGCATCATCACGATTTACATTGGAGGCGGGATTGTCAAGCTGAGAAATAAGTTCAGCAACAACTGAGTCTAGCCGAGTGGCATACTTCGCATTTAAGGCTGATAACTTCTTCAACTTATTTGCTTCAGATAATCCTTCAGCGTTAATCTCCTCCATTTCCGAAACGAAATTCGCCTCATATTCTACAAAATAATCCCGATTTTCAATAGATTCATTCGCATCATCCTCCTCAGGGGCTATGAATATCTCCAGTGGCTCCTCATCATCAGCTTCTTCTGCCTCAGTCTCTTTCGCTATTTCTGCTTCCGCCAATGCAATTTCGCTTGCCGTCGATGAGTCAGCTCGCTCTTGGTCATCAGCTATTTCGTCTACGATGGCCGATCTTTCAGAAAGTAGTGTTTGATAGCGTTCCTGAATGATCTCCACATTCTGCGGATTTTCTTCAGATTTTAAAGCTGCACTGTACATCTGAATTTCGGCCTGCAAATTATTAAAGTATTGCTTGTTTAACTTTAGGCGCTCCGCAAAAACTTTGTTTTCGTCGGTTTCAGATTCTATTTTTTCCAGCTGAGAATCGTAATCCGCAACCACTGTATTTCTTGTGTAAGGCGCCTGAAGCGCCGAAGCAAATTCGGGGCTTAAACCAGATAAATCAGGTTGTTGAACGTTTTTATCGGAATCATTTTCATTATTCGGTTCTGTCATTAGGGCTGCATACTCCTGAGCTCCAGGTGTGCGCGGCTGGTAAGCCATTTCTCCAGTCTGTATTAACCTGTCCTGACGAATCTCCAGACCTTTAATCCTCCTCAGTTCTATTAAGTCTTCTTTGCTTATTTCTGATACTGCCTGGCCTTCTATTAATTGATCTAAAGCCTGGTTAAATTCAGTATTCAATTCAATTCGCATTGCAGCAATTTCCGGATCGCTCAAACCCGAAAGTTCAATCGATGCCAACTCGGACAAATAATCCTGATTAACTTCATTAATCCTGACTATATATTTTGAATCTGTTGAAGCATCTGGAATTTTAGATTCGAGCCTTGAAATTAGGGAAGCGCTTAAGGTGTCCAGATCGTTCTCAGTTCGATCCATCGCTAATTCAGGCTTTTCTGCCGATTCTTCTTCCGAAAGGGCTAAGATTTTGGCTTTGCTGGCGGCAATTTCCTTCTCTTTCGTAATCTTCAAGGCTTGATACTGCTTCAATTGTTCTTCAACATCTTCGCTTTCATCACCCCCCACTCCTTGCTCAAGATCGGAAATAGAAGCTTCAATAATCGCTATCCAGTCTTCCGAGGCAGTAATTCTAACCTGCTCAGCGGCGATTTGATTCTCTACACTTACGTTTAAACTGGTAGATTGATCAGTCTTGTTATTTGTTGGGGCAGTATCACTTGTGTTTGTCTTTCTAGGTTCTGCTTCCGCTAATGTCTCAATGGTGTTAGCTTCAGAAAGTGTTTCATCGGTTGCTGCTTCTGCTAATTCTTCGGTATTTTCATTCTGTTCAGCTTCTGCTAATCTTTCAGTTTCATCGTTCGTTTCGATGCTTTCGCTTTCAACCCCAGAAGATGCCTTGGTTTCGTTAACATCTTCTTCAGATTGAGCATTTAAACCGGCGAGTTCAGGCTCTGTTATTTCCTCATCACTACCCTCGAATAAAGGTTCTTCATCTGCTAAAAGATCATCTGCATTATCCGAAAAGTCTGGTTCTTGCTCGCCATCCCCTTGTAAGGTGGTTGGGTTACTTTCTCCGGTTTCTTGGGTGGCTACGTTATCAGTCCTTGTTGAATTTTCAGTATCGACAAGGTCTGTATTGTCTTCAACATCCGTCTTTGAATTGCTTGTAGATTCAGTCACATCTTCGCTAAAAGCCAAATCATCACTTTCTGCGGAAGCGTATTCGCGTTTAAATGCCAATGCGGTTTGATCTGACCCAAAACTATCGGTTGCTCCGGGATTTTTCTGTAGATAATTTGAAACCATTTCGGGATCAACGCTTAAATCTGCAACATTTTCTTCCAACGCAGCAAATGTGGCTGCATCGTCGTCTGTAATTTCTCTGGGCTGTGGAGCTTTGTATTCAGGAATGGCTACCTTATCGTATAATTCAGTCAATATTTCAAACTGCTGTTTCTTATCAAAAGATTCCTTCTGTACATTTTCTGCCTGGTCAAAGGCCCGGGCTGCGCTGCTTCTCAGGTCTTCAACATCTACCGAAAGGCGCTCAACTTCTGCATCAAGTGCCTTAGCATCCTTTCCTTTTGCTTTTTCGGCCTGCCGTTTTTTGGTTAGTAGTCTTGCTTCAGCTTCTTCCGTCTGCCCGCGCATGGATGAAGCGCGATCAAGGTATTTTTGTGCCTCATTCCGTGATTCAATACTCGCCAACTGGACTTTGTCCATTGCGTCGTAATCAGAATTGGTTCTATCAACGCCTGCTTGTATGGTATTCTCTGCTTTTAAAGCTTCAAGAGCGGTATTATAATCTCCACTTTCCAAGGCAGACTCAAGGCGAATGTAGTCGCTATTCGCCTTTTCTACTGCCTCTCCAGCCTTCAACTCTAAATTGGCTAAATCGTCGATTAGTGTTTTGGTATTGGCGGCTTCGCGAATGGCATTCTCGGCTTGCATTTTGGCCATACCAGCCTTAAACATCAATTCTCCTTTGGTGTATTCGTCGCCTGAAGCCGATTTAGCGATTAACGCATCAGCTTCTGCAGCTTTGGTGTTGGCTATAGCGATTGATTCGAAGTAATGCTCTTCGGCCGCTAGCTTTAGATTCGTGACCTTAGCTTTTTGAGACTTAAAGTCGTCTTCGCGCTTTTTCGCTAATTCCAGCACCTTCTCATTGCTGAGTCCCGCGCCAAATCCTGCAGCGTTGTAGGCAAGAGCAACATTATCTTTCGTTTCAACAACTTCGGGATCAACTTCAGGAACTTCTTCAGCATTAAAGTTAACATCCAGTGCAGCCTTCTGTCTCAGCAGTTGCTGAGCGAGCGCCGCCACATCCCCATCATACTTCTGATCAAACAAATTATTAATCAGCAATTTCTCAACTCCTGCAGAACTTATTAATTCCATTTCTTGCAGGTATGCGTTGATTCCTGAACTTTTCGGGATTTCAACAACGCCCGCATGTACGCGATCGCTCTTTTCAGCCTCTACCGAAAATTTGTACTTACCACTTCGCGGAAAGCTTAGTACATAGTCACCGGTTTGGGGATCTGTGTATTGTACATCAATCTCTTTATTGGTTGAAGCATCCACAACAGTGATCTTCGCTAGTTTATTGTCGCGAGAAATTTGATTGATGAAATTACCTTTTACGAAGGTGATATCCGCCGGAACGCTACTTACCAGAACCTTATAAACATGTAATTCGCCCTGCTTACTAGAGCGTGCCGAAGCAAAATTGGCCATTTTCTTGGCCGAATCAGCAATGTAAAATAAGTCATCATCAGGCGTATTGATTGCGAAATCAAGATTTTTGGGAGTTGAAAATGCTCCACTCACATATTGCGAGAGAAAGATATCGTACCCACCCATGCTGCTATGGCCTTTTGACGAAAAGTAAAATGTCTTATTATCTGAATGTAAAAACGGGAAGTCCTCATCAAAGGGTGAGTTTATAGTTGGTCCGAGTTCTTTGGGTTCTGAAAAGGAACCATCCGGGAGTACTTCAGCACTGTAGATATCTAGCCCGTTCTTTCCATCTTTCCCGTAACTCGAAAAGTAAACCGTCGTTCCTGTTCCACGGAAGTGTATAAGAGACTGATGGTTTCGCTTCTTATCGAGGGAGCTAAGCAGGACTTCAGGCGTCACTAAAATCTTGCCGCCAATGTCGGTTAAGTCGTAAATGCGAAAAAAAGCATCAGCCGGGGACTGCTTCTTATCAAGTACTTTGACATCTTTAATATTGGAAAGTAAGTTTTGACCGTTTCGGCAATCCTCTATTTCACGATCTACTTGAAGCTCCTGGCTAGCTTTATCTCCTTCAAGCACCTTATATTTATTGTATGCGTTGATTGCATCGGCAAATTGATAATTGAGGTGATAAGCCCTACCAAGAAAATACCAGCATTTAGCATCAATTCCATTTTTTGTAGAAGCGTAACGGAGAAATTTTATAGCTTCTTCCTTCTTATCAGAATCACCATAAAGCGCAGTGGCACCATACTTATAATTAAACTCGGGTTTGGTAGGATTTAGACTAAGCAATTGCGAGTAGAGAGGCATGGCAGCGGCATACTGGCCTTGTTCAAAAAAAGCATCGGCTTCTTTGAGCAAATCTGTTTCGCTGTATTGGGCCTTAACGGAAATTACCGATAACAGGCATAAAACAGATATATACAATCTGTATGTTAAGCTTCGCGCCAAAGTATAGTTTAATAGGGTTCACCATCTACGCGAGTATAAGGCAAAAGTTTCGCTAAGGAACTAATATTTACAAACTTATTAAAACATGAATTGATCTAAAAAAATGTTTTGTTTTGATTTAGATCCCAACATATACATATAATCGTCTTCTTTTTTCTTTCCGGGTGTTTTTCTCTTGTCCTCTTTCTCCTCTAAGATAATGTTGTTAAACTCCTTATCGGATGAATAAGTTTGAAGTAATCCACGCTTGTATGTGAAATAGTACCAGTTTGCATCATCAATTTCAAAGTAGATGTGTATAATATCGCCACTTGCTTTTTTCTCAACTACCACTTTTCCGGGTACTTGTCTGAAAAACTGATCCTTACCTATGCTCGCAACGCCTATTTCACCTTCCGAAACGAAGGACTCAAGAAGAGGGTCCCAAGTGAGTTTAATGTCAGAAATAAATAATGTTTTATTTATTTCCTCCGGAAGTTTTTTAATTGTTCCGCTGAGGCTTAATTCAGAAATCACCTTGTCCGACGCTTCAAGGCCCATTAATTCACGGATTGCATATTCGTAATTGGATTTTGAAAAGTCAACGGGTTTTAAACCGGGCAAAGCAGATAAGTAGGTTCGCATTTTATCAATCGCTTGTTGATTAAACGGGAAATTTAAGGCTATGGATGCGTTCATAGAAACTTTCTCATCAACTGGCGCATACGTTAACTTGCCAATCGTTTTCATATCAAATTGACCAATATCGCTACTTAGATTAAGTTCACCCTGCCCTGATAAATCGCAACTTGAGGTGCTAAGCGACACGAAATTACCGGGAAGGTTATTTTGTTTCAGTTTATCTTCCGCTGCTACTTCATACTGCTGCCTTGCCTTATTAAACTTTAGCATTCCCCGTGAAGTAAGCACCGCCTGGTCATCATCATCACGGCTTGATGAAAGAAATGTACCATAGATTTCATAAGGATCTTGCACAAGCTTCAATCCTATATCTACCTGATTATTTCGGTTATCAGTAATAATGGTGTCAACCGGAATCGTAACATCTTCAGGGTCAATACTGGCACTGAAGTTCATCCAATTACGCTCCAGGCGCTCGCAGCTGTGAATAATTCGGGTCGAACCATCAAATGTCAGGAATTTATCGTTCGAGTTCAGTTTGACTTCGCCTTGATACTCAAAATGAGGGCTTAGATAAAACAGGTCTGATTCACGAATTTTTCCTGTTCCAACAGTTTGTAGAGAGCTGTCTACCCCGATTGTTTCTATCTGAATAATATTCTGTTGCTTGTTTTCATCCACGTAAGTGTACTCACCAGACCCTTCATAATCAAAACGTGAGAAAATGCTCACAGAAGCATTATTAATCGTGTGGTATTGCGTAACATAATTGGCCATAATCACCGCATTGTTTAATGGATCCATTTTGGCCCTTCTACGAATAACCACTTTTCCGCTATCCGGGGTGATTTTAGCATCTGCAACTCGGATCCAAGGGATATCTTTAGCATTGATCGTATAAGAATCAAGGTCATAAACTGCTCTTGGCGACATGAAATTCAGCGAATCCTGATCGTCTTTCACACTAAAAAAGTTGGATCTGTTCATATCGAGTTCGGTATCGATTACAAAATCGGTAGCCATTTGGCGAGAGGTTTCAAGCTCGATGTCGTTTTCATCCATATACCATTTAAACTCATCCATAAAACAGATGTAGTCATTAACCGGAAACTCTACTTTCGTTTCATCACCATTCGATTTAAACTGTCCAATTCTTTCATCAAAGTCTATAAAAGCGCTTACATTATCGGTTTTGAAAGCCATATTTGCTTCCTGCATAGCAAGGAGTCTGAATTCCGAGGTATCTGCAACAAACGAATTTAGACTGTATTCCATCTTGTTTGATTCAAGTTCCGCACCCGAAAACTCAACAATACCTGAACCTGTAAGTCCGGTAGGCTGTAAATCTACCGTACCCTTAGTAGCCATGGCCTGTCCCTCAAACATACTGATTGGCGTTTTTACTACTCCAGCAGTTAGAATGTCTTCTGCGGGATAAAAGGCAAGATCAACAGCAGTTGCATGCGCTTCAGGCGTTTCCGGAGGTCCAGGTTGCTTGGCGTTTACAAAGGATGTAGTGAGTCCACGTGTACTATCAGGAAAGAAAGTAAATCGTTCTGACGATGAAATAGAAGTAAGGTATTCCAAATCTCCATTACCCTGCAAACCACCGTAGCCAAGGATAACATCATTTTTAAACACAGCCTTGTCTCCATACAGTGCTAAACCTTCTGGCGGAGTGGCCCGCACAAAACCCAGGGAGTAATCTTCCTGAATTCTTAGTTTCTCTTTCAGTTCTGGAAAAATACCGCCACTTACAAAACGACCGTCAAATGCTACTTCTTCGGTAGCGAAATTATCAAGGCTATCTAAAACAAACGGTTCTAGCTCAAAGAATACTTTATCACGTTCGTAAACTCCTTTTTGAATGTCTCCATTGTCATAATAAACATAAGAGTCCTTATCACTTGTTAAGATTGGAAATTCAGTAAACTCATCTTCCAATCCTGATTTATTGAAAGGGTTATCAATCTGGAGTGTTCCTCCAATTCCTTCAATAACGTTTCTAACGCGGCGCAAAGCTTTGCTTTCAGGGCTAAAGTCTTCAACATACATTTGACACGAATCAACAGCAATCAAATCTATCTGAAACTTATCATAATCAAAAGCATATTCCTGCCCATAAAATTCAAATCGGCCTGACCGTATAACTCCTCCAAAATTGAAGTTCCTGTTTTTCCTGAGGTTTACCTCTCCATTTTTAGGATAGATAGCTACATTCTGAGAGTCGGAAAGCAATATTTGGTCTACACCTTTCAGAACAAGGTCCAGATTCACCAAGTTCAACTCAGCATTATTTCCTTGTCGAACATCAGAATTAAAGATTATTACGTCGTAATCAATGTTTCCGGCAGCAGCTTGAATATAATCGTATAGTTTCTGCCTCACTTCTACCGACTGACTTGGAATATCGTAGCTAATAAAACCCTTATTTGTAAGGTCAATCAATCTTGGTATATAATCTTCGAGTCTGAAGCCCATGCTAAATGCGAGCCCTTCGGCATCGAGGTAATCGGAATTTACGCGCTTCGCATAGCGACTAATTCCGTAAAGGGGATTAATCTTGTCCATACCCTGAAGGCTGGTATATCGCTTAACTTTAAAGAAATTTGAACTCTCAAAGGCCGCTCGGGTCTCCGAGCTTCCAGGAAGGTTACCCATGCGGATCACAGGATCGTCAATATTCCAATTGAATGCCTCAAAATACATATCAACTTTATGATAAGAGTCATAGTATGGTGATTTAGACAAGCCTTCATCTGTCCTAATCAAACTGAGCGTTCGGTTCTCGCTTCTAAAACGCAATTGAAGACTAGGGTGTACAATAGAATCATTGTTCAGCATGATTACAACACGTGCATCTTGCGACGAAATTCTATCGGGTTTGATAGCGTAGAATTGGGAATAGGCAAGAAGTTGAGGAAGGTTTTCTCGTTTAAAAGTAAGTATGGCCGGCTCCTGAAGCGATCCATAACCTTGTAGGTTTGCACCTTCCATTCTAAACCCCCCATTGTAATCTACCTTGTCAACAATATTGTCAATCGAGAGGCGCTTTTCGTAAGAAGAAAACTGAGGGTATGTGGCGTCTTCAGGATTTACATTGGCAAGAATTTTATCTTCAACCATTCCCAGCAAGGGATAAGAAAAGAATTCGTTGTAAAACTGAACGGAATCGATTATAAATGATGACGACCTAATATTGAGTTCATAGGGGTTCTGGATCACAGCATAGGTTTGATTTTGGTCAAGCCCTGCCCGCTCCCAGGTGAGCTTGCCGTCCTTTCCGTTGAATTTCTCAAGTTGAGGAAAAAACTCACCCGAAGTGGAATAAATAACTGAACTATCTCCTTTTGCTCGGCAAATTAAATTTGAGTTGGGAATAATTATACTCGGATCCTCACCGTCAAATTTAAACTGCCAACCGGCATTATCCGTTTTCCAGATTGTCGAAGAAGAGGAATAGAAAGTATTGTCTAACAATAAATTTTCTGACATTATTAAATATTCCTCAATGTCTTTTTTGCTACCTTTTTGAAGAGATAAGATCGTTTCAGTCCATGTATTAAAACCATCACCTTCTTGAGGAGACCCCGGAAATGCCATTAGGGAAGTTAAAAAAGCCTTATAAAAAGGAAAAGGGCGTAAACGCTTCTTTAATAAAACGTCGGCTGCGTCGTAGATTTTTACTGTTTGTTCTTCATCATAAAGGTTACTGTTAATCCAGAAAGGACCAAAGCGATCTTCCAAAAAGTCTTTGGTTTCCTTCTTGTCAACATCACTCATTATATCGTTTAATTCATCGTAAAACGCCTGCTTTTCACGGGTAAACTCACGAAGGGTCTGAGCTTGAACAATAACACTAAATAATACAGATAACAGAGTGATGTATAAACCTTTATTCATTAATTACTTTGCTTAATTAGTTTTAACGCTGCCCAGGAATTCTTCGTTTTTTGCATCGTTACTTTAAAATTATTCTTTTCTGCTGCTATAGTCATTTCTTCAACATCAGTTTGAAAAAATCCACTTAAAATGAGCGTTCCACCCCCACTTAAATGCGCGGCAAAGGATGACATTAGACCAAGCAAAACGTTCTTATTAATATTGGCTAATATAACGCCATAAACCGGCGATTCTTGTGGAATGATCTCTGCCTTTTGAACATGGATATCCACATTGTTCAATTCCACATTTTCAATCGTGTTCTTATAAGCCCATTCTTCGCTATCAATAGCATCAACACGCTTTGCCCCAAGCTTTTTTGCAGCAATCGCTAAAACACCCGTACCGCTACCCATATCGAGTAAGCTTACATTTTTCATATCCATTTCAAGGAGTAATGACAACACGAGATAGGTTGTTTCGTGGTGTCCTGTTCCAAAAGACATTTGAGGATTTATCAATATGTCGAGTTCGTATTCGCTCGGTTTTACCGCATGAAATGGAGCTCTCACGATGCACCTTTTTTCAATAGTCACCACGGGGTACTCAGATTCCCATACTGCATTCCAGTTCTCTTCCGGAATAAGCTTACCCTCGAAGGTTATCGACCCAATAGAGGAAAGACTGTGCACAGTACTTTCAATATCTTCGGGTCTATGAGAGTCTTCCGGCACATAGGCTACTACTCCACTATCCGTATCTTCAAAGCTTTCAAAACCAATATCAGCCAATTGAGCAACTAGTATTTCTGCCAACGGTTTTACTGGGCTACAGCTGAATGTGTAGGCGAAATAATTCATTTATGGGCCGCGCTAATTATTGCTAGAAAATCATCTGCTGCTAAAGCTGCACCACCAATAAGACCACCATCAACGTCGGGTTGAGCAAAGATCGCTTTGGCATTTGAAGGCTTGCAACTACCACCGTACAAAATACGAACCGCTTCGGCAAAGCTGCCGCCAAACATTTCTGCCAAGTATTCGCGAATGGATTTGTGAATTTCCTGTGCTTGTTCTGTGCTAGCCGTCTTACCTGTACCTATAGCCCAGACTGGCTCATAAGCCACTACGAGGCTGGTTAAATCATCGGCTGTAAAACCTTTAAGCGCTTCCTTAATCTGACTTCTAACTACCTCCACTTGTTTTCCTGATTCCCGCTGTTCGAGGCTTTCGCCGCAACAGTAAATTGGTATGATATCAGCATCAAGACAGGCTTTAATTTTCTTACCTATAAGCGTATCCGTTTCTCCGTGATAGCTGCGTCGCTCGCTATGACCTACAATGGCATACTTTACTCCGGCCGACCTAAGCATGGCTGCAGAGAATTCGCCAGTATATGCGCCTTCTTCATTGTGAGCACTTACATCCTGTGCGCCAATACAAACCTTGGATGTGGTAGATTTAGCAAATTGTGCAAGATACAATGACGGTGGGGCCACCATCACCGAAACATCACCCGGTAAATCATGTGAGTGTTTGTTGATTTCTTCTAAGAGTGACTTTGCGCTATCTTTCAGCTTGTTCATTTTCCAGTTTCCTGCTACTATTTTCTTTCTCATATCCTTTTATTTTAGTCGGATGCGTGGGTCTAACCATCCATAAATAATATCCACAAGTATATTAATAAGTACGAAAGCAGAGGCAATGACCAGTACTGAACCCATCACCACCGGGTAATCATCATTTTGGAGCGATTGAAAAACCTGTAACCCAAGTCCCTTCCAATTGAAGATAAACTCAATAAAAACTGCCCCCGCAAGCATCGATGCAAACCATCCTGAGATAGCGGTTACAACAGGATTTAAGGCGTTTCTTAATGCGTGCCCGAAAATGACACGGCCCTCAGAAAGCCCCTTAGCTCTTGCCGTGCGCACATAGTCCTGCGACAATTGTTCGAGAAGAGAATTTCTGGTAAGTTGCATTACAATAGCCAATGGCCGTATCCCTAAAGTAATAACCGGCAAAATTATGTTTTGTAAAGCTAAATATTCCCCGGTAAAGACATCAACATCGTATAGAGAGCCAGTCATATTTAAACCCGTTCCAGGAAGATGAAAGACTAAATCAGAAAATGGTACAAAAGAGAATCCAAAGACAAAGTGAACACCAGAATTTAGCAATACCAGCCCCAGTCCTATCAAGAATCCTTTGATAGCATTTGTGCCAAATCGAAACAAAGAGTTGTCCGATTTACTCAACAAAGTAAAGGCAACACCGAGAAGGAGAAATACAAAAGGCAGCGCTGGTAGTGAAACTTGAGCTGACCAAAGATATCCCCCTAGCCATGAAAGTATTATCGCTGAAAAAAATGAAGGAGCGGACATACCTAATACTGCTGAAAACAAAGAAAAGCTATCCAAAAAACTGCCTTTGTAAACAGCAGAAATAATACCAAAAAGAACACCGAATAACAGAGCAAAAGTTATTGCAAACAATGCCAATATAACCGTTCCTGGAAGAGCCTCAGCGATAACATCGGCAACAGGTTTTCGAGATTGATAGGATCGACGCAAGTAAGGGTATTTTATCACCAGGGCGGTAGAACCAATCTCAAAGACTTGCGAATAATCGTATTTATCAGAATCAAGAAAAACATAGCTATCATCGTTTTCAGTTTCATGCAGAGAAACCGGGCTTATATCGTTCACATATAGTAAATACTGCTTCCACTTGGGCAGGTCGAGACCAAGCTCACGATTCACGGCTGCGAGCGATTCTTCATCCACCCGCTGACCGAGAAGCATCCTTGCCGGATCGCCGGGATTGATGCTGAATATGGCGAATACAAGGGTTACAACGCCCCAAAGCACCAGAATTCCATAAATCAGTTTGCGCAAGATATATCCTACCAAAATCGGTTTATTTCATGTATTGGTTCTTCATGGTTTCAAAGTCGGGCATTTCAGCTGCACTCCATTTTTCTACGATTAATCCATTTTTCAATAATACAATTCCCGGATTGGAGCGAATGATTGTTTTGAGAAAAATTTCATCCGCAGTATAAAAGTCCATGCTGAGTTGATTTTCATGACGGTACGTTTCATACAAATCGTAAGGTGAAGAGGTGACAGCAAATATCTCCGTACCCGCAGCCTTTGCACCTTCAGCCAAAGTTTTTAGGTTTTGCGCGCTATCTCCTCCCCTTGTTCTGTCCATATCGTACATCACAACCATAATGCTGTATTGCGGATTGTTGAGGATTTCATCGCCCACATCCGTATCATCCGCGTTCATTACCACAAATGTGGATATTGGAGGCTCGTATCCTTTTTTAATTACGATAGGTTCAGGGTTAGTAGATACAATCTTCCATGCTTTATCTTTCCATAATTCCTGCTGAAGATAATCATTCGAATTCATGCTCTTCTTCTCACCTGTCTCAGTGTTTTCTAACTGGTAAACATTTGCATAAACAGTTCCTTCAACCCCAAGTTCATCTGCCGTTTTCATTTGTTCCTTGATGTTTTTGCCTACAGCATAGGGTCGGTAATCTTTGATAGGCAAATATTTATAAGTGTAAAACGCAAAACTGTAAGTAAGAATAGCCAGCACAAGTGCGAGAATCCATGACCTCTTTTTTTCGGTACCTTTCACAAGAGCGCTTATTGCAAAAAACACAACTACTGAACCGATAAAAAACCAGGTTGGAAACAACCATCCAAATAGCCAACCACCAAAGAGTAACATGATAATCAGAGCAAATGGGAGAATGATGATATTGTCTTTTAATTTATTGAGCTTGATACCGCTGCTATAAACCAGAATAACGATCGTTAAAAAGAACAATCCCAAATCTTTATAGAACGACTCCCAGGGAGTAAGAGATCGCCCTACGGAGCCGCGCAATGCATCTCCAAAACAACCGCAATCTGTAACGCAGACCTGGTTAAATGATTCACCCGCAGCCATTGCAGCCATTTGAGATTCATTGCAACTGGCTGTGAAATAAGTTAGCCATCCAAAGAAAACTGTCATCCCCAAAAGGGCGAAAGAAACCAATCTGGCCTGAGCGCCAAAAAGCAAGGCAAGACCAAGCAAAACCTCTATACCCGAGATAAAAAATGCAATAGGCAAAGCAAAATCGTGAAAACTTGCCCAAAAAGCACCGAGTGCATTCTCATCAAAGTACTCTTCAAGTTTAATTCCAAACCCTACTGTGTCATTGGCTTTTATTAATCCTGAAACCACAAAGACAGATCCCACAACAATTCGCGCAACATAGGTTGCTGCGACAGGTTTATCAGCAATAAGCAATATGGACGGAATCAACGCAGCTGCCATAGCCATCCAGTAAATATTAAATGCATCAACTACAGTGGGAGAGGCAAATCCAAGCACCACCATAAATACAGCCAATGCAAGTAAAATTATTCCAAGAATTCGTGATTTAGTCATATTTGTCTTCGTTAATCTTGTTCTGAAACTTTGGATTCGTCCATTAGAATCATCGCAAAAATGGCATAATTTATTATGTCGTAATAATTCGCATCTATTCCTTCAGAAATAAGGGTTTTACCTTGATTGTCTTCAATTTGCTTGATTCGCAAAAGCTTCATCAAAATAAGGTCGGTAAGCGATGAAATGCGCATATCACGCCATGCCTCGCCATAATCATGATTTTTATTGAGCATCAAAGCATGAGCTTCATCGGCATATTTTTGATAAAGGTTTTTTGTGCGATCTTGCTCCAACTCCATTTCTTCTGAATCAGAAAGTTCGAGTTGGATCAATGCCATAATGCAATAATTGATAATTCCAATAAATTCAGAATCAACTCCTTCATCTACCAAACTTTGTTTCAATTCCTGAATGGTGCGAATGCGGTTTGCCTTAATAAAAATCTGATCTGTGAGCGAACTTGTGCGCAGAATACGCCAAGCTGTTCCATAATCGCTCATTTTCTTAAAGAAGATATCTTTGCATGCGTCCAATACGCTATAGTATTGTTCGGATGTTTTATTTGCCATTTGAATTAAATAATCGTTATTCAATTAATACAGCCGTGAAAGATACTGCTTTTATCAGAGACCAAAGTATGAACATTAAAGGAAACCTGCTAAACTTTAACAAGCCTTTAACGATGGGCATTCTAAACATCACAACTGACTCATTCTATGCCGGCAGCAGGTTTCCTGACCCTAAGAAATACGTTGAAGTTGCTAAAGAAATGGCTCGCGACGGTGCGGACATTCTCGATATTGGTGCTTACTCCACTCGGCCGGGAGCAGCAGATATTGATCCTGAGACTGAAAAAAAGAATCTGGTTGAGGCTATTTCAGCCATACGATGTGCCCTTCCCGGAATGACCATTTCGGTGGACACCTTTAGATCTGAAGTAGCCGAAGCGGCTATAAAAGCAGGTGCAGATATTATAAACGACATTAGCGGTGGCTCCTTAGATGAAGCGATGTTTGAAACCATAGCCTCTCTCAAGGTGCCCTATATTCTTATGCACACGCGTGGCAATCCACAAACGATGAACTCAAAAGCTGTGTATCAAGATTTGGTTGGCGAAATAGTTTTTGAACTAAGCGGAAAAGTGAATAAACTCAGACAAATGGGTGTTGCAGACCTTATTATCGATCCGGGATTTGGCTTCGCTAAAACGGCTACTCAGAATTTTGAATTACTTAGAAGACTCAATGAGCTATCACTGTTCGATGCCCCCATTCTGGCAGGGCTTTCTAGAAAATCGATGATTTGGCGAACCCTCGAGGTAGGTCCGGAAAATGCCTTAAATGGCACCTCGGCTTTGAATATGATTGCCTTGCAAAATGGTGCAAAGATTCTTAGAGTGCATGATGTTAAGGAAGCGCGTGAGGTAATTAAGCTTTGGTCAATGTTGAATGATTGAAATTTCAAAGTGTGAATCCTGAAGCTTAACCTACTGACGAAATCAAAGGTTTGTCTGCATTTACAAACCATACGGTCTCACTGCGATCGTATGTACGCACTCCCGTTGGTCGTCAGAATCTGCGATGTGTGAGTGTTCAATTTATAAAGCTATTGAATGACAGTTTATTGCAGCTTGCATCAGTTCGCCCTCGCTCCCTAAAGGGATGCCAATCTGATTAAATTAATAACAGCAGTCGGAATATCTCACCGCTAAATTTAATCGAGCGAAGGTCCCTTTAGGGAAACAGGGCGCGCGAAGGGTGACTGAACTCAATAAGTTTTTGATAGTTTCTCAGCTTGCAATTACACCGCCCTCGCTCCCTAAAGGGATGCCAATATGATTAAATTATTAACAGTAAAGCTGAATATCTCACTGCTAAATTTAATCGAGCGAAGGTCCCTTTAGGGAAACAGGGCGCGCGAAGGGCGACTGAACTCAATAAGTTTTTGATAGTTTCTCAGCTTGCAATTACACCGCCCTCGTTCCCTACAGGGATGCCAACCTGATTTAGGTCGAGAAATAATTCTGAAAATCTTACAACTTATTTTTATCGTACGATTCATCCCGCTTGGATCCTCAACTCAGGGATAAAACCTTAAACAAAAAGTCCTTGGTGAGGTTAACCATTAAATTATAAGACCCCTTTGGTCTCTATTTGGGGGCCAATTTGATTTAGATCATATACACTTATCTTGAAAGCGTTTTTACTTTCAATCAAAACCTTGTGGTCCCAATAATTTTAAAATACCGTATTTTTACAAAAATGAAATTTTCATGAGCGAGAAAAGAGAATGGCCGGCAATTGTTATAGGTGGCGGACCGTGTGGAATTGCTGCAGCGGCTGAACTGAAGAAAAAAGGCATTGAGAGTTTGATTATTGAAAAAGGAGCTGTGACTGAATCTATCAGACAGTATCCCAAGCGAATGACTTTTTTTAGCACTGCAGAGAATATCGAAATTGCCGGTATCCCCTTCCCGACCAGTAATGTTAAAGCAAACCGAAATGAGGCTTTACAATATTACCGCAAGGTGGCTCAGTATTTTGACCTGAATTTCAAACTCAATACAGCCGTAGAAAAAGTTGAAAAAAACGGCGACAATTTTACAGTTCACACCAGCAATGGCAATTACACTTCAAGGTTTACTGTTTTAGCAACCGGTTATTTCGACAAAGCGCGCTTACTGAATATTGCAGGTGAAGACTCGCCTATTGTGAGTCATTATTATAAGGAACCCTATGCCCACTCTTTCCAAAAAGTGGTGATCGTTGGAGGTGGAAATAGCGCCATAGAAGCAGCTCTGGAACTCTATCGTCACAATGTAGATGTTACCATGGTCGTTCGCGGTCCAGACTTAAAGCCAACGGCGAAATACTGGTTGGTACCCGACATAAAAAACAGAATTAAAGAAGGGAAGATAAAAGTGATTTTCAGCGCAGAGGCAAAGGCTATCGGTGAGCATTCGGTGGTGGTCGCTTCCGCGGATGGAAAAGAACAAACTTTATCTGCCGATTTTGTCTACATTCTCGTCGGCTATATGCCTGATGCCAATCTACTTACCGGCAGTGGTTTAAATCCGAATCCCGAAAGTTTGCTTTTGGATTTTGACGAAAGCACCTATCAATCTGAAATTGAAAATCTTTATCTCTGTGGAACCATTTTGGCGGGAATTCACACCGAAAAAGTATTTATTGAAAATGGCCGTGAGCACGCTAAGGTCATCGCCGAAGCGATCTCACATAAGATGGAAACAGTACTTGATGCTTGACAATCTATTTAATCAGTTTGAAGAGAAGCATCCTCAAAGTGTCTCGTCACGGTTGCTTTTGCGAAATGAACACCTGGTGTCAAGAGGGAACCGCGAAACACATTCTTATCTAGTCATCAGTGGTTCTTTTCGAATTGTTCATGAAACGGATAAAACAGCACAAATTATTCGGTTTGGATACACAGGTTCGGTTTTTACTTCTCTCCCAGCCTTCTTTGATGACTCTCCATCTCTGTTTGACATTATTGCCATAAGGAAATCTGAGGTTAAATGCTTTGAAAAAAAGGCCTTGCTGGAATTTATTGAAAGTTCCAAATGATAATCTGAAGGCGTATCAACTTATATTGGAAGACCTTGTGAGACAACAGGTAGAACGCGAAATCGATTTACTCACCATATCTCCTTCCGAGCGATACAGACGGGTTCTAGAGCGAAGCCCTGCACTATTTCAGGAAATTCCCGCCGTTCATATTGCAAATTACCTGCGAATGACCCCCGAGCACTTGAGTCGAATTCGTAAATCTTGATTTCAATCAATATTTTAAATTACTGATATTCGGATATTTGCAATGTATAAATTCGAATCATGACACAAGCTGAAATATTACGAGATTTAGAAAACCGAATCAGGGAAATTCGCAATTGGGCGGAGTCACTAAAGCAAGTTGACATGGCTCTCTTAAAATCTAAGCCTTCAGAAACCGGATGGAGCGCTCTGGAATGCATCGATCATTTAAATCGCTACGGAGAATTTTACCTCCCTGTTTTTAATAGTGCAATAAAAAAAGCCTCTCCCAGGAAAAAGGAAGGTTACAAACCGGGTTGGCTTGGAAAGAAATTGGCTTTGGATATGCTTCCGCAAAACGGAAAGCTTAAATCGACAATGAAGACTTTTAAATCAAAAGACCCTTCACTGGATGGCATCAACCCCGAAGCGCTTTCCATTTTCATTAATCAACAAGAGCAATTTTTAAATTTAGTTGAGAAAGCAACTCGAATTGATATAGGTTCTGTGCGCGTAAAAACAACAATTCCCATATTAAAATTAAAGCTCGGTGACGCCTTACGATTTGTGATCTTTCATGAAGTAAGGCATTTTGAGCAGGCTAAAAAGGCATTAAAAACCTCTGAGGTAACAATATAAAAAAAGCCGTTTCAATCTTTCGACTAAAACGGCTTGGGGTGCCCAGGACTGGATTCGAACCAGCACGAGCTTAGCTCACCACCCCCTCAAGATGGCATGTCTACCAATTTCACCACCTGGGCAATTCGGGGTGCAAAAATAGAACTTTCATTTAATTAATCAGTCCTGATTAGAAATAATTTAAATTGCAAGAACAATAAGGCCTTAGCCACGTTTTTAACCGTTAAATGGTTGAAACTCTTAACTAGTTAAATCGATTCTTTTAATTTCCTTAACTATCTTTGTATAAAACTTGAACGATGCAGCATAAGCCAAAAGAACAAGGTACGACGGCTCTATTTAAAAATCGCTTTCTTGAAAAACTGGCCAGAACCCATATTTCTATTCCTCTTTCTATATACTTTATAGGATCCTCAGTTCTTTTATATTTGAACTTCTCACGCGGCTATACAACAACCCTGGTAGGAATTGGAGTGTTTTTTATCGGATTCATTTTTTGGACCTGGTTTGAATACTTTATGCATAAGCGTCTTTTTCATATGCTTCCTACAAATAGGTTTAAAGAGAGAATTCAATATTTATTTCACGGTGTGCATCATGAATTTCCACGCGACAAAACCAGGCTCGCAATGCCACCAGCTGCCTCGATTTTGATATTGACGGCATTGTTTTTTTCTTTTCACCTTATCATGGGTAATTATGTATATACTTTTCTTCCAGGTTTTGTAATGGGTTACTCAGCATACTTGTTTGTTCATTATTCTATCCATGCATTCCGTCCTCCTAAAAATAAATTGAATGTACTTTGGATAAATCACAGTGTGCACCACTACAAGGACGACACTGTTGCTTTCGGTGTTTCTAGCCCCCTTTGGGATGTTATTTTAGGAACAATGCCGAAAAAAACATATCAAAGACCTAAAAAATCAAAAGAAACAGAATCTGAAAATGCAACTTCAAGGGCCAGTGAAACAAGAAAAGCGGTGGCCTGATTTCAGGTTATCTGATAAATATTTGAAATGAAAATATTGAAACCCGTGGATTTAAGATCTACGGGTTTTTTATTACCTCACCAATTTTCGCTGTATATCAAGATAAGGCTGGTAGATTGGCTGGCCGGGCTTCTCGGCATTTACCCAGTTCTTTTTGATATTGGCGAACTCAGGCCTTGTTTGCTCGATAACCACATAAGGGCTATTGCTCGATTTTACCCATGCTGGCGCCGGCCACCAGGGAATATTTTTGAAGATATAATTTCCATTGTTCATGAGCCAGATCGTTGGGCTCTCCTTGCTCCCAACCTGCAAAAAAAGTCCGTCAACGCTTACAATGCTCCCATTGCTGCGAAAGCATAAAGCCCCATTCATAGGTACATGCTCCAGATGAAAATTCTCAATTGAAAAATACTTAGCCGTGGTACACTTCTCTGCATCAAAAAATACAGCATGCTCATTCTCCCACCCTTCGCTAATACAATCCAGCAAGCGCACTCCGGTACTTTGCAATACTTTGAATGATGTACCTGTGCAACCCTTTTTATTGTATACACGGCAGCTTTGCACTACTGTGTGATTGCACTGAGAATTATTAAAGCTTGTGCCCGGCCATACATGCTCTCCTGTTTTACTGTCTACAGCGCTGCGCAACACAATTCCATCTTTAGCTACATTGGTAACCAGTATATTTTCTACAGTGCTCATTAAACAAAACACCAAATCAATCGCAGCTTCTGTTTGTCCAATAAATTCAATATTTCGAATTACTGTGTTGAAACTAGATCCTAAAAACACTCCTCTGCTCCCTCCTTGTATTTGCCCAAAATTCTCAATCAAAAATCGGGTCTTGTTCCATACCATCGCCTGGCTTTGATCTTTTGGAATGCTTCTAAACACATCAACAGCTCCTTTTACCTTGATATTTGCTCCTTGTCCGTCGATAATGACCAATCCACCAGTTCTGGGGAGCTCCAGGCTCTGAGTAATCAAATAATCGCCCGGTTCAAACATTATTTTTTTAATGTCTGTTCTGTTTACCATTTCGCGGAAGCGTAACCCAACATCATCACTCACTTTAATGAATACCTGGCCCTGAAGAGAATTTAAAGAAACTTCACCCAGCGGGCTATTTCTCTCTTCAACATGGTCATCGGGTTGGCTTGTTTGTGCATCTTTGTGCAACACACTTCCAGCGCATCCCACTAATAGAATGAGCAACACAGAAGCGTAAAATGAGAATTTTTGAACTGTCATGAGCAATTTTTTTAAAGACCTAAAAGTAATAGAACTAGCCGGAGTTTTGGCCGGACCAAGCGTTGGAATGTTTTTTTCAGAGCTCGGAGCCAGAGTTATAAAAGTAGAAAACAAGAATGTGGGAGGCGATGTGACACGCACGTGGCGATTGGAAGGAGAACAGGATTCGGGTCCTTCGGCTTATTTCTCATCAGTAAATTACAAAAAAGAATACCTCTTTCTCGATCTAACCAATAATGCAGACCGGGAAAGGTTGCTAGATCAAATTGAGGAGGCGGATATTGTTATTTCCAATTACTCGGATCGCGTGGCTGCCAAGTTAGGTGTAACTTATAAAGATCTTTATAAATTCAACAAAGAGCTGATATTCTTGCAGTTAGATGGTTTTGAAAGTTCGCCGAGGCCGGCTTATGATGTTGTTCTTCAAGCTGAAACGGGATGGATTTCCATGACGGGCCATGGCGATGTACCTTCAAAAATGCCGGTTGCCTTAATTGATGTTCTGGCTGCACACCAGCTCAAGGAGGGAGCCTTGCTCGCTTTAATCAATCGCATGAAAACCGGCGAGGGAGCCTTGGTTACTTGTAATTTGGAACAGGCTTCGCTTGCAGCTCTGGCAAACCAGGCTACTAACTTTTTAATGAACAATTCCGTCGCCCAACGCATTGGCACCTTACATCCCAATATTGCTCCTTACGGAGATTGGTTTGAAACAGCTGATGGAAAGCAAATCGTGCTGGCCGTTGGGAGCAACAAGCATTTTGAAAAGCTAAACGAGGTATTGGGTATAAATCTAAATTTGGATTCCCGGTTTAAAACAAATCCTGATAGATTGATGAATCGCGAAGAAATGCGAAATGAGCTAAATACGGCGATCAGCAAGTTTGCATTCAATGAATTATCGACAAAATTTGATGAAGCCGGAGTGCCTTTTGGCGAAATAAAAAGACTCAATGATGTAATAGAGAGTAGCGCTGCCAAAGAAATGATTCGAACAGAAATGATTGAAGGCCGGGAAACCAAAAGACTAACTGGAAACGCGTTTAAATCCCGCTTTTTAGAGCTTTAGAAATTTGTTGATTAATTAAAGTATATAGCTTATCACGCACAGGCTCTTTTACTTGCATGGCAAATTTTACATACTTGCCATGGTATTTAAAGCTAAGTTTTTCACCACCCAGCACCCACCAACCATTTTCATAGGTATAGGCAATAGATTTTTTAGAAAGTTCAATTTTCTGGAAGTCAGTGATTTGGTTTAAGTTATAAGTTTTGGATTTACCATAAGTAAAAAAGCTCCTTTTCAATGTAAGAACCCCATCTTGAACGCGCACTAACTCGTTGCCACCCCTTCTATAAACAAAAATTACAGCAACACGCCATAAATAATAAGCCCAGAAAATAAGAAAGATCACGAAGATCATTTTCAAGTCCCGATCTGTAGTTTTGACGTATTCACTGATTACCACACCGCCACAGAACACCCACGCCAGTAGCCATCCCAGAAGAATTGATTCCTTCCACTTATCAATCTTGCCAAGAATCAAAATCTGAAGCCTGCCGTTATCAGAACTATAGCTTACCTTTTCACTTAAAAGTTTAATTGCCATTACGCTACCGGTTCTTTCTTGCGGTCTAACACTTTGTTGTAAAGGTTAATATACATTGGCAGAATTTTATTGATGCTGAAGTCAGCAGCCCTTGAGCGAGCGTTATCTCTAAACTGTTGCAGTGTCTTATCATCTTTCAAAATTTTAATTCCGTTACTAGTCATGTCAGCTATATCGCCTACATTGCTTAGGTATCCGGAGAAACCATGCGTATTCAATTCAGGAACACCGCCGGTATTTGTAGAAATAACAGGTACACCTGAAGCCATTGCTTCCAGAGCTGCAAGACCAAAGCTTTCTGACTCTGACGGAAGTAGAAATAAGTCTGAAATAGCCAGTACTTCTTCCGGTTTTTTGAGTTTACCTATTATACTGGTATGCTTGCATGTACCCAAGCTGCGGCAAAGCTGCTCAACACGGTATCTATCTGGACCGTCACCTACAAGAATAAGTTTGGCAGGTATTTCTTCCAAAATCCCTTTAAAGATTCTAACTACATCTTCCACCCGCTTTACCGGTCTGAAATTACTAATATGAGTAATAATTCGCTCTCCATTTGGAGCGTATTCCAGTCTAAAATCTTTCTCGGGCTTGAGTAAATAATGTTCGGGACATATAAAATTAGGAATGACGTCGATTTCGCGTTTCACATCAAAATGCTCGTAGGTATCAGCTTTCAAGCTTTCTGAAACGGCAGTAACTGCATCGCTTTTATTGATAGCAAAAGTAATAGCCGGGGCGAAAGACGGGTCTTTTCCAACCAATGTTATATCGGTGCCATGAAGGGTCGTTATAAAAGGGATATCAATTCCTTGTGCTGCCAAAATTTGCTTTGCCATGTAAGCGGCAGAAGCATGAGGAATAGCATAATGCACATGTAGTAAATCTAGCTTTTCAAATTTTACGACATCTACCAATTTGCTTGCAAGCACTGTTTCATAAGGTGGGTAATCAAAAAGAGGGTAGTCTGAAACATTTACCTCATGGTAAAAAAGATTCTTGGTAAACGAGCCCAATCTCACAGGCTGGTTATAGGTTACAAAATGAATTTGATGTCCCATATCGGCCAGCGCTTTTCCCAGCTCTGTAGCAACTACCCCGCTTCCGCCAAAGGTAGGGTACAATACTATTCCTATTTTCATAATTAATTTTCTACGCCACAAAGATAAGGGTTATTTGGTATTGAGATTTTTAGTTCCTGGTTTATAGTTTGACCTTTCCTGTATTCAGTTGTCACTATTCTGTGAATACAAATTAGGTAGTAACTATGGTAGTAATGTGAACCATCTAAATGCGCCTATTCTTTATACATAATCATTATTGCCAATTGCCATCAGATAAAACGAATCTACGGAGGTCTCGTGGTCATCGAACGGAGACAGACCAGACATCAGCTCCATTTACCACTCACCACCTTATATAGCTCATACATATAGTAAAGAGTTATTATTCATCTTCATTTTATAATTTGCACCAAATTTAAAAGCAGAAATATGGCCACTCTTCGCATTCAAAACCTATCAAAAACATACCCAAATGGAGTACAAGCTCTTGATAATGTCTCACTCGAAATTTCAAATGGAATGTTTGGCCTGTTGGGTCCAAATGGCGCGGGTAAATCCAGCCTGATGCGAACTCTTGCAACTCTGCAGGAAGCCGATAGCGGTAGTGCATTTTTAAATGATATCGATATTTTAAATCACCCAACTGAATTGCGTAAAGTACTTGGGTATTTGCCGCAAGAATTTGGGGTTTATCCAAGAATAACAGCTGAGCAGCTACTTGACCATGTAGCCATTTTAAAAGGTGTTTCTAATAAAAGCGAAAGAAAAGAACTCGTAGCGTATCTGCTACAGAAGGTTAACCTCTATGACAAGCGCAATAAGAGTGTAAAAGGTTTCTCGGGAGGAATGAAGCAGCGAGTGGGTATCGCTCAGGCCCTGATCGGCAACCCACAGCTCATTATTGTAGATGAACCTACCGCCGGACTGGATCCAGGGGAGCGTAATCGTTTTCACAATTTACTCGCCGATGTAGGTGAGGAAGTCGTGGTAATTCTTTCCACGCATATTGTAGACGATGTACGCGAGCTTTGTTCTAATATGGCCATCATGAATTTTGGAAAGATTGTTTATTCAGGTACTCCCACTGCAGTTCTTGATGAATTGAAAGGAATGGTTTGGGTAAAAACTATTACACGTGAGGAAGTGGAGCTTTACAAAACTCAGCATCATGTTATATCTGATAAAATGGTGGCAGGTCAACCTCAAATACACGTGCTTTCGGGAACTAACCCTGGTGATGGATTCAAAAGTGTAGAGCCTAACCTTGAAGATGTATTTTTTACCAAAATAAACCCGCTGTTAAAGCCTAATCTGCACTACTATGTTTTTTGAATTCTTAAAACTTGAGTTGCGTTCGGCTTTTAAAAGCCCGATGCTTTATATATTCTTCTTTTTAATTGCGCTTGGAGTCATTTGGTGCTGTATCAAGCGATAATATAATCATAGGTGGTCTGATAGGAAATGTATTTAGAAACTCGCCTTACACCTTAACTAATTATGTGCTGATTCTTGGGATTTTCGGGATTCTTTTTGCTGCGGCTTTCTTTAATAATGCAGCCCTTCGCGATCACAACAATCAGTTTAATGAAATCATGTTTCACTTGCCGATTAAAAAGGCTGGCTATTTCTGGGGACGTTTTATAGGAGCACTCATTCTTTCTACAATTCCCCTTCTGGGAGTTTTTTTAGGTGCATGGGTAGGTGCGCTGATTGCTCCTGCTGTGGGATGGATTGAACCCGATAGATTTGGACCGTTCTACTTTTCTACGCTGATCAATAATTATTTCATTTTTATTCTGCCAAATATGTTCCTCGCGGGAACAATTATATTCTTTTTGGCACATAAATTTAAAAGCACGATTATTTCTTTTGTGGGTGCACTGGGCATCATTGTAGCATATCTGGCTAGCGGAACGTTTTTATCAGATATTGATAATGAGACAATTGCAGCACTTACAGATGTCTTTTCCATTCGAACTTATGGCGTTTATACCCGCTACTTTACTCCTATTGAGAAAAATACGCTAAGTCCGGCTTTTGACGGGTTGATTCTTCAGAATAGATTGATTTGGCTTTCTGTAGGATTGTGATTTCCGTGTATTTCATTTGCCACTTTTTCTTTCAAAGAAAAGCTTCGATTTAAGAAAAAGAAGACTTAAGGCTATTAAAGAAGAGGGTCTTACCCATGCCAGCTCAGCTCCCATATTGTACAGAATTTTAAAGATAACTTGGATGGAAGCAATTTCAAAGTTTTTATAAAACCAATGTGCTAAGCATTACTCGAAGTGTGGTTTTCAAAATAGTGGCCATTTTTGGAATTCTATTGCTTTTCACCAGTCTAATCAGTGGTTACGAATACTTTGGACTTCAGTCCTACCCGGTGACTTATAAAGTTATAGGCGATATTAGTGGGGCTACCGGAATTTTTATGCTCATTGTAGTAGTGTTCTTTAGTGGTGAGCTCGTTTGGCGCGACCGAATGAGTAATATTCAGGAGGTTATTAATTCTACTCCTCATAATTCTCATGTTTCGGCTTTCGCCAAAGTGGCATCGCTGGTATCTGTTGCGGTCATTCTACAATTCATTTTTATATCCATGGGGGTTATTTCTCAGCTTCTTAGCGGATACACCCGGATAGAACTAGATGTTTACTTAATTGACTTTTTCATTGACACGCTACCCAATTATATTATCCTGTCTGCCATTTTCGTTTTGGTTCAAACCTTGGTTTCAAATAGGTATATCGGCTATTTTCTAGGGATCCTGGTGCTTTTCGTATGGTCTATTGTCCTAGATGTTCTTGAATGGTCTTCAAACATGCTCCAACCTGGTGGTAGCCCTGGAATTTTTTACTCAGATATGAGTGGCTTCGGCCCAGGAATGACTGGCACAATTTGGTTTGATATTTATTGGATTATTACAGCCATAATTATGATCTACATAGCCGGTCTTTTTTGGCCACGAAGCGTAGTCAGCGGCTTTCGTGAAAAAATGCAAATTGCCAAATCAAATTTTGACGGTAAATCACGTTCTGCCTTTTTATTACTTATTGGATTGTGGATTCTGGTGGCAGGTTTTGTTTTCTACAATACGCAAATCCTAAATCCATATAAAAGTCAGGATGAACGAGAACAGATTTCCATAGATTACGAAAAGACCTTAAAAAAATATGAAAATGAAGTGCTCCCAATTCTAACGGATATAAATTACTTCATAGATATATTTCCAGCAAAAAGAGATGTGTATGTAAAGGCCGAGGCACGTTTTCAAAATAAATCAGACCAACCTATAGATTCCTTATTTTTTAATCTGGACGGCGATTGGAATCCAAAACTGGATATCCCAAATAGTAAATTGGTTTTAGACGATACACGACTTGAATTTCAAATTTATCAATTGAATAAGCCCTTACAACCGGGTGACTACCTTGAGATTGAAATAGAAACTTCCTATATAACCCAAGGTTTTATGAATAGTGTTGGGAACACAAACATTTTAAGTAATGGAACTTTTCTAAACAATATGGAAATCCTGCCCTCGATGGGGTATTCAGAATCTGTAGAGATAAGCGATAAAAATGATCGCAAGAAATTCGGCCTTCCCTTAAAAAGTAGAATGCCCGATCTGGAAAAGCAATGCTCTGACAAATGCCTGAAGAACTACCTTTCTGATGGACGCGCTGACTGGGTAAATGTTGAAACTGTAATTTCCACTTCTGACGATCAAATAGCTATAGCACCAGGGTCGCTAATTAAAGAATGGGCAGAAGGTGATCGAAAATATTTTCAATATAAAGTTGACCATCCTTCTCAGAACTTTCTACAGCTTTATGTCTGCGCAATACGAAGTAGCTCGTGAAAAGTACAACGATATAGATATAGAAGTTTATTACGATGCCAAACACAGCGTGAATATTCCAAAAATGATAGATGCTGTGCGGAAGTCATTTGCATATTACGAAGAAAACTTTGGCCCATATTATCACAAGCAGGCACGTATTCTTGAATTTCCTCGATACAGCACCTTCGCTCAGGCTTTTCCGGGCACCATGCCGTATTCTGAAAGCTTTGGTTTTATTACTGATCTAGAAGATGAGAATGAAAACAATGTCGTAGAAGCAGTAATAGCACATGAAATGGCTCACCAGTGGTGGGCTCACCAGGAAATTCCAGCACTTATGCAAGGTGCCACAATGCTTACAGAGAGTTTCTCTGAGTACTCAAGCCTTATGGTGATGAAAAAAGCAAATAAAGGAGATGACATCAAAATGAAGAACTTTTTGAAGTACGATTTCAATCGATACCTCCGCGGTCGTTCATCAGAGGTTGAGAAAGAACTACCTCTTTACAAGGTTGAGAATCAAACGTACATACATTATGGAAAAGGAAGCGTAATACTTTATGCCTTACAGGATTATATTGGTGAGGACAGCTTGAATTCAGCATTGAGCAGCTTTTTAAGTGATTACGCTTACGCGGAACCACCCTACCCTACTACGCTTGATTTTCTTGATTATCTGGAGCCCCGCGTGCCGGATAGCCTCCAATATTTAATAACCGACTGGTTTAAGGAAATTACTCTTTATGACTTTAGACTTAAAGATGCAACTGCGAACAAACGTTCTGACGGTAAATACGATATAAGCTTTGACATTGAAGCCTATAAAATGTATGCCGACACCATTGGTAATGAAACAAACCAACCGCTTGATGAGTGGGTTGACCTGGGATTTTATGCTGATTCTGATGAAGAAATACTACAGGATTGGAAAAGGGTAAGAATTAATAATGAAAATACAAAGATTACTTTAATTGCGGATAGCCTTCCGGCAAAAGCTGCCATAGACCCCCGAAGAATGCTGATAGAGCGTGTAATAAACGACAACGTAAAAACTATTTCTCTGGATGAGGATGAATAGATTACTGATTTTACTCCGTTAAAAGGATTTTTAAGAATTAAACTCTACTTACCGACAGGCATTTTTTCGAATTTCTTAACGCGGGAAATGCTTGTCGAAGTAGTTCTCAAGGGTATCTCTAAAAACCGGAAAACCATTGAGGTTACCGTGATTTCCACCGGGAATGGTCAGCATTTCGGCGTCGGTTCTGTTTTTTAGCGATTTGTAAAGGCGCAAACCTGATTTGTATTGAACTATTGAATCCTTCGTGCCATGCGCAATTAGGATTGGAGATTTTGCTCTTGTTAAATGCAAGTCGTTCCTAAAAGTGAATTTCAAAAAGAGTTTAACCGGGATTATTTTAGAGTGTTGGTTAGCAACCTCTATCATGTTATTAAATGGAGTTTCAAGCACAATAGCACCGGGATTGGTGTGGCCTGAAAGCCAAGAGGCCATAGCCGTTCCCAAAGATCTGCCATAGAGGCAAATTTTATTTTCGGGATAAAGCTCAAGTACTTTTTTATAACACAGCAAGGCATCGCTGTAAAGCGTTTCTTCCGTCCTTAATCCACGGCTTTTACCGTATCCCCGGTAATCCGGGAGAAAAATATCAAACCCAAATGAAGTAAGCTCTTCTGCTATGGCTCCCCAACGTTGTATTCCACCAGTATTTCCATGAAAATAAAGGATGCAACCACGTGGATTCTTAACTTTGATATAAATCGCGTGAATACTACCTTCGTAAGCTCCTTCCAGAAAATACTCCGTAAAATCGGATCCTAATAAGATGGGGGTATCACTGCGCATTTTGCCCCAGGGCACAAAGATAAAACGCTCCTGAAACACGAAGTAAAAAACACAAATCGCTATGTACACAGCGATTATTATCAATGCGATATGGAAAAAGCTGTTCATGCGCAGTTTTAAAGCTTCAAATTAAACGATTAATAACAAATTTAAGGGATAAAAAAATGGATAACATAAAAGTTAACGCTCTAAAGAACTCACTTTCCTACGATGCTTACGTCGAATTAGTTGGTTCTTTGGTAGATAATGGATCTACCACCGGACCAAATCAAAGTGAAGGTTTGGTGAATTATACTAAGCTCAACTTCAAACGAATGAGCCGTTGGAACAAAACCATCAAGGTATCTGAAACGCTGATCGCGGCCGTAAATTCTATCCCTTTCGATATGAAGTGGGCAGTTATATCTGAAGCTTGGTGTGGCGATGCAGCTCAAAACATACCTTATATCGCTCAGTTGGCAAAAGCTTCCGCCAATGTTGAAATGCAAATTGTTCTTCGCGATGAGAATTTAGCTTTTATGGATCAATATTTAACCAACGGTTCAAGGTCTATTCCAAAAGTTGTTTTTATGAAAGCCGATAATCTGGAAGACTTGGCTACTTGGGGTCCCAGACCTAAAATAGTTCAGGAGAAAGTGGTTGAGTTCAAGAAGGAAGATGCTTCTATAATTACTTTTGAGAAATTTGTTGAATCTATTCATGCCTGGTACGCAAAGGATAAAAATAATGCGCTAGAAAACGAACTTTTGGTTATCTTTCACTCTTTAAAAGAGTCAATTACAGCCTAATTCAACCAAACAAAAATGAAAACTTTCAGTACACTATTTGTCCTTTTTCTTGGCCTTTCTTTAAATGCTCAGGAAACTCCAGATCCTTCAGTTCTTAAAAGTGAAATAAAGAGTTTAGAGAAAGTCGTTAAAGAACAAGAAAAAGATATTGCCGGGCTCGAAAAAGACTTGGCGAAAATAAGACCAGATGCTGAGCAGGCCATGCGCGATGCTAAAAACATAACCGAAATGCGTGATCGCAAGAAGGCTGAATTCGAAGCATTTGAATTTGATAAAAAGAAAGCAGAATTGAAAGCACTTGAGAAGGAATCAAAATCTACTTCGAAAGATTTATCGAAAACCATCAAGTCAAAAGAAAAGTTGAGTTCTAAGATTAACGAACAAGAACGAGAAGCAGAAATCTTGCAGAAGACCACAAAGGAATTAGAGTCTAAGGTTGCTGATTTAAATTCAAAAGTTTCTGTTCATAGCGACGAAGAGAAACGCAGAATGAAAAGCGCTTTAAAAGGAAAAGAGCCTGCTGACTCCTTAGTTTTAGCGAAAGCAACCGCCCATAATTATAATCAAGAGCAGTTAAAGTCTTCTCAAAAACAATTATCAAAAGAACAAAAGGCACTTGCAAAAACTTCATCGACCATCGACGTTGCGAAAGCGGAGAAGTCCAAACTAGTTGAAAGAGAAGTTCTGCTTGCTGATGCATCCGAGAAGCTAGTGTTACAAGTCTCTGAATTGGACAAAATTGTAGAGAGCATGGATCCGAAAGCTGTCCAAAAAGAACTTTCAGCTCTTCAAAAGCAGGCTTCGGAAGCCCAAATAACTTATGATAAATTGAACAGCACCTTGGTTCAGCAACAGACCATCATTGACGAAAAACACGATATTCTTGAATCGAAGAAACAACAGATACGCGAGAAAAAAAGCATTCTAGATAAACTCTAGTTTGTTGATTTCATAAAACGTTAAAAAACGAAATCCCCGGAAGGGGATTTTTTTATATAGAGAGGTTTGTTCTTAAAGAAGCAAAACACCACCATCCAGTCGAGAGGCGGTTGACCTTTTAGATGATGCTTGCTGAATGCAAAGGTAGTTTGAAATTTAGATGCACCAAAATATTTTATGCCAATTTTTAATCAATCGTAATAATATAGTTTTCTATAAATTCTCTGATACAGCCCTCGCCCCCTTTTTTCTGTAGAATTATCTTCGCGGCTTTTTTAGCCTGAGGCACCGCATCTGCAGGAGCAGCACTTAATCCTGCCCTACTTAAAATATCTACATCGTTAATGTCATCACCAATATAGGCCACGTTTTCAAATCCAAACCCGAATTTGTACAACCAGGTCTCCAAAACTTCAATTTTCGGCTGTTTACCTACATAAACATGCTGAATTCCTAGTATTCCGGCTCTGATCTTCACGACCTCGCTTCGCGAAGCTGCGCTGATGATGCCAAACTGCATACCTTTTGAAATAGCTCTGGTAATAGCCATTCCATCTTTGACATTAAATTTTTTGATCTCCTCCCCGCCAGAAGTATAATACATGCCACCATCGGTAAACACGCCATCTACATCCAGAACTATAAGCTTAATCTCTTTCTGACTATGTGCCTTTCGGCTTTTCTCAATATCAACTGTATTGAGCAACTCAAAGGGTACTGCTAACTGATCAACAAGTTCCCATAAGCTGTCTGGGTCTAAAGCTAAAAATCCTTCTCCCGAAAGGGGCGGTGCACCCATTTCGCGGAGAAGGAAATTAATATTCTCAAATAACATTATTATTTCGTTGGAGCAGGAGGAAGAATCTCTAAAAGCTCAATTTTGAAGATTAACACTTCATTAGGGCCAATGTTTGGCGGGCTACCTCTTTCGCCATAAGCCAATGCAGGCGGAATGGTAACTATCCATGTACTTCCTACTGGCATTTCCTGAAGTATTTCAGTCCATCCTGGAATAACACGGTTTAGCGGAAACTCAGCCGGTTGACCGCGCTCATAGCTGCTGTCAAAAACTTCACCCGCAGTTGTTTTACCTTCGTAATTAACTTTTACTTTATCAGTAGCTTCCGGTTTTGGACCTTCACCCATCGTAACAACCTCATAAAGAATTCCGCTTTCAGTAGATTGTAGCTTCCCGTCAGCAGCAGCTTTCTCCATATAATCAGTTGCTATTTTAGTCGACTCAGCGGCTTTTTTCTTCTGAACTTCTGCCATAAAAGCACGCACGATTGTGCTACCTTCTTCTATAGAAATTTTCATAGCAGAATCTCCTTCAAGTGCGTCCTCAAGACCAAGCATCACTTGATCTACATTAACTCCTTCAATTCCTGATTGACGAATATTGGAACCCAGACTTGTCCCAAAAATATAGGACACAGAGTCCATTTCTGTTTTCATTTCGGCAGATTTACCACCTTTTTTGTCGCCTTTTTGAGCGCAAGCCGCAGATGCCATAAGGCATAGCACTCCTGCAAAAAGAACGAACGATTTCAATTTAATTTTCATAGGTTATTATGTTGATTTGCGGGTAAATACCCATTTATGCTTTCCAATGTCGGAAAGACGTTCATTAAAATTATATCCTTCACTATCAAAACCCTTGAGGTCTTCTAGTTTGGTAATTTGATTCTTTACAATATAGGCAGCCATCATTCCACGAGCCTTCTTGGCAAAAAAGCTAATCATCTTAAATGCATCTCCCTTTTCTTCTTTAAAATCAGGAGAAACGACGGGAATATCTATCTTTTTAAAATCAACAGCCTTAGCGTATTCCTGAGAGGCGAGATTAATAAGAAATTTTGAATCTGTTGATTCCAAATCGTTAATAATCTGGTCGGTCACAATTTTTTTCCAAAACTTATAGAGGTTTTGAGTCTTTGGAGTAACGGCCCAGCTTGTACCCATCTCCAAACGGTAAGGCTGCATTAAATCCAAAGGTCTCAACATACCGTATAATCCAGAAAGCACGCGAATATGCTCCTGAGCATAGTTCAATTCTGTATCAGAAAAATCTTCTGCTTTCAAACCCATATAAACATCTCCCTTAAAAGCGTAAATGGCTTGTTTTGAATTTTCCAAATTAGAAGGAAAAGCTCTTTCCTGATTTCGCTGATAGTTTAATTGGGCTAAATCATCACTAATATCCATCAGTGATTTTAGCTTGCGTACAGATAATTTCTTTAACTTTCCCGATAAATAAGTTGCTTTTTCTGGAAATAAAAGGTCGGAATACTGCTCAAAAGGGGCTTTCGAATCATAATCGAGAGTTTTAGCCGGTGAGAGAAGTATCATCATATCAGTTGATTAGCGCTTTTTTAAACTAATTCGGGTCGCAAAGTTAATATCCATCAACTGCCCTACCAATTTTCAAGGTGATTTATTATACCTTGCGGCAAAGAAAAAAGACAAAAAGATAAGTGAAGTTTGAATCATTCGGCTTAAACCCTAAACTTCTGGAAGGATTAGACGCCATGGGCTTTAAAGAAGCCACACCCATTCAGGAGCAAGCACTCCCGATAATTTTAGATAATAAGGATTTGATAGCCTGTGCCCAGACAGGGACAGGAAAAACAGCTGCTTTTTTGTTGCCTGTTATCCATCAGCTAATGCAAAACGACAATAAGTCAAATTCCATAAAGGCTTTGGTTATTGTGCCCACCAGAGAGCTTGCTTTGCAGATAGACAGATCGCTCGAAGGCCTCTCCTACTTTACGGATATGAGCTCGTGCTCATTATATGGTGGAGGAGACGGGTCTGAATTTCAACAACAAAAAACGGCTTTAACAACCGGTACCGACTTTGTAATTGCTACACCGGGCAAGCTCATTTCCCACTTAAACCTGGGTTATGTAAAAACGCAGGACCTCACACATCTTATACTCGATGAGGCTGACAGAATGCTCGACATGGGTTTTTATGAAGACCTGATGCGCATTGTGTCATTCTTACCAAAAGAGAGGCAAACTTTGATGTTCTCGGCTACCATGCCCTCAAAAATACGACAGCTAGCAAAGACTATTCTGCAAGAACCTGAGCAGATTAGTTTATCTATGTCTAAACCGGCTGCAGGTGTTATGCAAGTAGCTTATTTGGTTCAAGACAAGGATAAAACTGCGCTTATTACCAAATTATTGAATAAGGAAGGTTTACATGGGGTCATTGTTTTCTCAAGAACAAAGAGAGCGGTAAAGGAAATTGCAAGGAAGTTACAAAAGACAGGATTGCAGGTAGAAGAAATGCATTCTGACCTTACGCAAGACGCTCGAGAAGAGGTAATGCGTCAGTTCAGAAATAAGAAAGTTAATATTCTGGTTGCCACAGATATTCTGGCTCGGGGAATTGATATTAAAGAGCTTCAACTTGTTATAAATTTTGATGTACCTGATGAAGCAGAAGATTATGTACATCGTGTAGGGCGCACGGCTCGTGCCGACCAAACTGGAATGGCCATTACTTTCATTACGCCTTCAGAACAAAGAAAATTTGCTCAGATAGAAAAGTTAATTGAAACTGATGTCTTGAAACAACCTGTACCGCCTGATATCGGTGAGAGTTTTGCATATGACCCCAACTCAAAAGAGCGAAGTCCAAATCGAGGAGGAAAGCCCGGAGGAGGAAATAAGAGCAGAAAAGGTGGGTTCAAGCGCAAAAGCAATTACAAAGGAAAATCTGGAACTAAAGGTTACGGGTCTTAAGTACTAGTTATATTCTTCCTTAAGCTGAACTATTCTCACACTACAAATGGTATGAGCATCTTTACGCGCTTTCTATATTCAATGTAATCAGTGGTATAATTTTCCAGGAGTTTTTGTTCTTCCAACAAGGCACCGATAATTATGTACAAAGTAGTTATTACCGACACCACTAGATTTTTCCAACTGGGATAAAGTAAGATTAATCCAACTAGCCCTACTAGCACCGTAAAATATAATGGATGGCGCACATATGCATTCAAACCTGTTGTGACTAACTTTTGATGCTCAACATCGTGAGCTGACTTTACCCAAAAACTTAAGCGGTATTGAGTAATGGCGACTGAAAAAATAATAAGGGCTGAAATCAGTAAAACAATTCCAGTATACCTGGTAAACTGGTTTGGAAGAAAAACCTTGACTGAAGGTGTGATTATGTGGAGCCAAAGCAACAAAGTAAAGTTAATCCCCGCAAAAAAAGAATAAAGAACCTGATACCAATTATAAACTGCAGGAATTCTTTTGGCAAAAAAATCTTTGACCCTACGTGATGCCAGTGCTGAGTGTATGGTATAATAAACCATCCAGAAAAGTCCCAAATAAAGTGCGTTTACCGGCATAGTAAGTTAGACTAAGATTCTTAAATTCGTCCTAAAATATAAATGCAATGATAAGATTTAACACAGTTTTTGCCGCTCTATTTCTTTCCATTATTTGCTTTTCAGCGAATGCTCAGGAAACATCCGCCGATTTTGACCAGCTGGTGGAATGGATGACAGGCGAATTTGATTCCAGTGAGCAATCTGAAAGTGATACTTCTTATTACAATATATCGCTTAAAATGACGCGGATCTGGCCCGAAGCGCCTAACGGTGCCTGGCTGTATGTTGAGCAAGCTCTGGCCTCAACACCCAACAAACCTTACCGCCAAAGAGTTTATTTCCTATCTGAAATAAATGATTCAGAATTTAGTAGTGATGTTTACATGATTCCCAACGAAGAAGAGTTTATAGGCGCTTGGCAGAATCCGGAGAAATTTAAGGATATGACCGCATTTGATTTGAAGTACAAGGATGGGTGTACTGTGTTTTTAAATTACGATGGTTTTCAATATGCCGGATCAACAAACGAGGGTACCTGTAAGAGCAACATGAACGGTGCTTCTTACGCTACCTCCATCGTCTCCATTTTACCTAATGAGGTTAAAAGTTGGGATCGCGGGTACGATTCTGAAGATAATTATGTCTGGGGAGCAGAAAAAGGAGCTTATTTGTTTAAAAAGAGATGATTATCAGATATTTTTTTGTATTATTAACGTTCAAGATTGAAACAACTAACGGTATTTTCCGTTATTTACATAAACAAATTTACGAATGGGAAGACCTAGAACAAGAAAGAGTACTAAGGTTAAAGAACTTAAGCCAAAGATTAAAGTAAGGCTTGATAGTAAAACCGTTATTACCATCAGAGATATGGGTAAACTAGAATTCTGGAAAGAAAAATATCCGGATGCAATAGTTGTCCAATAAAATAAACCCGGTTTTTATACCGGGTTTTTTTGTGCCCATTTTTTTAGGGTGTGTGTTGTTTATTTCTAAATCACATTCTAAATTTCCTCCTTTAAAGGATAATTATGATGCTTTTTAGAGCCTCAGGCCTTTTAGTGATCCATGTTTGTTAATTGCGCAACACTCTTTTAAGATGTTGGTTTCATTGCCGAGAGTGCAATAAGTGCTTATAAGGGAATAATGTTTTTACCTATCAAAGGCTAATTTAAATTCATTATAACGCAAAATTAGTGCTCACTCAAGTTATTATCGAGCAACCACAACATCCTTTACTTATTCAAAATTGATTCAATCTCTTCAAAATACTTTTGGCGAAAACTACCCTCAGCATACCAAACAATTTTACCGTTTGCATCAAGTAGCAAAAAGTAAGGCTCTGATTTATCATCGATTCCTATTCCTTTAAAAGGATCGCGGCTACCTGCATAAACATATACGTTGTTTATGACCAGAGCCTCATTATTTTCTTTGAGCTTTTTAATTACTTTTCCCTTAGCTGCCTGGGAGGCTCCAGTGAAGAGCGGTAAGAAACATACATTGACATCATACATCTCATCCATCAACCCTGTTTTTGCAATAAACTTGTTGTAGATGGGTGTTTGCCATGTGCGAAGATCCTCTTCAGCTTTTTTGCTGGTGCCCACTCCTATCAGTGAGTATTTACCCAATAAATGAGACGGTAATTCCACTGTTTGACCGGAAATCATTTCAGTTTCAATATTAGGAAACTGTTCTCCTTTTTGAGAAAACGCAGGAAATAGCAAAAATGTAAAAACGAGACTAAAGAATATTTTCATACTTGATTTCATAGATTAAGTTCAATATTAGAATAACGACGATTTTCAGAATATTATATAGCTCTGTATTCTTTTTTAGATTAATAAAAAAATCCCCGTTTAAGTTTATTAAACGAGGAATTCAATCTTAATTTGAAGAAATACTATTTTTCTCTTCTTGCCTTCTTAATAATAATAGTTTCAACCGGCCAATCCTGATGTCCGGTATAGGTTCTGGTTTCAGCCTGTCTGATCTCATTCACCACATCCATTCCAGAAGAAACCTTTCCAAAAACCGCGTAACCGGGGTTTCCAGGCTTATAATTTAGAAAATCATTTTGAGCTACATTGATAAAAAACTGCGAAGTAGCACTATTTGGAGCATTGGTGCGCGCCATAGCAACCGTTCCTACATCATTCGAAAGCCCATTTTGGCTTTCCAGTTCAATAGGAGATTCCGTTGGTTTTTGAGTTCCTTCCGGAACAAACCCACCACCCTGAATCATAAAATTTGGAATAACACGGTGGAAGATCGTGCCGTCATAGTGACCGGCATCGACATAGTTTAAAAAATTCTGAACAGTTACTGGAGCTTTATTTGGATCTAGCTCAAGAGTAATGTCTCCTTTGCTAGTTTCTAGTACGACGTATTCCATTGGTTTCAATTCTTCTTTTGTTTGTATTAATTCATTTTCTTCTTTTATCACGTCGTATTCCTCCGAATCCTCTACTGGTTTTCCGGGATTAGAACAACTTGAAAATACTAAGGCAATAAAGCCTGCAAGATATAACGCTTTCATAAATTTATAAATATTCATTTGCAATATTAGCTAATTCGCTTCGTTCTCCTTTTTGAAGAGTAATATGAGCCGCAATCGGATGATCTTTTACTCTGTCAATCAGATAGGTAAGTCCATTACTTTGGCTATCTAAATAAGGGGTGTCAATTTGGTGAATGTCGCCCGTGAGTACAATCTTGGTGTCATCACCTGCTCTGGAAATAATTGTTTTCACCTCGTGGGGTGTCAGATTCTGAGCTTCATCAATAATAAAGAAAATCTTCACCAAACTTCTTCCACGAATATAGGCAAGAGGAGAAATTGCTATTTTCTCATTCTCAATCATCGTTTCAATGCGCTTATGGTTTTTATCAGTTACCTGAAACTGGCTTTTAATGTAGCTCAGATTATCCCAGAGCGACTGCATATATGGATCCAGCTTTGATTTTACATCTCCCGGTAGATAGCCCAAATCTTTGTTGCTTAGTGGGACAACCGGACGGGAAACAAAAATTTGTCGGTATCCTGTTCTTTGCTCAATAGCTGAAGCAATAGCCAGAAGCGTTTTACCCGTACCAGCCATTCCTTGAATAGTCACAAGCTTTATGGAAGGATCTAATAAGGCATGAAGGGCAAAATTCTGTTCTGCATTTAGAGCTTTTATCCCAAAACTTTCCCCGTCAGGGAGTCGTTCCAAAAGATTTTCTTCCTTATTATATCTAGCTAGAACTGATTTTTTACGGTGCTTTAGGATAAAATACTGGTTGGCACTAATCTTTTTGAGTTTCAACAATGAAGGGTCCCCAATTCCGCTTTTAAACAAACTGTCAATTAGCTTTTCATCCACTCCGGTCAACTCCACTTGTCCTTCATCAAGGGCCTTCACATCTTTTACCTTACCGGTTTCATAATCCTCGGCAAGAATATTTAATGCTTTGGCTTTTAGCCTGAGACAGATATCTTTTGAAACTAATATGACACTTTTATCCTTGTGATCTTCCTTTAGTTGGATGGCACAATTCAGTATCTTATTGTCGTATTTACTGTCGCCAAATACCCGTTCGGTATTAATTCCGGTAGACTGTGTGTGAAGAACCACTTTGAAATTGCCGGTATTTCGGCCGTTAAGAGGAACCCAATCGCTGATAAGCTTTTCTTTCGATATAGAATCTACAAACCGGATGAAGGCGCGTGCCTCAAAATTCACGGTTTCATTTCCTTTTTTAAAGTCATCGAGTTCTTCAAGAACCTGAATAGGAATAGCTACGTCATGCTCTTCAAAGTTTTTAATTGCGTTGCTATCATACAGTATTACAGAAGTATCTATTACAAAAATCTTTCTAACTGTTTCTTTCTTTTCTGCTTTTACTCTTTGTGCCATTTAAGAACATCTTATGATGTTCTAAATGTATAAGCCTTTGACCCTGTATTTGAGGATCACGAATTCAGTTATTCACATTTTAAGGTTGAAGAGCACCCATATCATTCACTCTGGGCAATTTGGTCTTCACCATATATCAAATGAATAAAGTCGGATGCTGGCATATCCCCAAAAAAGAGTTTCATTTCCAAATCTTTGAGCGTATTGTTGATAACCTCAAAATCGTACTTTTTTCCCATGAGGAGTTTCTCAATTTTCTCAACCGGCTCACGACCAAAAAAGTCGCCATAGATTTTCACATTATCAATATGACCCTTTTTTACCATCAGGCGAACATCAATTTCTCCAATAGGAAAACGCTGTACTCTATGAATATTAAAATCAGGCGAACGACCGAAATTCCAATCCCAACTATTGTACTTTTCCTCACGCAAAGTATTTACTTCACCCCACTCCTGATCTGTGAGGTGGTAAACCTCAAAATCGGTTTTCTCATCGTAAAGCCCGGTTAGTATTGCTTCTCTGAATTCCTCGATCGACATCTTTTCAGACATGAACTCACTAATATTGGCTACCCTGCTTCGCACAGACTTATGCCCTTTGGAGGTTATTTTGCTCATTTTGACGTTAAGCGCATTCGATACCTCGCCTAAATTGCTGTCAAACAATAAGGTTCCATGGCTGAACATGCGTTTACCTGTAGAAAACTGAGCATTGCCAGATATTTTTTTGTCGTTGGCAACCACGTCATTCCTACCCTTCATTTCGGCAGGAACTCCTAATGAGTTCAAGATTTTGATAACAGGCTGCGAAAACTTCTTGAAATTATTTAGATTTTTGATATCATAATCAGTCATGAAACTGAAATTAAGATTACCGAAATCGTGATAAACGGCACCGCCTCCTGAAATTCTCCGAACTACATGAATGTTTTTCGCTTCTGTATAGCTGAGATTAATCTCCTCTAAGGTGTTTTGATATCTACCTATTATAATAGAAGGCTCATTAATATAAAAAAGTAAATAATCCTGTCCGTGTTTGAAATTCCTGAGCGCGTATTCTTCCAGCGCCAGGTTCATAGTAGGATCAGTAATGCCTTTATTATCAATAAATATCATTTAATATACGGTTTTATAGCGGTATAAGTCTATGAGAAGAGAACTCAATACAAACCTACTTGTTCTTCTATTTAAAAAAAAGAAATCAATCAAAATGAGTGTTCGATTTTTCTCAGACTCCAGAGAGGAACCTATATAAAACAGTAAGGCGGATAAGATCATACGATCAACCCGCCTATTTAGCTCTCACCGTAGTGAGCGATAAATGTTAAAATACCGTTTTCAAATTTCGCTTTAGCCTAAGCCTCAGGTCTGATTTCTAATCTAACAACTTCACTTCTTTACAACGAAAAAACGTGAGTTTAACCGTCGAATTCGAATCTACTTGACAAATTCGTTACGAAAACTAATTTGTGTAAACCGTTTTAAAGTTAAGCCATACTCTTCGTATCCTTCACAGGAGTGCGAATATTTCTAAATTGCTTTTGCGAACTAAATCATTTCAACTAGAAAACGAGTTTCTAATCTTTCGCAATCCTAGAATGCGTATTAGCGATAAAGCGGCGAACCGCATTTCAGTTAAGAATTCGCTTGATATATAGAACCTTGTCTCGATTGACAAATCTGATATCTCTCTTTTAACTGTCGTAAATTTATACTACGTAATCCCATCTACCAAAAAAAGGAGAGTTGGTTTACCAACACTGTTTACACATTGATTATTAACAATTGTTTATATCATGGTGAATCTAGAAACTCTGAGCTTGGCTCTTATTATCTGATAAAGCAAATTAAAGTAAGCAATTAAGCATAGAAAGATCCTTTGCCTGATGAAAAAAAGGGCCAACAAAAAAGGGAAGCAATGCTCCCCTTCTTTTATTCTAGGCACAATAGTATTTAATTTTCCTGATCTAAAACCGATAATTGAACTCTGCCCTTTCGGGTAAGACCGTATCCATTTTTATTCTCAATTAAGCCCTTGATGTACAAATTTGTAATCCGCTCCCCTATTCTTCCCTGACCAATACTCAGTTCTCCGTCAATTTCTACTTGCTGCCAAAAAGTTTTTTCAAGCTTTCGCAAATGAATTTTTTTGCGCTCAGGGCTTTCAAGCTTGTGCGTTTGGATAATTTCCAAAATCAGATTATCGTATCTATCCATAGAAGTTCAGGTTTTGGGTTTCTTAATAAAAAATGAATTTTAAAATTTCTTTGGGTATTTGCCAGTGGCAATTTCCAAGCCTAATATTAAGAATTTCTTAACTCAGAGTTTAAATTTATGAATTTAGAATGAATGGTGGGCCAACTTGTTGAAAAATAAAAGCATGTGAATAAGTTTATCATCCATAACTAACTGCAATAACGTTTTGTTATTAAGGACATAACGTCATTATGACACTATTAATAATTTGACTTTTCAGGATGTTTTGGAACTATTTTTCCAAAGAACTTGTGCATCTTAAATATATCACTTTCCATATTTCCTGATACGTAAAAAGGTTCAGAGGAAATGATCCATTTCTTTTGATAATCAAAGCCTACCATAACAATAGGAACTTCTGCTTTTGTGGCAATATGATAAAATCCTGTTTTCCATGTACCGACCTTACTCCGAGTACCCTCGGGAGCTACAGTAATAGCAAAATTCTCAATATTTTTATAGTTGGCAGCCATTTGCTCCACCAGACTTCCTTTTACAGATCTATCAACCGGAAAGCCTCCCAGATTAATTAGTAAATTTTTAATAGGAAATCGAAATAATTCTTTTTTTGCGATGAATTTCACATTTAGACCCATCTCTTTTCTGGCTGCTACTCCCACAAAAAAATCAATATTGCTAGTATGCGGTGCAACTACCAATACATATTGTTTCAATTCTTTTGGTAAATTTTTAGCCACCCGCCACCCCGAGATACGAAACCATTGTACACAGAGCCATGTAAACAAACTACTAACCATCGTGGCAAAATAAGTGAAAATTTATCATAAAAGACGAATGCATTCTTAAGAATGGGTACTTTTGCAGAACCATATGTATACTATAATAGATATTGAAACTACCGGCGGAAATAATAAATCAGGTCGAATTACAGAAATTGCTGCATTTCTTCACGACGGTCATAAAATGATTGATAAGTTTACCACACTTGTCAATCCCGGAATTCCAATTCCTCCTTTTATTAAAAATCTTACCGGTATATCTGACGAGATGGTCTCTAACGCACCAACCTTTGAAGAGATCGCAGCCGACCTGGACAGATTCACGGCTAATGCCATTTTCGTAGCACATAATGTGAATTTTGATTACAGTTTCATTAAGGAAGAGTTTAGAAGAATAGGCCGCGACTTTAAGAGAAAGACACTCTGCACGGTTCAACTTAGCCGATCTAGCTTTCCGGGGCTGGCATCTTACAGTCTTGGCAAAATCACAAAGGAGTTAGATATCGTCTTAGAAGGAGCCCATCGCGCAGAAGCTGATGCCCAGGCCACCGTCAAACTTTTTGAGAAGATTATTCTCAACGAAAGCCACGCCGGACTTTTTGACGCACACCTGGGGTTACCAAAACCCGAAATTATCAATTCACCTCATATCACCACAGAATTTTTGGAAAGCATTCCAGACGAATGTGGAGTTGTGAAATTTTTTGACAAAGATGAGAATCTAATTTACATCAAGCGAAGTCCGCAAATCTTAACTGCAATAAGCACCAAGTTGAGGCCAAATGATTCGAGAGATTACAAGCAATTTATTAAGGATGTCCATCGTATTGACTACAACGTTACAGGTAGCGCACTTACAGCACAACTCATTGAGGCTAGTGATTTACTGACATATATGCCGAAATTTAACCACGGCAGGTTTTCAATGAAAACACATTTTGCTATTTTTCTGGAAGAATCGCCGGAACATGGAGAAGTACTCGTTCTCAAGCGTAAAAAGGAAGGGCAAAACGCTTTGATGATTTTCGGTAACTTTCATGAAGGCCTTGATTATATTAAAAATATAGGACTGGAAAACGGTCTTGATTATTATCCATCACTCTTTGGCAATCGGAAATCACCTTTCATTAAATCTACTAACGGAAGTTTAAAAAACCTCTTAGAAGTGGTTATTCCATCTGATTCATACGTGGTAATAGATGAAGCCGCCACGGTAAATGAGCGCATTGCCATTTTGGTTAAGAAAGGAAGAGCTATCGGTTATGGGATTATTGATGCTGCAGAACCTATGTCTCATTTAAACGAAGATTTCGTTCAACACCAATTAATTGATTGTCCCGAAATGGAAATGATCGTGAGATCTTATCTCAGCAAAAATAGATTCGAAAAACTCATTCCATTGCAATAATTCTCTATTGAATTACTGCTTTACCAATTTACGTGTAAAGATATCTCCATTGTTAAGCGTAACAACCATTTGGTAAATTCCAGATTGGAAGTCATACATGGCGATAGTCTTTACATTTCCATTTATAGATTTGCACAACCTACCGGAAATATCATAAACATGAATTTGAGAAACCTGCTCATTTAAGTTTCTCAGTTCAACCTGATAGAGAAATGGATTTGGGGAAACGACAACACTCTCGTAGGCTGAAATAGATGCCAAACCAGTAGAGAAATCCGCACTTACCGGAATTTGATAAGAATTACCGTTTGCAGCTGTAGTTGAAAAACCAAACAAGGCCTCAAGGTCATCATTAGAGCTTGTAGCAGTGCAAATAACAGGCAGATATGCGCTCTCTCCCGGGTTCACAATAAAGTTCGCCGGAACATCCCCAGCCAAGCTAAAGCTTGATGTTGAATTCCCGGTAAACTCCAAACCGTTAATCGTTACAAAGCGCTCTCCATAATTGGTAATAACGATATTAAATGTCTCGTCACCAGTTTCCGAAACATCGCCAAAGTCTACTTCAGCGGTTGACACTGCTAGATATCCAACATTCGGCCGATCCTGATCCAATCTGATATTATAAATTCGATCTAAAAATTGTGGATAGTCTACGAATGGATTTCTATTGTTTTGTAATTCAAAGATGTCCTCATTTCTAGTCATATCCACTTCATCCGGAGGAAATGATGAGCACCATTCGCGCAACACCTCTTCCTGATTCTCCGTAAGGAAACCTCCGAAATTCTGATAGCGCACCACGAAATATAAAACGGCTCGCGCACTTTTTCCTTTTTGCGCATCGCGTGGCTCAAAAACACTTGTTCCGCTGGCATCAACACCCTGCCTGCTGCCGCCTTCTTCCCAGGTAATATTGCTTACGGGAATTCCAAAAGCAAAGTTGGCACGAGTACTATTTGCATCAACATCTGTAACAAACAAGTGGTGCATATCTGCTCTCATTGGCAAATTCTGATTGAAAAAACCCTGGGGAAAAGTGTGCTCGGTGTTCAAGTTAAATTGGCTTTGTGCATTGCTTCGGCTGGTATAGCCTACAGCATCAGTTCCAATATAAGCTCGGGTTATCCTATTTTCAACAGACCCTTGCCCATTAACCCTTTGATTATCAAGTTCCATAAATATTTTGTCGCGAGCACCGTTGTAGCCGAAATCCTGATAATTATCGTCGAGAATATCATTAAGCGCTTCTTCAAGATCTTCGTCAATCATATTATGAGTCAAACTGTAATAGGTATTTGCATATTCACAATCACCTATAAGATCTATTGCAGCAGCGCCGCGATTACCACTGGTTTTCACAACCATCTCACTATTGTGAACGATATTGTGAACCGGTTTGTAAACTATATAAAACGAAGCTGATCCATTAGCGGGGATTGCTTCGGGATATACATTTACATAAAATGGCGATGTGTTGTACACATCAAAAAACTCGGGTTGAAATACATCAATCTCTTCATTTTTTAGATTTGTGATTTCTACGAGTACGCTGTCTAAATCACCGAAAGTAACAGTTCCGAAATCAATTTGACTGGCACTCAAACTTACCGACTGGCCTTGAGCAAAAGTCGAAGTGAGAAAAATGGCAATAAAAAAAAAGTATAAATTTTTCATTTCTGAGTTCTTTGCGTAAAATTAATTCGATTTAGTCAATACGCCACTCTTAAGCGTATTATGAATATGTAAAACTTGCGGAATCACGAGACTAGTTCCGTCATTTAAAATCGTGTAATCTGTCAGACCTTGCTTTTGCTGATCAGTCCATTGGGCCGCCATTCTTTGGCGCACTTGATTTACCGAAACATCATCGCGCTTCATCACTCTGTCGATCCTTATCTGCTCCGGGGCTGTAATCAATATTACAGCATCAAGCTTTTCGTGCAAGCCTGTTTCAAATATAATAGCCGCCTCTTTTAAAACGTAAGGCTCTTTTGAGTGTTCGCGAACCCATTCTTCAAAAGCAGTAGCTACAGCCGGATGAACAATAGAATTTAGTTTCTCCCGAAGGCTGTAATTTGAAAATACACGGCCGGCCAGGTATGATTTGTTCAGCTCATTTCCGTTGTAGGCTTCATTTCCGAAAACAGAAATTACTTGTTCTTTCACTTCAAGATTGTCAGCAAGGATAGACTTTGAAACTTTGTCAGAATCAAATACGGGAACTCCCAGAGATTCGAAAATTCTCGCAATAAGTGATTTTCCCGCACCTATCCCGCCTGTAAGACCTACTCGTAATGGCAACACTTCTTTTATTTTTTTACTAGCTCTTGCTCGTTTGCAGCCCCTGTTGGAGATATTGCAGATTTCTCAACGCGTAATTTTGTAGAACCTGTATCAATAACTACAACAGTGTCCAGAACTTCAGTCACCTTACCATGTATTCCGCCTATCGTCACAATTCTCGTTCCCTTGTCAAGAGCTTCACGAAATTTCTTCGCCTCTTTGGCCTTCTTAGCCTGTGGTCGGATCATAAAAAAGTAAAATATTCCTATGATAGCAACCCAAAATAGCAATTGAATAGAACCACCTTCACCCATAATCTTTGTTTATTATATTTAGTTATTTACTCGATTTCATATTGTCTGGAACGACAATATTTGTTTTTATATAAAGCATTTTAGCGGATGGAACTGCATTTGTAGCAACAGATATCGTAACTGTTTGCTCACCCCATTTATTATCGCTATTAAATTCTACTTCAATTTCGCCACCTTCTCCAGGCATAATTTTGCCTTTAGGGTAACTTCGTGGCACGGTACATCCGCAAGAGCCGTTTACCGAACTAATAACTAGCGGAGCGTCACCGGTGTTCTCAAATTTATAGACATAATTAAGTACTTCGCCCTGGGTAATTTTACCCGAGTTAAACTCAGTTTCGTCAAAAGTTATTTCCGGTGTTCCCTTTGTCGACTTGCCTTTTAATGTGGCGGGATTGTCAATAACATCTGTACCCACAGAGCGGTCACTATTTGAAGAACCGCAGCCCACCAAAACAATTGAAAGAATAGAAAATACTAAAACTTTTTTAGTTAATAAGTCCACGTCCTATTTTTTTAATGGTTCCTTCATCGGTCATTTCTGTAAAGAGCTTATCCAGAATTCCGTTAATAAAAGTATTGCTCTTTGGAGTGCTGTAATACTTGGATATTTCAATATACTCGTTAAGTGTAACTTTTACGGGTATTTGCTTAAACTCACGCACTTCGCTCAGTGCCATTTTCATTAATAGAATATCCATCAAAGCTATTCTCTCAATTTCCCAGTTGTCGGTATGAGATTTTATAAGGGCCTGGTGCTCCTCGCTTTGTGTTATTGTTTTTCTAAACAGTGCTTTCACAAATGCCTTTTCATCCTCAGGTTCCTTCCAAAGTGGCAGCAACGGCGTAAATTCATCAGATTTTTCGTCAAATGATTTGAACGTTTTAATCACCATGGATGCCACAATGTCTAAATCGTCTATCCAAAAAATACTTTTTTCTTCAAAGAAATACTGAAGCGACTCATGATTAATTAAGTGGCGTTTGAAAATACGAATTATAACTTCCTTATCAGCCTTATAACTATTTTCCTCAGCAGCCATGTAATCTTTGTACTCTTCGGTTTCAATAACCGATCGGTACAATCTGCGAATCAACTCGCCCTCTCCCATCCAGTTGATCTTTGCTTTTTCGGCAAGGCTTTGAAGCGCCTTGTTTTCATCTATCTGCTTCAGCAAGCGGTTATCGACAAAACGCATATTTGGATTCATATCCTCTTCGGTTGGAAGTCGCTTTTTCTTACCCTCTTCTATTTTACTTTCAGCCACTCCGCGTATTTCGACCATAACCAGCATAAGAAAAAGGTACATGTCATACATTTTCTGAATACTGTGGAAGAGCTCCTTTTCTGCGCGCGAGATATTGTTATCCTTAGACTGCTCAAAGGCATAGAGTGCCTGTAAAATTTTAATTCTAAGATGTCGGCGATTTAGCATGCCTCGTTGGGGATCTTTTACTAAGTTAAAAAAATATTATCGTTTTGCTTTGACTGATAGCATTGAATCAATGCGTGCCTGAGCCATTTTTATTGCTACAGCGTGAGCTGGTTCATTATTGTTTCTCGATTGCTCAAGGACCGCTCTCGTAACTTCATAAATATGCTCTGTTTTTCGATATGCCTCTTCACGGTTGTATCCAATTACTTCAGAGTAACAGTTGATAATACCACCTGCATTTATAAGAAAGTCCGGAGCGTATAGTATTCCATTCTCAGCAATCATCTCGGAATGACGCTTTTCGTCTTCCAACTGATTATTAGCCGCTCCCGCTATGATCTGACATTTCAATCTTGCCATTGAATCATCATTAATTGTAGCACCCAATGCACATGGAGCGTAAATTTCCATATTGTGATCATACACATCGTCAGGATTTACCACTTCCACATTAAATTCTTCAGCAACTGACTTTAAGCGGGATTCGTAGATATCGCTAACGGCGATTTCAGCCCGCTCTTCGTATAATAATTTGACAAGATTATATCCAACATTCCCTACACCTTGAACCATTACGCGCTTTCCCTCCAGGCTATCGCTGCCCCAGGCAAATTTGGCAGAAGCCTTCATACCCATATACACGCCATAGGCGGTCACGGGTGATGGATCTCCTCCTCCACCTCTGCTCTCGGGTAAGCCTGCTACGTGATCTGTTTCTTCGGCTACATATTCAATATCGCGTGTAGTTATTCCAACATCTTCAGCAGTAATATATTTGCCGTTAAGGCTTTCTACAAACTGCCCAAATCGCCGCATCATAGCTTCAGTTTTATCCTTGTGCGGATCACCAATAATTACGGCTTTACCTCCACCCAGATTCAATCCGGAAATAGCCGATTTAAACGTCATTCCACGCGATAGTCTAAGCACATCTTTCAAGGCTTCGGCTTCGTTTTTATAAGCCCACATCCGAGTTCCACCCAAACTAGGTCCTAAAACCGTATTATGGATGGCAATTATTGCTCTCAGGCCGGTATCTGGATCATTACAAAACAGAACCTGCTCGTGGTTCAAAGCTTGCATTTGCGCTAATGGACCAGCAATCTCCTTGGGATTTATTAGTTCTTTTGATTCAAACATTTGATCTATGAATGATGTTTATAAACGGAATAATTAAACGTAGCTTTGCATTCTAATTTCGCTAAAACAGCACAAAAGTACATTTTTTTAACTACCACGAAGATTCGTGAGCAATCAAATAAATTTCCATGAGGGCACTAGCTCACCTCAATAAGTATCTCTGGCATTATAAATGGCAAATCGTACTAGGAACGATTTTTATAATCGCATCTAACCTCTTTGCTATCTACGCTCCGCGAATGATACGGGAAGCATTCGATTTAATAACAGAGTCGCTTGAAGTATATAAGTCTGGCGACTTGACTAACTATGAACTGAAGTTACCTTATAGTATTGCTATCATTTTCGATATTTTTAACATTAGCACGTCTAAATATGAGGGCATAAATTCTATTGCAGGTCTTACTAAAGCCATAACAAGTTTATCCATTTTACTTGCGGCTCTTTATCTCGCTGCTGCTTTATTTAAGGGCTTCTTTTTGTTTTTTACCCGACAAACAATTATCATCATGTCGAGGCTTATTGAGTTTGATTTAAAGAATGAGGTGTTTGACCAATATCAACGGCTTAGTCTGGCTTTTTATCGCCGTAACAAAACCGGCGACTTGATGAACAGAATAAGTGAGGATGTAAGCCAGGTGCGTATGTATTTAGGGCCAGCAATTATGTATACACTGAATCTTATAGTGCTAAGTGTGCTGGCTATTTGGGCTATGATAAGTGTAAACCTTGAGTTAACCTTGTATGTGCTTCTACCACTCCCAGTTCTTTCTGTATCTGTTTATTACGTTTCAACTTTAATTAATAAAAGAAGCGAAAAAGTACAACGTCAGCAATCTCATCTCAGCACATTGGTGCAGGAATCCTTTTCGGGAATACGTGTATTAAAAGCATTTAACAGACAAAGGTCTACACAGGAAAACTTCGCTAAAGAGTGCAATACTTATAAGGTTGATTCACTTAAACTGGTAAAGGTTGATGCACTGTTTATGCCAGCTATTATATTGCTCATTGGCCTCAGTACCATTATTACCATATATGTAGGCGGAATTAAAGCGATAAACGGTGAAATTAGTATCGGTAATATTGCGGAATTTGTGATCTATGTTAACATGCTCACGTGGCCTTTTGCCTCGGTAGGTTGGGTAACATCGCTGGTGCAACGAGCTTCTGCTTCACAAAAACGAATCAACGAGTTCTTGCATACCGTGCCTGAAATAACAAATCCGAAAACGGAGCCGGATACGATACAGGGCGATTTAAAGTTTGAAGAGGTTTCATTTACCTATTCTGATAGTGGTATTAAAGCTCTAAAAGAGGTGAGTTTCTCAATTGAAAGCGGCAAAACCCTTGCTATTATCGGTAGAACCGGGTCGGGAAAGAGTACTATAGCCAATCTCATTTGCAGAAATTTGGATACCACTTCAGGAACCATCTTGATTGACAACAAGCCTATTGATACCCTTAATTTGAATAGCCTCAGGAGTAGCATTGGTTATGTGCCGCAAGATGTATTTTTGTTTAGTGAAACTATTGCAAATAACATTGCTTTTGGTCTTGACGACGAGGTTCGCTCAAAAGAAAAAATTGAACAGGCCGCTGAAAATGCATACGTTCGTCATAATATAGAGGAGTTTCCAAAGAAGTTTGAAACTATTTTGGGTGAGCGCGGAATAAACCTTTCCGGAGGGCAAAAACAAAGAGTTAGCATTGCCAGAGCGATTGCAGGGAAACCTCAAATTCTCATTTTCGACGACTGTCTATCTGCCGTTGATACCGAGACAGAAGAAATTATACTTACGAACCTCAAAAAAATAATGGTAAATAAGACTACTGTGCTTATTAGTCACAGGGTTTCTACCGTTAAGCTAGCCGATAATATTTTAGTTTTGGACGAAGGACGGATAATTGAATCTGGAACGCACGACAAGCTATTGGCCCAAAATGGTACCTACGCTGAATTGCACAAGAAACAATTAAGTGAAGAGCGGAAAGTAGAACAGGATTAAAATAGAAATTTATAATCCTAGTTTCCAACAAATTGTATATTTGCCCCAATACATTAGCAAATTGTAGACTTTAAATCAATAAAAAGGATGTCAACAGAAAACGAAAATTCGGGTAGAGACGATGTTTATTCGAAGGCAGTAAGAGCTGGGAAAAGAACTTATTTCTTCGATGTAAAATCAACACGTGGAAATGATCTTTACCTTACCATTACTGAAAGTAAGAGACGATTTAACGATGATGGGAATCACACCTATGAAAAGCATAAGCTCTTTTTGTACAAAGAAGATTTCGATAAATTCGCCGATGGGTTGGAAGAGGCTTTAGTTAAAATCAGATCTCTTCAGGAGGCTGACAACGAGTATATTGATCCAGCCGATGAGCCAGATTACAACAAGGATGGGATGGTCGAAAGTGAAGAATTCACCGATGTGAATTTTGACGATTTAGAGCGAGAGTAAATTAGAAGTTTTTAAATCCTTCAATCTGGTTTTCAATCAGACTTTTATATTCTTCATTATTTATATTCCCCTCTTCATTCAGGTGAAGGTGGATTGAAGATAGCAGTGGTTTTTGACTGTATACCTCCATATTCAAATAGTGAAGAACAGCCATCAAATGGTCGAGTCCGCGTTGATTTCCCGATCTACCGGTTGCCACACCAATTAAAGCTGTTTTTTTACCATTCCAGATAGAAGGGGGTGCCGTATCAAGAAACAATTTCAATATTCCCGGATAGCTTCCGTTATATTCAGGTACAATGAACAAAAGATGAGCAGCCGGCTCTATTTTATTTTCAAGGATTTGTGAAAAACTATCTGAATGATTTCCATAGGAACCGTCTAAAAAGGTAGCTGCAGAAATTTTTTCAAGATCTAGTATCTCAACTTCAACATCCTGACTAAGAGCGTAATTTTTGCAATATTCAGCTATTTTAGAGCTGTTACTTCCAGAGCGGTTAGTACCGCAAATAATTGTCATCATAGAGCCTGCGAATTAACAAAATTCTGTGCATAATTAAAGGTGGTTCAGGACAAATATTCCTTCAATATGCTGTAATTTTAGGGATTCAATTGTAATAGCCAAAAGGCGGATCTTAGATGAAACTAACATATTACGGTCATTCTTGTTTTGGTATGGAGGTAAATAGTTATCATTTACTTTTTGACCCTTTCATTTCTCCCAATAAACTAGCGGAGAAGATTGACATTGAAAAAATAAGTGCGGATTATATTTTAATTTCTCACGGACATGAAGATCACGTCGCAGATGCCATTTCAATAGCTAAGCGAACGAATGCTACGCTGATCTCTAATTTTGAAATTATAAACTGGTTTGCCAACAAAGGAATAAAAGAAGGTAAAAGTTTAAACCTTGGCGGAAGCATGAACTTTCCGTTCGGGACAGTAAAATATGTAAATGCCATTCACAGTAGTGAAATGCCTGATGGTTCATATGGAGGGAACCCCGGAGGATTTGTACTCAATTTTAACGACTTGATTGTATATTATGCCGGAGATACAGCATTAACGATGGATATGCAGCTTCTCGGAAGACAGTACGATATTGATCATGCTATCTTGCCAATAGGCGATACGTTTACGATGGGTGTAGAAGATGCAATAATTGCATCTGAATTTATAAAATGTAAAAGTGTATTTGGTATGCACTATAATACGTTTCCCCCCATTGAAATTGATGAGGATGAAGCAAAAGCAAAATTTGAAAGCGCAGGGGCCAATCTTACCTTGCTGGAAATAGGAGAAACGATCGAACTATAATTATGGGAAAAATAATAAGTATTGCTAATCAAAAAGGCGGAGTAGGAAAAACCACTACCGCTATTAATATAGCCGCTTGTTTGGGTGTATTAGAATATAAAGTATTGCTAGTAGATGCAGATCCGCAAGCCAATGCTACAAGCGGTGTGGGAGTAGATCCTAAATCGGTAAAAACCAGCATTTACGAATGCTTGATTAACGACGTAGAGCCAAAGGATATCATAATAAAAACTGAAAATCCAAATCTGGACCTAATTCCTTCGCATATCGATTTGGTTGGTGCAGAAATAGAATTGATAAGTTTGCCAAAGCGCGAGCATATGATGCGCCATGCTCTCAGTAACGTGAAAGACGAGTACGATTTTATTATCATTGATTGCTCTCCATCACTGGGTTTGATTACCGTCAATGCACTTACCGCTTCAGATTCTGTCATTGTACCCGTTCAATGCGAGTACTTTGCCCTGGAAGGTTTGGGTAAGCTTTTAAATACAATCAAAATTGTGCAGTCACGACTCAATAATTCGCTTGAGATTGAAGGTATTTTGCTTACAATGTTCGATTCTCGTTTAAGATTGGCCAATCAGGTTGTTGAGGAAGTTAAAATGCATTTTCAGCAGATGGTTTTTAACACCATTATTCACAGAAATACAAGATTGGGAGAAGCTCCGAGCCACGGCGAAACCATTATTATGCACGATGCTTCCTGCAAAGGGTCTATAAATTACTTAAATTTGGCTCGCGAAATATTGCAAAAAAATGATTTGACTAAAATCAAATCGGAAGATAAATTGATTGAGCTCGAAAATGAGTAAGAAAAAGGGACTTGGACGCGGTTTGAGCGCCTTGCTTGAGGACGTAGAAACGGATATTACCACTGGTACCAATACTGCGAGCACCACCCGTGTGCTTGGGTCGGTTGCCATGCTGCCAATAGACCAGATTGAAGCTAACCCGTTTCAACCAAGAACGGTTTTTGACGAAACATCGCTCATGGAGCTTGTTCAATCAATTAAAGAACTGGGTATAATTCAACCGGTTACAGTCAGAAAAATTGGATTTGACCGTTTTCAGCTAATAAGCGGAGAGCGACGTTTTAGAGCTTCGCATATTGCAGGTCTTAAAGAGGTTCCGGCTTATATTCGTGTAGCAAACGATCAGGCAATGCTTGAAATGGCGCTCGTTGAAAATATTCAACGAAAAAATCTGGATGCCATAGAAATTGCTATTTCTTACCAAAGACTGATGGACGAGTGCAGACTCACACAAGAGGCACTCAGCGAACGGGTAGGAAAAAAGCGGGCAACGATTAGCAACTACCTGCGCCTACTAAATTTACCACCGGAAATCCAAATGGGAATCCGGGAAGGAAAAATATCGATGGGACATGCGCGCGCGCTCCTGGCTTTTGATAGTCAAAGTAAAATGCTCAAGGCCTATCATAAAATCTTAGCTGAAGACTCGTCAGTAAGACAAGTAGAACAGCTTGCTAAAGAAGATAAAACTCCAGCTGATAAAAAGAAAGCAACCTCTATCCCACTTTCTTTTGCTCATCAAAAGATTAAATCGGATTTAATAGATCTATTTGGCACAAAAGTTGACCTCAAACGGGATCAAAAAGGAAAAGGCAAAATTGAAATTGCCTTTCAATCTGAAGATGATTTACAACGCATCATTGATAAACTCGAGCTTTAAATTCCTTCTTGGAATAGCTTTTAGTCTGTTTTCTGTGTGGGCCATGGCTCAAACAGATTCTACTTTGACTCAAACTCCCGATACCACAGAGGTTATAGATGTAGATCGTGGAACGGTAACCGGAAATGTTGAAAACGTGCCGACACCACCTCCAGAGTCTGAGTATTATCATTCACCAAAGAAAGCGACAATCCTGTCGGCCATTTTACCCGGCGCAGGCCAGGTTTACAATAAAAAATATTGGAAAATCCCCATTCTTTATGGAGGAATCGCTGTTACGGGATACTTTTTGAATGATAATTTGAAGAATATAGATAAGTATAAAGAAGCCTATATTTCATCAACCGATGGCGATCCTAACACCAACAATGATACGGGATTTTCTAATGATCAGCTCCTAGATTTAATCGATACTTATAAAAGCTGGCGTGACTTATCATATATCTCTTTCGCAGTAATATATGCCCTGAATATCATCGATGCAAATGTAGATGCACACCTGTTTTATTTTGACGTAAGCGATGATATTTCATTGAATGTCATGCCTTATATCTCCCCTTTCAGAAGCCAGGGAGCAGGAGTTTCATTAAGTCTTAAATTGTAACTTTGACCTTTATAGATCGTCTGCAATGCGCATAGCAATAATTGGGTACGGAAAAATGGGTAAGCTAATAGAGAAATTGGCAATTGAAAAAGGGCACCAGGTGGTTTATAAAATTGATAGCAAAAATAGCGATCAAACAGATAATTTGGAAAACGTTGATGTAGCTATTGAGTTCACCAGTCCTGAAACTGCTCTGGAAAACTACCGCAAACTTGCTGCTCATAACATCCCAATTGTTACAGGCACTACCGGTTGGATGGATGATTTTCAGGAATTAGAAAACCTAATAAATTCAACAGAAGGGAAGTTTTTTTATGCTTCGAATTTTTCAATAGGCGTTCACTTATCCATTGCTGCCAGTAACTATATGGCAAAGTTGATTCAAAACTTTCCGGAATATACGCTGCGAATAGATGAGTGGCATCATACCCAAAAGAAGGATGCCCCCAGCGGAACGGCCCTTACTTTTGCCAAAGAAATCATAAATAATCACAAAGCATATAAAGAAATTGTATGTGATCCATCTGAGGTACAGTTAGATGAGCTTCCCATATACGCTTACCGCGAAAATGATATTCCGGGAACACATCAAATAAAGTACGATTCTGAAATTGATTCAATAATATTGCGACACGAAGCAAAAAGTCGTCAAGGCTTTGCTCTGGGGGCCATTAAAGCTGCAGAATTTTTAATAAACCAAGATCCAGGTGTATTCACCATGAACCATTTGATTAAATTACCTCTATGATAATTGGAATAACAATTTTTTACCTGACCATTCTCTCCTACTTTGCTTGTTTCTGGAAGATTTTTGAAAAAGCCGGAAAGCCTTCCTGGGCTGGGTTTATACCAGTTTACAATATTTGGATTTTACTTAAAGTAATTAAGAAACCATGGTGGTGGATCCTTTTACTCATCGTGCCCGGCATAAACTTTCTGATGCTCATTGTAATGCATTACGAGCTGGCACGTGCCTTTGGCCAGCGGAGCCTTGTGCAGTATCTAATCGCTATTTTTCTACCATTCGTAACTATAGCCTTGCTTGCCTTCAAACCCGAAATTGTTTACACAGGCTTACCTGATTATAAAAATGAAAAGAAAAGCAGAAGCCGTGAATGGGCTGAAGCTATCATTTTCGCAATTATAGCGGCAACCATTATACGAACCTTCTTTATTGAAGCTTTCACGATTCCTACACCATCCATGGAGGAATCACTATTGGTTGGTGATTATTTGTTCGTAAGCAAAGCTAGCTACGGCGCGAGATTGCCTATGACGCCTATTGCATTTCCACTTACACACCACACCATTCCTATTCTGAATATTAAGTCATATTTGGAATGGCAAAAATTACCTTATCTGCGCCTTCCCGGATTTAGTGAAGTTGAAAGGTACGATGCCACTGTTTTCAACTTCCCTGAAGGAGACACTGTGGTTGTGAATATTCCCGAGCAAAGTTACTATCAACTTCAAAGACAGCTTGGTCGTGAGAATCTTATGAAAGATCGTTTTATACTCCCTGATGGTCGCGTGGCAAATACAGGAGGAATCACGGTGAGACCAATCGATAAAAAAGAGAATTATATAAAACGAACAATTGGTCTCCCGGGCGAAACGATTGAAGTAATAAACCGCCAGGTAAGCATAGATGGCTCGCCTATTGAAAATCCGGAAGGAATGCAGTATACATATAGTGTGTATACTAAATCTGCACTTTCATCTGAAGTGCTTCATGAAAAGTACGATATTTTGCTCACTGATGCACAGAAGGAGTTCTATCGCTACCAAGGATTTTATGCTTTGCCATTAACACTCAAAGAAAAAGAGATTTTTGATGGTATGTCATCTGTTGATTCCGTAACTATCGAGCTAAAACGCCCACAAGCAGATTTACATATTTTCCCCAACCACCCGGACTATAGTTGGACTGAGGATAATTTTGGCCCACTCTGGATTCCCAAAGCTGGTGAAACAATCGATCTTACTATTGAGAACCTTCCACTGTATCGTCGCGCTATTGACATTTATGAATACAATGACCTGGAAGTGAAATCTGGTGAAATCTACATTAACGGCGAAAAAACAAATCAATATACGTTCAAGCAAAATTATTATTTCATGATGGGCGATAACCGCCATAACTCTGCCGATTCAAGATTTTGGGGCTTTGTTCCCTACGATCACGTGGTTGGAAAAGCAGTATTTATTTGGTTTAGCAAAGAAGCGGGTGGAGATATTCGCTGGAGCAGATTGTTTTCGTTTGTTGATTGATGGTTTTAAATTAGTAATTGAAATAGGGAATATTTTATTTTGAACTGCATTCCAGGTGAAAAGTGGTTTTAATAAAAAGTTTAGTCGGAGGGATAAATTGTAATTTAATGAACACTGTTATTCTTCCTATTTCCATAATTCCATCTATTCCCTATCTGGTGGCTTGTGCAAAATGTGAAAAGATTATTATTGATGGTGGTGAGCACTACCAAAAACAAACAATTCGCAATAGATATCACATTTTGAGTGCTAATGGCGTCCTTCCACTTACGATAAATGTAAAGAGTCAAAAAGGTGCGAAAATTCCTACAGATCAAATTGGAATTGATTATGAAAAACATTGGATCCGAGAGCATCTTCGTGCTATTGAATCGGCCTATCGCTCTGCTCCTTTTTTTGAGCATTACTTCCCTCTCGTAGTTAAACTTTTGGAGCAAAAGCATTCCAGCATGAAAGATATGTTTCTTTCGAGTTTCCCGCTTTGGCTTGAGCTTGCTGGTGTTCATTGCAACTGGCAGCATAGCTCCACTTTCGTGGAAAAACATGCCGGAATAGATTTACGAACACCTATAAAAAAGCCGTCTGACTTCCCACCTACTCTATCTTCTCCAGATTATATGCAGGTCTTTGTTGACCGATTTCCCTTTTGTCCCAATCTCTCCATCATTGATTTATTGATGAATGAAGGTCCTGCTGCAAATTCAATTCTTTTGAAAGGCGGGGAATAGTTATATTTGGGTTTTTAAAAAAAGCTCAATACAATATGGTTACAAACCAAGAATTGAAACAGAATAAATTTGAGGATGAAATGCGCCTTAAAATTTCTAAACTCAAACGAGAACTCGAAACCGTGTATGAGGGAGGTGGGGAAGCAAAAATTAAAAAACAGCACGATAAAGGTAAATTAACAGCCCGTGAAAGAATTGATGCCCTACTCGATAAGGGTGCTGAGCGTATCGAAATAGGCGCACTTGCCGGAAACGGCATGTACAAAGAATATGGCGGATGCCCTTCGGGAGGAGTTGTAGTTGTAATGGGTTACATTAAGAGAAAACAGTGTATTGTTGTGGCTAATGATGCCACTGTTAAGGCCGGAGCCTGGTTTCCTATTACTGGAAAGAAAAACCTACGCGCTCAGGAAATCGCAATGGAGAACCGCATTCCGATCATTTATTTGGTAGATAGTGCCGGTGTTTTCTTGCCTATGCAAGATGAAATATTTCCGGATAAGGAGCATTTTGGCCGAATTTTTAGAAACAATGCTGTTATGTCTTCACGCGGTATTCCACAAATAGCAGCCGTAATGGGAAGCTGTGTGGCGGGTGGAGCCTACCTGCCTATTATGAGCGACGAATCACTAATTGTTGACAAAACAGGAACTATTTTCCTAGCCGGCTCTTACCTGGTTAAAGCAGCCATTGGAGAAACCGTTGATAATGAAACTTTAGGCGGAGCTACAACTCAGGCTGAAATAAGTGGTGTAATAGATTATAAAGTTGCAAACGACAAAGAATGTTTGGAAACTATTCGGCGGCTCATTGACAAAATAGGTAAGACTGAAATCGAAGCCGGTTTTAGTCGGGAGAAGCCGAAAATGCCGAAACATGAGTTGACTGATATTTACCAGCATTTCCCTACAGAGAGAACAACTCCCTATGATGTTAGGAGGTTACTCGATTGTATACTTGATGATAGTGAGTTTACGGAATATAAAGAAGGTTACGGACAAACTATATGTTGTGGCTACGGAAGAATTGACGGCTGGGCGGTTGGAGTTGTCGCCAATCAGCGCAATATCGTTAAAACCAAAAAGGGTGAAATGCAGTTTGGCGGTGTTATCTACAGCGACTCTGCTGATAAGGCAGCTCGTTTTATCATGAATTGCAATCAAAAGAATATACCGCTTGTTTTTCTTCAGGATGTAACCGGTTTTATGGTGGGTAGCAGAAGCGAGCACGGAGGAATCATTAAAGATGGAGCTAAATTGGTTAGCGCCATGAGCAATTCTGTGGTTCCAAAATTCACAATTATTACCGGAAACAGTTATGGCGCTGGTAACTACGCCATGTGTGGAAAAGCTTATGACCCGCGATTAATTGTAGGCTGGCCTACGGCTCAAGTGGCGGTAATGGGTGGCTCACAGGCGGCCAAAGTTTTACTTCAGATAGAAGTAGCTTCAATGAAAGCTAAAGGCGAAAAAATAACAAAGGCAAAAGAAAAAGAGCTTTTCGACAAAATTAAAAACAGATACGACGAACAAACTTCGCCTTATTACGCTGCTGCCAGACTTTGGCTCGATGCCATAATAGATCCGGCTGAAACGAGAAAACATATTGCCATCGGTATTGAAGCAGCAAATAATGCTCCAGCAGAAAAAAGATATAATGTTGGTAACCTTCAAACATAAGATAATGCTGGCCATTATAAGCGTTTTCATAATCTTGTTATCGTCCTGCGATGATGATGAGATGATACCACCGCAGGAGAACCCAATCTCTATGGACACAATAAATTATTTAGCGCTCGGCGATAGTTATACCATTGGCACCAGCCTCGAAGATGAAGGTGACCGTTACCCAGTAAAAATATCCGATCAACTCAATGCTGATGGCTATCCCTGCCACCCGCCGGTTATAATTGCTCAGAATGGATGGACCACCGGAGATTTGTTAAATGCAACAGCGAGCTTCACTCCCGATTCGACTTTTGACTTGGTATCCTTGCTTATTGGAGTTAATAATCAGTATCAGAATAAGAGTATTGAAGAGTATGCAAAGGAGTTTGAAACCTTGTTGGTTCAGGCTATTCAATATGCTGGTGATGATACTAATAATGTCTTTGTAGTATCCATTCCAGATTATGGAGTTACCCCTTTTGGAAGTGATAATGCTGAAACAATTGCCAAAGAAATTGATCAGTTTAACAATGTAAATAGAGAAATCACCGAAAGCTACGGTATTTCGTATTTTTACATTACCGATATTTCGCGATTGGCAGCAGATAATCCTGGATTAATAGCCAATGATGATTTGCATCCTTCGGGGAAAATGTACGAACTTTGGGTAGCCGATTTTATTGATGATATCAAAATGAAACTCGATGAATAAACTTATACAATTAATAGTAATTATTGGTGCCGTGCTTTTTGGCTCGGTGGCAAATGGTCAGGTTTACAATTACGAAGATGGCGAGGGGCCTACCCCACCCGATAGCGTAAAAGGGCTTTATGTAGGGTTAAATCTTGGAATATATTTCGCGAATAAGAAAACCGCAAGAATTTACGGTGGTTACGGATATCTGCGCGATGGTGAAATAATCAAGAATTTTGCTAATTCCTGGTTAAATCAGGCCATCCAGGGAACGCCTCAAGCTGAAGATCGAACGTCGTTTGCCATGGATGCAGCGCCCGGAGAATGGATTTTCAATGAATCTGACATGCCGGGATTAATGACTTATCGGGGATCATTCATGTTTGGTGGTCACCTAAGATATATGATAAACAGCGATTTCGGCTTTTTTACTGAAGTGAATGGAACCTTTCCTGTAACGGTGGGTGAATTTACAATTCAGCGAGTTGCACCAAGTCCGGATCCTTCTCAAAACCAACGACTGGAGCGGTTTCAAATTCGTGGAGAAGAACAACGACTTATGGTAAACCTCGGAATTCATAAGGTACTCGGTCGTAAAGCTGCACAGGCTAAGGGAAAGACTCCAACTATTCTCCCTTACTTCGATTTGGGAGGAACAGTGACCTTTGTGAAATTTGAGGCAAACTTTATAAATCTCGGTGATTTTCAGGGAGGAGTAGTTGACCTTACTAACTTCTTCACAAATCAAGGGCAGTTTGTAGAATCTGCCAACCTACTTACCGGTACAGGTTTGGGCGGTTTTGGAGGTTTAGGAGCCCAGGTTACTTTGGGAAGAAAGTTCACGATCGACTTTGGATACGTTGCTAACTTACAGCAGATTAGACTTGGAGAATTAAATGATATTGGACTTCAGCATCAGATCGTTTTAAGGGCAGTTTACATGTAGAATTGTATTCTTTTCTGTTTTCTAAGTCTCGACTTAAACTGCAAAGGGTTGCATCCAATATTTGTATTCGCTGTTTATAGCTTAATCTTTATTTGTCAGGCCAATGATAAAAATTGCTTCCAAAAGTTTACTTTCTATATCTTTCGAGATATTGAAAATTAATTGAATTAACCATGGAACTTAAATTATCTGACAAACTAGCGATTGAGAGAACAAGGCTTGCAAACGAACGAACGTTCCTGGCTTATTTCAGATCGGCCATTGTTTTTTCAAGCTCTGGCGCAGCTATACTAAAATTGGATATGTTTGAAGAAGTTAAATGGATAGGTTATCTGCTTATAATTATTGGACCCATCCTTCTTTTGATTGGGCTTTTAAGGTTAATTTACGTGAAAAGAAGAATTAGAGAATCCTATAAAGATGAAAAATGAGATATCTCGTCAAGTTTTATAAATGTTACAAACTTCTCATATCCTCTACCCTTTCGCTCCGAAGTCAGACGAAAAACCAAAGCCGCTAACGCGTCTCGGTTTTTTTATGCAAATTTCTGTTTGCAAGCAAGCCACTTCAATCCTAAAATAAACGACGCTGTAAGCCGTCGGATGTCTGTAGAATGTTAAATGTCACCTCAATAATCGACCCTGTAAGCGGTCGCACCTTATAGTGAATTTGAATAAATGGAAGACCTTAGATTATGCTTTTTAGGAGCATTCTTGGATGAATGGAGAAAGGAACTCACGGGGATTACTTCTTGATCCCTTTCGCTTCGAAGTCAGACGAAAAACCAAAGCCGCTAACGCGTCTCGGTTTTTTTATGCAAATTTCTGTTTGCAAGCAAGCTACTTCAATCCTAAAATAAACGACGCTGTAAGCCGTCGGATGTCTGTAGAATGTTAAATGTCACCTCACTAATCGACCCTGTAAGCAGGTCGCACCCTATAGTGAATTTGAATAAATGCAAGACCTTTGATTATGCTTTTTAGGAGCTTTCTTGGATGAATGGAGAAAGGAACACGCGGGGATTACTTCGTGATCCCTTTCGCTCCGAAGTCAGACGAAAAACCAAAGCCGCTAACGCGTCTCGGTTTTTTTATGCAAATTTCTGTTTGCAAGCGAGCCACTTCAATCCTAAAATAAACGACGCTGTAAGCCGTCGGATGTCTGTAGAATGTTAAATGTCACCTCAATAATCGACCCTGTAAGCGGTCGCACCCTATAGTGAATTTGAATAAATGCAAGACCTTTGATTATGCTTTTTAGGAGCTTTCTTGGATGAATGGAGAAAGGAACACGCGGGGATTACTTCGTGATCCCTTTCGCTCCGAAGTCAGACGAAAAACCAAAGCCGCTAACGCGTCTCGGTTTTTTTATGCAAATTTCTGTTTGCAAGCGAGCTTGCACAGAAATTTGCATAAAAAAACCCAAACCTTTTCAGGTTTGGGTTTTTCCCCATTAGTGACCGCGCAGGGATTCGAACCCCGAACCTCCGCATCCGTAGTGCGGTGCTCTATCCAGTTAAGCTACGCAGCCATGCATTGTTTTGCGGGTGCAAATATAAGATTTTATTTTTCTTTGAAACGAATTCTAACTAGAGGAATTTACTTTTTTTCTTCTAAACTTTTTAAAGTCTAATCGGCAACAGTTTATTTCAACTCGGATATGGAAACCGATTTCTGCATAACTGCTATTCTATTCAACTCTATGCGAGAAAGTAATGGCAGCTTTTCTGCCTTGTACATGTCGCCAATGAACTTAAGCGAATCTGGAGCAGGACCTTTAAAATTTTCGTAATCCTGAAAAATAATTCCGTTAATCCTCCGTGAGTTGTATGCTGCTCTAAAACGAGACCCTCCATCATTTACATGAAAAGAATAGGCCAGATAATCCATAGAATAGTCATTTTGATCAAACCAGTAGAGATAAACATCATCGTAATCTAAGCCGCCCCCATCCTTTGAAAATGTGACCTTAATGCGGTAATAGTCCTTTCCCTTTATACTATCTTCTCCATCTAATTCTTGCTTTACCGCTTCGTCCTTCAGAAGAGAAGGTAACAATGCGAAATAAACAACAGAATTTAATGATCCCGCCTGCGCTGCACTATCTTTTGCTGAAAGCTTTAAGCGAGCACCATTTAAGAAAGACTCATAACCAATATTCGCGAGTTTTCTCTCGTGTCTACCAAGTGAATCTGTATGGCTAGAACCGTAAACAAAGGCACTGCCAGTGTTACTCACACTATAGTGCTTATCTCTGAATCCAAAATGTATGTCGGAATTCAAATAATGGTTACCACCATGAAAAGCAATAGCACTATCAACGATAATTTCAGAATCTGACCTCGTATCAGCATTTGAATCAACAGATTCACTTGTGCAAGATATAATGACCAGTAAACCGCTTATTACCAAAATTTGAAAAAGACGCATTTTAGAACATGTCCCTGTCAAGATAAATGGCCTTAATTCGCTGGAGTTCGTCTTTATTGACTTGATTTTCGGGATGAGCAAAAAGATCTAGTAGGTAAAGAAAGTTTTCTTTTACTTCCATAAAACTATCGTCTGAATCCATATCGATTTGCTCATCGATATTTCCTTCTTCATCTTCTTCTGCAAGCAGGTTGATATCGAAAGTTCCACGATCACCAATATATTCTGCTGTAAGCCTGATAACACGCGTAATCAAAGGTTGGCTCTGTTCTATAAAGTGTGGTCTTAATTCCATCAGAATCTTTACAACATCATCTTTGACGATACCCTTTTTTTCTACGAGAGTTCTAAGTTTATTTATCAGTTCAACTGTATCCTTGCTAAGTGTGGCTTCCATAAATATTTTTTTACGCCTCAAAATTAATCATTCTCACCGATTTTGAAGGAAATATAAGGTACTACTCTCATTCGGTTTGAATAAAATGTCGTAAAGTTTAAGAATAGTACTAATTAACATGATATTAATCAGGACAGTAGATAGCACATGACTGATAAATTAGTAAATAACGGCTAGAGCAGAAGATTGGTAATCTAAGCAATATGCAGAAGTTTGTCAACAGGAACAATGGTTTTAACCATTCCAAAAACAACCGTAGCCTTATTTTTCGAAATATCTTCTACAATACCCTGCTGCGAACTAGCCTTCATCCTCACATTATCACCCACCCTGATAGGTTTTTCAGAAAGTTTCTTTTCCAGAATTTGTTTCCCTTTTTTACTTTGTTTCTGCCGCTTAATACGTTCCTGCTTTTCGCGAAGTTTGCCAACTGTATCAGCTTCTTTCTTCCTCGATGCTTCTTTTTCTGCTTGTAAGGTTAGCTTATGAGCTAAATCTTTTCGTTTACTCTTTTCCTGCCAGGCTTCTATCAGGTTTTCATATTTCTTACCTTTTTCAATCAGCTGTTTATTTTCACTAAAGTTCAGGTCCTCTTGTTTTTGACGGAATAAATCGCTTTCACGTTTGTGTACATCAATTTCCTTCCTGATTTGAGATTTTTCCTTTTGAAGAATACTCGTTTCTTTATTCAGTTGGTTTTTCTTAGTCTGCAATGTTATTAGTAGCTGATCGAATTTTACCTTTTTCTCGTCCAGCTTTTCCTTTGCCCTATTTATTACTCCCTGATCTAAACCAATTTTTTGAGCTACCTCAAAAGTGTAAGAGCTACCTGCATGACCAATATGCAATTGGTACTTTGGCTGCAAGGTTTGTTCATTAAAAAGCATGCATCCATTCATCATGTGGGCATGGTTTTCGGCCATTATTTTAATATTGGAATAATGGGTAGTAATTATACCGTAGGCATTGGTTTGAGCCAATTCTTCAAGTATTACTTCAGCTATGGCGCCACCGAGTTCAGGATCAGAACCTGTACCAAACTCATCAATAAAAAACAAGGTGTTTTTGTGTGCATGAAACAGAAAGTGCTTCATTTTAAGCAGACGGGAACTATATGTACTCAGCTCGTAAGCAATAGATTGATCGTCTCCTATATCGACAAAAATTTGTTTAAACACCCCCATCTTACTCAAGTCGGATGCGGGAATAAGCAACCCACTTTGAAACATTATTTGGAGCAATCCGAGGGTTTTAAGCGAAATGGATTTCCCTCCCGCATTCGGACCGCTAATAATTAGAATCCTGTTCTTATGATCAAGATCGAGCGAAAGAGGTATTGTAGGCTTTTTTTCTTTCCGGTTTTGTACAAGAAGAACGGGATGATATGCTTCGATTAATGCAATTTCTTTTTCTCTTGAAATGATCGGTTTATTGGCATCAATCTCCAATGCGTATCTGGCCTTTGCAAACGTAAAATCAACGAATCCAAGAGCATATTCGTAAGATTCAAGTATGTGTCTAAACGCCCTTATCTTCGTGGTAAGCTCTCGAAGAATTCGATATTCCTCCCGTTTTTCTCGTTGACGGGCTTCAGCGATGTCGTTATTGAGTGGCACCATTGCCGAGGGCTCAATAAATGCAGTACTTCCAGTTTCGGAAGTGCCGTGTAAGGTTCCATCAATTTGTCGCTTTTGCTCGGCTACAACTGCGAGTACACGGCGCTCGTTATAATAGGTTTCTGAAAATTCTCTGAGCCATCCAAGTTTTTTATATTTTCTAACTGCTGCTTCGAAAACTTTGTTCGCTTTTTGCCGTGCTTCACTCAAAGCTTTCCGCGCTGCGCCGAGCTCCTTTGAAGCCTTTGATTTAACAAATCCATTTAGCTCAAGAACCTCGTCTACTATTTTAATCAAGTCGTTTGATGCTACCAGACCGGCTGTGATCTCTTTCAAGGCAGGATAAAGATCACGCTTTTCACCTAAGAACTTGATTACAGAAGCCGCAACTTCGGCGACCTTTCTCAGCTTTACACACTCCTGCCCTTCCAGAACAGAGTTCTGTATACCCAGTTTGCCAAGCTCCATGCTGATATTCGGAAAGGCATACTCAGGAAAAAAGATTCCATTTTCTACAATTCCCTTAGCCTCTGAGGTTTGCATCAACCATTGTTCAATCTGTCCTACTTCATCTATAGGCGCCAAATCTTCCGCAAAGGCCTTTGCCTTTTGGCTGTGCGCCATTTCAACAATGCGATCTACTACTGTTGGGAATTCAAAACGTCTGGGAATATCTTCCGGATATAATTTCACAGAAGCAAAATTAACCAAAGAGTTAAAACTAGAGAGCTCAAAACAAGCAAAATTGAAATACTGTTGGTCTTATTCAATAGCGCTAATCATTTCCTCACTCATAGGTTCTGTAGCCGATCGAAAACGTCTTATTAATTTGCCGTTTTCATCAATTAGAAATTTCTCAAAATTCCATTTGACATCGCCTGTGAAATCCGGATTTTCAGTTGAAGTGAGCCACTTGAACAAATCTGATTGGTCGTTTCCTTTTACAGAAACTTTCTCTGCCATAGGAAAACTAACTCCGTAGTTTTTTTCGCAAAAAGCAGCAATTTCCTTATTAGAGCCAGGCTCCTGACCACCAAAATTATTTGCAGGAAAGCCAACAATCACCAGTTTATCACCGAAGGATTTATACAATTCCTCAAGTTGTTTGTACTGGGGTGTATAACCGCATTCGGAAGCAGTGTTTACGATTAAAATTTTCTTGCCTTTAAATTCGCTGAAATCGATTTCACCTTGTTCTAATGCTGGTACTTTAAAATCATAAACTGACATAGTAGAGTTTGAGATTGGATTAAAACTGATCGACAAAATGGCAATCAGCAATACATTTAACAGATTCATATTTGGATTGATTTTGACTGTAAAACTCTGAATGTGAATAATTGTTTAGCAAAGCTAAAGAAGTATTATTATTAAAGGTGTAAATTGAAGTCAAAAACAATGAACCGAATATTCAAAAAAATGGGTGACCTGAGCAAGGTAGAGTTGGGAGATTACTCTCAAAAAATGCTACTAAATAATCCGGATATAAAAATATATGTTGGCAGCGACAGTCAGAACTATCCGAGTAAAACACTTTATGCAACTACCGTAGTCTTCAGATATGAAAATAATGGTGCCCACGTTATTTTTCACAAAGAAGCTACGCCAGTTGTTACTGATATGTGGACGCGACTTTGGGGTGAGCTTCAACGCAGTATAGATGTAGCGGGATATCTGAGGTTTGAGTGCGATATTCCCATTGAACAAATTGATTTGGATTTAAATAGCGATCCCGATTTTAAATCGAACAAAGTTTTTCAGGCAGCAGTTGGCTATGCGCAGAGCATGGGATACAAGGCAAAGACAAAACCAGATTTGCTCATTGCAACCTGGGCTGCGAACGTTTTGGTAAACTAAAAGTGAACCTTAGTTAGAATTATTTACTGCTCTACTTAAACTAGATGGTATCCTTGTCTCTTCTTGATCCTTCCAAGGCCGAATTTAAAACCGTCATTAGGATGCTGAAAAGCAAGGCCCACCAAAACCCATCTACTGAAAAGCCATCGATCAAATATCCTGCAAGCATAATAATCAATGCGTTGATGACAAATAGAAAAAGACCCAGCGTTAAGATGGTAACAGGAATGGTAAGAATAACCAATACCGGCTTGATAAAAATATTTAGCAAACCCAGTATAATTGCCACAATAAGGGCTGTCCAATAGCTTTCAACTCCAATACCTGGCAACGCCCAAGCCAGTCCAAGAATAATTAGCGCATTAATTAATAGTCGAATAATTAGGTTCATTTCTATACGGTTAGATTAGGTAATGAAGGTAAAAATTAATTTGACACCTCACTTTTCTGGCAGGAATCTATTTTCAATTAATTCATTAATAAAAAAAAGGCACCCCAAGGGCGCCTTCTAATCTAACAATCAAAAACGTTTAGTTCAATATTACCATCACATTGTTAATGGATTCTGAACTTTTTACTTCTAGGGCTTTTGAATATGCCAAAATGTTTTTCACTGTATTGCGCTTTGGGCTGAACATTCCGCTCAGGCTTGTTGCCGAAGCGTGATGCGCATCAGCAGAGCGCAAATTGTGATGTTTAGAAAAGTAATCTGGAGTAGAATGGGCCATAGGCTAATTTGTTTTAACCTATAAACGTTCTTCAAATTAAAATATTACGTGGAGACAAAAATTATTTTGTTAAAGTGATATTATTCTTCTCTATAAGCTTGCGTATATTAATGAGGGCATAGCGCATTCTGCCTAAGGAAGTATTGATACTAACATTGCAGCGATCCGAAATTTCCTTAAAGCTCATCCCATCATAATGCCTCAAAAGCACTACTTCGCGTTGCTCTGGTGGCAGTTCATCAATTAGCTGGCGCACATCTTCATGAATTATTCCTTCTATCCAGGAGTCTTCCACATTTTGCTCACCATTGGCTATACCGGCAAACACGTCGTAATTTTCATCACTACGCACCTTAGGCATTTTTTTGGCTTTTCTAAAATGGTCTATGGATAGGTTGTGCGCTATACGCAGAACCCAAGGTAAAAATTTACCCTCTTCATTGTACTTACCTTGTTTTAAGGTGCGTACTACTTTCATGAATGTTTCTTGAAATATATCGTCTGCTACTTCACTGTCGCGAACCATCAGTACTATTTGAGTAAATATTCGATCCTGATGACGTTTTAACAATATTTCAAAAGCCGTTTCGTTACCACTTAGGTACGACGAAACCAATTCCTTATCGGATACTAGATTTGATTGCATACTTCTCCTGCTTTTAGAATGAGAATTTAGGAGTAGATCTGTATGCTATAGGCTTTGAAGTTTTAGTGTTTTCACAAAAAAGTCCGTACAATTATACGAACATCTGAGCACTAAGATATGTTATTGGATCGTACAAAGCAAATTTTAGGTTAATTTGCCTTTTGAAAAAATGTTAATTCCCATTTAAAGTTATGCCCAAAACCGCGGCCAAATCAGTAGATCAGAAAACTCATATTATAATAAAAAAAGCACGGACACACAATTTAAAAGGTGTAACTGTGGCACTTCCCAGAGGAAAGTTCATCGTAATAACGGGATTATCAGGAAGTGGAAAATCGTCGTTAGCATTTGACACGCTCTACGCTGAAGGTCAAAGAAGATATGTAGAAAGTTTATCTTCATATGCTCGTCAATTCCTCGATAAAATGGATAAACCCGAGGTAGAATCAATTGTAGGTATCTCCCCCGCTATTGCGATTGAACAAAAAGTTACCACTCGAAATGCGCGATCTACGGTAGGAACATCTACGGAAATTTACGACTACCTTAAATTATTGTTTGCACGAGCCGGACACACCATTAGCCCAATTTCTGGAAATGAAGTAAAAAGGCACACCACCACCGACGTAGTAAATTTTATTGCGAACCTTGAAGAAGGAACTAAATGTATGATTCTTTCGCCACTGGTGGTAAAAGGTGACCGTACAATGGCGCAGCAGTTAGATATATTGATGAAACAAGGCTATGCACGCGTTTCAATTAATGGAGAACTTAAACGACTCGACGAGATTGATTCGGAGAAAACCGGAAAGAAAGATGAAATCAATATTGTAATAGACCGTATTGTCAACAAAAAAGATGATGAGGAAAATGCTTCAAGAATTGGTGACTCAGTTGAAACAGCGTTTTTTGAAGGTGATGGAGTTTGTTTAATTCAGGTTGTGGACGGGAATAACGCTGGCCTCCACCCTTTTTCGAATCGTTTTGAGCTAGATGGAATTCAGTTTGAAGTACCAAATGAATATTTTTTTAGTTTCAATAATCCGGTAGGTGCCTGTAAAACATGTGAAGGATTTGGAAATGTAATAGGAATTGATCCCGATGCAGTAATTCCAAATAAAAAATTGAGTGTCTACGACGATGCTGTGGTGGCCTGGCGAGGAGAAAAAATGGAGGTATGGAAAAACGAACTTATCCGCAGCGCTGACAAATTTGATTTTCCCATTCACCGGCCTTATCACCAACTTACTGAAGCACAAAAAGAATTGCTTTGGACCGGAAATAAGTATTTCAAAGGGTTAAATGCCTTCTTCAAATACATCGAGTCTAAATCTTACAAGATTCAATACCGCGTTATGCTTAGTCGCTACCGTGGAAAAACGACCTGCCCCGATTGCAGAGGCTCACGACTCAGAAAAGATGCCACTTACGTAAAAGTAGATGGCTACTCGATAGTCGACATTTTGAAAATGCCTGTTAAAAGAAGTTTGCCGGCACTTCGCGAATTAAATCTAAGCGAAAATGACCGGAATATTTCTAAAAGGCTTCTGACAGAAATTGATAACCGACTTCAATATTTAAACGATGTAGGTCTGGGATATTTAAGCCTGGATAGAATGAGCAATACTCTTTCTGGTGGTGAGTCACAGCGAATAAAGCTGGCCACATCCCTTGGCAGCAGCCTGGTGGGAAGCATGTATATTCTCGATGAGCCAAGTATTGGTCTTCATCCGCATGATACTACAAGGCTGGTTAGCGTTTTAAAATCCCTGCAACACCTCGGGAATACGGTAATTGTGGTGGAGCACGATGAGGAAATCATGAAAGCTGCTGATGACATTATTGATATGGGTCCAGGAGCAGGAACGCTGGGTGGCGAAGTTGTTTTTCAAGGAAACCACGAAGAACTGATAAGCGCAAAAAATTCCCTCACAGCAGATTACCTCACCGGAAAGATTGAAATTGAGATTCCTAAAAAGCGAAAAAAATGGAAAAATGCGATAACCATTAAAGGAGCTCGGGAGCATAATCTGAAAGACATCGATGCGACTATTCCTCTGGAAAGCTTTGTGGCGGTATCGGGAATGAGCGGTAGTGGAAAGTCAACTTTAATCAAAGACATTTTTTATCCTGCAATGCAAAAGCAGCTTGGCCAATACGGTAATAAAATGGGCGAATTTGATGAGCTTGAAGGAGATTTACGCGTTGTAAAGGCTGTAGAATTTGTCGATCAAAATCCCATAGGAAAGTCATCGCGAAGCAATCCGGTAACTTACGTGAAGGCCTTTGATGAAATACGTGCTTTGTACGCTTCGCAAAAGCTGGCCAAAATGCGCAATTATAAACCAGGCCATTTTAGCTTTAATGTAAAAGGTGGTCGCTGTGAAACTTGTGAAGGTGAAGGTGTTGTCAAGATTGAAATGCAGTTTATGGCAGATATCCAGCTCACCTGTGAATCTTGTAAAGGCAAGCGCTACAAAGAGGAAACCCTTGAAATAAAATATCGGGGTAAGAATATCTCAGAAATTTTGAAAATGACGGTACAGGAATCCATCGATTTCTTTAAAGAGGATGTCAAAACAAAAGCAGCTGAGAAAATAGTTTCAAAACTCGAGCCGCTTCTTAAAGTTGGGTTAGGCTATGTACAACTCGGACAATCGTCAAGCACTTTGAGCGGTGGTGAAGCTCAGCGCACAAAACTGGCTGCATTTCTTGCCAAAGGAGACAATGAGCCTCATACCCTATTTATTTTCGATGAGCCGACAACCGGATTGCATTTTCACGATGTAGCTAAACTACTGGAAAGTTTCAGGGAGCTTTTAAACCGAGGGCACAGCGTGGTTGTCATTGAGCACAATCTGGATATTATCAAATCCGCAGATTGGGTTCTCGACCTAGGGCCAGAAGGTGGTGAAAATGGCGGAAATCTCGTATTTGCAGGTACTCCGGAAGGACTTATCGAATGCCCGGATTCCGTGACAGGGAAATATTTGAAAGAGAAGTTTTAAATGCGCCGATAATCTAGAAGATTACAACTTCAGAAATTAATCAGCATCCTGAAACTGCATATCAATCAGCTTCTTGTAATGTCCTTCATTGGCCAGCAATTGCTGATGTGTTCCCTGTTCGATAATTTTTCCTTTTTCAAGTACAATTATTCGGTCGGCTTTTTGAATGGTGCTTAGTCTATGGGCAATAATGATACTTGTTCTGTTTTCTGTAAGACGATTAATAGCGTTTTGGATGAGCAATTCCGATTCGGTATCAACTGATGAGGTAGCTTCATCGAGAATCAGAATTTTGGGATTGTAAACGTATGCTCTGATAAAGCTAATAAGTTGTCGCTGGCCTACGCTGAGCATTCCACCACGTTCTTTTACATCGTAATCATACGTGCCAGGAAGTTTTTCAATGAAGCTCGATGCACCTACAGCTTCAGATGCAGCGACAATTTCTTCCCGAGTTATTTCTGCATTATGCAATGAAATATTATTTGCCACTGTATCCGAAAAGAGAAAAACATCCTGTAACACCACTGCAATTTCTTTACGCAAATAATCAAGATCATAATCCTGAATAGGCGTGTTATCGATTAGAATTTCGCCTTTTTGAAATTCGTAAAATCGATTAACGAGGTTTACAATTGAAGATTTACCCGCACCGGTAGCACCCACGAAGGCTATCGTCTCTCCTTCCTTGGCTTCAAAACTAAGATCTTTTAATACCCAATCTTCATCCTGGTAGGCAAACCAAACATTCTTAAAAATAATGCCTCCCTTTACTCCTGAGTTTAGCGTACCGGAATCCTGGATATGCGACTCAGTGTCGAGAACAGCAAATACCCGCTCGCTACCCACCATTCCCATTTGAAGAACATTAAAGCGATCTGCAAGTTGTCTAATGGGCCTGAAAAGCATGTAGATAAATAAAATAAACATCACCAAATCACCTCTGGTAACCTCATTGTCGAGAACTCCACCTACTCCCCACCACACGAGCAGTGAAAGTGATACCGCCGATAGAATCTCTACAACCGGAAAGAAAATGGAATAGGCCCAGATAGATCGAATATGAGCTTTTCTATGACTCCTGTTTATGTTTTCAAACTTCTCTTTTTCCTTTGCCTCGCGATTGAAAACCTGTACAATACTCATACCCACTATATGCTCCTGAGCAAATGCATTAAGGCGAGAAACCTGTGTGCGCACCTGCTGGAATGAGCGCTTAATAGCATTCTTAAAAATGATCATTGCAAAAACGAGAGCCGGAATGGGAACAAGACTATAAAGCGTTAACTTCCAATTAATAGCAAACATAACAGCTATTACTACAATGAGCTTGAGCAAATCGCCCATAATGCTAAGCAAGCCTTGTGAAAATATTTGAGAAATCGTTTCAATATCGCTAATGCAGCGTGTAACTAATGTACCTATGGCCGTTTTGTCAAAGTACTTGAGTTTAAAGGAAGTAATATGGTTGAATAAAATAGAGCGCAGATCAATAGTAACCGACTGCCCGAGCCAGTTGCTGTAATAGGTTTGATAGAACTGGGCTCCTGCTTCTACAAATAATATTCCCACTACAATCAGCATTAAGTATAACAATCCTGTAGGGTCGTTATTAATAACGTAAACATCTATTGCGCGGCCAATAAGCACAGGCCTTATAACCCCTAATACCGCTAAAAAAACAGTGAGAAAAAGGGCAAAATAAAACACGCGTTTATACGGGGCGACATATCGAAATACGCGGGTAAATAGATTGAGATCAAACGCCTTACCTGTTATCTGTGCCATTAAATTGCGGATAAATTATTTTGCTAAGGAATAGTCCCTGCGGATGAACAGATTTGCCGGCAGCGCCTCTGTCCATTCCTTCTATTATACTCTTTAAATCTGCCGGGGCTATAATTCCCTCTCCAATTTTAAACATCGTGCCCACTATTGCGCGCACCATATTTCTCAAAAATCGATTGGCAGTAATCTCAAACAACAATCCTCCGTCGACGTTTTTCCATCGGGCAGATTTAACATTACAAAGGTTGGTAAAAGTTTGGGTTCTGCTTTTGCTAAATGCGGAAAAATCTTGTTCTCCTAACAAATATTGGCATGCCTCATTCATTAATTCTATTCTCAATGCCTTTGAATGATAAACAGAGTAGTGGTTTTTAAATGGGTTTTTACTAAAGTGAACAAAATACTCGTAAGATCTTTCCGTAGCGCTAAACCTTGCATGCAAATGTTCTTTTGGTGTAAAACAATCCAGTATACTAATATCATTTGGCAATACAGCGTTGAGCTTATATACTATCTCCGGGTGCATCGGTACTTTGGTATCAAAGTGTGCATAATAATCTTTTGCATGTACACCCGTGTCGGTTCGCCCACAGCCTACGATACACTTTAAATCCGGTACAAATATTTTGAGAGCTTTTTCTATAGTTTCCTGCACCGTGCTAACTTTGGGCTGCACTTGCCAGCCAGAGTAATTTGTGCCATCATAGGCAAGGTGTAAGAAATAGCGTTGCAAAATGAATTAATTTTGCGCAAAAGTAACATGAAAGCTTGAAAAAAATAGGGATAATTTCAGACACGCACGGATATATGGATGACCGTATTGCTCATCATCTCCAGAATTGCCATGAAATATGGCATGCAGGCGATATCGGTGATATAGCTGTAACAGATAAATTGGAAGAAATTGCACCACTAAGAGCAGTTTATGGAAATATTGATGGCGGGGTTTTACGTACTGTTTTTCCTCTCGATCATTTTTTTGAGATTGAGGGTTTAAAAGTTTTTATGACGCATATAGCCGGAAGACCGGGGAGTTATCCTGCCAGGGTAAGTGCAGAGGTGCGTAGCTTAAAGCCAGATGTATTTATCTGTGGTCATTCGCATATTTGTATGGTAAAGCAAAATCCAACTTTCAATGTCTTGCATATTAACCCTGGAGCCGCCGGTGTACAGGGTTTTCACAAAGTTCGTACGCTTCTGCGAATGGATGTAGATAAAGGAAAGGTTGCAAACCTTGAAGTAGTAGAGCTGGGCAAGAGATAAGTGCTAAAAGAAATCTGCTACAGCTAAATCAAAGTGACAAGCTTGAATCAACACACTAATTATGAATGACTAAGACTATCTAATTCTATCCAGTGATTTTACCAATGCCTCATCTGCTTTAATACCTCGCACCGCCAGAAAACAAAAAACAATGGCAATAACCGGCATGTAGAAACCAGCATGATGAAGAATTTCAAGGCCACTATCAAATAGACGCTCGTTTATGGCATCGATCGCAAAAAATAGGTAAACGATAAAACCGAGATTCACCAAATATGCCAACCTCGCAATACGCATTTGCACAAGGCGATTTTTATAAAGACCAATGGTGATAAGAGGAAGAATTGTTGAGAGCGCTCCAAAAACCCAGGCAGGAAAACCGTAGGGGCCGGCCATTTCTATAACTTGGCTCTGCACATTAAAAACGCCAAACATGGCGTACTCAGCTACTTTGGCATCATTTGCATAAAAATGTGCAAATGGAAGAAAAAATGTCATGGCTCCTGCAAGAACTGCCAGAACCAGATATATCGATTGTACTCTTTGAATCATCTGATGGCTATTATGATCGGCAAATATAGAATTTATACCGCATTAAGCTCGTTCTATCCGACCAAATTTCGAGGCCTTAAACTACTCGCTATCTAAAAAGAGTTCATAAAAATTCGCTCTTCAAAATCGCTATTCCAGAACCTCGTAAATACTCACAGGGTTGGCTTTGTTTTTCAATGCTATGCTTCCCACTTCTTTAAACTTAAATGATTCTTTAACCTTAAGGTAGCAAGATTCACAAACTATTATTTGATTCTGTTCTGCAGCATCCTGCAATCTAGCCGCAGTATTAACCGTATCGCCAATTACAGTATAGTCGAGTCTTTTTAAACTTACAGAGCCAATATTTCCAGAAATCATTTCTCCACTTTTAATACCTATAGATACTTTTGGTCTGAATTGCAACCCATCGGCTGGAGCCTCAAGCTTATTGATCTTATTTCTCACAGCCAGTGAAGCATCTATAGCTCTATCCAGGTGAAATTCGCCTTTAAAAACAGCCATTATTGCATCGCCAATAAACTTATCGATAATGCCATTCTGAGCCATTATTTCTTTTACCATTTCATCAAAATAGGCGTTTATCATGGTTACAACCGTATTTGCAGGAGCCGTTTCGCTGATAGCCGTAAATCCGCAGATATCAATAAACACAACAGTCGCATCGATCGTTTCGTTATCCATAAGGGTCGATTCGTACTCAGAAGAACCCATGAAATTGAGTACATTCTCATCGACATACATTTTTAAAATGTTGTTTTCTTTTATTGCCTTTAAGGTATCCTTCAGGTAAAGAGCGTGCTTGATAGTCTTGGCCATCGTAAGAGATAGATCAATAAAATCAATGGGTTTGGTAATAAAGTCAAATGCGCCCCGGTTCATGGCGGTCCTTATATTTTCCATATCACCATAAGCAGAAACAATAACCGCTTTTATCAAAGGACTGATTTCGTGTAGTCGTGAAAGCAAAGTAAGCCCATCCATCTCGGGCATATTTATATCGCTAAGCACGATATCAACATCCGGTTCCTTCGCGATCTTATCTAATGCATCTTTTCCGTTAACCGCAAATAGGAATTCATATTCTTTCTCACGAATTTCTTTCCTGAACTTCTGTTTTATCAGCACTTCCAAATCCGTCTCATCATCAACTACGAGTATCTTCGATGTCATATAAACTGGTTTAGCTTAGACTTTAGCAGCTTAAAGTCCAATGGTTTGGTTAAAAAATCGTCGGCTCCTAATCTTTTTGCGGTGTTGAAGTTCTCTTCGTCACCGTAGGCTGTTATCATCATCACAACTGGTGGGGGCTTCTTGTAATGTGTTTTAATTGTTTCTAGCAATTCCAGCCCGGTCATACCCGGCATATTTATATCTGACAGAATCAAAACAGCTTCCTGCTCTAAAGACTCAAGTGTTTTTAAAGCTTCAGCGCCGGAAAAGGCAAACACAAAATTATGTTCTCCACTTTTGATTTCTTTTCTGAAACGCTGCTCAAATAGCATTTTCACATCTTTTTCGTCATCTACAACTAGTATTTTCATGATTTTGGTTGTTTAGGGATTAAAATTGTAAAGGTTATTCCTTCTCCTTCTTTCGACTCTACTAATAAATCACCGTTGTGTCCCTTGGTGACAATATCGTAGCTCAAACTCAGGCCTAATCCGGTGCCTTGTCCAGAAGGTTTGGTTGTATAAAAGGGTTGGAATATTTTGTTTAATATATTTGCTGAAATACCGTTTCCATTATCGGTTACCGATATCATAATTTTGCTATTTGCTTCTTTTGATATCACTTTTACCTTTGGTTCAAATCCCTCAGGTTCATTGCGTTTTCGCTCATTAACGGAATAGAACGCATTATTAAGCAAATTAAGTAGTACGCGTCCCATATCTTGACGAATGACTCTCGTACTGGGTAAATTTGGATCAAGATCGGTTTGAATATCGGCGTTGAATGTTTTGTCCTTGGCTCGTAAGCCATGGTAGGCCAGTCGCAAATATTCGTCGGCCAGCTCATTCAAATCGGTTAGCTCTTTTTCGCCGCTGTTTTGACGACTGTGCAGAAGCATGCCTTTTACAATTGAATCCGCGCGGTTTCCGTGGTGGTTTATTTTCAAAAGATTCTCCTTCATGTCATCGAGCAACTCTGCAATGAGTTCTTCATCTCTTTCGGCTTCAGGCCTTCCTCGCTCCTCCTCTAGCTCAGTAATCATCTCATTGGTTAGCTCAGAAAAATTATTGACAAAATTCAGCGGATTTTGAATTTCATGGGCAATACCTGCAGTTAGTTCGCCCAAGCTTGCCATTTTTTCAGATTGGATTAATTGTGCTTGAGTTGATTTCAGTTCTGCAAGTGTGCTTTCCACTTTTCCTTTTTGTAACAAAAGAAGTCTATTCACCTTGTTCTTATTCCTGTAAGAAATCCAACCTCCAATGGCGAGCAATAAAACTATACCTAAACCGCCGATAAGCAAAAATTGTTTTTTTTGAGCTTCCGCATCCTTTTTCGCTTGAATAACTTCAGCCAAGACCTGTTTCTTCTCAAAGTCTGACTTCATGGTGATTTCTGTTGCCTCCCGAATATTGTCTTCGTTTCGGATGGAGTCAACCATTTCTGCGGAAAGCTTGTAATTAGAGAGCGCCTCTTGAAACCTCCCTGTCTTTTCATAACTTAGGGACAGCTGTTTGTAAGACTCTGCAAGGTTTTCGCCATATATCCCGGCTGAACTTAATGTGCCAATACCTTTTTCCAAAAATTGAATCGCTTCCTCATACTTAGCCTGCGCAACGAGCACCATTCCTTTTCCAGAATATGCCTGATAGATAGCGAGAGGCTGGTTGGCACTATCGGCAACTTCGATAGAAATAGAGATCAGAGAATCAGCTTCGATCAATCGCTGAACCTTTAGCAAAGTTAGAGCAGCTTTGGTCAAACTTGCTGCCTTCATGCTTTGATCGCCTGACTCTTCGGCCAGAGATGCAGCTTTCATTGCAAAACTATAACTATCATCCCACCTACCCTGATCAAAATAGAGCGCAGAGATATTAGAATATCCATAAAGCTCAACATTTAAAAGATTCTCTGATTTTGCAATTTCAATGCCTGCCAAAAAACTCTCTTCAGAATGTAAAGAATCTTTTAAGTTTTGATAGGTGCTCCCCATATTCATTAAAGTATAGGCTTGACTTACCCTATTATTCTGCTCTCTGGCTGCCTTAAGACTTTTTTGCTGATAAATAAGGGCTTGGGGATAATTTGATTGCATCAAATACGAAATGGCTAAATTGCCATACATGGACCCCAGAGGTTTATAGTTGCCTATCCTTTCGTAAAGATCAATTGCCTTTTTGTAATAAAAAGCAGCGCTATCATATTTACTTTGAACGCCATAAAACATGCCGTACCCACTATAAGTTGTTCCAATAGCATTAGAGTCGCCCGCCTGAAAATTCAGTGCCTTTGCTTCAAGAATATACTTTTCAGCTTCACTGTAGTCGCCCTTAGTAATTAAAGCATTGTAAATATTTTGTGCTGCGTATGCTTCGCCCTCTAAATACTTTGCACGCCTGGCATCCTCCTTATTAATTTTGGCAAGTGCCACGGCACTATCCAGGTTTATAGCCGATAACCTTTCGATTTTTTGATTCACGAAATAAATCCGTTCCTCCTCTGTCCTTGCTTCTTTAATAAGAAGTGTAAGGCTATCCAAATAGCTTATCTGTGCATTTAAATGGTTTAAAGACAAGCAAAAGAGAAGTAAGAGAAACTTAAGAGCGATGCGCATTGGTTAGTTGTTGATTAACGTTTTCACTACTCAGCAAGAATTTTTTATCTCGATGAGAACAGTGCAAAAAATGAAATTACTTTGCGAATAAAACATTCAAAGCCTGTCAAATTAAAGCTTTAACAGCGAAATCAACAATAATCAATAGAAGATAGGGTCATTATCTGGTCTGTTTTATATAAAAATTCAAGGTTAATTTCAGAATTTTCATTCTCAAAAAATATTCCTTACTAAAAATAAATTGTTCGTATTGAATGTGAAAATAAAGGTGGTGGTTCACATCAATCAAACAATTTCCAAATTCTTTTGTGCCAGATGAGCGATAAATTTAATCAAATCCATTTCAATCTACCAATTTTATCCGCAAATCTATTGTTCCTATATTTCCATAAAACATTATTATCTGAAAGTATGTGGTAATAGCGTCGCATTTATTCCTTCCATCTTCTATAATTCTACTCAAGCGAAACATAACTGATATACATTACGTTTCTATGAGTGAAAGAACAAGTTACGTATATTGTAGCACACATAAAATGGCCAGTTTACAACTGTTTCCGTTTAATTATTTGCCCCCTTTGGGTCTAAAATAATTACCAATCCAAATTATCGTTTTCAACTTTATTAACCGTCCCTTGTTATTTTTTTTTGAGGTAAGGCTCTCTATTCACTCTAATTGTTGTATAATTGCAACATCTTATTAAAGGCCGGAGTACGTCCAAAGAGGCCCAAACTTCCAAAGACCCAATTTTTTTTTTAAACACATACTTTTTAACATTTCATTCGTAGATGTACGATATTATTGAATTATCAGGCAAAAAAGTTGCGGATTTACGCGATATTGCCAAAGAACTAAACATTAAGAAAACCGATGCGCTCAAAAAGCAAGAGTTGGTTTATAAAATTTTAGACGAGCAGGCTATTAACCCGCCGACAAAAAGCGCATCATCCGATGCCAAATCGTCTGAAACAAAATCGAGAAGCAAAGCTCCCCGATCTGTAAAAGCTACTGCGACAGAAGTGGCAGCGCCAAAAGTTGGCAAAGACAGCAAACCTGAATCAGGTGATAAAAAACCCGATTCAGACAACAGATCCGATTCGGATAAAAGGCCTCGACCGGCAAGGAAACCGAATAAGAGAAGAGACGATGCGAAGACTGAGACTCCTAAAGCAGATTCACCGAAAGAAGACAAAGGCAATTCTGCTTCTAAAAGCAGTGATTCAAAAGCTGATGGCGATGATAAATCGCGTTCAGAAGGTGACCAAAGGCGAGAGCCTCGCCCGCGTCCAAATCCGCGTAGCGAGAACAAACCCAACCCACGTCCCGAAAATCGCCGTCAAAGCGATAATAGAAATGAGAATAAATCAAGTGGGGATTCTCAAAGCGATAGGTCAAAATCTGATTCTCAATCAGACAACCGACCCAAATCGGATTCTCAAAACGAGAGTCGTCCAAGGCCTAATCCGCGCAACGACAACCGCAATGAGAATAGAGATAATAGAAATGACAATCGCAATGATCGTCAGGACCGCCAGAAAAAAGAAGATTTCTATGATTTTGACGGCCATGTAACTACAGAAGGTGTTTTGGAAATTATGCCTGATGGCTACGGATTTCTCAGATCATCAGATTATAACTACTTAAACTCACCTGATGATGTGTATGTATCACAATCTCAGGTTAAACTATTCGGTTTAAAAACTGGAGATACTGTAGTAGGATATGTTCGCCCGCCTAAAGAAGGAGAAAAATACTTTCCACTTATTAAGGTTGACGAAATAAATGGACGCAGCCCTGACTTTGTTCGCGATCGTGTTCCTTTTAAGTACCTCACTCCTCTTTTTCCTCAAGAGAAATTTAATCTTGCCGGCGATCACAAAAATATCAGCACGCGAATTATTGATCTTTTTGCCCCAATAGGTAAAGGTCAGCGTGGCTTAATTGTATCACAACCTAAAACAGGTAAAACAACATTACTTAAAGATGTTGCAAATGCCATAGCGGCAAATCATCCGGAGGTTTATTTGATTATACTTCTTATCGATGAGCGCCCGGAAGAGGTTACAGATATGAAGCGATCGGTTAAAGCCGAAGTTGTAGCGTCTACATTTGACGAACCGGCAGACCGCCATGTAAAAATTGCCAATATTGTGCTTGAAAAAGCCAAGCGAATGGTAGAGTGCGGTCACGATGTTTGTATTCTTCTCGACTCTATCACACGTCTTGCACGTGCATACAATACAGTTTCTCCAGCTTCCGGAAAAGTTCTTTCGGGTGGTGTGGATGCCAATGCACTTCACAAGCCAAAACGCTTCTTTGGAGCGGCCAGAAATATTGAGAATGGAGGTTCGCTATCTATATTGGCTACAGCCCTTACCGATACCGGTTCAAAAATGGACGAGGTAATCTTTGAAGAGTTCAAAGGTACAGGTAATATGGAGCTTCAGCTTGATAGAAAAATCTCGAATCGACGTATTTTCCCTGCTATCGATATCACTGCTTCAGGAACCCGTAAAGAAGATCTTTTACTTTCGAAAGATGCGCTACAACGCATTTGGATCCTGCGCAAGCACATGGCCGATATGAATCCTGTAGAAGCTATGGAATTCTTGAAAGGACGCATTGAGCAAACCAATAGCAATGAGGAATTTCTTATTTCCATGAATGGATAATACAACAAGGGCATGGCTAAACATCCCAATTTAAATATTCCAATTAGAGCCGCACTTCTTCTTATAGTTGTGCGGCTCTCTTTTCATTTCGCAGATATTAATTGGCCCCCTTTTCAGATGGTCTTTTTGTTCTTAGCAGTGGGAACTTTAATTCCCTTATGCATCTACTCTATTTGGCCAAGAACTGTAGTGCCGGCTTTTATAAAAGAAGTGTCTGCCGCAATGCGCATTATGGCAGTTTTTGCCGTAATAATGATTGTTTTTATAATCGTGTTTTATGGATTTATAGACAAGGAGTTTTTCCCCGAAAAACAAGCTGAAATTCTCCAGTCAGCGCTGGAAAGTAACCCCGAGTCAAAGCATGCCCAACTGAGAAAGCAGGTTGAAGATTTCTTTTCTTTGAGAAACTTTTCTGTGCTTCTCCTTATTGGTTTTATGATCTCCTCTGCTTTTTACGCCGTTTTTTTTACAGTTCTCAAAAGGCTCATCATGCGGCAGCGGTAAGCTTTTAAAGGCTCTCGATTATTTCTTCACTAAGGTTTGCAAAGTCAATTCCATCAAAGTTTCCGCTGCTCATCATCAGCAATGTTTTTCCTTTCCAGGAAATAGATTTTAATGTTTTAAGCAAATCATCAGATTCTGTGAATATTTCTACATTGCTTCCCCCAAAGGCTTCTTTAACATCTGCTGCTGAAAGTGTTTCCAGCTTTTTATGAGAAACTACTTCCGGACTAAAATATACCAAAGCTCGATCTGCCTTTTCCATAGCACCTTTGTAAAGAGGCAAGAACTTTTTGTTTAAACTGCTAAATGTATGCAACTCCATACAGGCAATAAGCTCCTTATCGGGATATTGCATTTTTAAAGCCGACGTTGTCGCCTTAAGTTTACTCGGCGCGTGGGCAAAGTCTTTATAAAATAAAAAGTCGTCCTTCTCTCCTACTTTTTCGAGTCTTTTAGAAGCTCCGGAAAAATCTTGAAGAGAAGTGAAAATTTCAGTGTCAGAAAGTCCTAACAATCGCAAAACTTCCGCTGCACCGCTAATATTTTGGAGATTGTGATCGCCAAATACTTCTAGTGGATATTCGCCGGAAGGCGATTGCAAAATGGTTTTTCCGTTTTCAATTCTATGCGAATGAGTATTGTACCCAATGCAGTTAACATCCTTCCTGGCATTCTTTGCCAATTCATTGAGCACCTCATCACCAGTATAGTAAACCAGATAACCATTGGGTTCAATCAGATCTATAAACTTTTTGAATTGCTCTACATAATTATCCCATGTAGGAAATACATTGATATGATCCCAGGCAATTCCGGTTATAAGTGCAATATTGGGCTTGTAAAGATGGAATTTTGGCCTACGATCTATTGGCGAAGAGAGATATTCATCGCCCTCTATTACCGCAATTTCTGCAGATTCAGAGAGCCTTACCATACAATCATATCCTTCTAACTGGGCACCAACAAGGTAATCGGTATTTTTCTCAGCACTTTTTAAAACGTGAAGCAACATACTGGTTATGGTCGTTTTACCATGGCTTCCGCCAATAACTACGCGGTTTTTGCCAGCTGTTTGCTTGTAGACATATTCCGGGTATGAAAAAATTTCAATTCCTAATTCGCTTGCGCGAGCTAGCTCCGGATTATCAGCACGGGCATGCATGCCGAGCACGATGGCATCTAAGTCTGAGAGTAATTCTTGCCGGATCCCAACCCATTTTTACAGGCAGAATACCCTGTTTTAACAGTCTCGATTTTGAAGGTTCAAAAATTTCGTCGTCACTACCAGTTACTATAAAACCCTTACGGCTCAAGGCGATAGCAAGATTATGCATGGCGCTTCCGCCAATGGCTATGAAGTGTATTTTCATGGCATGAACTTACTTATGAAACGGAGAGTTAAGCTTTCTAATTTCATTCGTTTTTACACAAGGTATTGTTACTTTAGCAAAAACTGAGATTTACAATGAAAATATACCCAATAGAAACCGGAAATTTTAAGTTAGATGGTGGAGCAATGTTTGGTGTTGTTCCAAAATCCCTGTGGTCACGAACAAAACCCGCTGATGAGAATAATATGTGCAGTTGGTCTATGCGTTGCATGCTGATAGAAGATGGTGACAGACTAATACTCATAGATACCGGAATGGGTGATAAACAAAGTGAAAAATTCTTCAGCTATTATTACCTATTTGGAGATAGTACCCTTAAAAAATCTATTGAAGCTCTTGGGTTTGGACTCGACGATATTACCGATGTATTCTTAACTCATCTGCACTTCGATCACTGTGGTGGCGCTGTAGTTTACAATAAAGGGAAGGACAGATACGAGCCTACCTTCAAAAATGCAAAATACTGGAGTAATGAACTGCACTGGGACTGGGCGGTTAATCCGAATGACCGTGAAAAAGCATCTTTCCTAAAAGAGAATATCCTTCCCATTCAGGAATCGGGACAGCTCAATTTCATAAAACGTGACGGGAGATGGAATAAGGAAGAATTCCTCCCTGGATTCAGGACCTTTTTTGTAGATGGTCATACTGAAAGCCAGATGATTCCATATATCGACTACAAAGAAAAGACACTAATCTTTGCCGCCGATTTAATGCCTTCGGCGAGCCACATTCCCATGCCGTATATTATGGGTTACGATGTCCGTCCCCTCGAGACACTAAAAGACAAAGAAATTTTCCTAAACGCTGCAGCTGACAAAGAACATATTATTTTTCTGGAGCATGATATTGATAATGAATGCGCCATTGTTGAACATACAGAAAAAGGCATTCGCCTAAAGGAAACACATACGTTCTCGGGTATTTTTGGGTAAAAAAAGCAGTCCCGTGCCACCAACACGAGACTGCAAAATTGTTGTCTATTAAAATTTAGCCTATGAAAACTAGCGACAACAAAATATTATTTCTTATCCGATTCTCTATCCGTCAATACGTTTAGTTTGTTTAGTGCTTTCCATTAAATGGAAAAAGTTTGTTTGTTTGTTTGTTGCTTGTCTGACGACCAAGTTATTTAATTTGTTACTCCACGATTTACGAATTTACATTCCTTAACTTTTACCAAAGCAAAAGCAGTTCTGCCTACATCCCAGATAAACAAACAAGTACGGTCCCATTTTATACTCAGAATGAAATTCAAAAAATCAATTAAGATTGGCTTTTTTTACGAAAAGTAATAAGACGACCAATCCGATTTGAGTGCCATTGGTTTATAAAAAGCTTCAATGCCTATGACTCACTCCGAATGCTTATTTTTGCAAAATGATTCCATCGAAATATATAGAAGATGCCGTAAATGAAATGGCTTCTCTACCCGGTGTGGGGCGTAAAACAGCACTTCGATATGTGCTGGATTTACTTGGCAGAACTACGGACGAAGTAGAGCGATTTACCTCTTCGTTTAACGAACTACGCAAGAATATCAAATTATGCAATGTTTGTTACAATATTTCAGACACCGAAACGTGTCAGATATGCTCCAATCCCGCCAGAGATAGATCCACCTTATGCGTTGTGGAAGATATAAGAGATGTAATGGCCCTGGAGTCGACTCATCAATTTAAAGGATTATACCATGTGTTGGGTGGGAAAATTTCACCGATGGACGGCATTGGTCCTTCAGATTTGAATATCGGCGGATTGATTGATCGGGCAAATTCAAAGGATACAACTGAAATAATTCTTGCTCTTTCTCCCACCATGGAGGGAGATACAACTGCTTATTACCTATTTAAAAAGTTTGAAAAACGCAGCGATGTTGTCATCTCTACTTTATCGCGAGGTGTAGCTGTTGGCGACGAACTCCAGTATGCCGATGAAATAACCTTAGGTCGCTCCATTCTTCATCGCCGGCCATACGATAAAGCATTTTAGGAATGGTCGACTTGTCGGTAGTGATTGTTAACTACAACGTGTCATATTTTTTGGAGCAGTGCCTTCACAGCGTTTTACGTGCCTCAGAAAATATTTCATGCGAGGTATTTGTGGTTGACAATAACTCAGTTGACGGATCTGTAGAAATGGTTCGTGAGAAGTTTCCTGATGTCATACTTATTGCAAATAAAGATAACGTCGGTTTTAGTCGGGCCAATAATCAGGCAATGCGAATTGCCAAAGGGCGCTATGTGCTCTTGCTCAATCCCGACACACTGGTAGAGGAAGACACTTTTGTGAAGTCTGTGGATTTTATGGATGCTCATGAAGAAGCTGGAGGACTAGGCGTAAAAATGATAGATGGTAAAGGTCAGTTTTTACCGGAGAGCAAACGAGGATTGCCCACTCCAGCTGTGGCTTTCTATAAAATATTCGGCCTTTCGGCTTTATTTCCAAAATCAAAAATTTTTGGCCAATACCACCTGGGCTATCTCGATAAGGATGACACTCACGAAGTTGCGATTTTATCGGGTGCCTTTATGCTAATGCGAAAAGAAACCCTTGATAAGGTTGGACTGCTTGACGAAGCCTTTTTTATGTATGGCGAAGACATTGATTTGTCGTATCGGATTGTTCTTGGTGGTTATAAAAATTACTACTACCCGGAAACCCGCATCATTCATTACAAAGGCGAAAGCACGAAGAAAAGCAGTGTGAATTATGTGTTTGTTTTTTACCGTGCTATGTTGATTTTTGCGAGTAAGCACTTTTCAGCCAGGTTGGCAAAAACGTATTCGTTTTTAATCAACATGGCTATCTATTTGAGAGCTTTTATAGCCATAGCTAACCGATTTATTAAAAAATCGATTGTTCCGGTACTGGATGCTTTGCTGATTTTTTTCGCTCTGCTTTATACCAAAAGCCTTTACGAAAACTACAACCACGTAGATTATGAAGCGAAAATGGTTTATTTCGGTTTTGGTGCCTACACCTTAATTTGGATGGGAAGTGTGTTGCTAAATGGCGGCTACGACAAGCCTGCAAACCTTCTGCGAATCTTGCGGGGAGTATTAATAGGTACAATCGTAATATTGGTTAGCTACGCATTGCTACCCGAAGATTTGCGCTTTTCACGCGCCCTTATTCTGCTGGGAACTATCAGTACCTCAATCATCTACATTATTTTCAGATTGGTTTTGCATTTCCTTCGTATCAAAAATTACCGATTGGGAAGGCCTATGCAGCAACGCGTAGGAATTGTTGCCAATTCAGCCGAGTTTGCGAGAATACGTAACCTGCTGGAAGATGCGGGCAATCCTATTAAATCCATTTTTCAAATATCTCCGCAGGTTCCCTCGGAGGGAAACGTTTCACAAGCAGACCGGCTGCAAGAGGTAACGGAAGTTTACAAACTTGATTCGGTAATTTTTAGTGGAGAAGATGTACCCTCTCACCGGATTATAAGCCTGATGGCAAGTGTAGAACGTAAAAAGCTCGATTTTAAAATAGCTCCTCCTGAAAGTCTGTACATAATAGGTAGCAATTCTATAGAGAAAGGTGGTGACTTATTTATAATGGATATTGATGCGGTAACTAAACCAAAAAACAAGCGAAAAAAAAGAATGCTTGATGTTATTCTTTCTTTTCTTTTTCTGCTTGGTGCACCCGTCCTAATTTGGATGGTTGAAAATAAACTTGGTTTCCTTTCTAATATCTTTTCAGTAATAGCGGGTTATAAGTCGTGGGTGGGTTATTCCTATTGGAAACCTGGGGATGATTTGCTTCCGAAAATAAAAAAGGGGGTTTTAGGTCCGCTTGATCGTTTAAAACGAATAAAGGCGCCACAAGAAACGGCAAGAAAGTTAAATGCCGTTTACGCACGTGAGTATAGCGCCCGGAATGATCTTTCCATAATAGGTGCCGGATTTAATAATTTGGGAAGAAAGGATTAGATAGTAAGTACAGTTTGATTGTGGTTCACGATAATTCAACTAATTTTGTCGTGCGAAAAAAGAAAATATTACTATGCCAGAAGTTGAAATTCTGCTGCCCAAAATGGGCGAGAGTGTAGCAGAAGCTACGATTGTAAGTTGGATTAAGAATGAAGGGGATGCTGTAGAGGCTGATGAGCCTATCATTGAAATTGCTACGGATAAAGTAGATAGCGAAGTTCCATCGCCTGAAGATGGTATTTTGGTAAAGCGCCTTTGCGAAGAAGGCGACGTAGTGGAAGTAGGCCAGCCTATTGCCATTATAAAAGTAGGCAATGATAGTTCCGCACCCAAAACTTCTGCTCCATCATCAGCGGAAGCCAAACCAGAAGCAGTTTCTAACGATCAAAGTAATGGTGCCGAGCACAGAAGCGAACCTGTAATGAGCGGCACTGAGGTTTCTAAAGAAGGTCCTTCGGGAAGATTTTACTCTCCTTTGGTACGCAATATCGCTAAAGAAGAAGGCATTGGGATGGGTGAGCTCGAAAAGATTGAAGGAAGTGGAATGGATGGCAGAGTTACTAAAAAGGATATTTTAAGCTATATCCCAAATCGCAGCCATGTAGCTACTCCAGCTGCGGAGGATAAGTCTAAGGATGAAAAGCCTTCAACTAGTACAGGTAAAACGCCTGCACCTGCGCCTCAAAAACAAGCAGCGAAAGGCCCTGCAGTTGTAGCAGGTCCGGATGATGAGATCATGGAAATGGACAGAATGCGCAAGCTTATTTCTGAACATATGGTAATGAGCAAACACAATTCGCCACATGTTACATCGTACGTAGAAGCCGATATGACCAATATCGTGACCTGGAGAAATAAATGGAAAAATAAGTTTGAGCAACGCGAAGGCGAAAAACTCACTTTTACTCCCATCTTTATAGAAGCAATTGTAAAAGCAATTAAAGATATGCCTATGGTTAATGTTTCAACTGATGGAACTAATATCATTAAGCGTAAGCATATTAATATCGGTATGGCAACAGCATTGCCTAGTGGCAATTTGATAGTGCCGGTTATTCACGATGCAGATCAGCTCAACCTTGTAGGCCTTGCCAAAAAGGTAAACGACCTGGCCAGACGAGCTCGAGAGAATAAATTAAAACCTGAAGATATTCAGGGTGGTACCTATACTGTGACCAATGTTGGAACTTTTGGAAATGTGATGGGCACACCGATTATTAATCAGCCGCAAGCTGCGATTATGGCTGTTGGAGCTATTCGTAAGAAGCCAGCCGTTATTGAAACCGCTCAAGGAGATTTTATCGGAATAAGAAACATGATGTTTCTCTCTCATGCTTACGATCACCGTATTATTGATGGTGCTTTAGGTGGTAGTTTCGTGCGAAAAGTTGCCGACTATCTTGAACAATTTGACGTGAATCGGGAAATTTGATTCACTTTATTTAATTAACAAGTAGGTTTATATTAGCTTTGGAATTCTTAATTATCGCCTTAAATGAATTTCAAGAATAAACTAAGACCTTTTGTAATCTTCTTGGTGCTGATTGCAATCAGCATAAACCTTCGGGGACAGGAAACAGGTTTTTTTAGCAAATTTCAGGAAGCTGTGAGGCTTGATGAAGAAAATGAATTGAACCAGAGTTTCATTATCTGGACTCAACTAGCTACCGAAAATCCTGATAATGCCAATGTGAATTACAAGGCCGGCAGGGCTTATTTGCAATCATTTAACAGGAAAAGTGCAGCATTGCCATTTCTGGAAAAGGCTGCAAAAAGCGAAGTTGATAAAAACTACAATCCTTTTAGCCCTTACGAAAAAAAGGTGCCTGTTGAAGTTTATTATTACTACGCTAAGGCACTGCACCTTAATTATAGGCTCGATAAAGCCGAGGAGTATTACGAACTTTTTATCAGAAATGCACCAGTAAAACATTTTCTATATCCCGAAGCAGAAGTAGGCATGCAACAAGTAAACAATGCCAAGCTATTAATGAAGCTTCCGGTGGAATTTGAAATTGAAAATCTGGGACCTGTGGTAAATTCTGAATTTCCAGATTTTTCTCCGGTTATATCTGTTGATGAAAACTCCCTGTTTTTTACTTCAGCTCGCTTAAGGCCTGACAGCTCTAACATACGTGTTAAAGACCGTTTAACAGGTCTCTTTTTTGAAGATATATATGCTTCTTACAAAGATCAGGAGGGAAATTGGCAGGAACCCGAATTACTCAGTATAAATAACACAAACCACACAGCTACCATGAATGTATCTGTAGATGGACAAACGCTTTATCTGTACCGCGATGTAAACGGTGGTGATATTTACCAAAGCAAGCTTGTGGGTGAAACTTGGAGCGACCCTGTAGCCATGCCTGGCGAAATTAATTCATCTGCCTGGGAAACGCACCTTGCAATAACTCCTGACGAGAAAACCATCTATTTTGTAAGCGATAGGAAAGGTGGATTCGGAGGCCGGGATATTTACCAGGTTAGCCTTTTGCCCGATGGGAAGTGGAGCAAACCTATCAACCTTGGAGACAGGATTAATACTCCTTTTGATGAAGATGCTGTGTTTATTTCACCCGATAGTAGAACGTTATACTTCAGTTCAAAAGGGCACAATAGTATCGGAGGTTTTGACATTATGTATACTAAAAAGGAAGAGAATGGTGAATGGTCCTCTCCCACCAATATTGGATACCCAATAAATACTACCGATGACGATGTTTTCTTTGTAACAAGTGCGGATGGACGTAGGGCATATTACTCCTCAGTGCGTGATTCTGGTTACGGTGAAAAGGATATTTACATGATTAATCTTCCCGACCCACAAGCCGTTAATCTTGCTGTTTTAAAGGGAACGATTATTCCTGCCGATGGCGACGAACTGCCGGACGACATTGTTATTTATGTTACAAACAGAGCTACCGGAACTTCTCAAACTTACACACCGCGTGCACGCGATGGTGTTTTTGTTGCCATTTTACCTCCTTGTAACCAGTATGACGTAGATTATAAGATAAATGGGAAGATAGCCGCTCGCGACACATTCTCCATTATTTGTGATTTAGACTATCAGGAAATAAATAAAGAACTCTATCTCAATCCATTAATCGTTAGCGCTGATGGCTCAGCGGTATTTATGACATCTACTTCCGGAGATGCTGTTCCTGCCGAATTTAAAAAATTCTTTGGCTATAATCAGGATGTTATAAGTAAAGAAGAGCAGATGTATGCTAACTTCATGAAAGGTCTGAGCAAATTGGTTAAGTCCAAAGGATCGGCCTCAATTACTATTGTGGGCAGCGCTTCTAAAGTTCCTACAAAGAGTTTTAAAAACAATCAGGATTTGGCAGATCAACGTGCCGAGCTGGCTAAAAAGAAAATCATGGATACGGCAGCCGAATTTGGCATCGATCAGGATAAGTTGATTTTCAAATCGGTGAAAGGAAAAGTGCAGGGTCCTGAGTATTCAGGAGATTTTAAAACCGGTGAGAATAAGTACGAAAATTTCCAGTACATCGAAGTAAAAGCGCAGTAAGCGAAAAAAAACTCCATTATAAGGCCTAATTTATTTATAAGGAGTAACTTTAAATAAAACTACTGAACTATTGGTCCCTTTAAACGCTAAACGAATCGTTTTCTTTCTTGCCTTTTTTTTAGGTTTTGGGTTATCCTTATGGTCTCAAAACCCGAAGGAGGTTAAGGCTATTTTTGAAGAAGGAAATTATTTTAAATCCATCGAATTGTATTCAAAGTTGCTCGATAAAGATCAGAACAACGCAGAGTATAATTTAAATATGGGTCTCAGTTATTTACGCACCAACATTGACCCCAAACTAGCTTTGGACTATTTGATTAAAACGGAAACTGAGGGCAAATTTGACGATGAGTTGTTTCTTCACATTGCCAAGGCATATATGTATCATCTTGACTATGAGCAGGCCTTGCAGTATTTACATAAGTATGCTCTTGTGGCAGGTGCAAAGAAAAAAAAGGAAGCTGAATATGAGGACTTGAAATCAGACTGCATTACTGCACAGGATTTGTTGAAGTATCCTGTGAATGTTTCTTACACCAATTTAGGTGAGAATATTAATAGTATCTATCCTGATTATAACCCATTCATAACCCTTGACGGAAGTAAAATGCTCTTTACTACTCGTCGGAAGGTGCGGCCGGGATCACATCCGGAATTTGATGGATACTACCCGTCAGATATTATGATTTCACACAAGAAAAACAATACCTGGTTTTTTGCTGACAGACTTAGCGACAAGGTCAACACGATTTACGATGAATCAACAGTAGGCCTTACGGGTTCTGGCGACACCCTGTTTTATTATATCGACCATGTAAATGATGTAGGTGACATTTTCACAAGTATTTATAAGGATAAAACCTACTCTGATCCTAAGCGACTTGGCGATGCGATCAATTCTGAAAGTACAGAATCGGCATGTTCAATCTCTAGTGATGGAGCTACAATGTTATTTAGTTCAAACCGAGAAGGCACTAGGGGCGAATTTGACCTTTTCATGATCAAAAGAATTGGACCGAATTCATGGAGCGACCCTGTCAATTTAGGTCCGGAGATAAATACCGAGTTGAGCGAAGACTTCCCTACCCTATCCCCTGACGGTAAAACGCTCTACTTTTGCTCAAACGGCCACCCGGGAATGGGCGGATATGATTTGTACTTTTCTACGTGGGATGAACAAAGCGAAATGTGGACAAAACCCCAGAATATGGGGTATCCGATAAATGGCCCCGGAAATGAAAAAAATATATCTTTTACTGAATCAGGCAAAACAGCTGTGATGGCTGCTTTAAGACCAGATTCTTATGGTGATCTCGATATTTATAGGGTAGATTACGAGCGAAATGAAACAGAGAATCCAGCCACTTTTGTTATTAATGTTCCAATGCCCGATGGTGAACCTACGCCTGAACTTAAAATTAAAAATGAATTTGATGAGCTTGTAGGGAGCTACTACGCTAATAAAATTACCGGACGATTTGTTTTCGCCCTGTATCCCGGGAAATATTTTATTTACATAGATGCTCCGGGACATAAACCATATACTGAAATACTGGTTGTAAACAAGTTTCACACCCGGCAGGACAATAATGTAAAATTTATCAAACTAAAAAAATAGTATGCGCTTAAACCTGAAGAAGCCTTTGGCTTTCTTTGACTTGGAAACAACCGGAGTAAATGTAGCTTCAGATCGTATTGTAGAAATTGCCATTCTAAAAGTGTTTCCGGATGGCCATATTGAAAAACGTCCTGATCCAAGTTTGGGAAATAAGCGGCTGCTGGTTAATCCCGGAATTCCTATTCCTATAGAAACTTCCTTGATTCATGGCATTTATGACGAAGACGTAAAGGATGCTCCTACTTTTAAAGAGCTATCTGGAAAGCTCTTTAAATTCTTATTTGATTGTGATTTAGCAGGCTTTAATTCCAATAAATTTGACGTGCCAATCCTGGCAGAAGAATTCTTACGTTGCGGAATTGACTTTAGTGTAGAGGACCGGAATTTAATTGATGTCCAAAATATTTTCCACCTTATGGAGCAGCGGACGCTTAAAGCGGGCTACAAATTTTATTGCCAAAAAGACATGACCAATGCCCATGAGGCTATGGCGGATGTGGAAGCTACCCACGAAGTGTTTTTAGCTCAGCTTGAAAAGTATGCCGATTCAGAAATAGAAGACAAGGATGGGAACAAAATTAAGCCGGTAGCAAATGACATGGAACATCTGCACTTAACTTCCCAGCGACATAGGAATGTAGATATGCTCGGACGAATTGTTTATAACGATAAGGATGAGGAAATATTCAACTTTGGCAAGCACAAAGGCAAAACAGTTCGTGAAGTATTGCAAACAGAGCCTGGCTATTACGGCTGGATGCTAAATGGAGATTTTCCGCTTTACACCAAAAAAGTACTTAAAGAAATTAAAGAGCGCCTTAGTTACGAGCAATGAAAATAATATGCATTGGCAGAAACTATGCAGAACATGCAAAGGAGCTGAAGAATGAATTACCAACTGAGCCTGTAGTCTTTCTCAAACCTGAAACTGCTCTGCTGCCAAAAAATCACCCCTTTATATATCCTGAAATCACTAAAGACCTGCACTTCGAAGTAGAGCTGGTGGTAAGAATAGATAGACTCGGAAAACATATAGACGAAAAATTTTCGCCAAAATACTACAGTTCAATAGGCGTTGGAATAGATTTCACGGCACGTGATATACAGAAGCAGTGCAAAGAAAAAGGGTTGCCCTGGGAAAAGGCCAAAGCTTTTGATCACTCGGCCCCTATTGGTTTGAAATTCAAAAATCTAAGCGAATTAACTGATCCTAAGTCTATAAAATTTGAACTCCATAAAAATGGGGAGGTCGTACAATCAGGCGATTCGGCTGATATGATATTTACTATTGACAATATTATCTCCCATGTCTCGAAATATTTCACTTTAAAAATTGGCGATATGATTATGACTGGCACTCCAAAAGGTGTTGGCCCTTGCAATGTTGGTGATCGCTTAGAAGCCTTTCTCGAAGGAGAGAAAATGTTGCAAATAGATGTAAAATAGGATGTTAGATCATTAAAAAGCTATCGCTAGACCAAGCTTTCGAAGTGCCAGAAAATTTCAATTGTAGGAAAATATACCTATCACTACCCTACTTCGTTTTTTATTTCGACTTGAACTATTCATCATTTTGCAATTCACCGCTACATTAATCTCCTAACCAGTTGGTTTATTGCTGAAAAATTGCCAATTTCATCGTTTTAACCTGAGTTCAAACGATATTCAGAAATTCAGATTTCTAGTTTCATTTGGGGCGATAAACAAACAGTAATAAGTAAGACATATGGGGGCATTAGATGTATATGTTGTAGAAACTAAGGAGCAACGAAAAAAGTTTGTAGCGGCCATTCTCAAGGATATGAAGGCACTCGATTTGATGCTGGAACGCGATATGTTTGAACGTGGCACTATGCGAATCGGAGCTGAACAGGAGTTTTGTCTTGTAGATAAACACCTCAGGCCGGCTATGATAGCACTAGAAGTCTTAGAACTTCTTGACGATCCTCATTTTACGACCGAGTTAGCCAAATTTAATCTTGAAGCAAATCTTGACCCCATAAAATTTACCGGAGATGCCCTGAGCAGAATGGAAAATCAACTTTATGGTCTCTTGCAGAAAGCGGATCAAATCGCGCAGGATCACGGTTCAAGAATTCTGCTTACAGGAATACTTCCGACAATCAGGAAGTCAGATCTTGAATTTGAAAACATTACGCCTTACCGCAGATATCATGCTCTTAATGAAGCAATGATAAAGCAACGCGGTGGCGATTTTGAGTTTAATATTAAAGGTACCGACGAACTGATAACGAAGCACAATTCGATGCTTTTTGAGGCATGCAACACGAGTTTTCAAGTTCACCTTCAAATCAATCCGGATGAGTTGGTTGACAAATACAATTGGGCGCAGGCTATTGCGGGGCCGGTATTGGCTGCTTGCACCAACTCTGTTTTGCTCTTTGGGAAACGCCTGTGGGATGAAACGCGGATTGCCGTATTTGAGCAAACAGTTGACCTGAAGAACTTGAAAAATCCCGAACGCGAAATCAAAAGCAGGGTTGACTTCGGTACAGGATGGCTTGAATCTTCTATTACAGAAATCTTTCAGCATGATGTAGCGTACTACAAGCTTTTGCTTGCCGGCGATATTGAAGAGGATGCTATGGAAACTCTTCGTCAGGGAAAAATTCCCAAACTCACTGCCCTATCCCTATTTAACGGAACCATCTATAAATGGAACCGCGCATGCTATGGCATTACCGATGGAAAGCCACATTTGCGAATTGAAAACAGATATATTCCTGCCGGCCCCACAGTAATTGATGAAATGGCCAACACGGCATTTTGGCTCGGACTGATGGAAGGAATGCCTGATGAAATTAATAACATTGCCAATTTATTGGACTTTGACCACGCGAAGCTCAACTTCATTAAAGCCGCACAAATGGGCCTCGGTGCTCAATTTAGATGGACGGATGGAGATAGATATACCGCGCAGGATTTGATTATTAATAAATTGCTTCCAAGAGCCCGACATGGGCTAGAAAAGATGAAAATTGATACTCACGATATTGATAAATATCTTCATATCATTGAATCTCGTGTTGTTAATCACCAAACCGGTTCAATCTGGGCATCACAATCGTTTACTGAACTAAGAAGGACTGTTGGAGCCGAGGAGGCTGTAATGGCCGTTACCTCCGCAATGCTAAAACGTCAGCAATCTGGGCAGCCGGTTCACACCTGGTCTTACGCCAGCATGAGCGACAGTGGATCGTGGGAAGGAAAGTTTAAGTACGTTCATCAGGTAATGTCTAAAGAGCTTTACACCGTTCAAAACGAGGATCTTATAGATCTGGTTACCAATGTTATGAATTGGCGGAAGCTGCACCACGTACCTGTAGAAAACGACGAAGGAGAAGTGGTGGGAATGATCTCTTCCGGTGATATTTTAAAATACTATTGCAAGAAAGAGGATGTTGATGATGAGCTTACGGTAAATGATATTATGACTCATAATCCCATTACAGTAGCACCTGAAACTTGCACCGTTGATGCGCTGAAGCTGATGCGAAAAAATAACATGGGATGCCTGCCTGTTGTCAAGGATAAAAAACTTATTGGCATTCTCACCGAATTTGATTTTGTATATATAGCCGAACATTTATTTGAAGAACTCTCAAACATTGAAGCCAAGGACCATCACATTATTTGATTTTGTTGAAGGTAAATCCGTTCAAATTTCCCGAGAAATAGCTCGTATTGAAGGCGATCTATCCGGCCCAAATATCGTGTTCATTGGTGGGATGCATGGAAATGAACCTACAGGAATTCTCGCATTAAACAGGGTAATGAGCGAGCTTAAGCCGCTACAACCTCTTTTAAAAGGTAATGTTTATGCCCTCGCTGGAAATCTTACTGCTCTTGCGCGAGAAGAGCGCTTTATTGTAAATGACCTAAACAGAGTATGGCAACCAGATATGGTTGAGCGCGCCAAAAAACGAGACTATCATCCTTCTGAAATCATTAATGAGGTAGAAGAGCAAATAGAACTTTGGGCATATATTGACGAGCTGATGACCACGCGAAAAGGAGAATTTATTTTTGTAGACCTACATACTACTTCGGTAGATACGATGCCCTTTATCACTATGAGTGATACCATTATGAATCGGGGTTTTGCCAAAAGAATTCCCGTCCCTGTAGTAATTGGCATTGAAGAATATCTGCAAGAGCCTTTACTCAGTTATGTAAATGACCTGGGCTGTATTTCAATGGCTTTTGAAGGTGGTCAGCACAATGATCCTGAATCGGTTAGAAATCACGAATCGGTCATTTGGCTTTCGCTTGTTTATAGCGGTGTAATCAAGAAAATAGAAATTCCGAAATTTAAGAAGCACTATCATCACCTAATGCACAATGCAGAAGGAAATCATAAAGTTTACGCGATAAACTACCGAGAAAATATTGAGCCAAAAGATAACTTTGAAATGATTCCCGGCTTCAGGAATTTTCAACCAATAAAGAAAGATCAGAAACTGGCAAAGATGAATGGTGAGCTGGTAAAATCCCCTCAGAAAGGACTGATTTTCATGCCTCTCTATCAAAAGCAAGGAAATGATGGCTTTTTTGTTATTGAAAAAATAGCAAAATTCTGGCTTGGAGTTTCCTATATTTTCAGGAGGTTCAGCCTGTACCGTATTCTCCGCTTCCTTCCTGGAGTAAAACCCTTTATGAAGACCGACCACATTATGGTTGTAAACAGCCAGATTGCAAAATGGTATAGTAAGCAAATCCTCAACTTAATGGGCTATAGGCGAAAAAAGAAGAAAGGTGATCTCACCTTGTATATAGGAAGGAAATATGATTTTAAAGGGCCAAGAAGGTAAGAATTGATCATTCGAAAAGCCAAAGCAGAAGATGCTAAACCAATTGCTCAATATATGATGTTGGCAATGAGGGAAATCATTTATCATTTTATTGGAGAGAAATCTAATCTAAAGGCAAATAAATTTCTAGAAAGTCTAATCAGAAAAAAATCGAATCAATACTCTTATGAAAACTGCTGGGTAGCGGAAAGCGAGCAAGGAGTTCTGGCTGTAGCCAATGTTTATAACGGGGCGTTATTGAAAGAACTTAGAACAACTGTTGAAGAGCAACTTAATGTAATGTTCAATAAGGATTTGAGGCTGGAAGATGAAACTGAAGACGGAGAATTTTATATCGATTGTATTGGTGTACACCCAAATGAACAAGGTAAAGGTATCGGCTCTAAATTATTGATCTTTCTGATTGATGAATACGTCAGAAAGCAGAAGAGAACACTGGGATTGCTAGTTGACAATGACAACCCAAATGCCAGGAGATTGTACTTAAAATTAGGATTTGAAATCGTCGGAGAAAAGACATTGATGGGAAAAAGAATGGATCATCTTCAATTCAAAAACAAAAGCCACTAATAATTTTCATAAGGAGCGGCAGGACGGGTCAACTTTACTTTACACCGTACATGAATTAAAAAAAATCTCAAAACTCACCCAATTAAAAATATTCCTATATTTGCCCCTCCAAAAGGAAAAATATGTTTAATCAACTACATCATCATTTTCATTCTTGCTCTCAAGCGAGGTGATCATGATATGTTCTAAATAGAATATCTAATCCCGTTTGAGTAAATCAAACGGGATTTTTCTTTTACAAGACTTTTCGCAATAAGATTTACTCAAACAATTTTCATAAAAAGAAAAATGAGTAAACTAAAAATTGCCATCCAAAAAAGTGGCAGATTAAACGAAAAGTCTCTCCGACTTATTGAAGAATGTGGTATTAAACTACCAAACGGAGGAGGAAAATTGATTACTGAATCAACAAATTTTCCAGTCGAAGTATTATTTCTTCGCGATGATGATATTCCCGAATATGTAGAGCAGAAGGTTGCTGATATAGGGATCATTGGCGAAAATGTCTTCTTAGAAAGCCAAAAAAATATCAGTATTGTTGAGAAATTAGGATTTTCTGCATGCAGATTGAGTTTGGCAATTCCCAAAGAGGTAAGCTACACGGGTTTAAGCTATTTCAATAATAAAAAAATCGCCACTTCATATCCCAATATTCTATCAGACTATTTCCAGAAAAACAACATCAAAGCAACGATTGAAGTCATTTCGGGAAGCGTAGAAATTGCTCCGGGAATTGGACTCGCAGACGGAATCTGTGATATCGTAAGTAGTGGAAGTACACTATTGTCAAACGGACTAAAAGAGTCAGAAAAAGTACTGAGCAGCGAGGCCGTTTTAGTTGCTTCCGAAAATTTGAAGTTCGAAAAGCAGGAAATTTTAGACAAATTGTTGTTTCGAATCAGGTCTGTTCAAAAGGCGAAAGAGAACAAGTATATCTTACTCAATGCTCCAAACGAAAAATTAGCAAAAATTCAAAAAATACTTCCCGGCATGAATAGCCCTACTCTCCTACCCTTAGCTAAAAAAGGCTGGAGCAGCCTTCACTCCGTAATTGGCGAAGATAAATTTTGGGATGTCATAGAAGAATTGAAAGAAGCCGGAGCAGAAGGTATTCTAGTAGTTCCCATTGAAAAAATGATTGTTTAAGCACATAGAATTCTAAAAATGAAAACATACATAAATCCGCCTTTTCAAGAATGGGCTTCGATAAGTCAAAGACCTAGATTTCAATCAGTAAGTCTGGAAGATAAAGTGCGAAACATAATCAGCCAAGTTCAGCTCAACGGCGATCAAGCTTTAAGGGAATTTGCCCTGCAATTTGACCATGTTCAGTTAGAAAACCTCAAAGTAACTTCCATGGAAACAGAAAGAGCTATATCACAGGTTAGCGCAGAACTAAAGGAAGCTATTTCTGTTGCAGCTACTAATATAAGATCCTTTCACGTATCGCAGAAAAGTGTTGAGCAACCTGTAGAAACAATGCCTGGAGTTAGCTGCTGGCGCAAAAGTGTGGGCATCGAAAATGTGGGATTATATATTCCGGGAGGAACGGCTCCCCTTTTCTCAACTATTCTGATGCTCGCTATTCCTGCCCAAATTGCCAGTTGCAAGCGAATTATTCTATGTACACCACCAGACAAAAGTGAAAACATAAATCCTGCTATTTTGTACACAGCATCCTTTCTGGGAATAACCGAAATTTATAAAGTTGGCGGAGCACAAGCCATAGCAGCACTTGCGTACGGCACGGAAAGTATTAACAGGGTGGACAAGATTTTTGGACCGGGAAATCAATATGTCACAAAAGCCAAAGAACTGGTTCAGCAAGCAGGTGTAGCTATCGATATGCCTGCAGGTCCCAGCGAAGTGCTGGTTATTGCAGATCAATCAGCAGACGCCAATTTTGTGGCCTCAGACTTGTTATCCCAGGCTGAGCATGGAGCAGATAGCCAGGTGGTGCTTGTTACAGATGATGCATCCCTAATTGAAAAAATCAAAAATGCATTAAAAAGCCAGCTTCAAAACCTACCCAGAGCTGAACTGGCAAAAAAAGCACTTGAAAACAGTTTTTCAATCGTTTTTGATACAATCAACGAGTGCATCGACTTCAGTAATATTTATGCCCCCGAACATTTGATCTTAGCACTCGAGGATGCCGAAGGTTATGCAGAAAAAATTCAAAATGCGGGTTCCGTTTTTCTAGGTAATTATTCGTGTGAGAGCGCTGGAGATTACGCCAGCGGAACCAATCACACCTTGCCTACAAATGGGTATGCACGGAGTTATAGTGGCGTTTCCTTAGATAGCTTTCTGAAGAAAATAACCTTTCAGAAAATTACAAAAACCGGACTTCAAAACATCGGAAAAACAATTGAAGTTATGGCTGAAGCCGAGGAATTATTTGCACATAAAAATGCCGTCTCCATTCGTTTGAATAAGATTAACAATGAAGAATAGTATGCGTAATCTCGTTAGAAAAAATATTCAAAACCTGGCACCTTATTCAAGTGCCAGAGAAGAATACACAGGGAAACAAGGAGTATTTTTAGATGCAAATGAAAATCCCTTCGGAAATTACAATCGCTATCCCGATCCAAATCAAACAGATTTAAAAAACCGAATCGCTGAACTAAAGAACGTAAATCCGAATCAAATCTTTTTAGGAAACGGAAGTGATGAGATAATAGATCTGGCGTTCAGAATATTCTGCGAACCCAATAAGGACAAGGCATTGACTTTTACTCCAACCTACGGAATGTATGAAGTCTCGGCAATGATAAACGCGGTAGAACTTATAAAACTACCATTAAACAAAGCGTTTCAAATTGATAGAAAAGCGCTGAAACTCTTTTTTTCGGATCCGGATTTAAAATTGATTATGCTCTGTTCGCCTAATAATCCAACAGGAAACCTGATGAAAACTGCCGATATCGAGTACATTCTCCAAAACTTCAATGGGATTTTGATTTTGGATGAAGCCTATATTGATTTTTGTACAGAGGCATCTTTTATTGAAAAACTAAGCTCCTACCCAAATTTAATTGTAAGTCAAACACTGAGTAAAGCCTGGGGCCTGGCGGGAATACGATTGGGAATTGCCTTTATGAGCAAAGAAATATTATCGTATTTCAAGAAAATAAAACCTCCATATAACATAAGCACTGTAAATCAGCGGGTAGCCTTGGATGCATTAAAGAAGGAATCAGAATACCGACAGAATGTAGTTGAAATATTAAATGAAAAAGAAAAACTAATTCAAAATCTTCAGTCTTTCAGATTTGTTCGGAAAATACACCCATCCGATGCAAATTTCCTGCTGGTAGAGGTTGCTGACGCCAATGATTTGTACTCCAAATTGGTCAAACAACAAATCGTCATCAGAAACCGAAATTCAGTGGTAAAGAACGCCGTGAGAATTACGGTGGGATCATCAGCAGAGAATAAAAGATTACTAAACGCTTTACAAAATATTTCCAATGGCTAAGAAAGTATTATTTATAGACAGAGACGGAACGATCATTAAGGAACCAGCTGATTTTCAAATCGACAGTTTCCAAAAGCTGGAATTTCTTCCAAATGCTATCAGCAGTCTTGCGCGAATTGCAAAAGAGTTAAACTTTGAATTTGTTATGGTGTCTAACCAGGACGGGCTGGGGACAGACACCTTTCCTGAGAACACCTTCTACCCTGTTCAGGATTTCATTATTCAAACACTGAAAAACGAAGGAGTGAACTTTACGGATATCTATATCGATCCTTCTTTTGAGCACGAGAATAAATCCACCCGAAAACCCGGCTTGGGAATGATGGCCAAATACATTTATGGAGATTACGATTTACAAAACTCATTTGTGATTGGAGATAGAAAATCGGATGTGCAACTGGCTGAAAATTTAGGCGCCAAATCCATTTTTATCCATACCGATAAATCGGCTGCTGCAAACCTGATTACAACAGATTGGAATGAAATATACCGCTATCTAAAATCCATTCCACGTATTGGGAAAGTGAATAGAAAAACACTCGAAACAGAAATATTGATAGAAGTCGATCTCGATGGAAGCGGACAATCTTCAATTGATACAGGTCTGCCATTTTTTGACCATATGCTAGAGCAAATTTCCAAACATGGAAATCTGAACTTAACGATACAGGTTAAGGGCGATCTGGAAATTGATGAACACCATACCATAGAGGATACGGCTATTGCATTGGGAGATGCTTTTCAAAAAGCGCTGGGAAGCAAAAAAGCAATAGAGCGGTACGGCTTTTTGCTACCCATGGACGATTGTCTTGCACAGGTAGCCATTGATTTTGGAGGCCGACCTTGGCTTGAGTGGGATGCTACTTTCAGCAGAGAAAAAATAGGAGATGTACCAACAGAAATGTTTATTCATTTTTTCAAATCCTTTAGTGATCAGGCGCGCTGCAACTTGAATATTAAAGCTGAAGGAAAGAATGAGCACCACAAAATAGAATCCATTTTCAAGGCTTTTGCAAAGGCGTTGAAAATGGCCGTGACCAAAACAGAACTTTATAACATACCCAGTACAAAAGGAACTCTATGATAGCCATATTAAAGTACAATGCGGGCAATGTAACCTCCGTAGAAAACGCGATTAATAAGTTGGGATATCCGACGGTAACAACTGACGAAATTGAAGTACTGAAATCAGCTGACAAAGTGGTCTTTCCGGGCGTTGGAGAAGCCGGCTCTGCGATGAAGCACCTTATAGAAAAAGAACTGGATAAGGCGATTAAAATGCTTAAACAACCCGTACTTGGCATCTGTCTCGGAATGCAGCTTATGTGTGAGCACTCTGAGGAAGGCAATACGCTAGGGACTTGGGTATTTTCAATACGAGAGTCAAGAAATTCCCTCCTCAAGACCTCGTTCCGCATACCGGATGGAATAATTTCACTTCCGTAAAAACCGCACTATTTGAGAACGTTCGGCCAGAACACGATTGTTATTTTGTGCACAGTTACTATGCGGAATTAAGCGATGAAACCATTGCTACTACTGACTATATTCTGCCTTTCAGTGCGGCTTTGAGAAAGAATAATTTTTACGCGACACAATTTCACCCTGAGAAATCTGCACAAGTCGGATTACAGGTTCTTAAAAACTTTTTAAGCTTATGAGAATAATACCTGCCATAGATATTATAGACGGGAAATGCGTGCGACTTACAAAAGGTGATTATGCTACCAAAAAAACATACAGCGAAAACCCACTCGAAATAGCTTTAATGTTCGAAAACGCAGGAATAAAATACCTGCATGTAGTTGATCTCGACGGTGCCAAAGCCAAAAAAATCATGAATTATAAGTCGTTGGAAATATTAGCTTCAAAAACAAATCTGATTATCGATTTCGGTGGTGGAATAAAATCGGAGGAGGATGTGGAAGTTGCTTTTAATTCAGGTGCCAAACAAATCACAATAGGAAGTATCGCAGCGCAAAATCCATTATTAATGCAGAAATGGCTGCAGAAATACGGATCAGACAAAATCATTTTAGGAGCAGATTGTAAGAATCGGAAAATTGCCACCAATGGCTGGCTAAAAAGTAGTCATCAAGACGTTATTTCATTTATCCAGGAATATGAAAAAATCGGGACACAGTATGCAATAGTGACAGATATTGACAAAGATGGAATGCTTTCAGGGCCCGCATTTGACCTCTATAGTGAAATTGTTTCTGCGACCCAGAATACCAAGCTTATCGCCAGTGGTGGAATTACCACAATGAATGATATCAAGCATTTAAAAGAATTGGGTTGTGAAGGCGCCATTATCGGAAAAGCGATTTATGAAAGAACTATTAATCTTAAAGAACTAGGGAGTTGATTATGCTAAAGAGAAGAATTATTCCCTGCCTGGACATACAGAACAACCGCACCGTAAAAGGCATCAACTTTGAAAACATAAGGGATGCCGGCGACCCTATAGAGTTGGCTCAGCGCTATGTTGAAGAGGGAGCGGACGAATTGGTCTTTCTTGATATTACCGCTACGCTGGAAAAACGAAAAACCCTGACGAAATTGGTAACCCGCATTGCATCAGAAATCAACATACCTTTTACAGTGGGAGGAGGAATTAATAGTCTCGAAGACGCGAAGGCTATCATTGGTTCAGGAGCCGACAAAATAAGTATTAACTCTTCTGCAATTCTTCGCCCCCAAATGATTTCTGAAATCGCCAATACTTTTGGCAATCAATGCATTGTATTGGCGATTGACACGAAATTAATCGGCAATGAATGGATTGTTTTTCGAAGCGGAGGTCGTATTAAAACTCACTTAAAAGCCCTTGATTGGGCAAAGAGCGGAACGACTTTGGGTGCTGGCGAAATCTTATTAACCTCAATGAATAACGACGGAACAAAGAACGGATTCGAATGCAATATTACCCGAGCCATTTCCGAAGCGGTTTCGGTTCCGGTTATTGCTTCCGGAGGCGCCGGTAACAAAGAACATTTTGCAGAAGTATTTACGCAAACAAAAGCCACTGGAGCATTGGCTGCCAGCGTTTTTCATTTCTCGGAAATACCAATACCTGAACTCAAACTCTTTTTACAAACAAAAAAAATTCCCATTCGATTATGAACCCCGATTTTTCAAAAACAAACGGATTGATTCCTGTAGTTGTTCAAGATTCATCAAGCCTGCAAGTTTTAATGCTGGGATATATGAATGAAGAAGCTTTTACCAAAACGCTTTCAGAAAAAAAAGTGACCTTTTTTAGTAGAAGCAAAAATAGACTATGGACCAAAGGTGAAACATCAGGTAATTTTCTTTGGGTAAACCAAGTTCATTTAGATTGCGATAACGACTCTTTGCTAATCATGGCTAAAGCCGATGGCCCAACCTGCCACACTGGCTCAATGTCATGCTTCAATACATTACCTCCAAGATCGTTTTTGTATGAACTGGAACAAACGATTCACATGCGAATAGACGAAAATGTAGAGACTTCTTATACCAATAAATTGTATAAAAAAGGAATCAATAAAGTCGCACAAAAAGTTGGTGAAGAAGCGGTGGAATTGGTTATTGAGGCTAAAGACAACAACAGCGATCTATTTAAAAATGAAGCTGCCGATTTACTGTATCACTTCCTAATCTTACTCAAAGCAAAAGGGTTTTATCTTGAAGAGATTGAAGATGTTCTAAAGCAAAGAAATAAGTAGAGAATTATAATATGAATAAAGACTTACCTTAATAAAAACAAGTGTAACATTGGTTACACAGCATGCGATGGTTTTCATTTACCTTGGCTCCATAGTTAGAATATCAAAACAGTTCGACGGAGATTTCTAGTGCGTTTTTAAAAAAAATGCATTAATGAAGAAAGTAGAAATCAGATGTTTCTAAACAACCCGACTATAGGTCAATATTATGGAAATAATTAATAAAGTTAAGGTCTTATTTTTCCTGATGGTTTTGCTAATTTCAAATTATAGTTTTGCCCAAAGTGACCCATTCGAGATTAGTCTTGAGCCAATGACTATTTCAGGTTTGGGCGGTATTCAATCTTTCGCATTTGGTCAGGATAATGGCAAATGGCTAATTGTTGGAGGTCGCTTAGACGGTTTACACAGGAGGCAACCTTGGGCAGCATTTGATCTTGCAGGGCACAATAATCAACTTATTGTAGTTGATCCTATTTCGCAAGAAAAATGGTCAGCACCGCTCACCTCATTACCCACAGCTATACAGGAATCATTAAGCTCCACAAATATGGAGTATGTGCAAGAAGGTGATTATTTGTATTGCCTTGGTGGATACGGATATAGTGATATAGAAGGTGACCATACAACTTTCGCAACCTTAACAGCGATAAAGGTTCCGGATGTAATAAGCGCCATCATCTCAAATAATGATTTCACCAGTTTCTTCAGACAAATTACAGATACAGAATTCCAAGTAACTGGTGGTCAGTTAAAAAAAATTGATGGCACCTACTACCTGTTGGGAGGTCAAAAATTTATTGGAAGATATAACCCAATGGGTCCCAATAACGGCCCCGGATTTATTCAGGAATACACCAATGCAATTAGAAAGTTCAATCTTTTGGACAATGGCACGACTATAAGCATTACGCATTTACCACCATTTAATGATCCTGCAGAATTACATAGAAGGGACTACAATGCAGATGTACAAATTTTACCCAATGGTAACGAAGGAATCACCATGTTTTCTGGGGTTTTCCAGCCTTTAATAGATTTACCCTTTTTAAATTCAGTAACAGTAGATTCTGACGGGTACACTCCAAATGACTCTTTTCTACAGTATTACAATCATTATCATTGTCCTTCCCTCCCATTATACTCTGATATAAATAATGAAATGCATACGGTTTTCTTTGGAGGAATGGCTCAATTCTATGATGTGGACGGCACCTTAGTTCAGGATGACAATGTGCCTTTTGTAAATACCATTGCGCGTGTAACGAGAGATGGATCAGGAAATATGGCAGAGTATAAGCTGCCGATAGTGATGCCGGCCCTACTGGGTGCAGGGGCAGAATTCATACCTAATTCAAATTTTCCAAGTTTCGAAAATGGAGTACTCAAATTAGATGAGGTGACGACTGATAGTATCTTGATCGGTTATATTTTTGGAGGGATTAGCAGTAGCCAGCCAAATATTTTCTTTACCAATGACGGTACTCAGAGCAACGCCAACAATCAAATATTTAAGGTTTTCATAAAGAAATCAATTGCATTGTCTGTGGATGACTTAAATCAGTCAAGCACCAATACTTTGAACTTAATGATTTACCCCAATCCAAATGATGGCATACTTAATATTTCATTCAATCTAATGGAAAAAGATGACGTGACCATTTCTATTTTTGATACCAAAGGTAATTTGATAAACGAAGTACTTCTGGACAACTTAAGCGAAGGTAAAAACTTATATAACAAAGAATTAATTGACCTTACTTACGGTAGTATTTATCTTATTACTCTTCAAACTTCAAGTCAAAAAGTAACACATAAATTAGTTGTGGAAAGGTAAATCAGTTTTTAGAGAATTTGTTCTTTGTGAGCCCACAACTCCTATTTTTCTTATGCTTAAAAATGCATACATTTAGAGAAACTCTTTCTGGTTTTTAACCAAATGTTTTAAACCGGGACATGCTTAAAAATGGTCATTTGAATATGACTTTCAAAGCCTAACCGAAATCACAATTCTCTAAATAATGTCTGATAACAAGAGTCACGATATTTCAAAAATTAGTGGGCTTTCCTCTTCTGAAGTTGAAAAACAAAGAGAACTTCACGGCTCCAATGTAGGCTTAGAGAAAGAAAACCTGCTTTGGAAGATGATTCGTTCGGTGGTGTTTGAGCCTATGTTCATCCTTCTGATAGTAGCCTGCTTGATTTACTTTATTCTGGGAGAACTTTCTGAGGCTTTTACAATGCTCGGAGCATTAATTTTTGTGGCTGGTATAGATGTCTATCAGAATTTTAGAAGCCAGCGGGCAGTAAATGCCTTGAATAAAATCACATCAGCCAAAGCAAAAGTCATAAGATCAGGCGATAAAGTTGAAATTCCTACAAAGGAAATTGTGATGGAAGACGTGATCATCTGTGAAGAAGGAACCATTATACCAGCAGATGCAGAATTAATTACAACCTATGATTTCTCGGTTAATGAAGCCATCATTACGGGCGAATCGGTGTCTGTAGAAAAACAAACCGGTGAGCAAATTATACAGGGTACTTTAGTTGTTGCGGGTTATTGCTACGCCAGGGTAACGGCCATTGGAAGTAAAACCACCTTATCTGGTATTGGAACTCTGGTTAAAGATACAGGCAACACCAAAACACCTCTGCAGGAAAAAGTGGCAAATTTCGTAAAAGTAATGGTGATTTTTGGCGCCATTGCTTTTCTATTCGTGTGGGGTTATCACACCTGGGATAGCGGAAGCGTACTTCACGGTCTGTTGCACGGCTTGGCTATGGCCATGTCAGTGCTGCCCGAAGAATTGCCCATTGCTCTTTCTACTTTTATGGCGCTAGGTGCCTATCGACTTTTAAAAATCGGGGTTATTGCCCGAAGTCCCAAAACGGTCGAAACATTAGGCTCAGCCACAGTTATTTGCGTAGACAAAACCGGAACCCTGACGCAAAATCTGATGAAGGTGAATCACGTTTTTGATTTTTATGTAAAACAGGAAATAAACTATGAGAAAGGTGGCGAACCATCAGAAATTTTAGAATACGCCATGTGGGCAAGTGAAGAGTCACCTTTTGACCCAATGGAAAAATCTATACACAAGAAATATGGTCTTTATATGGAGAAAGATAAAAGACCTGAATTTAAAATGATAAAGGAATTCCCTCTTTCGGGTAAACCACCGGTAATGACCCATGTTTTCGGCAATGATGGTGGCGAGCGGATTTTTGCCTGCAAAGGATCACTTGAAGGGGTGATCAACTTATGCGAATTGAATTCTGCTGAAAAAGAAGAAGCTCTGGCGAAAGGTAGAGAGTATGCGAAAAACGGCTACAGGGTTCTCGGTGTTGCCAAAGGAAGCCGGGATAAATCCACTTTGCCGGAAAAACAGGATGATATCAATTTTAAGTTCCTTGGCTTGATCACATTTTACGATCCTCCTGATGAGAAGGTACCGCAGGTTATTGAAAGGTTTTATGAAACCGGGGTGAGAGTCATTATGATCACTGGCGACTATCCTGAAACGGCAGGAGCTATTGCAAGCAGCACAGGTATAAAAACGAATAGAATTGTAACAGGAGACGAGGTTCAGAAAATGGATGAAAGCGAGCTTAAAAAAGCCGTAGCTGACAGTCATATTTTTGCGAGAATATCACCTGAGCAAAAGCTGAAAATTGTTGAAGCTCTTAAAAGCAATGGTGATATAGTAGCCATGACCGGTGATGGTGTAAATGATGCACCTGCTTTAAAGACCGCCCATATTGGTATTTCTATGGGAAAAAGAGGCACTGAGGTAGCCAAAGAAGCTGCCGGACTTATTCTTTCAAATGATGATATGTCAAAGATGATTGATGCCATTTTTCTGGGCAGAAGAATCAATGCCAATCTCAAAAAAGCTTTTAGGTATATCATCTCTATCCATATCCCAATCATACTTCTTGTAACATTACCTATTTTTTTAATCTGGCTTCCGCAAATGCTCTTTGCCCCTATCCACGTTATATTTTTGGAATTGATTATGGGTCCAACCTGCTCTATTATTTATGAAAATGAGCCCTTACCCGAAGAAAGTCTCATGAAACCATCAGATACATCTGACAAAAATCTGCTAAAGCAGTCAGAGCTATGGCTCACCATAGTTCAAGGTTTAATTATTACGGCGGGTTGTGTAATTGCAGGATACATTGCACAAACCTCCGGAGGTGGCGAGGAGACCATTCGTGCTTATGTTTTTAGCACTTTGCTTTTTTCAAATATATTCCTCACTCTCGTAAACCGCTCTTTCACAGAAAACATTTTAAAAACCATCAGGCTAAAGAATCGTTTAATCCCACTAATAATCGGAATCTCCTTCCTGCTCCTTCTTATAATTAATTACTTACCCTTTTTAAATGACATCTTCAAAGTAGACCAGCTTACAGCGAAGGAATTAATCTGGCCGTTGTTAATAGGATTTATTTCTACAATGTGGATTGAGTTTTTTAAAAGATCCAAATAGTGAATTATTGAAATTGAGTCCAGGCATTCAAAATCTTAAAATCCAATCATCTGAGGAAAACAATAGAAGTAATTCTTTTTAAACCCTAATCCAATGTAATGGTTGCAATCCCAATTTTTTCGTAAAGCTAAGCGGATTGGAGACCTATGGTTGAATTGGAAAGTCTATAATTTAGGTAATGGTATTTACAAACGGAACTTACAGAATTAGTAATTTTGCAGGTGTAGAAACGTATGGAACTAATCCTTTTATATAGTTTTAAATTCACTCTCAACATTGCGAATACTCAGCACTGTACTAATGGATCAAAAAAGACAAATTAATATCCGTTTCAACACAAAAAATGACTTTATAAGCTTTCGTAATTAATGAGATGTTACCTTGCGTTCCATTACAAAGCTGTAATTAATAAATGTAAGTGATACCGATATAAAAGAAGTGAACTTAAATGTTGAGACAAAATTAATTACAATCCATTGAGCAACGAACAAACTGCAATACGCACCACCTATTTTAGCATTATTGGAAACACGAGTTTAGCTTTAATAAAAGGGTTTGCAGGAGTCTTTGGAAACTCATATGCGCTTATTGCGGATGCTATAGAATCAACAACCGATATTTTTTCTTCGCTTTTGGTTCTTTTTGGATTAAAATATGCAAAGCGTCCAGCGGATAAAAACCATCCTTATGGTCATGGCAAAATAGAACCTCTTATTACCTTTTTGGTTGTCGCTTTCCTGGTGACTTCTGCCACCATTATTGCTTATGAAAGCATCCAAAATATCCGAACACCCCATAAAGTACCAAAGCCTTGGACTTTGATTGTTCTTGGAGGGATTATAATATGGAAAGAAATTTCATTTCGGTTGGTGATTAAGAAAAGTGAAGAAACAAACAGTTCTTCTTTAAGAGCCGATGCCTGGCATCATAGAAGTGATGCAATTACTTCCATCATGGCCTTTATCGGAATCTCGATAGCCCTATACTTCGGTAAAGGATTTGAAACTGCTGATGACTGGGCTGCACTTCTTGCATCCGGATTTATTTTATACAATAGTTACTTGATCTTCAGGCCAGCGCTGGGAGAGGTAATGGATGAGCATTTATATGACGACCTTTTGATTGAAGTGCGAAAAGAATCTATCAAAGTGAATGGGGTAATAGGAACAGAAAAGTGTTTTATCCGGAAAGCTGGAATGCAATATCACATAGACTTACATGCAATTGTGGACGGTGGAATTTCAGTAAAAGATGGACACGAAATTTCGCACAATCTAAAAGACCACTTGAAAGATCAAATTCCGAATATTGGGAATGTACTCATTCACATCGAACCTGATACGTTGTAGATGCCTGTTTACTAAGCCTCTACCAAACTCTCCCTTGTCTTTCTGTATAGATACTTCGAATAAATCGATCGCTTGGCAAAGCGGTTAAGCTTATCGCTATTCACCATTTTTTGATATACCTGTCTGGTAACGCCAAAAAACTCATAATTAGACCCATCCAGAAATGAAATCTTCAGCAACATACCCTTGTGCGAGTAATCTACAATACCAGAATTAGTAATGGTTTCGGTATAGTCCTCCAAATTAGCTTCGATCGTTTCTGGCGCAATACTCACAAGAAAATGGTAACCGTCAATAATTCTGCGGCTCTGAATCTCTGCTTCTACCTGCAGTGGGTCTCCACTTTGAAATTTATCGGGATGCCACTCTTTTACCAGATCGCGGTAACTCTTTTTGAGTGACTTTAACTCAATTTCCTTCTCAACTCCAAAAAGTTTCTTGTATTCGTTTATGCGCTTCATATCAAAATTATTTGCGGGCGCGAAAGTACATTATTATTCCGAGTGAATTACCATCACATTCAATTTCAATTGATTTTGTCGATTTGAGACCAGAGTATCTCTTGTTTAGAACCTTTTTCTCTCTCTTTAAAAAGCGTTTTCTACAACCCGGCAATGTGTTTTTTCCTTTTAAGAATTTTAAAATCGCATGTTTTTAGCTACTCCCCTTTAATTTCAGTACTAAATACAGTAATGAGCGCAACATTTACGCCTCTATCCCCGTAAGTGAAACAATAAAATCTGTTAATTATAGTTTTTTCAAGGTACATATATTAAAAGTTTGTTGTTGGAAGTTTTATTTTCGGCCGCTTACAAGTAGTGTCCTGCAAGACTATGTTTGTAAATACTAAACCTGATTTATGAAGCCATTTATTCCCCTTTGCATCGGTATAGCTCTGTCTATTAATCTTTCTGCTCAAGATTTATTAACTGAAGCAGACGTTCGAGCCAATATTTTTGAGTTTGAAAAAGTGGTTGCCGCCACTGAAGATAAAGCTGCCATTTGGGATATAAATGATTCGTTGAGCTACATTCCGGCTTACGACACATATTGCTCCTGGAATTCTAAAAGGGTTCACCCTTACTCCTACAACCTCACCAATATGAAAGATACGGTTTTGATCCCGTTGGCTTTCGATACCTGCAGCTTTGTAGCTCCATTCATTGGTCGTAAGACCTCTGATTTTGGATACCGTCGTTATCGTCACCACTACGGTGTAGATATTAAGGTTTACACCGGCGATCCTATTAAATGTGCCTTTGAAGGTGTAGTACGTGTGGCCCATTACGATGGCGACTATGGAAAGGTGGTTGTTGTAAGACACACCAATGGACTGGAAACGCTTTATGCCCATCTTTCAGACTTAAAAGTAAAAGAAGGCGACTGGCTTGAAGCCGGTGACCTGGTAGGCCTTGGTGGAAACACTGGCCGCAGCACCGGAAGTCACCTGCACTTCGAAGCGCGCTACAAAGGTGAACCAATTGACCCCAACGACCTTATAGACTGGGAAACAGGTACACTTCTGGCCGATAATCTGCTTCTCAACCAAGGTCATTTTGCCTACCTAAAAGAAATTCGCAAAAGAAAATATTACACAATTCGCCGTGGTGATACCCTCTCGGGGATAGCCCGCCGATACGGAACTACCGTAAGCACTTTGTGCAAATTGAATAATATTCGCTCCAGCTCTACTCTTAGAGTGGGTAAAACACTGCGCTACAACTAGTGATTTTCAATTGGCTTCTAACGCCAATTTACCACATCACAAGATTGATTATGACCTGAAGTGACAGTAGTTTCTGTCGCCCATCCCCTTGCCGTCTACACGCTATATTCTATGATTGCTTCACTATTTTTGCAATCTCAAGAACATCTGGCTATTTAGCCCTATTTTCATCGATTGATTTGAACACACTGGAATAATGCACTTTAGACTGCCCTGCTAGTTCTAGATAAATCAACGTGTTTTCAATTTGTAATAAGCGTCGTTCAAAATCCCGTAAACTCATTACACTTTTTTACTCTTTAGGTAGTTTAATAATACTACTTTTGCCTTCTTGTCTTTGCCTCTGACAACCTAAACCACTTAGTTAGCATTCACTGATGGCCACCAAGAAATCTGCTCCAAAAAAAAAGCCCGCTACCAAAAAGAAAAAGAAGCAGCCGAAGAAACCTTTCTGGAAGAAAGTGGTTCGTTACGGAGTGTATGCGCTCTTGCTCAGCATCGTTTTACTATTCGCCCTTTTTGGATCGGTGTATATCGGTTTATTTGGAGCCCTGCCCACAGCCGATGATCTCAAAGCAATTAAAAATGACAATGCGAGTGAAATCTTCTCATCCGACCAGAAGTTAATCGGAAAGTATTTTGTAAAAAACCGCTCTAGCGTAGCTTACGATGATATTCCTCAAATGGTAATTAAGGCGCTGGTAGCAACGGAAGACAGTCGCTTTTTTGAACACGAAGGAATAGATTTTTACAGTATTCCAAGAGTTGTTTTGAAGACCGTTATTCTGGGCGATAAATCTGGAGGTGGTGGAAGTACCATTTCGCAACAGCTTATCAAAAATCTTTTCGGAAGAGAGAATTACGGCGCTTTGTCCATGCCTGTCAATAAGCTCAAGGAGAATATCACTGCTTTAAAATTGGAAGAAACCTACACTAAAGAAGAGATTATTACCCTTTATCTCAATACTGTAAGTTTTGGTGAGAATGTATTTGGAATAAAAGCGGCCTCCCAGCGATTTTTCGGTAAGAACCCTTCAGATCTCGCTATAGAAGAAGCAGCCACTCTGGTGGGAATGCTCAAGGCGAATACCAGCTACAATCCCCGCCTCCATCCTGAGGCATCTAAAGAGAGGCGCAACACTGTTTTGGCTTTAATGGCTCAGCAAGGTGATATTGAACCCGATGAATTACAACGGATGCTTGACCGCCCGCTCAAGTTAGATTACCAAAAAATGGAGGGACAGCATGGCCCCGCCCCTTACCTGCGCGCCATGTTAAAAGGCCAGCTAAGCGAAATTCTCGAAGATAAGCTCAAGCCAAATGGCGAGCCGTATAACCTTTACTCAGATGGATTGCGCATTGAACTTAGCATAAACAGTGTATTGCAGGCTGAAGCCGAAAAGGCTATGCGTGCTCACATGCAGAAACTACAGGAACAGTTTGATACTCATTGGAAGGATCGTGAACCCTGGAAGGGATATAAAGATTTTCTCTGGAATGAAGCCAAAAAATCAAATCGCTACAATCGCCTGGCTGCTGCCAAAAAAACCGAAGAGGAAATAAAAGCCAATTTCAACCAGAAAACGAAGCTTTTGAGATTTACTTACGATGGTTTGAAGCCGGCTGAGATGACACCGCTTGATTCGGTGGCCTACCATCAAAAAATTCTACAAACGGGCTTCCTGGCAATGGATTCGCGCAGTGGCGACATACTGGCATATGTGGGTGGAATAGACTTTGGCTTTTTTCCATACGATCACGTTTACGGAAAACGCCAGGTAGGTTCTACCTTTAAACCATTCGTTTATACCGCAGCTCTGGAAGCAGGAATTAAGCCCTGTGATTATATTGAAAACGAACCCATAATTTTTTCTAATTACGACGATTGGTCTCCTGAGAATGCCAATGGAAAATATGGGGGTTACTACTCCGTAAAAGGTGGACTTACCCATTCGGTAAACACAATTGCAGCCAGGCTAATCGCTCAAACCGGGCCACAAGCCGTTATCAATGTAGCAGAAAGAGCAGGAATAGAAAGCCGATTGCCAAAAGGGCCTTCGGTTGCGCTGGGAGTGGCCGATATTTCACTTTACGAAATGGTAAAAGCATATACCGTTTTTGGAAATGACGGCAAGAAGCAGACTCCCGTATTTATTAAAAAAATCACTGCTCCAAATGGTGATGTGCTTTATCAGGCAAAAGCAAATAAACCTAAAGAAATATTGGATATCTATACGGCACACGCTATGCGTAGCATGCTCGAAATGGTTGTAGATAGTGGAACTGCAAGATCTGTAAGGTCAAGATTTAATGTAAAAACTGCCCTAGGTGGTAAAACCGGAACCACCCAGGACAATGCCGATGGATGGTTTATGGCTGTTACTCCGCGCGTAGTTTGCGGCGCATGGGTAGGAGCACAATCGCCGGTAGTGAGGTTCAGAAGCACTGCGCTGGGGCAAGGAGCGGCAACAGCACTTCCTATAGTCGCAGCCTGGATTAAAGCCGTTGAAAGCAATAGCAATGTACCAAACATTCTCGGTCGCACATTTCCAGAAAACTCAGTTGACCTCGATTTGGACCTCTACTGTCCTCTTTACATCGAGAGCAAAACCGAAAACTTTCTTGAAGACCTTTTTAACCGCGATCGAAAGGAAGACAGAAGAGAAATTAGGAACAGAGAAAAGCAAGAGGACTCAGAAGGGACCGAAAGTGAAGAAAGCGAAGATAGCGAAGAAGAAGGTGGATGGATAGAGCGTCTTTTTGATAAGCTACAGAAGAAAAAATAGAGCGGTAAGGTTTGTAAGACTGAATGAATTAAAACTCGTATTCCCAATTAATGCAAATTTTCATTCTTTGAGAAATAAACTTATTATTTCACGAGTTAAATAAGCAAACCAATCCTCTTCCTTCCCGTTTAAAAACCGGTTAACAAATTTCTGATTAGAACTCTGAGATTCTCACCGTGTAGCGTATTTTCGCTACCTGCACGATTAACGAACCTTATAAATATCAGCATCTATGTCAGCCAGGTTATTTCGCTTTCCACTCCTCCTCCTATTTCTCTCTCTTATACTGGTTAACTGTAGCGATCCAGAAGAAAAAATTGAGACTGATCCCGCTTTTGGCGAATATGTTTTCGCATATACTTCGGGTATTATCTCAGCGAAAGACCCCATAATTGTTCAGCTTGCTCAGCCTTACACTGGCCCCCTCGGCAAGAACGATGCTCTCCCCGATAATCTTTTTGACTTCGATCCGGAAATTGCAGGCCAAACTATCTGGCTCGATGAATCCACTCTCAAATTCATTCCTACTGAACGCTTGCCGGGGAACACCATTTTTAGTGGAAAACTAAATCTGGACGCACTGCTGGATGTAGATAGTGACTTTGAAACTTTTGAGTTTCAGTTTCAAACTATAAAGCAAGATCTAAGCGTATATTTTGATGGGATTGAAACATACAGTCCCGATGATCTGAGTAAAGTCAAACTCAAAGGTAAAATCCATACAGCCGATATTATCGATTCAGATGAAATCAAGACAGCACTGACGATAACTCAGGGTGATAAGAAACTAGATTTCAACATTGAAGCAGAATCCAACAGGACTTTTTCACTTAACATTGAAGACATAACCCGCGGGGAAGACCGCTCAAAAGTGAAAATACAATGGGCACTTAAATCTGCCGACGAACCTATTTCGGGTGAAAGTGAATTTGGAATCCCTTCTTTAAGTGATTTTGAAGTCATGAAAATAAATGTTGAAAACGGTGGGGAGCAGGTAGTTTCTGTACACTTTTCAGATCCGCTGGCCGATACAAATATGGATGGTATTGTAACGATTGAGAATGTTGAAAACTTAAAGTTTCTGATAGATGGGAACACGCTCAATATTTATCCGCAGAATAAGGTAAATGGTCAAAATCTGCTTCGTATAAACGGGGCGATTAAGAACATAGCAGATAAACCAATGGGTGAAGATTACACCGCTACCATATCTTTTGAAATGGAAAAGCCGGCCGTACGACTCGTCGGTAATAAGTCTATTATTCCCGCTCAGAAAGAAGGCCTGATATTCCCTTTTGAAGCGGTTTCACTCGAAGGAGTAGATATTTACATTACCAAAATATTTTCAAATAACATTCTTCAGTACTTGCAATCTGCCAGCCTTGGTGAGTCTTATTATTTAAATCGTGTGGGCCGGCATATTTACCGCAAGCACATTAATCTGCGTCAGGCCGGAGGTAGCGATATTTATACGTGGAACCGCTACTACGTTGATCTTTCTGAAGTGATGAAAGTCGATCCGGATGCGCTTTACGAAATAGACATTCGCTTTAAGCAAAAGGATGCCGTATACCTCTGCGATGAAGAAGACGACAAAGAAACCGAAAATCTAAATACGGGCAATCAGGGATGGATCAGCGACGGAACCTACTTTGTAGATGATTACTGGAAAAACTACCGCTACAATTGGCAGGAACGCGAAAATCCGTGCAATGCTGCCTATTATGACCGATATAAAACGAGCGCTAAGCGTGTGGTAATGGCTACCAACCTCGGCCTTACCGCAAAAATGGGAGGCGATAACAAACTGTTTGTTGCCATCAACGATCTATTAACAACTACTCCCGTTCAGGCTGCAACGATCAAAGTTTACGACTATCAGCAACAGTTAATGAAAGAAACGCTGAGCGATGAAAATGGTTTTGCGAATATTACCTGCCCACGTGAGCCATTTGTAATTGTAGCCTCTATTCCTGGCAGCAAAGCCTATCTAAAGGTAAATCAGGGCAATTCGCTCTCGCTTTCAAAATTTGACGTTTCCGGAAATCATGTTCAGGAAGGTGTTAAAGGGTTCATCTACAGTGAGCGCGGTGTATGGCGACCGGGAGATTCTCTTTACGTGAATTTTATTCTGGAAGATCCGGAAAAAATTCTTCCAAAGGCACATCCCGTAGAAATGGAGCTTTACAACCCCTTGGGCCAACTGGTAACCAGGATTGTAAAAACGAAAGGCGTAAACGGATTTTACGATTTCAGAACTGCCACAGATTCAGAAGCTCCTACCGGTGATTATAGAATGAATATAGCAGTGGGAAACAGGGTTTTTGACAAGAGCTTAAAAATTGAAACAGTAAAGCCCAATCGCCTAAAAATCAATTTTGAATTTGATGAAAATCAAGCCAATGCAAAGAAATTAACAGGAACACTGGAGGCAAAATGGCTTCATGGCGCTACTGCTTCAAATCTTAAAGCAGATATTACCATGACTTTGCGAGGCACGAAAACAAGCTTCAAAGGTTTTGATAATTATCATTTCGACAACAATATCAAGTCTGGATTCAACTCTGAGGAAGTGAAAATTTTTGAGGGAGATCTAAACAGTGTGGGCAAAGCGAATCTGAACATTGACATGGAGTCGAAATCTGAGAATGCTCCCGGAATGTTGAAAGCCGCGTTTAGCACTAAAGTATATGAGCCCGGGGGTAATTTCAGTGTTGACTATCACACCATTCAGTATGCTCCCTATGAAAGTTTTGCAGGTATAAGCCTTCCGGAAAGTGATATGTGGGGTGATGCCCTGGAAACAGATAAAACTCAAAGTATTGAGCTGGTAAGCGTTGACGATAAGGGAAAGCGGGTGAACAGAAAAGAACTTCTCGTAAAGGTCTTCAAAATAGATAATTACTGGTGGTACGACCGCTACAATGGGAGTGATTACAATTACTTAAACAGCAGTCATTATCGCGAAATAAAATCAGAAAAAGTATCCTTACAAAACGGAAAGGGAACATATAATATTAACATTGCTAAACGCAACTGGGGTAGATACCTCATTCATGTTGAAGATGAGGTGAGTGGACATTCATCAGCTCAGTTTGTATACTTTGACTGGCCTTACTGGATGCGCGCTAACAGGACAGACAGCGAAGCCTCAACCATCCTCGGATTTAGCAGCGATAAGGACAATTACAACGTTGGCGACAGCGTAAAGCTAAGCTTTCCAAGTCCTGAAAATGGACGTGCTCTGATCTGTATCGAGAATGGAACAAAAATTCTCGAAAAGTATTGGGTGAAAACCACTAAGGGTGAAACTAAGTTTGCGTTTCAGGCAAATGCAGGGATGGCTCCAAATGTATTTGCCCATATAAGCTTGCTACAGCCGCATTCCCAAACTGTAAACGACAGACCCATGCGAATGTATGGAGTGATCCCGGTGATGGTTGAAAATCCTCAATCGCGCCTCAAGCCTGAGATTATTGCTCCAGAAGTGTTGCGTCCTGAAACCACTGCAGAGATTTCGGTAAAAGAAAAAGATGGTAAGCCAATGACCTACACGCTTGCTGTGGTAGACGAAGGTCTGCTTGGATTAACCCGCTTTAAAACGCCAAATCCCTGGGATGCCTTTTATGCCCGGGAGGCACTGGGGGTAGAAACCTGGGATATGTATGATGAAGTGATAGGTGCTTTGGCAAACGGTGCCGGAAATGTGTTGAGCATTGGAGGTGACGAAGATGCCGTAGATCCGGGGAAGCAAAAAGCCATTCGCTTTAAGCCGGTTGTAAGGTTTCTGGGGCCATTCAATCTGGAAGCGGGTAAAAAGGCAACTCACAAAATCGCCATCCCGAATTACATTGGAGCTGTTCGCGTAATGGTTGTGGCGGGAAGAGATAAAGCCTATGGAAATGCAGAAAAAGAAATTCCGGTGAGAACACCTGTAATGGTTCTAGGCACGCTGCCCCGAGTACTTGGTCCTGATGAGAAGGTTTCCCTTCCGGTAAATGTCTTTGCTATGGAAAACCAGATTAAGGACGTTACAGTCACCGTTACCACAAATGGTTTAGTGAGTTTGACAGGACCAAAAACACAGAGTCTGCATTTTGATAAAACAGGTGATGATCTATTGTTTTTCAATCTTTCTACTTCTCGTAAAACCGGAGTGGGAAAAATAAGTATTGAAGCGCGCAGTGGAAAAGAAGTGTCACGATATGATGTGGAAATAGACGTTCGTGCATCCAACCCAATGTACACGGAAGTGCGTGATACTGTTATTAAGCCCGGCGCCACATGGAGCGCTGACTTTGCCTATTTCGGCATTGAAGGAACAAATGATGCTGTAATTGAACTATCAAAATTACCGGCTATTAACTTAGAAGAAAGGTTGGAATACCTCATTCAATATCCTCATGGATGTATTGAGCAAATCACCTCCAGCGCCTTTCCGCAGCTATATCTTGGCAACATGATTGACCTCTCAAGCAATCAAAAAATAGATATTGAAGAGAATGTGAAATACGTGTTGCGTGCTTACCGTAACTTCCAGCGACCCAATGGCGGCATGTCTTACTGGCCGGGTCTTCGCAGCGAAAACGACTGGGGATCAAATTATGCCGGTCACTTTTTGCTCGAAGCTGAAAAATTAGGCTATGCCCTACCCGCCGGATTAAAGTCGCAATGGATTCGGTACCAGAAATACGCCGCGCGCAAATGGAGCAGTAATGAATATAGAAACAGAGATTATATGCAACGCACACAGGCCTATCGTCTATACACGCTCGCCCTTGCGGGTGAAGCTGATTTTGGTTCCATGAATGCACTCAAATCCCAAAGTTCGTTGAATATCTCGGCCAGATGGATGCTGGCGCTGGCATATGTAAAAGCCGGTCAGCCAGAAGTAGCTTCCAATTTGATAAAAGGCCAGGTACGCGATATTCCAAATTACACTGAGCTATCCTACTCTTATGGTTCAGGCTTGCGCGATGAAGGATTTGTACTGCAGGTACTTCTTGCTTTGAATCAAACGACCGACGCTGCAATGGTGGCCAAATCTATTGCAGAAAGGATGGGAAGCGGAAGGTGGTATAGCACCCAAACGGTTGCATATAGCCTCGGTGCACTAGCCCAATATATGGGGAATACAAAAGACTCAGGGCTAAAGGCCACCATTTCTGAGAATGGCAATGCGAAGGAAATAAATACCGGCAAGGATGTTATTCAGCAAAAAGTAACTGCGAAAGGCAGCACAGGGAATGTTTCAGCCAGGAATAATACCGACCAAAACCTTTTTGCCAGGTTGCTTATTTCAGGAAAACCTATAGAAGGAAAAGAAAAAAGAATTGCGAGTAATTTGCGAATGGAAATCAAATACCTCGATGCCAATTACGACCCTATCGATGTGTCAAAACTTAAAATGGGAACAGACTTTATAGCTGATGTACGGATAATAAACCCCGGTACCAGGGGTACTTATCAGGAAATGGCACTGACCCAAATATTTCCTTCCGGATGGGAAATTCTGAACCCACGAATGAGCGAGGCAAATGAAACGAGCGGCAACACTCCTACTTATCAGGATGTTCGGGATGATAGGGTGCTCACTTATTTCAACCTAAGTTCTGGTGGTAATATTCATTTTAAAATAAGGCTCAACGCCACTTACAAAGGCAAGTTTTACATGCCGGCGGTTAAGTGCTATGCCATGTATGACGAAAGCATTATAGCGGTAGAGCCCGGTGAATGGATTGAAGTGACAGACTGACCTTTTAATCCATAAATAGAAAAAAAACAATGCACTATAAGAGTCATTTTAATGCGTTTTGGAGTATTAAATAACCAAATAGATGAATGTAAGTTGTATACTTTTAGCAACTATATTCCACAGGACAAACAGGCTGAAATGTTGGTGAATCGAAGAAATTTCTTCAATTGCATCTCTTTAACTTTACTTAAAAATTAAATTAATTATGAAAAAAGGCATAACAATAACAATTTTAATAATCGTAGGAATTATCGCCGCAGCAGGCCTTGCGATCAGCGCTATAATTGAAGTAGTTCAGGCAATTATTGGCTTCGTAGTATGGGCAGTTATTATTCTCGTAGGGTACTTTTTTATTAAGTCTAAGGTAGATTAACCGCTTAATCTTTTAATGACTGGTCGCAGCAAAGTACGCATCACCCTGGTTACAGTAATAGCTCTGGGATTTTTATGGTGGCTGTTTTGCCTTCCGGCGAATTTGTTTGAGAAGCCCAGAAGCACAATTCTTCTGGATAAAGGCGGCCAGCTTATTGCCGCGAAAATTGCCACCGACGGACAATGGCGTTTTCCAGCGACCGATACCGTTCCGCTAAAATTTAAGACTTGTATTGTAGCTTACGAAGACAAAGGCTTTTACCAACATCTTGGAATCAGTCCCTCGGCAATGGCTAGAGCTGCTTGGCAAAATATTGAAAACGGAGAGATAACGAGCGGAGCCAGCACTATTTCTATGCAGGTAATGCGCATGGCACGCCAACCTAAGGGACGAACTATCTGGCAAAAATTGATTGAAATTGCATGGGCCACCAGAGCCGAGTGGCGGTATTCTAAAGACGATATCCTGAATATATATGCTTCAAATGCTCCTTTCGGCGGAAATGTTGTAGGCCTCGATGCCGCTTCATGGAGATATTTTAACAAGCCTGCTTTCGCCCTGTCCTGGGCCGAAAGTGCCGTGCTGGCGGTTTTGCCTAACGCTCCGGGAATGATCTTTCCGGGCCGTAATCCGGCAGAACTTCGCAGAAAGCGCAACAACCTACTCAAAGAACTTGAATTGCAGGGTGTTCTATCTAACGAAGATTATGAGCTGGCACTCCTCGAAGATTTGCCCTCTGCTCCTCTTCCACTTCCCGAAAACGCTAGTCACTTGTTAGCGACAGCTGCCAAAACCCAATCGGGTAAACAGATTAAATCGACCATTAGCGGCAGTATTCAGAATGAGGCCACACGTATTCTGAACAGAAGACTTGAGAGCCTGCGCAGAAACCAAATTTCAAATGGAGCGATTCTTATTGCCGATACTGAAACAGGGGCTATACTGGCCTATGTTGGCAACGGAAAACCTTTTGAACAGAGAGATGGCACAGCAAATGATATGATTGTTACACCTCGTAGTTCAGGGTCAATATTAAAACCCTTTTTATTTGGAGCTATGCTCGATGACGGTATTATCACTCCTCGCCAGCTCATTCCAGATATTCCTACGCAGTATTCCGGTTTCGCTCCTAAAAATTATGATGAAGAGTATAGCGGTGCCGTACCCGCTGAAGAGGCCCTGGCCAGATCTTTGAACATTCCGGCAGTAAGGATGCTGCGCGATTTTGGAATTCCGCAGTTTCACAAAGTGCTTCAAGAATTAGGATTCACGACTATCTCACAAGCTCCATCGCACTATGGTCTTAGCCTTATTCTTGGAGGAGCCGAAGTAAGTCTATGGGATTTGGTGAATGCCTACCGCATGATGGGCAATTCGCTTATCCGTTACCCATCTTCACCGCCGTTCATTTCCATCGGCTACAGCCAAAACCACTTGGACACCTTGCCGAAATTTGGGTTGAGCCCGGGAGCAGCATTTGCCGCAGCAGAAGCCATGGCCATGGTAACGCGCCCCGACGAACAGGCAAGTTGGGAAGTGTTTGGAAACTCACAAAAAGTAGCCTGGAAAACCGGAACAAGTTATGGGTTTAGAGACGCATGGGCTGTGGGATTTAATGCGCGGTACACGGTGGGTGTCTGGGTGGGAAATGCAAGCGGCGAAGGACGACCGGGAATTTCTGGACTCAATGCTGCAGCTCCCGTATTATTCGACATTTTTAATATTCTACCAAATGCAGGCTGGTTCTCTCCTCCCACCGGTACGCTTGCCCAAATCAAAACGTGTAATAAAAGCGGTATGCGTGCATCTGATAGATGCGAAAGTACAAGTGATAGTCAAATACCCAAAACATGCCTTAGCACTGGGGCATGTACCTACTGCGAATGGATTCATGTGGATGAAACCGAAAGCAGCAGGGTTAACTCGGATTGCTACCCTCTTGATAAAATTCATACAAAAGCATGGTTTCTACTGCCACCACTTGAGGCATGGTATTATCAAAAACACCATGCCGATTATCATCGCCTTCCAGATTGGCAAGCAGGTTGTATTCCGCAAAAATCGGGTAATACCATGCGTATGATCTACCCCAGGGAAGAGTCGAGTGTTTTCATTCCGAGAGAATTAGACGGAATAAAAGAAAAAATCGTGTTAAAATCTGCACATACGCGTCCAAATGCGTTAATTTACTGGCACCTAAATGACAATTATTTAGGAGTAACAAAAAGCTTTCACCAGATGGAAATAGATGTCCCGAAGGGAAGCTACAACCTTCATCTTGTGGACGATATGGGCGAGACGCTTACAACATCCATAAAAGTAGAGACCAGGTAGATTGAAAAAAAAGCTGAAGAAAATAGCGAAATTCGTGCTGCTGCCAATTGTGTTTTTCAGCGCATTGCTCATTTTTATTTCTAATAAAATAGTAAGTAACGAAGAGAGCAACTGTTATACATCAGTGAGTGAAATCCCTGCCAGGGACGTTGCTCTCGTGCTGGGTACCGCCAAATACCGAAAAAATGGAGGCAGAAATCTTTACTATCGCTATAGAATGGAAGCGGCAGTAAAATTATTTAAAGCCGGAAAAGTCAAAGCAATAATATGCAGTGGCGATAATGCTACGAGATACTATGACGAGCCGAGTACGATGAAAGCCGATCTGGTGGCAATGGGTATTCCATCTTCGCTCATTTATCTGGATTTTGCAGGATTCAGAACCTTCGACTCGATGGTACGATCAAAAGAAATTTTTTCACAAACAAGTGTTACCGTTGTTTCTCAATCCTTTCACAATGAAAGGGCTCTCTACATAGCTCGCTACAATGGCATTGACGCCATAGGATTCAATGCCAGAGATGTTACAAGATCATATGGATTAAAAACCGAACTCCGGGAAAAGCTGGCTCGTGTAAAAACCATTTTAGACATTCATATTCTCAACACCACACCAAAATTCCTGGGTGAGAAAGTTAAGATGGATTATTGACTTGCTTTGTGCATGATGCTTTGATACTCGCTCAAAGGTTCAACGCGTATTTCAAGATGTACATTCTTGTTGCCGAAAATCATGTTTTACGAGAATAAAAATTTTACTCTTGAAGCTAATCTTGATTCTGGTCGACATGTGGAAAACAACTAGAATCTCTATTCTAAAATTGGCAGCTCTATAATAAATGTTGTTCCCTTCCCTTCTTCAGTCTCTACCTTAAATTCCCCACCATGCACTTGCACTATATCAAAGCTCAAACTCAGTCCTAGTCCTGTTCCTTCGCCACTGGGTTTTGTAGAAAAGAACGGTTGAAATATTTTATCTACAACATTTTTGGGGATACCAGTACCATTATCGGAGACACTGATTTCAAGATATTCCTGCACTTCTTTTTGATTTGTTGCTGAAGCCTGAATATTAGTCGGTTTTATAAATCGGTGTGAATGTAGCTTTGTTTTAATCTTTATAACGGGTTGATAAGGGTTTGCCTTAGTTTCATTTGATAATTCCTCTTTCTGCAAATCTCCTATTGATCGCCTCTCTCGGTTTTGTTCGATTAACTTAAGTTCCTGTTGCAGTTTAACATTTGTAGCATAAATAGCATTGTTGATCAGGTTTAATACCAGCCTGCCAATATCTTGTGGAATGGCGATAATCTTGCCTAGATTTCGGTCAAAATCTGTTTCTAAAATGGCACTGAATGCTTTTTCTTTAGAGCGGAAACCGTGATAAGCGAGGTTAAGAAATTCCTCGCAAATTGCATTTACATCTGTAGGTTGCTTCACGCCGCTTCCCAGCCGACCATGTTGCAACATTCCTTTCACGATGGCATCGGCGCGTTTGCCATGCTGATTTATTTTCTGGAGATTCAAGTGCACATCATCCACAGTTTCCTGTAAATGATCGTAGTTTTTATTGGCAAGTTCTTCTTTTAATTCATCTAGCATTTCTTTGCTCACTTCACTAAAATTGGTCACAAAATTCAGCGGGTTTTGAATCTCATGGGCTATTCCCGTTGTAAGTGATCCAAGTGATGCCATTTTTTCGGCATGAATCAATTGTAACTGAGTTGATTTTAAATCTGTATAAGCTTTTTCTATTTCCCTGGCGTGCTCCAATTGCATCTGCATGGTTTTCTGTCTTTCCTCAAAAAGTACCCTCTTTCGTTGGTACTTATCAATAAAGAAGAGCATGGCCACAAAGAGCAAAACATATAATCCATAAGCGTAATAAGACCTGTACCATGGCGGCATAACACTAAAAGAATAGGACAAAGGATCGCTCCAAACCCCATCAGGACTCAAAGCCTTAACTAAAAAGGTATAATCTCCTTCAAGGATATTGCCAAAGGTAGCCATGCTGTTATCGGTTACAGGGTTCCAATCCACATCATATCCTTCAAGCATGTACTGGTATTTCACAAGCTGCGGTCGGGTGGTTTCCACTGCAGAAAACTCAAATGTGAGGCTGTTTTTTGAATAAGGTAGCTGTAAATTAACGGGTAAGCTGTAAAAAGCAGTAAGGCTATCAAACAACACTTCGCTGTATTTGAGAGACATTTTCTCAATATCTTCTGCACTCCTTATTTTGTTGAAAGTAAGGAGCTCATCTGTAATATAAGCCGGGGTACCTCCAACTTGTGTTTCGGCGGTCTTCGTTCTACGAATATGATTTATACTACGCCAGCTTACTCGTTCATTATTTATTTTGATGTTTTCAAGTTCCAGGTGCAAAGGGGTTTCACTGGTATTGATACCGCCGTAATTGAATCGCACAAGTTTATCTCCTGTTCCTGCCCAAACCACCCCTGAGCCGCCCAGATGCATGCTATTGTTATTGCTGATGTCTTTTATGGAATAGCCGGTTTGCTCATTTAAATTTACTACGTTCTCCTTATCAATTTTTTCATTTTCAATCAAAATGCCCTTTTCAAAAATCGTGAAACCCACATTGGTCCCAACCAGAATATTACCTTCATCATCCTCCAAAATTTGATAAACAACATCATTGGAAAGTCCGTCAGCTGTAGAAAAATTCTCGAAAATTTGTTGAGAATTGTTCGGCTCAGAGCCCTTCAGATCGTCAACTTTTTCTTTGGTTATTACAGAAATCCCTCCTCCCCAACTACCGATGATGATGTTTCCATTCCTGTCCTGAATCACAGATGATAGTTTGTTGTCAGGCAGGCCTTGTTCCTTGGTGAAATTGATAAAACTCTGTGCCGTCGTATCTGCTCAAACCTCCCCGTGTTGCAATCCAAAGGGCACCATCTTTGTCCTCGCAGATATTCCATACAGTTTTGTGGACTAAACCCTGAGCAGTGGATAAATTGGTGAAAGATTGACCGTCGAACATGCTTAATCCACCTTCAAATGTTCCTATCCACAAATGGCCACTCTTGTCTAAATATAAATCAGTTATATAATTATCCGGGAGACCCTGCTCGGTGGTAAAACCGACTATTTCTTTGCCGCTAAATTTATTCAACCCTTTTTCACTTCCGAAGTACAGGTTGCCGTGGTTATCTTTTATAGAAGCAAGGATGGTATTGTCCAAAAGACCTTGATCGGTCGTATAATTTATGAAAGTACCGCTATAACTTGAAGCGGTATCTTGATTGTATTTCACTATACCTCCGTTCGAAGGAGCAAACCACATATTGCCGGTAGAATCACGTTCTATGGCATATATTGCATTTCCGGGCAAACCTTGCTTTCCGGTATATTCTATTATAGCATCTTCATTATACCTGTCAATGCCACCACCGAGAGTTCCAAACCACATACTGCCAGAACCATCTTCGGTAATGCTGTGCACCCAGTTATTTGATAACCCCTCTCTCACAGTAAAATTTATAAATGTCCCGGAATTGGGATCGTATTTGGTCGCTCCATTTCCTGTTCCGGCCCAAATATTACCCTTGCCATCAGCTGTAAGGCATAATATCTTTTCATTGGCCAAATCTCCCGTTAATCGTATCTTTTGATAGCGAATATCTGCAGAGTCGGGATTCGAAGAAGAAAAACAAATAAGCTCATCATTTGTACCAATCCAGATAAGGCCTGACCTGTCTGTAGCTATGGCATCTACACCCTTTTGTTCAAGTCCCAGAACCATCGAGTAATCGTGAAATGCATGCGGATCATCAGCCTCACTTGTGTATTGCGAAATACCTGACTCTCCTGCACACCATAACTGCTCGCTATTGTCTCGCCAGATTTCATTAATCGCACCTTTAGGAGAACCCGGTATTTCTTCAAAAACCATTTTTTTATTACCTATTGACTCCAAAGTTCCTTGGGAGCGGCAAATTCCCTTCACCGTGCCAAGCAAAATAAAACCATTTCTATCTTCACAAATAGAAAGTACATCGTTTTCTGCCAGGCCATCTGCAACTGTATAGTTCACAAAAGACATACCATCATATCGGCTTGCACCACCGTAAGTACCAAACCACATATTGCCCTTGCTGTCTTGATAAATAGCACTTATATAGTTGTGAATCAAGCCGTGATGTGAAGTAAAGTTTGTGAATGACTTACCATTGTATTTGCTCAAGCCATTTCCAGAAGTTCCAAACCAAAGATTGCCATGGCGGTCTTTGTAAGCGCAAATAATACTGCTCATCGCCAGGCCATCCTGTGTATTGAAATTCTGCATGTTAACAAAGTAACCAGCATTCACTGAAACAGCAGGTGGTGCACTTGAAAGTAACGTTCTGTAAGGAGCTTCAAAGGCGGAAATCTCATTTACTATTCCTTTTCCTGCAATATTTCGCACCGGTATTAACAGACTGTCTTGAGATTCTGTTATTTCATACCTTTCTGACTGTGGTGTTGGTGTACACGAAATGAGACTGATTGCCCAGATTAGTGGAATTAGAATTCGCGCTATGGTTCTAAAATTTTTCAATCTATTATTTCGTTTTTATTCTTTTAATCCAATTTTGACCCATCAGGGCCAATAAATCCTAGAAATTTTAACTATTAGGGAAACTCATTCCACGCGAATTAAAATGATAAATGTAGTTCCTTGACCTTCTTCTGTTTCTACATTCAATTTTCCTCCATGCGCTTTGATAATATCATAGCTCAAGCTTAATCCCAATCCTGTTCCCTGCCCGGTAGGCTTAGTGGTAAAAAAAGGCTGGAATATTTTATCCAGAATTTCAGCAGGGATCCCATTGCCGTTGTCGCTAATGCGGATTTCTATGTTATCAGCCGATTTTTTGGTTATTACCGAAACCAAGGGTTCAAAACCTGACTTTTCTGATTTTGCCTTTTCCTGAACTGCATAAAAAGCATTGTTCATCAAATTCAAAACCACCCTTCCGATATCCTGTGCACTTACATTTATTCTTCCAATCGATGAATCAAAATCAGTTTCTAATGCGGCGTTGAACGTTTTGTCCTTCGCGCGCAGTCCGTGGTAGGAAAGTCGCAAAAACTCATCGCATAGCGCATTAATATCTGTGGGCTCCTTCTCGGAATTACTAGTACGACTATGTTGCAGCATTCCTTTTACGATAAAATCAGCACGCTTACCATGGTGATTTATCTTCTCGAGATTTTGCTTAATATCGGCTGCAATTACTTTGGCTTCCGCCAAATCTCCCTTATCCATTTCTTCATTCATCTCATCGATCAGCTCATTACTCAATTCAGAGAAGTTGTTGACAAAGTTGAGGGGGTTTTGAATTTCGTGAGCTATGCCCGCAGTGAGCTCGCCGAGTGAAGCCATTTTTTCAGATTGTATAAGTTGGGATTGAGTTGCTTTGAGCTCTTCGAGCGATGACTCTAGCTCAGCAGTTTTCGCTGCGACTTTATTCTTCAGTTCTTCTGTTTTCTTTTTCCATTCGTTTACTGACCATGTATCCTGAGCTCCTTCAACGCCTTGAGCTATTGAGCCGTGAAAATTTTTTGCCCACCATTGGCCATTTTCATATTCAAAGACAGAACTTAGCCGCACATTTAATTCAAAATCAGCGTCTTCAATAACCATTCTAAGCTTCATTTCATCTATGAAAATGGCAGCATTATTTTGAGCTAGCATAGTTTTAGAAATCAAGTTAAACTGAAAATTCATGTCAATGCCTTCTGATTCTTTCCTCTGCATTTGAAGCAAGGCAATAAAATCATCCAGAGATTGGATTTTTTCGTTGATATTGGTTCCATAGCCGGTGATTTCATCACTGACCTTGGTATGGACTAGAGTCATCGGGAAATCTCCGAAACAGATATCAAGAAAATCAGAGTGGCACTGATCAAGTTGTTTTTCCTTGGTCATATTTTATACGTTAGCGGGAAGGAATATAGTAAAAGTTGTTCCTTCTTGATTACTAGAATCTAAAATTAGTTCTCCACCGTGTGCCTTCACAATGTCGTAGCTCAAACTCAACCCCAGACCAGTTCCTTGTCCTGTAGGCTTGGTGGTGAAGAAAGGCTGAAAGATTTTGTCTTTTATGGCATCGGGGATTCCTGGGCCGTTGTCTTTTACAGCTATTAGCAGTTGGCCGTTAGCTGTTAGCCGGGACGTGACTATAACTGTGGGGTTGTAGTCAGACTCCCCATTTTTGCTGCGTTCATTTACGGCCTGAAAGGCATTGTTGATCAGATTGAGAAGCACCCTTCCGATGTCTTGCGGTACCACATTCACCTTTGGCAAGTTGGGATCGAAGTCGGTTTTGAAGTCAGCGTTAAAGCTTTTGTCTCTCGCGCGGAGGCCGTGGTAAGATAGCTTCAGGTACTCTCCAGCAAGAGTGTTGACACCGGTGAGTACCTTTTCTCCTTTTCCGCTGCTGCTGTGGGCGAGCATGCCTTTTACGATAGCATCGGCGCGCTTGCCATGGTGTGTGATTTTGGCCAAGTTTTGAATTACATCATCGGAAATAGCTTTCGCTTCATCTATATCTTTTTTGTCTAGCTCTTCCTTCAACTCAGTGAGTAGCTCGCTGCTTACATCAGAGAAATTATTGACGAAGTTGAGCGGGTTCTGAATTTCATGGGCGATACCTGCTGTCAGCTCCCCGAGGCTGGCCATTTTCTCGGATTGGATAAGTTGGGATTGGGTGGATTTGAGCTCAGAAAGGGTTTGGGATAAAGCATGATTTGCTTTGAGCTTCTGCCTATCGTTGCGGTATAAAATTAGCCCTAAACCTAAGAGAATAATCAGCACGGCACTCAGCCCCAATATCCTGTATCTATTTTGCGTTTCAATCCGGCTTTTTTCTAATTGTTCAAGTCTCAGCGCTTGATTAAAATTGACTTGCTCAAACTGCTTTATTTTTTCTGTTCCCATCAAACTGTCCGTTAAGTTCATTGCCATTTCCTGATAATAGAAGGCACTATCCAGAGATCCTTGGCTCTTCAGAACTTTTGTTATTAATCGAAGTGCTAAGAGCTGGCCATTGGGATCGCCATGCCGATGAAAAAGCTGGAGTGACTTAAGTCCAAAATAGTAGCTTGAATCTGGTGACTGAAGTATGGCAAAAAGATTGGATAGAAAATAATATGAATATGCTTCTAGACTGGGGTTTTCGGTGCTCTTACTCATTTCGATACCCTGTCTGAAATAGCTCTCAGCAGAGTCGGGCATATCCTTATCTAGAAATAAATTGCCCATCCCGTTTAGGGCAGCCGCATGGTATTTATACAATCCAGATTGCTTGGAAAAATACAATGATTTTTGCAGATAGATCATTGCCGAATCGCTTTTACCCTGAGTGACAAAGGCCTGTCCTACATTGTCATATGCATAAGAGAGAACGACTGGATCATTAATTTCTTTACCAACTATAATGGCTTTTCCACACCAATATTCCACCATGCTTAAATTGCCGAGTGTGAGGTAAAGCAGGCCTAAATCGTTGTATGCATTTGCGAGCATAGTGAGTCTTGCTCTGCGAGGAACACCGTCAGGGTCAAATTTTGAAATTCGCCAAACAGATTTTTCGGAATCCTTATTTTCAGTAATTTCTATGGCTTCAAGAAAATGTTTGAGCGCTGCGGAAAAATTGCCACGTCGGGTTTCGGTATATCCTAAAAGGTCAAGACTCGCAGCAAGCCAAAGTTTCTGTCCTAGCCTTTTAGCAATTTGATTTTGAATTATGTGAAAATGCAATGCGCTGTCAGGTATTGCTTCGCAATAGTAGTAGCCCAAGTCATGAGCTGCGACCATTTTCAAGGAGTCGTTTTGTGTGTTTTCAACAATATTATGCAGACTGTCTACCCTTGATTGACTGAAATAATGGTAATCGTAAAAACTCCCGTTCTGAGCCAAGCAGAACAAGGGAATAAAAATTAATGCAATTGTTTTTAAAAAACGTTTCATCCTATATTTCAATTTACGGGTAGCTTGATCTTGAAAATGGTACTTGAACTCACCTCCGATTCTACACTCAACTCCCCCCTATGCGCCTTCACAATATCGTAGCTCAAACTCAATCCCAATCCGGTTCCCTCCCCCGTTGGCTTGGTAGTAAAGAAAGGCTGGAAGATTTTGTCTTTGATGGATTCAGCTATACCGGGTCCGTTGTCTTTTACAGCTATTAGCCGTTCGCCGTTAGCTGTTAGCTGGGTCGTGACTGTAACTGTGGGGTTGTAGTCAGACTCCCCATTTTTGCTGCGTTCATTTACGGCCTGAAAGGCATTGTTGATCAGATTGAGCAGCACCCTTCCGATGTCTTGCGGAACGATATTCACCTTCGGCAAATTCGGATCAAAGTCGGTTTTGAAGTCAGCGTTAAAGCGTTTGTCTCTCGCGCGGAGGCCGTGGTAGGAGAGTTTTAGGTACTCTTCTGCGAGGGCGTTCAGATCTGTGGGTACCTTCTCCCCTTTTCCGCTTCGGCTGTGCGCGAGCATGCCTTTTACGATAGCATCGGCGCGCTTGCCATGGTGTGTGATTTTGGCCAAGTTTTGAATTACATCATCGGAAATAGCTTTCGCTTCATCTATATCGCCTTTGTCTAGCTCTTCCTTCAACTCAGTGAGTAGCTCGCTGCTTACATCAGAGAAATTATTGACGAAGTTGAGCGGGTTCTGAATTTCATGGGCGATACCTGCTGTTAGCTCCCCGAGGCTAGCCATTTTCTCGGATTGGATGAGTTGGGATTGGGTGGCCTTCAAGTCTTCGACAGATTTCTTCAATTGAGCTGTGCGATGATTTACCCTCTCTTCCAGAATGGCATTTTCCTTTTTAAGTGCCCTGGCTCGGTAATGTACAATTGCACCTACCACAAGGACAAAGGCGATAACATACAAAAGCCAGGCCCACCATGTATTGGTCCAATGTGGCAAAATCGTGAAATTAAACGTCGCATGATCACTCCAAATTCCATCAAAAGTTCTACTGCGAACGTTGAACGTATAATTCCCGGCAGGAACATTTCTATAGTTTTTGCTGTAAGGCTCGGCGGAAAGATCGCTCCAAGCTGTGTCATAACCTTGCAAGTAATAACTGTATTGCGTTTTATTTCTGTTCGTCAATTGAGTTCCCGTAAACTGAAAACTCACATAATTCTGCTCGTATGGGATTTTCAGATTCACCGGGAGGTTGTAGCTACCTTCCAAACCATCCCACTGAATATCGTTTTCCCGCAACCAGCCCGCTTCAGCGGGACGTTGATCTACCAGGTAAAAGGTATCCTTTTGCGCACTGAAAAGTGTATCAAGATCAGTATAAGCCTCACGAACAAGATTATAGTTGTAAAAATTCCTGATTTGATCGGAAATCTCTATCCCTGAAATAAATGTTTTGCCTGGCAGGGTATCCCCTGAAGGAAAATCGGTAACGGTCAGTACTTCCGTTTCTATTCCCCACCAAAGCTTATCATCATAGGCGATAGCCGCATCGGCATTAAAATTATTAAAAATAAGCCCTTGTGCCTCGGCGTATGACTTGATGTCCAAGTACAGATTTATCGGTGCTGAAATCTGAGGGAGCAGTAAATGTGGCCAAGCCATCTTCCGTTCCTGCATACATGATCCCATCGTGTTGATACAGGGTATATACTTCTTCTGAAATCAATCCGTTTTCTGGCTGAATCTTGGTCAGTATGTCGTTCTTCTGATCGGCAATCAAAATTCCCGTTCGAGTACCCATCCACACCCGGTCAAGTTCATCTATTAGAAATGCTCCGAAATTTCTATTCGTTGTGTTATTCTCCTTCCATAAGATGACGAATCGTGTTTTCTTCAACATTGATAATGTTCAGACCCACATCCGTTCCCACCCATATTTGTCCCAAGGCATCTTCTTGGATTCCCCATACGATATCTCCGATAATGCCATCTTTATTGGTTAGCCGCTTAACTTCGTTCGTCTTTGGGTCATACACTTCTACAAGTCCGAATCGAAAAGTACCCGTCCAAATTTTTCCCGAACGATCTATATGACATGCCGACTGAAAGACATTTTGCAACCCGTTTCGAGGAGTGACTTTGGTTATGGTTTCTTCGTCAGGATTAAATACACCAAATCCAATGGAAGGGGCCTTAATCAGATAATTCCCCGAAGGCATGCGCTTTGGCTCGAAAGGAATATTTGCAGTCTTTTCAAGTTGAAGCGCGAGATCCACTCTTTTAATTGTGCTGCTTTTTGAATCGTAAATGTCCATGCGCTGCCATCCACCCAGCCATAAATCTCCTTTCTTGTCCTCCATAAACGACCATATATTTGGCCAGCTCAGCCCATCCTCTTGGGTCAGAAAATTCGGTCTTAAGCCTTCGGTGTCCATAAGGTTAAGGCCTTTTAACGTAGCTATCCACATCTGACCATGACTGTCCAATAAGGAAGTAAATACCTCGTCATTAATGAGCGCATTCTTTTCATTCAAGTGTTTCAAAGATTCTTTTTCCGGGTCATACACGTAAATACCTCCGCCATTTGAAGACATCCATATTTTACTATCTGACCCTTCATTGAAATGTCTTATGGGATTGGTGACTCGTTGAGCTTCTCCTAAAAACTGATAGCTTTCCCTGCTGTGGCTAATTCTTGCAACTCCACTTTCAGCATTCCCTACCCAGATGTTGTTTTGGCTGTCGCAGAATAAGCCACTCGTATTGCGAAAGGAAAATGTCGGCTGATCCTTAATCGACTGAATTTGGCCGGAATAAATATTCACAAAGAAGAGACTAGAATCAGAACCAATCCACATGTTTTCATTTCCGTCTTCTGCCATGGCACTCACTGTGCTAATAGACGCCAGACCGTCTAAAGATTTTACACTATAGTTCTGAGGGTCCACTATGAATACTCTACCTTGCCCGGTACCGAACCATAACATACCTCTGCTATCCATGGTCATTGCCCTTCCGACATTTAAACGCAAACTCTGCTCAATGAGAAATGCATTTCGAACTATTCCGGCTCGGAGGTCAACTACGTAGAATCCCATGTCTGCCGTATACACCCAGATGCACTTATTGTCATCTTCTATCATGCTCAACACAAGGGTTTGTGCCCCCGTGAAACGCTCATCAAGTATATCGTAGATTTCGATGTACTCGCCGTCAAATCGACAAAGGCCATTGTCAGTCGCGATCCAAATCATACCCTTGCTGTCCTCCATCAGAGCAGAAATAGAACTACCCGGCAAACCCTGATCTTCTCCGAATTCAAAAATTCCCACCGAAGCATCTTTGTTGAGTTTGGGTAAGCGAGCTTTTACTTTGACGGGTGCTTCTAAAATTGAAGTTGTAAACTTGATTGGTTGGGAAGGCAACCCCTCGAGATCAATTACGGCATCTTGATTCATGACCAGTCCCATCTCTTCTAGATGCTCTTCAAAAGGAATAAACCCATCGGGGTAAAAAGGCTTAGAAGAAACCGAGGCCAAATCCACCTTTATCGGAACGGGCTTTCTCAAATGTGACGGAATCGTTGACCTGCCACTCAAATTTCTTTGCTTCGTTATAGCGCAACGGTTCGCTCGCAGGTGGCAAGAGTTCCGTTTTTTCTTCGGGGAAAGGAATTGGCTCACCCTTGTCATCGCAAGAGAAAAGAATCAATACCAGAGCAGTAATGAGTAAAAAAGATGATCTGCTTCGATTCGCTCTCAGATTCATGGACTTTAGAATTGTCATTTCGGTAGTGTTATGGTAAATGTAGTGCCTTCACCTTCTGTGGTTTCGAGTTTCAATTCTCCTCCGTGGGCTTTCACAATGTCGTAACTCAGGCTTAGTCCTAGTCCTGTTCCTTGCCCCGTGGGCTTGGTGGTAAAGAAGGGCTGGAAGATTTTGTCTTTGATGGCATCGGGGATTCCTGGGCCGCTGTCTTTTACAGCTATTAGCAGTTGGCCTTTTGCTGTTAGCTGGGTCGTAACTGTAACTGTTGGGTTGTAGTCAGACTCCCCATTCTTGCTGCGTTCATTTACGGCCTGAAAGGCATTGTTGATTAAATTGAGCAGTACCCTTCCGATGTCTTGGGGGACGACATTTACTTTTGGCAAATTGGGATCAAAGTCGGTTTTGAAATCGGCGTTGAAGGTCTTGTCCTTGGCGCGAAGTCCGTGGTAGGAGAGTTTGAGATACTCTTCGGCTAAAGCATTAAGATCTGTGTGTGCCTTCTCCCCTTTTCCGCTGCGGCTGTGTGCGAGCATGCCTTTTACGATAGCATCGGCTCGCTTGCCATGGTGGGAGATTTTCTCAAGGTTGCCACGAATGTCCTTTGACAAAGTTTTAACCTCTTCCAAATCACCTTTGGCAATCTCCTCTGCCATTTCATCAATCAATTCCTGACTTACTTCCGAAAAATTATTGACGAAATTGAGTGGGTTTTGAATCTCATGAGCGATTCCTGAGGTGAGTTCACCGAGGCTCGCCATCTTCTCCGATTGGATGAGCTGGGCCTGTGTAGACTTGAGCGTTTCCAGTGACTGTTTCAGTTCACGAGTTCTCTCTTCCACCTGCGCTTCCAGCAGGGTGTTTTGGTTAGCCAGTATTTCACGTTTTTCTTCGGTTACCTCCAGTAATTTTTGACTCTCGATGCGCACTGCGGCCAGTGTTTCTTTAAATCTTACAGAGATGTATGCGAGGTAAAATAATGGCGGACTGAGTATTTGAAGTGAGAGTAGCAACTTGTCGTACTCATTGTATAAGTCAAGCGAATATTTGTGCAGGATGATTTGCAGAATGATACCGATGGTGGGAAATACCACGGCCGCTACAATGGCCCATTTGGCGCCTCTTATTTCACGGCGGTGTGCGTAGAGCTTTCGGCCAAAATGTACGAGCATAATAACAAAGGCGATTGCAAAAGGAAACGAAATGGAAAAAATATGTGCAGGTACGTTGGTGATAAGCAAAATGGCCAGCAATGCCCACGAGAGCTTAGAAATCTTTCGCGTAAGCACCCATTCCAAAATAAACAAGCCAAACAGCGTTAGAATAGCCTGAAAAGTTATCATGGCGAGGAAGCGAATCTTTTCCAGTTCATATGAGATATCGAAAAAGGTGTCTCCAAAAATCACTCCTGTACCTACCAGTGCAGCAGTGGTGAATAAAGCTATGATTCGAAATATGGTTTGATCGGGATTGAGATAGACCAGAAACCAGTAGAGAAAAAACAAGAGAAACGATACCGCCAGACATAGCGTGACGTATATATGCGTCTGCTTGAAGTCGCGGGTCACCCACACTTCGTAGTCGGGCCCGGAAAGGTTGATGAATGTCTCAAGATTTTCGGGCTTTAGGCGTATTTCCCTTTGGGTAAAGGTGGTTTCGTAATCTACGAAATGTACGGCCAGCAGGTATTCTCTGCCGGCTTCCAAACTGATTGGAGTGGGGTATTTGAGAGTGGGATTGAAAGCTTTATAGGGATCAGCGGTGCTGCCAAAAGAATGAATGAGTGACCCATTGAGATAAACATCGGTAGCTGCCCAGAGCTGACGTCCGAGCGCCAGGTCCATTCCTTCAAAGCTCTGATCCAACTTGATTTTAATCCGAAACCAGCCTTCAATGCGACCGGAAGCATCTTCCAGATCAGGGCTAAGTTGGGTGGGTTTGAATGCTTGCCAATCAGAAACATCTAAACCAGAATTGGCCCAGGCGGGGTCATGGCCCTGGTGAAACAACCAGCCATCGAGCGGTGCTAAAAAGATGCGCTGGTGAGATTGGAACATATCGGAAGATAAAACCACAGCGCGATCCTGACCACAAACAGCATGAATCACCAAAATTGAAAAGAGGAAAGAGAGAAGTTGTTTCACTATCTTTTACAGTGTTAGATGAATTTGAAAAATGGTCTTTCCGGGTATCGATTGAATGTTCAATTGACCGCCGTGCGCCTTGATGATGTCGTTTGTAATACTCAAGCCCAATCCCGTTCCTTCAGTCCCCTTCTTGGTGGTGAAGAAAGGCTGAAGGATTTTGTCAATAATATCGTCAGCGATTCCCGGGCCATTGTCTTCTAATTCGATGTGTATGCTTTTCGAATCCAGTATTGTGCGAACAGAAAGCTTTGGTGGTCGCGTATTTGCTGTCTCGCGCATGGCGTCAAAAGCATTGTTTGTCAAGTTGAGAACTACGCGGCTAATATCTTCGCCAATCATCGGAACGGCTTTGATTTTGGGGTCAAGCTGTAGGTCAATCTCAGCATTGATCGGGTTCTTGCCAGCTCGCATAACGTGAAATGCCAAATTGGTGTATTCTTTTACCAATTTATTTAAGTCGGTGGATTCCATCTTGCCGCTTCCGCCGCGGCTGTGTTGAAGCATTGATTTTATGATGCTATCTGCACGGGAGCCGTGTTCGTTAACCTTCGTAAGATTGCCTTTTACACTGTTCAATATGGCGGTGATCTCTTCCTTTGTATCGGAATCTTCCAGAGATCCCAGCTCTTCAAGTGCTTCATCGATTAGCTCGACTGACACTTCCGAAAAATTGTTGACGAAGTTCAGAGGATTCTTGATCTCGTGAGCGATGCCCGCTGTGAGCTGACCAAGGCTGGCAAGCTTTTCTTGTTGGACGAGTTGGGCCTGGGTGGCTTTGAGCTCCGTGAGTGCGGATTCGGCTTTTTGCCTCGCTTTCTTTATTTCGATCAGGTCTTTTTCGGCCGTTTTTAAATCTTCGAAACGTTTGTAGGCCAAATCAAAAACTCCTGCAAAACGCACGAGGGTGTCTACCGCTTCTTTTGGGGGATTGGGAACGACCCCGGGTAGGCTGAAACCAATCTCGCCGTGGGTGGTGCGGGCCATCACGAATGTAAGTCCGCCGATGTGGCGAATGTCATCCAACGACGGTGCTTGTGGATCCACCAGCTCAAAATCACCGAGGGTAATCATTTTATCTATATAGTCAACTGCGACATCGACATCCATCGCCAAAACGAAGATGGGCTCTTTGCTTTTTTCCCAATTGGCAACGGTAGGAATATCTCCGTGGATGTGTCTCGGTAGTGTCATCACCATACCGATTTTGGCTCCATCGCCTGAGGTCATGGCTTTCTTGTAGGTGTACGGTAGCCAGTGCATGTGCCAGAAGTAGTGAGCTTCGTAGCCCAGATTGACAAACTCACTACGCATAGCAACAACAATGTCGAGCAGGTCCGTAGATTCCTGCATTCCTGTGACTTGTGCTCGAATCCGCTCGAGTGACAGCTCAATTTGTACTTCTCTGGCCTGGGCTTCAGCAGACGCCAGGTCGTTATAACGTTTGTAGGCAAATGTAAATACATTTCTAAACCGATCCAGAATTGCCTTCTCTTCAGTACTTAAGATGCCAAAATTGGAAATTCCGATGGCGCCGTTTCCAAACGAAAAAAGATTGTAGGTGAGCTGATCTATATTTAGTAACCTGACATCCTCATCTTCGCCATTTTTTATTCGCATGTTTATTAGATCCTCTAGCTCCTCCCCTTCAAGTACCAATTCAAAAAAATCGTCAGTTGTTGTTGACATCTTTTGGAATTGCCCTTGTAAAGTGGGGTCATCATAGTAAGACATTTGCGTAATAGTACCAGACATCTCATGCGAATAATCGTAGTCAGTAAATGTATCACCATCCTCATTATTGATATCAATTATTGCATTGCGCATATTGGTAAAACCAAGCTCAAGAAGTTGCTCATAAAGGGATTTAGCAACTTCTAACATCTGTTCCGATCTGCTTAAACCAAGAGCAACCATACGAACCCTTTCAAGTGCAAGTTGAATTTTCCCCTCCCGAGCTTGTGATTCCGCTTTTTGCAGATCCAGGAAACGGGTGTAGGCTTGCTGGAATACTTTGCCAAAGCGCATCAGCGTAGCATTTTCTTCATCAGTAAAAGGAGTGCCTGAGTAATTTTCGATGTACAATCCCACGTTATCGAGCAGCACTGTCGAAATCGTGAGTCCGCGTTTACCAAAAATGTTTTGGATCGTTTCTTCAGGCATAGACGGAATCAGACCCATCAGATCGTTGTAGAATTTGTTCTTCTCCTCAAAATCCAGCAGGTTGGCAAAGAAATTTTCACCTTTCGACTTTGCTTCAACGAAGCTGTTCCAGTGCGGTGAATCAAAATAAGGAATGGTGATTTCTGATGGCACACCCTGTTGATGGTCCGCCAGCCAGATGTGCATGTCGTCTCTTTCTTTGTAATCGAGGATGAATCCGGCGTGATCAACTGGAATTTTTAATCTCAAAAATTGGCGGTAAACTACCTGGATCACTTCTGCGAGCTCTTCGCTATTGCGCATCTCCATGCTCCGGCTTCGCACTCTTTCAAGAGCGGCTTCGATTTCGAGCTCACGACTTTTGTGTTCGATTTCGATGGTTCGCCGCTTTATGGCATCGCGGAGCTCTACATTTTCTTTGTTGACCTTGTCATAACCGATCGTGTCTCCTGCATCTGCTTTGGAATCGGGTGTGGAGAAATGCTGGTAAATAAACTTCCATTCATTTTCCCGTTTGCGCAATACTGAAGTAAACCGAAATCTGCCGTAGTAGAACCAATCTGTTTCTTTTAAAAACCATGCGTCGAGCAGTTGGGTAATAAATACCAGATCACCCATTTGCTGAACCGTTCTGGTGCTATTCCTAACATCAGTCTTTCCTGCTAGTTGGTCTGACGTAGCTTCAAAGAATTTGGTGGTTTCTTTTCTACTCAGAAACTCTTCATTTGCCGTGGAGCCAATAAACCTGTACTCATCATCAAGATATTGATCATAGGTTTTTACATCACCCGTGAGGTAGCTGTTTAACCAAACTTCATATACCTCCAGTACTTCTCCATTCGTCGTAGGTTCTGAACTCATGATTGGGTTGGTTTTTTAGGATCGGTGTGATTGATAACTATAGGAGTAGCAGATCATTGAAATTGAGTTTTTCTTAGAGCCCTGATTTCAGAAATCTTTTTTAGCGCACTTTCGATATTTCTCACGGTGCCTTCGCGGTTGTCCTGAAATAATTTAAAAAGAACAAGCGTTGACGGTTTTTCAAAAAAATCAATAGAATTTACCGGCGTGCAGTAATTCATCCATTTAAAATCAGAAAAGTCTGATTTCATGACCGGAATCCAATCTGCATTGAAAGAAGCTTCAACATCATTCAAGCTCTGATAAACCTGGAATAGACCTACATCGTAATATGAGATTAAGGCTAGCTGAAGTTCTTTTTGTGAGATCGTTTCGATTCCTTTCGCTTTCAAAACTTCAAATGCACTTGACTGGGATTTAAACCGCTCGAAAGAGATGATTCTTCCCATCCAAAAATTCAAACTGTCATCATAGTTTTTGCTGGCCAGCTGCACCAGAAGGCGATCGGTAAGTTCATTGGCCATAACGGCCTTTTTTAGTTCCGCAGACAGCAGAACTGAATCCTGCTGAAGATTTTGGTCGATCAGAGACAGGATTTCTTGTTCAAATTTTTTCGTTTTGTTCCGTTCATTCCAATTGTTAATGCTCAAGGCGATCAAAATCCCAATCACGACCAGCACAATTTCACCAAATGCATATTTAATATATTTTGATGTTTTGTTTTCCATGATTAGATTTTTACGTTTTTGGCGGAAGAATTTTAGCATAATTTGTCTTGTTTATTCCCATGCGCGCCCCTTATCCTTCTCAATAAGCACTGGTAGAAAGCGGAATCAGCGTACTGCATATAATCGACAATAGAAATTGATCTTAAAGGTGGTCCGCAGACCTTTGTCTTGTTGAAATGCGGTATCTGTTGTTGATTTTTTTGTTGCATGCAAGTACTCCTCGCAATAGGTTGGGCGCGCGGTGTACTTTGATATCTAATCAACTCTATCATCTCAATTTGCCATTATTTTTAGTAAAAACCGGAGGTAAAATATTTTCTTTAAGCGTTTCGGTTGTTTTGAGGCTATTTGTAATTTCGACTAAGAATCGCCAATAAGTATCTTGATTCACAATAGAACTCGACACATCTTTATTTGTAACCCAATAAAGTGGCTTTAGGGTCTTTACCGAAAGGAGAGAATTTACTGAAATGAAGCAACCTGAATGGGTGAAGTTGCTTTTGTGTACAGACGAAGTCACTTCGGCTATATTTTTTTTAGGATAAAACGTAATGTCCTTATATCCGGAGAATCGATTCTGCATTGGTTGAGAGTTCATAATTGGCTGTATCTGTGATACTACACAACTAGTAAATCTAATTTATTATGGCATCAAATGCTACTTTAACCGGACGAATGATTCAGAATACTTTCCGAAAGGGCACTATTATCTTTCGAAATGAAAATAGTATCTCTTTCGGGCAACCGGAATGACAGGAACTCATTTCCATTTTTTCAATACCGGCTTCGTCTATTTCAATTAGTTTCCGGCTTCCGCCAATAAAAACCAAGGTCGTAATTAATCATAAGTTTTGCTACGTGTCAACTTCGCCTCGAAGTCATCAGCCCATTATCGAAATTATTAGATTAAACACTTATTGGTCAGACTCTCATTAGTAAATTCAAAAAAGGGAAACCGAAACTAGAATATAATTTCGACCCCCTTTTTTTCTATGAAATTAATTGACAAAAAATAATTGCAATATCTATTTCTTTGGTCCACCCTTTACGTCACCAGATATACCACTAAGGTCGGGGCGGAAAATCCAAATTTCAGTTTCACTGCCTACGGTTACTTCTGTCCATTCTTTGATAAACACTTTAAAACTCCCGGCACCATGCACTTCTTCAAACTTCGTTTTTATGCTGTGGTCTTCGCCCATCCACGATGATTTATCAAAAAAAGAAATCATCACAAGGTCTCGTCCTTCTTTCGTACTAGGCATTTCATTTGAGTAAATACCATAAATCTCGTCAGGTGATTTATCGTGATAAACATCGGTTACTTTCTTAACCAATGCCATGGCTTTTTCCCACTCCCCACGCTTAACATCATAATAAGTGGCGTAAAGATTTTTTAATGTAAAATCTTTTGGGAATTGAGATAAAGCCGCCTCGAATTTCCAATAGCTTTGATCTCCGCTCCAGGGTGTAATGTGCGCCTGAACGTTTTTATTCCAGTCAGCAGTATGTTCGTCTTCATCCCAGGTTGGATTATCCATTGCGCTCCAGGGCAAACTTCCCATCGACCAATGATAACTGCCTGTATTACTCCCATTGGCAATCCAATAAACACGTGCACCAAAATCTCCGGCAGAATGGTATTTTTGGTTGTGTGCTTTTAATCCTGCTTCCAGGGCTTCAACTTCGCCCGACTTAGGAGCAAGGTTTGCTGTTTCAAATATTCGGTATTCCTTTTCATCTTGTGCAATTGCCAGCATCGGCAATAACAGCATTATTAAAATTAACTTTTTCATGGTTTTGAGTTTTGTATCTCGCATTTCGCGAAACGGTTTTTATATAATTGGTTATCTATTTTAAATTCTAAAATCTATTGCTGCATTTAGGACCAATCATTTCAATTCTATTTTACCCAAAGGCTATTAAAGATTGAATAATCTTACCTGGAGAACAGGTTAAATCTAACGCTTACAGAAACTTATTACTCTGTATAATGTCCCAAACGGATGTTTGATTTCCCCAATTGATTGAATTATTTACCGAAGGGATATTCTTCCAATAAAAAAATACAAGCCTAATTTGTGAGAATCACGGATGTTTTGAATCAAAAAAGCCCCGCAAATACTGCGGGGCTTATCAATTGAAAAAAATTTTATATCATCTGCTCACTCCACAATCAGCTTTTGTGTACCAAAGCGATTTCCAACGGTAATATTCACTAAATATAAACCTGGTTCAATTCCGGAAATACTTACGGTGGTTTTTCCAGTTTTTAGGACTCCACTCCCCACCTGTGATCCCAGTAAAGTGAAAAGGCGTTAGAGTCCAAAGTAAATTTCTTCGTTACATCCAGCTTTAAGTGTCGGCAATGTTTAGGCCCTGACGCGCCAGTTAAGCGACCACTTGTTCTTTACTGCGAGATATCTGATAATGAAAACAATAAACATCGATACGCCCATTGCAACAACGACGTTAGAACCTAGTTCGAGCATGACTAAAAATACTATTCCTCCAGCTAAGCAAGCGGTGGCGTAAATCTCTCTTCTAAAAATCAAGGGCACCTCATTGGTAAGAACATCGCGTAGTACACCTCCGAAAACTGCCGATACCGTTCCCATTATCACCGCAATAACGGGACTCAAATCAGCATTAAGTGTTTTTTGTAAACCAATTATAGTGAACAAGCCTATCCCAATTGTATCGAAGAAAAAAAGACTCTTTCTCAGTTTAACAATATATTTACGAAATAAATAAGCCATAATTAAGGCTACTAGAATCGTCCATAAATAATTGAGATCATACATCCATCCTACCGGAGTTTGGCCAATCATTATATCGCGGAGGGTACCTCCTCCAAGCGCGGTAATAAATCCGATAATTGCAGAGCCTACCACATCAAATTTATTATCGATTGCTGTAAGCACTCCGCTTATTGCGAAAACAAAAACTCCCGTAATATCCAAAATGTATATCCAGTCCATGAAATTAAATTTGAGTTCTATGAGCGGTTTTATTAAATAATAGTTAATCGATAATTTAATTTTAATATTACTTCAGCTCCGAATCACTTGCGAGAATTGAGTTTAGCGATATTTACCTGAAACGTTTCAAAAATAATTTCATAGTTTTAAAACAACCCCTAGATTAAACCCATAACCCTGCACAGTATTTCTACCCGCAAGCGATGATGATGCTCCAACAAATGCGCCTAAATAATCTGTTAGAGAACGGTAATATGTCGTTCCAATTTGGTGATAATCTACACCCAATTCACGGAAAGTAGATGGTGTAGGCTCACCGCGATAGTCTAACCCACCAAAAGAATATTGATAAGCATACCAAAAGTCAAAGTAATAGTTGGTGGCAGCTTTACCTGCCTTAAAGACTAATATTCATAGCACTAGGCACCGGATCGAATTTATACAAATAAGCTCCCTGAAGCGTGTAAAACCAACCACTTGTTCTGGCATAATGCAATACAGGTCTAATATCGATTACTTTGGCCTCCTGACCGATGGCGCTGCCGCCCTCGGTTTGGTAATCAACAAGGTTTGACGAGAATCCGGTAGCCAGGCTTAATTGAAAGCTACCATTAGAAACTTGGCGGTTTAAAAGTCTATACTTCAAATATACGCTTCCATCCTGAAGTGATTTTTCATTATTAACCTTTAAGTAAGGAACAGAAACATACACATCCAGATTGTCTGATATTCCATATCCGGCGAAAAGACTGACGAAAGAAACGTTCCGCTTAAGGGTAATCAGATCGGTTCCGGCAAAAAACTTCTTATTCAAAGAAGTACCACCACTTACACCAATATCCAGATTCCCTTTACCTCTATTAAAACCATCAACGGGCCCTTGAGCAAATACAAAAAGAATATTAAAAAGGAAGCAAATTGTAAGGGTGAGATTTCGCATGGGTAAGCTTGGTTAAATAATTTATAAACTACGGTTTAGTATACATTAAGCCGTGAGATTTCACTACCTCACCTCAATGTTCCGCACCAACTTCTGCATGCTGTAAATCAAATACTGAATAAACTAGACATTAAACCTAAAGTGCATAATGTCACCATCTTCTACAACATATTCCTTTCCTTCAACGCTAAGCTTACCAGCATCCTTCACAGCAGCTTCTGAGGTGAATTTTACGTAATCGTCGTATTTTATCACTTCTGCACGAATAAATCCTTTTTCAAAATCTGAGTGAATAACACCGGCGGCCTGAGGTGCTGTAAACCCTGCCTTTATAGTCCATGCACGCACTTCCTTAACTCCAGCCGTGAAATAGGTATATAGATTTAGCAATTTATACGCTGCCTTGATCAATTTGGCCACACCTGCCTCCTCTAAACCGAGGTCGTTCAAAAACTCCTGTCGCTCCTCATAGGTTTCCAGCTCTGCGATATCAGCCTCAATTGCTGCTCCAATAACGAGAACCTCTGCATTTTCTTGAGCTACAGATTCGCGCACTGCATCGACATAGCTGTTTCCGCTTTGCACCGAGTTTTCGTCTACATTGCAAACGTAAAGAATTGGCTTGTCGGTAAGCAACTGTAATTCTTTACTTAAGATTTTTTCAGTTTCATCCAGTTGTACTGTTCTTGCAGAATTTCCAGATTCGAGGGCTTTTTTATAGCGCTCCAGAAGCGACGCCATTTTTAAAACTTTATTATCTCCAGACCGAGCAGATTTATTGGCTGCTACCAATCGCTTTTCAACTGTTTCTAAATCTTTCAGCTGCAACTCGACATCAATTATTTCTTTGTCGCGCACGGGGTTTACACTTCCGTCTACGTGAGTTACATTGTCATCATCAAAGCAGCGCAATACATGAATAATTGCATCTGTTTCGCGGATATTCCCTAAAAACTTGTTTCCAAGTCCTTCTCCCTTACTGGCTCCTTTTACAAGTCCGGCAATATCAACAATCTCAATAGTGGTAGGCATTACCCGCTCAGGGTGCACTAAATCGCTCAGCTTATTAAGGCGGTCATCGGGTACAGTAATTGTACCCACATTGGGTTCAATGGTACAAAATGGGAAATTCGCCGACTGCGCTTTCGCATTTGATAAACAATTGAAAAGGGTTGATTTACCTACATTGGGTAAACCTACAATACCACACTTTAAAGCCATTTGATAGAATTTGGGCGCAAAAGTACGAATGATTGGTCAAAGTTGGTGTATTTGCGAGTATATTAAACTAGGGCGTCAGGTTAAGCCCATGCACTCACAATTATTACTCTTATCACCAGGGCGATAAATCTGCGCGTTTGCCTCTGTTATAAAGGGCAGATAAATGATGGAAATAAAATAAGACAAAAAACCGCACTTATCACTGATGTTGAGTCACCGTTCGATGCGATACCCGTTCGCGCAACGTGGATAACTTCTATCTGTAGATTTGGATCACTCGATTTCATATATAACCACAAACCCAATTCATCCGAAGAAATAATTAAATCAAATTAAACCTTTTCATAAGCCCTGCATCAAACCACCCGAACTCAATAAAATCAAATTCATGAAAACAGTAATTTTAGCATTCGTATTGTCATCAGCAACCCTTTTGAATGCACAGCCGGGTATGACAGTATCGCCTTCCGTTTCAAAAGAAAGCGTACAAAAAGTGAACGAAAATGATCTAAATTTTCAAGCTTTCTCCAGTTCTGAAGAAATAGCGAAAACCCTTGAAATTTCAGAAAGTGTAGCCAAAAAAGTGTGGATGACCTATGAAGAATATAACCGTGCGAAACAGGAAATGAAAGCGAACAATCAAGCCATTGCCAAGCGGACCAGATCAGTATTAGATTCGGAAGAAGTAGCAGACGAACAGTATGAAGCAGCTTTTCGCTCCAGATTACAGGCAAAACGAGACCGGCTTAATTTGGATGAAGCTTACTACAACAAGTTTCTTGAAATTCTTCCGGCATCTAAAGTACAGATATTGCTTGTTAGCGAGCGAAAAGCACGACAAGAAGCAAGAGGAAAAAAGGTTCAGCAGGTCAAAGCTCAGCCAAGTATGAATCAAACTCGTTAAAATTCGTGCATTATTTGCAGAAATTCCCCATCTTTGAATTCTATAACTTAAACCGATAAAATGAAAAACATCCTATTCGCCCTTTTATTATTCGCAGGAACTGCAGTAATGGCGCAAAGCGGCTCTATGAAAGCGGCTCCTACAGCTGAAAAAGCAACCACACAGGCAGTTTCTGAAACAACTAAAGGCAAAGCAGACCTTCAAAAAACGTATGGTCTTACTGACACAGAGACTGAAAAAGTATTGGCTCTTCAAGAGAAATACTGTGGACCAGATGCTGAAGTTTCTAAGGAGTCAGCTGACAAAAAGCACGAAGCATATTATGCTGCACTTAAAGAAGTAATTCCTGCAGATAAGGCCGAAAGATTGATGGAAGAATGCAAAATGACTTGCAGTCCTTCAGAAGCCAAAGCTACATCAGGTAAAGGCTGTTGTGCAGGCTCTTCTGCCAAAAAGTCTTGCAGCGACAAGAAGAAATAATTTAGCCTTTTGAATCAAGCATTCAGAAACCCGGTCTTTACCGGGTTTTTTTTGTCTTTAATTTTCGAGCTCAAGTTAAGAAATTAAAATCAGTCGCAATGTGGACAACCTGTGAACAAAATTGATAAGTTGAACATAAACTTCTGTTCCATTTTATTGCATTGTACTACTTTTGCAGCACAGAATATCGAAAACTCCACCAATGACTGACATTAAAACCTTAGAAAACCTTACTAGTCAAGTAAGAAGAGATATTGTACGAATGGTACACGGTGTAAACTCCGGACACCCTGGCGGTAGTTTGGGATGTGCCGAATTTTTCGTTTCTCTCTACAACGAAGTTTTAAAACACGACCCAAAAAATTTCACGATAGATGGAAAAGGTGAAGACCTCTTTTTTCTTTCCAATGGTCACATTTCACCAGTTTGGTATAGTGTTTTAGCGCGAAGTGGCTATTTTGAAGTTTCAGAATTAAACACTTTCCGCAAGCTTAACTCGCGCCTGCAAGGGCATCCTACAACGCATGAGGGATTACCCGGCATTCGTGTGGCTTCAGGCTCCCTTGGCCAAGGTCTGTCTGTCGCTCTGGGCGCAGCATTGGCAAAGAAACTTAACGGTGATGACAGGCTTGTATACTCCCTTCATGGAGATGGAGAATTGCAGGAAGGCCAGATCTGGGAGGCTGCAATGTATGCTTCTGCAAATAAGGTTGACAACATTATCTCAACTGTTGACTTTAATGGAAGGCAAATAGATGGAGATGTGGAAGATGTTCTCGATATGGGAGATCTTGATGCGAAATTTACCGCATTTGGATGGGATGTACTTCATTGCAATGGAAATGACCTTTCTGACGTTTCAAAGACATTGGCGGAAGCCAAAGCTCATACCGGCAAAGGGAAACCTGTAATGATAATTATGCGCACCGAAATGGGTCACGGGATTGACTTTATGATGGGAAGCCACGAATGGCATGGTGTAGCACCAAATGATGAGCAACTGGAAAATGCCCTGGCACAAAATGAAGAAACGCTGGGCGATTACTAAAATATGCGATTTTTAATCACATCTTTTTTAATGCTTGCCTGCGGATTTGCTGCAACGAATATTTATGCCCAAAAAACGGATGAGCCACTTACCCGCTTGCTGTTTGTGTTTGATGCGAGTAATAGTATGAATGCTTCGTGGCAGAGTGACAGAAAGATTACGATAGCACGTAAATTACTTAACGATGCCATAAAAGAAGTAGACGATAAGCCTAATGTAGAACTGGGTTTGCGCGTTTATGGCCATCAGGTAATGATAGAACCGGGCAAGCAAGATTGTGATGATACCCGCCTTGAGGTGTCGTTCAGACCTCACAACGGTGAATTGATTAAGCGTACTTTAAATAATTTATCTCCAAAAGGAACTACACCAATCGCCCGATCGCTTGAAAAGGCAGCAGGTGATTTTCCCGAATGCAGCAATTGCCGTAATATCATTATCCTTATTACTGATGGTATTGAAGCCTGCGATGGAGATCCTTGCGCAGTGTCGCGCGCATTGCAAAAGAAAGGTATAATTCTAAAGCCTTTTGTAATCGGTGTAGGTCTTGAAGATGAATTTAAAGACACCTTTACCTGCGTTGGTAACTATTACGATGCTACTGACGAAGAATCTTTTGATAACATTTTGAATATTGTTATTACACAGGCTCTTAATAATACTTCGGCACAAGTAAATTTGCTCGATGATTTTGGAAGACCGACAGAAACTGATGTTACAGTAAACTTTTTTAACGAAGCTACAGAGCAACTGGAATACGGTTTTGTACACACTTTAAATTACCGCGGAAATCCCGATACGATAAGCCTCGACCCTATTATTACATACCGCCTTGAGGCACATACAATACCCAATGTAGTAAAATCGGGAATAGAACTAACCCCGGGCAAGCATAATACCATTTCTGTAGATGCCGGCCAAGGCAACCTGGAACTTAAAATTGAAGGCCAGCTTGGCGACGAAATACCTTACATACTGAGAAAAACGGGCAAACTTGAAACGGCTCATGTGCTTACAGTGAATAAGGGCGAGCGCATTCTTACAGGCACTTATGACCTTGAGATTCTAACGCTACCTCGCACAAATATTGATGAAGTAAAAATTACCCAGAACAAGACTACCACTGTTTCTATCCCAGAACCCGGGGTTTTGATATTAGCACTAAGCACTCCTGGATATGGTAGCATTGCTAAGGTAGAAGGAAGCAATTTACCCTGGGTGGTAAATCTAAATAATACGGAAATCAATCAGCAGTTTAAGCTTCAGCCGGGAACATACAAGCTGACTTACCGGTCGAAAAACAGTAAAAAAGTAGTATATACCTTAGAACGTGAATTTAAAATTAATTCGGGTTCATCAACCAATTTGAAACTTTAAACCACATGACAGAATACGAAGTTCAAAATGTAAAAGACACGCGCAGCGGATTTGGCGACGGTCTACTTGAGTTAGGAAAACAAAACAAAGATGTGGTTGCCCTCTGTGCCGATCTTACAGGATCGCTGAAAATGGGTGACTTCAAAAAAGAATTTCCCGACCGCTTTTTTCAAGTAGGAATAGGCGAAGCTAACATGATGGGACTTGCCGCCGGGCTTACCATCGGTGGGAAAATACCCTATACAGGTACCTTCGCCAACTTCTCAACAGGCAGGGTTTACGATCAAATTCGTCAATCTATAGCCTATTCTGGAAAGAATGTAAAGATATGTGCCTCCCATGCCGGCCTTACATTGGGTGAAGATGGAGCTACGCACCAGATATTGGAAGATATAGGTATGATGAAAATGCTCCCTGGAATGACTGTTATCAATCCGTGTGACTATAACCAAACGAAAGCGGCAACAATCGCCATCGCTGATCATGAAGGCCCGGTTTATCTGCGTTTTGGTCGACCCAAAGTACCCAACTTCACACCTGCCAATCAAAAGTTTGAGATTGGAAAAGCTCTATTACTCTCAGAAGGTACTGATGTAAGTATCTTTGCCACAGGACACCTTGTTTGGAAAGCGCTGGAAGCCGCTAAAGTTCTGGAAGAAGAGGGTATCTCGGCCGAAGTTATTAATATCCATACTATTAAACCGCTTGATGAAAAAGCCATTCTTGACTCAGTTAAAAAAACCAAGTGTGTTATTACTGCAGAAGAGCATATGATGAATGGTGGTCTTGGAGATGCAATATCTCAACTCCTGGTTAGAAACAACCCGCTTCCCCTTGAAATGGTAGCTGTAAACGATACGTTTGGCGAAAGCGGAACTCCTGAAGAATTGCTTACAAAGTACAATATAGACACGGAAGACGTTATTAAATCAGCGCGGAAAGTGATCTCTAGAAAGGGTTGATATTGAATTTTTTAACCAGATTTTTCTCTTTGTTTTAATAATCTTGTATGGGCTACAATGAGAAGGAACTGGTAAAAAGATTAAAGAAAAAATCTACCCAAAATGAGGCATTCAAAGAGTTGATAAATCTGTATAAAGAACCTTTGTATTTTCATATTCGACGCATGGTTGGAAACCATGATGACGCCGACGATGTGCTTCAAAACGCTTTTGTAAAAGCATGGCGATTTATTGGTGACTTTAAGGAGGAGGCCAAGCTTTATACATGGTTATACCGAATAGCGAGCAATGAGGCCCTGGGGTTCTTAAGAGCACAAAAAGCGAGGCCTTCGGGCGACTTTAAAGTTGAAAATCAAACTGCAGTGTCTACCGATGGGCCTGATGGAGATATCATATCGAAAAAGCTCGAAGCGGCCTTGCAAAAACTTCCGGACAAACAACGACAGGTATTTGATTTAAAATACTTTAGTGAATTGAAATACAGTGAGATTTCTGAGATTACCGGTACTTCCATTGGTGCACTGAAAGCATCATATTTTCACGCAGTAAAGAAAATTGAAGTCTTTCTTAAATCTTGATTAAACCTTTGACTGAAATAAGCATCACACTAAAAGAATGAAAAAGGAAGAATCAAACGATATTGAGTTTTTGCAAGAGCTTTCTCCAAAGCTCTTCGAAAATCGCATTACCAATAAGCCAAATCCACCTGCCGGGTACTTTGAAGGTTTGGCCGATTCTGTTATGGACAAGATCGATTCAAAAACGAATAAAAACAGAAGGAGTAAAATCATTCGCTTTGTTAATTATAAAAACATTGCCATTGCCGCGGATATCGCTTTAATTCTGGCGGTGATTCCTTATCTAAATTCTACAACTGATGATAATACCGTCACTACTGAAACCGCAGCGATCATCATACCTGCTGATGCAGAAATAGATGACCTTACCGGATATTTAGATGAAAATGATCTTTACAGTGCCCTTGAAAATGAAGGCTTTGAGGATATATCATTTTATGAAAATATTACTGAAGACCAAATAGTTGATTTCCTGCTGGAAGAAGATATTAACGAAGAATTACTTTTTGAAACACGACAATAAAAATTATATTGTACTATGAAACTACCCGTACTGGTTCTCTCTTTTTTCTTCCTGGCAAATATGGCCTTTGGTCAAGCTAATGAAAGGCGAATGAAGCGTGACGAAATCGAGGCTCAAAAGGTTTCTTTTATTACTTCTCAGCTAGAACTCTCGCCTGAGGAGGCGAAGGCTTTTTGGCCCTTGTACAACTCTTACCGAAATGAACTTCAGGAATTGCGAAAAAAAGAAAGAGCACAATCCGCATATGGTGCCACATCTGCTGATGATCTTACCGACAAAGAGCTTGACAATCTGATGAAAAAAAACTTTGCCATTGAAAGGCAAATAATTGACCTCGATGAGCGGTACTATGAAAAATTTAAGTCGGTGCTTCCCGTATCCAAGGTTGTGGCTTTTTACGCCGCTGAGCGCGATTTTAAACGTGAGCTATTGAAGGCGCTTAAAGAGAATAGAGGTCAGGCCAAAGGCAACATGGGTAAAAATTGATTTTCTCTCAACTTACCTTTCCGCAAAATGAGTGCTAAAGACGATTTTTTTAAATACCAGGCACAAACGACACCATTTCCAATAGGTGTAGAAGTGAGCCATGCCGAAGGCAGTTTTATTTACGATATCTCAGGAAAGGCTTATGCCGATATGGTAAGTGGGATTGCGGTAACCAATGTGGGCCATCGTCACCCCAAGGTTATTGGCGCCATTGAAGAGCAGCTAAAAAAATATTTGCATGTAATGCCTTACGGCGAATTCGTGCAGGGCCCGCAAGTCAAACTGGCTAAAAAACTAAATGCCATTCTTCCTGAAGGTCTGGATGTGAGCTATTTCGTAAACAGTGGAACCGAAGCAAATGAGGCAGCGCTAAAACTAGCTAAGCGCTACACAGGTAGAAGCAAAATAGTATCTTGCTTAAAGTCTTACCATGGCGGAACTCATGGATCGCTCAGCGTTTCGGGAAATGAGAAAAAGAAATACGCATTTCGGCCGTTGCTTCCTGAAGTTTACTTTATGCGCTTTAATGAAGTGGCTGATCTTGAGATGATTGATTCAGAAACTTCTTGTGTCATAGTAGAAACCGTTCAGGGTGATGCTGGGGTGCGCATACCAACAAAAAGTTACATGAAGGCATTGCGCAATCGCTGCAATGAAACTGGAGCCTTATTGATTCTCGATGAAATTCAAGCCGGCTTTGGTCGCACGGGAAAACTTTTTGCCTTTGAGCATTTTGATATAGCACCAGATATTTTAACGATTGCCAAGAGTATGGCGGGGGGAATGGCAATGGGTGCCTTTGTGAGCAGCCATGAAATTATGCAGTCTCTGGTTTCCGACCCCATCCTGGGTCACATAACCACCTTTGGTGGCCATCCGGTATGTTGTGCTGCTGCACTCGGTAATATTGAAGCTCTCGAGAGTGAAAATCTTGTAGCCGGATGCGAGGCTAAAGGTGCTCTACTGGAATCAGCACTCTCCCACCCTGCGATTAAAGAAATAAGACGTATTGGGATGATGTTTGCGATTGAGTTTGAATCAGCAGAACTAGTATACAAAATAGTGGAACTCTGCCTGAAGAAAGGAATTATTACTTTTTACTTTCTATCTTGCCCTGAGAGCTTCAGACTTGCACCACCGCTCAATATGAGCGATAATGACTTGATGAGAGCAGCAACAACGATTAATGAGGTTATTGGGGAAGTAATTGATTTAGATTCCGGTAAAAAGAATCAGTAATGTTTTTCACAATCGCGGTTTATCGAACCTAAGGCGAGGTGATAAAAATGTCGTTTTCACAAATCAGGTATTCAATACTCCCCGGTACTCAGGAGCACCAGCGTACAAGCTTCCTCAGTTTCAATGCCCTTTGCCTCAAGCTCTTGCTCAAAATCACTTTCGGTGCCAGGATTAAAAATAACACGTTTTGGACTTAATGAAAAGATGTATTCTTTCCAGTATTCCTGATTCTTCGGACCAACGTAGAGTGTTACGGTATCGACATCGTCAATTTTAGGAAAATCTTTAAGAATGGAAATACCACCTATTTCACCATCCCGAAGACCAACGGGAACAACTTCATGTCCTGCAGATTTTAGCCTGTTCGTGGCCACATACGCATAACGGGATGGGTTTGGACTCGCACCAATTACTACTGTTTTTTTTGTTTTACTCATAATCTCAATTGTGTTTGACAATTAAACATAAAAAAAGGCTTTTTGTTAAAAGCCTCTTTTACGTTTTTAATGAACATATCATAATCCAGTATCGTATCGGAAGTTTTCCGGAATGATAAATTGTCCCTCCGGATTGCGGATCATCAAGTAAAACTCCTTGCAGAGGAAATTGATGCGGTGCTCAAATCGTTTCTCGCTAAAGTGGCACTCCCATGCGTATAGCGCCAGTTTTTTAATAGCTCTCCAGGCGTACATATTTAAGCCGGTTGGACGTGGAAATGAATTGATGAATCTGCTTGCGTCTGCTAAATTATTCATAACTTCTATGTGTTTTTTGTTATTGTTTCTGCTAAAGTCAGGGTCCAGAACGTAATGTATTTACGTCGTGAAATAATTTTGCATATTATTACATTTCAGTAAGTTGGAAATAGTAGAGCGGCTCACCCTCTGTACTTTCGTCAGAATTAAATCGGTGCACCCGCGTAGTTAAATCAATATTTGAAATTTGAAGTTCCCCTCCCAATGCTTTACGCACACAGATCTCGCCTGAGCGATCATTTGGAATCAGAAAATCGGTAAGCTTCTCTGCGATAATCAATCGGGACCTGTTGTCAAGCGATTGCATCAAAAGCTTGTTGAGCTGAAGGAAGTTTAAAGCGAGCACATAGCTTGCTTTCTTAGATCCGAACAGGCCGCTGCAAACCATAAATAATGGCGGATAGCCGCGCACGCTGGGATTTATAATAATCTTTGATACCGAAAGTGTACTAAAATAATACTCCTTTTCTTCGTAAAAATTTTGACCTATGTCTCTCATAATAGTTTGATTTTTGGGCAAGATCAAACTCGAGGACGTAATGTATTTACGTTGTGAATTTTCACGCTATCGGGCGCTGCGCTTCACTCACTTTTAAGTTTCGGAAATGCATTAAGGCAAAAGAGATGTTTTGGCTTTTGGCAACTGTTTCACCTAAGTATAATTCAACTGATAATCATCTATTTATGGTTTCACGAAAGAATAAATGCTTCTAACCTTAAGTTGATTTTAAGCCAGAAAAAGACCAACTTTTATGGGTATGCAGCATGTGGTTCTTGCCTTGCGAAAAACTACTCTTCCTCGGGTAAAGTCAATCTAAAACACTAATATGACTTCAAAGTATTCTCCAGGCTAACGGCAATCTGCTTCCGCAAGCTCACTGGCTCTTTCACTTCTACATCGGCACCATAACTTAATATTGTCATGAGCAACTCTTTGGTAATGCACAAAAACAACTCAATTTCAAGGGCGACTTCATCATTTCTGATTATTCTCTGAGACTTATGAAGTGGTTGCGACTCAATATATTTCCCCGAAAGAGGAGAAAACCGTAGATGGATGCGTTGTGGCTCATCGTTTACGGAAGTGATACCGATACTGTGCTCAAAATAATTAGCCGCATTAAAATCAGATTGACGCTCAAATTCAAAATCGGTAACCTCCACATTCCCCACTACCCTGTCAAGACCAAAAACCACTACCGAGACCTTTTCCGGATTAAAGCCAATAATGTACCACCGGTTTCGGTATTCCTTTAGCAAATAGGGATGAAGTAGTATTTTCTTTTTTTACCACCACTAAATTTCTCATATTCAAACTTAATAACCTTCTGATTTTTAATAGCATTAAGTATTACGGGAAGGAGGCTGCCACCTTTATAAGATTGTGCGGTTTCAAATTGGATAAATGGAGTAACTTCCTTTTCATCATTGCGCGGATTCAGATTAAATCGGTCGAGAATCTTATCGATTGCGGCCTCCGAGGTTTTGAACATATCGAGTCCTCGGAATTGGGACAGCGTATTGGCCGCAAATGAAATGGCTTCCAGATCTTCCTCGCTTAGTGGCATTTCCTGAATAGAATAATCAGGATCTGAATAATAATAACCTTTATTGGCTTTGTCATAAGCTATTGGCGCATAATATCCGAGGTTAGACTCATTGCGCATCGCAAATAAATCTTTGTCGATTGTGCTAAGCGAAATATTTCCGGTATCGCCACCGTAAAGCTCATCTTCACAAGCATTCCGAAGGTCCTCCTTATTGGGAAAAGGATTGAATTTAGATGCGATTTTTCGATCTATAATTCGGTAGCGAAGGAGGGCGTATTTATTAACAGGCATTGGCAATGAAATTTTCGAATTTAAAACTCAAGCTGTAAAGTTAATTGAATCACAAGGATAATAAACCTAGGTTTTACCTAATTTAGCGCCCTGTATGGATCGCATAGTTTTTTATTTGGCCTATTCATTTTTATGGCTTATTACTTGGCTTCCTCTGCGACTGCTGTTCGTCTTTTCAGACATGTTTTATCTGCTGGTTTATTATGGGGTAGGTTATCGAAAAGACGTAGTGAGGATGAATTTACTCAATGCTTTTCCTGAAAAGGAAACAAAAGAGCTACGCAAAATTGAACGCCAGTTTTACCAGCATCTTTGCGATAGTTTTATTGAATGGATGTACCCTTTGCATCGCAGTGCCGCGCATATGGCGAAATACTATCATTTTAAAAATCCTGAAGTGCTGAATGACTTATACTCTGAAGGGAAAGGTGTGGTAGGAATATTGGGGCATTATGGCAATTGGGAATACCTTTCGCTCCTACCGCAGTATGTTGATCACAAGGTTTGGGCGATACACCTGCCTCAAAAAAACGAATACTTCAACGGGTTGATAAACAGGTTGAGATCAAAATTTGGTGTGAACATGATGACTGCGGCTGAGAGTTTTAGAAAATTACTGCTCGAAGCCAAAGCCGGTGAGACAACGATGACTTACTTCCTGGCGGACCAGAGTCCACACAGAGCAAAAATCAAATATTGGACAACCTTTATGAATCAGGAAACACCCGTATTTCTTGGTGCTGAGCAAATAGCAAAAAAGCTCGATATGGCTGTGGTGTTTTTTGATATCAGGAAGGTAAAGCGTGGATATTATGAGGTGGAATTTGAAGTGTTGGCTAAGAACCCGAAAGAATATCCCGAATTTGCTATAACAGAGATGCACGTAAGAGCGCTGGAGGCAAGAATAAGAAAAGAGCCTGCATGGTGGCTATGGAGCCACAAGCGCTGGAAACACAAAAGAAAAGATATTGATGAGGCTAGCTTCTCAATAAGGGAGGAGCAATCATTGCTAAAAAAAATTGCCGCCCCGATATCTCGAAGCGGCAATTTCGTTAAAACTTTAAACCGGTTAATAAAGCTTTAGCTCTATTATTTCTTCGGCTGTGGTTTTTTGTTCTGATCTTGTTGGCTTTTAGCCTGTGGAGATTTTTGTCCTGGTTTAGTATCAGGTTTTTTCTCTTGTTTTTTTTCTGTAGGCATGACTTTTAATTTTTAGGGTTATTAAAACACTGTTAAGTAATAGTCAACTTTGAATCCAAACGTAAATAGCAGATTATCAACACTAATTTAATTGACTGCTGTAGAAATACTTACACAAGACTGACTACTTGATAAATTTAATTCCTCAAAACAGTAATAAAGGAATTCAAGGGATTGTTAAAATGATACCTGCAGGATTAAAAATTGCCACTATTTCCCCAAGTTTTTGATATATCCGGCTATTCATTAACAATCTGCACAATAATTGCTGTGTGGAATTCCATTTTCACAGCCAGCTGATTTATTTCTGACTTACCATTTCAATACCTTCATAAATCACTCTCAGCTTCAAAAGACGATGGTTTGTATTTCCGGAGATAAATCTATTTCAGGAAATGAAGACTCAGAGTGAAATCGTACTGAGCGACCCGAAATGGAGGATCATTCTTTATGCAGTGATGAATACTGAAGTAAATATTGCCCCAGCGCCAGATTGGCTGCAGCTATTGAATCGGGACGAGAGCACCTGGGTTTTAGATGCGTAAAAGATCTCTATCGAACTGCTAAACGGTTTTTTCTGAATGTTCAAGTAGCTTGTTCAACTCCGTAAGTTCTGCCTTCGTCAAGTCACGCCACTTCCCTACCGGTAAGTCTAAATGAATGTTTAATACCCTTGTTCGCTTTAGCTTTACGACTTCATAATCAAGGTATTCACACATTCTTCTTATTTGGCGATTAAGACCTTGCGTGAGTACAATTTTAAAAATATTATTTCCGAATTTTTCAACTTCACATTTCTTTGTGACTGTGTCGAGAATAGGAACGCCGTTTGACATTTTCTCTAAAAACTCTGGAGTTACCGGTTTATCAACCTGCACGATGTATTCTTTTCCGTGGTTATTTCTGGAGCGGAGAATTTTATTTACAATATCACCGTCATTTGTCAGTAAAATAAGGCCTTCACTAGGTTTATCAAGCCTTCCAATTGGAAAAATACGGGTTGGATAATTAATATAATCTATAATGTTGTCTTTTTCACGACGGGTATCGGTGGTACAGACTACTCCGACCGGTTTGTTAAACGCGATGTAAACCGGCTTTTCTTCGGGAGTAGAAATAAGCTTGCCATAAACGCGCACTTCATCGCCGGGTGCAACTTTGGTACCCAACTCCGGCACCTTGCCATTGATGGTCACTCTACCCTGATCTATTAATTTATCAGCCGCTCGTCTTGAACAGTAGCCTGCCTCTGTCAAAAATTTGTTTATTCTTACAAGCTCATTTTCAGCCATGCCTACTTTCTCTAAATAATATTATAATCCCTTGATAAATTAATGAATTGACTCTATAACATCATACAATTATATGCCAGTGCAAGATGTAGAAAACAAAAAATCTATTTTTAGACGAAGGTACAAAACTGAATAAGTATTTGTCTTTATTCACCACCCTTTCTACACCAGTTTAGCCTCCTCTAGAGATCTAAAAGAGTATAACCTAAAATACCTATGGCTTTAAACTTGCTCAACTTTAAGTGCTTTATTTCGAAGCTGATTATATAAGGGAATACACTCTTCCAAAAGCGGCCTGAGCTTCTCAGGAAAAGATTCTAACTTTTTTTCATAGGGTTTAAAACCTACGGATTTATGAACATTCCCATACCAGTGTGAAGCCCATATTCCATCTTCTTTAATAGGCCCTGCAGGCCAGGAAAGCATTTCTTTTTCGAATGGTATATCCAAAGCTTTACAAAGCTCTTTCAGGTACGCTTCAGGATTTAATAAAACATCCTTACTGTCTATTACTATAGTGTCCTGGCCATTATCTTCTAAATATTTAAATAGCTCAATATGAGCCAGATAGCCAACATCCTGCATGGTGGGATTCTCAATTTCTTTCGCGAATGAGGGTAACATCTCATGTGGATCACGAGTTAATATTACATTTTTCATTTTGGAAAGAAAGCTCAACTCGAGAGAGATAAGATGATGCGTCATTTGTTTAAAAAACAAAACAGATTTTCCGTGATTCAAGCACATCATTTCTACTACTTTACCGCCGTCGATCTCCATGCTCTCAAGAATCTCAGTAGCCATTGGGTGGTATGTTTTAGCCTTGCTATTACGCAGGTAGTGGGCGTATAAAGGTTCATCGAAAACCTTTGTATCACTTCGCTGAGCGAATGAATACATAAGTGCGGTAGAAACATTTCGAGGCCCTGACCACAGACATATTCGAGAAATAGAATCAGACATCCAATGAACCATTTAAAGATTTTACTTCACGCTCTATTAGATCGTTGTAGAGACCTGAGAGCTTCTTGCTCAAATCGCCATACCTGCCATTCCCAATGATTTTTCCATCAATTTTTACCACGGGAGTAAGTCCTCCGAAAGTACCGGTCACAAAGGCTTCATCTGCTCCATAAACATCAAAAAGCGAAAAATCTTTTTGGTGACAAGGAATCTTATTCTCTCTGCAAACCCGGATAATATTAGCTCTCGTAACACCATTCATGCAATATCGACCTGTAGATGTAATCACCTCATTATTCTTCACAATAAAGAAATTGGTGGCATTACAAGTTGCTACGAATCCGTTGACATCGAGCATCAGGGCCTCATCAGCACCCGCTTCAATAGCCTGAATTAGCGCCTGTACTTCATGCAATTTGCTGTGACAGTTTAACCTTGGATCGAGATAATCCGGACTTCCGCGACGTATAGTACTCGTAAATAGGGATATTCCTCTTTCCTGAGTTTCAGCGGAAGCTTTTTTGTGTTCTGCAATAATGACAAGATTCGGACCGCTAATGGTAAGTCGTGGATCTTGAGAAGGTGTTTTTTTTATCCCTCTGGTAATCATAAAACGCACATGCACATTGTCTTTCATATCATTGGCATCGAGCGTGTAGCGTATTTTTTCTATTAATTCTTCACGCGTCATTTTCAAATCAATTCCAACCGTTGCAGCCGCTGACCACAATCTGCTTAAATGTAAGTCTAAAAAAACCAGTTGGCCCTTGTGCAACCGAACTGCTTCCCAAATACCATCACCAACAAGGTATCCGCTATCAAAAACAGAAATTTTTGCATCCTTTCGAGGCAAAAGCTCTCCATTTATATAAATCAAAATAGAATCATTTCGCTTGTCTTCCAGCGCATTGTGTGTACCGTGAATCATAAATAATGTACTTTATAGGAGGAAATATCCGTAAACTTTTTGGATTGATACAGAGAAGTGCTATTATCTGCCTAAATTTCAAAATTAAAATAAGCAGATGGCATACCTCGACTATCAAGAAATTATTGAAGAAATATTCCATGAAGTGAGAAAGGGCTTAAACCATGGTAAGGTTGCTTCGTACATTCCCGAACTTGGTAATGTAGACCCTGATAAATTTGGTGTGTACTTACGAACTATAAATGGAGATTCTTACAGCTATGGCGATAGTCACGAAGCATTTTCGATTCAGAGTATTGCCAAAGTCTTATCACTTGCAATGGCATACAAGACGATCGGTGCGAACCTTTGGAAGCGCGTTGGTGTTGAGCCTTCCGGAAACCCGTTCAATTCGTTGGTTCAATTAGAATATGATAAAGGTTTACCCCGAAACCCTTTTATAAACGCAGGTGCAATAGTGGTTTGTGATGTTCTTATGAGCCAGTTTGACAACGCCCCTGAAGCTCTGCTTAGCTTCATTCAAGAAATGTCAGGGAACCCTGATATTGATTTTGATCATAAAATAGCAGAATCGGAAAGATCTAAGGGATATAGGAATTTTGCGTTGGTAAATTTTATAAAGTCATTTGACAACATTACACATGATTGTGATGAAGTATTGGACTTTTACTTCAAACTTTGCTCTATAAAAATGACTTGTAAAGAGCTAGCCGAAACTTTTGTTTTTCTGGCAAATAGTGGAAGAAAACTCAAACTTAATAGCGATATTCTTACATCAAGTGAAGCAAAACGAATGAATGCCATAATGCTTACGTGTGGGTTCTACGATGAGGCAGGAGAATTTTCCTATAGGGTAGGTTTACCGGGAAAAAGTGGTGTGGGTGGCGGTATTGTTGCCGTTTACCCAAACAACTATAGTATCGCAGTCTGGAGTCCGAAATTGAATGAAAAAGGAAATTCCTACCTGGGAATGCGATTTTTAGAACGATTTACCTCTGAGACAGGACTTTCTATATTTTGAGCAAGAGCTAAACAAAAAAGAGCCAAAACCAATCTTCAAACTTAAATTTAGACTGGTAAAATTTCGGTTCAACCACTTAAACAATCATGCATTCTAGTTGTCATATTGGTAAGAATATTCGATTACTATTCGAATTTTGATAACACAAATTAAAAATCAAAAAATGAAACAAGTTGTAATTTTATTAGCATCTGTATTTATGCTTGCGAGCTGTGGAGGCAATGATCAAAAAACTGATTCTACTGATGAGCAAACTACAACAGCTCCGGCTATCAGAAGAACCTGAGGAAGAAGCACCCGCAGAGGTTACTCTTACCATTCAAGGTAATGATGAAATGAAGTACAATAAGGATTTGCTTACTGTTAAAGCAGGACAAAAAGTAACTCTTGTGCTTAAACACGCAGGAAATATGGAAAAGGCTGCCATGGGGCATAACTGGACACTTCTAAAGAAAGGAGTTGATATGCAAGAATTCGCTGTGGAGGCAATCGCTGCAAATGACAACAATTATATACCGAAAGGTACTAATAAGGTAATAGCTCATACAACCATGATTGGCGGTGGCGAAGAGACTTCAATTACTTTTGAAGCGCCAGCCAAGGGATCATATCAGTTTCTCTGTACTTTCCCAGGTCACTATGCTATGATGAATGGTAAATTCATTGTCGAATAAAAGAATCTGAATTAAACTGAAAGCCCGACAAAATTTGTCGGGCTTTTTTTTGGCTATAATCTTTTATAAATTAACCGAATGCGCCATCCGGCCCAATCTTCACTACTCTATTGGCAGTAGTTTCCCGGAAAGTTTGATCATGCGTAGTAAAAATCAAGGTACCCGGGTACTCAATTAAGGAATTGTTGAATGCAGTAATTGATTCCAGATCAAGGTGATTGGTAGGTTCGTTGAGCATAAGTAAATTCGGTCCAGCCAACATAGCTTTGGAAATCATACATCTCACCTTTTCACCACCTGAAAGCACACTGCATTTCTTAAGAGTTTCCTGACCCGTAAAGAGCATTTTGCCAAGAAATCCACGAATGTATACTTCATCTTTCTCATCAGAATACTGACGAAGCCAATCAATCAGGTTATCGTTACTTTTAAAATACGCATCATTATCGGCAGGCACATACGCTGTAGTTATTGTTTTGCCAAATTCAAATTCACCTTCATCGGGTTCCATCTCACCATTCAAAATCTTATAAAAAGCAGTAGTCACGATACTACTTGGACTCTCTAAAGAAATCTTCTCACCTTTTCTAACGTTCAAATCCACATTTTTGAAAAGTACCTGACCATCAATGCTTTTACTCATGCCGCGAACATGCAAAAGTTGGTCGCCAGCTTCCCTGTTTTGATTGAAAATGATAGCAGGATATTTCCTTGTAGACGGCTGTATATCGTCAACGTTAATCTTCTCCAGCAATTTTTTTCGACTAGTAGCTTGCTTAGATTTGGATGCATTGGCACTAAAGCGCGAGATAAACTCCTGAAGTTCTTTTTTCTTTTCTTCCGCTTTCTTATTCGCATTTGACCGCTGTCGCAAGGCCAGCTGGCTGCTCTCGTACCAAAAGGTATAGTTACCGGTATACAAGTTTGATTTTTGAAAAATCAATATCTACTACATGCGTGCACACCGTGTCAAGAAAGTGACGGTCGTGAGATACCACAATAACTGTATTCTTAAAGTTTAATAGGAAATCTTCGAGCCATACAATTGTTTCACTATCCAGATCATTGGTAGGCTCATCGAGTACAAGCACATCCGGATTTCCGAAAAGGGCTTGTGCTAGTAGCACGCGTACTTTTTGTGGGCCGCTCAGGTTTTTTAATTCCGTTTGGTGCAGCATTTCAACTATACCAAGTCCTGAGAGCAAACTGGCCGCAGAGCTTTCCGCATTCCAGCCATCCATATCGGCAAATTCCGTTTCCAATTCGGAGGCCTTTATTCCATCTGCATCGGAGAAGTCAGGCTTCGCATAAATGGCATCCTTTTCCTGCATAATTTTCCACAACCGCTTATGACCCATTAGCACAGTGTCAATAACAGCAGTATCATTAAACTCTGAATGGCTTTGTTTTAAAACGGCCATCCGTTTTCCAGGTTCCAGATATACATGGCCGGTATTTGGGTCGATGTCCCCCGACAGAATTTTCAGAAAAGTTGATTTTCCTGCTCCGTTTGCACCGATTACACCGTAACAATTGTCGCCGAAAAATTTTAAGTTTACTTCATCGAAAAGAATTCTCTTGCCGTATTGAAGTGATATATTTTGAGTTTCTAACACGTTGTTTTCTCCTTTTTTTTGCGGGTGCAAATGTCGCAATTATTTTACGAGAATAAAAGAATGGAACAAGTTTGACCTTAGCCCTTTAAACGAGCGGTAAAATTAGAAAGGAAAAGGAAGAGGCAAGGTTACTTTTGTAATGAACCCATTAACTGAAGGCAAAGCTCCTCAATACGTTTAGTGTATGGGTTAGAACCAGAAACATTTGATAGAATCACCACCCCCTTGCAAGAAAGGGGATCTACAATAAACGATGAAGTATAACCACCAGTAGAGCCATTTTGGGCATACCATCTGTTCTCTCCTTTGTCATCAATCAGTGTCCAGCCCATACCTACAAACTTCTTGTTTTGCCCAACAACTTCAACCTCCCGCGTTAAGGTGAGTACCATATCTGTTGTGTCGCAGTGTGCTCTTGCGAATAAGGCCAAATCTTCAGCAGTAGAAATAACGGCACCAGCACCCGCCAAGGCAGCCATGTCCCAATTTGACGTTTTATTACCATCAGCATTTAGCCCCGGTATCAATGAATTTATTACTGAGTCGCGTTCTATTGTGGTATTATTCAGTTTATACTTATCCAGAATTTGCTCATTTAATAAAACACCAAATGACTTCTCTCCCACTTTCTCCATTGTGTAGCCTAGTAAGCCATAACCTAAATTAGAAAATGATATACTTTCACCAGGCTCTGTTGATAGCTCCACATCTTCCCTGAAATAATTTACCAGTGTACTGTCATCAAAGTTTTTGTACGGATTATCCATATTAAGTAATGATGAGATAAGCATTCCAGTTGGTACCTTGGGCAAACCGGATGTGTGATTTGCTAACTGTCCGAATGAAATTTCCAGGCTATCCTTAAATTGAAAAGGCAAAAACTTCGAAATGCTATCGTTAATACTAACTTTTCCACCTTCTATAAAATCGGCCAAAAGAGCTGCCGTCATCATTGTAGAAATGGAGCCTATCTCAAAATGAGCATCCTGATTAGCAACGCTTAATATAGTGTCATTCCTGCTAACGATTCCTATAAAATAGGTTGTAGAATCTGTAACTAAAGCAATAGAAACATGAGTATTATTAGGAAAATCAACCGTATTATTGAAAATCATTGCCGCTTGAGTTGAATCAATTCCCTTTTCAGCAAAGAGTGCGTTAGCCTCTTCAGAGGGTTTTTCACCAGAACAAGCAAAAAGAAAAGCAGCTAAAGCAATTATCAGGCAGTTAGTGTACTTTACCATACGTCTTTAATTGAAATTGTAACCATCAACCTTTTTTACCTGATGTTTTCAGAATTCCAAAATTAAAATTTCTTTTGATCTTAAACCTGAAACGGGAGTATTAGATTTCTCAGATTTTAAGTAGGTGAACAACTGAAGATGTTATTCTCCGGCTCCATATCCCTAACTAGTCTGATTTAGAATAAAATACACCTAAACTATAAGGTATACAAATACATGGGATATTGGAGTGACGTTGACAGTTCATAGATCATCTCATTACAAATTTGATTGCTTCCGGATTTGACTGCGCTCTGAAATATAGTTAAACACTTCGCGCATTGTCTTTTTCCTAATATCTCGTTGCATGACAGCATCAATTTCCTGAAGCTTGTATTGAAATTTCATCCCTAAATAGTCAGATTTTACTTCTACAACCTTTAAATTATAGGACCTTGGGTCAATAAACTGACTGAAGCCTTCCAAAGAAGCCACTAAATCTTTCTCAAGCTCTTCAATACTTATTACATATTTCAGAGCAATTTCAAAATCAATACTCATTAACCGCACATCGCGCTTCGTGTAATTCACAATTTCATTGAAGTACACCTTAAAATTTGGCATAATCACCACATCATCGTCATCATTCAGTATTTTAATCTTCAACATTCCTATTTCAAGAATTTTACCTTTTTGGCTATCAAGTTTTACGTAATCACCAATTTCAAAAGTATTCGAAAAACTAAGGTATATTCCACTGAAGAAGTCAGCAATATAATCGCGTGTAACCAGTGCAACAGCGGCAGCAACGATGGTAGCAGAGGTAATTATTTCGAACGGATTGATTCCAATAAGCCTCATTATTAAACCCATAAACCCGAAAGCGATAAGAATATTCGCAATATTCTCAATCCCAAAATGCACATTATTCTTTTTATTGAAAGGAATTTTATTCCTCCGCGAGTAATAAGCTTTTATAGCTGCCGATATAAATTTAATGATGAGGTAGTAAACTAAAAAAGAAATCACCGCATGAATCAAGGTATGTTTCTCCAAAAAGCTTTTGGTTACAGAATTGAAGTACTTCATATACAAAATCGCAAGTAGTACAACGATTTCTAGGATGATGATAGGTTTACGAAGCATGAATGTTTTTTAGCTTTATATAGAAGCGAATCTACATATAAACGGTTTGATTCACGAAAAAAAATACCTCTTAAAAAACTGATTAATTTTTCTGCATTTGTGCTTCCATTACCTCTTTTTCTAAGTGATCAAGGTAAAGTATTCCGTTTAAGTGATCAATTTCATGCTGAAAAATCACAGCAGTAAAGCCTTCAACCATTTCTACTTTGTGATCTCCATTTAGACGATCATATTCAAGAAGAATAACATAAGCACGGCATTCCAGTGTATCCGTTCTGTCGGGAATGGAAAGGCAACCTTCTCTACGAGTTTGTTTCATTTCTGAATACTGGAGTATTTTTGGATTCAAATATTCTTCAAAAGGGAAACCTTCTATATCAAACCTCTGAACCCAAATAATATTTTTTAAAATCCCTACTTGTGGCGCAGCAATTCCCACACCCATCGAAGCGCTATCTGTTACCGTTGCATACAGCCTTGAAACAAAATGACTGAGTGTTGTATCTAAAGGATCTGGATAAATATCCACCGACTTTTGCCTGAGCAATACCGAATCCTCTTTATCGGTAATTAAAAACACCCGCATAGGTTCAGTGCTACTTCCATTAACTATAGAAGCAAACTGCTCTTTTGAATATGTATTTTTTTTTAATTCGGTGCCAATCGAATTCTTAAAACTTGTGCAAGCACAGAGCGCGCCTATAGAAATAATTAAAAACCAATTAATTCCAATTAAGGGTTGAAAATGAAGCTTCATTTTGATCCGGTTTCTAATAAGTGGCTCTGATTACACCGGTGGTTCGTAATTTATAAGTTTTGGCGTTATGAGTAAACTCAGAGATTACAGTCGCCTCAGATTCAGGAGCCCATTCTGGTCCACCTTTGGTATTTGCCCGGATTATCAATGTATCAGATCTTTCAGAGTTTGAAATGGTCTGAACCCAGGCAGTATCATTCTTTGAAACATATAAACGCTTGAATTCCATACCTGCAGGGATTTGGCTACCAGATTTATCCTCAATACTCACAGCTGCTCTTAAAGATCTTTCACTCTCGCCTACTCCCGGCATAAAATCACGCCACAACTCAGCAGAAAGCACCAACTCTTTTCCGTCTATTTTAACTGACTCAGGCGCTTTGACAATCTTTTTTGTTAATTCAGAATCTACGGTTACTCCATCTGCCGGAGGATATTTAGAACATGAACCAGCTGTTAGAATCATTAAAATCAATCCAGCAAGAATTACTCTCATAATTTCATCTTTTAAGTTAATTAAAAACCCTTTTTTACTGCGACATATTCTGACCCCGAGGTAGTATCAGTATTTTATTTTATCATTTTTAGCAGCCCAGTCATCAAACACAATTTTGGCTTCTCCTCTCATAATATTCACAAAATCAATTCTTCTATTGCTCATTTCAATTTCGAGTTCATCGTAAAGAAACTGATCATCAAAGTCAATCTCGGCGGCATCTTCCTTAGTACATCCATAAAAAACTTTTTTGGGTCTCGCCCAATAAATTGCTCCGAAACACATTGGGCATGGCTCACAAGAAGTATAGATAACACATTCATCAAGCTGAAAAGTGTTGAGTTCTTTACAAGCATTTCTGATGGCAACCACTTCCGCATGAGCCGTGGGATCATTAGTTCCAGTTACCATATTATGACCTTCGCCTACAATTTTGTTATCCTTTACAATTACACAACCAAAAGGTCCCCCCATATTGCTTTCAACACCTTTTTTAGCCAGCTCTATTGCTCTTAGCATAAAGCGGTTATCATTTTCCGTCATTTTTAAACTTATTTCTTTTCAACTACAATTTTAGGACCCGTGTAAAAGTAATTAAACTTTTGCCAGAGCCTGCTCCAGATCCCATATTATATCGTCAGCGTCTTCTACTCCAATTGAAACCCGGATGAGTTTTTCGGTAATGCCCATTTCGCGGGCATGGTCGGGATCAACACCACAGTGAGTCATAGTAATAGGATGCTGAGCCAAACTTTCAGTACTTCCAAGGCTCACTGCGAGTTTCACCAGCTTTAGAGAATTTAAAAACTTGAAAGCCTCTTTTTCTCCTCCGGAAATATCAAAAGATACCATGGCGCCTGGACCGCTGTACTGCTGTTTGTAGATTTTGTACTCAGGTGCACCCTGTTCTAAAAGCCCGAGGTAATGTACCTTGTCAACTTTTGGATGTGCATTTAAAAACCCTGCCACCTTCACTGCGTTTTGCTGCTGTCGCTCCATTCGTACTTTTAAAGTTTCGAGGCTACGCATCAGCAACCACCCCGTGTTTGGTCCTGCCATGTTTCCCAGAAATGTACGAAGGGTTTTAATGCGGGTCATTAAATCCTTTCTACCTAAAACGGCTCCGGCAATAACGTCGCTATGGCCACCGATGTATTTGGTAGCAGAATACATAACAAAATCAGCGCCCAATTGAAGCGGGTGTTGCCACAGCGGACCCATGTAAGTATTGTCAACTGTAATCAGAACCTCTTTTTCAGCGGTGCTGAATTTATCTGCGACAGCCTTGCAAGCTTTGATATCTATTAGTTGATTGGTGGGATTTGCCGGCGTTTCGATAAGCATCAGGGCAAGCTTATCTGCTTTGCCGGAATCTTTAATCATTTGCTCCAGTTCTTCACCTTCCTGACCCGATTTAAAACCTAGAGTTTCAATACCGAATTTTGGAAGAAAATGCTGAATAAAATGATCTGTACCTCCGTAGAGTGGTGTGCTATAAACCAATAGATCACCAGGCTTTAAAAATTCCAGCAGGACTGTTGAGATGGCAGACATACCGCTTTCAAAAACCGCGCAGTCATCAGCTTTGTCCCAAAGGCAAAGGCGATTTTCAAGAATTTCGAGATCCGGGTTATTTATTCTGCTGTATATCAATCCCAACTCCTCGTTAGGAAGTCTATCTCTCTTTCCATAGGCCACCTCAAAAAATGATTTCCCTTCTTCTGCGGTTTTAAAAGCAAATGTTGAGGTTTGAAAGATTGGACATTTAATAGCTCCTTCCGACAATTCAGGCTTATAGCCAAATGTCATCATTAAGCTTTCCGGTTTAAATTTATGATCCATTATTTTTATATATTTTGATTTAAATAGTCTTCTGCACCCCTATAATCTATGCTTAAAATCACAAAGCTACTTTGATTTTTGAGAAGGGAGAAAAAAACGTCCCGTCACATATTTCATTAGCCAATAACACGTAACCGGAGGCACTCACAGAGAAGGAATTATGTATCTGTAACTCCAATCACAATAAAAAACAGAAATCATTGCGATCTTTGCCAAAACTTTTACACAAGAAATTATGGGATTAATGGATATGCTGCGCGGCGGCTCAAAAAATGAAAAAATTCAGGAAATGCTTAACAATGGAGCGGTGATTATTGATGTACGTAGTCCGGGCGAATTTCAAGGAGGGCATGTAGCCGGTTCTACAAATATACCTCTTCAGGAAATTGAAAAAAATGTAGATAAAATCAAGAAAATGAATAAGCCGATAGTACTTTGTTGTGCAAGCGGAATGCGAAGTGGTCAGGCTAGCAATTTCTTGAAATCGAAAGGTGTTGAATGTGAGAATGGTGGCGGATGGAAGAGTGTAAATTCGTTGACGGTTTAGTTACCCATTTTACTCCAATTAGTTGAATAAACTCAGGTTCTTCCTGGAAAAACTCAATATTTATATCCAATACCGGTATCACCGGTATTGGATATTTTTTTGACCATTTAAGAAATTAATAGGATTCAATAATGTCTAACCAGTTCTTCAATCTTATCATAATCTGCTTTGGCTAAAAGTGGTTGATTTGTTCTTGTATAATATTCTGCTCTAAAATCGTAGAGCTCTACCCTACCGGGATACTTGGTAATTAAGCCATTCACACGATTAAGAATCTCTATAGAATTTGCACTTTCTAATTCCTCAAGATAATCCTTTTTAAACTCCGTAGCGGAGTGACGGAGATAATCTTTTTTGATAATAAGGAAGGCTTGCTCATAATAAAATACAGCATTGTAATACTTTCCTTTAGCCATCCAGAGCCCGGCTTCGCTTCTAAGAAACTGATATTCGGCCATTTCTGAATTTGATGCCGGAACGGAAAATAAATATTGATCTTTTCCGTAATCAGGCCAGAGTTGAATTGTGAGATAAATGGCCAGAGAAAGGCCCAAAGTAAATATCAGAGAAAGAAAAATTGTCTCTCTTCGACTCTCCCTCCTTATTTTTGCTCGAATTAGGGCGCGTTCAGCGGGCGTAGCTGTTCTAAAGGCAATTTCGCTACCAGCCGCTTTTCGGTAAGCTTTCTTTGCGCGAAAGTAATTTTTTCCGCCTTTCATCAGCCGCTTTTTCCGAATCAATGCTGTATTGTTTCGGTAGCTGACAATCATGTGCATTATGCTGCCTTCACCACCCATTTTTCTGATTTCTAAGAAGGCATAAAATACGAATTTTTAGGATTCTTCTTTTGCTTCCTCTACTTTAAAATGTTCTCCTTTGCCATTGACCTTAGTAAGGTTGCCATTTTCTATAAGCACACCAAGGGTTTTTTCTGAGTGTAATTTCTTTCCGTGTCTCACATCAATTCTCAAAACTTTTCCCTTATAATCGGTAGTAATATCTTCTACAACTGAGTGACCAATCACAATTTGATCAACACCATATTTTTCACATATTGCAGAACAGTTTCGGCGGAAGCCTTTTTATAGTAATCCTTGTAATCTTGGTTTAACCCTCTATACCAAAGCGGACCCAGAGGCCCCATTACCAGAAGAGCATTTTTATCTCCCTCTTCCTTACCATAAAGTCTCGCATCAATATTGTCTTTCGCAATTTCGTTTATTTCAGAAAGCGATAAGTCAGATGCAAGAATCTCCGGGCTTATGCCTGCGTGAACAAACAACCTATCACCTGTATTAAGCAGTACGTTTTTCGACTTTAGCCATTGAACAATCTCATTTTCAGGTTTTATTAATTCTCCCACCTGATCTCTGTAATTCAAACTATCGGAGAGCTGCTGCAACAATGCGCGGTATTTGTGATTCCAGTATCTCACGTTCTTCTGAAGATTCATAGCCTCGTGATTTCCCAGCACAAAATTCACCGCACCTCCCGCTTTTCTAGCTTCAGACTCTAAGTGGTAAATAAGCCACAGAACCTGCGTAACCTCTGCTCCACGGTCAACAAAATCTCCATTCAGAACCAACCTTCCATCGCCAAAAGTCCAGTTGTAATCAGAGTCGATAACTCCATTTGATTTAAGAAATCCATAAAAGGTATCAAAGTTTCCTTCTATATCCGAAATGGCAATGATCTTTGAGCCCACCTTGTATGCGATGGAATCCACAAGAAATGGCCGCGTATGTAATTGAAAGTTAATGGGTTTCAAATCAGAATTTACCGGGAAACTTTGGAAAACCAAGCCCGAATCCTTCTTTTGAATTTGAGAATCAACCACATACTTTCCATTCTGCTCTAAGACAGAAAGAACTTCAAGGTTATTTTGATTATGGAAAACATAAGGCCCATCATTGCCGTCCAGCTGATACTGTTCCCAGCCATTAAATGTCCAATCCCCAGTTTCTTCATTATAGCAAACCAGGCAAACTGATCCCTGACCTTTTACAGATAAATCTGTGAAACGCACCAGAAACAAAACTAAAATAGGAAGAAACAGAATCAAAAACACACCAATTCTGAGTATCCATTTTAAAACCTTCATACAATATAACCACTATGAAACGAAGTCGATACTACCCTTTGCCTCTTTTTCTTTTAGTTTCGTAACCAAGTCAAGTGCATCCGGAATAACGTCGCTGCTTAAAACGATAAGCGATCCTTTTATGGCATTTTTGCAAGCGAATATTATAGCCTCACGCTCAGAAGGAATAATCGTAGTTTTCATATTGGGATCCTGCATCATAATTCCATCATGAAGCATTTTTATGAGCTCCTCCTCTGTTTTTCCTCTTAGGCGCTTGTCTTGTCTTATAATGATTTCGTCAAACATCTGAGCGGCAATTTTACCGATCTCATTATTGTCTTGTTCTCTCCTATCTCCTATTCCTGCTATAATCCCAACCTTAACAGTCGCATCAAATGTGTCAACAAATTTTTTGAGAGCATTCATCCCGGCAGGATTATGAGCATAATCAAGTAAAACGGTGAAGTCATTGAACTTAAATATATTAAGCCTACCAGGTGTTTGGGTTGGCGAAGGAATAAATGTTTCTAAAGCCACTTTTGTATCTTCAATACTAATACCTTGGATATTGGCCGCGAGGACTGCCGGTAAGACATTTTGAATCATAAATTCGGCTTTTCCGCCATAAGTAAGCGGAATGTCCTCAGCTTTCATCACACGCATCTTCCACTCGCCTCTGCAGAGCGTTACGTAGCCATTTTCATAAATAGCAGTAATTCCACCACGTTTTTGAAGTGCCTTAATATGTGTATTATTTTCGTCCATTGAGAACAAGGCCAGGTTGCAGGTAATATTTCTGCGCATTTCGTAAACCAAATCATCGTCGGCGTTGAGAATAGCATAACCCGAAGGCAAAACCGTTTCGGGAATAACACCTTTTACTTTTGCTAATTGCTCGATGGTATGAATTCCTTTTAAACCAAGGTGATCGGCGGCAACATTGGTTACAATTCCAATATCACATTTTTTAAAACCCAAACCGGCTCTGAGAAGTCCGCCTCGTGCACATTCTAAAACAGCAAAGTTTACTGTTGGGTCTTTTAATACAAATTCGGCACTCGAAGGACCGGTGCAATCGCCTGTAACAAGCAGTCGGTTCTGTATATAAACACCATCGCTTGTCGTATATCCCACCCTTTTACCATTCAGCTTTGCGATATGAGCAATTAGCCTGGTGGTAGTTGTTTTTCCGTTTGTACCGGTTACCGCAATAATAGGAATTCGGCCTGTGTCACCATGCGGAAAAAGCTTATCTATTACCGGCGCTGCTACGTTTCTGGCCAAGCCCTTACTTGGGGCAAGGTGCATTCTAAAGCCCGGACCCGCATTTACTTCGAGTACTGCTCCTCCGGTTTCACCTAAAGGCTGAGAAATATCTGTCGTCATAATATCTATACCACAAATATCAAGGTCAATAATTTTTGAAATCCGCTCGGCCATGGATACGTTTGCCGGATGCACAATGTCTGTAACATCCTCCGAAGTTCCACCTGTTGAAAGGTTGGCAGTATCTTTCAAAACCAGCATTTCGCCCTCTGCAATTACGGAATCCAGGTTATACCCCTTAGCAGCGATAATGGTCTTTGTCAACTCATTTATCGTTATCTGAGTAAGCACATTCTCATGTCCGTATCCTCTGCGTGGGTCACTGTTTACCTTATCCACAAGTTCTTGAATAGTACTTTTTCCATCACCTATCACATGAGCCGGGGTGCGTTTGGCAGCAGCGACAAGCTTATTATTGATAACGAGAAGGCGATAATCTTCACCCACCACAAATTTCTCTACAATTACCGCTCGCGATATTTCTCTAGCCGCAGCAAAAGCAACAACAGCGTCCTTAAAATTTTTAATATTCACAGTAATCCCTCTGCCGTGATTCCCATCTACCGGCTTAATAACCAAAGGAAAACCAACGTATTTACACGTTTCTTCCAGACTGCTTTCTCTGCGGATAATTTCGCCTCGAGGCACCTCCACTTCTGCCTGCTGAAGCAAGTAATTTGTGTCTTCCTTATCGCATGCGAGTTCTACACCAATACTACTCGTTTCGCTGGTTACAGTGGCCTGGATGCGTTTTTGATTAGCTCCATAACCCAATTGGCAAAGCGAATATTTATTGAGTCTTATCCACGGAATGCCACGAGCCTCAGCTTCTTCTATTATTGAGCCGGTGCTAGGCCCCAGTCGCACTGATTCGCGCAATTCGCGCATTTTCTGGATATCTGCTTCCAGATCATATTCCTTACCCGATATTAAAGCCTCGCAAATAGCAACCGAACTCTCTGCGGCAAACCTGCCAACAGCTTCTTCCATATAGGCGAAAACTACATTGTAAACACCATCTTCTCCATAGCCTCTGGTACGACCAAAGCCAACATCCATGCCGGCCAGTGTTTGTATTTCGAGTGCAATATGTTCTATCACATGACCCATCCAGGTGCCATCAGTAACACGTTGAAAAAAGCCTCCTGGAGAACCAACCGAGCAACGATGCTCGTACATCCCCGGGAACATTTTTTGAAGTCTTTCGCCAAACCCATCTATTTTGTTCGAGGGCTTCTGCTCCATCTCTTCCAGATCGAGAACCATTACAATTAGCTTATGACGACGTATTGACCAATAGTTTGGCCCACGCATGGCATTGATAGAACGTATATTCATTTAATCCGAGTTTTTAAGTTATTAAGAACAGTATGTAAGGTAATTCATCGAAATATATGGTTTTGATTCATTAAATAGGGTTAATTTTGCTGCTTATTTAAAAAAATCTTTGATGAGCGACAGTAGCGCAAATGGTGTCTTGATACCAATCGGGGGGAATGAAGATAAAGGATACGATGATGACGACATGTATGCTTTGGATTTTATAGAAGAAGGAATACTGCAACACGTTGTAAAACAAGCCGGTGGAAAAGATGCTAAAATTGTCATTATTCCTGCCGCATCGAGCATTCCAAAGGAAGTCGCAGGTAATTACCGTGATGCTTTTACAAAATTGGGATGTACTAACGTGCACCTTCTTAAGATACGCGAACGGGCAGATTCTGAAAAACCGGCATCTATCGAACTGGTAAAAACGGCAGATGCGCTCATGTTTTCAGGAGGCGATCAATCCAAAATTGTGGCAAAAATGGCCGGTTCAACGATACATCAAATAATGCTGAACCGATATAAAAATGAACATTTCGTTATTGCCGGCACCAGTGCGGGAGCTATGTGCATGTCGCAGGAAATGATCTCGGGCGGAAACAATACCGACTCATTCAGAAAAGGGACCGTTTTCATGAAAGAGGGCATGGGATTTATTCCATCTCTTATTATTGACTCTCACTTTATTCGTCGCGGAAGATTTGGTCGTTTAACAGAAGCTGTCGCCAAATACCCCGATCTTGTAGGTGTTGGACTTGCTGAGGATACCGGCTTGATAATCAGAAATGATAGAGAGTTTCAGGTAATTGGATCAGGAATGGCTATTGTATTCGATGCACGAACTTCTACCCATAACAACCAGCGCATTCTTAAGGAAGGAACTCCAATGACTCTCACAGATTTAAAAACGCATATCCTTTCAAACGGAGACCGTTTTGAGATAGAAACGCGAAAAATTAAGGTGCTACCGCTAAACGCAGCATTCGTTTAAGAATAGATTTTAATCTCTTTCAGGCCTTCAGAGTTTCTACACCCACGGTACATTCCTTCGGTGTTGAATGGCATTGCTATGTCGCCTTTTGCATTCACCGCAATGAGACCACCATCCCCTCCTATTTTTAAAATGCGCTTGTTTATCACTTCATCGGCAGCCTGTTTTAGCGAATATCCTTTGTGCTCAATAAGACAAGCTACATCGTAAGCCACAACACCGCGAATAAAATACTCACCACTCCCGGTACATGAAACAGCACAGGTATCGTTATTGGCATAATTCCCGGCACCAATCATAGGGCTGTCGCCGATGCGGTTATAGCGTTTATTGGTCATGCCGCCGGTACTCGTAGCTGCGGCAATATTCCCTTCAGAATCGCACGCTACTGCACCCACAGTTCCAAACTTTGAATCCTTTTTTACAGAGTGATCCAATTGAAAGCTATCTGTGTCTTTTATTTCAACCCATTGATCATGACGAAGCTGATCGTAGAAATAATCTGGGTTGAGGGTTTCATAACCTATGCTTTTCGCAAACTTCATTGCTCCATCAGCGGCTAAAAAAACGTGCTCGCTCTTATCCATTACATCCCGTGCCAGTGAAATTGGGTTTTTAATTCCTGAAATCAGCGAAACGGCTCCGGCATTCAATTCCTTCCCCTCCATGATAGAAGCATCCATCTCATGTGTTTCGTCTGCCGTGAAAACGCTGCCCTTTCCGGCATTGAACAAGGGTGAGTCTTCCATGGTCTTAACGGCAATTTCTACTGCGTCAACTGCAGACTTGCCATTCTCAAGAGCTTCATATCCCAAGTCAAGAGCCAAGTTCGAGCGCTTTTTTATAGGCCGCTTCCTTTGCCGGGGTCATCATCCCTTTTACCAATGTTCCTGCTCCGCCATGGATGGCTATTGAAATTTTCATGAAATGTATATTTAAAAATGCAAAAATAGAAAAGGGATTGGATGAAACTCCCGTCTTACCTAAAATGAAAACTTATCGAATCAGAAGTTTCTCTTTACCAACAATCTCGCGATCTGAATTCCGCAATTCTACGAAATACATCCCACAGTTCAGATGAGAAACGTCAACATCTTTGCGGGATTGATTCTAAAACAAACTTTCCCTCCGAGTTGTAAATCATTAGTTGAGCTATACCTTCACCATAAATAGTGAGGGGTCCATTTGTAGGATTTGGGTACAATTTGAATCCTTCATTAAAAATCTCTCCGGTTCCGGTTGTATTGAACTGTAGCTTAAACAAACCGGCATCTCCTGCAAAACTTGACTCAGAGGTGAAGTAGAATAGATCGGGCTCAATAATGGCCACCCCTTCTATTTGATAAGAGTATCCGGAGGGTGCTTGCAAATCAATAATTTCAACATTGCCCGATGAAAAGAAAGCGTTTGTAAAACCTGAAAGCCTAACAGCAAAAGGAGTAACAAAAGTATATCCGGAAAGAATTACCTCATTGTTTACAAGATCTAAATCTGCTCCCGTTACAAGACCTTGCACATCCACACTATCTGTTTTAGTTAGCGAATAGTCACCAGGGAGTTTTGACAACGGATAGATCGTTGTATTCATACTTCCCCAGTTTTTGGTAAAAATGTAGAGGCTGTCGCCGAAAGCAATGAACGCTTCGGCATCGTAATTTGTTAGAAATGGTGAAGACGTGAAATCTGTTTGATCGCTGTAATTAAAAGAAATCACCTCTGCATTTACTTCGTCATTTTCCGTTTCAAAGTAGTCACTTTGTAAAACTCGAAGAACCTTTAAATCGGTTCGTGTACCGTTGTTGTTTCCAAAATCACCGATGTAAATGTAGTCCTCATCATAGGTAATATCTTCCCAATCAGTATTTCCGGCTCCAATAACATCCACAGTTCTAAGTACTTCTCCGGACACGCTATCCAACTCAAACAAAGCATTTTCACCACCGGAATCTGTATGCGTGATTAGCTTTCCCTGAAGGAAAATAAGACCCGAACTCTCTTGGATAGAAGTATTAATTGGAGTAATTAACTCAAGATCCTGACCATTAGTAAGAATAGGAAAGCAGAGCAGAATTGAAAACCAAACGAACCTTTGCATGGGCAATTTTTTTTCAAACTTAGGTAAGTTTGAGCTATGACCCTTATTTATTGTTGAGACTTTCTAATTTTTTGTGCTAAAAACTGAGGTTCTGTAATAAGAAAACTCGTTGATTTTTACCTCGTTCACTGCTAAAGACATTAACTTTTCTTGTAAAACTTCCACAGTTTCGTATTTAACTTAATAGCTGCTTTGAAAATGCGTTTGGGTCTGGGGTTGAGATCATAAGCGCGCACATAATATGGAAACGGGTCGGTAAGTTGATTGAGGTTTTGATCCTTTACAATAAAAGCAGGCAGATTTAAATTGCTCGAAGCATAATTCACCGATTTATTTTCAATTCCCTTTTCTGTCGGCTCTTGCCGATACGTATCAAATTTTGCATCTCTCTCCTTAAGAGTATTCAAGTCGAGAACTAAAAAATAGGTGTTTGAATCGAGAGAATGTGGAAGCGGGTTTAATCCTGAATCCATAAAATCAATCTGTTGCAGATCCTTCGAAAGAATTTTGTCTGAGTCATCGCTGTAGAAGAACAGCGTTTTGCAGAAGTCAATATTTGTTCCGAAAGCCATTGCAATTGTTTTGTTCTGTTCTTCCATTTTAGCTTCCATTTCATCGGCCTTCTTCTCATATCCGTTACTCCTGATAGTTTCAATAGATTTTGATCTTGTTTGAAGTCTTACCAACAAGTATCCATTTTTCAAGTTTCGAATTTGGTCTGCCGCCGCTAAAATCTCAGTCTGCCGCTGCGAAAGAGATTGATTTTTCTTGGTGATTTCAATTTGGGCGCTCACCTTAGTCGAAAACGATATAAAGGAGAGAAGAAGGAAAAAATAGATAGTCTTTAATTGAAGGTGATGATATGCAGATACCAAGAGTTGCGTTTTTCAGTGAAATTCAAAGATAGAAAAGTAAATTTTGAATTTTTTGAAAGGATGGGATTGGGATAGGGTCGGTTTCATTTTCTATAATGTATACAAACTGGAAAGAATAAACGGAAGGATTAATTGTAGAATAATTAAAAGATTCCCTTAATTATTTAAAGAAATGATCTTATATGGGGGTCTTACACTCATATTGAACAGCATGGGAAATCTAGCTATGTAAAAGAAATGAAACCTGAATATTTCTGATAAGGTTGAGTAGAACTCCATTCTGAGTTTTTCGCTGTATTTTTTATTCTCTTTGAGAATAGTATAAAAGAACTAAATGTAATAGATAAAATATGCTTAACAGTTATATGCCATAACTACCCACAGGTTTAGAAATACTGATTAATTTATCATTTTTCGGTGAACTCATAAATGAAGTTCCTGAACTCATTATCTAATTTTGTTGAATTTGTATTTTCAATATGATAAATCATGGTTGTGTGGAAAATTGATTCTTTTTCTGTCAAAACTGTGTCAATTTTCCTTAAAATATTATCAACCTCAGCCATTGAAAACCAGAAATTAAATTTCCTGTTTCTAAAAGATTCCTTTCCATCAGTCAAACATTGGTAAAACATAACCCTCGAACTATCCTTAAAAAAGTGAAGAACAATTTGTTTGAGTGTCGAAACGAAATTATTAGTGTTGCCTTTTGGTAAAGTATTAGATGGAAAAACATCTATTGTAAAACAATCGTGTTGCTCAAAGAATGTATCTGTGAAGGCTGCGTTTATGTCACTAAATATCACTTCGAATTGGCCTCCAGAATCAGTAGAAAAGATGTATTTACCAGATTCCTCGTCTATTTCAACGACGTATGGGCATAGCAAGTCTAATTCCATTATCCTCTAACTCGGTTTTAGTTATTTCACCGCGAGAATAAGCTAAGATAAGCCTTTTTCTACGTTGCATTTCTTGAACAAAAGAAAAGCCCTTTATTTTTTTCTCATTAATCATGACTATACAAATATACGAAATTTGTTTTTCCAAAGTTATTGTATGGGAAATATTTAATTTCTGATCATGCCTTGTATTTTATCGAGCAAAGCGCTTTTTAATTCGCAGCTCCTTTACAATCCGTTCAACCCGACCTCCAGCGGGAGGTTTTATTTGTGCGAAATTTCTGGACAGAATATTCGATTTGGTCACGAAGACCACGCCCGCGCTGCCGCCCTCGGGATTGCCGCGCGAAAAACGCGGCATCCCAGAGGGGGCGCCTCGCAAAGACCACACACGCATTCTGCTGAGCAGAATGAGGTTTTTTAATGCCCAAAATTTCCAGGTGCAAGCACCCGAAATTTTAGGCATTAAAAAACCCATCAAGCCTTGCGGCTTGATGGGTGTGTGGTCTTTGCGGAGAAAGAGGGATTCGAACCCCCGGTACCTTGCGGTACGCCGGTTTTCAAGACCGGTGCATTCGACCACTCTGCCATTTCTCCGCGGCAAAAGTACATCTTTTAATCAATTACCAAAATTCAGGTTAACAATTTTCTTAATTTTTTCGATTTTAGTTGCCAGTACCTTTTCGTAACTTCACGGTTTACAATAAACTTACACATGAAAGAAGTCTTGAAAAAAAATCTGATTTCTCTGCTCTTAGTACTTTTTTGTGGTGCCTTTGTATCGGCATCACCTCTTGCTGTTTTTAACTATAAAATCTTCTATGTCCCTGATCGTGGACCTGTTGTAGAAACTTACTTCGATATTTCCGGCCGATCGGTCGTGTTAAAAGATATTGGCGATGGAATTCTTAAAAGCCAGGTTCAGATAACTATGATCTTTAAAAACGGCGACGAAATAGTCTCTTTTGATAAGAAAATTTTGGATTCTCCAGATATGACGCCATCCACAATTGTTGATTTTCTGGATGTCGAACGTTTTATTCTTCCGCCGGGAACCTATGAATTGGAAATTCAAATAAGCGATTTATACGATCCTGTGGAAGATCTGGAATCTACAACGCTAGAAATTATTGTTCCCTCTCCCCCACCATCAGGCGCTTTTATATCTGACATCGAATTTGTATCGGCGTTTAAAAAAACCGATACCCCTGGAATGTATTCCAAATCTGGTTACGATATTTTGCCTATGGTCGACGATGAACAACTAAAAGAAGGCATGAATGAATTGGTGTTTTACACTGAGATTTATGAAGTCACACCCGAATTAGCCGGAGACATGTTTCTGGTGCGCGCTTACATGGCCGATACTTCGAATGGAGAGCCTATTGCGAGCACTGTTGTAAACCTTCGCCGCAAGGCAGGACAAGTTACTCCCGTTCTAAGCAGAATTCCTATAGCAGACTTGAAGAAGGGTACTTATAATGTAGTTATTGAAGCCATCTCGAAAGAAAATGAACTACTTGCCTCTAAAAAAATGCAAGTAACCAGAGAAATAGCTCGAAAACCTATGGATTTGGCGACGGTTAGCCAAGACGATATAATGGAAAGCTGGGTAAGCAAGTACGATCAAAAATATGTTTTGTATGAGCATTTTCTTTCGCTGAGACCAATTGCCAACACCTCTGAACTTTTGGTGATGGATAATTCCATGGGAAATGTGGAAAAAGTAGAATTGCTCTATTTACAGCGCTACTTTTATTCTTTCTGGGAAACCCGTGATGCCGAAAATTCCGAGAAGGCATGGTTGGATTATAAAGTAAACGTTGATCTCGCTCAGGCAGAATTTGGTACAGCAAATAAGCGTGGGTACGAAACAGATCAGGGACGGATTTTCTTGAAATACGGATCTCCAAACGACATTACAGACCGGGCAAACGAGCCATCGTCTTATCCTTACATAATCTGGCACTATTTTAAAGCAGGTAAATATAATAACGTGAAATTCGTATTCTATGACCCAATGCTTTTAGGACGTGATTATCAGCTTCTACACAGCGAGAATATGCCGGGAGAGGTCAATAATTACAGATGGCAATTGATGCTTCAATCGAGGGATACACCACAAAACAATGTAGACAGAACCAATCCTGATGGTGAATACGGTGGACGAGCGGATGATTACTTCAATAATCCTCGCTAAATTTGCAGACCACCAAACGCTGAGTCGGATTGAAAGTAGCCATTGTCATTTTAAACTATAACGGTAAGATTCATCTCGAAACATACCTCCCTTCTGTCGTTAAGCACGCTCCCGAATGGGCTGAGGTAATTATAGCAGACAATGGCTCAAGCGATGACTCACTGGCCTTTCTGAAAGCGCAATATCCACAATTAAAAACCATAGTTCTGGATAAGAATTATGGTTTTGCCGGTGGTTACAACAAAGCGCTGGAGCAAATTAAAGCCGAGTACTACGTTTTACTCAATAGCGATGTAGAGGTCAGTGCTGGGTGGCTTGAGGTTATAATAGATGAAATGGATGAGAATGAGCAAATTGCCGCTGCTCAGCCCAAAATAAAATCTGTTGCACGCCCAAATTATTTTGAATATGCCGGAGCCTCAGGCGGATTTATCGATAAGTATGGTTATGCTTTTTGTCGTGGGAGGCTCTTTGATAATTGCGAACGGGATATTGGTCAGCATGATGATGCGCGCGAGGTGTTCTGGGCAACAGGTGCCTGCCTGGTGGTTCGCTCTGAAACATATTGGAAGGTTGAAGGTCTGGATGCTGATTTCTTTGCGCACATGGAAGAAATTGACCTTTGCTGGAGGCTAAAAAATCAGGACTACCAAATTTATTGTTTTCCCAAATCTGTAGTTTTTCACCTTGGCGGTGGCACATTGGCCGCTCAGAGTTCCCATAAAACCTATCTTAATTTCAGGAATAATATCTCTCTTATTATCAAAAACGATTATAGAAAAGGAATTGCTACCCTTCTCTTCCGTCGATTGATACTAGATGGAGCAGCAGCTGCAAGCCTTCTATTTTCAAAAGGATTTAGCCACGTATTCGCTGTTTTGCGTGCCCACCTCTATTTCTATAAAAATTTCCGGTCCCTGCGGGCCAAAAGGCGTTATTGGAGAGAAATGAAAACCAGGTTTAACCAAACCGGTTATTATCGGGAAAGTGTGGTAAAAGATTATTTTATTAGAAAGAAAAAGGTTTTCGGAGCATTACCCAGCCGTTTTTTTATCCGTCAGGATCGCAAAAAATAATCAATCGCCAGGCGATAGCCCTCTACCCCAAAACCAGCAATGATTCCACGGGCGTATTTACTAATGTAAGAATCCTTTCTAAAACTATCACGCGCGTATACATTGGAAATATGCACTTCAATAACCGGGATATCAATTGCAGCGACAGCATCTGCCAAAGCGATAGATGTATGTGTAAATGCCGCCGGATTGAGTACGATACCTGCCACACCTTCAGCAGAAGAATTGTGCAAGGCTTCAATGAGTTCCTTTTCACTGTTGCTTTGAAAATAGGTGAGTTCACAATCTGCGTAAGCAGCACGTAACCTTTCTATAATGGTAGAAAAGTCTTCACTTCCATACAGCACAGGTTCACGTTTACCTAATAAATTCAAATTAGGTCCGTTGATAAGTTTAAACTTCTTCAATTTTTCTGAAAGATTTAATGGTCAAATTTACAGAAGTAGTAAGATATACCAACATTGGACTGGAAAACACTTCAAAAAGGCTTTGAATCCTTTTTAAAACTCGAGCGATCGCTAAGCGAAAACAGTATTTCGGCTTATAAGAATGATGTGAGTAAACTCGCAACCTTTATGGCGAAAGCCCATCCTACGGTAAATCCAAAAACGATTGATTACAATACGCTTCTTGAATTTGTATATTTAAATGCAAAGATAGGCCAAGAGCCTGCTTCTCAGGCAAGAATGATTTCTGGCATCAAGTCATTTTTTAATTACTTATTGATTGAAAACATCAGGGATAACGATCCCAGCGAATTGCTGGAGGCGCCTAAAACAGCGCGGAAATTGCCTGATACGCTGAGTCCGGAAAATGTAGAGAAAATACTGGAAAACATAGACCTGAGCAAGCCTGAAGGTACTCGCAACCGGGCCATGCTGGAAACCCTCTACAGCTGCGGCTTGCGGGTAAGCGAATTAATCAATTTGCAGATTTCAAATATTCACGATAAGATGGGTTTTATACGAGTAATTGGGAAAGGAGACAAGGAAAGGCTCGTGCCAATTGGCGGTCAGGCACTTAAATTTATTGCTCAATACCGTGACCAGGTAAGAATCCATTTGAATATTGAAGCCAAAAACAGCGACATGTTGTTTTTAAATAAAAACAGTAAACCCATAAGCCGGATATCGGTTTTTAACATTGTAAAAAAATCTGTGTCGGATGCCGGAATTACGAAAAATGTAAGTCCGCATACTTTTCGTCATTCCTTTGCGACACATTTGGTAGAAAACGGAGCCGACTTGCGCGCCGTGCAAGAAATGCTGGGGCATGAAAGCATTACCACTACGGAGATTTACACCCACCTTGACAGGAATTACCTTCGGGATAACATTCTAAATTATCACCCCAGAAACGCAGATTGAAGCCATCTTCGCTTCCTTCCTTCAACTATTATAGCCAGGAGCAGCAGACCATACTCCAGGGAGATGAATATCCATTTTGGTCCCACGTCTCCAATATAATGTGTATAGCTGAAAATAGCGGTAAACGACCAAATGAGAATAAGCTCCCTGTGCGAACGAATCGCTAAATAGACCACAGGAATAATATACCAGGGATGGACTGTGGTAGAGAGTAATAAGTAAATGAGAAATACCACGAGAGCTACCTCAAAAATATTGGAATTGCGGCCGTACCAGGATACGAAAGTGATAAGGCAAAGCGATACAATGGCCAAAATAGGTGCCAGAATTGCAATAGCATTGTATCCAATAAAAGAAGACACCAGGTTAGTAAAGAGGTAATAAACAGAAGCATTAAACTCAAAAGAACCAAAATACAGTCCTATTCCGTCGTTAAATGAGGTAAAAAGAGTCCATGGCTCTAACATTCCCAAAAAGATAAAGAGCATAAATGCCAGACTCCATAAAAAGTAGAATCGGAATTTTGGCTTCGTTCTAAATAAAAAGAGCGGACCTAAGATTGCAGGCGTTAGCTTTACTAGAATTGCTCCCGCTAGCGGAACGGAAGAGCGCAAATAACGAACAGGAGAAAAATCAATAAGCGCAATTGCAATAAACGGCATCATTACAACCTCAAAATGCAAATTACCCACTCCCTCTACCACCACCAATGGATTTAGCAAAAAGAGGTAGATATAATTCTGCTCATTGTCACGGCCACGAAGCAACAAAATGAGAAAAAACAGCAATTCGGCGATAACAATAAAAGCCCGCATACAGTTTACACCAGTGAGAAGCTTAGAACCAGAAAAAAAGTAAGCAAAACCAAAAAAGGCCTGATGAAAAGTCGGATAAACGCTGGCATAATTCGGCGAGTTCATATTACTAAGCAGCATTTCTGCAAATGCTGGGTCCTTGAAGTCGACTAAGTGCTGATCTACCGGTATGCGACCGATAGGATTCAGTCCCTCATTCAGGAGCATACCATCCCACATAAACCGATAAAAGTCATCACTGAGATGAGGAAGATCAAAGAAAAATGGAATACGTATAGCGATAAAGAGAACTACCGCCGAAAACACACCATAGCGTAGTTTCTGGCTCATGGCGATGAAGTAAATTACAAATAGAGCGCAGTAGACGGTAAGAAGCTGCGAGAAATTACTGCGCTCAATACCAGCCAAAACAACGAAGCCCAAAATAAATAGAGGTGCAATAATAAAGGCAAGTGTCGATCGCTCAAATTTCAATTTCGGCCGTGTTTGAAACTATAACTGAATACGGAAGCAAATCCAAATATCAACATCAGGTGTAGCGGCACAAACCCCCAAGCTCCGATAGCAACTTCAAAAACTAAAGCACCTACAAAATAGAGACAAAATAGACCCTCAAAATAGGTTATTACAGGAATCTTTGTGGTTAAATAGTTCTTATTCGCAAAGGACCCCGTGTTTCCTACCAGATTCCACTTAGGAGTGCGAATGAAGGGAGTTCGTTTTCCAAAATACCCTAGGATCACCGCACGCGCGTTGTGCAAGCTCATACCCATAGAAATGCTTAAAAAAGCAGGATAAAGCCAGAAGAACTTCGCCCGGTTCTTTGATTCTTCCATTTCGCGAAAGGAAGTATAATAGAATAGTGCTAAAACTATGAAGCTTAAAAGCAATATGGACCCGAGGTAAAACAGCGTCTTCAATTCGGGGTGCATTTCTTTAATAATAACCAGAGGCAACGAGAGCACAGCGCACAGTACAATCCATAGAAAGATGGATGAATTGAGCAGGTGAAAAAAGGCATGAACTCTTGTTAAAAAGGGAATTTGCCTTGCGGTGATGACCTCTTTCAAATGCTTCACAGCACATTCGGCCGCACCTTTATTCCATCTGTATTGCTGATTTTTAAGGGCATTCATCTCAGCGGGTAATTCTGCCGGCGATCCTACTTCTTCCAGAAACTGAAACTTCCAGCCTTTGAGCTGAGCGCGGTAGCTTAGGTCGAGATCTTCTGTTAAGGTATCTGCGCTCCAGCCACCGGCATCGAGAATACAATCGCGGCGCCATACCCCTGCCGTGCCGTTAAAATTAATAAAATGAGCACCTGCATTTCGTCCGGTCTGCTCAACGGTAAAGTGCGCATCAAGTGCGAAGGCTTGCACTTTAGTCAAAAGCGAATAGTTGCGGTTTAAATGCTCCCATCTGGTTTGTACCATCCCAATCTTAGAATCTTTGAAATGGCTTACAGTGAGGTTTAAAAACTCAGGGCCGGGAATAAAATCTGCATCAAAAATAGCGATGAATGGAGCGGAGCTAAGCGATAAGCCGTATTGCAGGGCGCCTGCTTTGAAACCTGTTCTTTCAGGCCTTTTTATTTGCCGAATACTAAGTCCTTGTTTCTGCCAGTATTCAACACGCTTTTTAGCAAGCTCAAAACTCTCATCGGTACTATCATCGAGCAGCTGAATATCAAGCTTTTCTTTGGGGTAATTCAAATGAGCAGCAGCATCAATGAGCCGCTCAACGACATAAAATTCATTGTAAACAGGCAATTGAACCAAAATATGAGGAATCTCAAAACTTTCGTCAGACTCTTTCTTGAATTTATTCTTGCTATGCTTGTAGTTGATCAATAAGCTAAGCTGTATAATGCTGTAAAAGAAAATGAATAGCATTGCGATGCCATAAACCCCAATTACAAACCATATCCAATTATGCATACCGCAAAATTGTTAAGATTATTTTATATCCAGCCATAATAGTGCCTTTTATTGTACCGGTGATTTTTGAAACACCCTTGCGCTTGCGGTATTTCACCGGAATTTCGGAATATGGAATGCCTAACTTGAGCGCTTTCACTTGCATTTCAACCGTCCATCCATAGTCGCGATCTTTCATGTTAATTCTCTGCAACGCTTCCCATGTTATAGCTCTAAACGGGCCGAGATCTGTAAACTTTGCTTTGTAGAGCACCTTCATCATCGTTGTGGCCAGCCAGTTGCCGAATACCTGCTGTGGCATCATAGAACCCTTCTCGCGAGTTCCGAAACTTCTGCTGCCGATAACGAGTTCTGCGTCACCATCCAGAATCGGGGCTACCAATTGAAACATCTCCTGAGGATAGTCGGAGTAATCAGCATCTACAAAAACGACAATATCCGGCTTTTCAGGCAATTCAGACAAATAACTCAATCCCCTTAGGCAAGCAGCTCCATAACCTTGGTCAGGCTCGGGTATTACGATGGCACCTGCTCTCGTGGCAACTTCTGCCGTGCTATCACTTGAGTTATTGTCGACAACCACAATATGGCGCACCAATTCTTTCGGAATTTCTCTCACTACCAACCCTACCGCATCTGCTTCGTTATAAGCAGGAATTACAACATCTATATGCCTGTGCATTAAACCATTTACCAATTACAAATTTAAAGAAGCTCCTTCGTGGCCAATCAAAATTGGATTGTCATTAATTCTACCCTCCTCCCCTTTATTTTCAAGCTTTAATACCCCTCGTGGACATACTGCCGAGCATACACCACACCCCACACAACTAGATCTTACAATATTCTGTCCGCGCTGGGCATACCAACGTACGTCGATTCCCATTTCACAATAGGTTGAGCAATTTCCACAAGAAATACATTGACCACCGTTGGTCGTTATTCTAAACCTACTTTTATATCGTTGAACAAGTCCTAAATAGGCGGCTAGCGGGCATCCAAACCTACACCATACCCGATTACCCAATACAGGGTAAAATCCGGTTCCTACTGCCCCTGCAAATACAAAACCTATAAAGAATCCATAGGTTGAGCGCACACTATAAGAGTTTACTCCCAGCAATTCAGCCTTTCCGGTAAACGATGTGTAGGCCACCCAAACCGTCATTAACACAGCAAAAACTAAAACTCCATGCACCAACCATCTTTCAAATTTCCACGCGCCCAAGCTTTTATCGCTCAAATGGCGATAGGGATCACCTACCGTCTCTGCCAGGCCACCACAACCACAAACCCAGGAACAATACCAGCGCTTGCCATAAAAATAGGTAAGCACTGGCACACCTACACCAAACAGCACGACTCCCCAGCCGAATAAGAATAAGCCGAGGGTTCCATTTTGCATATATTCATCAATACGGTAATCAAAAAAGAAGCTGTACTCCAATGGCCAGGCACTTTTAAGGTCGTAGGCTGGCAGTTGCATTCGTGTCAATATTTGCGGAAGCGTAAATGCAAAAGCCAGTTGAAAGAAGACTACCGAAACTGTACGCACTTGCTCGTATTTATTGCCTCGGTATTTTATCATCATTCTGGCTCCCATTGTAAACATGGCCAGCGTATATAAAAAGCCATATAAAAACCATTGATTTGCAGCTCCTCCTGACATGATTTCAGAAAGAGGCTTTAGTAAAACGATCTGATTTGCAAGATAATACGGAAACTGATACAGGAATATGTAAAAAGCTACCAAAAGGACAAATACAATTATAGCAGGCCAATGGCGGGTTTGACTCTTATTGTGGTAAATGTGGTTGTTGTGAATTCCAGGCTTCTTACGCCATAAGGGAATGAAGTGAATAAAACCTCCCAAAACAGCCAATCCAAAAATAAGAGAGGCCCAAAATCCTGTCTTAAGATAATCTGGAGAACCAAATGTCATCAACTTCAAAAGTGTGGCATCCCGTTGATCTGGCGCTTGCCCATACTCTGAAATTATCGCATCGTTAACACCGATGGCCTTATCTTTCAATGTGTTCTCAAACTCGTCAAAATTTGCCCACTCGTGCCCAATCATCCAGCTCGAAGATTCCAGAAATTTCGTAGTTATAAAGCTCTCCTTGCCAAAAAAATCACTTACCGCCAAAGAATCAAAATTCGCCGCGTCAGAGTCGAGGGTTTCCATAAATTTATCTACCGCTTCACTTTTTATACCATATTCATTTACAACCTCTTTGTCGTATTCATCAAAAGCTTTGCGCAAGGTTGAAGGAATTTGAAAAGCCGGTGCCGGTTCTACCTTGCTAATAAAAATAGCAAGACCTTTATTTTTATCTTCAAATAAACTCTTTATATCCCTGTTTTTAAATGATATATCAACTAGAAATGACAGCGAAATAAAGACTGCCGACACTATTGTGAATAAGGTTATTCCAATTCTCTTAATTGTGGGCTCCGTCATCTTTGCAGTAGTTGTTTTAGTAGTGATGGCTTGTGAATTTCAATGCCCGTCTCCAGATTAAAATCGGCAATCAGTTTTTTATGCCACTTTGAATAAAACTCAGGGTCAAAATTAGCGGCTTTAATACCACCGAGCACCTCCCCCACACTCATTTTCTTTTTCAAGACATTATTGAAATACTCGTGCTTCAGGCGAATACCGAAAGTGTTAATACCTAAAAACTCCTTTGTATCGGGATGGTAAGCTATTGTCATGAATTTATTCATTCCCTTCGCTTTCCAGAAAAACTGCTTTTGTTTGCCCTCAGGCTTGGCCATAACCGATCCATATGTCTGATATTCAATATCAAAGAATTTTGCAGAATTAAACCAGGGTCCGGGTTGGTAGCTTAATTTTTTATTTGCCAAATTGGTTCCAGCCACCTCACCCATCATTCTTCCTACGTACCAAACGGCCTCAATAGATTTCCTACCTTCAACAGCATTTCTAATTTGAACACAATCACCTGCTGCATAAACATTTGGAATATTTGTTTGCAGATTATCATTTACCAGAATTCCTTTGTCTAGCTCTATTCCGGAGCCTTTCAGAAATTCAATATTCGGCGTCACACCGGTTGCTATTCCAACAATTTGGCATTCCAACTCTTCTCCGTTTTTTGTTCGAATACCTCGCACGTGCCCTTCTTCATCACTAAGCACTTCATCCAGCTCCGTATTATACCTCAGTTCAATGCCATGACTTTCGATATGGCGGCCTATTTCCGCCGATTCTTTTGGGGTGAGAACGTTACCCCAAAAAGCACCTTCGCGTACCAGAAAACTCACCTCAATATCGCGTGTGCTAAGCATTTCAGCAAGCTCCACTCCTATCAATCCGGCTCCTACAATAATTGCTTTTTTCGTGGGGTGATCTTTTTGAAAAGGCGCCGGAGTATTCGCTTCAAGTTCCATTAAGTCCTGATAACTAACAAGACCTTGAACACCCTTTAAGTCCTGCCCCTTCCACTGATAATACTTTGTTGATGAACCCGTTGCAATTAGCAACTTATCGTAATTCACCACCTCCCCAGTAGATAGCTTGAGACTATTGTTTTTCGTTTCAACTTTCTCTACATAAGCCTGAACCAGCTCTATATTATTCTTTTCCCAAAACCAATTTTCGTAAGGCTGCGTGTGTTCAAACTTCATGTGCCCCATGTAGACATACATCATAGCCGTTCGAGAAAAAAAGTATGGCGTTTCGCTTGATATAATTTGAATGCGCTCCTGGGAGAGCTTTCTGAGACGTCGCGCAGCAGTAACTCCCGCTATTCCATTGCCTATAATTACAGTGCCGTAAGCCATAAACGTTTAAGATTGCACCCAAAGTAAATGTTTTTATCCAATCAATTTTAAGAACGAAAATACATTTGCTTTGGAGCTTTTCCACATTGGCTAGATTTTACTTCGCGAAAAGTCAGAGAGTTTTGTACATTTCCATCTCCTAACAATTCAATTTTAACATGAAAAAAATTCTACTCTCACTAGTCTTCATATTTTCACTTTCCATTTTACAGGCACAACATGCTTTTGTTGAGCAAGATGTATTTAATTCTCTCGCTTCCGTGAATTCAAACACACTGATTCCTGTTTTCATTGTAATGGATGATGTTGTGGATATCGATGCGGTCAATGACAATTTTAAAAACAGCAATACCCCTGTTAAAAAGCGTCCCCAAGTTGTAATGCAATTGCTAAAAGCAAAGGCAAATGCAACTCAGCCGGAACTAATTGAATTTATCGAAAACAGCACGTTTCCATACGCCAATATTCAACGTTTTTGGATCACCAACACAATATCGGTAAATGCAAGTCCTGAGCTGATTGAAGAGCTCTCTTACCTTGAATCAGTAGGTATGATAGCTTCAAATTTTCCTCAGTATGGTTTGATCGAACCTACAAAAGGTGACAAATCACAAGCTAAGAGTGTTGGAGGTATTGAGCCGGGCCTAGCAGCAATTGGCGCCCCGGAGATGTGGGCTTTAGGTTATACCGGAAATGGTAGAATAGCAATGACCTTTGATACAGGTACCTGGCCTGAACATCCTGCATTGGAAAACAGATATTTGCCAAACCGCATGCCTCTGGCTTCAACCTGGTTTGGTTACGATAGTCCTGTGCCGGTGGATAAGTCGAGCAGCCATGGAACACATGTAAGCGGCATTATGCTGGGGCTCGATTCTGCTATGTCAGATACGATTGGCGTAGCTCCGCGTGCTTACCTTATCGCTACTGATCCTATTGTTTCAAATCTGGCTGATGTAAAACCACTTTCTGAATTAATGCTCGGTTTCGAATGGGCAATGAATCCTGATGGTGATGAGACTACGAGCAACGATATTCCAGATGTAATAAATAATTCGTGGGGTCGTGATAATTCTGTTGTTGATCAGGACTGGACCACATGCCCAGAACTAGTTGCTTCTGTAATGAGCGCTGTGCAAGCTGCCGGAATAGCCAATGTATTTAGCGCCGGTAATGAAGGCCCAGACCCTATGACCATTGGGGTACCCCACAATATAAATACCGGTTTAGTAAATTCTTTTACTGTTGCAGCTGTAAATGGAAATGTTGCATCAAACTGGCCGGTAGCTACTTTTTCAAGCCGTGGTCCAAGCTTGTGTGGCGGCGAAGGAAGCCTGCTTATTAAACCCGAGGTTTCTGCCCCTGGGGTAAATGTTAGATCAAGCGTTGGCAATGGTGAGTACGACGAGTTTAGTGGAACCTCAATGGCCTCTCCGCATGTTAGCGGGGCCATTTTACTGCTTAAAGAAGCTTTTCCTTACCTCTCAGGTGAAGATTTAATGTTAGCGCTTTACTATTCAGCCACCGACCTTGGTGCTACGGGCGAAGACAATACATTTGGAATGGGAATGATCAACGTGAAAGATGCTTTCGACTATCTTTCCGAAACGAATACTCCTGTTCCTCCTGCCATTCCCGGTGTCGATTTGGAATTGCTTTCAATTGATCAGCCATCAGATAATGTTCTTTGCAGTGTTACAGAAACAGGTTTGATTCCAATCATCACAATTAGAAACAACGGCCTAAATGATATTACAGGCATCAGTGTTAATATGCAGTTCACTGATGGATCTGTATCTAATTATACAGACTCAGAATTGGAGCTTTTAGCAGGAGTCGATACACAAATCGAATTACCCCAGCTTAGCTTGCCAAACAATCCGGAACACGAATTGCACATTTGGATAGAACCTATTGAAGATGAATATGACACTTTTAACAATCACAATGTTTCCAGATTTAAGAGTTTGCCCGTTATCGTGAACAATATTTTTTCAGAAGACTTTGAAAATGGCTTAAATCCAGAGACTTGGACGGTTTTAAACGCTGATGCTAATATCACATGGGACACGCTATCAGGGGTATTACAAGCAAATGGTGAATTAGGTACAGCAGCATGGATGAATCACAGAGATTATACATTGATCGCAAGCCAAAAGGATTACTTATTAAGTCCAATTATCAACGCTCCTGTAACCACTGAAGGCTATAACGGCGCCTATGTTAGCTTCGATCTTTTTTACAGAAAAAAATCTAATAACAGTTTTACCACTGACACGCTTGTGGTATCCGTGCGCCAGGAATGCAACACAGGCGAAATTTATAACACCGAGCTCTTTCGAAAAGGTGGGGATGATCTCTATACAGTAATAGAAGGCCCTTCACCAAATCTTCCTCAGGACATCGTGGAATGGGTGAATTTTGTTCTAGAAATTCCACTTGTAAATGAAACAGATCCTTCCTTGTACGTCACTTTCGAATCTATCAACCGCAGAGGAAACAATTTACTGATTGATAATGTGAACATTGAAATATTAGGAAGTGTTGGCCTTAATGAAGCCAAGGGTCCTAAACTATCGCTTTTCCCTAACCCTGCTAAGGATTCATTCACTATAAATGCAGAAAACCTCAATAGTGCAGAGACTTTAGCAGTTATTGATATTCACGGTCGCAAGGTAATTGAGCAAAACATAAGCAGTTCGCAAAACAACTTTAATGTTTCCGCTTTAGCCAAAGGCGTTTACATGGTTAGTGTAAGATGGGAAGATGGAAAGCAATCAATGACAAAACTCGTTATTCAGTAATTACAAGCTTCTGAACACCGTATTCACCTTGAATCCGGGAAATTTCCAACAGGTAAATTCCGGGATTTAATTTTTCTATATCAACCCTGCTAGTGTTTAGCATTTGTTGAAACAGTAGTTTTCCACTTAAATCATATAAACGAATCGTTGATTGCGAGCTAAAGCCTTCAACTCGAATAAAATCCCTTGCAGGGTTGGGATATACCTTAACATCACCAGGTTTTGAAGAGAACAGGCCAACGGGGTTTTGGCCGGCCAAGAAACGTGCAGAAATCACCACATCCTGCACGACAGACATTTCCAAAAGCGGCCCTTCAAAATCGGGTGAAATCCAAATGTAATCTGTTTGCAACGGTCGCTCGATGGTTTGTCCTCCACCAAGTTGTTCTATAAAAAGTGTATCGGTAATAAGCCGTTCAGCTTTTAATCTCAAAACATCGTAAGTGCCCGTAGGTGTTACCAGCGTACCTTCTCCATCTACCAAAGTGTACCTCTTTGCATACTGCCCGTACGCACCGATTGTGGGCAGGGAGGTAAGGTAATGAAGTGTACTGCTATCTGTATCGGCGTAGTGAAGCGGGAATTTATAAATACGCTCTACCGTATCGTTTTGAGTTACTAATGGAAATCCGGAAACCTCAAAACTTAGTCCGGTATTGTAATAACCGGTTTCGTCATTTCTGAAATATGTAAAGCCGTTGGAAATCTCAATGGGCAGAGGCAAATCAACAACATCTGCACCAACCGACAATGCATGCGTTGAAAGTGTATATGGATTCAGATTAGGGTTATTGAAAAAAATCTGCTCTATCTGGCCAAATCCGTCGAGCCCAAAATAAGATTCGGTGTTGTCTGTGATAGACTCCCAGTCTTCAATATTCCATGTAGCCTCTTGTCCATCTATATTAATTACATTCTGATTAATAAGCCAATCGGGGCTAGCCGACTCATAATTCAATACAGATCCTTCCTGAGTAAAGCCCGACCCGTCAATAACCAATTGAGCTTGGGTGGTGCCGAGAACAATAAGCAGGGCGACTGTTAGACTGGTATTTCTCATTTTTTAAAATCTTGATTTTCCTAAATTTAACCAAAAATTTTAGAGCTATTCAACATTTGACAACAAAAACCGTTACTTTTGAACGATTACGCCAATTATGAAGCAAATATATCTACTTACATTTATTTTGATTTTTGCTGGAGTTTCTTCCACATACGCTCAACCTGACGATGACGATTTAATTCAATTTTCCGGGGTGGTTATTACCGGCGACAGCCTCAGTCCGGTGCCTTTTACAAATGTTCTTATAGAACAAAGCGGGCGTGGAACCATGACTGATTACTATGGTTACTTCTCTTTCGTAGCCCAGAAAGGGGATTCTATTCTTTTCTCTGCAGTAGGCTACAAACGCAATAGATTCATTATCCCGGATACCCTTTCAAAAAACAAATATTCCCTAATTCAAATAATGAATTCAGACACAGTTCAACTTCAGGAAACTGTGATTTACCCCTGGCCAACCCGAGAGCAATTTAAGGAAGCATTTCTTGCCATGGAGCTACCCGAAACAGATTATGACAGGGCTCAAAAAAATCTTTATCAGGCAGATATGATAGCCCGAATGGATGCTGCAATGCCTAGTGGTGGTGAGACTTTCAAGTATTCTATGCAGGAGTATCAGCAGCAGATTTACTATGCCGGGCAAGCTCCTCCACAGAATATTTTCAACCCTATAGCCTGGGGACAATTTATTCAGGCCTGGAAACGCGGTGATTTTAAATCAGATCGCGAACGTGGAAAAGGGCAATAATTATTCTACAATTCAGTTAAGTTTGCGGATTGAATCTCTTATATGGTATTTGGCTTGAATCACCGCTTCTATTTTTTACTGATTTCACTACTTCTGCCCGTTGTTGTTTTTGCCCAAACTAGTACTATAGTGACGGGAAAGATAGAAGGAGAAGATGGAAAACCTATTGAGTTTGCCAATGTTTACGTTACGAGCCAGAATAAGCTCGTGGTAACGGATAGCGATGGAAACTACTCGCTCGAACTCGAAGCGGGTGACGAAATCATTCTTGAAGCAAGTCATGCTGCACATAAGAAGGACAAAAAAACCATAAGCTTAAAAGCGGGTAAAATTAAAATAGTCAATTTTGTTCTCCTCCCCTTTGAGCTTGAAGGCGTGGAAATAATCACTTCACGAGATAGAAGAACAACCATGGAGCCCGTGCCCGTGAAGGATCTTAGAAAATTACCTACGATTCAACAAGGGATTGAAGCTGTACTTACATCTCAGCTTGGTGTGAGCTCAAATAATGAGTTGAGCTCTAATTATAGTGTTCGAGGTGGTAGCTATGCCGAGAATCTCGTATATGTAAATGATATAGAAGTTTACAGACCTTTTTTAGCCAGAAGTGGTGAACAAGAAGGTTTAAGTTTTCCGAATCCTGATATGGTAGGTAGTATTTCATTTAGCGCCGGCGGATTTGATGCGCGCTACGGCGACAAAATGAGTTCAGTTCTTGATATTCAGTACAAAAAACCGCAGCGATTTGGTGGAAGTTTTTCAGCCAGTCTGCTCGGTGGTTCGCTCGCTCTGGAAGGAGCCTCCAAAAACGGCAAGCTTACTCAGATAAGCGGAATTCGCTATTTATCAAATCAATATGTTTTAGGGAGTCTTGATACACAAGGCGATTATCAACCTAATTTTACGGATATTCAATCGTATTGGACCTACAAGTTCAATAGTAAGTGGCAGGTAGACTTTTTAGGAAACTACTCAAGCAACAACTATAAGTTTGTGCCCGGCACAAGAGAAACTCAATTTGGAAGCATCAACGAGGCCTTGCGATTTACTGTATTCTTTGAAGGTCAGGAAGTCACGTCATTCGAAACATTTTTTGGTGCCGTATCCACAGAATATAAGCCAGATTCTTATACACGATTAAAGTTTATTGCATCGGCGTACCGCACATTCGAAGATGAAACTTTTGATGTGCTTGGTCAATATTTCCTCGATGAGCTAGAGCGCGATCTAGGCGATGACGAGTTTGGTGATGTCGTTAGAAACCGCGGAGTTGGAAGCTTTCTAAATCACGCCAGAAACCGACTCGATGCTACCGTTTTTAATATGCAGCACCGCGGTTTTAAGACTATCGATAATAAATACCTCCAATGGGGAGTTAGCTGGAGAGCTGAAGAGATTAACGACCGCCTGAGCGAATGGAATTATATTGATTCTGCTGGTTATTCCGTTCCAATAAATCCATTAGGTGAAATTAGATTACAGAATGTTATTAAAGGGACCAATTCCATTACTTCAAACCGAATTATGGGATACGTTCAAAACCGCTGGGATTGGCTGCTTAAAAATGAATCGGAAATGTCAGCAACAGCTGGGATTCGCGCTCAGTATTATGACTATAACGGCCAAACCGTATTAAGCCCTCGCGGTACCATTGCCTACAAACCCAAATGGACTAAGCAGATAAACGATTCCACGACACTAACCCGAGATGTTGTATTCCGATTCAGTACCGGATATTATTACCAGCCCCCCTTCTACCGGGAAATGAGAAGGCTTGACGGTAGCATTAATCCGGAACTTCGAGCGCAGCTCGCCATCCACTTTGTTCTTGGAGCTGATATAAACTTTAGATTGTGGGACAGGCCATTCAAATTTCTTACAGAAGCATATTACAAAGCGCTACAAGACTTGGTTCCTTATGAAGTTGACAATGTGCGACTTCGTTACTACGGAGAGAATAATTCAAAAGGTTATGCCACCGGGCTCGATATGAAAATTCACGGTGAGTTTATTCCGGGTATTGAGTCATGGGCCAATATCAGTTTCTTGAAAACTGAAGAAGATATTCTTGATGACTTTTATTACGATTATTACAATTCAGACGGGGAGGTAATCCAATCGGGATTCACAGAAAACACCACCGTCACAGATTCGGCAATTGTATACCCGGGTTATATCCCCCGCCCTACCGACCAGCTGGTATATTTCAGCATGTTTTTTCAGGACGAGATGCCTAATTTTCCGAAATTCAAAGTCCAGCTAAATGTGCTTTTCGGGACAGGGCTGCCGTTTGGGCCACCTGACTTTGAAAGATACAAGGATGTTGAACGTTACAGAGCGTATCGCCGTGTAGATATCGGTTTTTCTTATGATCTGATTCCAAGCAGAGCTGAAAAGAGTAACGGATTCTTCGGCAAGTTCAATTCTGCCCTGATTAGTCTGGAAGTATTTAATCTTCTCGACATCAACAACACGATTAGCTATACCTGGATAAAGGAAAGCGGAGGACGGCAATACGGCGTCCCCAACTTTCTTACTTCCAGAAGGGTGAATTTAAAACTTGCTGTTACTTTTTAAAGTTCAGTATGGTTTCTTTAATGATGGATACGCAATCCATCAATTGCTCTTTATTCATTACCAATGGTGGGGCAAAGCGAATAATATTACCGTGAGTAGGCTTCGCCAGAAGACCATTATCGCGCAAATTAAGGCAAATGCGCCATGCAGTGTCGCTTTCCTCAGTATCGTTTATTAAAATAGCATTTAGTAGCCCTTTACCTCGCACTTTGGTAACAAGCTCGCTTTGATCTGCCAGTTTCGCCATCTCTTCTCTAAATAACTCACCAAGAACGCGGGCATTTTGAGTAAGCTTTTCATCTTCTATCACCTCGAGGGCTGCCATTGCTACTGCACAGGCAAGTGGGTTTCCACCAAAAGTAGAGCCATGGGTACCCGGAGTAATTACATCCATCACATCATTATTTGCCAGAATAGCCGAAACGGGATAAACTCCTCCTGAAAGAGCTTTACCAAGAATAAGAATATCAGGACGTACAAACGTTTCTTGTCTTTCGCAATGTCCTTTGCAGGTGCAATTTCCGCACACAGCGAGCAAACTACCTGTGCGACCTATCCCTGTTTGAACCTCATCGGCGATAAAGAGAACATTGTTTTCACGGCATAAAGCAGCTGCCTGAGCCAGGTAATCATCTGCAGGGGTGTAAACACCGGCCTCACCTTGAATAGGCTCAACTAGAAATCCAGCAACTGTATTGTCTTTCAGAGCTTCCCGCAATGCATCAATATCGTCATATGGGACACGTATAAAACCATCCTCTACAAATGGTCCAAAATTATTTCGAGCTACCGGGTCGCTGCTGAATGAGATAATTGTGGTAGTTCGCCCATGAAAATTATTATCACAGACAATAATTTTCGCTTCTTCCTCATTAACACCTTTTTTTTCGTAAGCCCATTTGCGACAAACTTTCATTGCTGTTTCAACGGCCTCGGCACCAGAATTCATCGGCAACACCTTGTCGAATTGAAAATACTTGGTGACGTAGGCTGCATAATCGGCAAAAGCCGCGCTGTGAAAAGCACGAGATGTAAGTGTAAGCTGCTGAGCCTGATTAGTAAGTGCTCCAATAATTTTCGGGTGGCAATGACCTTGATTAACCGCCGAATAAGCAGAAAGGAAATCGTAGTATTTCTTTCCTTCCACATCCCAAAGATATACGCCTTCTCCGCGTTTTAGTACTACCGGTAAGGGGTGGTAATTGTGAGCACTAAATTTATTCTCCAGTTCAATTGAAGCAGCGGTTCTTGTTACTTTTTCGGTCATTTGCATATCTATGATTATTTCTAAGCTTAATTTTACACTGCAAAGGTCAACCAAATCTTCAAATCCGCCAAATTTCATTTCCTTTGCGGCAGATAATTGACATGAGCACAAAAAGAAATAGCAGTCCGTTTAAGCGCGGAGAAGAGATTGAGGTTACCATTTCAAAAATGGCCTTTGGAGGCAGAGGTATCGCCCGTATTCAAACAGAAAAAGGTGAACTAGTGGTATTTGTACCGAATACCATACCCGGGCAAAAAGTGAAATGCCGGGTAGTAAAAGCACGAAAAAACCATGTAGAAACTAAACTCATGGAAGTGCTGGAAAAATCTCCCGATGAAGTAGAAATTCCATATCAGCCAATAGCTGGTGCACCATACGCAACACTGCCGGTAGAAATTCAACAAAAATATAAGGTAGAAACGAGCATTGATCTTTTTAGGCGAATTGGTGGAGTGCAAGATGCGGCAGAGATTTTTGATACACTTCTCTCATCTCCTTCGCATTGGCATTACCGAAATAAAATGGAATATTCGTTCGCTGCGATTCGCTACGATATACACACGCATGAGGAGCTTGATGAATTTGCGCTTGGCTTCAAACACAGAGGTACGTGGTGGATGGTTGAGAATTTAGATTCTGACAGCGGCCTCTTTGATGCTGAAGTTGAGAATAATCTTCACAAGATTCGGAAATTTTGCGAAGAATCAGGTTTACCACCATGGCATGCTCCTCGACGTGAGGGTTTCTTTCGGTTTTTAACCGTTAGAAAAAGCTATGCTCAGGATAAAGTGCTTTTCAACCTTGTCACTACCAGCCACAATCTAGATAAGTTTGACATGACCGATTTTGTCAAATTATTTGAGACCCTTTTCGGCAATAGATTGGCAGGAATTCTTCACACAATCAATGACGATACCGGCGATAGAGTTCAGCCACTGGAGGGAGCTTCAAAGGTGATTATTGGAAAGGACTATATTACAGAAAGCCTTTCGGGTTTGAATTTTGACATACGTATGGAGAGTTTTTTTCAAACCAATCCTAAAAGTGCTGAGGTTCTTTATGAGAAAGCTATAAGCTACCTGAAAGAAAAAGTAACTCCCGAAGGCACTATATTCGACCTTTTTTGCGGCACGGGTACAATTTCTCAAATGGTTGCCCGCGAAATGCCTAATGCAAAAGTAGTAGGTGTTGAAATTGAGAACAGTGCAGTAGAAGATGCCAAAAAAGCAGCTAAGGCAAGTGGAATTTCGAATACCACCTTTTACGCCGCCGACGTTAATAAATTCCTGCACGAACACCCGCAATACGTTGGCAATATCAATGCGGTAATTCTTGATCCGCCACGAGCGGGAATAGCGCCCAAGGCATTGAAAAGGACTATTGAGCTCAACGCTCCGATCCTGGTATATATTTCATGCAACCCTGCCACTCTTGCCAGGGATACCAATACACTCAACCAAGAAGGATATAAATTAATCAAATTTTCTCTCGTCGATCAGTTTCCTCATACATCCCACGTAGAGGCTGTCGCATTATTTCAAAAGTAAAATGAATCAATTTGATAAAAATTACTGGCAACAACGCTGGGACATGGCCGAAACCGGCTGGGATATAGGCTACGCTTCACCTCCTATTACCGACTACATTGACCAACTTGACAATAAAGATTTAAAAATTCTCATTCCCGGTTGCGGCAATGCACACGAGGGTGAATATCTCATAAACAAAGGGTTTAAAAACACTTTTCTGATTGACATTGCTCCAGGCGCTTTCGCGAATTTGAAAAAAAGATTTCCAGATTTTCCCGAAGGAAAACCTCATTTTAGGGGATTTTTTTGAGCACAATGACACGTATGATTTAATTTTTGAGCAAACTTTTTTCTGCGCATTAGCTCCTGACCTACGCAGAAAATATGCTGAAAAAATGCATAATTTACTTCGTGAAAACGGAAAACTTGTAGGTGTACTTTTCAATGAACCACTCTTTCAGGATCACCCACCGTTTGGAGGCTCAAAACCTGAATATCTCCCCTATTTTGAAGATTTGTTTAAAATAATACACTTCGAAGAAGCCTATAATTCTATAAGACCTACGATCAAAAAGAGAACTGTTTATAGAGTTGGAAAAGATGGGTTAATCTTTTGGTAAATAGAGTTTTTTAATGGTTTTCACCGGACCGGGACAATACGATTGGTGACATGAAATGCAGGTGCTTACCAGATTGTTGTATTTTTCCTTTGCCATTACCATGTCGTTGGCCTCAATAAAATCATTTAGAGCTTGCTGATAGTTCATTGCAAAAGCTTCGAAGGCCGGACCTTTTACAGACTTATCTGTAGCTGTGCTTTCGACTAATTGCTTGTAAATATTTGCTGAATCAGTAACCAGTTCTCCAGCTTCGAGCATTTTTTTCCATTGCTTGGCACCTTTGTGAATTTGCCTCATCAAAATGGCTAGTTCACTCCACTCAGCCATTTTCACCTCTGTGGTGGCCAGATGTGTATCTAGTACTTCCGTTTTATCATTTTCATTGGTGCAAGCCAGTATGAGACCAGCTATCAAAATCAAAATAGTCATGCTTTTCATGACTCAAAGATAGTTCGAATAGCTCATTTTGCTATTTTTGACCCAAATTATCAGATAAGATGCCGAGTAAAACGCTTGTACTGGATCAAAAGAGTATTTCGCAAAAGATAAGACGCATTGCCTATCAAATTTATGAGTTCAACTACTCGGAGGAAGAAATAATTTTTGTGGCGATAGAAAAACAAGGAGTGATTTTAGCGGAGCGTATAAAACCAATTCTGGAAGAGATATCAAGCATTAAAGTAACCCTGCTAAAGCTCAAGATCAATAAAAAGGATCCGATACAAAAGCCGGTATTGAGTCAATCAGGCGAGATTCTCATCGGAAAATCTGTTATTCTGATTGATGACGTTTTAAACTCAGGTCGTACGTTGATATATGGTGCTCGTCACATTCTCGAGTATTCAGTCAAAAACTTAACCACTGTGGTATTGGTTGACCGGCTGCACAGAAAATTCCCGATCAAAGCAGATTTTGTAGGTCTCACACTCAGTACTACGATGCAAGATCACATAGCCGTAACCTTCAACCAAGGTAAGGATGCTGTTTATCTGGAGTAATTTCTTACTTCCAGTTCCAATTCATCCATTTTTGTTTGATTCATATTAGTTGCGTCAAAATGAATCGGTGCCTTGCTGTAAAATAATTCTCGCTCACCTAGATGTTTTTTAATAAAATCACCAAGTTCAGAATCGCTGAGATTCGCAATCAGTGGTCGCTTTGCCTTTTTGGCTTTTAACCTGCTTAGCAATATTTCAGGTGTCATCTTAAGCCAAACTACGACTCCGTTCTCCAGCATTTTGTCCAGATTGTTTTTATAGCACGGAGCACCACCACCGGTGGCAATCACGCTATTTTCTTGCATTTGGTTAAGCAATATTCGTCTCTCTATTTCGCGAAAGCTTTCTTCTTTTTCTTCTTCAAAAATTACAGTTATTGAGCGATTTTCAATTTCTTCAATCCGCGAATCAAGGTCAATAAAATTGCAATTCAAGCGGTTTGCCAGGCGCTTTCCTATGCTACTTTTACCCACTCCCATATATCCTATTAAATAAACTTTCATGCTATATGCAATGATAAAACTAGTTTTGCATAAAATTACACATTATGCGTGCTGTTCCAGTAAGTGATAAAAATACCGTCAAGCTTTTTCATAAAGTAGCAGAGTTAATTTATGCTACCGATCCCAATTATATTCCACATATTATTCAGGATATTGAGAAAATCTTTGATCCTTCTAAAAACAAACTTTTTAAAGACGGAAAAGCTCAGCGCTGGATTTTTTACAATGAAGACAACCAACTAATTGGTCGTGTTGCTGCTTTTGTTCATCCGAAAACAGCCTATACTGAGAAACAGCCTACTGGCGGTGTAGGTTTTTTTGAATCGCTCAATGATCAAAAAATAGCCAATTTCATTTTCGATACAGCTAAAGACTGGCTTGCTACAGAGGGAATGGAAGCGATGGATGGACCGGTAAACTTTGGCGAGCGTAATCAGTTTTGGGGATGCCTTACCAAGAATTTTACCGACCCCAACAGCTATGCTATGAATTACAATCCGCCTTACTACCCCGCCCTCTTTGAGCAGTATGGCTTTGAAACATACTTTGATCAATACTTGTACAAACGCCCGGTTTATATGCCTGTACAGGAGGTCTTTGTACGGAAAATCGAGCGATTAAAAGAAATCTCAAATATACGTGTTGATAATGTCGTTGGTAAACCGCTGCCCGCAGTGGCCGAAGATTTCAGGACAGTATACAACGCAGCCTGGGGTGGGCATGCGAACTTTAAACCCATGAAAGTAGAGGCAGCTCAAAAAATCATGAACTCGTTAAAACCAGTTATAGACAAAAGAATAGTCATATTCGCCTATCAAGGAGATGAGCCCATTGCTTTCTTTGTGAATATTCCCGAGCTTAATGAGATATTCAAATATGTAAACGGCAACCTAAACTGGATTGGAAAATTAAAATTTCTATACCATAAGTGGAAGGGAACCCCGCGCACACTGGTTGGAATAGTGTTTGGAGTTTCAAAAAAATGGCAAGGTAGAGGTGTTGAAGGTGCAATGATTCATTGGGCAGGCGATTATTTAAAAACAAATACCCGCTATGATGAGATCGTTATGACGTGGGTTGGAGACTTTAACCCAAAGATGATAAAGGTGTGTGAAAACCTTGGTGCTGTGCGATATAGAGAAATGAAAACCTATCGTTTTTTATTCGATAGAACAGTTCCTTTTGAGCGGTGTCCGGTAGTAGATTAAACTTGAATAATTTTTTTTGAAAAAACTCCTTGTCAGATTAGAAGAAGCCCTTATATTTGCACCCGCATTAGCGAAAAGATTCCGTAGCTCAGCTGGTAGAGCACAACACTTTTAATGTTGGGGTCCTGGGTTCGAACCCCAGCGGGATCACTAGAAAGACTGTCAGAAATGACAGTCTTTTTTTATGTCTTTTAGTTCGGTTTTTCCCTTTAAGAGCCGAAAATCGTCTTGAGAATTGCAGCTATGCATATGAATATAGATCAATAACTATATATTTAGTGATTATAGAGCTTTAACTCTATATTGTGCAATTATATAACATAAACTCTATATTTGACGTAATAGAGAAATTATCCCCCCACATTTAAAAATAGAACAAACTATCTATAATGTAGGATTATAGAACAATTATTCGATATATTTGATCATCTACTCAGCTGGAAAATAAATTATTATAAATGAGAGCGGTCTTAACAGGAGACATTATTGACTCTAGAAAAATTGAAAACCCACAGGCATGGATAGATGTCCTGAAAAATATTTTGAGCGGGTATGGAGAAACGCCTGCCAACTGGGAAATATACAGAGGCGACAGCTTTCAGCTGGAAATCGATGCGGCTGAGGCATTTAAGGCAGTATTCCAGTTAAAGGCAGGAATAAAAACAATAGATGGACTGGATGTACGAATTTCTATTGGCTTAGGAAAAGTAGCTTTTAAGGCAGATGCGGTAACTTTGAGCAACGGGGAAGCATTCATACATAGTGGCGAAGCTTTTGATTTGCTACAAAACAAAAAATATAGCTTGGTATTACGCTCCTCTGATGAGCAATTAACCCTGGAGATGAATATGATGCTGCATCTGGCGGAAGCACTCATCACGGACTGGACTCAGGCATCCGCAATAGCTATGGATATTATGTTCAAAAACCCGGGAATATCGCAAAACGACCTGTCTAAAAAACTAGGAATAACTCAACCCTCCGTTAGCTCACGACTTCGTGTAGCCCATGCTGATGAGATATTTTCACTAGTAGAATATTTCTCTAACAAGATTAAGCTATTAAGATCATGACACTTCTCATTCAATATCTTCTCGCTCACTTAATAGGAGATTTTTTTCTTCAGACCAAGGACTCTATTGATCAAAAATCCAGATTGAAATGGCTTGCTCCGCAGCTCTATATACACGTAATCGTTCATTTTATATTGCTTCTGCTCATTGCAGGATTTGATCAATGGCTCCCCTCCCTCATCATTACCGTGTTACACTTTATCATAGACGGTTGTAAACTTCAATTTCAGAATCAAAAAAACCAACAACCTTGGTTTTTCATAGACCAACTTCTTCACTTCATAGTAATTATTGGCGTTTGGGCCTACTTTTCAGAGATACTACCAATTATCACGTTTTCTCCTGCCTCTTTAGCAGCTATAACTGTCGTAGTATTTCTAACCCGTCCAGCCTCATTTTTCGTGTCTGAGGCAATGAGCCATTGGAATGAAATCATTTCTGAAGATAGTAAGAATGAAAAATCGCTTCCAAGAGCAGGCTCCTACATTGGTATACTTGAGCGCGTTTTGGTTTTTGGATTTATTCTCATTGGTCAATGGGCAGCAATAGGATTTCTAATAGCCGCTAAATCAATTTTCAGAATTGGTGATCTCACAAGAGCCCGAGACCGTAAACTTACCGAATACATTCTCATAGGTACCTTTATGAGTTTTGGAACCGCTATACTATCGGGTATGCTCTACATTTATTTCTTTTCAAGTTTCTGATTACCAACATCTAAAGCTCTTCGCATAAAGCTTCACGGCCCTTAGTAAGAAATTTTTGAAGATTCTTGTTCACTTATCGGATACAAACTCGATAAGTAGAAAAACAGGTAATTAAAATGAATCCACATTAAATTTTTGCATCGGTCAAAATAAATCTCTAACATTGAAAAACTTACCATCGAGATTTATTTGTGAAGCTAATAAAAACGAATTCTTCAGCCACCGAGCAAGAGCTAACCAAGGGATTTATATTAAATGACCGAAGGAGCATGGAGCAAATCTATGCACAAAACTTTAAAAGCGTCGAAATGTATATTCTCAAAAATAGTGGTGATAAAGCAGATGCCAAAGACATATATCAGGAGGCGATTGTTGCGGCCTGGGTAAATGTTAAAGAAGGTAAGTTTGAACCTCAAGGAGGAAAAAGCATTGGTGGGTACATTTTTCAAATCGCCAAGTTTAAATGGCTCGACAAGCTAAAATCAAAAGCGCATAAATCTACGGTAAGATTAGAGCATGAGAATCAGCCTGAGGCAGTTTCTGATATGGATTATACCGAAGAAGATGACTCGCGAATGAACTACCTGGCTAACTTGTATAGCAAGCTGGATGAAAAGTGTACATCCATTCTCAACAGGTTTTATTATCAAAAAATGAGCCTGGAAGAAATAGGAATCGAACTGGACTACGACTCAGGCACCGTGAAAACATTGAAGTACAGATGTATGAAAAAGCTCAAGAGCTTTCACATCAATAATAAATCTTAACCCCTTAAGAAATGAATTCAATAGACAATATATCGCCTGAAGATTTTGGCATGATAGAGCTATATGTTCTCGGTGAAATGGATAGCGATGAAGCACAAGCATTTGAGGCAAGGCTCAAAAACGATTCAGTACTGCGTAATGAAGTTGAAATTCAGAGAGAATTGCAGCTAAGCATAGAAATAGGCGGATTAAAAGCGAGTTTAGACGAGATTCACGAGAAGGTAATTAAAAAGGAAGAGTCATCCAACACCAACTGGTTTGCCATTGCAGCGGGCGTAGCAGCCATAGTTGCTGTTAGTTTCTGGGCATTAAATTTTCAATCTACCCAGGAAGAGCTATTCGCGAATTACGCTACTGTAGACCCGGGGCAACCGGTTCCAATGAGCGCAACAGACGATTATAGTTTTCATGATGCGATGGTAGATTACAAAGCAGAAAAATATGAAAAAGCCATAGAAAAATGGACAGCTTTGAGCAGCGAAAATCCTGATAACACAACAATAATATACTATTTAGGAGCCGCCTACTTCAATCTGGAAAAATACAATGAAGCCCTACCCTATTTTGAGAAAACACTAGAAGATCCTAGTTCTAGATTTCAAGATAAGGCGCAGTGGTACAGCATTCTCTCTTGGTTAAAAACAGAGAATAATGAGGCTATTCAAAAAACAACTCCACTACCCAATTCAGCTTACGAGTCGAAAATAAAAACGATACAGGAAAAACTACGTAAATAGGCATATCTAAGCCTCGTACATTTTGAGTTGATTTTTGACTTCCTTGCCAAGCCTTAGAAATTGGTGATATGTGTCCTACTAAATAAAAATTTCGATTACGCTTCATCCGAGTATTTCACTCCCCATATTGCCAATAATTGCAGACGAAGATATTCGCATGTCTCAAGTTAACCTCCAGTCAAATATTGTTACTCTACTTATCATGATTTGAGTCTAAAACTTATCTATTAATACGATCAAGCATCGGAGGGTCTGTCGAGTAATTTTTATGCTACTCAAAAATTTAGTTGACTCATCGATAGAATGTTCAACTCCAGATCCAAATAATAGAAAAATAGAGCAGAATGATCAAGCATACTATTCTACTCATAATCAATATTATTAAGCAACTAGTTCATTTAAGTTGTTCACCTTTCAGAAGTACATCGATAAAAAGGAAACAAACCATAAAAAATCAATATTATGAAAACGCTTTCCTATCTAAAAGTATTCTGGATTTCAATTTTACTAATTACAACAAGTACCACTGCCTTCTCTCAGGTTGAAGTAATGCTCGGCGGACGAGCAGGAATGAATGTGGGTTCATACCGTTGGGGATCTAATATTAGAAACAACAAAGACATTAATTCAAAATCGGTAATAGCGCCACATGTAGGCTTCGTTACCGTGCTCGAATTGGCTCCCTGGTTTGGCATTCAAGGTGAAGTTGAGTATATTCAAAAAGGTGGTAAACTAACCTTTTCATGCGAAAATTGTGCTATTAACAACGCCCAAGGGCAGCCGGTTCAGCAAAAAGAAATAAGTCAGGTGCAAACTGTGAAAGCAAATTACATTGAAGTACCAATTTTAGCAAGATTCAGACTTGGAGGTGACAATGTTGCTTTTAATGGATTTGTGGGACCATCGTTTGCAATTGCCTTAAATGGTACAGTGCAAAACACCTTAGATTTGACTGATGCTCAAGACAACGAAACCACAAATACGAATACCGAAAAGTTGGATTTTGACAAAGAGTTTAATCGTTTTGATATTGGCGCAGCTGTTGGAGCGGGGATGGAATTCTCGGCCGGTCCAGGAGCGATAATCTTTGACCTGCGATACGTGTTAGGTATCTCTGATGCCACAAAAGAAAAAGACCTTGATGAGCGCATTAAAAACCGAAGCTTTCAAATTGGAGTTGGCTATGTGGTTCGTCTCTAACTTCTAATTGCAATTCGATTAGAATAATAGTACCATAATTTGTTTCAGTTGCCAGAACAGCTGAGATAGGAAGGGAGCAGCTCAGCAGTGGGCTGCTTCTTCCATAATACTACGCATCTATTCAACATTAATTGTTACACGGGATAGCTCTTTCCTTTTTCCGTTTAACAACTCTATTTTTAGCGTGTCGCCCTTCAGAGAATCAGCTAAGCTGAGAAGATCACAGTATGCAGAAACATCGCCATTTTCAAATTCCAGATCATTTAGTATTCTTATAGAATCACCAATAAAGAAATCCAGATTCTGAAATGAAGTATCAGTATTTAAACCACCTACCACCAAGGCTCCATCAACCCATCTGGGAATTACAGGGTACCGGTTGAATTTTTGTGGAACAATCTCATCTTCAAAAAGCGTTATTTGATTGTTTTCCCAGTCGAGTATTTGAACAAACTGCTCCAAAAACTCCATACCCAACAATTTTTTTGAAGTATTCTGACTATACGATCCCACTCCAATTTGTTGAAAACCGGCTAGTTCAACTTGAATTCTACCATAGCGAACAGTATCTAAATTGCTTCCATAAAGACCGGTACTGCCATATCCCGCATATTCAGCTAGCTGAAACTCTGACTCCAGTTTTATATTCTTGCCCAGAGTAACATACCCTCCACTTCCCGTGTCATAGGTGATATAGTCTATCAAAGAATCATTCAGCCAAAGACTTATCATGGGAGTATATGTTCGTCTTGGTTCAAATTCCAGTATGTGTGGATTTGTGAGACCTCTGGAAAGTGTATCCAGATTAGAGGTAAGAGTAAGAATCTGGTTTTTAGAATCAATTTTCCAATATGCGAACTTCATGAGGTTAGCTCCTAAAATTCCATCTATTTTGAGACAGCCAATTTCGATTGCATGATTTAAATCAGCTACAATTGCACCAGTGTTGTAGAAGCTCACTCCTCCTATCGAGACAGAGTCTAACATTACTAAACTTAACCTGTCACTATTTCCCTGTGAATCTCCTACTTTTCCATTTCTGAGTTTTTTTGTTCCCAACTTCTCACTCAATTCATTGGAAATAACATTTGGCGCTCCGGTATCAAATAGAAACTGATAAGTTTCACCTTCAATTACCACGGGCAATAGGATTAAATCTAAGTTGGTTTCATAATCAACCTCTGCATAGAAAGTTATCAGAATCGACAAAGCCGTCTTTATATATCTTTTTAAAATTTGTACACCCGGCCGCAATAAAAATGACAACTACGGCTGAAAGCGATACTAAAAACTTCATTTACATTGAATTTCCTAGAAAAGTAAACAATTATTCTTTCAATCGAGATCCACATCACTATGAGATGCATCAATTTTTAAGGTCTTACCTGAAGTAGATCCTGAAACAGTTTTAACGATATAATTTGAGCTATTAATACCATTTGACTTCCCACTAACTAACCAGCCTTTATCCCATGAAAATTCAGCAAAATTACCGAGAAGTTCCATTTCAATATCAAAGTCGGTTATACCATGAATGTCTATATCGCCAAACTGAACTTCAATTTCGAGAGAAGTAAACTTATCAGAAAGATTGTCTATTTCAAGGTCTCCGTGGGCTATATCCAAAACACTTTTCCCACCAATACGGTTTATGTTGATATCTCCAAATTGGCTATCAAGAACCAGGCTATGAGCTTTTTCGATATGTAAATCTCCATGTTGAACGTCAATTTTTGATTGTGATATAGACTCGATTCTCATATCTCCAAATTGTATGTCCAGATCATTCTCTTTTCCATTCGCATAAGCAATAAAGCAATCACCGTGTCGCTGTTTAATCTTTAAATTACCACTAGTTCCATTTACTCTCACATCACCAAAAGAATTATTGATGTCAATGTTTAAATTTTCAGGTGTCTTAACTTGGTAATCCATTCTAAAATTCTCAATCTTCCTCCAGTTTATTTTGTCCTCCTGTCTTTTAGTAGTAATTGTAAGTGTACTTCCATTTTCTACAAAATCGAATTTTACATTATCTAAAAATTCGGAAGCCTCCTGCCCTTTCACCTTCTCTACTGAGACGATAATTAGTACTTCAATTTTAGAACCTGAGTGGGCTGTGACTTCGATGTTTCCAAATGAATTATTTATTGCCAGTGATTTAAATACCGAGCTATTAAACTCTTTATTTATCTTTTTCTCTGTTTGTGCAAGGGCTATTGAGCTTATAAATAGTAAGCTGAGCAACAGTGTTGTTGAATATTTCATATCGTGTCTTTTTTCGTTTCGTTTAATTTCTTTGCTTCGAGCTTTTCCATCAGGGAAAGCCTAAGCCTAAAGTTTTCAATCATTGCCAGCACTACCTTATCATGTGTACCAGTTTCATAAAGCAAAGCTTCCAGTTCCTGATACTCTTCATTCAGCTTATCTATCTCATCGAGGTAAGCTTTAACCAGCGGATCGGTTTTAGACAGGTCGTTAATTTTGTCGTATTCTTCTGCTAGTTTCGACTTATAATAAAATTCCACATTTGCCATATCGTCAGATACATTACTGAGGCTCATAGAGCTATACTGCACATCTTGCGGGCTATTCATTCTGGGAATTAGCACAGAAGTAGCCAGCACGAGCAATAAAATGATTGCAGCAGCCACTCGCCAAAAATCTACCGTAGATTTTACTTTCTTCTCTTTGGACTGCTCCAACTTCCGTAAAAATCTGGCTTCGTGTCCTTCCGTGGGCTCCTCATTATTGAAAAGCTCATCATTCTCACGTATGTATTTTTCTAGTTCATCCATGACTTTTCTGTTTAATTAATTCTCTAATTTTTATGCGTGCTCTGGCGTACTGCGCTCTGGAAGAGCCCGGTTTAATATCAAGTCGTTCAGCAATTGTATCGTGATCCATCTCTTCCATAACGTGCAAGTTAAAAACCAATCTACAGCCTTCCGGCAATAAGCCCATAGCAGCTTTAATCTTATCTACCTCACTATCCTCACAAGTTAATTCATCCGTGCTCCAGCTATTGTCTTCTTTTTCCCAATCATCTGAAAAGACCATTTTAACCTTTCGCTTTTTTAAATGATCCAGACATTTATTTACCGCTATTCTGCATATCCATGAACTGAGCTGGGCGTCACCTCTATATGTATCAATAGATTTGAAAGCGTGAATAAAAGCTTCATGCATAAAATCCTCCGCATAATGCTGATCATTCAGAATGCGCAGACAACTGGAATAGACACGCTTATAGCAGTCATTGTACACTTGAGTTTGCACCTTGGTGTCAGTTTTGAGCCGGCTCTTTAATAAAGTGTAATCCAAATTTCCGTACACAGTTGTAATGCTTTTCTATACTCTTTGACGAGAAAAAGAATGATTGTGCTACATGTTGGGAAAGAAAAATAGAAAATTAGCGAAAATCTACCGAGAATTGGCGTTCGCTTACACACAAGCATGTCGCTACATCTGTGGCAAATGCTTCAACTGTAAAGGGTTGCGAAAAAAAAGAAGGTAAGGCTAATACTGCCTGCGGTACTGAGTAAAGTAATAAATTATTGCAGTAATAATACTAAATGCCACTGCACAAATGGTCCAGACAAGTTTCTGTGTATCATTAAGGCGGTTATTCTTGGTCCACAAGTGGTAAATGACCCAAACCGCTGCAATCAATGCTAATAATCCTATTAATTTTCCCATGTTGAATGTATCCAATGTTAAATTCCCAATTGTTGATCTACAACTTCGTATACAACAATCTGTCGGTTTAATGTCTCGAGATATTTCTCAGTATTTTTCGTGCTCTTAATTTCAATTGATTTCAAAAGCCACTCTTTGGCTACTTTCGGCCTGCCCATCATTTCGCTGGCAACAGCCATATTAAAAGTGGCAAATTGTCTGACTTTAGTATCATCATGGGTCGTAAGCTTTAGCCAACCGGCGGCAGCCTGCTCCCAGTTGCCCGTGTATTGAAGATTTTCACTAATCGTATACATTTCTGCCGTTCCTCCTTTGTAGTAAAGGCGAAAACCATCTACCCAGTGTGGCGACACACGTTTATAGTAGTCGTAAGAAGCCTCCCTTACCACATCAATAAGCTGCATGTCATCAGCATCTACTTTTGCAGCGTCATCAGGATTGTAGGCCACGCGATTAAAAAAGCGCTGATATGTTTCCTGATAGGTATCAATGGCTGAAAGGCTATAGCCATCGTAAAATCTCCATGCGGCAGTAAAAGAAGCTTCCTGTCGGCTGCTAAATTCAGGAACCCTCATTGGCATTCCCATCTCATCGTTTACAGTTACCACATTCACATCCCCATCCGTACGTATAGTAAGGTCCACCCCTTCCAGTGCAATAATACCCGCCACTTTGTAGTTTTCGCAAAGACTGTCTACTTCTTTTGCCGTTAAGGCGTCTTCCAAAAACTTACGCTGATCGCGCAATTCTCTATCCCATGGAATATCCACAATTTTAAACCGTCCCAAACCTTCCAAGTCCTTTTTAATTGCTTCAATCGTTTTTGCCGATGCCTTTTTAGGAATACCTTTAATATATTCAAAAGGAACACCATCAGTATAGATCGTTGTAGCCATTTGTGAAGATGCGCCTCGATTGAGAACACCCACGGCGTATATCTTTGAAGGAATATAAACCTCAGAAGGCTGTATAAATTCCGAGTAGTAATATGTAGTATTGCAGCCTGCGAGCACCAAACTCAAAAAAGCCACGTTTAAGAAATGTTTAAAGCGCATATGTGCACAAATTTAAGAAATGACTTCATTCAAAAATTCATTTCACTATTTTTGGCGTCAGAATTTATGAAAAAATCTTTTTACATACCTCTTTTCCTCGCTGTTTTTGCCTTCAGTGCCTGCAGTGAAGAATGTGATGAGCCAGATGTTCAAGCTATTAATGCCATTTACTTTGAGCTTCAAAATGGCGGCGAGAATGGTTTTAGTCCAGAAGAATTAGATGCCCTATTTTTTGTGCGCTTTATTCCTTTTAGTGAACCACTCATTGCCGATACGCTATATACAAACGGAGTGTACCCCAATGGTGAAGGCCGGTTCTTCATCAATGATACTTACCCGTTTACAAATGACCAGTCGCCCTACTACACCGTGTATGGGTATATGGTGGTTGAGCCTACAACGGGTTACGTGGCCAATATTGAAAATATTGATCTGGGAGGCGAATATGATGGCGATTGCGGATATTACAATACGCTTAAAAAGTTCACCTTGGATGGCGATACCATTGATGTATCAGGCAGCCAGTCTCATTTCCCCCTTACCCGCTAAATTGGTGGGTTACTGCCTTTCGGCAAAATCATCAATTTCTGTATCTTTGCGCCCAAATTGAACCCTAGTAAACAATTCATAAAATGAAAGAAGTATATATAGTATCTGCTGTTAGAACGCCAATTGGAAGTTTTAATGGCAGCCTCTCTACTGTTCCTGCAACTCAACTTGGCGCAACAGCTATTAAAGGAGCAATGTCTAAAATCAACCTCGATGCAAAAGAGGTAGATGAAGTGATAATGGGCTGTGTTTTGCAAGCCGGTTTAGGACAAGCTCCAGCACGTCAGGCATCGATGTATGCCGGTATTGGTGATAACGTTCCTTGCACAACTGTGAACAAAGTATGTGCATCAGGAATGAAATCTATTTCAATGGCAGCACAAGCCATCGCAATGGGCGATGCCGATGTAGTAATTGCCGGAGGAATGGAAAACATGAGCCAAACACCACATTATCTTCCCGGTTCAAGAACAGGTACAAAACTTGGCAACATTACTATGCTTGATGGTATGGTTCATGACGGGTTGACCGATGCTTACAAAAAAGAGCATATGGGAAACTGTGCTGATCTTTGTGCACGTGAGTACAATATTAGCCGTGAGGAGCAAGATGAATTTGCAATCAATTCATACAATCGAGCAGCTGATGCATGGAAATCCGGAAAGTTTAGCGACGAAGTAGTACCGGTAGAAGTTCCTCAGCGTCGTGGCGATGCCATTATAGTATCTGAAGATGAGGAGTACAAAAACGTGAAAATGGAAAAAATTCCCGGGTTGCGTCCTGTATTTTCAAAAGACGGAACAGTAACTGCTGCTAACGCTTCTACCTTAAATGATGGGGCTGCTGCAGTAGTTCTAATGAGCAAGGAAAAAGCTGAATCTTTAGGCCTTAAGCCACTTGCTAAAATCATTAGTTATGCTGATGCTGCGCAGGCTCCGGAATGGTTTACAACAGCTCCTTCAAAAGCGATTCCTAAGGCGTTGAATAAGGCTAACCTTAAAAATACTGATATTGATTTCTGGGAGCTTAATGAAGCTTTCGCTGTTGTAGGTCTGGCCAATATTAAAGAATTAGGTCTTGATGCCTCAAAAGTAGATGTAAATGGTGGAGCTGTGGCACTTGGACACCCACTAGGATGTAGTGGAGCACGAATCATTGTAACCCTAATAAATGTCTTGAAGCAAAACAATGCTTCTAAAGGATGTGCGGGCATTTGCAATGGCGGCGGCGGCGCTTCTGCCATGGTTATTGAAAATATGAATTAAGCTTAAAATCCGACTCTTCCCTTACGGGGAGAATTTTAAGGCTTATTAAATATCACATTACAAAAACCACCGTGACATAATCGCGGTGGTTTTTTCTTTCGATTTTGAAAATCGTTTTGCCATCAAATTAAAAAGACTTCCTATTACTACATAAAAAAATGGCGGATCACTGGGACCCGCCATTTCTGAAATAAGAAGTGTGTAAATTATATCACCTTAATTTACTACAATGCGTTCTGTGCTAAACCTATTGTCTTTATTATTAACCATTCTCAATGTGTACACACCTGAAGCAATACTATTTACAGAAATGCTAGTCACCGAATTCACATTCATTGGTGAAGTTTGTGTATGAATTGCTCTACCCGTAAGGTCAATTATCTCAACCGTATAGTTTCCTGAAACACCTGCATTTAGAATAGAGAAATTACCGTTACTCGGATTTGGATAAACCGAGAAGTTTGCATTTTTATCTGCATCGTTTACACCTACAGTAGTATATGACTCTATTGAAATAGTATAAGTTCCAGTAAAAAAACTGCTGTAAGTTCCGGCTTTGATATAATAAACTCCTGCAGGAAGGTTTTCCATTTCTACAATCGACATAAAGTTATCGTCACTGGCATCGTCATTGCAGCCCACTTCTGTATAGACCTCATCACCAGTTCCGCAACCTTCAATTGTATATACTGAAACTTGTGAATCTTCTGAAGTACCTTCTTCTGTTAATACACGAACATTTTGAGCCTCAGATAAAGTAAACATATACCACGTATCACCAGCCACCTGTTCTGTTCCATAGCATGAACCTTTCGGTCCAACTATTGTAGCCAGGCTATTATCGGTTGTTACTGTTGGTCCATCTAAAGTTAATTCAATAGCGCCCTCACAAGAATCGTTTTCTGGAGGTGTCGCTGATGAAACGGAGATGGAATATGTTCCCACATTTGTAAAACCCTGTGCTTCGTTACTAAATGTACTTGCTGACAAAAAGTAAGTTCCGGGTTGCAGTTCGTCTGTTAAAATTTCAGACATATAAACAACAAAAGAAACATCTTCGCTACAGTCAATTTCTGTAAATGCCTCATCTGGTCCGCCACAATCATCAATAGTAAAAAGAGTTAGTTGAGAATCGTTTGAAGTGCCCTCCTCTGTAGTAATTGAAAGCATTGATGCTTCTGTTAAGGTAATGGAGAACCAAACATTACCATCTGATTGGTCTCCTGATAGACAAGAACCCTGTGGGCCGTAGGCTGTAGCGTCGGTATTATCGGCGGTAACTGCTGCCCCATCAACTTCTATTGGCAACGCTCCCGAGCAATTGTCGTTAGCTGGTTGTGCATAAATTAATCCTGGAGCCAAAAAAGCTGCCATAAATAGGTAGTAAATACTCTTCATAAATAATTAGTTTTTCAATATTCGTAGCCGGCGAAGATATAAAATATAAAGGGAGCCGAGCAAAAGCCTGTTATTGAGCTACTATTTTGATTTCAAGCTTTATTAAACAAAAGAACCTCGTAGTCAGACTACAAGGCTCCCTATTTACGTTAAGCTTAAATAATGCTGATTCTACAATCTATTTCATCTATTTCATTTTAACTTCGTTTGCAGAGGTAGTCAAATCAAAAGAAGAGTGAAATAAGACCTTTGGCGAAATTAACACCACAAAAAGTCCATTTGGCTTAATCTGCTTCTTCGTCGAAGTCGTAATTTCCGGAATTTCTGTCTAATCTGCTAGAGAAGATTGGAAGAGCAAAGTACTGGAAAAAGCTCTTATCTGCATTAAAAACGTGTTTATAGAAGCTCTCAAGGCTCTCTTCAAGGTCTGCAGCCAGATCTTCATCAATCTTTTCAAGAAGGGCGTGACTCTTTTTTACCTGAGCTTCAATGTATACAATTTTGTCTTTTTTCACATCTGGAACACGCTTATCTAAGATATCGAATCTTTCCGCAAATTTCTCATCAACCTTTTCGTAAAACCCACGAAGTGATTTTGGAGAGGTAAAAGTACGCAAGTGTGCTAATCGCACTGCCTCGGCTCGTTCATCTTCACTTACTTTACCGTCGCCAGCATAAGCAGCAAGTAGCGACATCCAAATAGGGGTATCAATAAGTTGAGTAAACTCCTGGTCGGTAAGCTTCTGAAAGGCTTTCTTAATTTCAATCATTTTTTTAAAGTATATGCCGCAAAGCTAAGCACAAGATTTATTTGTAGCAATACTATCTATAGCTTTCTGTCAATAGTTGTAGTTCATAAGAATTTTGCCCACCCATTCACTTAACAGTTTATAAACATTCTCACTCAAAAACCTTCTTTTGATTGATTATCTTTGCACTCTTAAAATCAGAAAATAACTCTAAAAATATAAATCTGCATTCTATGAAAAACCACAAAGTAAAAGTTTACCCTTCTAAAGCAAACCTTCCTAAAGAGGATCAACTTGCCTGGAAACTGGCTAAAATGGTAACAGACAATGTTGCTATCAGCGATGAAGTTAAAGATATGGTTATTAACCGAATAATAGACAATGCATCGGTAGCTATAGCCTCGGTAAACAGAACCCCCGTGGTTAATGCACGTGCACAGGCACTTGCTCACAAACGCGAAGACCGCGGAGCAAACGTATTTGGAATGCCAAAAGATTTTAAAGTACATGCCGAATGGGCTGCCTGGGCTAATTGTACTGCAGTGCGTGAATTAGATTACCACGATACTTTCCTAGCCGCAGATTATTCACATCCGGGCGATAGCATCCCGGCAGTAATTGCCGTAGCTCAGCAAATGGGTAAAAATGGAGAAGATGTGCTTCGCGGAATTGTTGCCGCCTATGAAGTACATGTTAATCTGGTTAAAGCAATAAGCCTTCACAAGCATAAGATTGACCACGTAGCTCACCTCTGCCCTGCTCAAGCTGCGGGAGTTTGTGCACTGCTTGGTCTTGATACCGAAACTACCTATCAGGCCATTCAGCAAGCGCTACACGTATCGGTAAGCACCCGCCAAAGCCGTAAAGGAGAGATTTCAAGCTGGAAAGCATATGTTCCCGGTCACGGAGCAAAACTTGCGATTGAGGCTGTAGACAGAGCAATGCGCGGCGAGAAGAGTCCATCGCCAATTTATGAAGGTGAAGACAGTGTTATAGCATGGGTACTTGACGGTCCTGATGCAGAATATACCATTCCACTTCCAGAGCCGGGCGAAGAGAAGCGAGCGATTCTGGAAACCTATACCAAAGAACACTCAGCAGAGTATCAATCTCAAGCCCTTATAGATCTTGCAGCTCGCATGCGAAATAAGATTCAGGATTTCTCTGATATCGACAGTATCCTGATTGAGACATCGCACCACACGCACTACGTAATTGGTACCGGCTCAAACGACCCTCAGAAATTTGATCCTTATGCAACACGCGAAACCCTTGATCACAGCATCATGTACATATTTGCTGTAGCATTAGAAGATGGCACATGGCACCATGAGAAGTCCTATGCTCCAAGTCGCGCGCAGCGTCCCGAAACTGTAGAGCTCTGGAAAAAAATCTCAACTGTAGAGAAAGAAAAGTGGACCAAACTTTACCATGACGAAGATCCTGATAAAAAGGCCTTTGGAGGTAAAATCATTATTACCATGAAAAATGGTGATAAGATCGAGGACGAATTGGAAAGAGCCAATGCGCACCCTGCCGGAGCTCGTCCGTTTAAACGTCCTAATTACATCGGTAAATTCGATATGCTTACCGAAAATATTATTACCAAAGAAGAGCGCGACCGCTTTATCAATCTCAGCGAGAGACTAAAAGATCTAAGTGCTTCAGACATCAATGGCTTGACTGTAGAAATGCCATTTGACTCAGTAAAAGAGAATAAGCCAAACCAAAAAGGGATATTTTAATGATAGTAAGCGATAAATCACCAGAAAAAAAACGAGCCGATTTTAGAAAGGCATTGAGTAGTGGCAAACTCCTCCAGTTTCCGGGGGCGTATAATCCAATGGTGGCTATGCTTATTCAGCAAACAGGCTTTAATGGTGTGTATGTTTCCGGTGCAGTAATGGCCAATTCTCTTGGCTTGCCCGATATTGGAATGACCACCCTTACCGAAGTAAGTCAAATTGCTTCAGGCATTGCACGCGTGACGGATTTGCCTACAATTATGGATATCGACACAGGATTTGGCGAGACTATGAGCGTAGCACGAACCATTAAGGAGCTAACTTATTTGGGAATTGCCGGTTGTCATATTGAAGATCAGATTAATCCAAAGCGATGTGGCCACCTTGATAATAAAGAGCTGGTTACTGTGGATTCTATGATTAAGAAAGTTAAGGCTGCCGCCGATGCGAAAACAGACCCAAACTTTTTGCTCATTGCCCGTACCGATGCCCGTGGAGTGGAAGGTCTTGACGCAGCAATTGACCGCGCGAAAGCATATGTAGATGCAGGAGCAGATATGATTTTCCCGGAGGCGATGAAAGATGAGAGCGAATTTGAAGCTTTCCGCAAGGCATTAGATGTTCCGCTTCTCGCGAATATGACCGAATTTGGGAAATCGCGTCTTTTATCAAAAAGTGAACTGGAAAACCTTGGTTTTAACCTTGTTATCTATCCGGTTACCACACAGCGACTGGCTATGAAAGCCGTAGAAGATGGTCTAAAGACAATCAAAACGGAAGGCACACAGGAATCGCTTCTGGATTCAATGCAAACAAGAAAAAGACTCTACGAAGTATTACACTACGAAGACTATAATGCATACGACTCGTCACTGTACAACTTCAAATTATAACCCTAAAATATAATAAAGAAATGAGTGATAAAATAATAGCACCCAAAGGACTAGCCGGCGTAATTACCGATGATACATCGATATCTAAAGTAATGCCAGAGAGCAATTCCCTTACCTACCGCGGATACCGCGTGCAGGATCTTTGTGAAACATGCTCTTTTGAAGAAGTAGCATATCTGATGGTTCACGATAATTTGCCAAATGAGTCTCAGCTCAAGGCATTTACCGAAAAAGAACGAAGCAAGCGAGGTCTTACTGAAGATTTGAAATCAGTAATAAATAAATTTCCAAAAGGGGCTCACCCGATGGATACTTTACGCACCGGTGTAAGCTTTCTCGGTATGGAAGACGAGCGCATTTGGGATGACTCTCCTGAAACAAGCATGGATAAGTTTATTGGTCTTTTGGCTCGCATACCAACGATTATCGCTGCAAGCTACCGCCATGAAAATGGAAAAGACTATATCAGTCCCGATCCATCAATGAGCATTAGCGAGAATTTCTTCCATATGTGTTTTGGTAAAGTACCAGCCAAGGAAGTAATCAAAGCGTTTGATGTTTCCCTTATTTTATATGCTGAGCATAGCTTTAACGCTTCTACATTTGCTGCCCGCGTTATTACATCTACCACCAGCGATATGTACAGCGCTGTGGTTGGTGGTATTGGTGCTTTAAAAGGCCCATTGCACGGAGGTGCAAACGAGCAGGTAATGCACATGATCAAAGAAGTTGGTGACCCGGCTAAAGCCAAAGAATGGATGCTTGATGCACTCGCCAACAAGAAAAAAGTAATGGGCTTTGGCCACCGCGTTTACCGCAATGGAGATTCACGTGTACCAACAATGAAGAAATACACAGAGAAAATGGCTTCGTTTACGGGTGAGGAGAAATGGCTTGAGATTGCCAATATTCTTGAAGAAACCATGGTTTCTGAGAAGGGTATTTATCCAAACCTTGATTTCCCGGCAGGGCCTGCTTATTATATGATGGGCTTTGAAATTGACATGTTCACTCCTATTTTTGTAATGAGCCGAATTACCGGATGGTGTGCGCACATTATGGAGCAGCGTGCTGATAACAGAATTATTCGACCGCTTAGTGCATATATAGGAAGTCCTGAGCGTGATGTTACGCCTATTGAAAAGAGATAATAGTTAAGTTGATTTTGTTTTGAGAAAGCCTCCAATTCTGGGGGCTTTTTTTGTGGCGTGCTTTTGGATTGATGAAATCCCATAATGCTCTAAATACTGTTTCAACTCGACTAAATCAGTTTTAGTCGAATAAAATTGATGATTCATCTAAAAAATAGTTAGATTTGGCCACCAATCATTTTTTAACCCATCTCCATATCCTTTTCAAGGAATGTGGTGACTAAACCATTTCCAAATGAAATCGCCTATACCTTTTAAAATTTCAATTATTAATCTTTGTGCTTTTCTCATCTCAGCATTCTGCTCTAATTCACTTTCAGCTCAAGAACCTTTTGATAATTGTAATGAGGCTTGGCCGCTGCACTGTGGATTTACAAATTTCTCTTCTACCGTAGGCGCAACAGTCTCAGCGTTTCCCGACCCTTCTTGTTTCACATTAGGAAGCCTTGAAGACAAATTTTTTTCATTCACTGCTTTCCCAGATTATATCTACACAATCACTGTTAACGGTGAAAATTATGATGGTGTTCTTCTGGCTTACACCGGCGGTTGCGATAGTCCAACAGAAATTGCCTGTGCAGATAATGGTTTAGATGACAATATTGCAGAAGTAATCACAGTATCGGTCACCTTCACTCAAACTGTTCTTGTGCGTACTTACGACTATAATTCTGATGGAGGTTTATTTGGAATAGGGCTTCAATGTGAGACCACGGGTAACGATTTTTGTAGCAATGCGATCGAAATTCTCGCTCATCCAACAGCAACAACACGCACTGCCATTAGTGGTTCAACAATTGGGGCAACTTCGAGCGGCACCCCCAATCCAAATTGTTCTTTTGGTTCAATGAACGATGTTTTTTATAAGATAAATGCAAGTCCCGGACTCGATTACACGGTAAGAGTATATGGCTCTAATTATGATGGGGTCCTGGCGGCATATACCGGTACATGTAGCGGTAGTTTGAATCAAATCGCCTGCGCGGACAATGGGATTTCAGATGGTATCGAAGAGATCATTACATTTTCGGTAGAAGAACCACAAGTTGTATTAATTCAAACATATGATTACCAACCATCCGGCGGAAACTTTAACATTGGGCTAATATCCGTTTCGAACAACAGTTCGTGTTCAGCTGCCGCTACAATTAACTGTGGAGAGGCGCTAATAGGAAAGATGAACGAGTCTACAGCAAGCGGTATAGAACCTCCAATCTGTGATCTTTCAGCCAGCGCGGTCTCACAAGATGTATTCTACAAAATTTATGCGCAACCAGGCCAGATTTATGAAATTACTTCTACTCCTGTGGCTTATTGGTCAGGACTCCTTGTTGCCTATGCAGGCTTTGACGGTTTATGTGGAGACAATTTAGTTGAAATTGCGTGCGCTAAGGCTATGGATCCAGAATCAAGTGCCGTGATCGAATTTTCGGTAACAACTGCTCAACCTATTTTAATTCGGACTTACGATTTTGTGAACTCTTCTGGCACATTTACTATTTCTCTCGATTGTTTACCTCTAAATAGCGCTTGTGAAAATGCGCTTCCTGTTGTATGCGGCACTCCAGTAAGTGGCACTACCGTAGGTGCCACCGAAAGCGGCATCCCATTACCGAGTTGCACCGATGGAACCCCAGCCGATATATTTTACGCACTCGAAGCACTGCCTAATATTAACTATACTGCAACCATCAACGGTACAAATTACGACGCAGTTATTGCCGCATATATTGGAGAATGCGATGGAACATTGACAGAATTAGCCTGTGCTGATAACGGACTTGGATCCAATATTCCCGAAACAATTGAATTTTCTGTGGAAACAGCTAAGACTGTACTAATTCGAACCTACGACTGGTTTTCCAATCAAGGAGATTTTACGCTGGAAGTAACCTGCGAAAATGAGAATCAATCTTGTGCAAATGCAATTCCAATTGATCTTTATGGTCAATCAGAATGTCCTGATAATGCCGTTATTTATTCAAATGAAGGTTCAGAAACGAGTGTAGAAACATGTGACGATGATTTTTCACCTCATACCGTATTTTTCTCATTTAATTCAGAATCTAACCAATCTGTAAATTTCGACTTTAATGATATCACCATTACTGACTGGATTGTTCAATTAGTTGAAAATTGCAATGGAGACGTACAATACTGCGGAATTGGAATCAATTCAGTTAATGTAGCAGTCAATCCAAATACAGAATATACGCTTACAGTATCAACAAATTCATTTGTAGGAAGTCCTGGAACTTTTGCATTATGTGCCACTGGCCTCAATGATTTTTGTGTTGATTTGGGCGGGTTCATAGGTGAACCTTGTGATGACGGAAACCCACAAACGACAAATGACGTAATACAAGAAGACTGTGGATGTCAAGGAACTATTTCATCTACAGTTCTTGGTAGTGTAAGCTGGAATTCTTCATGTGGATCTCGTAGCGGGAGTCTCAATGTTTATCATGCCGGCACAACGAGTTTGGCAGGTAGCTATAATGTGGTTGTAAATGCAGACGGAAATTTCACAGCTCCATTTAACCAGTTTGGCAATTTTGACTTTATTCTCAAATTAGATGGCTATATCAGTTCAGGAGTTGCATTTGTGACTCTCAACACTCCGGAAACTTCGGTATTCTTTGGAGCACAGGTTCCAGGTGATTTAAATGGAAACAATACAGTTAATGTTATTGACCTTTCATTAATGAGTATAGCTTTCGGTTCATCCTCTGGTGATTCAAATTACGATCCGCTGGCAGATTACAATTGCAACGGTACAATTAACGTAGCCGATATTTCAATATTGAATGGAGGCTTCGGATTTATGGGAGTAACAGCTCCATTAACACCCTAATTGAAAACGCATTCGCAAACATTATATGCTATTTTAAGAAAGCCTCCTTTAAGATGGACGTTTTTCAGTCGTAGCTGGCAAATATCGAAACGAACAAAGTTGGGTATCTCAAAACATCCTGTATTTAACGCTCATCAATCCATTACAGATCTCTAGTTAAATAAAAAACTAACTCCAAACTGTTCTAATAAACAAATAAAAAAGCCGCAAAAATTGCGGCTTTTTAATAGTTTCATTTAGAGAGTTCAGAACTAGGCTGTACCCAATGTTTTAAGCATTTTACCGTGTTCCCATATTGCTCTGGCAAAACTCTTTTGCTGGTTGTATTTAATACCAAATTCCTTCGCCGTAGAAGAAACAATTTTTGAAATCTCACCGTAATGCGTGTGGCAGATGTTGGAGAACAAGTGATGCTCTATCTGAAAATTCAATCCACCTACAAACCATGAAAAGATTTTACTTTTTGGAGAAAAATTGGTTGTAGTTTGCATTTGGTGAACTGCCCAGTTGTTTTCAATTGTGCCACCGGCATTCGCCACAGGAAATTGGCACTCTGGCATAACGTGTGCACTTTGAAAAATCAAGGCCAGCACAAGCCCCAACACATAGTGCATTGTAGCGAAACCAACCAAAATAAGCCACCAGGGGGCAGGTGAAAAAACTAGAGGTATAGCAAGAATATAAAAGAAGTAAATTATCTTTCCGTAAGCTATGTTGAGAAGTATATCTCTATACTCCTTTGGTTTTCGAATCAGACCACGATCGCGGAATAATTTGGCATTCGTGAAATCTGTAGCCAGAGTTCTTGCAAAAGTTTGAAGCCCATAGAAAAACCACGCATAAATATGTTGAAAGCGGTGATAGCCCTTTCTTTTCTGAGAAGGGGAAAAACGAAGGAAAACAGGACCATCCAAATCGTGATCCATTCCATCCACATTGGTGTAAGCATGGTGCAAAACATTGTGTTGCAATCGCCAGGTGCGTGCATTACCACCTATAAGATTTACACTTTTGCCCATTACATTGTTCCAAAACTTACTTTTAGACCAGGCTCCGTGGTTCGCATCATGCATAACATTTACACCAATCCCGGCTCCGCCAAGGCCCATTATAAGCCACAAGCCGACGAATAAAAAAGGATTAGTAATCCACCCTCCTACTATAAAAACGTAAGGAATAATATAGAGTAAAAACATAAAAATCGTTTTAATAACAATTTTATGGTCTCCGTGTTTGGCAATATTATTTTGGGTGAAATAGTCGTTTACTCGCTGACGCAAGGTGCTAAAGAAATCTGCATCAAGATGGTTTGAAAACTTATATCGTTTTGGGGTAACCTCCATTTAATGTATTTTCATGTACAACATTCCCAGCAGACTCTTGTTTAGAATGATCGTAAACTTTAGCTGAGACGTTATCATCATTTTTACAAAGATAAACTATTTACAGCTAATTGGCTGTTAAGGTCTCACATTTAGTTAACAGAGATTCACTCAAAATAATAATCTCTGCATTTTGCATTTGAATTAAAGAATTTACATACTTTTCCATACTTTATGAAAACCAAAATCATCCTCGGCATTGTTCTATTCCTTGCCTTACTAGTAGCCGGCTTAATTGGTCTGGAATCATATTTAGACAATAAGCTTACGCACGTGCTGAAAAACAAAGTTGAGCTACAATTGGGCTATGACTATGATATTGATTTTGAAGATTTATCAGTTAGTTTGATTTCAAATGAGCTGAGCATTGAAAAATTGAGTTTTTCCAAAAGTGGCGGAAAAGATAAAGATTGGATTTTTACTGCTGGAAATGTTGAGTTTGAAGGTTTTCGTGGGATTGCCTTCCTTTTAGGTAAGGGTTTCGGTGTTGACTCAATTAGCTTACTCGATCCAAAAATCGATGTAAGGCGATTCGAGTTTTCAGATTTTAAATCAGATTCAACTAATACCAGGAATGTAGGTGATAAAAATGAAAAATCAGATAGTTTAAAGATCTCAATAGGTGGTATTAAGTGCAAGAGGGGAAATTTGGATTATGACCCGGAAGGGCCCGAAAGGCTTACTTCTGCTTTTGACTTTGTTCTTAAAGAAATTGAGTTTGTCGGTAAGTTGAAAAATATTGATAAACTATGGGCCGAGTCTGAAGTTCTTCTCAGTAGCACGCGTTATCAGTTTGCTGATTCTGTTTATGTAATTGATGTGGAGAGCATTGATTTAACAGAGTGGGACAGCGACATTTCAATCAAAAATTTCGCATTAACTCCGAACTTGTCAAAATCTCAATTCCCAAAGGAGTTTGGCTGGAGAAAATCGCGGTTTACCGTGAAAACACCGCTTATAACGGTAAGTCGCCCAAAAAACTTTAAGGACAGTTTATTAGTAATTTCAGACGTAACGCTTGATAGCTTGTTTATAGAAATTCATAAAGACAATCGGTATCCGTGGCCAGACAGAGTTACGAAGCTTCCGCAAAGTGCATTTGCTTCCATTCCCCTACCCATTCGGGTAGATTCGATTAACGTTAAAAACAGTTCTTTCTCATTTATTGGAGTCTATGAAAACGACACTCCTTCTGAGCTGTTTTTTACCAATATCGATGGTTCACTTGCTGGATTACAAAATATAGATACAATTTCAGGAAAGCTGTTTACTTTCAAAGCTAACTCAAAGTTTATGGGTGAGACGAAATTAAGCTTGGATTTGACTTATGAATATGGTGAGAATGATCCATTCGAATTAAGGGCAAGCGCTGAAGACGCCAATCTTTCTTTTATGAGCGATTTCCTTCAGAGCGTTGCTGGAATTAGAATTGAAGAGGGTTACGCCAGTAAGTTGGAAGTTTTTATGACCGGTAATAAATATTCAGAACGCGGATACGTTGATTTCTATTACAATAATTTAAATATTACCGCCGTAGATAAGGATACTGGCGAAAAGAAATGGCTATTAAATGCTGTTGCCGATATTGCACGCGGTGTTCTTTTCTGGAAAGAAAACCCAAACAGCGATAAATTCCGACGGGGTGAAATATCTAAGGATAGAACGCTTTATAAAGGTTTTGCTGCACAGTGGATAGAAGGATTGTTTGATGGTATTTTGAATTCTGTATCGAAAATTGATCCTTCGAAGGTGAAGTTAAAACAGAAAAAGTAAAACTTCACTTTTATCGGAGCTTATCTGATAAACTTTAGTTGCGTGATTCTGTAAACAAATAAAGCGATTGAAGCGAATAGTAATTCAATTAACAGAAACGCTTTATTCAACATGTATTCAACCGTATGGCAGCAATTAGCTTGAAGTTGCTAAGGCAGCTTTAGACTTATCAACTACAATTAATACCACCAGAGCCGCAAACAATCCAAATATAATTGGATCGAGTCCGAAGGGTAGGTTAGTTTTTAGAATTGTAAGTGAAAGAGTTACCCCACCACCTGCAAGCATTGATGCAATGGCGGCCGAGGCTGATCGGCGTTTAGAATAAAGCCCGTACAAAACGGGCAGAAAAAGACCTGAAACCATAAAAGCGTAGGAATGCAGCATAAGTTCGAGCACATTCTCCATAAATAAGGCAATCAAAAGAGCTGCTGCTCCAATGGCAAGCGTTGCCAGTTGGCTGAGCTTCATTTCATCCTTATTTCTAAAGTACTTTGAGGTGTAAAGCAAGTCAGTCACCACATTTCCCGAGCAGGCCATCAGGCAGCTATCCGCGGTAGAAAGTATGGCGCTGAAGTAGGCCGACATCATCAGCCCCATTAATCCGATTGGCAAAATTGTACGCAACAAAAGAGGCAATCCTATCTCCGGATCCATCGCTGTAGCTGTAGCGTATCCTACATCAGTAAACATACCCTGATCGGCAGCCACGCGAGCGAATAGACCGAGCAGAACGCCCATAAACGCCATCACGGGCCACTCAAAAACTCCTGCTATGTACCAGGCTTTACGTGCTTGTTTCACATTACGCGAGGCATATATTCGCTGATAAAGCGTCATCCCAATAAACCAGATGGGAATAATCGTCACACCCCAATTCACCATATCTTGCCAGGTAAGATTTGTGAGCGAAAGCATTTCAGGCGATACCGATGCTCGAATTCCTTCCCAACCTCCGATTGCATAATATCCCATGGGTAAACCTATAAATATTAACCCCGACAAGAGTATAATCCATTGAACAGTATCCGTATAAATAACTGCTTTCAAACCACCCATCACCGTATAAACCACTGCGATAACACCCATAATTATAAGGGCATTATTAAGTGATACCGATGGAAATGTGGCATGAGCCAGTTTAGCTCCCGCCAACATTTGCGAAGCTGTAAAACCCAGATATCCTATTGCAGAGATACCGGCTGCTATTAGTGCTACTTTTTTATTGAATATCTGCTCGAATATTTGTGGAAATGTGAAGAGATTCACCTTTCTGCCCAGGTCAAAAACTTTAGGAATAAGAAAAACGGTGGCTAACCATGCTCCTACCAAACCGGTAAAAAGCATCCATGAGCCGCTCAGACCCATCACAAAACCTAAACCGCCGAGGCCAATTGAGAATCCTCCTCCTACATCAGTGGCAACTACAGAAAAACCAATGTGCCATGGACCCATATTCCGGCCTGCCAGGTAGTAATCCTCTTTACTCGAATTGGATTTCATAAAGAAAAAACCCACCCCGAGCATGGCAATCATATACACAACAAAAATGGTGATATCTATCCAATGCATATGTCCTCCCCGATTTTTATCAGCTTGATAACTCTTATGCTAATGTTCAGATAGGGCATTGGAAAAATACCGGGAGGTGCAATAAAATAGTCCATACGCGAAAATACAAATCTCAGCAAGAATGATGGCAAACGTGCGATTTTATCTTCTTACGATCACAAAAGATTCAGATCTGGCTGAACTCGAATTTGATAATCGCAACGAGTAAACTCCAGGGGCAAAACCTGCCACGCTCAGCTCGAAACTTCCTCGAATTCCTCCTTGAGGGGTTAGGTTGTAAACCAGTTTGCCTTCGGCATTAAATACATCAATTCTCTCTGCGTTGAACGCCGGATTTCGAATAGAAACCCAGATGGTGGTTGTAGCGGGGTTAGGCTGTATGTGAATGGAGTTCAAGTCAATATCAGAATTGGGACTGAATGTTATTTCGTTATCTGCCAGAATCCACATCTCAGGATCAAATTGTACTTCAATAACTTCAAATCCGGGCTCTACATAAAACTGCTCTCCGGAAAAATTGTGTTTTACCTGAATAATAGTATCTCTTGAATCACCAAGAAATTTAATCGGAACCGGCATTTCATAGAAATCTACTGAAGGATGAGATGTACTTTGTTGTAAAGTAAAGGCTACACCACGATTTGATGGACTCCATTCCAAATAATAAGTAGGATACCCTTCACCGTAATACCAGTCATCAAAAAATTCAGTCAAACTATTTTGATAAACAGCTTCAGCGTGCCCAATAAAATCGGTGGTGTAGGCAAATCCAAATTCCAACTCGGGATCATGAAGGTAATTTCTACAAGCTGTAAAAAAACCATCATCGCCCATTACAAGCCGAAGCATATGCAAAACATACGCTCCTTTATTATAGGAGAGCCGACCACTGAAAATCTCATCGCGCTGAGTGGTGTCATTTACGAAAATTGAACCGCCAGGAAGACTCTTCACACTGCCTTGAAGTCCAGTTTTCCATGATGTCCAAACACTTGGTGGCCGAAAGTTTTCATAAGCCATTCCGGTAAGGTAAGACGCAAAACCCTCGTTAAGCCATATATCCTGCCAGCTTCCGCATGTAACCTTATTCCCAAACCACTGATGACCCAGCTCATGAGCCATCAACGCGAAAGCAAGATTAGCCATGGTGCTCATGGTAGAATGTTCCATCCCACCGGGAATTGATGCCTGGCAGTGACCGTACTTTTCGTCGTGGTAAGGATAAATTCCAAATTTTTCTGAATACAATTGCATAAGTCCGGGCAGCTCTTCACTCCTGTTCACGTTGTCTTCTAAAAGCTCCGGATAAACGTAATTTAAGACATTAATTTCCTCTCCTTCAAATGGTATTATTTGAGAAAACTCGGCATAATTTGTTACCGCCAGAGAAATAAGATATGCCGGTATCGGGTAGCGGTGTTTCCAGCCAAAAGATTCAGTTCCATCACCGTTGTCGGTTTGATACAAGAGAATGCCATTGCTACCCGCTTTTTGACCTAAAGGCACAGTTATCTCTACAAAAACACTATCGAGTTTATCTACCAAAGTTTGCTTACATGGCCACCAGTCCCGCGCTCCATAAGGCTCCGAAAGCGTATAAATCTCTGGTGCAGGGATAGGCCCATGAAAACCTTGAGTGAAAGAAAGCAAGCCATTGGTTTCGGGAATTCCCTCGTAGTTAATTTCAAGTGTTAGTTCGCCTACAGGCATTACCTCGGGAAAGACCACCGCAAGAGTTAATGGATCTGTGAAAAGATATTCCAGGCTACTCCCGTTCTGGCTTACATCATTGACGGTAAGTGCATTACTAAGATCAAAGAATAATGTGTCAGTTGCTTGAAGTAAATCTATCGTGTGGACAATCCTTCCTGTGATGTATTTCTGCTGCGGATTTATTTGCCAGTAACATTCGGCATATTTCCAGTCATAGCTCGATCCGTTTCCTGATTTTTGTTGGGAAAACTTAGTGGATTTGAAACGCGAAGACTCCATTTTAGCTATGCGCTCATTGGTCCACTCGTCATCCTGAGCTAAAAGTGAAACTGATGCTAGAAAGAATGAAAGAAAAATTAAAAAACCGTAGAATCGCATAAGTAGTTATGAGTTTCAAAGTTAAATGAATCCTTCCAAATCTGCATGTATTGATTAAGTTAGATGGTTGACATCCTAAGGTGCACTTTCGTATTCCTGATTTTTCGGAATTTTAATACTTTCTAAATACAGTTAAACCGAGCCTTACCGTTGACTTATCCATGGCATACCTTTGATCATCAAGGCCATTAAATAATTTTCTGTTTTTAGAAAAATGAGAACGATCGAATTTAATTTCACTTTCTAAATCAGCAAGCATGGGAACTGATAACATATTGAGTATACGTACTTTTTTTTTGTGATTATCTTTCGCAAATAAATTGACCTTTAATACATGAAGTTTTTGACTCTTTCTGCGGCCATTATTATTTCTGGACTAATCCATGCCCAACATTCAAATATTCTTATTTCGAAGATTGATAACCCCAATGAGATCTCTATTGCTTTAAATAAAGATAACTTATCAGAGATGATCGCCGGGGCAAATATTGCGAGTCTTTATACTTCCGTGAATGGCGGAGTAACCTGGAACCGAAGTGAGCAAAAATCGAGCTATGGTGTTTGGGGAGATCCGGTTGTTGGAATTGATTGGGAAGGAAACTATTACCATTTTCACCTTTCTAAACCTGAGGATGGTAATTACATTGATCGAATTGTTTGTCAAAAGTCTACCGATAAGGGAGAGCATTTCAACAATGGTAGTTATGCCGGACTCAACGGCACAAAAGCTCAAGACAAGCATTGGGTAGCCTTTGATTCTACCCGTAAGAATATCTATCTCTCCTGGACCCAATTTGACGAGTACGATTCCAAAGATCCGGATGACCGTTCCAATATACTTTTTTCAAAATCCAATGATTTCGGTGAAACATGGACCCCTGCTGTACAAATAAATTCAGTTGACGGCGATTGCCAGGACGATGATAACACTGTTGAAGGTGCGATTCCGGCAGTTGCTCCCAATGGTGATTTATTTGTAACCTGGATGGGACCGAACGGTTTGGTGTTCAACCGATCAGAAGACGGTGGCGAGACCTGGATGGAAGAAGAGCAAAAAATATTTGATATCCCGGAAGGATGGGCAATTGAGATACCCGGAATTTATCGGGCTAATGGTTTTCCAATAATAAAAATAGACAATACTGGTGGTGAAAATCAAGGTGCAATTTACATAAACTGGGCCGATCAACGCAATGGAACAGACGATACGGATATTTGGCTTACCACCAGCAAAAACAATGGCGAGACGTGGAGCGAACCGATCCGGGTAAATCAGGATAAACCCGGACGACAGCAGTTTTTCACCTGGATGGATATTGATCAAACCAACGGTAATCTTTATTTTGTCTACCACGATCGCCGCAATCACGATAACGACTCTACCGATGTTTACATGTCATATTCAACAGATGGTGGTGAAAGCTTCAAGGACATAAAGATAAGTGAGTCGGCTTTTCTTCCTGACGGTTCTATTTTCTTTGGTGATTATAACAATATCGCCGCTCATAATGGGGTAATACGACCTGTCTGGACCAGGCTTGAAGGTAGGGATATAAGTGTTTGGACGGCTATTGTGGACAGTTATGTACTAGCCGACTTGAATAATGAAAAACTAAAAGTAAATTACAGTGATGGTGAGTTAAAGCTTTCAACATCTAAAAAACTCAAAGGAAGTGTTACCATAGAACAAATGGGTAATGATTGGGTAGTGAATTTCCCAATGGAGAAAATCCAGGCAAAAGAACTTGTTTTAAATTTTGATGAGCCCTTAAAACCCGGAGTTTTTTATATTACTGTGAAAGGGAAAAAAGCCCGGTACCGACGAAGTTTTGTAGTCAAGAAATAATTACTTTACCCAATCAATGCCTTTTTTCAATAAGTCTTGCGTTTCTTCCTCACGCGATCCGTTTTCAGGATGGCGGTTATAGAACCATTTTGCCTCCTGTGGAAGGCTCATTAATATAGACTCTGTGCGACCATTGCTGAGCAAGCCAAACCGGGTACCACGGTCGTAAACCAAATTAAACTCCACATATCGTCCGCGGCGTATTAACTGCCATTCCTTCTCTTCAGCTGTGTACGGTTTAGAACCATATTTATCTAAAAAGTAGGAATATACTTTAGGAAAAAGTTCGCCGAGAGCTAATGAGAAATCAAAGATCGACTGCTTACTGTGGTTCTCATCGGCTATTAGGTGATCGTAAAAAACACCTCCCACTCCCCTGGTCTCTTCACGGTGCGGGATGTAAAAATAATCGTCGGCCCATTTTTTGAATCGAGGGTAATAAGTGGGGTCGTATTTATCACAAACCTGCTTTAGATGACCGTGAAAATATTCCGCATCATTAGGCACAACATAATGCGGGGTAAGATCTATACCACCACCAAACCAGTACGTTCCATTATCCATTTCAAAATATCGGATATTCATATGAATAATAGGAACGTGAGGATTATTAGGGTGCATTACAATGCTCACTCCGGTAGCAAAGAATTTACTGGCGTCGCCAACCTTCAGATTTTTCTGCATGGCTTCATTCATTTCGCCATATACTGCAGAAAAATTTACTCCGGCTTTCTCAAGAATATTTCCATTGGATAAAACCCTGCTCACTCCTCCTCCACCTTCCGGACGGTCCCAGCTGTCGGGCTTGAATTTCCCCTTGCCATCTGCCTTTTCAATCCTCTCGCAAATGAGTGACTGAATTCCTCTGTACGCTACTTCAATTTTATCTTTATCTGGCATAATTAAGGTTAGCCCCCTTTGCACGTATTAATTTACCTGCTTGATTTCAAAATCACTGTATTCAACTATGTAAACCGGCTTATTTTCAAATTCACGGCCGGTGGTTGATCTACCGAAACGATAGCTTGCATTAACGCCTTTCATTTCGGTAGTAGGAAATGCAGCAGGAAACCCAAGGCCCTCATCCGCCAGGATTTTACCGAAAAACATAATAAGATCATAACCAAGAAATCCATAACCATATTGGGTAGGTTCCATCTGATATTGACCTCTATACTTTTCTAAAAACAATATTGTATTCTCGTCTTCATAATCTACAAAATTGGGAAGGATGAGTCGAAGCTTAAATCTATTTTTATACTGAGCTTCAATATTATCGTATCTAATCCAATTTTCCAATCCATAAACCTGAATATCATATTCGGGATTAACACGGGACAAGCGTGTCATAAAGTCGCTTACAAAGGCAAGCTCATTTGAGGGCACAACCAGCACGTTAAGTTGATCCTTCTTAAGCCATTTAGCAGCATTTTCAGGTTTTGTTAGTGAAATAGTAGCTGATCGCAACGAATCGCTGAAATTATTGGGAAAAGTTCCGATAGCCTTATTGTAATTCTCAATAAACAGCTTTCTAAAAGGCCAGTCTTTCGGGCTTTCGCTGTTTACCATTAGCAAGTTATCATCCTGATGCTGAATAGCTACAAAGTTTGCTAAATAGCGAATCATGGTTTCCCTAGAAGCCATAGCTCTTATAAGGAAAGGATTGTCTTCAAACACTTCATTTGAAAAAGAATTTGGCGATACCAAGTAGGTTTCATTCTTTTTTGAAGCATCTGAAACTAGCGCAATACTTGTTTTGTGCATAGGCCCAAAAATAATATCAAGGTCCTTTATTTCAGGCTTCCGCAAAACTTCTTTTACATTGACTAAATCATCAGCTACATCGTATATAAATACATCAGCAGTGAGACCTATTTTTTTCAAAGAGTCAAGAGCTATCAGAGCTCCCCGGTAAAAATCCAAGGCAATTTCTGTCAGAATATATAAGTCCTCTCCTTTAGATAAGGTCTGATTTAGCGAATCGTTGTGGCTCAATTCGAAAGGGAGCATCATTCCTATTTTGTAAACTGCTTTTTCGCCAGTTGGATATGCGAGTGTCAGAGAATCAGTTAAACCAATAGGGTTAACCTGTTCAACGAAGCCTTCCTTGTATTTCGGAATAACGATCCACTGCCCCGGTTTCATTCCTAATTTAAAATCACCATTTGCTTCATTTAGTGAATCGACAGATATTTCATACTGCCGGGCCAGACTATACGCAGTTTCTCCTTTTACTACTTGATGCACAACGAAAGTATCGTTTCGTGCAGGTTCTAAAAATATCTCTTTTGTTTTAGTGCTTTTTACAATTGGTATTTTAATTAAATCACCTACTCCAAGGCTTGTAGCAGCTTGTGGGTTTAATTCCATGACCTGATTTACTTCTACACCATATTGCTTTGCTATGGAGAATAGTGTTTCCTTTCTCTGAACAGTATGAATAACATGCTCTCCGTCTACAGTAATCTCGCTTTTTCTCGCCTTTTTCTTATCTATCTTTTTAATTGGAACAAAAATTTCCTGACCAATTGAAAGGCCTTCTTTGGCTTCCGGGTTTGCTTCAATTAAATCGCCTACCGAGACCGAAAAAAGCCTTGAAATTGCATAAATAGTGTTACCAGGTTCTACTGTGTAAATGTAGAATTCGGTACCATTTCTGGTTTTCTCCGGAAAGTTTTGCGCGGTGGCACACCCAGAAACCAGAGTAGCTAAAACAGCAAATATTATAATCTTATTAATTACTCCCATTCTATTGTAGCCGGTGGTTTTGAGCTGATATCATAAACAACACGATTGATACCTTTAACCCGATTAATAATTTCATTCGAAATTTTTCCTAGCAAAGGATAAGGCAAGTGGCACCAATCTGCCGTCATTCCATCAGTTGAAGTAACAGCTCTCAGAGCCACCGCATTTTCGTACGTACGCTCATCGCCCATTACGCCAACGCTTTGCACAGGAAGTAGGATTGCACCTGCTTGCCAAACATTATTGTACTCGCCGGATGATTTCAAATTACTAATAAAAATCGAATCAACTTCTTGCAATATTCGTACCTTTTCTGGTGTAATATCCCCTAAGATACGAATTGCAAGTCCCGGACCTGGGAATGGATGTCTGCCAAGTATTTCCTGCGGAACGTCAATATCCTTTCCAACCAATCTCACTTCATCCTTAAAAAGTGCTCTCAGTGGCTCTACCACTTTGAGTTTCATAAAGTCGGGAAGGCCTCCTACATTGTGGTGGCTTTTTATTGTAGCACTCGGGCCGTTTACAGAAATAGATTCTATCACGTCAGGATAAATTGTCCCCTGAGCAAGCCATTTTACATCTTTTACTTCGTGAGCTGCTTCATCGAACACATCGATGAAAATCCCGCCGATAACCTTGCGTTTTTCCTCGGGATCGCTTATTCCCGCAAGAGCATTATAAAATTTGTCCTTGGCATCAACACCCCTCACATTGAGGCCCATATCTTTGTAGCTGTGCAACACCTCTTCGTATTCATTCTTTCTAAGTAAGCCATTATCAACAAAGATGCAGAAGAGGTTTTTGCCGATGGCTTTATGTAGAAGCATTGCGGCAACAGATGAATCTACACCCCCGCTTAAACCCAAAAGAACCTTGTCTTTTTTTAGTTTCTCGCTGAGATCGCTAACCGCCATTTCAACAAAGTTATGAGGTGTCCAATCCTGGCTATAACCGCATATATCAACGATGAAGTTTTCTAACAGCTGCTTTCCATCAGTACTGTGATAAACCTCAGGGTGAAACTGAATACCATACGTTTCCTCATTATCAAAAGCATAAGCCGCTACATCCACATCAGAGGTGCTGGCAACTATTTTTGCATTTTTCGGTAAGTGAAAAATGGTGTCTCCATGCGACATCCAAACCTGTGAACCAATACCTATTTTTTTAAATAATGAGCAAGAGCTATCGAGAGAACGTAAATTGGCTCTCCCATACTCGCGCTTATCACTTTTACGTACATCACCGTTTTCACTTGTATGAGCCATGTATTGAGCGCCATAGCACACAGCGAGTACAGGCATTTTACTCCGGAATTTACTTAAATCGATTTGCGGAGCTTTTTCGTCGTGAACCGAAAAAGGACTTCCCGATAGCACCACTCCTTTAATATGGTCACCCAATTCGGGTATTTTATTATAGGGATGAATCTCGCAATACACGTTCAGTTCACGCACTCTGCGCGCTATTAACTGAGTGTATTGAGATCCAAAATCAAGGATCAGAACAGTTTCTTGCATGGTCGCAAAGATAGTATCCATCAAGAAATATCCACTCTTCCTCTTCTTTAAGATTTTACAGCTTTATTAACAAACCATTTTGGAACAAAAACAGTGAACTGATGAATACCGATTTTTACGTATCCGGCATCTTTTAAGCCAGTTCTTTTGAAAAAAAGTTATTAACAATTTCACATGGTTAAACATTACTAAACCATCTATCACATAAGGATTTCCTCTTTGAACATCGAACCTTTTTGATAGATTATCGGGCATATTTACCCATTCGTCTTAAGGTAAATAATAAAACTTTTACTACATTGATCCTGAATTTATCGGATTAACCATCCTTTAAATTCGGCTAACCAATGAACCAATCAACCATTTCCAGAGACCTTGATCGCTCTTTTTCAGCGATAAATCGCCCAATTTCGCGAAAGATATCTCCTTTTACCCTTTGGGGTGAACCTAAATTTTCCTATTCATTTCAATATTATCATAATGTGCGCCACTTTTTAAGTGTTGCGCCAACTATATTTTGCCCTTTTTCTTGGACAAACACTATTGATCTTACTTTTTCACAACCTAATTATATCAATTTACGCTAACGACCTGAAGACCCTTAAACTTAAATCTGAAAACATGAAATCTCTCTCCACCAATTTCCGAGCTGTAAGTCTCTCGGTAGTGCTCATTTTAATAGCATCCTTTGCTTACAGCAACCCAACAGTTGATAATTCTAAAAACACAACCGAGATAACTGATATCAAATCAGATACACGGGGCAACCTTGTTTTTAAGGAAAAAGCAAAGAAGAGCGAAATCTTTGATTTTGGTTTCAAAAACGACTTATTTGAAGTTCGTGGTTTCACGGACAATACTTCTCCATTACTAACGCCAGATTGCGACAATGTTGATAATGGTGGAACAATTGGAGGAAGTGTTAGTAGTTCAGGGCCTTTAAATGGGCCTATCACAATTTCTAATATTGCATCGCCTGAAGGAGGAACCGGAGAATTGGAAATAGTATGGATGATGAGCCATGTTGATGTCCCGAATTTTGAAGGTAGTGAATTTTGGTCTCAGGTACCTGGTGAATTTGGCCTGACCCTCACCATTCCGGGCCCTATTACTCAAGACACCTACTATATTCGATGTGCCCGACGCGCGGGTTGCACAGATTTCTTCACAGGCGAGTCAAACCAAGTTGCTATTACTATTTTACCACAACCACTAGCGGTTATAGATTGCGCAGATATCACTCAGAATTCGAGTGAAACAACTGTTGACAATAGTCATCCGATATGCGGTACCCATCCTACTTATGCGTTTTGGTCTGGAAACTTACTTTCAGGAAGTAAATACTGGACAATTAGCAATGGAGTTTTTGACGAATTTGCAAATGGGTCTGCGTCATTTACAGGAACAGTGACGAACACGGATAATGCAAATTGGATCTTTGATTTAAATGTAGTCTTCTCTGGTAAAACATTTACACCTCCTGCCAATTCTCCGAAATCTGGCAATTGTGTTTCAGACGTATCCAATGTAGATTGGTATTATTATACGAGCACCGCTGGAGTTTTAACTGGAAGTGGCGCACTTAACGGAGCAGTTGTGGAGCTGTCTCGCATGGGTGAAGCCTTTCAGGTTGGAGAAGGTGCACATTTGAATGACCCTTCGGTTTATGGTGCAAGTGGTTGGTTAAACTTTCATATCCTTTCTCAACCAACTAACGGTCCAACTCTAGAAACGAATAATGCACATGGTGATTTTAATTTTGAATTACCACAAGGTCCTGGCCTTTTAGACATTCCTTCATGCAATGCCATCTGTGCCGGCGAAACAGTGGAGCTATTTGCTTCAGGTGTTGTTGGTATAGCCCCCTTTACTTACTCCTGGAATACTGGAGATATTTCCCCGTCTATTTCTGTAAGTCCAAATTTAACTAGTACTTATACCGTTACGGTAACGGATGCGAATGGAAGCGAGACCACTACATCTATCGAGGTAACAGTTCTCCCACAAATTGAATTAAGCTGTAATTCAACAGACGCTTCTGAATGGCAAGCAGCAGATGGTTCAGTCGGAATTATTGCAAATGGTGGAGTTGAACCTTATACTTATTTGTGGAATACAGGTACTACAACTTCTTCTATACAAAACGTTGCTGCTGGTGTGTATTCAGTTTTGGTTACTGATGCAAATGGTTGCACAGCCTGGAGCGAGTGTTGTGTAAATCAACCCCCTATGCCCTTGCAGTGTACAGGTTACAGAACCCAAACTCAAGGCGGCTGGGGATCATCTCCAAATGGAGGTAATCCTGGAGCCTACCTTCATGCGAATTTCGCACAGGGCTTTCCTAGTGGAATTGAAATAGGATGTGACAATACTTTTACTTTCACAACTGCCCAGTCAATAACTGATTTTTTACCGTGTGGTGGTTCAGCATCCAGTCTTCCTATTGGGAACGCTATTGACCCGAATTGTCCCGGAAATGTTTTTATCAGTCAGGTCCTTGCTGCAACAATAAGTATCGGCTTTGATGATAATATTCCTACCTACTCTTCTGGATTAGTTCCGCTTCGTGAATTAGTTGTACTATATGGAACTTTTGCCGGGTGGACAGTCGAAGAGCTTCTTATTGAAGCAAATTTGAAATTGGGTGGCTGTTCTTCTAGTTACTCCTTCAGTGAATTGAACGATGCGGTAACAGCAGTAAATGAAAATTATGTAGATGGAAATGTTAGCGGTGATTATCTGGATTGCTGTATCCTTTCTGTTACATGTATTCCGACAAACGGTGATTGCACCAATAATAATCAAGGCTCAATATCTGCTACATTCAACGAAAGTTACCTATACGAATGGGTAAATGATACTCATCCTAATGTAGTTATCTCTAATGGAGCAACAATTTCGAATCTGGGAGCCGGGTCTTACACAGTTACAGTTACTGATGAAAGTGGGTGTTCAAATACTTGCAGTTCAACAATAACTGTTGAGCCTTGCTGCAACGTCACCGATCCAGGTGAAATTGGCGGTGGTGATATCGCTTGTGGTCAAATTGATGGCCCTATCATCATCGGAAGTGTTGCAGACCCATCTGGTGGCGTTGGAGATTTGGAGATTGTTTGGATGACTAGCAATGTAGATGTTCCAAATATTGTAGGAAATACAGACTGGTCTCTAGTTCCAGGTGAAGACGGACTTACACTTACTATCCCTGGTCCGATTACTGAAAATACTTACTACATCCGATGTGCTAGAAGAGTCGGTTGTGACAACTTCTTTACAGGTGAATCAAACACAATTAGTTTTGTGGTTAATCCACTACCTGTAATTGAATGTTCTGCTACCGACGTAGTATGTGGCGTGAATGGATCCGTGGCTACTACCGATAACTCTGACTATTCGTACATATGGACAAATGCCGCTGATGAAGTTGTTGGAAATGCAGCTTCGGTACTTAGTCTTCCTGCCGGAACCTATACGGTGGTCGTTACCGATGAAAATGGTTGTACTGCTACATGCAATGCTACTATTGCTGATCAACCAGCCCTTGCTATTGACTGTTCTTCTACCAACGGAGAATGCGGTGGACTTGGCTCTGCTTCTGTTGAAGTATTGACCGGTGGTGGAGACTATACTTATGAATGGAGCAATGGTGAAACCTCTGCTTTGATCTCTGGTCTTGCCAATGGTTCTTATTCTGTTGTTGTAACAGATGCCAATGGATGTACGGATGAATGTCAAGTAATTATTACTAACGAGGCGGCACTTACTGTTCAATGTTCTGAAGGTGATGACGTTTGCCAGGGTGAAAGACTGGTACAGGAACTGCTTCCGTTTCGATTGTTACAGGTACTGCTCCTTATACCTATGTCTGGTGTAACGGCAATACAACTGCTGATATCTCTGGACTTGAAGCTGGAACTTATACTGTAGAAGTGACGGATGCAAATGGTTGCACCGCAACTTGCTCGGTGACTATTTGCTCCTTTGATACAAGTCTTTCACACGCATGGAGCAATGGTGAAACCACTGCTGCCATGGCTAATCTTGCAGATGGAACCTACTCTGTTTTGGTAACTGATGCTAACGGATGCACGGATGAATGTGAAGTAACAATCACCAACGAACCTGCCCTTGCTATTGACTGTTCTTCTACCAACGGAGAATGTGGAATGCTTGGTTCTGCTTCGGTAGCTGTTACCACTGGTACTGCACCCTACTCTTATGTCTGGAACAATGGTGAAACCTCTGCTTCGATCTCTGGTCTTGCCAATGGTTCTTATTCTGTTGTTGTAACAGATGCCAATGGATGTACGGATGAGTGTGATGTAACAATCGCAAACGGTCCTGACCTTACCGTAGAATGCTCTGAAAGCGATGCTGTTTGTCTGGGCGAAAGCACTGGTACAGCATCTGCTACCGCTTCTGGTGGTACAGGAGTTATATCTTATTTATGGTCTACCGGTGAAACTACTACTGAGATCTCTGGTCTTGAAGCGGGTGTCTACACCGTAGTCGTTACTGATGAAGCCGGTTGTACTGCAACTTGCTCGGTAACTATTGGTTCTGTTCCTGCTCCTCTTGTTGATATCGCTTGTGATGCAGATCCCCTACTCTCTCTTGGTGGTTCTAACTCTGTAGCTAACGCTACCGGATGCAATAACCTCGATTACGCCTTCTGGAGCAGCTCGCTTCTTAATGCTTACGGTGTTGATCCGCATTGGTCTATTGTCGGTGGAAGCTTTGTTGAAAACCTAAGTGGTTCTGCAATCTTTACCGGTTCTTTTGTAAACAATGACGATTCTAATCTTTCCTTTGACTTTAATGTGGTATTTGGTGGGAAAACATATTCACCACCAGCCGGATCACCTAAAGAAACAGGTGAACCTTGTAGTGCCGATGTGGATAATACCGACTGGTATTACTACACCTCGACAACTGGTACACTAATCGGTACCGGTGACCTCGCCGGAGCGGTTGTGAACGTGTCGCGTTCCGGACCTGCTTTCCAAATCGGAACTGGGGCCAATGAAAATGACATGATCGTTTATGGTGCCAGCGGTTGGTTGAATGTGGTGATTGTAAGCAACCCTACAAATGGTCCTGCCTTTAATGCCGGTACTGGTCACTGCGACTTTAATATTGAATTGCCTAATGGTCCACAGCTTTCGGGTGAGCCTTCTTGCCTGACTATCTGTGCGGGTGAATCGGTTGAGCTTTTTGCTACTGCCCTTCCCGAAGCCGGAAACTATGCTTTCCTTTGGTCAACTGGCGAAAACACAGCTTCTATAACGGTTAGCCCAGGTTCAACAACTAATTATTCTGTAACCGTTACCGATCTGGATACAGACTGTTCTACTACTGTTGAAGTTACTGTAACTGTGAATGATGGCCCGGAAATTACTTGTTCTTCTCAAGATGGACAATGTGGCGGACTTGGTTCGGCTTCGGTTACTGTCTTAAGCGGAAATGGCCCGTACACGTTTGCCTGGAGCAATGGGGAAAATGATGCCTCGATCTCTGGTCTTGCAGATGGAACCTACTCTGTTGTAGTAACTGATGCTAACGGATGCACGGATGAATGTGAAGTAACAATCACCAACGAACCTGCCCTTGCTATTAACTGTTCTTCTACCAACGGAGAATGTGGTGGACTTGGTTCAGCTTCTGTTGAAGTATTGACCGGCGGTGGAGATTATACTTATGCCTGGAACAATGGTGAAACCTCTGCTTCGATCTCTGGTCTTGCCAATGGTTCTTATTCTGTTGTGGTAACAGATGCCAATGGATGTACGGATGAGTGTGATGTAACAATCGCAAACGGTCCTGACCTTACCGTAGAATGCTCTGAAGGCGATGCCGTTTGTCTGGGCGAAAGCACTGGTACAGCATCTGCTACCGCTTTTGGTGGTACAGGAGTTATATCTTATTTGTGGTCTACCGGTGAAACTACTACTGAGATCTCTGGTCTTGAAGCGGGTGTATATACCGTAGTTGTTACTGATGAAGCTGGTTGTACTGCAACTTGCTCGGTAACTATCGGAAGCTTTCCGCAACCTATTGCAGCTATTGATTGTGAAGACATTGTAGGTCTAAACTCAAGTGTATCGGGTGTCGATGACAGTGATCCTACTTGTAACGGCAATCCAAACTATACTTTCTATTCTGGTAACCTGCTTTCAGGAAACAAATACTGGACGATTACCGATGGATTATTTGATGAATATGCAGATGGTTCTGCTTCCCTTACCGGTACAGTAACAAATGTTGCTAATGCTAACTGGAGCTTTGATCTGGACGTGGTATTCTCTGGTAAAACTTTTACTACTCCTGCTGGGTCTCCGAAAGATGGAAACTGTGTAAATGATGTGAGCGATGTGGAATGGTATTACTATACTGAGACTGCAGGCTTACTTATTGGTACCGGCGATCTTGCTGGTGCTGTGGTTGAACTTTCCAGAAAAGGAGAAGCATTCCAGGTAGGTGTTGGAGCTCACTTAAATGATCCAACAGTATATGGTGCCAGCGGATGGCTGTACTTTAATGTACTCTCCCAGCCGACAAGTGGTCCTACACTTAATGATAACAATGCAAGTGGTGACTTTAATTTTGAACTTCCAAATGGCCCCGGCCTTCTTGATGTTCCTTCTTGTCTCACTATTTGTGCAGGCGAATCTGTTCAACTCTTTGCCTCTGGTTTTGGAGGCGGCGGTGGATTCACTTTCGAGTGGGCTACTGGTGAAACAACAGCTTCTATTTCTGTATCTCCTATTGTTAATACTACTTACTCAGTAACTGTTACTGACGCCAACGGATGTTCTGACACTGCAGAGGTAGAAGTAATAGTAAATGATGGTCCGGAAATCGTTTGTTCTTCTCAAGATGGACAATGTAGCGGACTTGGTTCGGCTTCGGTTACTGTCTTAAGCGGAAATGGTCCGTACACGTTTGCCTGGAGCAATGGTGAAACCTCTGCTCGATCTCTGATCTTGCAGATGGAACATACTCTGTTGTGGTAACTGATGCCAATGGATGTACGGAGGAGTGTTCTGTAGAAGTAAACATTATTGTTCCGGATCCTGTAAGCTTTACTGCTCCTGCTGATCTTTGTATTGACGCAGGTGTTCAAGCCGGACTCAGCGGTGGATCTCCTACTGGTGGCACGTACAGTGGTTCCGGCGTTACCGATGATGGTAATGGAATGACTTATACCTTCGACAGCCGGACTCAGCGGTGGATCTCCTACTGGTGGCACGTACAGTGGTTCCGGCGTTACCGATGATGGTAATGGAATGACTTATACCTTCGATCCTGCCGTAGCAGGTATTGGAGCAAGTACGATAACGTATTCATATAGCGATGCTAACGGTTGTGATGGTAGCGCTTCTGATGATACGGAAGTATTTGACCTTCCAATTGTTTCTTGCTCATCTAACGATGGGCTGTGTGGTGAGTCTGCTTCTGCATCTGTAGAAGTTCTTTCCGGTGCTTCACCTTTTACTTACCTCTGGAGCAATGGAGCAACTTCAGCTACCATATCCGGACTCGGTGCAGGAACCTATTCGGTAACCGTAACAGATGCGAATGGATGTACCGCTGTGTGCACAACGGCTGTCGCTACTTCTGTAGAACCTCTTGTTGACATTTTCTGTGAAAACGACCTTGAACTCGTTCAAAATAACGGTGGGTCAACAACGGTAGACAACACCCTAAACTGCAACAACGGCTTGTATGGGTTCTGGTCGAACAATCTTTTGAACGGTTACACCGGACAAAAGCACTGGACCGTTACTGATGGTTCCTTCACCGAAGGTCCCGATGGTACTGCACAGCTCACTGCCACTTACACCAATAAAGCAAACAGCAACCTGATCTTTGAAGCGGCTATCGCCTTCTCCGGAAGAACCTTTACACCGCCGGCTAACTCGCCAAAAGAAAACGATGTTTGCATTGGTGATGTTGACAACTCAGACTGGTACTACTACACTTCTACCCAAGGGGTACTTATCGGTCAAGGTGACCTTGCCGGTGCGGTAATAAACATATCTCGCTTCGGCGAAGCCTTCCAGGTGGGTACAGGTGCTAACCTAAATGTTGAAAGTGAATACGGTGCCTCAGGTTGGCTAGACTTTGATGTCGTATCTCAACCCACTTCCGGTCCGGGCTTCAACCTGAACTCCAATCACCTCGATATCAACTTCGCCCTTTCAGGCGGACCCAACCTTTTTAATATTCCCGTTTGCACGACAATCTGTGCAGGTGAGTCTGTTACTCTTGTAGCTTCCGCACTTGCAGGAGATGGCGAATATACTTATCTCTGGTCGCCAGGTGGTGCTACTACAGCTTCTATTACTGTAGTTCCTACTGAGACTACCACTTATACGGTTACCGTTACTTCTGACGGATGTGAAACTTCTGCTTCGATTGAAGTCACTGTCAATGACGCTCCGGAAGCAACTTGCTCTTCTGAGCCCGGCCTCTGTGGTGAACTCGGTTCGGCTTCCGTTTCTGTCACTGGTGGTGCTTCACCTTACTCCTACCTTTGGTCTAATGAAGAAACCTCTGCTTCGATCTCTGGTCTTGTAGATGGAACTTACTCTGTTGTGGTAACTGATGCCAATGGATGTACGGATGAATGTGAAGTAACAATTACCAACGAACCCGCCCTTGCTATTGACTGTTCTTCTACCAACGGAGAATGTGGTGGACTTGGTTCAGCTTCTGTTGAAGTATTGACCGGTGGTGGAGCTTATACTTATGAATGGAGCAATGGTGAAACCTCTGCTTCGATCTCTGGTCTTGCCAATGGTTCTTATTCTGTTGTCGTAACAGATGCCAATGGATGTACGGATGAATGTCAAGTAACTATTACTAACGAGGCGGCACTTACTGTTCAATGTTCTGAAGGTGATGACGTTTGCCAGGGTGAAAGTACAGGAACTGCTTCCGTTTCGATTGTTACAGGTACTGCTCCTTATACCTATGCCTGGAGTAATGGCAATACAACTGCTGATATCTCAGGACTTGAAGCTGGAACTTATACTGTAGAAGTGACGGATGCAAATGGTTGCACCGCAACTTGCTCGGTGACTATTGGAAGCTTCCCGCAACCTATTGCTGCTATTGATTGTGAAGACATTGTAGGTCTAAACTCAAGTGTATCGGGTGTCGATGACAGTGATCCTACTTGTAATGGCAATCCAAACTATACTTTCTATTCTGGTAACCTGCTTTCAGGAAACAAATACTGGACGATTACCGATGGATTATTTGATGAATATGCAGATGGTTCTGCTTCCCTTACCGGTACAGTAACAAATGTTGCTAATGCCAACTGGAGCTTTGATCTGGACGTGGTATTCTCTGGTAAAACTTTTACTACTCCTGCTGGGTCTCCGAAAGAAGGAAACTGTGTAAATGATGTGAGCGATGTGGAATGGTATTACTATACTGAGACTGCAGGCTTACTTATTGGTACCAGCGATCTTGCTGGTGCTGTGGTTGAGCTTTCCAGAAAAGGAGAAGCATTCCAGGTAGGTGTTGGAGCTCACTTAAATGATCCAACAGTATATGGTGCCAGCGGATGGCTGTACTTTAATGTACTCTCCCAGCCGGCTAGTGGTCCTACACTTAATGATAACAATGCAAGTGGCGACTTTAATTTTGAACTTCCAAATGGCCCCGGCCTTCTTGATGTTCCTTCTTGTCTTACCATTTGTGCAGGTGAATCTGTACAACTCTTTGCCTCTGGTTTTGGAGGCGGCGGTGGATTCACTTTCGAGTGGGCTACTGGTGAAACAACAGCTTCTATTTCTGTATCTCCTATTGTTAATACTACTTACTCGGTTACTGTTACTGACGCCAACGGATGTTCTGACACTGCAGAGGTAGAAGTAATAGTAAACAATGGTCCGGAAATCGCTTGTTCTTCTCAAGATGGACAATGTGGCGGACTTGGTTCGGCTTCGGTTACTGTCTTAAACGAAGGTTCTTTCACATACGCATGGAGCAATGGTGAAACCTCTGCTGCCATCGCTAATCTTGCAGATGGTACTTACTCTGTTGTGGTAACAGATGCCAATGGATGTACGGATGAGTGTGATGTAACAATCGCAAACGGTCCTGACCTTACTGTAGAATGCTCTGAAGGCGATGCTGTTTGTCTGGGCGAAAGCACTGGTACAGCATCTGCTACCGCTTCTGGTGGTACAGGAGTTATATCTTATTTATGGTCTACCGGTGAAACTACGACTGAGATCTCTGGTCTTGAAGCGGGTGTCTACACCGTAGTTGTTACTGACGAAGCCGGTTGCACCGCAACTTGCTCGGTGACTATTGGTTCTGTTCCTGCTCCTCTTGTTGATATCGCTTGTGATGCAGATCCCCTACTCTCTCTTGGCGGTTCTAACTCTGTGGCTAATGCTACCGGATGCAATAACCTTGATTACGCCTTCTGGAGCAGCTCGCTTCTTAATGCTTACGGTGTTGATCCGCATTGGTCTATTGTCGGTGGAAGCTTTGTTGAAAACCTAAGTGGTTCTGCAATCTTTACCGGTTCTTTTGTAAACAATGACGATTCTAATCTTTCCTTTGACTTTAATGTGGTATTTGGTGGAAGAACATATTCACCACCTGCCGGATCACCTAAAGAAACAGGTGGACCTTGTAGTGCCGATGTGGATAATACCGACTGGTATTACTACACCTCGACAACTGGTACCCTAATCGGTACCGGTGACCTCGCCGGAGCGGTAGTGAACGTGTCGCGTTCCGGACCTGCTTTCCAAATCGGAACTGGGGCCAATGAAAATGACATGATCGTGTATGGTGCCAGCGGTTGGTTGAACGTAGTAATTGTAAGCAACCCAATAAATGGTCCTGCCTTTAATGCCGGTACTGGTCACTGCGACTTTAATATTGAATTGCCTAATGGTCCACAGCTTTCGGGTGAGCCTTCTTGCCTGACTATCTGTGCGGGTGAATCGGTTGAGCTTTTTGCTACTGCCCTTCCCGAAGCCGGAAACTATGCTTTCCTTTGGTCAACTGGCGAAAACACAGCTTCTATAACGGTTAGCCCAGGTTCAACAACTAATTATTCTGTAACCGTTACCGATCTGGATACAGACTGTTCTACTACTGTTGAAGTTACTGTAACTGTGAATGATGGTCCGGAAATAGCTTGTTCTGCTACAGACGTGGTGTGTGGTGTTAATGGATCGGTGGCTGTTACCGATAACTCCGACTACTCTTACGTATGGACGAATGCCGCTAATGAAGTTGTAGGAAATACAGCTTCTGTTCTCAATCTTCCTGCTGGAACCTATACAGTGGTTGTTACCGATGAAAATGGTTGTATGGCTACATGCAATGCGACAATTGCTGATCAACCAGCGCTTACCGCCGAATGTGAAGGAACTGATGGTCTTTGTGGTGAATCAGCCTCAGCTACCGTTTCTACAAATGGTGGTGCTTCTCCTTACATTTACCTATGGTCTAATGGAGGTACTACGGCTACTATATCCGGACTTGGTTCAGGTACATACTCTGTTGTTGTTACTGATGCCAATGGTTGTCAAGCTGATTGCAGTGTGGAAGTAGATACGAGCATTGAACCTCTTGTAGACATTCTTTGTGAAGATGATCAACAACTCGTGCTCAACGGTGGCGGATCACAGACTGTAGAAAACACAGTTAATTGTACCAACGGGCCTTATGCGTTCTGGTCGAATACACTTGTAAATGCATATACGAGTGAAAAACAATGGTCAGTAACCAATGGATCTTTCGTCGAAGGACCCGGTGGTACAGCTCAACTAACAGCGACTTATACCAACAACAGTGATAATAGCCTCGTATTTGAAGCATCCATCACTTTCTCTGGCAGAACATTTACACCACCTGCAAATTCTCCTAAAGAAAACGATGTGTGTGTAGGTGATCTCGACAATACTGACTGGTATTATTATACTCAAACAGACGGTACGCTTATCGGACAAGGTGCCCTTGCAGGTGCGGTTGTACATGTGTCGCGTTTTGGTGAAGCGTTCCAGATTGGAACAGGTGCTAACTTGAATGTCGCCAACGAATATGGTGCATCAGCTTGGCTTGATTTCGAAGTACTATCTCAACCATCAACGGGTGGGTTACTAAATGTGAACTCCGGACACTGCGACATTAACTTCGCATTAAATGGTGGACCAAACCTTTTTAACGTCCCTGATTGTACAGTGCTTTGTGCTGGTGAATCTGCTACTCTAGTAGCTTCGGCTCTTGCAGGAAACGGTTCATACACTTACCTGTGGTCACCGGGTGGTGAAACAACAGCTTCTATTACAGTATCGCCTCTCGTGTCAACCACATATACTGTTATTGTTACTTCAGATGGATGTACTGCAGAAGCTTCTATTGATCTTACTGTTAATGATGCTCCAGAGATTCTTTGCTCTTCTGAAAATGGACAATGTGGAACTCTTGGTTCTGCTACTGTTAGTGTACTTAGTGGCACCGGCCCTTATACCTACGCATGGAGCAATGATGAAACAACTGTTGATATCTCCGAACTTACAGATGGAACATATACTGTTACTGTTACTGATGCCAATGGTTGTAATGCTTCATGTGAAGTAGAAATTGCAAATGAACCGGCTCTTACAGTTAATTGTTCGATTGATGAAGGACCTTGTGGGGAATTAGCCTCGGCTACAGCAACACCAAGTGGTGGTGCTTCTCCTTACACTTACCTATGGTCAAATGGAGGAACGACAGCTACTATATCCGAACTTAGTTCAGGTACCTACTCTGTTATGGTTACCGACGCTAACGGCTGTGAAGGCGAATGTGAAGTAATTATTGAGCCATCTATAACACCACTTGTTGATATTGTGTGCGACTTTGATCCAACTCAATTATTTGAAGGTGACGGTTCAGTAACTAATGTAACCGGATGTTATTCATTTGGATATGCTTTCTGGACAAACAACTTACTGAGTGCATATAATGTGAACCCACACTGGTCTATTGTAGATGGTAGCTTTGTAGAAAACCCAAGTGGTTCTGCATTCTTTACAGGTTCATTTGTAAACAATGAAGATCCTAATTTAAGCTTTGACTTTAATGTTGTGTTTGGTGGAAGAACATATACCGCCCCTGCCGGATCTCCAAAAGAAACTGGCGGTCCATGTAGCGAGGATGTTGATAACACAGACTGGTATTATTACACTTCTACCACAGGTACCTTAATCGGTACTGGTGATCTTGCAGGAGCAGTAGTGAACCTCAGTAGAATGGGTCCTTCATTCCAAATAGGAACAGGCGCCAATGAGAACGATATGAATGTGTATGGGGCTAGTGGGTGGTTGAATGTTGAGATTGTAAGCAATCCAACAAATGGACCAGCCTTTACCCAGAATTCAGGTCATTTAGACTTCAATCTAACTCTTCCATTCGGACCTCAGCTTGGTGATATTCCTTCTTGCTTAACAATATGTGAAGGAGAATCTGTAGAATTATTCGCTGTGGCACTTCCTAATACAGGCTCATATTCTTATGAATGGTCGACCGGTGCTACTACACAATCAATCGTAGTTAGTCCGGGTGAGTCAACTGATTATTCAGTTACTATCACTTCTGGTAGCTGTTCTAATACTGCGACCGTTACCGTGACAGTTGAAGATTGCTCAATAGTTTATGATTGTCCTGAGCTCCAGGCCAATATTGGTGATGCTTGTGATGATGGAATGGCCAATACTGAAAATGATGTCGTAACTATAGATTGTGGATGCGTTGGTACAGAAGTATTCGATTGTCCTGCGCTGGAAGCCAATATTGGTGATGCCTGCGATGATGGAATGGCCAATACTGAAAATGATGTCGTAACTATAGATTGTGGATGCATTGGTACAGAAGTATTCGATTGTCCTGCGCTGGAAGCCAATATTGGTGATGCCTGTGATGATGGAATGGCCAATACTGAAAATGATGTCGTAACTATAGATTGTGGATGCGTTGGTACAGAAGTATTCGATTGTCCTGCGCTGGAAGCCAATATTGGTGATGCCTGTGATGATGGAATGGCCAATACTGAAAATGATGTCGTAACTATAGATTGTGGATGCGTTGGTACAGAAGTATTCGATTGTCCTGCGTTGGAAGCCAATATTGGTGATGCCTGTGATGATGGAGATGATTCTACTATTAATGATGTAATCGGTGAAGATTGTAATTGTGCAGGCGAAAGTATTGTACCTGTGAACGATCTTACCTGTGATGCAATTAGACTAGAATGTGCTGATGCTGTGACTGGATCAACAGAATTTGCAACATCAGACGGTGAACCCACAGTATTTTGTGGCACAACACCTGGTGCTCCTGGAGTTTGGTATTCAATAATCGGTACCGGAGCCCAAACAACTGTAAGTTTGTGTGGATCAAGTTATGATACTAAATTGAATGTTTATTCAGGTCTGTGTGATGAGTTATTATGTGTTACAGGCAATGATGATAATTCCAATGCATGTGTTCTTGGAAATAATTCTCAGCTCACATTTGATGCTGTTCTAAATGCTGAATACTTCATCTTTGTTAATGGATTTAGCGGTGCGACTGGAGAGTTTGCTCTCGCAATAACTTGCGTTGAGTACGATTGTCAAGAAGCACTTGCGAATATCGGTGATGCTTGCGATGATGGAGATCCTACAACATATGATGATGAGATAGGTGCGGACTGCGGCTGTTCAGGCACTCTATTTGACTGTGTTGATCTCTTAGTTAATTTTGGAGATTCTTGTGATGATGAAGACCCTACAACAACAGATGATTTAATTGGAGCGGACTGTGAGTGTGCTGGTACTCCAATTGTAGCACCAGAAAACGATGAGGCATGCACTGCCACACTTCTGGAATGTGGTGATAACCTAAGTGGTCAATCCTTCGTCGGTGCAACTCAATCATTCGATGATGCTTGTTCTGGATCTGGTATAGCGGATGTATGGTACACTTTTGTTACCGACGGTACTCAAGAAGTTACAGTTGCTGAAACTGAAACAGATGTAGTAGTAGACCTTTGGTCAGGTGATGAATGTGCTAACTTAACACCCGTATTTGGTTGCGTTGACATTCGGCGAAAACTTTACGGTTACTGATGCCGGAACTTATTACTTCCGTATCAGACCTTGGGGAACAGCTACTACTTATGGTGTATCATTAACGTGTGCTCCAATAGTTTTTGATTGTCCTACTGACCAAGTTAACTTTGGTGATGCTTGTGATGATGGTGATCCGAATACTTCAAATGACGTAATTGGTACAGACTGTATTTGCGCAGGAACACCGGTTCTTAGCAACGACGAGTGTATTGGTGCAATTGAACTGGTTTGCAACGAGACCGTCGATGCCTCCACCGTTTCTGCAACTCAGTCTTTAGATCCCGTTCTTTGTGGAGGATTTACTGCTTCGGCTCCTGTAGAAGATGTATGGTTTTCTCTCGAAGCCGATGGTATTTCTTCTTACACAATTGCAACTGAAGGCATTGGTGCTGGATTTGACGCAGTGCTCTCAATCTACAATGGAACATGTGAGGCACTGAGCTATCTGGATTGTGCAGATAATACTATTACTGCTGCACCTGAAGAATTAGAAACAGGGGTCTTAGAGGTCGGCACCTATTATTTACGTGTTTATCGATATACCGGAGAAGGAAACTTTACCATCAGCTTAAGCTGCAGCGTACCTACTTTCGACTGTCCTGAAGAACAATTGAATTTTGGTGACACCTGTGATGATGGTGATCCGAATACTTCAAATGATGTAATCGGAACAAATTGTGAATGTGAAGGTATATTACCGATTGCGGGAAGCACTTGTGAAACTGCTATAACTGTAGATTGTAATTCCGAACCTACAACTTATTCTTCAGTAGGTTCAACTGCGATCAATACAACATCTTGTTCTATAGGCAATAATGGTCTTTGGTTTACATTTGCAGGAACGGGTGGCGACATAACAGTAAATTCTACAGCTAGTTTTGATCATAAAATGTCAATCAATCGCAGCTCGTGTGAAGAACTAATCAATATTGTATGCGATGATGCATCTTTTGGTGCCGAAACCCATCTGATTGCGAATTCTATACCCGGTGAAACATACTACGTATACATTGCACGCTATAATTCAGGAAGCACTGTTACCGGAGATATTGCGATTGATATTGACTGTGCGGAAATTCCTCTCTGCAGTGCTCCAACTTCTCTTAACACCAGCGTTACAGAATTCTGTGAAAATGGTGACGGAACATTTGATGTGGAGGTCAGTCTGAGCCAGGATGGAACAGCAGGAAGCTATCTGATTTCTAATGATGTGAATGATACAGAAACAACAATTGCATCAGTCGGATCCTTTACCTTCACAGGATTCGCATCTGGTACGACAGTGGCTTTCACTGCATCTAACGTAGATTTCCAAGATTGCGCAGTTAGCGGCTCAGCAAGCTTTACTTGCCCACCACCTGCACCTGTAAATGATGAGTGTGCGGGAGCGATTGCAATAGAATGTGGCACAGAATTATTGAGCCAATCATTTGTAGGAGCCACACAATCTATTGACGATGCATGTGGAGGAAGTGGAATCGGTGATGTATGGTACTCTTTCACTACTGATGGAGCAAATAGTTATATCATTGCCGAAACATCGTCTACAGATGTTGTTGTTTCACTTTATTCTGGTGACGATTGTGAAACACTTATTGAAGTTGGTGTATGTAAAGATTCGCCTGAGTCGTTCACCGTTAATGAAGCAGGAACATATTATTTCAGAGTCCGTCCTTACTTTAGTTCAGGAACATCGTTGACAGTTTCATTGACTTGCACTGTGCCGCCTATAAATAATGATTGCTCCGAGTCAATCAATGCTAGCTGTGGTGGAACATAATCTGGCTCCACCGCCTTGGCTACATCTAATTCCAACGCAGTCCTATTGCGGAACATCAGCACCTTCCGCTACTAATGGAGGTGTGTGGTATAGCTTCATTTCTGATGTTGCCACTACTGTCACATTTGACCTGTCGTTATCATCCTATGATACCAAATTATTGTCTACACTGGTGAATGTGGATATTTACTATGCCTTGCTGGTAATGACGATGGAGGAACGGAACAACATCGTCAATCACATTGATAGCTGAACCGTAGTTGAGTATACTATATATGTAACGGTCTTCAGCACAAACAAAGGGGCTTACACTTTAGAAGTAAGTTGTGAGAGTGCTTGTGCTGTAGGTGATCCTTGTGATGATGGAGATCCTAATACCGAGAATGATGCACTTGACGGAGAATGTAACTGCGTTGGTACACCAGTCGTAAATGCTCTTGTAACGAGCACAATCGACAATTGGAATAACGGTTGTGGACCTCGTGATGTAACGATTCAGATGAGGTCATATGACCAAAATGGAAACCCAGTAATTTCCACGTCAGTTGAAACACTCAACGAGGATGGATCATTCAGTTTGACTAATCCTTGTCCGGCAGGAACATACGATATCTTATTTAAGGTAGAAGGAGGACTCGCAGTTCTAAGTGAAGATGTTCAACTGGTTGCAGGTATGAACAATCTTGTTACAGATCCGGTAGTGCTGGGAGATGTGAACAATAACAATGCAATTAACATTGTTGATATTTCATCTGTAATCAGCATCTTCGGAACTCAATCAGGAGATATTACATACAATTACCTGAAAGACCTCAATTGTGACGGTGTGGTCAATGTTGTAGACATATCTATTGTTACGAGTCGTTTGGGAATGTCGGGCGCTCAATTTACAGCACCTGCGCCAGGAACTTCTCCGGAGTAGAAATCTAATTTCAATTATTAATCTAAAAGGAGTTGCCATAACGGTAACTCCTTTTTTTATTTAGGGACCTTTAAACGATCAAGTGGGTTGTTTATAGAGAAAGCCAATAAAGAAGCATGCGTCACTGTATAGGAGGAAGCTCTCAGTTGGTGTGAAAACAATTGCCGGGGAGGCCCATAGATTTAACAGCACTTTGAACGACTAAAAAAGGTCTGCTTTTGCAAAGAGTTAATCAGGTCTAATCTTATCCAATCAGATTATCGTAGTTTTCTAACATACTGATGATATGCCAACTCAAAGCCAAAGAAATATTAATGCTAAAATGTTTTTTGATAGAGTTCGAAACTCTCCTGAATAATCTTAAGAGCTGCCTCTCTCCCACCGAAATCTTCTACAACGACTGATTTATTTTCAAGTTTCTTGTAATCTTCAAAGAATGACCTCAACTCAGAAATGAAATGAGGCGGCAATTCTGAAATATCATTAATGTGGTTTACACTTGGATCTCCGGAACAAACAGCAATAATTTTATCATCTGCCTCGCCCTGGTCCAGCATTTGCATCACACCTATAACCTTTGCTCGCACAAGACATAAGGGCACCACATCAACCTGTGACAAAATCAAAATGTCCAAAGGGTCATTATCTTCACAATAGCTTTTGGGAATAAACCCATAATTAGCGGGATAGTACATAGATGCAAAAAGTACTCTGTCTAATTTTAGAAGACCTGATTCCTTATCCAGTTCGTATTTGGCTCTGGTACCTTTTGGGATTTCGATAATTCCCGTTACTTCATTTTCTGAAAATTCGGGACTAACATTATGCCAGGGGCTAAAAGGTGTAGACATTGTATTCTGTTTTTAGGGTACAAAGATAGATTTTATAGACAGGCTATGTGTTCTAGATTGCTCTTTTTGCACATTGCACTCAATTATAGTGATGAGAAACTTTGCAAATAACAGAGCAAGATTTGAATCTGCCGGTAAAGCTTTAGAAAGGTGAAAAGCATTAAATCAACCTTTCGAAATGACACTTCAACTTCAGAAAAGTTGGTCTGAAAAGTTATCGCTTAAAAAGCGATAATCTATTCTTTCTCTTTTTTAGATTTTTTCTTCTTCCCGGGTTTGTCGATCTTGCCAGATTTATTTTCATCTATTATTTTCCTGCCTCTTACGACAATCCGTTTTTCCAAATCTTTTTGCAAAGGTTTGATAAATGCATTCTTTAGTAGCTCTACTATTGATGAGAAAACTCCAACACTGCTATTTGATATCGTTCCTGAAATTTCAACACGAGTTGCAGTCTGATCTTCCCTTTGATTTTCTAATACCTCAGTGGCACCGCCAACAATCCCCTGATAAACTTTATTAAAGAAACCTTCTTCTTCATTCTTCCAGTCTAGAACCTTTACATCGTTAAGCAAAGGCTTTACGTACCCTTCAAGAGTGCTATCAACAAGAGCCATTTCAGAGTATAGATTGAAATCACCTCGCTCAAAATCAAACCAGGCATAAGCCTTAAAAAATTCATTGAAAGCTGTAAGGTCGGCTTTCTCAAATTTCAAATCCAGGTCAAAATCGGGGAGTTCTTTCAGCAAATTTGCTTTTCCCGTGGCATTCAAATTTCCCTCACCAATACTCACAGCAGAAAGACTATAAGGGGAAGGCAATGGATTTGTATCATCGTCCGTATTCCGAATATTCTCTACACTGAAATTGATACTCCTGAGATAAATGTCAACCTTAGGTTCGCTAAAATCATCCAGATATTCAACACGACCGTTTTTAATCTGAAAAAGATTTATAGAAATTGGAAGAAGTGATTTAATCTGCTCTGTCCAATCCACATTTTCACCTGTAGCCATTGTATCTTCTTCGCTCTGAACAGCTACGAAATTCAATTGTGGTTGTTCAAGAATAACCTTTCCTACGATTTTGCCCTTAAAAATATCACTCCAGCTTAGAGATAAATCAATCGCATCTGTTGCAAAAAATGGACGACCAAGATCTTGTGTAGTGCTGTAAATCGCAAGACTATCTATTCTATATGCACCTCGATACAAAGCAAGATCTACATCTTCCACGTGACCTGTATACCCTTCAATATTTTCAAGAAGATCATTGAGATAGTTCTTTACGATAGTGGGTAATGCTAATCTCACTATTACTAAAATTGCCAAAATGGCAATCAGGACTTTATACCGCTTTTTCATTTATTAGAAAATTAACTGCTCGTAATTGTTACGTTAAATTACGATAACAGATAGCTCAACAGATTTAAGTCCGAATGGTTTTAGTAAAATTAAAATTGAATATTCCTCCTCACATGAAAAAGGCTATTTACTCTTCTCATCATTAAACTCGCATGAGGCGCATCCATTGCCGGCAGGCTTCGCAAAAAGCTTATACAAACCGTAAGCAATAATGATAAAAAAGAGGATGAATACAATTGTTTCCTGCATAACTTAGGACAATAACTGATATACGATAAAGGCTGAAATATAGGCAAAAACAGTCATGTAGACTGTCTGCAAAATCGGCCACTTCAATGATTTTGTTTCTCGATATACAACGGCTATTGTACTCATACATTGCATTGCAAAGGCATAGAAAACCAAAAGCGACCACACTACTGCCGGGGTAAACATTTTGGTGCCCTCTTCATTTTTTTCATTTGCCATTAGCTGCTGAAGGGTCTGAATGTCTTCACTATCGTTTCCAATACTGTAGAGGGTGGCAACGGTAGACACGAAAACTTCGCGTGCGGCAAAACTACAAACCAGGGCTATTCCTATTTTCCAGTCGTATCCCAATGGTTTTAATGCCGGTTCTATCCAGTGGCCTACCATAGAAGCATAAGAAGCTTCGAGTTTTTTGTTCGAAACCTCATTCCGGTAATGATTAAGTTGTTCCTGAGTAGGATTTGTTGGTAGAATAACTGAAGCTTCCGCTTCATCCATACTATCTCCCGGACCATAGGAAGCCATAACCCATAGGATAATAGAAATCGCAAATATTATCTTTCCAGCTTCCACCACAAAGGTTTTAGACTTTTCATATATGGTTATTCCAACTGTCTTAAAGCTTGGCCATTGATATCTGGGAAGTTCAAGAACGAGATTTCCACTTTTCTCTCTTTTCATGATTTGCTTCATGGCCCAGGCCGATGCAAGTGCTGCTAATATTCCGAGCAAATAAAGAAGAAATAGAGCGGCACCTTTATAATTTAGAAAACCTCCTTCATCATCAGCAAAAAGCAACCCCACCAACACGATGTACACTGGCAACCGGGCTGAGCAGCTCATAAATGGAGTCACAAAAATGGTGATCAGTCTGTCTTTTCGATTCGAAATAGTACGCGTGGCCATAATAGCCGGAATAGCGCAGGCAAAACCTGATATGAGGGGCACTACACTCCTACCGTTTAGTCCGAAAGGTCTCATTAATCGGTCGGTGATAAAAACTGCCCGAGCCATATAACCTGAACCTTCCAGAATGGCCAAAAAAGCAAACAGCAATGCTATCTGAGGTACAAAAATTACAATTCCACCTAACCCCGGGATAATACCCTGACTTATCAAATCATTCAAAGCCCCTGGTGGCAAGCTACTGCTAACGAATGCACTTAACTCAGCAAAAGCACTATCTATAAAATCCATTGGACCTTCTGCCCAGCTAAAAATAGTTTGAAAAATAAGAAACAGGATAACCAGAAAAATAAGGAAACCCCAAGTTTTATGAAGAAATATCGAATCGAGTTTGCGTGTATAATTTAAATGAACCTTCTCTTCTTTTTTTACACATTTAGCAAGAATTGCACGTATGCTGTCATAGCGCAATTTAGTTTCTTCGCGCTGCGCTTCGGCGCTATCAAAGTTATACTTTTGAGCTAACTCGCTAAGTTTTGAACGTACCGCAGCAGGAAGTTGTGACTCTTCGTTTCTAAACTTCAGTACCTGAAGAGCCCGGTATTTATTATCCTGACCTGTGATTTCCATTGCCTCATCGAGCATATCAGAATCACAAAAATCAATTGACGTAAGAATTTGACGGCCTTGTCTGAAATTTCCATTTAAGATTTCCTGCTTGATGGTATCTAGGCCTTTGCCCCGATCGGCAGTTGCAAAAGAAACAGGAATCCCAAGCAAACGCTCCAGCATGACTCTGTTTATAAGAGTACCTTCTTTTTGCGCCTGATCCTCCATATTGAGAATGAGCGCAACAGGATAACCCAGATCTATAAGCTGAGTAACCAGGAAAAGACCTCTCTCAAGGTTTGACATATCTGCCACAGCCAAAACTGAATCAACATCAAGTCCTTTCTGTAGTCCACACAAAACTCTGAAAACAACCTGTTCATCTTCTGAACGTGGATAAAGATTATAAGTGCCGGGGAGGTCAACAATACTCAAAGAGCGGTTTCCACTTTTGAGTTTACCTATTTTTTTATCGACAGTAACACCGGGGTAGTTACCTACCTTTTGATTTAAGCCAGTAAGGTGATTAAAAATTGTAGTTTTACCAACGTTAGGAACACCTGTAAGGGCTACAAGTTGAGTTTCACGTTCTTTACTCATTCTCAGGCTGCGGTATTTGCAACCTTAACACGGATTAATTTAGCTTCTTCCTTTCGAAGGGCGATGATTGTGTTATCAACCTTGAAAGCAAGTGGGTCGCCAAAAGGTGCTGAAATTAATAACTGGATAGACTTTCCTGGCCAGAAGCCCATTTCGCCTAGTCTTTGACCTGTATCATTCGAGTCGAGTTCAAGAATTTCAACGGTTTCGTTGATTTGAATACTATCTGCTGTAAGTGAAGTCAATTCTCTTTGTTATTTAAAACGAATCTAAACTACTGCAATAATACAATGCAAAACTGTTTACACAAAGCTTTCAGATCAAAATACCATGTTTAAGGTATGCAGAATGTCATCTAAATATTAATCCAGCATTAAATGCATTTCTGGAAATGTAAATGGCTCAGGTGAAAACGAATCTATTGGTCCGTTTGATTTATAATACCTTTATTGATAAAAAATAAGAATGGATGCCCGTTACTTTTTACTCACACTGCTACTTTTTGTAGGAAATTGTGCTTCCGCCAATACTTATTTTGTTAGCCCGTCCGGGAATGGTGGAGCAGCCGGCACGGAGGCTGATCCATTCTTTCTTATCCAGGAAGCTGTGGAAAATTGCTTTAGCGTGAGCGATACGATTTACCTCGCAGAGGGAACGTACTGGCAGCAATTCACGATTGAGGATAAGGACGGTATTTATATTTCGAGTATAGATCCGCTAAATAAATCAACTTTAAGCGGTAGTGGTGTGGAAGGATTAAACCAAATAGAAATTTCTAATGCCAACAACATCCACATAGCCAATATTATTTTGCGCGAACATTTTATCCAGGATGCCAATGCGATTTATATGTTTGGCGAAGGCAGTAATTTACTAATTACAGACTGTGAATTTTATGACATCGGTTGGGGAAATGACCCTTTAGCTGATCCTGAGAACTTTTCGCCAGTAAGGCAAGCACACGCTATTCTGATCAATGGACGAACCGAAAGCGGTATTCAAAACATCTATTTAGGCCGCAATCGTTTTCACAACATAATTGTAGGAAACAGCGAATGTATAACCCTCACCGGAAATACGCACGACTTTTTGATTGAAGACAACCTTCTTGAAGACATTACAAACATAGGAATTGACATAGCTGGCCATTTTTCATGGGCCTTGCCTGTTGAAATCGATGAGACTCTAAACCAGTCGCGTAATGGTCGCATAAGGAGAAATCTAGTGCGGCGGTGCCGAAGACCGACTGCTGGTAACGAACCTGCAGGAATTTATATAGATGGAGGTGCCAATGTGATCGTTGACAGGAATGAGGTTTACGAGAACGGGACTGGTATTTCAATAGGTTGTGAGAATGCAGGTAAAACGGCTAGCGGAATAACCATTGCCAACAATGTCATCTACAACAACGATAAATTTGGAAGTGTTTTTGGAGCAAATGCAGGAAACTTATTGAACAGCACTTTAAGAAACAACAGTTTTTACAACAACGGTATATTTTTCGATAATTCAGGAAGTATTTCAATCCAAAAAAGTGTGGATAGCTTTATAACCGATAATATTGTTTACATCACCGACGAAGCTTACTATGGAATTAGTGCATTTGGATTCCCAGTTGAAAACCTGATGATAGTGAGAAATCAGCTGTATAGCGACGATGGATTGACGCCAAGGGTTTTCGCATTCTCTCCTGCCGATGAAAGTTCTTCTATCGTATTGAACATGCCATTTCAAAACCCTGAATTAGTGAGTCTAGTTGAGGGTGATTATAATTTTAATTTACAGAATACTTCACCGTGCATCAATGAGGGAACTCCATTTTTCACCCCCTTACCCGAAGAGTTTGATTTTTATGGAAATACACGCGAAATAAGCGTTGTAGATATTGGGGCAGCAGAGGGTGATTTTGTTGATGCCATTAACGGAGCTAGTACTTTTAATTTTAAACTATTCCCAAATCCCACAAATGGACAGTTAATTGTTCAGGCATCTTCGGAAATTGAGAGTATACGGGTAATAGACTTCGCGGGTAAGTGTTTGATTTCACTGAATAACTCTATTCGCGAAAATCATGTTGATTTATCAAATCTCGAGTCAGGAATTTATATTGTTGAAGTAAACATCGGTGGTAAAGTGTTGACAGAAAAAGTATTTATTTATTAAACAATAACTTAGGTCTGCTTAATAATACCACAAAGTGTTGAATCTGGGAATTTTCTGCCCCTCAAGAATTCAGTAGTCTTTTTTTGATTTCAATCTTGTGTTGATATGAGAATTCTCAATTTCAATTAAAATCAAGAATAACAAACAAAACCTAAGCGCTTGTTCTTCTGATGTTTATTTAGATCAACTCAAGTAATATTGGTTTCGATTTCCAACTCAGACGTGCATTACTTAGTTGATATTTTACTTTTCACTGAAATTTGGTTTTAGAATTGCAGTGAACATAGTAAATAATAAAACTGAAAATATGAAAACCCTAGTAACTGTTATTGCACTTAGTTTAGCTACAGCATTCTCTGCAAATGCTCAGGTGAACCAGCCGATGAACAATAAAGTTCATGTTGCATCGCAGCAGGAAATGACTAAGCAAGTGAAAGCTCACACAAATAGAATGACTACCGATCTTACTCTTAGCGCTGATCAACAAGCCAGAGTAATGGAGTTGAACAACAATCTTTATACAGACATGTCAACTGCCTATGGTCAAAATTTAAAATCTGAGGATATGGATGCGATAAGAACAAGGTCCTTAGATCGATACAACTCATCTTTAGAGCAAATTCTTGATGAAAATCAATACACAAAATATTCATCACTGGAACAACAGTACATGTCAGATATGGAATCAACTCGTATGAAAAATAGTCGTACGAATATGAGCAATACACCTTCTGAGAAAAGTGTTACTCCGGCTCCGGAGATGAGGAAATAATTTCTCTTTCACGAAAAGACACTTGACCCGCGGATAAATCATCTGCGGGTTTTTTTGTGTCACGAATTAAAGCTAGAAAATCAGGCCTTCATATTCGGTTCGTCAATAACCATTCCTTCGAGCATATGTGTAAGTATCGGCTTACATTTATCAAAACAAGCCGGATAATATTCTCCATGCTCCATATTAACTTTATTGGGATTTTTTCCCCACCAAAATTCAGCCATAGCTATAGGCCGAAACTTATGTGTAAAAGCAAACTGTAGCAATTTGGGCGCAGCACACTCCCCTGCTCCACCCGGAGGGTTTTTAGGCTGAATGGGTTTAAATATTTCCTTTAAGCTTTTTGATTCACCCGCCTGATTTAAAAAATAAAATTCATCAAATATCATGTTTAACAAGGTATTTGAGTGATCTTTTCTCAATTGCTTGAGTAGGCCAATCTGTTCAGAGGAATCTGTTAAACCAGAGATTTTAATGCGTGCTATAGCATCGTTGATATTGGTTATTTCACCCATTCCATCATTCAGAAAACCATCTGGTGCCATGCTGTCAAATATAGGAGGAACAAAACCTGGATGAAGTGTAGCACCGCCCATAGACCCTGAAAAAGCTGCTAGAAAACCTATTTCTCCGTTTAATTTTTGAACGACCAGAACACCAAACATTTTACCGATGCCATCATCTCCGGATTTTGAATCAAGGCCAAAATTGTGCTCCCAGTCAGATTGGTTCTTGAGATGAGTCTGCAGCTTTTTGGAAGCTTCAACACATAATGGATGAGGTTTATAGCTGAATGGATTGGTAAATTTTTTAGGTAATTCATCCAAATCAATGACACGATCAAACGTATTGAAACAGGTATGTTGTAAGTGGTTATTCAAATGGAGAATCCTAAATTATACTAAGTAATCTATACTGCTTACCGGATTTAATCATTCAGCCGATTAGCAACATATTCAATCTGGGTTTTACCGTGAGGTGAAGGTTTTCCGTCGGTTCCGAGATTTACCATGGTGATATTTTCGATCGAGAAAATAGTTTTACGCGTCATCATATTTCGCACTTCGCAGCGAAGGGTAATCGAGGTGCGTCCAAATTTGACCACATCAATACCTATCTCCACAATATCTCCTTGCTCTGATGAATCGGTAAAGGTTATATCTGAAATATACTTGGTTACAACCTTCTTATTCTCAAGCTGCACTATTGCATATAGCGCTGCTTCCTCATCAACCCATTGCAGCAACCTGCCGCCAAAAAGTGTACCATTTGGATTTAAATCTTCAGGCTTTACCCATTTTCTTGTGTGAAATCTCATTTCATGCTTTTTAAATGAGAACAAAGATATGAGAATAGAACTTTGATTAAACACACACTTTATCAAACGCGGATGGTGCTAATGCTGCAAACCACGAACAAAATCTATAGGTTTCAGTTTATAATTATATCCACACAATCTATACATCTTAACCTATGCATACGCGACTACTAATATTAATTATTTCAATTTTCCTTTTTTCATCAAAGCTATTCGCTCAGGAAAAGGACAACTCCGGCATCGAAGATGTCAAACCTTTTGAATTCAGAGCGGTAGCCGAACTTGGTTTTCTGGCAGTATCTGGATCACAAAGTTCAGTTTAGCAAAAGCGGCACTTATTTCGACTACAAAGAAGATGGGGGCCAGAATGTACTGTTTCCGGTAAGTCGCTTTTCACTGGAATTGGATATAAAAGAGCGAAACACATTCATTTTACTCTACCAGCCCTTACGTCTTGAATCAGAGGTATTGTTGCAAGAAGATCTCATCGTTGACGACCTGGTCTTTCCGGCTTCTACCGGAGTAAAACTGCTTTACAATTTTCCGTTTTATCGCCTGAGTTATTTGAGAGAATTACTACCCAAAAATCCAAAGTACAATTTTGCCGTTGGAGGTAGCCTTCAAATCCGGAATGCTACTATTTCATTTGAATCTACCGACGGGAGTCGTTTCCGAACAAACAGAGACATAGGTTTGGTACCCGCTCTAAAAATTCGCGGTAAAGCGCAACTCAGCAATCTAGTATACGCAGAGCTTGAAGCTGATGGGATTTATGCTCCAATAAGTTATTTAAACGGAAGTGACAATGAAGTGACAGGAGCAATACTTGATGCTAATTTACGTGCCGGACTTGAGATTAGCGATCCGGTAAAATCATTTTTGAACTTTAGATATTTAGGAGGTGGCGCTGTTGGCACCTCTGATGTAGAGGATGGCGTAGGCGACGGATATGTAAAAAACTGGCTACACTTTTTAACCGTAACCGCCGGGTTTGTCTATTCATTTAACTAAATAAAAATTTGAGACCACTCAGGATACCTCATCGAAAAGTAATTCTGACACTTACCTTCTGCGGCCAGAGTAAGACATTGCTTCCCCTTTTCCAAATCCATAACTAAAACCGAGGGTAACAAATGTACCGCGCTGCGAAAAGCTGTATAGATAATAATCAGATTGATTGATAATGCTTTCGCGAATACGCGAAGCAAAAATATCACGCACAGCTAGATTAATTACCCCTTTACCATTCCATAGTTTTTTACGCAAACCTGCATCGGCATGAGCATATCCGCTAATTGTGCCCTGAACAGTTTTATATCTCGATTGATAATTTCCAGTAATCTCAAGATCAAACCCTTTTGGCAATTTAAATTTTGACTGAAGGCTGCTGCTATATTTGTTTCCGTTAAAGTCAAAATTCTGGTCTTCAAACTGACCTTTACGCGTAAAAAAGCCCAAATTGAAATCGCCATTAAAAGTAAGCCATTCGGTAGGTGAATATTTTCCGTTCAACTCAAAACCGGTGGTATTATTAGTTCCAATATTGATTGGCATGGTAGTAGTCACATTATTTTCTGCAAATGATACCCGCTCAATTACATCGGTAGTATAAAGGTTATAAATACTTGAATTCAGCGTGAGGTTTTTGATAATAAGGATTCCCGTGAGCTCGTAAGAATCGGCATACTCAGGCTGCAAGTTTGGATTTCCCTGACGAATATTAAAGTTATCTGTAATGTTGAAAAATGGATTTAAATCCCATAACCGTGGACGATAAATTCTCCGCGAATATCCCGCCTGAAAGGAAAGAAGTTCAGTAACCTTATAAGACGTGTGCAGAGTTGGAAACAGATTTGTATAATCCTGATCATTAGCTTGTCCGGTATTGGTCAGAAACGTGGACAGATCAGTAGTTTCAACTCTTAAACCAAGTTTAAGACCCCATTTCTCTCCTTCATAAGAGCCGGTACCATAAACACCGAGAACCGCCTGATCATATTCAAAATTATTTGTAAGGCTTGAATCTACCACATATTCTGATCCCACTAAATTTGAAACCTGATAATCATTTCCTACATCATTTAGTTGATAGAGGGCACCCGTTTCAAGGGTGAATTTTTCATTAAAGGGCCGGGTATAATCCAATTTAAAAGTATAATCTGCCTGATCAAACTTGGTTCTGGTTTGCTGAAAACCACTCCGGTTTTCACCTTCAATGGTCGTATTCACAAACTGAGAATTTAAATCTTTTCCGAAGAAGCTACCTAAAGTGCTGAACAGTAAATCATGATCTTCATTGTCCTTAAACTGTAAAGCGTACTGCAAATCATATTGCCATTTGGGATTTGTAGCTTCTGTGGTTTCATTACGCTGCCATCTTGAGGTCACCACATTTCCTTCATCGAGAGCTGTGTAGTTTGTTTCTGAAGGCTGCTCTTCTAATTCATATGCAATATTTCCTGAAAGGGTGATTGTGTTATAGTCATTGATATAATAATCGGCGCCCAATGTTCCATTATAAAAGTTTTCATTTCTGTATGATGTTCCTTCGCTGATTACTGACGAACCTTCTAATTTATTTCTATTTTCTGATTCGCTATCCCGAGGCATTGAGCGATATCCCGCTCCCATTTGGGTAAAGAAGTTAAATTTCTCTGTTCGTTTGTTCAGGCTTACACCGATACTATGATTGTCTGGAATACCGGTGTTTATTGATACCGAACCATTGAGTCCTTTCTTCTCTTCCTTTTTAAGAATTATATTTAGAATTCCCGAGCTACCTTCTGCAGCCCATTTCGCAGATGGATTCGTAATTACCTCAATACTTTCTATCATATCGGCAGTAATTGTTCCCAGAGCCGTACCTTCATCAGCAAGTACAGAAGGCTTGCCATTGATTAACACTTGTACGCCTGTATTACCACGCAGGCTTATTTCACCTTCGATATTTACATTTACCGAGGGTACATTATTAAGTACATCGAGAGCGCCCATACCCGTACTGGCGATATCTTTACCGACATTGAAAACCCGTTTATCCAGTTTAAATTCTACTGTAGATTTTTCTGCGGTTACTTCCACCGCATCCAGAGATTGCATCGTTTCTACAAGATAAATTTCATTTAGATCTACCTTGCCACCAGAGAAATTTATATCCGTAACAGTTTTCTTTTCAAAACCAATGAAGCTAATCTCTAAGTAGATATTTGTATTGCTTGTGCTTAAGCTAAAACTACCATCCATGGCAGTGGTTACACCTGTAAGAATTGTATTGGAACCATTCTCAATAGCGGCTACAGTGGCGTAAGGAACAGGCTCTTTTCCTTTTTCTTCCAGCACTACTCCAGTAATAATATTTTGAGGATTTTGCCCATTTGCAACCCCAAAAGTGAGAATTGAGCAGGTGATTAAAAGTATAATTTTGAAGCTATTCATGTTCGAATTAGAATATCGTTTTATTGAGTTATGCAAAGAAATGGATAAGGGGATAATTAATTAAATTTATTAAGCGAACAGCAAGACTTAGTATCTAAACAACAAAATGAAACGCTATAAATTAATGATATTTAGGCTCTATTATGAAAATAACTGCTAGAATTGATGATTGTTTAAAATAATGGGATGCTCCAAATAGACGAGTGCTTTTCACCAAGACCAAAATGCCGTTCATCAAAATAATTCTATCTGTGCTAGTAAATGATTTTACATTTGACGGATGCACATAAAATCGAAAAATAAAGCGGTTTTTGCAGAAGCACTTTTGCAATTCATTCTGATTGTCGTGGTTTTCATATTTTACTCATATGATCGCAGGAATCCCGGCATTCAGCACTATAAGTATGCGTTCTTTCTCAATTATGTCATCGCTTCATTGATCATTAATTATTGGCTATTGCCAAAATTCCTTTACAAGAAAAGGTACTGGGAGTTTATGGTTTATTTCGTTCTGGTAATTGTACTTGTAATTTTTGTGGAGGAAGCCATACTCGAACAAATTTATTTTCCCGATACAAGAGGCACCCGATTTCCCGGCATATTCCTTAACCTTCTCAGCGCGATGCCTACCATTACAATTTTGGCCGGATTCAAATTTGCCTGGGATGCTCTGCATAAGCAAAGAGAGCTTGAATCCCTTCAATCTGCCGTAAAGGAGAGCGAATTACTCTATCTCAAAAGTCAGATAAATCCTCATTTTCTATTTAATAACCTGAACAACCTATATGCATATGCGGTAGAACAATCACCCAAGACTCCAGAAATAATTCTTGAAATTTCAGGAATATTAAGGTACATGCTTTATGAATGTAGAGAAGAATATGTGCCACTAGCTAAAGAAGTAGAACACCTTCAAAATTTCATCAATATAAGTGCGATGCAAATAGAAGATCGCGGAGAAGTAAATTTCAAAACCCACAATATTCAAGGCAATTACCCGATCGCTCCCTTAATTTTATCTGTGTTTATAGAAAATGCTTTTAAGCATAGTGCTTCCAGCCAAACGGACAAAATTCTAATTGATGTATCCTTAAATTTATCACTATCAGAAACCCTTATTTTTGAATGTTCAAATACATTTATGACAGATACAAACACGCAGGATTTATCAAAGGGTATAGGGCTGGAAAACGTGAAAAAACGCCTGTCATTATTGTATCCGGATGCGCACAAGCTTTCAATTTCTATCGAAGAAAACACCTACACAGTAACCTTACTTCTAGAACTAGAATAACCTGATGGATTTGAAGTGTATTATAATTGAGGATCAGACCCCGGCGCAACGGTTATTGAAAAAGTATATTTCAGATTATGGAAAACTTGAACTTGTAGGGGTTTTTAGTGATGCAATTCAAGCGCTTCAATTTCTCAAAGAGACTAAAGTTGATTTGATTTTTCTCGACATTCATTTACCAAAAATCTCAGGAATAGATTTCCTAAAAGCACTTCCCAATCCACCTGCTATTATTTTAACTACTGCTTTTTCTGATTATGCAGTGCAAAGTTATGAGCTTGATGTAGTGGATTATTTGGTTAAACCATTTTCGTTCGAAAGATTCATAATGGCAATCGCTAAGTTGAAGCCTTCAACGAGCAACAGTCCCTTTAATGAAGCAATTGAATTCTATGTAAAATCAGGCTATGAATATGTAAAGGTCGATAGCCGGGATATACTCTATTTTCGGTCTGACATGAACTATACAGAGATCCACCTGAATGGTAAAAAGCATCTTACACAAGATACTCTCCAATACTGGCAGGAAAAACTTGTGAATCTCCGGTTTAGCAGAGTGCATAAATCCTATTTAGTAAATACGAAATACGTTACAAAGCTTGTAAGCAATAAGATTTACTTATCAAATCAAGAACAAATACCTCTGGGAAGAGCTTACAAAGATGATTTCAAGCAGCGTTTTGTAGAATAATTGCCTGTCTTTAACGAGTACTTGAGATTAAGGTAATCCAACCATTACTTTTCAGATTTAAGAGTACCACTCGAATGTTTTTATGCCGGGAAATCTTGTGGGCTTGATAATCAACAATAGCGCAATCTTTTTTCAACTGTTCCCTCAACTTTATATCTAAATTGCGCTCTCCATGCCCACTAATAAAATACCCCAGTTTGAGTTTATTGCCTTAATGGCGGCTATGATGTCGTTGGCGGCTCTCTCGATAGATGCAATTCTTCCTGGTCTGCCGGAAATAGGCCAGACCATTCACAGCATTGAAAACAATGACCTCAGATTAATCATCATTATGATTTTTCTAGGATTGGGCTTCGGCCAGCTTGTTCTCGGAACGCTCTCTGATAGTTTTGGGCGAAAGCGAATTGTTTATGCGGGAATCATTATTTTTCTACTTGCCAGCTTTATTTGTATTTCAGCCGAAAGCTTGGAGTTAATGCTTGTGGGAAGAGTTTTACAAGGGGTGGGACTTTCTGCTCCCCGAAGCGTTTCTACATCGATTATCAGAGACTTATATAGCGGTGATTATATGGCGCGGATCATGTCTTTCATTACAGTTATTTTTATTCTGGTACCGATGGTCGCTCCTATCCTCGGTCAATTTGTGCTTAACCATTACAGCTGGCAAGCTGTGTTTTATTTTCAAATGTTGTTTGGGATTATTCTCTTTGTTTGGTTTGCCGTAAGGCAAGTCGAAACCCTTCCCGAGCAGAAGAGAATAAAGCTAACCCGACATATTTTTGCAGATGGGGTAAGAGAGTTTTTTAAGTTTAAAGATTCCATCGTTTTCACATTGATTTCGGGTTTAATGACCGGGGCGTTCATGGTATATTTGAGCTCTTCGCAGCATGTTTTTCAAGATCAGTACGGGCTTGTAGATGAGTTTGTTTTCATCTTTGCAGGAATTGCTTTTTTCATGGGTGTATCCACTTTTATAAATGGAACTTTCGTAGTTCGGTTTGGAATGAAGAAGCTCGCCACTACCGCTATGTACGCTTTTACAGGCACTTCTTTACTTTACATTTTATTGTTTTTCAGTTCTGATAATCCAAGTGTCTATATTCTCCTTATTTTCATTTGTCTTCAATTTCTCACACTTGGGTTTATTTTCGGAAATGTAAGGGCGCTTACCATGCAGCCACTCGGTCATATAGCGGGGATAGGAGCTTCCTTGAGCGGCTTCATTTCTACGATTCTCGGTGTTCCTATCGCTATTTTTATAAGTCAGTTTCTCACCGATACTGCCCTCCCACTCTTTTTAGGATTCTTTTCATGTGGATTGATCTCACTGATTTTAATCCGATTGTTAAAGAGGTGGAAAGTTCCTGCTTAGGTACCCCACTAAATTTCTTAATATTGAAACGCTTTTATTCCTTCACTCTTTTTGTAATCTATGAAATTGGCTTTCGTAAAGAATATTTATTCACATCCTGAACTTACCACAGCGAATTATGCGGCTCTCGCTGAAGCGCATGAGGTACTCACCTTCAAAAAAGGACATGTCTTTTTAGAAGGTGGAAAAATTGCCAATGAATATTATCTGATCAAAACCGGATTGGTGCGGGCATTTGTAGTAGACTTTAATGGAAATGAAATTACTACCGAGTTTTACGGTTCCGGAGAAATTTTAATTGAAGTTTCATCGCTTTTTCAAAGAATACCTACGAGTGAAAACTTAGTTGCCATTACCGACGGTGAAGCTTTGAAAATAGATTTTGATCTCTTCCAGACACTTTATCATAAGCTACCTGCTTTTAATGAGTGGAGCCGGGCATGGATGTCAAATGAATTATTCAAATCAAAACAACGCCGAATTGAGATGCTTACGAAAAGTGCCGGCGAACGCTATTTGGATATACTCCACGATAAGCCTGAACTAATTAAATACGCCCCTTTAAAGCAGATAGCATCGTACCTCGGAATTACCGACACATCTCTGAGCAGAATAAGAAAAGAAGTTTTCACTGAATAGTATTACTTGCCTTATGGCAAGTGAATTGGCTTTTCTTAATTCTAATTTTGATATTAATTCAAAAAAGAAAAAGATGAAAACTAATCCTGTAGTATGGTTCGAGATTTATGTAAAAGACATGAATAGGGCTAAAAAATTTTACGAAAACGTATTAGATGTTGAATTGCAGAAATTACCTATGCCTGACACTTTAGATGGTGATATGGTTATGATGGCTTTCCCATCTGAAATGACGGCAGCAGGTGCGTCCGGTACATTGGTCAAAATGTCGGGATTTAAACCCGGCGCCGGAGGTTCACTTATATATTTCGGTAGTGAAGATTGCTCGGTTGAAGAAAAGAGAATTGAGAAAGCCGGTGGTAAAATTCACCAATCAAAACAATCGCTGGGTGAGCATGGGTTTATGGTTTTAGCCGGAGATACTGAGGGCAACATGTTTGGAATTCACTCTATGGAGTAGTAATACTTGCATTTCATTCAGGTGTTATTAAATGGCAATATTGATTTTCAAATTGACACGTTGAAAATACACCTGATGTAAGCTTTACCTTCCTCATGAATATCTATGGTATATTTGCATTTCGATAAATCGAAAATGAGTTATGCCAACAGAAAAGAAGCCGGAAGAAAAATCAAGATTGCATCCACGAAATAGAAATAAGGAAAGATATGACTTGAAAGCCCTGGTCGAATCAGTTCCGGAATTGGCAAGTCACGTAAAACCTAACAAGTACGGAGACGATTCTGTTGATTTTTCGAGTCCCGTCGCCGTGAGGCTGCTCAATACAGCACTTCTCAAATATTATTACGGAATAGATTACTGGGAGTTCCCTGCAGAAAATCTATGTCCGCCGATTCCCGGAAGGGCCGATTATATTCACCATATCGCCGATTTGCTGGCTGAAAGTAGTGAAGGTGAAATTGCAACAGGAATAAAGGTTAAATGTCTCGATATTGGCATTGGCGCCAATTGCATCTACCCTATTCTGGGAACTACAGAATACCGTTGGGATTTTGTAGGTAGCGATATTGATGCGAAAGCTATTGCTTGTGCAGAGAATATTGTTGCCTCCAATCCAAGTCTCAAGGGAAAAATTGAATGTAGATTACAGGAAAATGTGAATGATATATTTCACGGAATCATTCAGCCCGGAGAGAAATATGATGCTGTAATCTGCAATCCGCCTTTTCACGGTTCTGAAGAGGAAGCTTCGAAAGGAAACAAACGGAAAGTTAAAAACCTCTCGGGTAAGAAAGTCGCCAAACCTGAGCTGAACTTTAGTGGTGCTAACAGCGAACTGATTTACGAAGGTGGCGAGCAGAACTTTGTGCAAAACATGATTCGCGGAAGCAAGTACTTCCAAAAAAACTGCTTTTGGTTTACTACGCTTGTTTCGAAACAATCGAATTTAAAAGGAATATACCGAGCGCTTGACAAGCTAAAAGTAAGTAAAGTGAAAACCATAAATATGGGTACAGGAAATAAATCAACCCGAATTGTAGCCTGGACCTTTTTGACAAAGACAGAGCAGTACAATTGGTATAATCGCGGGTAGTTTATTCAACCATTCGGATAGAGTCCATAGGCAATCAGTCACTTCCTGCTAAAATTTATACAACACTAGGCTTTCACCACCATTTTACCTTTATTTTTCCCTTCAAATAAACCAAGAAAGGCTTCAGGAAGCTTATCAAATCCTTCAATTATCGTCTCTTCAAAAGTCAGTTTTTCATCCTTCACCCATTCGGCAAGTTGTTTAATTCCTTCACCAAACCGATCGCTATAATTTCCGATAATAAACCCTTGCATCAATACGCTCCTGGTAAGTAGCATTGGCTGCAAACGCGGGCCTGTAGGGGTTTCCTCGGCATTGTAGAGAGCTATCTGCCCGCATAGGGCTATTCGAGCATGAAAGTTAATGTTCGCAATAACTGCATCAGAAATTTCGCCTCCAACATTATCGAAGTAAATATCTACTCCGTTGGGACAGGCTTTCTTAACAGCTTCTTTCATATTGTCTGCTGTTTTGTAATTGATTCCGTCATCGAAGCCAAACTTATCTTTCAGCATATCAATCTTCTCATCGCTACCGGCTATTCCTACAACCTTGCAAGCCTTGATTTTAGCGATCTGACCAACAACAGATCCTACTGCGCCGGCTGCACCGGAAACTACCACAGTATTTCCCGGACTTGGTTTACCAATGTCGAGAAATCCGAAATATGCCGTTAATCCGGTCATACCAAGAATGCTCAAATAATAGCTCGCTGGGGCAATTGAATCGTCAATCTTCTGCAAGTATTCCGCTTTAGCCACCATTTCCTCTTTCCAGGGAAGACGGGCTTGCACCTTATCACCTTTCTGAAATTTATCACTTTTGGTTTCAATAACTTCTGCAATTACAGCTCCCTCTATCGGCTCTCCCACCTTAAATGGAGGAACATAAGATTTTGCATCGTTCATTCTTCCGCGCATGTATGGGTCTACAGAATAAAATAACCCCTTGAGGTGCACCTCGCCATCACGCAAGTCGCCAACTTCTGATTCTCTAAATTCAAAATTATCCTTTGAAGGCTTGCCCTTTGGTCGCGATGCCAGTATTATTTCCTGAGTTTTCATTTTCGTTCATTTTAAAGATTAAGGTTATAAAAGCAACAATCAAAAAACGAACTAGTTTAAATTTTATAAATAGTACTGTTGTACATGCAGTTAACTAAAAAACAAACCCCGGCTGCAAAATTTGCGGCCGGGGTCTGGTAAGAACTATCGCTCTTGATACTGTTTTAAAACCCGAATTTATCAGGGCTTTCTATTTGAATTTACTTTAAACGATAATTCAAACTATCGAGCAATCATAAACTTACTGATCACTGTTTCATTCTGTGTAGTCAATCGGTATACATACACTCCATTAGGAAGTGAAGTACCGTTAAAATCAAGTCTGTATTCTACACCTGCTTTTGCCACTTCGCTGTAAAGCGTGGCTACATTTCTACCATTCAAGTCATAAATTTCAACTTGTGTAAGCGTGGTTGACGCTGTTGTAAACACAACCTGAGATTGACCAGTGGTAGGATTTGGGTAAGAAGTCAACTGACTTTGAGCAGCTTCAGCTTGCACGAATGGTGTTTCGTCAGCCGGAGCTAATTCTGCACAACCGGCAGCCATATCTCCATTGATAAAAGTAAACGGCATTCCATTTACGATAGCGGGCCACGTAGTTACCGTTGATCCATCAGTAGCACTAATTTCAACAAAGGCATTTTGCGCTGCATTTGAAGTCACAAAATTACCAGGCGTTGGTGCCGGAGCCATACCATTTACCTCTTCAGGAATATTTCCTAATAAGATAGCATCGCCAAATGGCACTATTTGGTAAAGCTCAGAAGCCTGACGACTTGCTAAGTAGAAAACTCCATTTAACAAGCTAAGATCTCCACCAAAAACCGGTGCATTTGCAAAATAAGTTGCCAGTCCGGTATTGAGATCGATTTTCGATATAACATCAGAGTTTGCGTCACCAACGTAAAGCATTTCATCAGCAGGATTATACTCCACAGCAGTAAGCTCGTCTACGTTACCATCAATCATTAAGTCGCCTTCAAAAGTATCTGAACCGACATTGTATACACGAATCATGCTCCCATCTTTATTGACGAAATACAACAACTCATCATTAGAGTTATAGGCAATGTGCGCTTCAAAATCCACATTAGTAACCAGGCTCAGCATAGCTGTACCATCCACATACGCAACTGTGTAAAGTTCCGATCCGTCTACATCAGGACCGTGGTTTACATAAAATGTTGTATAAGAATCGCATTCCTCTACATTGGGGTCACTGAATGTATTGCAACCTGAAGTCATATCCCCATCGCGAAGTGTAAAAACCTCTCCATTAAGCATTATAGGGAATGTACCTACGCTTTGACCGGCTGTATTCATCACAATCATGCTTGAAGCATTCTTAGAAGAAATAAGCAAATCACCAGACTGCAGTGTGCTCATACCGGTTACAACCATTGGCAAAGAAGCCAGCAATTGATCGGCCATTACATCCGCAGGAAATACAGAATACAAACCTCCACCACCTTCACGGGTAGCCATATAAAGAGCAGTACCATCAGCCGAATAAGCCAAATCACCACCTTCAATCGGAGAATAGCTGTCATAAACAGCTACGTTGTATCCATTCATTAAATCAATGCTGTAAGTGATATCCTGATCTGAACTACTAGCAAGCAGTTTTCCATCTGGTGACATAACAGCCTGAGTAATTTCAGTCAATCCTGTTGTAGCCACCGGAGCGCTGTACTCAGGATTTGCTGCGTTTGGATCAAGCATATAAATGCTTCCGTCATCTTTTGAAATTGCGTAAACCATGTTATTCACATCGTTGTATGCAATATGCACTTCCACATCAACAGTGGCCAGATAAGTCAACTCAGCTACACCACCTATTATAGTTACTTTGTATAGGTCAGAGATATCCTCTGGTGATTGATGATCTGCAAGGAAATAAACATAATCGTTGCAAACAACTCCACCATTCTGTGTTCCTCCAAATTCAAAAGCACCAATATCTCTGGTTCCAACGATTGAATAATTTCGTTGATCACCGAAGTTATCTGCAGGGTCACCAGCGTCTATTCCGGCGCTACCAGCAAGCAGAGCGTGGGTTTGAGTTTCACCACCGTTATCTTGAAGCTGACCCAAACTTGGGCTTACTCCTTCTAAGTCGGTCGCCGCTTCCGCGAATGCATTCTGATCGTCCTCTCCGATTAAGTTATAACCATTAGAAGAAACATCACCGGAAACATCCATTCCTGAAGCCGCTGTGTTTAAAGCCACTATTGTATTTTTAATGCTGGTAGATCCAACGCTGAAAATTCCTCCACCGTCTACACCGGCAGTGTTTTGAGCAATTGTACTTGCATTAACAGTAGTTGCTCCACCCTCGGTTGTTAAAATACCTCCACCAGAACTTGCTGCTGTATTTCCTGAAACGGTAGAAAGCATTACGCTAAGAATACCACCGTTGTTGAAAATTCCGGCTCCACCATCATCTGCTGCAGGACCAAAGGCACTGTTTCCAGAAATAGTTGAGTTTGTAACATTCATCATGGTACCACTTTGGTTCCAAAGACCACCACCTTCGCGGCCGGCTGCATTTCCAGAAACTGTACTTTGTGCGATTAGTATGCTTCCGTTCATTCCTGAAACGTGGAATCCACCACCATTACCCGGTGCCGGCGTGCCAGCAGTACCATTCACATCATTATTCATCATTGATGAATTACTGAAGTCAAGATTTCCATCAATTAATTCAATAGCTCCACCTGCACGATTGGCAGCGTTAGCACTGAATGAAGATAAGTTAACAGTTACGTTTCCAGCAGTACTAAGCAATCCACCACCAGAACCAGAGGCTCCATCAGCGATGTTACTTTCAACTGTTGAGTTAGTGATCACCATTGTACCTCCATTATTGAAGACACCTCCACCACCATTATCGGCAGCAGCACCTGAGGCTGTATTTCCCATAATTGTTACACCGTCGATAGTCATTGTACCAACGCTGTTCCAGAATGCTCCACCTTCAGATCCTGCTGTGTTTCCACTCGCCATACCTCCAGAGATAGAAACATCTCCAGGGCCTGTAATATGCACTGCTCCACCATTACCTGGAGAAGTAGCAGTACTGTTATTCATAAAGTCTACATCACTTATAACTAATATAGTACCAGCTTCAGAAGCTTCCTCAATTGCACCACCTGCGCGGTTTGAGCTATTACCGTTAAACTGTGAATCAGAAACTGTTAGTGAGCCTCCGTCATTCAAAATTCCACCACCGGAACCTGATGTTCCGTTTGCTTCATTATTCAATACTGTAACATTGGTTACTTCCATAGTACCACCGTTGTTAAACAGAGCACCACCACCTTGATCGGCTTCGGCTCCACTGGCTACATTTCCTTCAAAAGAAGTACCATCAATTGTCATTATACCTACGTTATTCCAGAAAGCACCACCTTCGGCACCTGCTGTATTTCCATTGGCTGTACCACCAGAAATATTTGAATCGCCAGGTCCACCTACGTGAACTGCTCCACCATTACCCGGGCTCATTGCCACAGAGTTTTCGGAAAAATCATTGTCGGTAAGTGTCAATACGCCACCTTCTACAGATGCATCTTCAATGGCACCACCTGCGCGCTGAGCGCTGTTGCCAGAGAAAGAAGAACCAGAAACGGTAAGAGAACCTCCTGCATTTAAGATTGCTCCACCAGAACCTGCTGTTCCGTCAGCCTCATTGTTATCGGCAGTAATATTCATTACCAGCATGGTACCTCCATTGTTGAATAGAGCAGCACCGCCATTATCAGCGTCGTTTCCTGAAGCAGTGTTTCCATCGAAAGATGTACCATCAACAGTCATTGTACCTGCGTTATTCCAGAAAGCACCACCTTCGGCACCTGCTGTATTTCCATTGGCTGTACCACCAGAAATATTTGAATCGCCAGGTCCACCTACGTGAACTGCTCCACCATTACCCGGGCTCATTGCCACAGAGTTTTCGGAAAAATCATTGTCGGTAAGTGTCAATACGCCACCTTCTACAGATGCATCTTCTATGGCACCACCTGCGCGTTGAGCGCTGTTGCCAGAGAAAGAAGAACCAGAAACGGTAAGAGAACCTCCTGCATTTAGGATTGCTCCACCAGAACCTGAGGCTCCATCCGCGATATTGCCATTTGCAGCAATGTTCATTACCATAAGGGTTCCACCATTATTGTAGAGGGCTCCTCCACCCTGGTCGGGATCGGCTCCACTGGCAATATTTCCATCGAAAGATGTACCTTCAACATTCATAGAACCTGTGTTATTCCAGTAAGCCCCACCTTCGGCGGCAGCCAAATTTCCATTAGCCATACCACCAGTAATATCGGCGTCAGTTCCTGAAAGGTGAATTGCTCCACCATTACCCGGGTTTGGTATAATTTCATTTCCAAGACCTATATCAACTCCGGTTGCATTTCCCATAAAGTTTACATCAACCAAGGTTAATGTATTGCCAGAGGCATCTTCAATGGCACCACCTGCGCGGCTTGCATAGTTTCCTGAAATGGTAAGTCCTTCTGCAAGGTCTAGCATTCCACCAGTATTGTTGAATATGGCTCCACCTCTACCGCCGGGAGTTGCACCCATGGCAATATTGCCGGTAAGTGTGGTGGTAGCATCAACTACCATAATTCCACCGTTGTTAAACAATCCTCCACCACCGGTAGCGTTACCTACGGCAGAGTTTCCTGAAATGGCTACTCCTGAAATTGTCATTGTTCCTGATCCATTCCAAAGTGCCCCTCCTTCTTTAGCGGCAATATTGCCACTTGCAGAACCACCGTTAATTTCGATATCTCCGGCTCCTGTTATGTGCACGGCACCACCGTTTCCGGGAGCAGCTGTAGCTGGAGAGACTCCTGCATTATTGTCAGTCATCACAACATCATTAAGTGTGATTCCAAGACCTGCTCCAGAGTTATCTTCTATTGCTCCACCGGCTCTATTGGCCAAGTTTGCAATCAGTGAACTATTATTCACGGTAAGTGTAGCTCCAACATCGTTGAAAATTGCACCACCGGAACCTGAAGCTCCATTGGCAACATTCTGAGCAAGCTCAGAATTATTGATCGTAAGATCGGCGCCAGCTATATAAATAGCACCGCCATTTTCGGCAAGACCATTTATCAAGTTTAAATTATTCAGCGAAACTGGTCCGTCACTGATATTAAAAATTCTGCCATTTCCATCGGCATCGAGAGTAACCATCATTCCATCAGGACCTGAAATGGTTAATTCTTTGTCAATAATAAGCTCATTTAAGAGATTAATATTCGTTACCGACTCCGCGAACGTGATTTCGCCACCAGCCGGTGTGTCCATAATTTCTTGTCTAAGGGTTCCGTCGCTGCCGTCATCTGCAGAGCTATCTACAAACTGGGCGCTAGCCGTTTCGGCGGAAACAGCGAGAAGACCTGACATGGTTAATAAGTAAAACAGTTTTTTCATGTGGATTTCTATTTAGGGTTAGTTAGTGAGTTGTTACCTACGAACCAATAACAGGATCAGATTTTTAAATCGTTGATTTTTTAATTTACATCGATGTAATAGACTATTTGGTCTTCTGTAAATAGTAAAAAACCTCATCTACAATGAGCACAAATTAATTTTGCCTTTTCTGCACACAGGATAAAGTGCGGGCGGCTTTCATAAATATAAATACAGGTAAAAGAATCGCTAAATAGAGGATTTGATAAGAATTAACTTTGCGCAAACAGCTCATTAAAACAGTTAAATAATTTTAGATTGATAAGTCGTTAAAAAAGAAAATTAATTACTTTGCATCTCCTTTTTGGAAGGTATCAGAATATTGAATGCATTTTGCATGTCAAACTTGGGAATTGAAAGGTTGCCTCACAACTATCGCAGAGGGGAATAAATTAAACTTACAGATTACTGCGGTCATCTACATCATGAAGATATAGATATGTGGACCGATAAGCTCGCCTTATTCGGAATTAATTAATTAAGACGCTGATTCGAAATGAAAAAGAGTGCAAAATTACTTCGTGAATCTATTTCTCCGATTATGGAAAAATGGGAACATGAAGTGAAAAAGACCGTGCCCGCTGCAAGAACAACCAACTCTATAGCACTATACGACCACCTCCCGAATATTATAGAGGATATCGCAGACATTATGGAACGCCACATTGGCATAGAGGATGTGAGTTTAGATAATACATTTTACGAAATTTTGGAGAATAGTAGTCACCACGGGCGCCACAGAGCGAACACTTCAAATTATACCGTAGAACAAGTTGTTCAGGAATACATAATATTTCATCGTATCTTATCAGAATTTCTAAAAAGTAAGCTCGGCTACAATGAAGATGTTTCAGACCTTCTTAAATACATCATTGAGACATCGATCTTAAAATCTGTCGGAACTTTTTCGCGGGCCATTCAGGAAATGCAGGAAAAGCTAATAGGAACATTGGCGCACGATATTCGAAACCCACTCTCGGTGGCACAGTTATCTTTCGAATTAATCAAATCGGACCTGGAAGGAAAATGGTCAGAGAAAATTCGTTCTTCAGGTGAGCAGAATGTGAGGAAAGCTCTCAGTCTAATCGAAGGACTAATGAATGGCATCACGGTGAAAGCAGGTGAAGGCATGATGCTGGATTTTGAAGAAACTAATTTGCTCGAAGATATAGAATGGATTCAAAAAGAAGCAAACGAAGTTTATGCAAATAAAATAGAGCTTCGTTGCGACGAAAAAGAAATTTTGGGCGTATTTGATCCAACTGCTGTGAGACGACTCTTAGAAAACCTTATTAGCAATGCTGTCAAGTATGGCACTACTGCTGAGCCTATAACCATCACAGCCAAAAACCAGAAAGATTGTGTAATAATTGGCGTTCACAACAATGGCAATCCTATTTCGAAAGAGAAGCAGAGTAATATTTTCAAATTTTTGGAACGCGACAATATAAATCGAAGCGTTAGTAACAAGAGCTGGGGAATGGGCCTTACCCTCGCTTTGATTGTTACAGATGCACATGGAGGATCAATTACCCTTACCAGTAATCAGGAAGAAGGCACCTTATTTGAAGTGAGACTAGTAAAGTATTTCAACCAACCAGGTAAAAGACGGACGAAACTAATCGATGAGAAAGAAGAAATTCCGGAAACAACTGATTCAGAGACTCTAGGACAATAAGCAACTAAGCGAAGCGTTCTCACGTAGCGTAGCAAGAAATAGGCAATTGCTTCTGCTTTATAGCTGAATTTCTCCTTATAAAATTAGGACCAATCTACGTTCTAGAATTTGACGAATGGGAATGAGTTTCATTAATTAGTCGATCCTTAGAAATTGACTTCATCAGGATCGACTAATAATTTGTGGTTTTCTATTCGATGAGTTTTTTTGAACAAAACAAATCTATTGCAGAATCATTGGGACACTTTTTGGTCCAGTGAGATTTTTTTAAGTTTCATCACGGTCCTCCCGGAAAATCTCCTGACATTCCAAAGCCGATATTAAGCAGGGATAATTCAATAATATTGACACCCCCGTCGCAGTTCATGTCAGCTAGCGGATTATAATTTGGGTCGCCTTCTACACTTCCAAAAGCGGCACTTACCAGTGAAAAGTCTGTGATATTTACACCATTATCTCCGTTTATATCGCCTGGAGTGAAAGAACCCAAGTTTAAATTGTTCGTATCTATGGATACAACCTGATTCAAATATCCGTTCTGAAGGACCCCATCAATCTTTATAAAAATATCGAAGGTTCCTACCGGCACGTTTGAAAGAGAATAGGTTCCATCACCACTGATGGATGAATTGAAAAGTTCAACCAATGTAGATGTTCCGACTTCATAAAAAGTAAAGGTCATGTCGCGGGGTCCACATGTATTTATCCATTCAGCACTACCGGTTAGTGATGCTAAAATAGGTTCACCGATACATTCACACGATGATGTTACCGAATCATTTTCTGTTCCGTCATTTCCATCGTCACAGGGGTCACCGATATTGAGTGATAAATCAGGACATTCCCAAACAGGAAGGCAATTGTCGCCTGCACTTACTGTAACCTGGCTTGTGCATTGGGTGCTTTTTCCGGCCTCATCTGTCACCGTCAATATTACTGTGATGGGGCTCAAGAGAACATCTTCACATGTAAATGATGTTTTGTTAAGGGAAAGAGTCAAATTGTCGAATATGGTACAGTCATCTGAACTTCCATTATCCACTTCCGCAGGGGTCAGGCTTGCGTTGCCTGTCTCGTCGAGATTTACAATCACATCCTGGCAAATTGCAATTGGATCGTCCATTTCGCAAGGTTCAATGACCGTGCAACCATTGAAGTAAGTCACTGCCTTAGCGAAGACATCCTGACCGATTATAATACCATTCTTTCTTCCTGGAATATCATCGCATGGCGGGTGGATTCCACCCCATATTCGAGATAGACCTGATTCATCCGCAGCATCCTGATAGGTGGCCCATTGCAATTCTATATTCATACTAGGACCATCTTCGAATACTAAAAATTCATCTTGTTCAGCAGTAAATACACCAATCCCTCCAGGGAAATAGGGATCTCCTGTGAGTGATGTTAATATCTCTGCGGCCGCTCTTGAGAAAGTTGAATGACCTGAGATGTATCCTGCAAAAGGAGGTGTTACAAAAGAAGGTCTTTGATAAGGCTCCCATTCAGTAGCATAAATCCAATCCACACCGGCTTCATCGACATCCACATTATTTATAGCGTTGTGACCTTTCCAGGCTTTTACCTTGATTTCTCCCACGAATTCGTCATTCGCACCAGCAAGCGGATCGCCAGCTAGTATTACTTCAACCTTTCCGGGAATTAAGGGAAGACCTGCAGGATGATATGATACTCCTCCCGGGTCTGAACTCTGTCCTTTACCAGCCATAGCCCTGATAGCAGAAATTGGCCTCAAGTAATCATGCCATCCTTTGATTCCCCAAGTTGATACTGCGGCATCATGCATGGCTCCACCCATCATGAAATAGGATTTTACATCCCATTCAAGGTCGTCCATTACAGGTCCTTCACCCATGAATTTCTTTTCTAAAGAATCATGATCTGAAACGTAGTTGAGTAAAGTGAACCAATGACCCGGGGGTGTTTCACTCTCTGGGCCATCCGCCCAAAATTCAGCTAAAACACGCGCATAATCGGCTCTCGGGACCATATTAGGTGCGTATGGCTGACCAGTAGAAGGATTAATAGCATGCCCGGGACTAGTCGTCCCTCCATTTAATTGATTATAAAAAGTTGGATAATCTGCAACAGTTTCAGGAAGCTCGTCTCTATTCCCGATAGAAGCCGGAGAAATATCCCACATAACGCCATCGGTTGGATCAAGTTGAGAACTCCACAGCAAGGTCGTCATAAAGTTCCAACGGTAATCTTCTGAATCGTTCACTCCGGTAGTGTCCATCAAAGGCGGACTTCCGGGATTATGGTAAACTTCATAATCAAAATCATCTCTATTAAAGGTTACTTTGTCAGCCTCACTTAAAGCAAATGGGCTTACCTGTCCCCATTCAGGACTAAGGAAATCCGGTGCGTTACCCGGTATCTCATTTCCGCTCTGGTCAATAAATAAATTTAGTGACAATGGCTGCCACCGATTCCAATCTTCGAGACCTTCATTTCCCGGCACATCCACTATCATTGGTGGATTGACCGAAGCATACCTTTGATTGGCATACCCATTCTGTTCGTTGGAACCATCCTGGAGTCCAAAATTGATGATGCACTTCGCCACATAATTTCCGAGAGCAGCGGGATTGCCGTTTACATAATCCTGTGCCACCACATTTATATCGTACCCGAGAGAATCCATATGCGCATCATAGGCCATTTGCAGAAGAGCAGCATTCGGAGAATTTGAGAATCGATGGGATAGTAACCTATAAGCCATAAAGCTAAGTGCCTCATCGCGAGCTGCAGAAACATTGTCAGGTGTTGGAATCGAGTCAAAAGTGCATTCAAAACCATCTACTGTCTGTCCCAATAAATAGGTACAGGCGGTGTCATTATAAACCGCCCAGGTGTCCCACATTCCCACGGAGGTATGGAACAAATTCCTTGCATGAACTGTCGGGCGAGCAAAGTCTCTTCTAATCGATTCGAGCAGTAGTTCATTCCACTGTCTGGCTACAGAACCCTCTGTGCCAACAACTGGAAAGTTTACGTCAGGTGCGCAACTGGGGTCTGGGTTGGTTGGACAAGGATCACATGCATCGGGTAAGCCGTCCAGATCGAAATCAGCAGAACTCGTGACAAGATCACAGTTATCGCTCATGAATACATTATAACCGCCACAACCACCTGTGATAAAGTCTTGAAGGCCATCTCCATTAATATCAATGAATCCCAAATCATAACTGTTCATTTCCCAGTTAATATCATCCAAGGTGTGGTGATCCACAAAGATTCCTCCTTGATTTTCGAGCAGGGCTAGCCTCCGCCCTGAATTACATGGTGGAATATCAACATCTACATCGGATACTGCGATGTCCAGATCACCATCCAGATCCAAGTCGATCGCATGGACATTCCCACCGAATCCATTAAGTCCATTTACCACATATGTAGTAGTTATATCCAAACTGACATTTGGTACAAAGGAGTTGACAGTAATTAAAAAGTCAGCTGCATCATCTACGACAAACACATCCATGATTCCGTCTCCATTATAGTCTGCCACCTCGAACATATATGGTGCAGAGGGAGCAATGTTCTGCCAATTTGAGAATGATCCTGTGCCATCGTTAAAGAGAACAAAAAGACCGTTACCTCCCCATGGCAGCACCGAGAATAATGTTGATACTTTCAGAATATCCTGATCTCCGTCATTGTCCATATCATGGATTTGTACAGAAGTGCCGAAGGCGGAATTCCTCAAATCTCCCAATCTGGACTGACTTTCATCAGTGAACACCCCATTTCCATCATTGATCAATAGAAAATCTTTAGCGACTCCTCCGCCGCCTCCTTGTTTGTAGTTTACGAAATAGATATCCTGATCGAGGTCGCCGTCTATATCTCCTCCCCATACGGCGCAGAACAAAATAGCGTCCCCGGTGAGGGTTGGGAATCGTGTAGCAGTCTCATCGACCAAACCCAGCCAGTTACCAGATTCATCATTTCCTTGGTTGGCATAGTATTGAGGTTGCTGATCGAAAGTGTTTGCAATGATGACATCCTTCCAGCCATCGCCGTCAAAATCGTCTATGTACAAGTCGCGAGCAAATGTCTCTGTACTGATAAATTCTGGAGCAAAGTCAGTCGTTCTATCAGTCAACACACCATTCTCATTTATTAAGAGCAAATCGGACTTCGCACCTTCAGTAGATACTGAAAACGGTTCTTTCCGACATACGATGACATCATCAAAGCCATCATTATTGAGATCAGCTACGGCAATATCTTTTTCTTCGTCATCGCTGTTCGCTACAGAAGTAACTTCAAGTCTTGAAGGCGTCTCATCACTGAAGTCGAGCCATTGATATCCCGGAGTAGTATTGATGAGTATCACGTTTAGTGGACCTACCCACTCGCTATACCCAAATCCACCTCCAGAGGCACAATCCGACCTTACGTAGATATCGAAGGACTGACCTTCAGAACCCGTTAAGGCATAAGTGGCTGCAATAACTGAATTTGTTGGGATACCTGTTGGTGTGAATCCGGTATTTCCTATCTCCAGGTCCCAGTATGTCGCACTTCCATTCTCTGTCCAAGTGATATCAGCGCCTGTTCCGCTGATATTGGAAGCTTGCAGATTGCCAGGAGCATTACAGTTCTGATCAGGAGTAAATGTCACCGTAAAATCGGATGCATTCGTGCTCCATCCATCACCCCACATGAGATAATAATCTGTACCTGCTATCACGTCAAATTCGACTTCAGATTCCCAAGGCGGAGAACCCGTGAAATCATCGTTACATGCTATTTGCGTCAGGTCTCCGCATTCTCCAATACCAATTGAAACTTGGGTATCTACAGAGCTCAAACCTACAGATGAAACGTTCAACGTACCATCCGCCGGGGCAGTGTAGACGAACCAATTTGCATTGTTGGGGCTACTTGCCATACATGACTCAAAATTATCATAAACGCCATCGATTGTTCCAGTATTGAAGGTCCCGCCCACGCTAACATCTATTGCATTAGCACAGGTGCTCAATGGCAAAGGCAATGTGAATCGGAATGGTCCTGCCCAGTCGCTTGAGCCTATCCCTCCCGAGGCCGCGCAATCTGCTCGTACATAGAAGTCATAGACCGTTCCTTCTGTACCTGTGAAGGCATACGCATTTTCAACGCCTGAATTGGTAGGAGTTCCGGTTGGGCTGAAGTCAGCTGGACCGACCTCCAGGTCCCAGGAGGTCGCTGAGCCATTTTCAGTCCATGAGAGGTTAGCTCCTGTCGGAGTCAAATTGGAAGCTAGCCCATCAGATGGTGCTGGACAGAATTCTGTTTCTTGCCAAAAAGAGATTCCATTTTGATCACCCGTTCCGGTATAGGAATAATCAAACCCGAGTGGAACAAAGTCACCGGATTCCCATATCCCCTTTGCAACAGCTACACTTTCACTTCCATTTCCTCCGCTTCCCCATTGCACGAAATCCACCAGGACTTCAGGCGTGTTCATGTCACCTGTAGGCAGAAAAAGGCCCATATCAGCACCTGCGATTGTGAAGCCTGAACTTGTAGTCCACGCCAATGTAACTTCCTCATTTGTTGCCAAATCAAAGTCACCATTCACAAGAGTTAAACTACTGAGGTTTGTCGTACAATCAAGTTCTGAACAGAGCCGATAGGAACTGATGTCCTCAGGTTCTCCACCAAAATTCTTGATGGTGATTTCTTGCGAATAAGGATTGATATGGGTTAATCGGATTAAGGGAGGTAGTAGGCCTTCCAATACGCTAACACGTGTATTAATCGCAGGGTTTAGTACAACATCCACTTGACCTGAAGGCCAACGTACGATAACACTATCTACTTCAGTATCTGTTCCCAATCCGAAAAAAAGATCAAGGGAACTCATCGGCTTAAAGTTCTCTCCAGCCCGGCACTCTCTAATCTGTATTCCCAAATCACTGTAGCACTCCACTCTTGCGCCTATACCATTAATGTTGGAGTTCGTTCCGGTTAAGGCTACTTTCAAATAGTTGTTACTTCCTCCGTCATTCATCCATAGTGTTCCTCCTGTGAATACATCGATATATCCATCATTATTCAGATCGCCTAGTGCTCCTTTATTAAAAGGGAGAGCCGAACCGGTAAATGTCATTCCGCCATCGTTGTGGTAGAATTCTTTGTCAATGCCAAAGGAAGACTCCATTAGCATATCCACCCATCCATCATTATCGAAATCTGCTCCAATTAATGCCCAGGACCCCAGGTCAGAGACATCCAGGCCACTGCCTGCGCTAACATCTGTATAATTTCCAGTACCATCGTTCTCTCGCAAGAAGCACTGCGCGGTATGATTCACGGTATACGTGTCCATATCTCCATCATTGTCGAAATCTTCGAATATAGTTACCCATGATTGCTCATTGTCAAAGAGGCCGTAATCGGCAATCACATTGCCCGAATAGTTATTGGTTCCGTCGTTAACATATAAGGCATTCTCTCTTTCAACAGCACCCGGTGAAGATCCTTGACGACATTTTGCAATATAAAGGTCGGTGTCGCCATCATTGTCGAAATCTGTCCATACACTGGCATAGTTACCGGCTAGCGGAATTGTAGCAATAAGGCTCTGGTCTTCGGTCATTAAGCCCGTTCCATCGTTGCGGTAAGGATGACTCAAGTCTACATCATGACAAGCGAAGGCATCCAAGTCTCCATCTCCGTCTATATCTACAATGTTGGTACGCTGGCTGAATATGTAGTCATTGATAAATTGTTCGGTAAATGCTGTTCCTGTGGAATTCGAAAGATAGAACGCTACTCGAGAGCTACCTCCGAACATGAGGTCCAGATAACCATCTGAATTAAGATCTCCAGCAGCTATGCTCCAAGACGGGCTGACCTGCGCATTGACATCGTAAATCACTTGATTAAACGTACCATCCGGCTGTTGATAATCTATAGATATGTCATTTCCGGATGTAGTTTTTAAGGTGACCACGTCATCTAGTCCATCGCCATTCATATCCGCTACGCATGGAGTACTTCCCCAGGTATTGTTCAATATGTTGGTCTTGTTTGTGAAAGTCTGTCCGATTAGAAAATTGACAGAAAGGGTCATGCAGAGCACGAGTAGGTTGGTTTTCATGATGATTGGTTTATAGTTTCTGAGACTGGCCCAGAATATTCTCTACGAGGGTGTAATATAGGTATATAGATCTATAATGTCCAGATAGAATCATTAAAAAAAATCAGATTGAGCTTTCAATTAAATCAATTGCTTCCACTCAACCACAGTCTTGCCAACATCTGTAATAGATCGCCATTGATAAGTCATGCTTGGATGAGATCGATCTAATATTTTTATCTTAATCAAATGCTTTTCGAATCTTGGCTACTTGGATAGGGAAATGTACACTTCCTTATAATTACAGTTTTTAACCGTAATTATTCTACTTTTAAACCGTATTAGTTTTTTGGGGAGCATCCAAGAATAATTCCTCCTCCCCATTTTATTTTCTATGGTTGGGAAATTTTAGCCGCTTCGTAATTCCCTAGGTCATTTTAACCAACACAATTGCGAATTGAAATGAGTTTCGGCGATTTTGCATTTAAATTTTTAATCAAATGGTATATTTTTTTGAAATTGGGAGTGCACAATCAATTATTGATACGATGGATGCTGAGAGAATACTCCGTTGAGCAGATAATAGTAAAACATAAATTGAATGGGATTTAACATTGTTCTTATAGAGCCGGAAATACCGATGAACACCGGCAATATTGGTCGTCTTAGCTTAGCATCAGGATCAACTTTGCATTTAATAAAACCCTTTGGGTTTGAAATAGATGACTCGAGATTAAAAAGAGCCGGACTGGATTATTGGAAACACCTTACGGTAAAAACTTATGAAGGAATCGATGCGTTTTTCTCAATTAATAAAGAAAAAAACATGGTCTTTTTCTCGAGTTCCGGAGAGAAGAATTACTATTCAATTGACTATAAAGACGAAATGTTTCTCGTTTTTGGAAAAGAATCTGTTGGTTTGCCACAAAATATCATCTCTGAAAACTCTGATAAACTTTATAAAATTCCTATTCACAGCAATCATGTTAGAAGCTTGAATCTGGCAAATGCGGTGAGTATTGTGGTTTATGACGGGCTGAGAAATATTATGTAAAACGAATACAGTGAAAGATATGCTTCAGTTGAGAAGCAGTATTCGCCGAAAGGCAAGCCAAAATATTCTCTACTAATAATAATTTCCCTTTTGCAGAAGAATAGTTTTTGTACATTGAAACCCATGAAAAAAGCACAAATATTTGCAGTACTAATTTTAGCATTAGGAATTTTTGCTTGTCAGCCCGAAGGACGAGTGTACGTTAATCATAAAGAATTATCTCCCGAGCTGGAGTGGTTGAAAAAAGATAAACGTGAATTCAACGTACCTATTGACAAGAATGACATCCTGTATAATTTGAGCTTAACTTTTCGGTACGCAAGCGGCTATAGATTTCAAGTTATCAAGGTTAAGGTAACCGAGACGAGCCCGAGCGGCAAAGAGTCAGTGAATGAATATGAATTCAAAGTAAGGGATGACAATGGTGATTATATTGGAGAACCTGGTCTAGATATTTGGGATAGTGAGCATTTAATAGAAAGCAATAAGAAGTATGAAGAAAAAGGAACTTATACCTACTTAATAGAGCAGAATATGCCAAATGACCCATTGAACTTCGCAATGGAAATCGGTTTGGTTTTGGATAAGGCGAATTGATTACTTTTTTTTTATGAAGTATTTGTCAACCTTTACATAACAAATTAAAACTATGCCTTGCATAGAGATTATAGTTTAAATAGTCTCGGTCCATAATGTCCCCAATCCGGATTGTACTTGTCATCAAAGATTCTGAAGCAGATACCCGAAGGTATTGACAGACATTAAATTGTATTGCTCATTTGTCCACATTTTTAATTCTGATTAATTTCACCTCTGAGAAAATGAAACTTTATGAAAGTTAGGTTAGATTAAATTTTCATAATAAAGTAATATTAAAACTGATGAAAGAAATTTTAATTTGATACTATGAAAACTATAATCCTCTCCCTTAATTTTATACTTGCTGCACATTTACTCTCGGCTCAGTATTTTACAGAATCCACTGACTCTAATCTTGAAGGAGCTGAATTGAGTGCGGCCGCATTTGCCGATGTTGATGGAGATAATGATCTCGACGTCCTCATTACAGGTTTTTTTGATGACACTCTCCCTATTGCTCCAAAATCAAAACTTTATATCAATGATGGTTCAGGGCAATTCACGGAAATGGTTAATACAACTTTGGAAAATATTGGCATTGGCTCCATTGCCTTTTCAGATATTGATGGCGACGACGATCAAGATCTGTTTCTGGCCGGGTATTCCGTAAATGGTGATATTTCAATATTGTACAACAATGATGGACAAGGCAATTTTACTGAAATAGCAAACACCCCTTTTCTAGACGTACATTATGGTTCTGCAAAATTTGCAGATGTAGACAACGATGGCGATCCAGACCTTCTGTTAACTGGAACAGACTCTTTAAATATTAGCAATGCTAAACTCTACACCAATGAAGAAGGGATATTTACTGAGGTCGCTGACACTCCCTTTTTCGGATCTTCTCAAGGATCAATTTCGTTTGCTGATATAGATGGCAATACTTTTCCTGATGTAATCATTACTGGGAAGTCGATTACAAATGGAATAACCCAACTATACACCAATCAAGAAGGGATCTTCTCTGAAAACAATTTTTCACTCTTCGAACAGGTTCACCGAAGCAGTTCTTCTTTTGCTGATGTGGATGGAGATAATGACCCTGATTTACTTATTACAGGCTTAAACAATTCTAGTGACCAAATTGCCAAACTATACATAAACCAAAACGGAGTATTCAATCAGGATACAACAAATAATTTTGTGGGTGTAGAACATGGTTCTACAGCCTTTGCCGATGTAGATGGAGACGAAGATACTGATTTACTTATTGCAGGTTTTAATGAGCAAATAGGATTTACTGCAAAACTATACATTAATGACGGTTTTGGTCAATTTACAGTAATGCCAGACACACCATTTTCAGGAATTGAAAATGGGTCAGCTAATTTTGCAGACGTAGACGGAGATAGTGATTCAGATTTGCTACTTACCGGTCAAGGTTTTGATTCGAATAATCCTGTAGGCATTCTTTACATTAACACTTTCATTACCTCTCTAAAAACCATAGATAAAGTCCTATCCTTTGATTTCACCTTATATCCCAATCCTTCTGTGATAGATAAATTGAATGTAAGCTACACTTCTGATTCACACCATTCCCTTCATGTAAGAATTTATGACCTTCAAGGAGGATTGATGCTTCAGCAAAATAAACATTCTGAGAGCGGGCGTCAGCACTTTTCTATAAATATATCCAGTTTGAGACAAGGAAGCTATATGCTTCAATTGATGGATGGAGAGCGGGTAGGAAGTCGTCTGTTTATAGTTGAATAAAAGGATTTCGTGATTTAATTGGTTAGTGCTATTATTTGATATTATAGAAACCTATACTTCCCCAACAAATCCACCTGAACTTCTCCTAAAAATTTTCTTAGCTTCACATCTATGAAAAAATCTTCCACCCCACTCCTATTCTCAATTATCCTTTCAATTCTCATCAGCTTTAGCTCCTTAGCTCAGCAAAACACCGATTCACTTTGGAAAGACGATAATTTCTCAGGACTCAAAATGCGCAGCATCGGCCCAGCTTTTATGTCAGGAAGAATTGCTGATATAGCCATCCACCCCAATGATGAAAATACGTGGTATGTTGCTGTGGGCTCAGGAGGAGTTTGGAAAACTACCAACTCTGCAGCAACCTGGACTCCGATTTTTGATGACCAAAAATCGTATTCAACCGGATGCATTACCATTGATCCTTCTAATCCAAGCCGTGTTTGGCTGGGAACAGGCGAGAATGTAGGCGGCCGCCATGTAGGATATGGCGACGGGATTTATCTTAGCAATGATGGTGGCGCATCATGGAAGAATATGGGACTTAAAAAGTCTGAGCATATCTCAAAAATTATCGTTCATCCCGAAAACCCCGATATTGTATGGGTTGCAGCTCAGGGTCCCCTCTGGGACAAGGGCGGAGAGCGTGGAGTATTCAAAACTGAAGACGGAGGTAAAACCTGGAACCAAACCCTTGGTGACAAAGAATGGACCGGCGCGACAGACTTATTGATAGACCCACGTAATCCGGACCGGCTTTACGCAGCTACCTGGCAGCGTCACCGAACTATTGCTGCCTACATGGGTGGAGGACCCGAAACAGCCATTTACCGAAGTGAAGACGGAGGAAAAACGTGGACTAAACTTGAATCGGGTTTACCAAAATCAAATATGGGAAAGATCGGCTTGGCCATCTCACCTCAGCAGCCGGATGTGGTGTACGCCGCTATAGAGCTAGACCAGCGAAAAGGTGGCATTTATAAATCTACTGATCGCGGTGCAAACTGGAAAAAGCAATCTGACATGGTTTCCGGAGGAACGGGACCTCATTATTACCAGGAGTTATATGCCAGTCCACACCAGTTCGATCGGATTTATCTGATGAATGTACGCACTCAAATTTCTGAGGATGGAGGGAAGACTTTTCACCAAATGAAGGAGGAGTTTAAACACTCTGACAATCACGCCATGGCATTTAGCAAAACCGATCCTGACTTTCTACTCTTCGGAACTGATGGTGGACTCTACGTTTCTCACGATCTCGCCGAAAACTGGAGATTAATTAATAATATGCCTATTACCCAGTTCTATAAACTGGCCGTGGATGATGCCGAGCCTTTTTATAACGTTTATGGCGGCACGCAGGACAATAGCACCGAGGGCGGACCTTCGCGAACGGATAATCTTCAGGGTATTCAAAATTCAGACTGGAAAGTGGTACTCTTTGCCGACGGACATCAGCCGGCTACAGAACCAGGAAATCCTGACATCATGTATGCACAATGGCAGGAAGGGAATCTTGCAAGAATAGATATGAAAACTGGTGAAGTGATAAAGATACAACCCCTTGCCGCACCGGATGAACCGCACGAGCGCTACAACTGGGATGCGCCCATATTTATTAGTCCACACTCTCCTACCCGACTTTATCACGCCTCATACAGGCTTTGGAAATCTGAAGACCGGGGAGATAGCTGGACAACCATATCGCCAGATCTTACACGAAACCAAAATAGATTGGAGCTACCTATTATGGGCAAAAAACAGAGCATTGACAACGCCTGGGACCTATTAGCCATGAGCAATTACAATACCATCACAAGCATTGCTGAAAGTCCAATAAAGGAAGGTCTTCTTTATATTGGAACCGATGATGGTCTGATTCAGATTAGCGAAAATGGTGGTGAATCCTGGCGAAAAGTGGAAGTCGGAAGCCTTGCCTGATGTGCCCTCAACCGCATACGTGAATAATATTATGGCCGATCTTCACGATGAGAACACTGCCTACATCGCTCTAGACAATCATAAGAATGGTGATTTTAAGCCTTATTTACTCAAAACTTCAGATCAAGGTATAACATGGAAAAGCATAGCTGGCAACATTCCAGAAAGACATCTGGTGTGGCGTCTGGTTCAGGATCATATCAATTCGGAATTACTTTTTATAGGAACTGAATTTGGAGTTTATTTCAGCCACAATGGAGGTGGTGAATGGACAAAAATAAAAGGAGGCATGCCAAATATTGCCGTTCGCGATTTAACTATTCAGCGCCGCGAGGATGATTTGGTTGTGGCTACATTTGGCCGCAGCTTTTACATTTTTGACAATATTAGCGTTTTCAGAAATCTGAGTGATTCGAACCTTAAAAAAGTGGGAAGCCTTTATCCTACTCGTGATACGTGGTGGTTTATTCCGCGCTCACACCTCAGCTTTAATGATAAAAAAGGTGATCAGGGAAACAGTCACTATGCGGCTGATAATCCCGAACACGGAGCTCTTCTCACCTACCATTTAGCGGAAGGATATAAAACGAAAAAGGAAGAAAGGAAAGAACGCGAAAAAGAATTGGCAAAATCTGGAAAGGATATTCCGTTTGTTGGTTGGGATGCTCTTCAAAATGAAGAGCTCGAGCAACCTGTGAATATATGGCTCTTAATTAAAAACAGCGACAACGAGTTGGTAAGACGCGTTGAAGGAAGTCGCTCAAAAGGTTTTCACCGTGTGGCCTGGGATATGCGATACCCCAGCCCGGAGATCATTTCTCTTGACACTGCAAGCTGGAATGACGGTGAAGGAATTCTGGCTCCTCCAGGTCAATATACCGTGACACTGGCAAAAGAAGAAAATGGAAAAATAACAGAACTCTCAGACCCTGACACATTTTTACTTAAGCCACTTTACGATAGCAGCATTGAAAATCCTTTGGCCGATCAACGTGAAGAATTTTTACAGGAATACAGCGACATCGTTAAGAACTATCAAGGATTAACTTACAACGTTGGACAGCTCGACAAACTTTCGCTAGCGCTAAAAAAAGCGTACTCACTTACTCCGAACGCCTCCGCAAATCTTTTTACAGAAATTGACAGTCTCCGAAGCAAGGTAAATACCCTTACCGAAAATCTGAATGGTAATCGCATACGGAATCAAATAGGTGAGAAAAACCCCTCCACTTTGGGAGATCGAATGTGGGATCTCAATATCTCTCTCGGCAGGAGCACATATGGACCAACAGCAAGATCTATGGGAAACATGGAAATTGTAAAAGCCGAGCTCGAAGCATACGCCACGACGTATCGCAAACTCAACGATAAAGCAAACACCCTTGCCAATGAAATTGCAAATCAGGGAGGGCCGTTGATTCAGGGTGTTGATTTTGATGATTAATTGATGCGAATTTTATCTCAAGAGTGTAACAGTTCCACGAATTTGAATTGTTTCCTTAATGGGAAGCAAAGGATTGATGTATTCAATAAAGTAAAAGTATACTCCATCTGAAGCATAATAATCTTCACTATTATTAGAATTTCCGTTCCATTTTTCATCAAAATTGATGGATTCAAATACGAGGATACCCCATCTATTAAAAATAGAGATAGAGTAAGAATCAGGTTCGCATAATATTTGCGGATAGAACAAATCATTTAGCCCATCACCATTTGGTGTGAAGGCATTAGGCACATAGGCTTCACAACTACAATCCAATTCCGTAAAAACCACATTTTTAGAGGTTGTTCCACAATTATTTTCACCGGTAACCTTATAAGTTCCACCTTCAAAAACCTGAATCGTAGAATTTTCAGAAAAACCTGGCCATTCCAAGTTCGAATTAGTTGACGTAGCCGTAACCGTAACAGATTGAGAAGCGCAGAATTCGACATCTGCTGCGATAATAATTGGGCTATCAAGCAATGAAATGATTATTGATGCGGTTTCAGAACAACCATCGGCAGCGGTTAAAATAACGTTATATGTGCCAGGACTATTGATTGTTCTGGAAATATCTGTGCTTCCATCATCCCACATCAAATCACCTTCATCTCCTACAGCGAGAAGTGGTAGACTTTGGTTTTGACAGATTGATTCAGGACCTTCAATTTCTATTTTTGGTCCGGCTGCAGCGGTTACAGTAGAGCTTTCAATTGATACACAACCTAAATCGGTGGTAAGTGAAACAGAAAAATTTCCAGGCGCAGAGATCTCTAAAGTGTTCCCTACGGTACCATCAGACCACTCAAAATCTCCCTCATCTCCCGAAGCCACAAGTATGCCTTCATTTCCATTACAAATTGCAGTTGGCCCGTCAATTATCAACTCTGGTGATTCCTGTAATAGCACTGTGGTAGTTTCAGTTGTAGCGCAAAATCCATTGAATGATGCAGTGAGAAAATAATCGCCAGGATTACTTACTGTAATCTCTGAGGTTTGAGCACCTGAATTCCATTCGTAATTAATGTCTGGATCATCCGTAACTCCAATTTCCACATCACCACCTTGGCAAAGAATATAAGATTCTGGTAATCCAAGATTTACGCTTTCTCCTGGTTCAATAGTAATCTCATCGGTTCCTCCATTGCAGCCGCCATCAATCTGAACGCTGTAAGTTCCTGGTTCTGTAACAGTATATGTTTCCTGCTCACTCCCATCTTGCCAGGTACCAGTTAAATTTAATCCGGGATCTAGAATGATTGTTTGACCTTCGCAGATTGTTTGATCAGGTCCCAAACTTACGATTAACAAATCTTCATCGGGCACTTGCATGGTTGTGGTGGTACCCATGGACATTGTCATGGCATCGGCTCCAGAATATGAGACATACTCGCTCCAAAATGGCGCTGTGCTTTGTACATTGAGTGTTTGGCTAGAAATATCATCTACGGCAATGTTCACGTATGAAATATCAGGAAGAGTCGTAAATGGAGTCCATCCACCTACTGGTGCACCATTAATCAAAATCTGATCAGTCTCATCCGTTGGCATTGCCAAATTGAGAAAGTAATAGTCAGAAAAATCAGGTAGGCCTTGCTGGAATCCAGAATTGGTTTCCAAAAGAAATCCATCATTTGCCTTATCTAAAGGTTGTAGAAAGCGCATATTGGGATCACCGGAGAGTGAACATTCAAAACCTTGTGTAAAAAGCGCAACAAGCACAGGCCCGGATGACCTTACTATTACATTAAAACCAGTTATAGCTTCAAAAGTTTCACCTGAGTTTAAGGTTGCGATAAGATTACATCCTGCGTATAATTCTGTATTATCCTCCAAAGCAAGAAATTTCGTTACTATAGTGGGAATTGAGGGAACTTGGATAATGGGATGAATAGTCCCCCAATACTCAGTTGGGTGTAGTTGTTCATATAGGTGATTATCGGCTCCGCAGGCTGTATTAATTTCCGCTTGTCTATTTCCGGCAAATACGGCTATTGGTTTATCGCTATCCGAAGTTACTGTGCTTCCGGTGAGGCCATCTACGGAAGCGATGGTGATTACCTCACCGGCATTTAGCGTAAGAGAAAATGGTATGCCGGCAGGACCATTGACTGACGCCCCGGTATTTAGAAAATTTACAGTTGTATTATCTTCGGTTGCTATAACGCTGTATAGTGCTGGAGCAACAAAATCGGGGTCTATTCTGGTCAGTACCATATAGCTGCTTGTGAGAGCAGATGTAGGCAGCACGGGAGTAGAATCTGAAAAAAATGCCCTGTTGTGAAAGGCATAAATTCGAATATCACCTGTGGATGTAACATGAAAAGACCTATTATCTATTACTCCTGTGGTGTTTTGATTTAGAAATATTTGATTGAAACTAACTACACCAGATTCTCCTGCAAGTAAAGTAATGGTTTCAGACAGGTAATAAGCATCTGCAGGAGTGCCAAATTCTACCGTTACTGTTGCGTCTTCAAAAGCTTCGATGGGGATATCAAAATTTGGCAAGCCATTAAATGCGGGATCTATATTAGCCAGGAAGGAAAATCTGAAATCTGTACCTATATAGTTTTGTGCTGAAATAGAACCGGAGGAAATCAGGAATATAAATATTAGGAATACATTACGCATTTTGGTGTGATTTGCCGGATAGTAAGCAAAGTATAATATTTTTAATTGTTAGGCTTCCCTTAAAATTTCAATTAGAGAATTTCAAAATCCACCATAATTTTAAATAGAAACTTTAAACACCTATCAAACAAAACGTTATTTGTTTATAAATATTGGTACTATAGTATTTCTATTGCTCTCACCAATTTAAGATTAGATTGCAAGTTTCATTACAGCCACTTTAAGGTTTAAGCTATATAATGGGAGGTTTGACTTTTTTGATATGTTTCTTGGAATGATATGTTCTACTTTCTGATTTTTTAAAATTCGTACTATTGACTTGCCTGTTTTAACAAACTTAGCAAATTGAAAATAAAAACATTGATCGTCTTTAGCGATCTAAAGCAGCGATGCAAAGTAAATACCCTTACCGAAAATCTGAATGGTAATCGCATACGGAATCAAATAGGTGAGAAAAACCCCTCCACTTTGGGAGATCGAATGTGGGATCTCAATATCTCTCTCGGCAGCAGCACATATGGACCAACAGCAAGATCTATGGAGAACATGGAAATTGTAAAAGATGAGCTCGAAGCATACGCCACGACGTATCGCAAACTCAACGATAAAGCAAACACCCTTGCGAAAGAAATTGCAAATCAGGGAGGGCCGTTGATTCAGGGTGTTGATTTTACAAACGAGTAAATTTCTTTCTTAAATATTAAAAACCCTATGCCAGTTATGGTATAGGGTTTTTTGTTGCATTTATAATTTTAGCACACAATAATTTGTGAATATGTCCATCTTTAAAATTTATAACTCAAGTCTTGTAAATTATTAGTTTTGGAGGCAAAGATTGTTTATGCCATCAGTTGCCGGTAAATTGCTTTTCGCTTTTTTTCTGTCTTTCATATTCCCATTTTCTTCTATATCTCAAAATATAGATAGTCTCAAAAGTTTAGTAGAAACAAGTGAGGGAATTCAGAAAGTAAATTCATTATACGAGCTGAGCTTTGCAGAAGGACAGAGCCATCCCGCAGAAGCGCTTGAGCATGCGCAGCAAGCCTTTGATCTTGCAGCTAATTTAAAGTTTAAACAGGGACAGGCTTCTTCGCTGCACACGATGGCAGTAGTCTATAGATTTCAAGGTTATTATGACAAATCAATACAATATGAGGATAGCGCCATGAGCTACCTTCAGGGCCAGAAACCAGGCTCTGTTAATGCGGCAATTTACTCAAATTTGGCTGTGAGCTATCGCGCCAAAGGCGACTATGAAAAAGCCCTTGAATCGTTTCAAAGTGCGATTGAGCTTCATAAAAGTTTGGGTGAAAATACGGATGTAGGTATCGTCTTAAACAATCTTGGAGTAATGTATATGTACCTGGAAGATTACCCCACTGCCCTCTCCTATTATCAAAAAGCAATAACCATACAGCGAGAAGAAGGCAATAAGAAAGAGATGGCGAATGTTCTGAACAATTTTGCCATCGTTTACGCCAATCAAAGTCTGCTCGACTCATCTTTATACTATTTCCAGAAATCGCTCCGCATTGAGGAGGAGCTCAATAACCTAAGAGGAATATCTGAATGCATTAACAATATTGGCGCAGTGTACTACTATATGGGCGAGACCGAGAAGGCGATTACTGAGATCAGAAAATCATTTGCCATAGATAGTTTATTAGGTGATGAACGCGGCATGATTATGAGTATGAATAATATAGCTGAGATCTTAAACGAAACAGGTCAGCCGGCTCGTGCCCTTAAAATACTCAAACACTCGCTAAGTAAAGCGCGCGCCATTGATTCAAAATATGATATCTCTACAGCTTACATCAATATGGCCGGTTCTTACGAAAGATTAGGCAAGTACAAAGATGCTTTTGAAACGTATCAATTGTACGCTGCCGTGCACGATTCGGTGCTGGGTGAGCAGCAGCAAACAGCCATTGCCGAGATGGAAACGAAGTATCAAACCAAAGAGAAAGAACAGCAAATAACCATTCAAAATCTGGAAATTGAAGAGCAAAACACAGAGTTGGGAGCACGAAAAAATCTTATAATAGGTTTGGTTGCCGGACTACTCCTTTTGATACTTTCAGTTTTTTTCGCGTACCGTGCTTACCGTGCCCGTAAAGAGAGTGAACTTCAGAAAGCTCTCGCAACCGAACAAGAAAAGCGCTTAGCGGCAGTAATTGAGGCAACTGAAGAAGAGCGCACGCGAGTTTCGAAAGAGCTGCACGATGGAATAGGTCAGCAATTGACGAGCATCAAGCTGGGATTGAGCAACTTCGCTTCTGCCCAGCAAAATTTGCCGAAAGGCGAGGCCAATAAGATTGTGCTCCTGCAAAAAGTAGTGGACGAATCAGCCCATGATGTGCGAGAACTTTCTCACCAAATGATGCCCAAGGCGCTTACAGAACTAGGCTTAGAGCCCGCTCTACGCGATATGCTCGCGAAGAGTTTGGGCCTGGTAGGAATTAAATACCAATTTGATTCAGTAAACACCAATACCAGAATGGATGCAAAAGTAGAAGTAAACTTATATCGGGTGGCTCAGGAATTAGTTAACAATGTTATAAAACATTCGGGAGCCAATTATGTGAGTGCAGAATTAGTGAAAACAAAACGCAGCGTGGAGTTGAACCTTGAAGATGATGGCAAAGGTATTGGGAAGGCTTCTTCTGATGGACATGGATTACTGAATATCAAATCACGAATTGACCATTTAAAAGGCGTCATTGAATTTATAAATTTACCAAAGGGAGGAACATCAGTAAAAATCCGTGTTCCTCTTACTGATACCAATGAAATATGAGTGTAAAAGTATTGATCGTTGACGACCACAACCTCGTGAGAAATGCCATAAGTGAAATGGTGGGCAAAATGGAAGGATACGAGGTAGTGGCGGAGGCTGGAAATGGGAAGGAAGCGCTGGATTTGGCGAAAATGCTGAATCCTGACATCGTGCTTATGGATGTAGATATGCCGGTAATGAGCGGTCTGGAAGCCACGCAGCGGTTTAAATCGCAGATGGATGGTCCTCGAATTATCATTCTTACCATGCACGGCGACCCGGCACTTATTAAGCGAATGATGGAAATAGGGGCAGATGGGTTCTTGTTAAAAAATTCAGACAGATTAGAATTTCAAGATGCCTTATCGCGCGTATCCAAAGGTAAAACCTACTTTAGTAGCGACGCCGCACAAGCAGTAATATCTGGAAAGAATGTTGCACCCGGAAACTTCGCAGTAGCAAACGATTCGATTTTGCTCTCTACCCTATCAGAACGCGAAACGGAAATACTCCGGCTTATTGCAGAGGGCTTTTCCAACAAAGAAATTGGCGATAAACTTTTTATTTCGCACCGCACTGTTGACACCCATCGCACAAACTTGATGAAGAAGCTCGAAATTCGCAATACAGCGGGCCTCGTCAGGTTTTCATTGGCAAACGGTCTTACCGATTCTTGATAAATTTAGTATTCTTCATAATGAGGTGTTTCTATTAGAGACTAATGAGCTATCAAAGGTTCGCATTTTTATAGCTCTTCGATCTTTCAACTCTAAGGTTTTAAACTTTCAGGGCTTCTTTCTGTTCTATTAGTGCACAGAAACTGATAAAACAAGTGCTTTTGACGAGATTTTATCGGTTTTTCAATTTTAACTTAAAAATAGGAAACCATGAGTAACTCAGAACTAGAAAAGAAATTAAATCATTTAATAGAACGAAATTATGACGCTGAAAAAGGCTTCAAACAAGTCGTAGAAGGTATTGAGCACAAAGGCTTTCAAAGAATAATGGATAAAAGCATTAAAGAACGATATCGATTTGGCCATGAAATTAAAGCCATCATGGGTGACCTAGGCATGAAGCCTGAAAAAGGAAGCAGTACAGAGGGCGATTTGCACCGTGCATGGATGAATATCCGCGAAATATTCTCTACAAACAATGATGCAGCTATGCTCGATGAAGCGATCCGTGGCGAGTCGCATGCCGTCGATGCGTATACAGACATTCTTAATTCTACTGAATTACAGAAAGGTCATGCAGATATTTTAGTAAACCATGTAGAAAGTATAAACGCAACTAAGAATGATTTAGAAACTTTGAAGCAAAATGCTGAAGCAACTGCATAAGCATCTTAGTGATATATTAAAGCCGCGTACTCTATCTGAGGCGCGGCTTTTTTAATTAATAAATCAACGGTCCAAAATTAGTGATCGGTTTTTGTTGCTTCTGCCACCTTAGCATAGAGGTCCTTCATCTCAAAAGGCTTCGCCAGAAAAAAGTCAGATCCGGCATCAAGGCATTCTTCCCTGGCCGAAGGATGCGCAGAAATCATGATAAGGTTTATGTTCGAAAATTCAGGATTTGCCTTTATCCCCCGGCAAACTTCCCGGCCATCACTGCCAGAGAGTAGCATATCCATCAGAACTATTTCGGGTTTATATTCGCGCAAATGGCTGTCCAAGTCAACTGTATTTGTCCGCACAGCTACCTGATAGCCTTTCATTTTAAGCATAGCCTCAAGCATGATTACTATGTCATCATTGTCGTCAATAATCAGAATTTTCGTTTTTTCCGGCATTCGTTTCAGTTAATTTTCACTAGTTGGTATCTTAAAGTAAAAGGTAGAACCCTCGCCTAAAGCACTTTCTACCCCTATCTCGCCCTTGTGGCGTTCTATTATTTCTGCAGCAATATTAAGACCTATTCCAAAACCGGGATACGTCTCTTCGTTTTTTCCTTCTACACGATAAAACCTTTCAAAAATTTTCTTTTGATCTTTCTTGCTTATGCCAATCCCCCAGTCACGGACAGAAACTACTAACTGCTCCTCTTCATAGCTGTTTTTCACTTCTACATCGCAATCACCTGAATATTTTATGGCATTGGTAAGAAAATTAATAAGAACTTGTCCCATTCTCTCACGATCTGCTACGATTTCTCTATTCTCAATTTCATTAAATATTATAACACAATTAGAGTTCATTTGTCGCATCTGATCTATAAGCTCATTAATAAACTCATTAACTGGGAAGGTTGTCTTCTTAAGGACGAGGCTGCCTGTTTTTATTTTAGATAAATCCAGAAGATCTGAAATGAGATTGGTTAGTGCATTTATCTGCCTATCCATTATATTAAGCGAATTCTTTAAAAAATCATCTTTTCTCTCCGCATACATGCTTTGCAATATTTGCACATATCCTTTTATTGAAGTGAGCGGTGTTTTGAGTTCATGACTGGCCATGCTAATAAAGAAATCTTTCTGTTGATCCACTTCTTTCATATCATGAATGTCGGCGCTGGCTCCTACCCACATTAAAACATTGCCTTGAGAATCTAGCTGCGGAATTGCGCGGCTCAACTGCCATCTATATTCTCCATCGTGTCGCAGAAATCTATGCTCTAAAAGGAAATCTTCACCTGTTTCTATTGACTTCTCCCACTTCCTGATGTTTTTCTCCTTATCATCAGGATGAATTACCCGAATCCATTTTCCATCAACAATGTCATCCAATTCCATCTGAGAATATTCGAGAAACGAATTATTGAAGTAATTCATATTACCCAATTTATCACTAGTCCAGACAAATTGCGGCATCGAATCGGCAAGTGTTCTAAACTTTTGTTCACTTGCTTCAATATCCTCCTGATGTCGTTTTTCTTCAGTAATATCACGCAGGGTTCCAATCAGTCTTTCGGCCTTTCCTTCATCGTCAAAGAATAAATTACCATGTGTTCTTATCCAGCAAAGTTGACCATCGGTTCTAACTATTCTGGCTTCATATTTATAGATACCTGTCTTGAGTGACTTTTTAAAGGCTTTTTTTACAATATTCTCCAGATCAGATTTAACTATCTGCTTTCTCAACTGGTCTTGACTTAGCTGAAGTTCTGGCTCAAAGCCGAATATTTGCGCCATGCGGGCAGAATGAATCAATTTTTTACTGTTAAGAGATAACTCCCAGGTAGCTAACTCAGTCGCCTCCGTCGCTAGTCTTATCCTTTCTTCAGCGAGTTCCAATTCTTTGCGTGCTGCAACCTTCGATGTCACATCGTGGGCTGTTATAATTATTCCAGACACCTTGCCCCCTAGCTCGATTAAAGGTGCATATTCCAAATCAACATAAAACTCGGCAAGTTCTTCTCCATGTCTAACAAAAGCCCGAACCTCTGAATCACTATACTTTAAATTCGTCTCGAGCACTTTCTTAAAAAGTGCAGGAAACTGTTGATCTATTAGCTCAGGAAATATGTCAAGAATTTTTTGACCCACAACTTCTTCGGCTGATTTTTTCCAGAAGACTTTGAGCATTTGATCATTTGCCATTTCAATTACAAATTCATCACCTCTTAGCACAGCCATTGCTATCGGTGAGCGATCTACCAAGGTTCTAAAATGTAGTTCACTTAATTCAAGATCTTTTTTGGCCTTTACAGATGATGTGATTTCCGTAGCAACTATCATAATGCCCGAGATTGTATTATCTGGCTCTCGCAAAGGGTGATAAACCAAATTAAAATAACATAACTCCTCAGAGTCGCCACGTTTCAAATATACGGGTAATTCAGTTGAATGAAATGACTCTCCCGAAGCAATCACCTCATGAAAAAGTGGCTCAACGACCTCCCGTATTTCAGGTAACGCTTTAAACAACGGTTTATTAAGAACTTTAGCCTCCGATCGCCCCACAATTTCGAGATAAGTATCATTTACTAATTCTGTGGTAAAATCAGCACCACGAAAAATAGCTATGCCAAGAGGAGCCTGCTTTACCGACTCTCTAAAACGTTTCTCGCCTTCTTCAATTTTCCTGTTTGCGAGAATCATATCAGAAACATCTATTGCAGATATCATGATACCATAAACCTCTCCGGACAAATTTCTGAGCGGGATAAAATCGTAATTAAAATATCTTTCAGTTCGAACACCATTCACAAAAAAACTAACAGGTTCATTAATTATGTGAAACGGCTTTCCTGTTTTATATACCTGCTGGACTTGGTCAAATACCTTCTGTTCCCGGAGTTCTGGCAAAAGGTCAAAATAGCGTTTACCAATCACATTATTTCCTTTTCCCCACGCATCAATTATCGATTGATTGGCAATTTCAATTACCAGATCTTTACCCGTTAAGAGACCAATCATAAACGAAGCATTTTCTACAACATTCCTAACTTTTCTATCACTCTCTTCGATTTTTTTGCGGGCTAGTACCTGATCAGTAACCTCAATTCCAACCACCATTATCCCATAAACATCATTATTTAAATTGTAAAGAGGTTCAAGTGAGAATTTAATGTATCTAGTTGTTTTCTTATCATTTCTGAATAATTCAATAGACATTTCACGTGCCGAAAATGAATGACCTGTTTCATAAACTCCATTTAGCAATTTATCAAATCCCTGATTCCTCATTTCGGGCAGAGCTTCAAGAAATGGCTTGTTAATCATATCTTCAACATGATTCCCCCAAATCTCAATAGCTTTTGAATTTACTCTTTCGATTCTAAATTCAGTGCCTTTAAGAATGGTAATCGCCACAGGCGCCTGCTGAATCATTAGCTTCAGCTTACGTTCACTCTGCTTTACTTTTCTGGCATTTTTCTCGGTTACAGTGATATCCTGCAAAGTTCCGTTGAAGCGAATAGCTACTTTCTTTTCGTTAAACCAGGCTCTACCCTTTGCCCTTACTATGCGTTCGCTACCTGATACAGGGTGTACTATTGTATATACAACATCATAAACACCGCCGCTCTTATAATCTAAAGCTTCATTGATTGCCTGAACCACTCTCTCCTTATCTTTATCAGATATTGCTTCGATAGCATGCTCAAGAAGTATTTCTGATTTGGGTGGAAGTCCAAACCACGCTTTCAAACGTTCATTTCCGGAAAAAGTACCCGTGGCAGGGTTGTAATCAAAAGTACCAAGTTCTGTAGCTTCGATAGCAAAAGCCAATTGATTATTGCTTTCCTTCAATGCAAGGTCAGCCGCTTTTCTCTTTGTAGTTTCAATCGTTGTAAGTAGAATTCCACCTACTTTACCATTTTCAATAAATATTGGCGAATAAGCAAAATCAAAATAGCAAGTTTGAAGAATACCATTTCTATTTAGGTCTATTTCATAATCACTAAAGGCTACGGACTCTCCTTGCTCTACCTTATTTAGCATGGGTTTGGTCACTTCTTCCCATATTTCAGGATAGGTATTTTGATACAGCCCACCCAATGCATCAGGATGCTCATTCTCTCCAAGTATTGGAATATACCCATCATTGTATAATTGAGTATACGCTTCGCCCCAGGCTATGTGCATTCCAAATGGATTGTTTAGCATTACTGAAACCATGGTTTTTAGACTAATATGCCAATCCTCGGGATTGCCTAGAGGAGTCTGGGTCCAATCCTTATTGCGCATTAGCTGCCCCATCTTACCCCCTCCTTCTAAAAACCATAAGTTATCATGACTTTGAGAAGCTGCTTCTTTCGTTTTATTGCTCGACATAAATACCTAAACCTCCAAATTTAACTTTTGATTTATTTAAATTTGATTTACGTAGAGACTGTATTTTTTTGATTGTGATACAATTTATAAACAAGTAGAATTTAATCATTTTAGAATAGCCAATAGAATATGAACTCCAAAGATAAAACTTTAGTGACTTGGAACGAAATTGCTGCTATTTATGATAAAACATTTATGCCGCTTGACATCTATAATGCCTCGTATGCCAAATTCTGCAAGTACTTAAAGAAAAAACCACGTGTACTGGACGTAGGATGCGGTCCCGGAATGATATCAAAGTATGTTTTCTCTAAAATTCCGAATTCTGAAATAGAGGGTATTGATAATGCCGTAAACATGATAGCTCTCGCAAAGAAAAATGTTCCAAGAGGTGATTTCATGACATTGAGTGCGACTGACATTTCTAAATTAACCGGTTTATATGATGGAATAATTAGTGGATTTTGCCTACCCTATTTGAAGAAGGCCGAGACCAAAAAGTTTTTGAAGAACTGCGCTGAAAAACTATCAGCAAACGGTATCTTGTATTTAAGCTATGTAGACGGAAAATACTCCAACTCCCATTACCAAACAGGCTCTTCAGGACATCAGCTTTTCTTCCACTATTACGAGACTGATTATTTGATAGCTAGATCAGAAAAATCAGGATTTAAACTATTAGAGAAATTACCAATTAGTTACAATAAAGCTGATGGCAAAAATGAAATTCATACCATTCTGATTTTTAAAAAAGTGATTTGATTTTTTCGGCCTGAGACTTTTTTACGTCATAGTTGTAACCAATTACTGTTATTGTGCACTCTTGATAGAGTAACCTAGTGAAAAAGACAAGCAACAAGCTCATTAAAGCCTGTATAAAAGGCAATAGAAAGGCGCAGCGATCATTGTATGATGAATACAAAGATGGTATGTACGCCTTATGCCTTCGCTATGGAAAATCGCGGGAAGATGCAGAAGATATTTTACAGGATGGATTTATAAAAGTGTTCAGAGACCTTCACCAATACAAGCCTATTGCTCCATTAGGTGCATGGATTAGAAAGGTGATGGTGAATACGGCCCTTGAGCACATAAGAAGCTCAAAAAGAAAGGTGATTACTCATGAGTATAGCGATTCGGCTTTAGATCAACCTGTAGAACAAGGACCGGCGGGAGAACTAGAAGCCAAACAATTAACATTAATCATTCAAAGCTTGAATGATGATTACCGTTTGGTTTTCAACATGTTTGCAATCGAAGGCTACAGTCATGTGGAAATAGCTGAAAAGCTTGAAATATCGGAATCAAACTCTAAAGTAAGGCTAAACCGCGCCCGTAAAATGATTCAGGAAATGCTTGAAAAACATTTTGAAACGAAGTATTAATGGAAGAGCACAACATAGATAAATTCTTTCAGCAAAAGCTGAACAACCATAGCACCTCGCCATCGGATACTGTGTGGAACGGCATTGAGGCGCAGCTTGACAAACAAAAGAAGGTCGCGGGTTTTAAGTATTCTCGCATAGGATTGATTGCCCTTCTACTGCTATTTATTGGCGCTTCGGGGTATTTGGTTTACCAGGTAAACGAGCTCGACCATAAAGTAAAGCAGCTAACCAGTGAATTGAATGAAAAGCAGAAAAGTACTGTTGACAGTGAATTTGAAAAAGAAAATATCAATAATGATAAAACTAATTCCAATTCGGGCGAAACTAATAATGCACTTGCTACGCAAAATGTTGAGCCCTCCAAAGACTCCAAATCGGATGAGGAGAGTGATTCAATCAACATCGTAAAAATTGACAAATCAGCTTTAACCATTACACAAATTAGAGAAAGCAACAGGTCAGCTCAACCGGAAAATGAAAATGGCACATCTAAATCCGATAGAATTGATGGAGTAGCTGAAAATAAAAGTACAGTATCATTTCCGAAACGAAATAACATTCGTGAAAGAGAACAAAACAATTACGAGAACACCGCATCCACAGAGCGTATAGAAACCACGCCACCGAATGAGATACAAGCCCTGCTTGAAACAGAGAGTTTTGATAGGCAAAAGATGAATTCTATTGACGCAACGGCAATCTCGGTATCTAATGTGATTGCTACCCCTCAGTTCTCTTGCCGCGATACAGATTACTACTCATTACCGAGAGAAAAATTTATGCTTAGTGCTTATGGAATAGCGAGTTACAACTACAGGCGGATAACTGCTGAGAGTGCAGGCAGTAACGACTTTATTACCTTTCTCGATAATTCTGAGCAAACCGCCATAAACTACGGAGGCGGATTGAGCCTGAGTTATGATTTGAATAAAGATTGGCGGGTAGGAATAGGTTTGGAATATAGAAAGCGGGTACAGGAAGCGTCCTACCCCATACTTTTAAAAGCAAACGATATTGATTTCACATCAGCATCAATAAATGGTGAAGTAGTTTGGGCCTATGCCGAAAACATCGAATCATCACTAGGAAATGCTGATTTCGAGTTTAGTGAAACCGGTTTTCCTTATAATGGAATTGAAACAGCAAGCCCTCTCACAGACTATGAAACACTCGTCAATTCTACCCGGATCCAAAAGGTTATGAGAATTCCTGTTATTCTTGAGTACGGATTAGCACGGGGAAATTGGTGCTTTTTAATTGGTGCAGGCTTAGCCTACGATCGCGTACTCTCAGATCGTTCAAGTTATTCATTTTCTGAATTTGACAATGTCTCCTTTAAGCAATCTACCAGCACTGTTGGTAATTACTTTTCATATCATTTGGGAATGGCAGCAGAGTATAGCCTAACCGAAAAAATTTCTTTGAGGCTTAATCCTCGATACGAATCATGGCTAACACCTGTATTCAAAAATGATAAACTACGCACTTTGCCTTACAGCATAAGTCTTGCTGCTGGCGTTGGAATCCGGTTCTAATGCAGTTGTTCGCCAATCGAGACTATAATCTTTTCGGGTCTTTTGTAACTTTTTGAATTCAGATTGTAACCAATCTCCAATTGTCGACACTTATAATTGTAGACGTCTGATTTACTCTAATCAACCTAAACTTTATAAAAATGAAAAATCTAGTATACTTATTAATTCCTTCTCTCCTCCTATTGTCAGCCTGTACAAAAGATGATGATAATCAATCAGATCCTGAAACTCCAAAAAACTATGTGAGTTTAAAATCTCCTAAAACCGGACAACAGAACATGTATGTACAGTACAGGAAGGAATGTGGCCAGGATGATAGTTTTCAATATACTGGCGACACCCTGATACTATCTGTCATTGAATCTGATACAGCTACCTTACTTAAAGAAACCTTTACTTCCGGCTCAACAAATCTTTCAGAGATGGAAGATGCGATCTATCCCATCTATCCAAACGAGGATTATATTCTCATACCAGAGCGCCAGGCCTCTTGGTTATTCTTCTTTTATGGAAATGATACCATCCACCTCAACCAACCGGCAGATGTGGAGTTGACTCAGGATAACTGCGTACTTACTTACCTTAATGGCGAAACATTTATTGGTAATGAAATTGCCTCAATTACTAGTTACGAAATAGGTGATATTGGACTGTTTAACAAGTCGGCAATCTCCTGTGTACCTCCGATTATGGATATAGAGGCCTATCTGATTTACGATAAAAAAGGCATTGAGGTGAGCAGCACGATGGACCTCCTGGGCTCTAATTTAAATGGATGGGTTTGGGTCAAATAAAGCAATTGCTTATCGAAGACAAAATTTGAATCATTTAAGGTCAATCAACATGAAAATATTTACAGGAATTGCGATAGCTACATTTCTACATCTCTCTGCAATCGCACAAGTTTCGCTTCCCTACTATAGCGGATTCGATAATAGCAACCAACAAGAAGGCTGGACAGAATACAAAACTGCATCATTAGAATTTAGCCATTGGAACATCGCATCAGCCAATGCATTCTCTGATCCAAATTGTATTTCACACGATTATTCTCCAGCAACGGGCATTACTCTAACTGACAATTGGTTCGTTTCACCAGGTTTTTCGATAGAAACAGGCGGAACACTTGACTCTATCAGGTATATGTTTTCCGGTTTTTCAACACCGCTGGAAGGCGATACAATCGGGGTGTATTTGCTAAATGGCTCTCAGAATCCCGAATTAGCAACTTCTATACAACTTCTTCTTGATTTTAGAGGCGAAGAGTACATTACAGATTTTCAATATCGTCAAAAATCGGATATTGCTTTACCCCCCTCTCCTGGTCTGAGTTACATAGGAATAAGGTATAGAAATACCGATTGTAGCTCAAAATGGCTTACAGTTAACTTTGATAATATAGCTGTAAACGGAAATCCGCTTGGGCTCACCGAAATTTCTGAAGGAAATATCCGGGTTTTTCCAAACCCAACATCAGAATTTCTCACTATTTCTGCAGATTTTGATATTGAATCCGTTCAACTCTTCAACTCACTTGGCCAGTTGGTTTATTCCAAACGTTCCTACATCACGAACAAGCCTATTGCGCTAAACCATCTCAGTAAAGGTCTGCACGTGATAGTGATAAACTCAGAAAACAAGGAATACAGCCATAAAATACTGTTGGAGTAATACTACTTTGCCAATTATTTTCTCTTCTATTCAAATTTTAAAGCTGGTTACTACCGCCTATCCCTTTTATATTTTTAATTGGTAAAGGGTAATGGATATTTGACAAAAAGTTGAGAAATGATTGCAATAACACGAGCCAAATATGGAGGACCCGAAGTTTTATTGGAAAAAGTTCTACCCAAACTTCAACCAGGAGAAAATGAACTATTGGTTAAAAATTACGCTAGCACTGTAAACAGGACTGATTGCGGAATTCTTACCGGAAAACCTTTTATCATAAGATTCTTTACTGGACTATTTAAACCAAAAAAGAAGATTACAGGTACCGATTTCGCCGGGTGCGTAGAGCTTGCTGGCAAAGCCGTAAAAAACTTTAAGCCTGGAGATAGGATAATGGGGTTTAATGACATGGGGCTCTGCACTCATGCCGAGTATATTATTGTGGATGCTAATCAGCCTATGGTAATAATTCCCGAATCCTTAGATTTTGCAAGCGCTGCGGCTAGTATGGAGGGGTCTCATTATGCTTATAACATCCTCAAAAATTTGAACATTCCCGCGGGAAGCAAGGTACTGGTAAATGGGGCAACGGGAGCAATTGGAACATCCATAGTACAATTTCTAAAACACTTTAAAATGGAAATAACCGCTGTTTGCAATGCAAAAAATATAGAGTTGGTTAAACGATTGGGTTCAAATAAGGTTTGGAATTGGGAAACTGAGGATTTTTTAAATGACACAGATCGCTATCATTTTATAATTGATGCTGTAGGTAAAAGCACATTTACAAAATGCAAGCACCTGCTTTTGCCCGGCGGGGTCTATTGTTCTACAGAGCTTGGACCCAATGCCGAGAACATTTTCCTACCTTTAATAACCAGGGTTAAAGGAGGAAAACAAGTGAAATTTCCTGTACCCTCAGATTGCCAGCGCAGCCTGGAATTCATTAAAACCTTGTTAGAAAATAAAGAGTTTAAGCCCGTTGTGGACAAAACTTATCCGGCTACTGCTGCACGCGAAGCTTATCAATATGTACTATCTGGTAGCAAAACGGGTAATGTCGTACTAAGCTTCAATAGCTAGGATTTTTCGATTCTTAAAAGTTGAGCACTTACTTCTTTAAATCATGGGGCAATAGTTCAAGTATCAATATCAATTACTCTGTTATCGCCGCAATCAAGAATTTAAAAAAGCTGCCCTGTTCCAGAAATTAATGAGCTAGATTAGCAAAATGGTGCCTTCAACTCAAACATACAGCTAAGGTATTTCACGTAGTATTTTACGGTTAATACCCTATTTCGACTGATTATATTATGGTCTTCATTTGCATTGTAGAATCAAACAACGCCTTATGGAGTCTAAAAACAAGCTACAACCTGACATTCTATCCAATCGGGAAACCGAAATTCTCACACTCATAGCTTCGGGCTACTCCAGCACGAAGATTGGTACTGTTCTAAATATCAGTCCAAGTACAGTAACCTCCCACCGCAGTAATATCAGACGAAAGCTTCACGTAAATAACGTGGCAGGCATGGTACGTTTTGCACTTCAAAATGATTTGATAAAATGAAACCATTCTTCCTCTATGTATTACTTGTATGCAGCATTTCTGCGAAAGGTCAGGGCACTAATATGGTGTATAGCGATTACGATATATCGCCGCCACCATACACTTTTATACACTCTGACATGGATCTCATTCCGGGAACAAATAACTACGCCGTTTCTGCGACTCAGAGTTTTCCGATGTACATTATCGATGGTGAAACGCTCGAAATAAAAGAAAAATACGATGTAGGTAATTGGTACGGAGGTTCGAGAATTTTTCCATCTGTAAGCGGAAGATACTTGCTTTTACAACAGCTTAAATACCTCGATTATGCTCCAAACAAAGACCGCGAAGTCCATTTTGAAGTATTCGAATCGTCCACTGGAAAAGTCATCCTTGATATCCCTTCAGCCCACTCAGCGGCACTTCATCCAAATGAGGAGGAATTAATTGTACTTATTGGCGATGAAGTATTCAGCTATTCGCTTGATGGGAAGGAGAAGCGCAGGTTATTTCCGGTGCCAGAAGCTACAAACTGCGTTGCCATCTCGCCCGACGGGAGTCAAATTGCTATTTCTCACCACGTAGAAGATGACTTTTTGAATGAATACGTAACAAAAAAGCGGCAAAAGAAGAATTACAAAATCTTTCAGAAATACCGCCAATGCGTTTCCGTGTATAGCACTACGGATTTTAAGCGTCTCTATACGGTAGATGAGATGTTTGATATTCCATACATTCTGCAATACGACCACTCTGGAGAGCATTTGCTATGCTACTCCGTCCCACACACCAAGGTAGTAGCCAAAACCGGAATGATGGGCTCAAAATATATCTCTAAAATAAATGCTGCTGATGGCAAATATACCGGAGTGGGCTTTATATCAAACTGCAGTTTTGAGCCTGATATCGAGTTCAGTAACGACCATTCTAAAATTGCTATTGTAACAAATGGTGTGAAATTTTCAGAAATCTGGATTTACGACTATGAAAGTGGCGATTTACTCGAGCGATTCGAAATTGCTTTTACATTTTTCGAAGGAACCAAACTTAAATCCATGCCTTCCGATGCTGGTAGGATCGGGCTTGCATTCTCGCCCGACGACAAGAATCTTTTCTTTACTAACGGAGCTAAAATCACAAAATGGGAACTAAACTATGAAGACTAAAACACTACAGTTAATCTTTCTGGCCGCTATGTTAATTGGTGCCTTTTCGGCAAATGCTCAAAAGGAATACCACAAAGATCAGGATGCCATTCAAATAGCTGCTATTTCGCAGCTCGATGAGTTGATGCAGGAAGAAAAAGTACTTAAAAAGCTTGCTAAGGAAAACATACACGGTGAATACACCTATAAAATTACGGTTCGGGAAAGGAGTAAAATAGCAAGCATGCTTTTTCTCAGTAAATCCAGCGATGCCAGCATGAAAGGTCAAAATTACTTTAACTACCTGGTAGCCAAGCATAAATTTGATTTCAAGATACCCAAAGGAAACTTCTACACTTTCGAATACACTTTTAAAGCTCCATAGCCTAAGACAGATAATAGATTAAACAACACGCAAATACTTCACAATTCAAACTAAAACATCATGAAAACAAAAATGCTCATCATATTCTTTGCTACAATCTGCCTAATGGCTAATGCACAAGATGATATGCCCGAAATGTGGTCAACTAAATTTGATCACCAGGTTGACTTTTACGGATGCGATAATGTAAACCACGAAGGCCTGGGTTATGCCTCTGACGGGAAAGAACTATCCATTTATGAAAATATTAAAGGTGATGTACTTTGGAGTAAAAAAGTTAAAGACATAGCACCTCGCCTACGCAAGGTTGATGCGATGTTCGCCATATGGGACGCTCAACAAATATTTCTCCTTGATCTAAAATTAGGAAAAGAGCAAGTAGCCGTAGTAGATATGAAAACCGGTGAAGCTCTATGGTTTAGTGAAGAATATAAGCTCAAAGATCAGGAAATGGTAACCTACATTTCTGAAGAGGACGGATTCCTTTTCACTTTCAAGGATAGAAACTTGTTTGTGGATGCCAAAACAGGCGCTCAGAAATGGAGTACATCTAAGTTCAAAGGAAAAATTGGAGAATACTATTACGAAGATGGGTTTCTTACAACGGTTAATTTCATTCCTTCTCAGTTCATCGCATTGTTTAGCGGATTCAAAAACCAAATAGCTAAAATAAATATGAAGACCGGTGAGATCGTTTGGGAAAACACCTACATCGGGCGAGCCGAACGCAAAGAAATAACCAGAGAGTTTATGTTCAGCATCGATGTGGCCGATAACCAAGTAGTTCTGCAACTCGCTGGACTTCAGATCTACGATTACAAAACCGGCGCTAATCTATGGAGCGCTGCTTATGCACACGAAGCTCCGGTAAAAAGGCCGGCAAATGCTACCTCTTTTGGAGTCTATGGGGATGTGGCTAACCCTGTATTTACAGATAACCACGTCTACGTTCTAGATATGTCCGGAAAGAAAAATCAATACATCAAAAAATACGAGCGAAAAACAGGTAAAATGGTTTGGCAATCGCAAGAAATATCCGGAGGAGCCAGAGCTGTTCCCAATATGTATGTCGTAGATGGGAAAATTCTGCTCCAGGTTGGAGGAATGGTTGAAATACAAGGAGTTTTTAAAGAAAAAGAAGGACAGGGCCTCGAGGCGACAACCTACTATGTGAAACGTGTTTATGATGATAATGTAAAGCCCTATGGAGTTCAAGCCTTTAGCGATGAAGACGGCCGACTGATTTGGGATAGCGAGCGCTTCAAAAAAGGAATAACAAATATGTTTGTTCATGGCGATGATCAACTAATTGTTTGTTCCGGAAAGGCGCTCTACAACATCAACATCCACACAGGAGAGGTAAACTATGAAGAGGACGTGAAAAATGGCGGTGTTGGAAATGCAGTATCCATCCTAAGCTATGAAGATATGATAGTGGTAGTGGGCGAAAAAGGGGTTTCAACCTTTAAAACTACAGACGGGAAACTTGTAGCCGCCAATAAATACAAACGCGCCAGCATTATTGATTATTACAATAACATGCTGATACTCGAAACAGATAAAAATGATATTGCGGCCTTTGACGTAGCCGATCAGTGTAAGTACTGGTCTTATAATGCCCGAAAAGGAGCTAGTAGCGAGCTCACTACAGATGGTGAGTTTGTGTATGTATATGAGAAGAAAACGGTAACCCGCCTTCACAGCAAGCCGAAAAGCTAAATTTAAGACAACCAGTTAGATCAAAAGTAAAGGCGAAGCATAGTGCTTCGCCTTTACTGCTTTTTTCCTAACTATCTTATAATCATATTGTTTACAACTAAAAAGTAGTCGAACATTCTAAATACCTAACAATTATCATAGCAATTAAGAATGCAACTGTCTTAAGATAGAGCTGCTCTACTTTCTCACGAGCCCACGGTGTTCTTCTCAAGAATTTTAAACTCGATTTTACTGAAGGATCATGCGTGAAACAGCGAATATTTATTCGGCTTCCAAGTTCTTCCCAGCCATATTGCTCTACTAAGACATCAAGAATTGCTGCCAGCTTTACTCCATGAAGAGGGTTATTAGGTTGATCCATAACTTATTTGAAATCGATTAAAGCCTTCAGCAAAACACCTGAAAGGCACTATAGAGCTAAAATAGAATAAGGCGATTTACAATAAATACAAGGCCGCCAGAATTAACTGACTGGCCCTGAATTCATTGCTATTTTTCAAAAAAATGGTCTCTTTAAAACACGAACCCTCAGATTAGCTGTGTTTATAAACCTCTCTAAAGGCATTGTTATCACTTACGTTAACACCCAGATCTTTTATTAGTCCATTGTTAATGTCATAAACCCAACCATGCAAATGAGGGCGTTGGCGATCCCTCCAGGCATTTTGAACTATTGAAGTGTGACCTAAATCATATACTTGCTCAATTACATTGAGTTCTACAAATCTTTTAGAACGCTCATCTTTATCTGTAATATCGTCCAATTCAGTCTGGTGAAGGCGGTAAACGTCTTTAATATGCAATAACCAGTTGTCAATCAATCCAAATTGATCATTGCCCATTGCTGCCGCGACTCCCCCACAACCATAGTGTCCACAAACGATTACATGTTGTACTTTAAGCACATTGACTGCATAATCGAGGGTACTGAGCATATTCATATCCGAATGCACGACCATATTGGCAATATTGCGATGCACAAATACTTCACCGGCTTGTGTTCCGGTTATCTCGTTGGCTGGCACGCGACTATCCGCACAACCAATCCAGAATAATGGTGGTTTCTGACCGGATGCCAGTCGTTTAAAAAAATCGGCATCCTCATTAAGTTTTGATGAAACCCATTCACGGTTATTTTCGATTAATTGCTTATAAAAATCAGGCATTGTTTTATATTTTTTTATCTTATTTATTAGTAGAAAATTCTGTTTATCAATCGCTTAGACTATCCGGGGGTCTGTCTAGTAAACGAATAAGAATAGAATGAATAAAAATTTCGGGGCAGGATGAGAATTTTAAAGCGCTAACGCCCCGATAAAAATTATCGCCACTATTTAAAAATAAGTTATTGGCGTTATGCACCTCCTCCTCCTCTGCCCATTGCATAGAAGTATTGAGTCCCGGCTTCCCTGAAAAATTTTCTGATGTGTCCACTTTTACAATTACGGGAGCACCGCCATTAACTAAAAGCGAAGAGGTTGATCCGGGATCATTGATGACCTGAAACACCACAGAAGTGTATCCAAGACTTAGTATGAGGACACTCCAGAAAAAAATTAAAATATGTTTCCAATAAGGAAGCTTCACAATGTAGGATTAGATTACAAATTTAGAAGCTTAATTGAATTTTGGTTAAGCCACTCTTTCGAAAAACTGTTAATACGGGTAATTCGCGCTTTTTTTGAGCACTTTTAAAAATACCTACATATCAATCCAGGCCTTAAACAGTGCCGTTTTTTCTCTGCTTAAAACAATGTGTTGATCCTCACAATTTAATAGTTCAATTTTTAAACGGCTGTTCGAGTAAGCTACGATTTTGTCAATCGCTTGAAATCGAACCAGATATTGCCTGTTTACACGAAAAAAAACCTGCGGATCAAGTAGTTGTTCCAAATCTTCAAGGCTATAATCTAACAGGTAGCTTCTACCTGCAGTGCTCATTACGTAAGTGGCTTTATTTTCGGAATACCCGTAAGCTATATCGTCTTTCTGTATGGTGATAATCCTATCGCCCACCCTGGTTACAAACCGTTGCTTGTACTTATTCTCATAATCGCTTTTCAGATCTGAATAACGCACAGTATTTTCCTTTTCAGATGTTCGCCTTCCGGCAAAATGGTTTTCAAACTTTTGTCAAAGCAGTGTTCAGCTCATCCGAGCTAATTGGCTTTAGCAGATAGTCCACACTATTTAATTTAAAGGCTCTAAGTGCGTATTGATCGTAAGCAGTGGTAAAAAGCACCGGTGCCATTACTTCTACTTTCGTAAAAATATCAAAGCTCAAGCCATCGGCGAGATGAATATCCATAAAAATGAGGTCAGGCTGAGGGTTGTTTTTAAGCCACTTGACAGAATCTTCTACCGATTCGAAGGGTCCGTGGACAAATGTGTCAGGTAGAATCGCCCTAACCATGCGGATAAGTTTTCTTGCCGCCTGCTCTTCATCTTCAATAATTACAATATTCATTCTTCTGCCTTTATTAGTGGAATCGAAACATAAAACAATCCATTTTCATTTCGAATGATTATTGCCTCCTTTGTAAAATAACTATATCTTTTCTTAATATTTTCAAGTCCTATCCCGGATGATTCTACTCCTTTAGGACGCAATTGCAGATTATTCTCCACAACGAGCCGGTTACCTTCTTTGTAGATTACAATTTCCAATGGTGCCTCAGTAGTTGCCACATTATGTTTAACTGCATTCTCAAGTAAAAGCTGTAAAGAAAGCGGTGGAATCAAAAAATCACTGTCCTTTTCCACATTGACTTTGTACTTTAGCTTCTCTCCAAATCTTACCTTTTGCAGCTCAAAATAGCTTAGAGCAAACCTCAACTCCCTGTTTAGATCAACCAATCTTTCATACTGCACCTCAAGTACATACCTATACACAGACGATAACTTCTCAATAAATTGACTCGACTTGTCAGCATCCTCATAAACGAGGTTACTAAGTACATTTAAAGAATTAAATAGAAAATGCGGATTAAGTTGATCTTTCAAGCTTTGGTACTGACCTGCCAACCTTTCATTTTTCATCTGCTCCGTTTGCACTGCAGCTACTCTCCATTCTGACAAGAAAGACAAGCTGGTAAAGAAGAAGGTGATTCCCAGAGCTATAACAATTGGAAATTTAGTACTCTCAGTAATATCAGACCACACGACAGTATCTAATGTATAGAACTCCCAAACGTATATCGTAAAAACAAATGCGGTTATAAAAGTCACCACGAAAGAATAGCTTACAACGAGTAACAAATCAAACAAGAGTCGCCTTACAGGCATATCCAGCCATGAAAATTTCTTTTGAGAGTATTCTATGAGAATATTTATCCCACCACTCAATAGGGACGAAATTATAAACGAGTAAAGAAAGCACTCCAGAATAAATCGCTGTACCCAATTATCACCCTCATACCCACCGCATAAAAACATGGAGATAATGAATGCGATAACCGCATTTACCAGTATAAATTTACCGGTTTTCTTATAGTTAAAAGCTGCTTCCATTGATTTACGAATATACAATTAAGACTTAGTAAGGCGCTACCTGAGAAAAAAGAGGAACCGGCATGAAATTTCACTCATGCCGGTTCAGGTTATTATTTACATGCAGCGACTACTTCCATAGCCGTGTCCTTACCCCAGGAAGGTGAAAAACCCTCAGCTTTTTCGTTTTCAAAAAGTGCAATACTTTTTTGCGCCAGATCACAGGCCTTTGTTGTTTCTGAGCCAAAAAACTGAGCGGTACCGAGTTCGTTTCGAGCCATCATTGCAGCTGCACGAGGATTTTCAGGATCCATTTGCATAGCCTTTCCATAGTGCATCGCAATCATTGGACTGTATTTCTGACCGCGTGTTGATGGATCAACAACCATTTTAGCGGTAAGCGCAAACCCGCGCAATACTTCGAGTTCATCATTATTGGGACTCAACTCTTCAGCAGCTTCAATATGCTTAATTGCTTTATCAACCAATGCATCGCGCTCAGCTGCATCTTTCATGTAAAAGGTTTGGGTAATCATCGAGAGGGCTGCATAATAATCTGGCAAACACTGGCCCTGATTGTTTTCGGCTATTCTGGCAAAGGAATTGGATGCTGACTTAAAGCCTTCTGGCGTTTTTGCCTGTCCAAATTCACCCATGGCCTTTCCCATGGCTTGCTGGTAAGCACCGTCTTGTGCAGAGATTGTCAATGAAACGAAAAAGAGAACGAGTAACAGGATTGAGTTTTTCATAATTGTTTGATTTTTAATTGTTATAGATTATTTAATTGATTTGCTTCTTTATGCTTTGAGATGGTCCAGAACACTCCGACAAAAAAGAATCTCGTAGCCGGCTGTCCTTGTGAAAGTCCGGGTATCTGTCCCGATTCATCGGGCTGATTTGCATAAGTATACCCGAAGGTATTTTCTCTTCCCAGGAGATTATTACAAGCCACGTGAACGATTAGGTTCTGCTTCCATAAATAGCTCCAGTTTACCGAAACGGAAGCGTAATTGGGAGAAACCGATTCCATTTCACCGGGTAGGTTAGGATTATCGTATGTATAGCCGCTATTCCAGCTAAATGTTGCTCCAGGCATTGATTTCCAATCGGCTATCCAATATTTACCTACCACCGAGAGATTATGCTGCGGAGCGAAGGAAGGCTGCACCTCGGTTTTAAAATCAGCATATTGCCGTCGACTTTCTACAAAACTGTAGGTAACCCAGAAATCAATATTTTTAAACGTGGAACGGTCTCTGTAAAAAAGATCAAACCCATTTGCAGTCCCTTCACCATCAGGCTTATATCCAGAAACACCATTTACCGCAAGATTAGAATACGACTTTAAATATCCCTCTACCCTGAAAATGCGATCATCTGTACCATGCTGAAAACTAAGCTGAAGATGGCTTGCCCTCGAATCGGCAATAGATTTGGTTAAGAAGAACAACATCATCGCTTTGTTGCTGACTAAAAGTACCGGCTGCAGCCGATATAATTCCATTTTTGTAAGGACGGTAAGCCGCTGCGATTCGAGGCTCTAATTCGTAAGAGCCGTTTTTCTCCGCATATGAGCCACGTAAACCTCCGCGAATTGACAACTCAGCATTAGGGTACCATTCGGCTTCCGCAAAAACCGCCGGTCGGAAATCCTGGTAATTCAGAGTCGCATCAATTGATTTATCGGTTGAACTGTAACCTCGTACAAACATTTCCAAACCTGTTTTCACCTTAAAGGCCTCAGTGAAGTAATGTGTGAACTTCTGTTTTACATGAAATAAGTTGGCTGTGTTTTGGTAAGAATTGGTATCAACCTCAATATCATCGGTATTAACGCTCATCGAAACACCTCCCTCAGCAAGCCATTTTTCACTGATAGGCTTTTTATAAGAGGTATTTCCAAACCCAAAGGTATTGTCAATAGCAATTCGCTGGCCCCGTCCTTCCACACCTGGCTGTTGCTGCCATATAATCAGCTGGCTACCGGAACCCTGCAAAAACCCTTTCATCATTCCGTCTTTTCCGAGTGCATGGCGATAGAGAGCTTGTCCCTGAATGGTTCTGGGTGCCAGCTCAAAATCAAACTCCTGCTTTATCATCTCCTGATAGGGATTCAAATCTGTATAAGCTAGCTCTGCAGTAACCGATTGCTTCTCTGATACAAATGTTGTTGCAGCAGACAACCCTACAGACATAAAACTCAAATCTGTTTGATTTCTAACTGGTTTATCAATTGTTTCTAAAGCAAGTACTGACGAAAGAGCTCCTCCATACTCAGCAGAGTAGCCACCCGTGCTGAAAAACGTGCCTTTTAGTAATGCCGCGTTAAAGCGATTTCTGGTTGGCAGCCCCGAAGTGGTAGTTCCATATGCGTTTCCTACACGTAATCCATCAAAGAAAATGGCAGTTTCTGTGGCATCACCTCCACGAACAAAGAGCCTGCCGTCATTAGCCACTGTTGCAGTTCCCGGTAAGGTATTGAGCGCACCCGTAATATCAGCAAGTGCACCGGCAGTTGTCACAACATCCAGAGGCTTCATAACCATTGAAGTGGCCTTATCGCTTACATCGATTGTTCCAGCAGTGATAGAAACCGCATTGAGCTCATTCACTTTTTGCCTTAGCTTTATCGTTATTGGCTCAGAAGGATTCTTCAATAGTATTTCCGCCGACTCAAAACCAATACATGTAGCGATAACAACTATACTATCCGATTGAGCGGTATTAAAATTGAAATTCCCATTAGCATCCGTTGTTCCTCCATCGTAAGTTCCTTTTATGTATACATTGACTCCTGGAATGGATTCTCCTTTTCCGGAAACCACATTTCCCGTAAGGCTAAACTGGGCTAACCCGGACAGAGAAGCTAAAACAAAAAATATAAGTGAACAAAATCGCATATCGGGTGGTTTTATGATTCAAATGTCCAGGAATCGTTGGCTAATTTTAAATTAAACCTACTGAATCTACCGATTTGCTTACTGAATCTACACGGGGCCTGAATTACACCCTTCAGGATATTAATTCCTTATAAACTGGGCATTTCAGCGAAATAGCGGAGGGCTCCAAATAGAATACCTTACGCTTTAACTTAATAGTACTATGAGAGAAGCCATCCGCTTTACTTTATTTGCCTTAGCCTTATTTGCCATTATTGCCGCTACCTTAAAGTGGCCCGTTTACGGCTTTATCGGCATTGTAGTAATTATTATAGCCATTGGGCTCTACGACATTATCCAGAAAGAGCATACTATTTTACGCAACTTTCCGGTGATCGGCCATATGCGGTACCTCTTTGAAATGATAAGCCCAGAAATACACCAGTATTTTGTTGAGAACGACACCGACGGCACACCCATTGACCGAAACCACCGATCGTATATTTACTCGCGTGCAAAACTAGAGTTGGATACACATCCATTCGGTACACAACTTAATGTAAATGCTGACGGTTACAAATGGATGCAACACAGTATTTATCCCGCCAAGAGGCTGAGCTCCCCACCGCGGGTGCGTGTGGGTGGTCCGGACTGCACACAAGCATATTCCACCAGCATTTTTAATGTTTCTGCTATGAGTTATGGCTCACTCAGCAAAAATGCCATTGAAGCTCTAAATAAGGGCGCTAAGGCCGGAAACTTCTTCCACAATACCGGAGAGGGTGGAATCTCACCGTACCACCTCAAGGGAGGCGATCTTGTTTGGGAAATCGGTACAGGGTATTTTGGTTGCCGTACTGAAGACGGTCACTTTAACCCAGAGATGTTTCAGAAAAATGCAAGCAGACCTGAAGTTAAAATGATTGAGATTAAAATATCTCAAGGCGCAAAACCAGGCCATGGAGGCGTGCTTCCCGCAGCCAAGAATAATGAAGAAATAGCCGCTATACGTGGCCTAAAGCCGCACACCGAAGTCCTTTCTCCTCCCGGTCATTCTACTTTTAGTGATGCCTATGGGCTGCTACAATTTATTGAACAACTCCGCAAACTATCAGGAGGGAAACCCGTTGGCTTTAAGTTATGCATCGGAAGCAAAGACGAATTTGATGATATATGCAAAAAAATGGTTGAGACGGGCACCCGCCCCGATTTTATCAACATTGACGGCTCAGAAGGAGGCACAGGAGCAGCTCCTATAGACTTCTCGAATTATGTAGGAATGCCCTGGGAAAAAGGATTAATCTTTGCCATTGACACCCTGAATGGATATGATTTAAAAAAAGACATCCGGGTTATTACAGCTACGAAAATCATCACTGCCTTTGATGTTTTTAAAGCGCTGTGTATTGGTGCCGATGTATGCGCTTCAGCCAGGGCTATGATGATGGCTGTAGGCTGTATTCAGGCTTTAAAATGCGACACCAACAAGTGCCCTACAGGCGTGGCTACTAACAATCCCACACTAGTAAGGGGATTAGTTGTAGAAGACAAGTGGAAACGTGTGCGCAATTATCATGGAGCTACAATTCACGATTTTCTCGAGCTCTTTATGGCCGCTGGTTGCACCCACCTAGAACAGCTTGATCGCACGTTAATTTTCAAGCAGGTTAACAATGAGTCTATTCCGTATTCGGTGTTATACCCTCAAGTTAAAACCGGTAGCTACATTACAGAGAAGCTTCAAAAAGTTGAACCGTAATCCCAAAACAACAATAGCATTTGCTATAAATCTTGAGTTTGCAACTCAGGAATTCCTACCGTAAGGCCTGTCGCTACTGCAAATTTTATTTCACCAAATTCTTTCAACAACATTGTGTCTAAGTTGTTGTATTCTGTAAAAACATAAGACCATGCCCGATAAGAAAATGGATAAAATAAAGAATGAAGAGCAGTATGAGGCTCTGCGTGATAAAGGGATGAAAAAAGAAAAAGCAGCAAGAATAGCTAACACAGAAAATCCCGATTACAACTCTACCCCTTATGAGGAGAGATCGAGAAATCAGCTTTATCAATTAGCCAAAAAACTTGAGATTCCCGGCCGAAGTAAAATGGACAAGGACCAACTCATTAAAGTTTTGCGAAAGCAATAAATGGAGATTGAATAGCATTTCTTCTATCTTTTTTAGAAGCCTTTACCAAGAAAATCGCAAGAGATATTTCGTATAGTAAGGCTTCTTTTTACTTTTTTGAGGAAACATCCTTTAAAATCTTGAAAAAACATTAATTAAACTAATAATACAATTAAAACCAATTAAACACTGATTAACAGACGAATAAAACACTTATAAATTTTAGCTATTACCTGAAATTAAGACTTTTCAATAACTTTTAAGCCGTTTTGGCCTTTAGAGTAGGCCATTTTAAACAGGCGGAGATCGTGGTTCTATTTTTAAAGAAAGTTAATTATAAGGTGCTTTATCTATTTTGTCGATCAGTTATTTAATATAGAACCAGATTTATGAAGCGTACCTATATAATCCCTTTAATTGCTTCCGGTACTTTTATATTGGGACTTGTTTGTTTGGTCTTGCCTTTCCTTCCTTTTGGTTGGTTACTTCTTTTCATGACGGCCCTCCTACTCGTTCCTTATATTAAAGCAATGAAAAAGCTATTGAGTTGGCTTATAAAGTGGGACAAATCTGGCACTTTCGATAAGGCCAGAAAAAAAGTCGCTGAGCTATATCACTGGGCCGGTGATACAGAGAGAGCCAAAGAAATGGATAATTTCGATAAACAACTCTAAAATTAAACCAACCCTGAAAAAAACGGCATATCAATGTATTACTCCCATAGTTGAGTAATCATTTGAGCTTGTATATAGCGTCTTGAAATACTTCCATCACCATTTAGCATTCCTCTTGAAGCACTGACTCCGCTAACATTTCCGCTGCCACAATCGCTTGAAATATCATAGCAATACCCGGTACAACTTCCCCTACTCCAACTTGACCAGCCATCAATAGTAACAGTTCCGCAGCCATCTGATTCAAAACATACACTACTGTAGATGAATTCATCGACATAAAGTGCAACCTCCCTATCAAAATCTGAGCCAATAGCCAATTCGCTGGCATTCAGTCAAATAAAGCCTAAGAACACAAATAAAATATTGAAATATTTCATCCCGAAAAATTTGAGTGGCCCCCTACTCGTAGCCGCTTTCAACTTCTCGGAGCTCACCAAATGACTTTAAGTAATAAAAGCAGAGCTATGTTGAATGCGGAGCTTTACTCGCAACTGTTTCGACATACAGCCTACGTGGTTTCAGACTTATTGTGCTTAATGACCGAATTATCATCATTGGCATACCGAGCATCCGGCAGCAGCGCCACCTTTTCCAGCCCATCCGCTTCAATACTGATGCAATCAAACTCTTCGCAAACGACACCTGAAATCTTATAAACGCCACGACCACGGAAGGGAAACTGCCGCAAAATGGGTGGGAAATGAACGGAATCAATAAAATGGCCATCCATATCTACAAAATTCCCAAAAGCCATACGGTCGCCGCGCGACGTTTTTACATCGCGGGCAGTAACCATGTAGCCGTAAATGGTTACACGGCGACCAATCAGAGAAGGCAAATGACTGGCACGCATTGATACAGCCGTTGCCTGCAATCCATTATTTACCGGCACGCTGTCATAATTGCTTAATGAATTAAAACCGGCGTCTTCGACAAGGTCAAATGGGTCGCAAAGCGGAAAACCCAACAACTCGATCTGATCAAAAGCATCTTCAAGCTGGGTGCTTTTTAGATCAGGCAATTGATAGTTGCGGCGTGGCTCGCGAAATAAATTTCCTGTAGCAGGGCGATTCTGAGGGTTTGAAATGCCGCCTAATTTAAACCTCGCTTCCCAGAGAATCTCGCGTTTATTGCGTCCGGTAAATCCAAATGCGCCGATGCGAATCAAAATATCTATCTGTTCTACGCTTATTGGGACGCGGTCAATAAAATCTTCCAAATCGGCAAAGGGTTTGGATTTGGGACATGACGGAGATACTAAGCATTGTATCTCCCCAGCATTGGCAACACCATTACCATCCCGTGCCCGCATAATCCGGTAAACGGTTTCGTCTTCCAGGCCGTGCAAAAACCCAAACCCCAGCATAATCTCCTTTCCGGAGATGGTGCATGCGTTGCGCGCGCTATTGATGCACGGTGGCACAATGACAGCGCCTTTCATTCGCGCTTCATGCAGGTAAAACTCACGGCTGTAAAATCCACCGCCATTATTGATGGTGGCTACCATATACTCCAGCGGGAAATGTGCCTTCAGGAATAAACTTTGATAGCTTTCTACCGCATAGCTTGCCGAGTGCCCTTTCGCGAAAGCGTAACCCGCAAAGCTCTCTACCTGCCGCCAGATTTCAGCAGTAAGCTCATCAGCATAGCCCTTCTTTTTGCAATTACTGAAAAACTTGCCCTTGGCCTTGGCAAACTCTTCGCGCGAACGGAACTTACCGCTCATCCCCCGGCGCAATACATCGGCTTCGCCCAGAGTGAGGCCGGCAAAAAAGTGCGCTACCTTAATCACATCTTCCTGATAGACCATTACACCAAAGGTTTCGGGCATAATTTCCAGCATAGTGGGATGAGCTTCTTTCCGCTTTTCAGGATTGCGGTAGCGCAGAATAAACTCGCGCATCATCCCCGATTTGGAAACTCCCGGACGTATAACCGAGCTCGCCGCTACCAGACCCAGATAATTATCGACGCGTAGCTTCTTCATCAACATGCGCATGGCTGGGCTCTCCACATAAAAACAGCCTATGGCATCGCCATTGCGCAGGAACTCACGAATTTTTTCATCCTGCTTAAATCGCTTCAGGTCGTGAATATCAAATTCTATTGCATCGGGCTGATTTTCAGAAATAATCGCAACTGTATCTTTTATTTTTCCGAGTCCGCGCTGACCGAGAATATCAAATTTATAAAGACCAATATCTTCGGCTACCACCATGTCAAACTGCACAGTAGGAAATCCCTTAGGCGGCATCCACGTCGGTGAAAACTGATGAACCGGCGCATTGGCGATAAGAATACCGCCGGCATGAAGGCTCAGATGACTGGGAAACCCCTGAATGAGCTGACTATAACGCAAGACGAGCAATGCATGACCATCAAGCTTTGAAGCATCAAACTTACCGGTGGTAAGCACATCTATCTCATCTTTTGGCAAGCCAAAAACTTTGCCCAGTTCGCGCACTACAGCACGATATTGAAACGTATTATACGTAGCGAGAATAGCGCAGTGGGGAAACCGTTCAAAGATATACTGCGTAATATCAGGCCGGTCGCGCCACGAAAAATCGAGGTCAAAATCGGGTGGATTCTTGCGATAGAGATTGATAAACCGCTCGAAATACAAATCGAGCTCAATGGGATCTACATCGGTAATACGCAGCACGTAAGCCACCAGACTATTGGCACCACTCCCCCGCCCTACATAAAAATAGCCTTTGCTGCGGGCATAGCTCGTAATATCCCAATTGATCAAAAAATACGATACAAACTGCTTTTGCGAAATCACTTCCAGCTCCATATTGAGCCGTTTCATTACTTCAGCATCTGCATTGGGATAGCGGTAATCCAAATTTTCCATGCATAGCCGGCGCAGCATAGCTTCATCTTCAGCTAGCGAATCTGTGTAAAGCCGAAGATTTTTATGCGGATAGGCATCGCCAAACTCAAAGCTGATACGGCACTCTTGCAAAATACGCGTAGTATTGGCAATCATCTGCGGAAATTCGCCGTAGAGCGCCATTACCTCATTGCGATGCATCCACACATCGTCGGGGTGGCCTTCTTCCGTTTTCGGAAGTTTTGAGAGCAAGCAGTTATTGGCAATAGCACGCAACAAACGGTGCGCATTAAACTCACGCTTATTGGCAAACGAAAATTGGTGTCCCATTACCACTTTGTCCACCTGCCCGGCCCAGGGCGAGCGGGAGAAACGGATAAGGTCGCAGGGGGCTACTGAGATGTATTCATTTGACCTCAAGCTGGTAGCCTCAAGCTGCAAGCCTTTTAGTCGCCCATACGGGGCTGCTTCGCTGGCCGAGTCGCTGTCCGGGGGTGGGATGCTGCCGCTGTTCCTTGTGCTGTGGGTATTGTGCCGGTTATCGAGCCGGTCACCGAGCGAAGTCGAGATGGGAAGTTGAGACTGCTCGCGCGCGCCCCCGCCCCCTAAATGGGAGCCTGCCGCATCTGGCTCAGAATCAGTGATGCATTTATCAATTTGATTGCTGCAACGTTTATCGAACCGGTCATCGAGCGGAGCCGAGATGGGAGTCGAGATAAACGGGTAAATCACAAACACATGCTTAAAGTGGGGTGCCCTTTCGGGGATGGGCTCTCCGGAGTGGAGAAAATGCGAGAGATAGGTATTGATCTCTTCCCAGCCCTTGTTATTTTTGGCCAAAGCAAGGAAACACTGTTTTGCTCCATTCCTGAAATCAATTCCCAAAACGGGTTTTACGCCCTTTTTGGAAGCCATGCGCACAAAGTTGAGTGAACCCGCGGTGCTGTTGATATCAGTAAGCGCCACCACATCATAATCATTGGCTACAGCCCTATCCAGCACATCTGCGGGAGAACAGGTACCGTAACGAAAAGAGTAGTATGAATGAAAGGTGAGCATAGTAAAAATTACTATGCAAATATAATTAGCATTAAGCCTACACGCTATTTTTGTTAGCTAATTTTTGAATAAAAACACTAAGTTACTAGCTGTCAGAAGAAGAAACTCAAACTTAAAAATTCTTCACTAAAATCCTAAAAGCAACTTCTTGCTTCGCAAAAAAAGGGCTCCTGCGGATAGCTCTGTCCGTCAACACGTAAAACCGAAACAATAGATCACGACAAAAGGCCGGAAATAAATTCAAGCATGAAACTAAAATAATAGACAAGACCGAATAGAAACGGATCGTTCAAAATATTGACCACATCAAAAAACCAGCAATCGAAAAAAAACATCCATCTAAAAATCTAAAACACAAATAGAAGCGTAACTGAACCAAACAATGAAAACACAGTAACAATGATTAAGAAAAAAACTAAACTACTTACCTTACTTGCAGGTGGCCTTTTGGTAGCCGGTGTAGGCGTTGCGATTATCGCTGCCGACCACATTGACTCGCCAAATGTAGCAAGCTCAACATCAGATATTGCGGATCTATTTGCCTTTGAAGGCGACAATCCTGACAATACCGTATTTATTGCCACGTTACAGGGACCGTTAATGCCAGGCTCTCAAACGGACGATGCAAAATTTGACGAAAACGTGCTGGTTGAATTTAATATCGATAATGATGGTGATTTCGTAGAAGATCTTGTTATTCAAGCTATTCGTCGTGGAAACCAAATGTACTTTTTTGGTCCTGCTGCTCCGGCAGAGACAGGCCTTAACAGTACTATTTTAACTTCCGCAAATAGAAATAATGTAGAGGTTTCTACTGGTGCTAACGCCATTGTAGGAAATGGTGACGGAATGAGTTTTTATGCCGGTCCGCGACGCGACCCATTCTTTTTTGATTTCAACCAGTTTAATCAGGTAGTCTCGGGTGCTGCTGCTCCCAATGGTTTCTTACCGGCAGGTGAGGCAACCGACTTCTTTGCCGATTTAAATGTACTCGCCATTGTGGTAGAAGTACCAAACTCAATGCTCGGTGAAGCGCCAGCCCACGTAGCCGGAGCTGTTGGAATAAACGGATTGCCAAACGCTTACAATGTTTGGGTTTCAACTAAAAGAAAATAGAAATCACAGGTATTGACCTAATGAATCACAATCAAACAATGGTCATTATAGTCAACACCAAAATCAAAAACATTTAAAAAAGAAATAATGATGAAAAAGATAAAATTCATATTCGTGGCTTTGTTTGCCTCGCTCACGCTGGTTCAATGTAACAGTGACGATGATACAGATGATCAAATGCCACCACAGGAACCCACTTTTACCGGAACGTACACCCAGGAGGACATAATGGGTCGCCCGGGAATTAACACAGTATTTAGCGGAAGCGATATGGTAAAGAATAATTTCAATACGAGTATTGTATCCGAGCGTACTTCTTTTCAACCAACATTTGAAGGAACACTGGAAGCATACCACGACGTGTATGGCGATGCTCTGGGAGTTGACCTCGACTACGAAGCCAATATTTTAGGGCTTGATGCTCCAACTTTTACTACTGTTCTTGCACAATTTGATGCATTGCAGGTAGCACCTGAGGGAGAAACAATTTATTTCAACCCAAATACCGGGTTGGCTCTTACGGGTAGAAAACTATCGGATGACGTAATCGACGTATCACTTACTCTAATGTTTGGTGGTAACGACGGAGCGAGATTTGACGGAAATGGTGGAACCCCTCAACTTACCAGCGACGGTGTTGGTTCGGGAAGCCGCACATACAATCAAGGATTTCCTTATTTGAACGTGCCCAACTCGTAATTGAATTAACTCATCGAAAAGGGGCGCTGAATGCGTCCCTTTTTATTTTACTTCAACCACAAATCAGAAAGCATGAAAACCTTACCACTCATAATTGCTGCATTGGGCTTGTTAACAGCTTGCGGAACGAATTCAGATAAACAAATTGCCAATCCTGCAGATTACAATACTTACCTCACTACTGCAGAGCAACCCGGTCTTGAAAACGCCTTGGAAAGCCATAAGTTCTGGAATAGCAGAATAAATGATGACACAACAGGAGTAGGCGATATAAGCGGAGCAGCCGGTTCCTATGGAGCTCTTTTTACTGCAACTGGCGATATTGAAAACTTGAAAAAAGCCGAGGTGCTTTACAAAAAGGGTATTGAGCTCTCTGCAAATAATAAAGACGGATTTACCCGGTCACTGGCACACAATTATATTTCTCAGCACCGCTTTAAGGAAGCTGAAAAATTATTGGAAGAAAGTCTCGAAGGTCCTTCAGATAAATACGAAACGCACCTTGATGCTTTTTGATGTCTATATGGAGCTTGGCCATTATGAAGAGGCGGGAAAAATGCTGCAACACGTTGAAAATGAAAACAGGTTTGCCTTTTTAATTCGCAGGTCTAAATGGAATGATCATTTGGGAAATCTCGATGAAGCCATTCGCTACATGGAAAAGGCTAAAGCAATTGCCGAATCTTCGGACAATAAAACACTCAAGATATGGTCGTACACCAACCTTGCTGACTTTTACGGACATGCGGGCAGAATAGATGAATCTTACCAGCACTACCTAAAAACTCTTGAAATTCAGCCGGATAATTCCTACGCTAAAAAAGGAATTGCCTGGATAGCCTACGCAAATGATAGAAATACAGAAGAAGCCAACCGGATTCTTGATGCTGCAGCGAAAAGTCATAATGTTCCCGACTATTACTTGCTAAAAGCAGAAATGGCAGCTTATAATGGAAACAACCAGGCGGAATCTGAAAATCTAGATGCTTTTGTCGCAGCGGTTTCAAATATGGCTTACGGAGATATGTACAACACCTACCTCATTGAACTTTTTGCCGAAAGAGATCCTGAGAAAGCACTTTCGCTTGCCCAAGCTGAAATTGAAAATCGAGCAACGCCTGAGACCTATCAGCTCCTGGCTTACGCACAACTCAAAGCAGGTCAAAAAGAACAAGCTCTGAAAACGATCGACAAGTATGTAAAAGGAAAAACTTCTGAGCCGATGGCGCAGTATCACAGTGCACTGGTTTATAAGGCCAATGGTTTGCATGCAGAGGCAAACTCAATGAAAAAAGAATTGGAAGGAGCCAGCTTTGAGCTGGGACCTGTTGTAATGACGGAGGTGAATAAATTATAGAAATACTAAAATGATTAGTAATGAAAAGGCAGCCTTCCAGCTGCCTTTTTTTATTTTGAAAAAACGAATAAACTTAATGATCTACGGAAGTAATTATCACCCCTCGTTTTCAAGCTTATGAATAGCCTTCAAAGTTTTCAAAATAGAATCTGGCGTTACAGAGATCGTATCTATCCCCTCTTTCACCAAAAACTCGGCAAAATCAGGAAAATCGGATGGTCCCTGACCACAAATACCAACTTTAACTCCTTTGGCTTTGGCCGTTTTTATCAGCATGCTTATCATCATTTTCACGGCTCTGTTGCGTTCATCGTATAGGTGAGCTACGAGGCTTGAGTCCCGATCAAGACCCAGTGTTAATTGAGTTAGGTCATTTGATCCTATAGAAAAACCATCAATATAATCAGCAAATTCATCGGCGAGTAAGATATTCGATGGCAGTTCTGCCATAAGAAAAACTTTGAGTCCGTTTTCACCTCTCACCAGTCCAAACTCGGCCATGGTAGCGAGCACGCGCTGCATCTCTTCCGGGGTGCGGCAAAATGGAATCATGACGGTAACGTTTTCCAGTCCCATTTCGTCTCTTACTTTTTTAATCGCTTTGCATTCGAGGCCAAAAGCCTCCTTGTAAGCCTCTGAATAGTAACGCGAAGCTCCACGCCAACCTATCATTGGGTTTTCCTCCTTTGGCTCGTAATAGCTTCCGCCGAGGAGGTTCATGTACTCATTTGATTTAAAATCAGAAAAGCGCACGATGACCTGTTTTGGATAGAATGCCGCTGCAATTCTACCTACTCCGTAAGACAATTTCTTGATAAAAAAGTCGCGCTCATTTTCAAATCCATGTGTAAGCTCGCCAATCTTTTTGCTAAGCTTCTCATCACCCAATTCCTTGTGGTTGAGTAATGCAAGCGGGTGAGCCTTAATATAATTGTTAATGATAAACTCTTCGCGAGCCAGCCCAACACCTGCGCTGGGGATTCTTGAGAACTTAAATGCCAGATCGGGTGAAGCGACATTCATCATCACGGGTATTTTTGTTACAGGCAAATCATTCAAGAGCGTTTCTGTTTTTGAAAAGGCAATTTTTCCTGAGTACACCTTACCAACCTCACCTTCTGCACATGACACGGTAAGTTCTTGTCCGTTTTCAAATTTCTTACTTGCATTTCCTGTGCCGACGATAGCGGGAATACCCATTTCACGAGCCACAATAGCGGCATGGCAAGTTCGGCCACCCTTATCGGTAATGATAGCCGAGGCTTTTTTCATTAGTGGCTCCCAATCGGGATCGGTCATTTCAGTAACGAGCACTTCTCCTTGTTGAAATGCAGCCTCATCTTCACTCCCATCACGACCATCCAAAGTGAAAAGCTTGTGCACCTTACCTGCTCCAATTCTGTCTCCCACAGCGATTCCTTCCATCAGCAATTTGTCCGGCGTTGGTGTTTCGTTCAAATGGTACTCCAGCACCTTACCGGTTTCCCCTTGCGAATGGATGGTTTCCGGTCGTGCCTGTACGATATACATCTCATGGTTTAATCCATCTAGCGCCCACTCCACATCCATCGGTGTCCAGGTGCCACGCTTCTCTGTGTAATACTTCTCAATTTCTACTACCCAGCGTGCCAGTTGAAGAATTTGATCTTCCGTGATGCAAAATTGCTGACTCAACCTGCGGTCTACTGGTACGCGCTTCACTAGTTCGGTTAGGGTAGTACCATATACCATTTTATGATGCTTCTGCCCCATCTTCTTTTCGATAATAGGGTTAAGCTCTTTATCCTCAAGCTTTGGCTTGTATACTATAAACTCATCAGGCGATATTTCTCCCTGCACAATAAGTTCGCCTAATCCGTAGGCTCCATTGATTATCACAGCATCACGAAATCCACTTTCGGTATCTATAGAAAAAGCAACTCCCGAGGCTCCTATATCAGATCGCACCATCTTTTGCACCCCAACCGAGAGGCGAACGACATTGTGATCAAAGCCCCGTTCCTGGCGGTAAGAAATGGCTCTATCGTTGTAAAGAGAAGCGAAACAACTTTTTACAGAGTTTAAAAGTGCCTGGGTACCCCGTACATTCAAAAAAGTTTCTTGCTGGCCGGCAAATGAAGCATCAGGCAAATCTTCGGCTGTAGCCGATGAACGAACAGCTACATCGGTACCTTCATTTCCATACTGCTCAGAAAGAGCAATGTAGCGCTCCTTAATCTCTGCTTGCAACTCAGGAGAAAACACTCCATCAGAAACCATACGCCTGATATTTGAACCGGCCTTACGCAGTGCTACAATATCGCTAGGATCCAAATTATTAAGTATAGAATCTATACGCGTGCGTAGATTATTGTGCTCGATATAGCTATTAAAAGCATGTACAGTAATTACGAAACCACCTGGCACTGAAATGCCGCGGCTCGAAAGGTTTTGAATCATTTCTCCAAGTGAGGCATTCTTGCCGCCAACGCTATCGAGCATGGAAAGATCTACTTCTTTTAAATCTACTATAAATGGGGTATTGCTCATCTGAGTTCTGTTTTATTACTTGAATTATATTTCGAATTTCCAGCTATTCTGGTGATTACTATCAGCTGTGTTTACTTTAAAATCACAGCTATTAGTTTCGAAAGAAATGTAAGCATATCTGCGAAAGATTAATGGAGATGCTCTATTAGTTTTGCAGAAAAAACAAACAATTTGATAAATAGGCTCCACAAAAAATATAGTTACGAAAAGAAGTTTTAGACACCAAATGAAAAACTAGATTTCAGAATTCTGTCTGCGAGAAACTATCAACACTTCTTTCATCCAAATTAAAGATCTTTATACCAGCGCATTAGAGGATTTTCGAAAATAAAAAGCAGGGATCCTTATATAAAATTAAAAGAAAACTGTACCTTCCTTATGCAAATTCCTTATTAATGAGATCCAATTTTCACTAAAAAGGCATTTGTGCAGTTTATTCTGCTTCATAGAAAATGCCCGATGGTTCGCCATCGGGTTTTCATTTTCAACTTTTCTAAAAAAAAGTTTGCGCAAATATTTACAGTGTTTTCAGAAAAGCCAGATGACCTTTCATTCCCTGTCACTCTGATGCAACAGTATCCCTATCTCCATTTTCCTTTTCACCCTCTCTTATCATCTCTTCCGCTTCTTCACTATCTCCCGGCTCTTCACTTTCTATTTCCTTTTCCTGTGTAGGGATCGTCCCTATCGATATAAAATTGGCAGTACATAGGAAAATGATCTGAACCTATATAACCGAGAGTTTTAAATTCTTCTACAAATACATCACTTGAGTGAAAAAGTAAATCGATAGGTACGCGGAGCAATCGATATTTTGCATGAAAAGTAGCCACAAGTCCATAGCCCCTTCGCGGATCGATAAGTTGTGAAGTTTTACGAAACAATTGAGATGAACGAGCCCAGGCCACATTGTTGAAATCACCTACTACTATGACCGTTTTATTATATTCTTTTACTTTTTTTGCCACCGACAATAGATCACCATCACGCTCCTTGGAGGTTTCTTCTTCGCTCGGACTTGGAGGAGGTGGATGAACTCCGAAGACAGTAAAACTTGTTCCGTCAGCCATTTTTAAGTCTATTTCAAAGCTTGGAATGTCATCTGAAACAAAATAATGTGTAGTTGCATTTAAAATTTCCAGCTTAGAATAAAAATGCATTCCGTAGGTATTTTCTAGGGTTTGCTTATGCCGATGCGAATATTCTGATTCAATTACTCTCAATGCTTGCTCCCAGTCGCTATTGCTCTCTACTGTGAAAACGATATCGGGATCAATCTCATCTATTTTATCAATCAATTTTTGATAATCAGTATTGAATTGTAAAACATTTACCGAAAGGATAGCCACTTTTTCTGATGATTCTCTGGTTTTGACCCGCTTCTTTACTTTATAGATTCCTGTATAAGGCAACAAGAGCCAAATGTTCTGAATCATTACCAATAGCATGAGTCCCTGAACCAAATAGAACACCCATTGCGGATTTTCTATAACAAACCACCCGAAGATGAAAACGATTACCTCAAGCCCAAGAAGCTGAATACGACCAAAATCCCAAACACGAAACATCCAATGCTGGTTTGGCACCATAGGTAAGAGGTTTACAAGAGTAAGAACAATTGCGAAAATAAAATAAACCAATATCATGCTATTAATTGAGTGGTTGTGTCAAATATAAAAAGGCTAGCAATAAAACACCTATATAATATGAATTTTCGATATTTGAAGATGCCTATAAATCAAAATATAAAGATCACAGTAGATATCGCGATATTTTCAACCGATGAAAATAATGTAAGTATCCTGTTAGTAAAGCGTAAAAATGAACCTTTTAAAGGACAATGGGTACTTCCTGGTGGATTTGTGGATGCGGGCGAAACGCTGGAAGATGCTGCTATCAGGGAGCTGGAAGAGGAAACGTCGCTTAAAATTAAAAGTCTGACCCAATTTAAAGCTTACGGCGACCCGGGTCGTGATCCTCGCGGCCAAACGGTAACCATTGTCTTTATGGGAAAAGTTCAAAAAAGTAATGTTTCCATCCAAGCATCTTCAGATGCTGCCGACGTTGGCTGGAACAATGTAAAACAATTACCTGCGCTGGGATTTGATCATGCCGATATAGTGACGGAAGCGATTAAAAAACTAGAAACAGAGATTTAAAATTATAAAACAGGGTTCTTGCCGATGAATCCAGGCCGCCTTTTGGTGATAGTCAAATCCGAAAATTCTTTTCAGTAAGATTATTCAGACAAAGTTCTATTCGCGCAAAGTACCATAATCCCGTCTTCATTCAGCAATATCTCCTCCTTATCAAGTTTTCCAAAGAGTTTAAATCTCTTTGATACTTCGGCAGAGATTGCAATCATTTCAACATCATTTTCGCGCATGTATTCAAGGGTTTGCACTGCAAAGCCAGTTTGATGCGGCTTGGCATCTTCCTCGATATAATTCCAGGAAACGTTTTGCTTTTCAAGCAGTGCTTTGGCCTTTTCCAAATTCTCAAGTACAACTGGCTCAAGAGGTACATCGGGATGAACTATTGCGTATAAGATCACTTCTCCGCCTTCCTCTAGTAGTTCGCAAGCCCGTTTTACTTCCTCTATGTAATAATCGTGAATACTAGCAGGTAAGAGTACTTTTTTAAATCCAGATTTCATCGGCTTACACTGTTTTCCGATTACTAGTGTAGGAGCCGATACTTCGCGTACCAGTTTGTGGATAGCACTTCCAAATAAACTGAGATGAATTCCGTCGGACCCATGTGTTCCGGCTACAATTAAATCTGGCTTCAACCGATTGACTACTTCCTTTGCTATTTTAAACAAGTCGCCGCCAAGAATAATAGGCTCAAGAGTTACTCCAAGCTCGTCAGCCTTCAACTTGAAAGGCTTTAGCTTATGCTCGAATTCAACGCTTGACGTGTCGTTTAATTCTTTCGCAATGTGGCAGAGGCTTATTGTTGCTCCTTTCATCGTGGCTATTGCCAATGCCTGATCAAATGCAAGAACAGACGTGCTTGTAAAATCGACAAATACAAAAATATGCTTCATGGTGTTTTAAGGGTAGAGTTTTAATGCTGGCCGCTAAGCAAAACAATGTGCAGTCGAATTTACTTGATTTTACTGTAAATACCACATGAATTGTTTAAAAGAGGAAATAATTTACCTGGTCGGCGGCAATAGAGGTAGATTTCTAACGATTCGAAATAGCTGTAACAAATTAAGAACTCAGAGAATCTAGTATGATACCCATAGTTAGCGACATGATGGCTGTGAGAATTAATTCTTATTAATAGCTATAATTACCCCTGAAATTTTAGGTAAGCAGGACAGTATAGCTAATTTTTTATCTCAATATTTAAAAGTGCAAAAAAGCAACCAGAAATAGTTTGAATACATCAGAGAAGTTATCTTAGAGATCTATAAACTTGATGTCGTCTATAAATACATCGCCTGATTCTTCAAAACTGAACAGCAATTGCTTAGTACCAGTGAAATCAAAATCTTCCGGCAAATCTGACAACGGTATTTTAACTTCTCTCCACTCCTTGTCATATTGACCTCCCTCCACATATTTCGGGATTAGAGAAACACTTGTTACTGCTCGATCATAATCTTCAAGACCCACTTGAACAGGAAGAGATTCGCTGCTGCCATTTACACGCTTTATCCTAAATGAAAATCCTTTTGAATTGAGAACACCACTTAAATCAACGGGTTTCCACTTATTCCAACTCGCACCAAAAGTCATTAATTTGCATCCTTCCTTCTCTTCCCATTTTGCATGAATAACATCTCCTCCCTCATTTGAAGAATCCAATGGCCTCAATTCAAAATTCTGGCAATCATCTTTTATAAAACCCCAATAATTGTCATTAATAAATTTCTTATCAAAAATCACGATAGGAGTTGAAAGTGGGTTTGGAAGAACCTCTTCATCCATCCAGGGAACAATGGGCTCAGGTGTATAGAAAACAATTTCTATATCATCGAGGTAAATTTTTCCGCTTTGCTGAAGTTCAAGCTGCAACTGCTTTATATTCGAAGGGTCAAGATTTTCCTTTTCCATCTCAAAGCTACTGAGCGGAACTACCACCTTTTGCCACTGCTCATCTATTGCCGTGCGTTCGAAATACTTATTGTCGGTATATGAAAATCCCATACCTCCACTGTGATCTTCTAAAGTAAGTACAATTGGCAAGCCAAACATACGACCAGATTTTGAACGTACATAAAACTGTATGGCAGCATAATCCATAATAGATGTCAAATCCTTGCCCACATATCCGTCCCATCCAATACCGATACCGGCAAAATCGCAACCGCCGGCAGTCGGATTCCATTCCAGATCTATTGCCTCAGTTCCCGAATGTGTAACCTCACTTGTGAGGCTTGCAGTCTGGCAGCTATCAGATTTAAGACCCCACATATCATTTGCATTATCCCGAAAGATCACAGGCTCAACTACTATTGAAAGTACTTCGGGTTTCTCAGGCTTCTCTAAAGGCTCGAGTCCATCATAAAGAGATTGAGGCTTAAACTGCACACATCCAAAAAGGAATACTCCAAATATTATCAGAATAGCCGGTCGGTATGAATTATGTATGAATGACCGCATACTATAGACTTAAAGGGGATCCACTTGTGAATGTCATATAATCTATACCAAATTGAACTTGCAGAGGAGGTGTGGGCTGTGAATTCATATCAGATATCAATAAAACCCTAATAGCCACTAATTTAGTAAGTAATTCTTGAGTGAGTCCTACATCAGCCATCGTATGGCTAAACTGTTTCCAGCCGGTAAAATTTAGAGGGAAATCTCCAGTTAGCTGAAAGGTTTGATCTGGTCCGTCATCGAATACTCCATTGTCATTTGAGTCATAGACAAATTGAATAACCGCAATCCCATAAGGCCGACCATCGTTGTAAAGAAAAAAGTTGAAATATAAATTTTCAGGCACTGTTGTTGGAAATTGAATATACTCTTCACCATTAATCTGGGGACTTATAACAATAAGACCGGTAAAGAAGTTTGGCACTACATTATCCGTACCTTCCATCAGATAGAAGAAATCACCTTGAGCTGCTGGAAAGGCCTGTGACCTGCCTGTATTGCCCGTAAGCTCAAATTCAAAATTACCTAGGGTAATATTAGAACCAGCGGGTTCTTCAAAGTCTGTAAAAAGAGTTCCGGGATAAATTCTTGTAGAACTAATTTCTATGGAAATAACACTTGAAAAGTCATCCTCTTCAGGAATTGTAAGCTCTATGCTGCACATTTCAATTTTAAAGAAGGGTAACTGAGAGGTATTTCCATTCCACACTGCATTCTCAGCACCAATTTCTTTTGAGAACCCTTCTATTGTCTTAACAGAGCCGCTCTCATTTCCTGTAATTGTAATAATCCAATTTACATTCTTATTAAACTCGGCACTAAAGATTGCGGTTTGACCCGAGGCAAAATCCACAGTGTCTCTATTTACTTGAAATTCTGAGAGAACTGAAAAAGGTCCAAAGCGATCCTGCAAATTCGGCCCATCAGGCTCTTCATCGTGGCTACAAGAAATAGCAAAGATGAAAACTGATAAAACTCCGAAAAGCTTGAGCAAGTTACTACCTGCTTTGCCTCTTGATAAATATGCTTTGTGTTTCATAAGGCTAAAAGTTCATTGTATATAAAACAAATATCTGGTCTAGATTATAATTTTGTTGAGCATTCAAATTATTCTCAGCACTAAAAGCGTGGTACTGAAGGGTTATATAAACTCCTTCTTTAAAGTTATAGCGTACACCACCCGCTAGCAACGTTTCCGTATCATCTATTATACTTCTTCGTGGAAAATCCGAAACACGGTTGAATTCATCAATAAGCGGTATATAATCACTGCCTTCAGCTTGAAGTAACTTTGCTCCTAGCAAAACCTCAAAATCTTTAAAAACTTCTGCTTCAATACCCAATTCAAGAAGATTTGATGAAAGGTTTACTTTTTCCACATCCACCCCGCCTCTATCGGTAAGTTCGTACTGATAACCGAGCGTAAACCTCAGATTTTTTTCCCAGTCTATATACTTATTGATATGCATTGTGGCCGCTGCTTTAAGCAAGGTGAAATTCTTTAACTCAGTAGTTCCCTGGCCTCTTATTTCACTCATAATCGCAGCATCGAGTCGCGCTTCAAGTTTGTCAGAGCTCTTTCCGTAATCGGCACCTACAGTAACTCCTCGTCGATTTGGCGTAGCTCTGCCATAAGGAAATGTATTGCTAAATCGCGGATCATACGGCATAAGTTTATCAGACAGGCGAAAAGTGTATAGAGATGGGTCTCTGCTAATGTCAAAAAGTGTAGGCGACCGCTGATCCTGAGCTTCACCCGCGCGGTTATAGTATTTCTTATTTGCGTCATATTCAATGCGCTTACTCTGAGCCCCCATACTAAAAAATTCAGGCCCTACATCTACGAAAGATGCATCCACGCTTACTTTCTGAGGTTTCAGATAGAGTGAAGCACCAATGTCAAGAAAACTGTCATCGCTGGTATAAAAATCTACCGAATCATTTTTAGAAACCAACCAAGACCGACCAGTTTCGCCCATGAAATGGAGTGCTGTTCTTTTTAAATCCCAAATTTTCAAATCCCAATTAAAGGAAGCTACCGTATTACGTATTCCTGTATTTGCTTCACCAGATTTTAAATCATCAAAAGTATGTGCAAGAGTAAAACCAAAGTCGGCCTTAGTTCTAAGGGAATCATTTAGCGTATAGGTTGAAAATTGCATCTCACCCCCAGAAACAAAACGCGATGGAATAGTGAAAAAATCTGTACCCCGAACCCTGGCAATAAACCCCGTAAATTCCAAATCTCTAATCACATCAGTAAATTGTAATCCAAAATTTAGATTCGCACCTTGAAGTCGACGTGTATTATCCTGTCCGTAAAATTGCTCATAGTAAATAAGTTCTTTTTGCGGCATAAATGCAGCAGGCTGATTAACATGTCCTTCCTCGTCATAACTATACAAGGTATACTTTGAGAGTTTCATATCCATATCTCCCACTCGATACTTAATGCGGTTTGCTATTACACCACGCGCCCATAATTCCCGAACCTCAATGGTCATTCCCGAGCCAAAAAAACCGCCAAACTCATTTCTTAACCTCAGAATGGATTGTATCTCGGTTTTATCATTAGGGGTTGCGTTGATGTTCAAATCAAGCAAAAACTCACCATCCGTTAAGCCAGGAGGAGTCAGTGTGTCGCCATCCAAAAGATTCCCATCAATACCAGTCTGCAACAGGTTGGTTCTTCCCAAACCATTAAGGCGGATTTTTTCTCCCTCCTCCTGCATTTCAGTTGCTTTTGCTGAACCGTCCTGACTGAAACCAATATTGGCGCTCAGTGCAAAAATCAACAGAACCATCGAATACCGTAGTGCTTGTTTTTTCATGGCTTAAAAAAATGTTTTGAGTTCTATAGTTATTTCGCGTCCGCGATACGTATCAAGTGGAAAGCTTTTATCTTCAAAACTCATCCATCGATGTCTGAAATAAAGGCCGGAATTTTTTGATAGCATCCAGTCAAAGCCCACGCCGACAGCTGTACCGATTTGATCCAATGGCTTATTTGTTTCGTCATTCCATTCCGTGAATTTCCCTCCCCTGGCATTTTCTACTCCAAAATATCCTGTGAGAATAAATTTCGGAACGATTTCGTAGTAGACCTCCATCTCATGTTGCTGTATGAACAGATACGAGTCTTCGTTAAATCCCGGTGCTGCTTCCGCTTCCGCGGATACGCTTCCAAAAAAACCGAGATAAAAAAGATAGAGAGATCTATTGAATAATTCAGTATTAAACTTCGCCTGCAAATCCGCAGTATTGAAAAATTTTCTTTCCTGTGCAAGATTCGTAGCCGGCTCAGTATCAGTTGTTCTCACAAGTTCTGAAGTACCTCTGAAAAAAGAGAGTTTACGGTTATAAGGACCAAAAATAATCGCTCGACTAACTCCCCCGGGAAAAGGATTATAAATTCTAGACATGGCCAGTCCATTAATTCTATGCACATAACTCAATTCTGTTGCCGCAGGATCAATTTCCTGAGCAAAACTCCAGCTTCCGGCAAGTTTAAGTGCCCCGATCTCATAGCCGGTTCCAATGGTTATTCCACGTCTGTTGTGAACAAGCTGATTGGTTTGAGCAATTTGACCGCCCACACCCGTTGCTCCCACCGTTAAACCAATATCTCTGATAATTTCCGGATTAGAGTTGGTAGCAATTTCTCCGTTCTCGTTATAAAAATTTTTGCTAATCTGATAAACTTGAATATCCAGTGGTAAAAACGTATACAACTTAGGTATTTTGAAGCGCAGCATTAAAGCTTCGCCCCACTTTTCCTCGTATGTCGGGCTCTTATAATTCCCGGCAGCCAACTCTCCTGTAATATTGATTTTATTAATATTCAGATCAAGAGACAGGGAATGCACCTGATATGATCTCGTAATGTCTTGATTAATGCTATCCAATGCTGTTTGACTGAATATCGCGTTATAGAACAAGGTTTGATCTTTATTGGTACCAAATGATTTCCCTATTCTACCTCCCGCCAATGTGCTCGGTAAAACCCGACGATCTCCGGCCAGGCCGAAATAGTTAGGAACGATTCCGCTTTCGAGACCAGGTGGTGGTATTGAACCAAAAGATTCCTCTGTTGAATTTATTAACCCGCCATTCGCTTGAGTTTTTCCCCAAAATAAGTCTGCAGAAATATCACCCGGAAGTTTGGCTCCATTCAGAATCAAGCCCTGAAAGGCCTGATAATTCCAACGCAAATCACCTGCACTCGTTGCGCCAGAGCTCCAGTATGAGTTATACTTTTCCGTATTGCTCACTCCTTCCCATGGGGTGCGGTCAAAAATTGTAAACCTGTCTAAAACCTGATAAACACCTATAGTAAAAGGACTCAGGTTATACCAATGGATCCCTCCTGCTCGTATTCCGAAATTTCCATGCTGTGTTCTAAAGTTCCCGTAAAAATTTATACCTAGGTTGGTAGTAAAAACATTGTTTTCTGTAGTTCCGTCATATGGAGTGAAGAAAAACAGCTCAGATCCAAAGCTCGTTTTACCATTAGGTCGAGCCATTACGTTTAAAGACATCATGGGCTCTCTATATCCATCTCCTACAGAATAACCGCGTTCATATGGATTCAATCCGGGATAGTATTCCTTCATATTCCTACCGTATAGGAATAATCTATAGTACCCGAAAATTGCCACTTTCTGACCCCTTTTTTTCAGCTTATTTGCTACAAAATCTTCATCATAATGAATCCCAGCGGCTACAGCTACGTCCGGATCGGATGGTGTAGAATCTACACGAGTAGTAACTTTATCAATTGATTGAGCGATCAACGCATGATTCAATAAAAAAGCAAATAAAAACAGCAGCAATGCAAGATTGCAGCGTTTAAAGCGTTTATTTACTACCATAAATTTAGATCGAGAAGCTACCTTCATCATACGTGTAAATTCTACATAAGAATGATTAGCGACAATTGTAAAAATATTTCCGCTTAGTTTCGCAACGCCCTGTTCATCAAAGATACATCATTGCATTTTTTACTACATCAAAAATACATCACTACTGAAATTGAGCTAATTAAAATGCAGAAAACTGGCTACATTCAATGATTATATATTGTAGAGTCCTTTAAGGGGGCTTTTGTAGATTATTATTCTCATCATATCGTAAACAGCGTAAATATCCGTAATGTATAAACTTACACAGAGAGTACTCAATACTAGCCTCGTATTAATGTTTTCGTTCTCAGCAACTCTTTCTCAAGGACAGGAGGCATCAGAAGTCATTAAAGTAGAGCTAAAAAAAACGGATGGAAACTGGCAGCTTTATAGAGGTGGTAAACCATATTACATTAAAGGTGTAGGTGGACAAAACTATCTGGACAAGGCAGTGGAGTATGGAGCCAACTCAATTCGCACCTGGGGTGCGGGAGAGGCAATTGCTATTCTTGATGAAGCGCATTCCAAAGGACTTAGTGTTTTATTCGGTCTCTGGGTTGGATGCGAGCGCCAGGGTTTTGATTATGATGACTCAAAAGCAGTAAAGGCTCAATTAGAAAGATTTACCGAAGTGGTTAAAGAGTTTAAGGATCACCCGGCCATATTAATGTGGGGAATTGGAAATGAAACAGATTTATTTTATTCGGATTTCAAGGTATGGAATGCGATAAACGACATTGCAAAAATGGTACATGAAGTAGATCCAAATCACCCCACCATGACAGTAACCGCAGGCGTGGATGTAGCAGAAGTGCAGCTTATCCAGGAACGAGCTCCTAATATTGATATTTATGGAATCAATACCTACGGAGGCCTTATTGGATTAGATAAGCAAATGCGGGCATTCGGCTGGGATCGACCTTATATTGTAGCTGAGTGGGGACCGAATGGCCATTGGGAAGTAGCTAAAACTGACTGGGGTGTTCCCGTGGAACAAACGAGTACCGAAAAAGCAGAATCGTATCGCAAACGCTATAATGAAGGCATTCTCAGAGATCGGGAAATGTGCATTGGATCATATGTATTTCTTTGGGGCCATAAACAAGAAACAACGCCTACTTGGTATGGAGTATTTCTGGAGGATGGAACTGAAACGGCAGTAATGGACGTTCTGGAGGAAGCATGGTCTGGTAAGCTTCCGGCAAACCAATCACCTTCTATCACAAACATCACGATTGACGGAAAGGATAGATATGCAAGCGTTTATTTGAGACCAGGTAAAGAATACAGCGTAAAAACGGCTGTTAATGATCCAGATAACGACCCATTGGAATTTAGATGGGAAATGCTCCCTGAAAGTACAGATATAAAAAGTGGTGGTGACCTGGAGGCCAAGCCTGAGCCAATTAAATTCAAAAGGAAAGAAGCAAGCTCTAAGAATGAGCTCCTATTTGTTGCTCCCTCACGCGAAGGGGCTTATAGAATGTTTGTATACATATATGATGGAAACGGTAATGCCGCTACAGCGAATATTCCGTTTTATGTTAAGAATGAACCAGACAATTAATCGAAAACTAAAGTTATACTTCCATTATAAAGGAAACCAAATTGGTATCTGATTCCAGGTTCAGTTTTTTACGGAGTCGATAACGGCTTATTTCCACACCCCGCACAGAGATGTTTAACAACGGAGCTATTTCTTTGGTTGTTAAATTCATCCGCAAATAAGCACAAAGCTTCTGATCCTTGGGTGTAAGGTCGGAGAAATTTGCGCGCAGTCTTTTAAAAAAGTTCTGATGGACCTGATCGAAATGTTTTTCAAATCGCTCCCAGTTTTTATCAAGCCGCACATCTGATTCAATTTTCCGTTCTATTCTTTTTATATCTCGAGTTAAATCCTCGGGAACCTTCTTGGCTATTTCGCTTAAGTCAGACTTTATCTTCATCAAAATCTCACCCTTCTGAACTAAATGCATCGTCGCTGAAGCTAATTCACTATTCTTAAATGCAATTTCACTCCTCAGATTCTTATTTTTCAATTCCATAATTTCTGACTCGTTTTCCTCAACTGACTTTTGAAATTCAGCTTCTTTTTCTTTCAAATGTGCATCTTGCTCCTTTCTGAAAGTTTCTGTCTTCCTTCTCTCCCTGAATGAGATATAACGCCAATAGAAAATTAGAGAAGCAAAAATCAGAATAACATAAATCCCTTTAGCCATTGTCGAAACGTACCATGGCGGTAATATTCTAAAACCCACCTCTACCGATTTGCTCATTGCTCCGTAAACATTTTTTGCCTCTACCAGAAATACATACTCTCCTGCGGGTAAGTTGCTGTATTCTTTTGTTGTCTTATTGTACCAGCCTGACCAGTTCTCATCAAATCCTTTGAGCTTATAACGATAAGTTATTTCATTATACTTTTCAAAATGGGGCGTCACAAAAGAAAAAACGAAATTATTACTACCAGCGTGAAATTCAGGAGTTTCGATTCCACCAAACCTTTCTTTAACATCAACGACCGAGTCCTCATCTAAGGTGATCTTTATACTTTCAAGTAATAGATCAAAGGGGATTTCGGGCTTACTTATGCGAGTAGGATTGAAATGCACAAACCCATCTTCGATAGCAATAAACGAGTTTAGAGCATCGAATGAGTAAACGTACTCGTAGCCGTCTACCAATGCATCTTCTAATTGATTCAGGTAAAAAATCTCCAGGTCGTTTGAAAGTCCTTGTTCATTAACTTTTATCAGACCAAATTCATTTTCCATTGAAATCCAGATACGTCCAAGACCATCTTCAATTAATTGATGCACGTTTTTCCCTTCTCCGATTAATTTTGTCAGATTTTCATTGATTAAGAAAGTATCCCTTTCTTGATCGTAATTATAGATTCCATTTACGGTTGAGAAAGTAAGTTGATTTCTAATTTTTGAAACAGAAGTAAATATATCAGAAGGAAGTCCTTTATCCTTGCCGTAAGTCGTTATTTCTTTAAACTTCTTTAAACTTTTGTCGAGTGTGAGCTTATATAATCCGCGATAGGCATGAGATACCCAGATATTGCCCTGATTATCTTCTTCAAATAGTCTGGCCGATTCATCAAAACCTTCGATCCTTCCAAGTTGCTCCCACCTCGTATTATCATCAGAATTGAGTGCGAACAAATAGAGCCCGGTATATGTACCTTGAATCGCGAATTCCGGATTGCTCTTAAGTACGGCTGATTTCCAAACTCCCTGAATGTTTGTGATTCTCTGAATATTTCCTTCATTTATTTCTTTGGCCCCGGCGTGCTGATCAACTATAAGGCTGCCATCAATTTCGTTAAGTCCCCATACCTGACCTCCTATATCTCTAACTGAAGAGAACTTCATTTTGCCGTAGTCAATATTTACATCCCATGGCAATGAAAAAAGACCTTGATTAGTTCCCAGGTATAAATTTTCTTCAAACACCCTGGCTGCATACCCCGTTCCGTTTATACCCATTTCAGAGCCAATGAAGCTAAAAGGCGAATTAATTTCAACATAGTCGATACCATTATCGAGACCAAGCCACAAATTATTTTGCTTGTCTTCATAAATACTTAGTACGGTGTTATTCTGAAGCCCTCTATCGACATTGAGTTGAGTGAGAATTTCTCCCGATCTGCTAAAAAGGGTCAGACCGTATTGAGAACTTCCTACCGCATAATTACCATTCTCCATTTCAATGGCACAATAAGGTTTCTCAATTATACCGTTTAAATATTCTGATCGATCCCACTTAGAAACCGTGCTATTTTGAATAATAAAATACTCACTAGTTATTGTGATCACAAGAAAACTCTCTTTACCGAAAGGCAGGATTGACGCAATACGATCCGATTCAAAAGCAGTATTACCTTCAACTTTAATAAGCGCGCCAGCCTCAAACTTATACAGGCCACGCGATATATCCTGAAAGAATAGACTTCCTTCTACTTCAAAATAATTCTCAAATCGTCCTCCCGGAGGTTCAATAGTTCTGCATGAATCGCCGTCATAAATAAAAATAGCCTTTTCTGAACAGAAATAAACGGTGCTGTCAACAATAAAAGTCTTCCATACATCTTCAAAATCTCGATTTTTCTTAGCGACTAAATGTGAAAGTGAGACATAATTTTCCCCTTTAAAATCAGTCGATTCTAAAAATCCAATTTCATTTTGCCCACCTAGAAAAATTCTATTCTCGCTATCTATGTTAAAAGACCGGATGATGGTTGCATTTGGTAAACGAAATAATTTCCAGGAATGACCTTCGTATCTCAGTAAGCCTTTATTATTACCAATAAAGATGATACCATCGTCACTCTGTCTTATTTCCCAGTTTTGAGTACCAGCCTTATAATCTGATCTGGTAAAATTTGTAATCGGAGGAATACCTATGTTAATTTCCTGTCCCGAAATATCGTTGCAAAAAAGCCCAAACAAAAGACTTGTAGCTACAATAAAATACTTAGTGTGTTTATTACGCAATTGAAGTGCAGTTAAAAAAAATCAATAAATCTATGTGAAACTTTATAAACGCATAAATATAGCCCTAAATATCTGTAATACAAATCATTTATGAATTTTCTGATTTTAATTGATGTAGCCTGATGTAGTTTTGATGTAGTATCTTTTTAATCAAGATGTAAGGGTGATGTATACAATTCTAAGGAAGTATCACAAGTATGAGATTATCTTTGAAAAACTTGACATAAAACTGATTACTGATGCCGCATTCAAAATTTAAATACTTGATTCTTTCTATTTCTGTCATAATCGGAGCTACATCCTGTAGCGAGGAAGTTGAAGATTTAGGAGGTTGTCAATTTGATAAAACTCTTGACAATTATGAGCTCGTTTGGAATGACGAATTTGATGGTAGTTCAATAGACACAACCAAGTGGTCCTACGATTTAGGCGATGGCTGCCAAATATCTCAGGATCTTTGTGGATGGGGTAACCGTGAGCTTCAATACTATACAAAGAGAGATGAGAATGCGTTTGTGGAAGATGGCAATTTAGTAATACGAGCTATTAAGGAAGACCCTGATTATCTCGGAGAGTATGAATATACTTCAGCTAGAATCGTGACCAAAAACAAAGGTGATTGGAAGTATGGGAGGATAGATGTAAGCGCAAGATTGCCACTAGGTAAAGGCTTGTGGGCTGCGATATGGATGCTACCTACCGATACTGTTTATGGAGGATGGCCTGCAAGTGGCGAAATTGATATTATGGAATATCTGGGTGATAATTCGCGCAGAACCCTCGGAACGATCCATTATGGCCATGATTTTTGGCGGTTTGACACTGAGTATTATGATAAAGCTGGCGGTGAGCCTTCTTTTCACGATGAATTCCATGTCTTCTCTGTTTTGTGGAATGAGCAGTGCATTCAATTTATGGTGGATGGTGAGCTTTTTGGTGAGCCTAATACACGCTCAACAGTTTTGCCTACGACCTACCCTTTTGATCAAAAATTTCATCTCTTACTGAATCTTGCTGTTGGAGGAAACTTACCGGGCGATCCCGATGGCTCCGCAGTATTTCCGCAAACCATGGAAGTGGATTACGTAAGAGTTTATCAATAATCAATATAAATCTTTAAAACTAACAACATGAGAAAAATTTACTTCCTCTTACCACTTTTTGCCATCTTCGCTGGCTCTGTTTCCGGACAACAAACCTGGGATAACTTTGAAGACATCCGTCAAACCAATTATGGATTCATAAACGGTACTTTCATTCCTTACAATGAAAATCCCGATCAATCAGGCATCAATACAAGTTTAGTTGCTGCTCAATACACAAGAAATGCTGCAGAAACTTTTGATGTGCTTATTTTAAATCGAGTTATGGCGAATGTTACGGATTACGCAACTGGAGCAAAAACCATGTCGATTGATGTATGGAGCCCTGCGGCTGGAACAACGGTACAAATTACTCTTGAAAATACAGCTCTTGCACAGAACCCCTACCCTACAGGTCGCCATAGCGAGTATCAAGCAGTAACTACAGTTTCAGAGCAATGGGAAACTCTAGAATTTTCGCTTACCGGAACTCCTGACGCAAATGTTGCGCCCACAATTCTAAATCAACTTGTACTTCTTTTTGCTCCAAATACAAATACAGCTGACACATATTACTGGGATAATCTTCAGGGGCCTGAATTTTCTGTGGATGCCTGTGAAGGTGTTGCAACAAATGCAAATATCTTGAATGATTTTGAATGCCAACAAAACGTTAATTTCATCTTTTCACACTCAGGAATTAACTTCCAACGCATTCAGAACCCTGATACTGATGGCAATCCTTCTTCACACGTAGCTCGTTATGTGCGCAACGGAGGTGAAGAAAACGACGTTATTATAGGTCGATTTGACGGTGCATTGGGTCTTACAGCTAACAGCGCCATGAGTCTCGATGTTTGGGATCCGAATGCTCCCACCACAGTTTTAATCTCTCTTCAAAATAATGCAGGCGATGTAATTCTTGAAATGTCGGCTGAGACTAGTGTTAGCAGCACATGGCAGACACTTTCTTATGATCCTAGCGAGGTTTTTGAGGCGACAGACATTACACAATTCGTTGTACTTTTTGATCCGGGTACGAGTACTTCTGACGAATATTTCTTTGACAATTTCAATGCTACAAATACTACCGGCATTGATAAATTAGAAGCTGTTGTTTCTTTTAATGCTTATCCGAATCCATCTAATGGGGCTACGACTTTCGAATATGAGCTTAAAAACTCTGCGAATGTGAGTTTCGACATTCTGGATATTACTGGAAAAATTGTTGAGCAAAACAATTTAGGAATACAGGCAGCAGGTTCAAATCAAGTGGTATGGAATGCCAATGATTATTCGAATGGCATCTATTTCTACAGTTTCAGAATTGATGGACAAATAGCATCGGGCAAAATCCTACTTAATAGATAGTTCTTTTTCAATTGCAGACAATCAAACGGGAAATCCAGAATTTTCCGGTTTGATTGTCTGCATTATTTTTTTTTGGAAAACAACACCAACCCGTTCAGAATCAGTTATGAATAAAGGACCTTCAACTCTCGCTAAAAAAAGTGAACCTTATAACGAGCGATTAAATTCATTAATCGCTGAAATGACCTTGCGCGAAAAAATCGGCCAAATGTCGCAAATAGCTGGTCAGGGAGGTGTCACCGCTCAGTTGAAAAAAGCTATTCGAAACGGAGAAGTGGGATCGTTATTAAACGAAATAGACACAAAAAGTCTCAATGAAATGCAGCGGATCGCTATTGAGGAAAGTCGTCTTGGAATTCCGATTATTATTGGCCGCGATGTAATTCATGGATTTCAAACGATGATGCCTATTCCTATTGGTCAGGCCGCAAGCTGGAATCCTGAATTGGTTGAGAAAGGAGCTCGCATAAGTGCAATAGAGGCTGCTTCAGTTGGTATTCACTGGACTTTTGCTCCGATGATTGACATCACAAGAGACCCGCGATGGGGCCGAATTGCAGAATCTTTGGGCGAAGATCCGCATCTTACAAGCGTGCTTGGGGCTGCAATGGTCAAAGGCTTCCAGGGTGACGATCTTTCAAACCACGACAGCATTGCCGCTTGTGCCAAACATTTTGCTGCCTACGGTTACTCCGAATCCGGAAAAGACTATGCCTATGTAAATATTTCTGAAAATGACCTTCGGAATACCATTCTGCCGCCTTTTAAAGCGGCCAAAGAAGCAGGTGTAGCAACATTTATGACGGCATTCAGCGATGTTAACGGTGTACCCGCTACTGCTAACCAACTACTTATGAAGAAAATCCTTCGTCAGGAATGGGGTTTTAAAGGCTTTGTAGTAAGTGATTGGGATTCAGTGATTCAGCTAACTACACAAGGGTATTCAAAAAATCACGAGGAGGCCGCATTTGAAAGTGTGAGCGCAGGAGTTGATATGGAAATGGCAAGCCGTTCTTATATCTATCACCTCGAAGACCTCGTTGATCAAGGAAGAATTACAATTGCCCAGATTGACGAATGCGTTCGGAACATTCTAAAACTAAAGTTTGATCTTGGCTTGTTTGACAATCCGTACACAGATGAGAACCTTTTCCCGGAAAAAGGAAACCAGGAACATTTAGAAACTGCTAAGCAATCAGCAATTGAAAGTTGTGTTCTTCTCAAAAATGATTTCAACGTTCTTCCGCTTAAACCTGAAAGGGTTCAAAACCTGGCTATTATTGGTCCTATGGCAAATGATGCTTTGGAGCAAATGGGTACCTGGACTTTCGATGGTATTGAAAGCTGGTGTGAAACACCACTCCAATCCATTCAGAAAGCAGTAGGTGAGCATACAACTATAAGAGTAGCCAGGGGTCTCGAAACTACCCGAACTAAAAACAGGGACGGCTTTGCCGAAGCGCTGGAGGCCGCAAGTTTATCCGACACTGTTGTAATGTTCATGGGTGAAGAAGCCATACTCAGTGGCGAAGCGCACTGTCGTGCAGATATTGACCTTCCCGGATTTCAAAACGAATTACTGGAAGAAATTTCCAAGCTTGGCAAAACAACCATTTTGGTGATAATGGCCGGCAGACCACTTACACTAACCAAAACACAGCACTTTGTGAATGCAATAGTCATGGCATGGCATCCCGGAACGATGGGTGGCCCAGCCATTTCAGATATACTATTTGGCGAAGTTTCTCCTTCCGGTAAATTGCCCTTCTCGTTCCCAACTATGGTAGGACAAATACCCATTTATTACAATCAGAGAAAATCGGGTAGGCCAGCAAAACAAAATTCATTCTTACATATTGACGATATTCCAGCAAGGGCTCCACAAACATCAACAGGAAACACTTCTTTTCATATGGATGCGGGAGTAGACCCCCTCTACCCTTTTGGCCACGGACTATCCTATACACGTTTCGGCTATGGTGGTTTGCGTTTATCTAAAAATGAAATACGGTTAGATGAATCAATTGAAATATTCATTGATGTTACCAACATTGGTGAAATGGAGGCCGTTGAAATAGTTCAAATGTATACACGCGATCGGTTTGGAAGTGTTACAAGACCCGTTAGAGAGCTAAAAGGATTTCAGCGCATTTCTTTGAAACCTAACGAAACTCAAACTGTAACTTTTCATCTACATACAAACCAGTTAGCATTTTACAATAAGGAAATGAAATCTGTTACTGAACCAGGTGATTTTGACCTCTGGATAGGTGGAGATAGCAATGCCACGCATCACGTTGCTTTTAAAATAATAAGCTAAACCAACCATGGAAACCAATCAGAAAACTAAAGTAAAAGGTTCAAAAACCAACCGGTTTATTGTTCTTACAGCCCTTATTGTTGCGCTTGGAGGATTTCTGATGGGATTTGACGCATCCGTAATTTCAGGAGTTAATAAGTTTATAGAGCTTGAATTTGAACTTACCAAACTTGAACTGGGTTGGGCTGTAAGCTCACTAACCCTTACGGCTACTTTAGCAATGCTGGTGTCCGGGCCACTTAGCGATAAATTAGGACGCAAGCGGGTGCTTACAATTGCTGCAATTCTCTATACCATTTCCGCAATCGGTTCTGCTCTGGCACCAAGCTTTTTCTGGCTTATTGCAGCACGCATGCTTGGTGGCATAGGTGTTGGCGCATCGCTCATTATTGCACCTATGTACATTGCAGAGATTTCGCCACCTGCTTTGCGCGGACGAATGGTTTCCTTCAATCAGCTGAATATTGTTCTCGGTATTTCTGTTGCATTTTTCACGAACTACCTCATTCTGCAATGGGGCCAGTCAGATGCAGCATGGACTAAAACTTTAGGTTTTGCTGAGTACAATTGGCGATGGATGCTCGGACTTGAAGCCATCCCGGCAATACTCTACTTTTTTGGACTTTTTGCAGTGCCAAGTAGCCCCCGTTGGCTCGCTATGAAAGGCCGATATGATGAAGCTCTAAAGGTTATGACGCGCGCTTGCGGACCCGAAGAAGCTGCAGAGATAATCCAGTCAGTAAAAGTTAGCATGGCGGATACCAGTAAAAAAGAGAAGACGCCTATTAAAACTCTTTTCAAACCTGCACTTAGACTGGTTCTAACAATTGGCCTCGTAATCGGTATTCTCCAGCAAATCACAGGGATAAACTCTGTTTTCTTCTATGCTCCAATGATTTTTGAACAGTCAGGTATCGGTACAGATGCATCCTTTTCTCAAGCTATTTATGTTGGACTTATAAACCTGGTATTCACACTAATTGCAATTTCTCTAATAGATAAACTTGGTCGAAAACCGCTACTTATTTTTGGTGTTTCAGGAATTGCGATTTGCATGTTTCTTCTTTCCTACGGCTTTCATTCAGCATCTTATACTCTCACAAAGGAATCATTAACGAGTTTACCAATCGAGATTGACCGCGTGCAACTAGCTCCTATCTTAAATCAAACCTTCACTGACGACGTAAGTTTTAAAATTGCCCTGAGAGAAAATCTTGGAGAAATGACCGCTAAGACTTATGAATCTCAACTCATTACCGGCGCCGTTTCAATGAACTCTATGCTCATACTTATAGGGATATTAGGCTTTGTCGCATCCTTTGCAGTAAGTGTTGGCCCCGTAATGTGGGTCTTGTTCTCCGAACTGTTTCCAATTTGGATTCGCGGATTAGCCATATCATTCGTGGGGCTGGTAAACTCGGCTGTCAGCTTTGGAGTTCAACTCGTATTTCCATGGGAATTAGAGACTCTGGGAAGTACAGTCACATTTATGATATACGGTGGGTTTGCAGTTCTAGGTCTGATTTTTATTCTACTCAAGCTACCAGAAACTAAAGGTAAGACACTGGAAGAACTAGAAAGTATACTCGTAAAATGACAAGCTCTAAAAACATAATGTCCCTTAAGTATCTGGTGCTCTTGAGTTCCTTGATAATATTGACTTCCTGTGAGTCTTCTGATAAAAAGACTCCAATCGCTGCTGAGCCTGAAAAAGAGATAATGGAAATAAATCCTTCATCTTTTATAAATTCTGCAGGCAATGTAGAAGTTGCTGATAATCAAAAAGGCATTATTCTATCAGGGGAAAGCACCTGCACATACCAGGTAGACGTGAAAGAAGCGGGTAGGTATCGAATCGAATTTTTGATGAATTCAAATACGGACAGTGCGACTGTTTGGATCGAAGATTATGTAGATAATAAAGACGATCGCACCTATAATATAACGGGTACCATTCCTGTAAAAAATGAAAAAGAACCCACTCTGCACTTCAAAGATGGAAGTCCATTAAATGAGGGCTCACATAAAATAAAATTGCATAGCAACGGCAGTGTGAAAATTGAATCTATCAAAATGGTGCTTATGAGAAAGCATAATCCGTCTCTTGAAATACTCACACAAGTAATGAGCGGTGAAAACTGGGAACTGGTCTGGGCTGATGAGTTTAATGGCAGTGGTCTTCCCGACACCAGCAAGTGGACTTTTGACATTGGAAATTGGGGATGGGGAAATTCTGAGCTGCAGTACTACACTGAGAATCGAATTGAGAATGCGAGACAAAAAGACGGAAATTTGATTATTGAAGCGCATAAAAATGATATGGGCGAAAAATGGACATCAGCTCGATTAACCACACGAGGAAAAGTTGCCTTTTTATATGGCAAAATAGAGTTCCGAGCCAAAGTTCCTCCCCACGAAGGTAATTGGGCAGCCGGATGGACCTTAGGCAATGACTATGTAGATGAACTTTCATGGCCTTACTGCGGCGAGATCGATATTCTTGAGAGCGTAGGGTATGAAATGAATGATACTACAGGAAATGGAATTGCTCACGCTTCAGCGCATTGTGGGGCATACTACTTCAAACTCGGCAATCAACCAACGGGAATAACCCCTGTTGAAAACATGGATGAAGAATTTCATACCTATGCGGTTGAGTGGAGCCCAGAGGGTATTGTAGCTTTTGTAGACGACAAAGAATATTTTAGATATGAGGACACCTCTACAGAGCTCTCGTGGCCTTTTGATAAACCCCAAAATTTAATTCTCAACCTTACCATGGGTGGCGGTTGGGGTGGTCAAAAGGGAATAGATCAATCCGTTGAGAGCCAACAGATGATTGTGGATTTTGTAAGAGTCTATCAAAAAAAATAACCCATTGAAAAGTGTTACCAGCATAGCATTTATAATTGCTTACCAGTTTCTTCAGGTAAACACATCACTTTTTGCCCAGAAAGAAGACGAGAAGATTTACGAAAAAGTAGATGCACTTATTTCAAAAATGACCCTGGAAGAAAAAGTGGGTCAAATGACTAATATAAGTCTAATGGCCATCGCAAAAGGTGATTTTTGGGACAAGCGCGATACGGTAATTCTCGACACTGCCAAAATGCGCGATTTATTGGCAAATTATCACGTGGGATCAGTTCAAAATTTGGGTACCTACCCTTTCAGCCCGCAAGAATGGAGGCAGAATATTGAGATTATCCAGGATTATGTCAAAAACAATACACGATTACAAATACCGGTACTTTATGCAATCGATGCTGTTCACGGAGCAAACTATTCCGAAGGTTCTACCTTATTTCCGCATCAGCTTGGAATGGCGGCCACTTGGAATACCGAATTAGTGGAACAGGGAGCAGCTCTCACCTCGTATGAGGTTCGTGCTTCCGGAATACCAATGAATTACGCTCCCGTTCTCGACGTTTGCAAACAACCTCTATGGGGAAGAATATTCGAGACTTTTGGGGAAGATACCTATCTAACAAGTGAGATGGGGCTGGCGAGTATTAGAGGAGCACAAGGTGAAGATTTATCTGATCCATATAATTCTTTATTATGCCTCAAGCATTTTATAGGTTATGGGGCACCCTCGAATGGAAAAGACCGTTCACCTGTAAATCTCTCCTACAGAAAGCTGCGGCAGGTATACCTCCCACCCTTTCAGGAAGCTATCGATGCAGGAGCGCTTGCTGTAATGCTGAGTTCTGCCGCTATAAATGGAATACCTTCACATGCAGACCACTTTCTAATCACAGAACTTTTGAAAAAGGAGATGGGCTTTAAGGGCTTTACAATTTCTGACTGGGAAGATGTGACTAATTTATTCAAGACGCACCAGATAGCAGCTAATGACAAAGAAGCAGTAAAGCTTGCAGTAAATGCAGGATTAGATATGTGCATGGAACCATATGACTCCAGCTTTTCTTCTGACCTGATTGCGCTGGTAAACGAAGGTGCCGTGAAGCTCGAAAGAATAGATGATGCAGTGAGACGAGTTCTTTATGTAAAATTTAAAATTGGGCTTTTTGACACTATTCAAAGTGATATTAATAATTACCCTGATTATGGATCGGACTCTTTTGCGCAAGCTAGCTATAATGCTGCAGCAGAATCCATAACCCTTCTCAAAAACGAAGGAAAACAATTGCCGCTATCCAAAAATGAAAAAGTGTTGGTAACCGGCGTGGCTGCAAATTCTCTCAACTATTTAAATGGAGCCTGGTCGCGAACCTGGAGCGGAGTGGATACAACATTTAACGATTGGGAAAAATCTACAATTCTAAAAGCTATTCAAGACAAAATAGGAAAAGAAAATGTTTTTTATCACTCAGGGCACCACCTACGATTCTGATTTGAATACAAAGGAGGCATTGGATAAAGCAGCTTCCGCTGATAGAATCATTGTTTGTCTTGGTGAAATTCCCGCTACTGAAAAACCAAGCGATATTGATGATCTGGACTACCCGGAAGCTCAGCTTAATCTGGTTAAAAAGCTAGCCTCAACCGGTAAGCCCATCACACTGGTTTTGATTGAAGCCAGACCGAGAATTATCAGAGAGATTGAGCCACTGGTTGAGTCTATTGTTCTGGCTTATTTGCCCGGAAACGAAGGTGGAAGAGCTCTGGCTGATGTGCTATTTGGTGAAGTAAATCCCAGCGGAAAACTACCCCTAACATACCCCAGATATAACAACTCCTTATGGTCATATGATCATACACGTTCAGACGCACGCGACAAAGGTTTTGGATATGATGCCTTTGACCCGCAGTACGAGTTTGGCTTTGGATTGAGCTATACTGATTTTGAATACAGCAATTTGAGAATTAGTAGCGATACCTTGGTGAGCGATAGTTCTTTGAATATTTCAGTAAATATTAAAAACACAGGTAGCCGCCAGGGAAAAGAGGTTATTCAGCTATACAGTCAGGATCATGTAGCGAGCATAGTGCCTGCAGTTAAGCAGCTTAGAAAGTTTGAAAAAGTTGACCTCAATCCAGGTGAAAGTAAAACATTGAAATTCTCTTTAAGTCCGGAAGATCTCGCTTTTGTAGATATTAATAATGAATGGGTTACTGAATCAGGAGAGTTTACTCTGTTTGTAGATACTCTCCAGGTGAAATTTCTCTATCAAGAAAATGATAGAGAACCCGAAACCAGGACTCAATCGAGAAAAAGATAACAATAATGACCGAAAAAGAGATATACAGCAAGGTGGATCTATGGCTTCAACGTATGACTTTGGAGCAGAAAATTGGACAGATGATCCAGACCGAGCGCATGTCCATATCTCCGGAAGAGGTGAAAACCCATCACATAGGATCTGTTCTAAGCGGAGGTGGGTCTGCTCCCGGAGCAAATAAACCCATAGACTGGGTAAAAATGAATGATGCTTATTGGGCTGCTTCTGTTGAAAGTGATGATAAACATTTGCCAATTCCTACTTTGTACGGAGTTGACGCTATTCATGGACACAATAACGTTATAGGCGCTACCATTTTTCCTCAAAATATTGGCCTTGGTTGCGCTAATGATCCTGATTTACTAAATAGGATTGCACAGTGTACAGCAAGAGAAATTCTCGCAACAGGTGTTGAGTGGACGTTTGCCCCGACTTTGGCTGTAGCCAGAAACAACCAATGGGGCCGAACTTATGAAAGCTATTCTGAAGATCCTGAAATTGTAAAATCATATGCAGCAGCATTTGTTCAAGGCTTGCAAGGCAATTTAAAGAGAGATTCTGTCATAGCATGCGTTAAACATTGGGTAGGAGATGGCGGTACTACCTACGGAATTGACCAGGGTGATACCGATATTTCTGAAGAAGAATTGCGGAGACTTCATATGGCCCCATATATTCCTGCGATAGAAGCAGGAACACTTACAGTAATGGCATCCTTCAATAGCTGGAAAGGGGATAAACTTCACGGGCATAAGTATCTCCTTACTGATGTATTAAAAAACGAACTCGGATTTAAGGGTTTCATCATCTCAGACTGGGATGGTTGTGATTATCTGGACACTGATTTTCATCAAACTGTTGCCAAAGGGGTAAATGCAGGTATTGACCTATTTATGGTGTCTGAAAAGTGGAGGCAATTTGGCGAAAGCCTGAACCAGCATATCAAAGAAGGAAATGTAAAACTGGAACGTATTGATGATGCCGTAAAGAGAATTCTTTATGTCAAAATCAAATATGGAATATTTGAAAAACCTAGGCCCTCACAAAGACATTGGTCCAATCATGCTAGCTTCGGCTCCAAAGCTCATAGAGAAGTGGCCCGTGAAGCCGTGCGCAAATCTCTTGTCCTGCTTAAAAATGAAGGCGATATACTTCCGTTAAAAAAAGATGCGCGCATACTTGTGGCGGGTAAGAATGCAAACGATCGCGGCCACCAATGTGGTGGGTTTACTGTCGCCTGGCAGGGTGTTTCAGACAGTATGGACGATGAGAGTGATGAACCGGCCAGCAAAATAACCACGGCTTACGGGGAAGATGCCGGCGTGCAAAGGGGAAAAATTATAGGCGGAACATCGATTTGGGAAGGACTAAAAGCCGTATCACAAAAAGCAGAACTTAATATAAATGGAAACCTGGCAGACCCAGCACGCCATGATGTGGGAGTTGTGGTAATTGGTGAAACCCCTTATGCTGAAGGAATGGGAGATATCAGACTCGGTGATGAAACCATTGGCGAAATGAGCCAAAAAATCAAAGGTCTCATGAAGGTTCTTCATCCTTATGGCGAGTCTCTAGTTCTTAACGAATTGCACACAGAAGATTTGGAAGCAATTGAAAACATTACAAGTAAAGGAATTCCTGTGGTGGTAGTATTGCTTAGCGGAAGAACTTTAATCATAGAAAAAGAACTGGATGCTTCGTCTGCATTTGTTGCAGCCTGGCTTCCCGGAAGCGAAGGCCAGGGCGTGGCCGATGTTCTCTTTGGTGATTTTAACTTTCAAGGAAAGCTCTCTTTTAGCTGGCAAAATAAAGAGGGCGATAATTTCCATAAAGGAGATGTGCCCTACTCACCGCTATTTCCATACGGCTTCGGCCTTAGCTATTTGAATAAAAAGAAATCTATAAAAACGAATATTTAAGATAATCACCAGATCAATTTGCACTTTAAAAACAACAATTAACGCTTAATTAATCATTAAATTAAAAACAACAATTATGAAATCACTTAGATTATTATTGGTAATGCTTCTCGGTTTTTCCGCAAGCATTGTTAATGCGCAAACGGGCGAATGCTCGGGTACATGGACGGATGCGGCCGAAGGCACATTCGACTTAGGATTTGATTACACAATAGTGACAAATGGAGAAGATGTCACAGTTTCAGTGGAGCTTCTCGATATTAAGGATGGGCTTGTGGCCTATGCTCAGACGTACAATCCAGATTTTGCTGAAGTTCCAATGGACAATACCGGAGGTCAGGCATTTTCAAAAACATTTCCGGGACAAGTTGATGGCAACTCTTTTAATGTAGCTATCAAATTTGCTTTTGCCGGTGGTTTAGCAACTTCAACTATCATAGAGTACACCGTTGGTGTAGGGTGCGTTGTTGTTAACACCACAGAATGCTCAGGCACATGGACTGATGCAGCCGAAGGCACATTCGATTTAGGATTTGATTATTCTATCATTACCGAAGGAGAGGATGTAACCGTATCAGTTGAGCTTCTCGATATTAAGGATGGTCTTGTAGCTTTTGCCCAAACCTATACTCCGGATTTTGCTGAAGTTCCAATGGACAATACCGGAGGTCAGGCATTTTCAAAAACATTTCCGGGACAAGTTGATGGCAACTCTTTTAATGTAGCTATCAAATTTGCTTTCGCCGGCGGTTTAACGACTTCAACTATCATAGAATACACGGTTGGTGAAGGATGTACAGGTGGCAATACAAGCGACATCTCATTACCAGTTACTTTTGAAGATGAAGCAATAGATTACGAGTTGAATGATTTTGAAGGAACTACCTCTCAAATTATTATTGACCCTACGGATGCAGACAACATGGTGGTAGAAACAGTAAAGTCGGAAACGGCTGCGTTCTTTGCTGGAACAACTGTTGCTGATGTATTAGGATTCAGCGAGCCTATTCCTTTTGAGGCAGGTGCTACTTCAATGAGCGTACGAGTATGGTCGCCAACTGCAGACACTCCGGTTAGACTTAAAGTAGAGCAAGTTGGTGTGCCAACGGTATCAGTAGAAACTGAAGCAATGACGACAGTTTCTGAGCAATGGGAAACACTTACTTTCAATTTCACGAATCAAGTAGATGGTACTGCTGCCATTAACTTGGCCAGTATTTACAATAAGGCTACAATATTCTTCAACTTTGGAACGACTGGTGCCGATGCAGGTGCTCAGACTTATTACTGGGATGATGTAGCTTTTGTTGCTCCTGACCCTAATATCATTGAATTGCCTGTCACTTTTGAAGATTCTGAAGCTAATTACGAATTGAATGATTTTGAAGGGACCACTTCTCAAATTATTACTGACCCTACAGATGGCGGCAACATGGTGGTAGAAACCGTAAAGTCGGAAACAGCTGCATTCTTTGCTGGAACAACTGTTGCTGATTTATCAGGATTCAGCGAGCCTATTCCTTTTATGGCAGGTTCTACTTCAATGACAGTAAGAGTATGGTCGCCAACTGCAGACACTCCGGTAAGACTAAAAGTAGAGCAAGTTGGTGTGCCTACAGTATCAGTAGAAACTGAAGCGATGACCACAGTAGCCGAAGAATGGGAAACACTAACATTCGACTTCTCAAACCAAGTAGATGGTACTGCTGCAATTAACTTAGCCAGCATTTACAATAAGGCTACGATATTCTTCAACTTTGGAACGACTGGTGCCGATGCAGGTGCTCAGACTTATTACTGGGATGATGTAGCTTTTGGAAGTGCTCCAGAGCCATTTACTGTTGTGGATGTTATCGTTAATAGTGATGACCACAACACGCTAGAGGCTGCCCTTATAGCTGCTGAGCTTATCGATGCCCTTAACGGTGACGGTCCTTTTACAGTGTTTGCTCCAACGGATGAAGCTTTTGCTAATCTTCCAGCAGGAATTCTTGACGCCCTTTTGTCTGATCCTACCGGCGATTTACAAGAAGTGTTGCTTTATCATGTTCTAGGAATGGAAGTATTGGCTGCTGATATTACGGCGGGTGATGTTACAACCCTTCAGGGAGAAGATGTTTCCATTTCGATAGTTGGTGAAGATGTATTTGTAAATGACGCCCTTGTAACGATTACTGATCTGGTAGCAGACAATGGTGTTGTTCATGTTATTGATGCAGTGCTTGTTCCGGCAAGCATTGTAATTATTGGTCTGGATGAGATCAGCTCAAATGAAAATATCAAAGTATGGCCTAATCCTGCGGTAGATAATCTCAACATCTCATTTTTGGATGGAAATATTGCAGGAACTACCTTGCGCATTTTTGATGTTGCAGGCAGATTAATTGAATCGGTAAATGTTCAGTCATCAATGGTGAATGTTCAAACCAGTTCTTTCCAGGCAGGAAATTACATTATGAGAATTGACACCCCAGAAGGTGGCTTTTACCACAAGTTTATGGTAACTAAATAAGTCAACTTCCTATTAATTTATAAGCCCTCTGCGCACTGCAGAGGGCTTTTTTATTATAATTAAACTGATTCCCCCGCAAAGTACCAGTTACTTTTAATAAACCGAATTTAAAGAGGCTAAATCACAATTAATTAGCTGATATTAAAATTTTTATGCAGGCTGTAAAGTTCGTCACATCGAGTGAATCCACGGCTTATAAAAAGATTAACAATCAATCTAAAAATAAAGTCGCCGTGGATTTGTATCGAGATGTTATCCGAAAAAGTATATCCACACCGCTAATTCCACTCATGAACTGTCGGCTTCGCACCTCGATACAACCTACAGTCAAAGTACTTGTAAGTCGCTACGCGCCAACAATTTCTATAACTGAAGGCCACTCGATGTGACGAGCTTTAAGATGCTATAATAGCAAAAATGTTCTAATGGTAGTCTATGGGGGAATCAATATAATTAATTAGGAGGATGGAAAATTAGTACATCCCGGCCAGGCTCTTAAAAATATCGCTCCAGTCCACATCACCTTCATTCTTGCCAAGCCGCACCATAATCATATCCTTTTCGGGATTTACATAAATGTATTGACCTAAAATTCCTACTGCCTCAAAATCTCCATCTCTTGAAGGAATCCACCACTGGTACTGGTAAGAAGACCTGCTTCCATTCGACGTATCAATTTTTGTTGAGCGTGCGACCCATTCTTCAGGTACAATCTGCTCCCCATTCCAGTTGCCTTTATTTAGATAGAGTCGTCCTATTTTCGCATAATCCCGGGCACGGGCATTCAGGCAGCAAAACGTTTTCTCAAGACCCTCCTTTTTGCGGTCAATGCTCCACGAGGCATCGTATTCCATTTCCAAAGGAGTCCAAAGCGTTTCCTGCAAGTAAGCTGTTATTGTCTTTCCATTCAGAGCACGTTCCAAAACCAGCCCCAGTAGTTGACTGTTCCCGCTTGTGTAACTGAATTTTTGCCCCGGCGGATATGCCGGCTTCATTTTAGAGATCGACTTTCTCAAATTGGTTCCATAATAGAAAGCTGCTGCGTCGCCAAAAGGGTTTACATAACTTTCGTTGAACGCTATTCCCGAAGTTTGTTGCAGGAGGTGCTCAATTGTTACTTCTTCCATTCCCTTCCCGGCCAGCTCAGGAATGTATTTTACCATCTTTTCATCAACAGATTGAATGAATCCATCTTTAATAGCACAACCTATCAGGATTGAAATGACAGACTTGGCCATAGAAAAAGAGGGAACTATACTCTCCGCATCATAACCTTTAAAATACTTTTCATAAATCAATGAATCCTCCTTAATGATAAGAAAGGCAACGGTTTTATTCTTTTCCAGGTACTCATCAAAAGACATCTCCTTTCCTTCAGGTGAGGTTACTTTTTTAGGAACCCTGCCCTCTGGAGCATCATTGAATTTAAATGGTGTATTATCCGATTCCAGTTCTCGAGAAGGAAACTTTTTGTGGTCATTGATATCTGCAAAATTGTAGATCACAAACCTTGTCAGTTGACAAGACGGGGTGAATAGAATGACTAGTGCGAAAAGAAAAATCGCAAATAGGAATCGTTGATGTTTTGAGTTATTCATTGTTCATTCTCACAAAATTTCTGATTGGAAAAGTAATCTTTTTCTTGCGCTGTGGCAAAAGTGAAAGAATTATAGATGAGATCAATTCATTTACCCACATCACTGGTCAGCATATTCCTAAAAAATGAATTCTCTCGACGCTTTTTGCTGTATCTCTTTTCAGCGGCAGGATAACAAACTAAACAAAAACCCAATCAAAACTTTAATTATCAACCAATTACACACAATCTCCTGCCCATATCTTTTTCACCTGGATATTCGTTTTATAAAGAAATTTGCACATCTTAATAGAGCTCTCCATATGACAACGAACTACTTTTTATTCAATATTTGATGTATTCAGCTCCGCTTTTTAAAAACAATATATTCAAACTTAATTCCATGGATTTAAAAAGGTTGAATAAAAGAATGGGGTTAATACTAATACTGTCTACAACCTTGTTGGTGGCCTACTTTACCTTACGCTTTTTTAATGAAAACTCTAAGCAAGGAGCTTCGATTTTGTTAGCGCCTGATAAAGAAGAACAGCTAAGCGAATTGCCCCTGTATATCAACGACTCTTTAATAATGCCGTTGCGGTCGCTCAGCAACAGCGACCTTCAGCGAAAGCTCAATGCAATCGTAGCATCTAATAAAAAATGGGCTAATCTATCTGCCAACAAAAAACTCTGCATTGGTTTGGTGGACATGCGCGACCCAAAAAATGTAAAATATGCCGACGTGAATGGTGGATACATGATGTACGCTGCCAGTTTACCCAAAATCGCCGTATTACTCACTGCCATGGATGCCATTGAAAATGGCGAGCTGGAAGAAACGGATGAAGTGAAGGCAGATATGCGTCTGATGATTGCAAAGAGCAACAATGAGGCTTCAACACGTATGATTGACCGGGTTGGTTTTGACAGAATTGAAAAAGTAATGACTGACCCCAAATACCAGTTTTACGACGAGGAATATGGTGGCGGACTTTGGGTTGGCAAAAGATACGCCAAGTCGGGCGATCGCCACGGTGACCCGATGAAAAACATTAGCCATGCTGCCAGCGCTACGCAGGTATGCCGATATTATTACTTACTTGCCTTTGGCAAACTCGTAAGCTACGATCGTTCAAAAGAAATGTTGAGCTATCTGGGAGATCCTGAATTGCACCACAAATTTGTGAACACCATGGATAGAGTTGCTCCAGGAGCAAAAGTGTTCAGAAAATCGGGTTCCTGGAAAACCTACCACTCAGATTCAGCACTCGTGTGGGGACCCAACGGTAGAAGATTTATTCTCGTAGCTTTGGCTGATGATGCCGAAGGTGAGACCATTATGCGCGACCTAATGCTCGAAGTGGATAAGAAACTTAAAAAATAAAACTTGAATCAAATTATCTCTTTTTCTAAAGATTTTCTCCTAAAATCTTTTGATATTAGAGAAGGAGAATATCAACGAGTGCTGCTTATGCAGCTCAATATTTTCCTCATCATATTTACACTGCTTATCATTAAGCCGGTAGTAAATGCACGCTTCCTTTCTGTAATAGGAATCGACAAGCTTCCTTTTGTTTTTGTGCTCGTGGCTATTTGCGCAATGGTTGTATCTACTCTTTATTCCAGAGAGATACGTAGGTCGTCTCTTCAAAAAGCAACGGCGAGAACTTTTTACATAGCTATTTTTGGATTGATTTCAATTGGTATTCTTTTAAACCTTCACATAGCCGAAAATGTAGTTCTCTATGTGTTTTATGTGGGTGTTGCGATTTTTGGAGTACTCGCCACTTCTCAATTCTGGATTTTAGCCAACCTTACTTTCGATGCCCGCGAAGCCAAGCGTTTCTTTGGCTTTATAGGTGCCGGAGCTATTGCGGGAGGTGTCGCAGGAGGCTATGTTACCTCTATCACTTCCGAATTTATATCTAGTACCAACCTTTTGTTTTTTGCAGCCTTACTCCTATCCATTTGTGTACCGCTCAATAGGATTATCTGGCGAAAAACCATTCAGAATTTAACACCCTTTCAACAGGAAAAACGATGGTCTGGTTTTTCCGACCATCCTTTTTGGTCAATAAAAAAGTCAAAGCACCTCACCTATCTGGCTTTACTAGTGGCAATGGGAGTGGTAGTTTCCAAGCTTATCGAATTTCAGTTTAGCAGTGTTGCCGTCGCCACCATTCAAGATCCGGATGAGCTCACCGGTTTCTTTGGTTTTTGGTTTTCTACCTTCAATGTAGTTTCCCTCCTTTTGCAATTATTCGTTACACGAAAAATTGTTGGGACTTATGGCGTCGGTGCTTCGCTTTTTGCACTTCCGGGTGGAATTTTATTGGGATCTGTCTTATTACTTATCGCGCCAGTGCTTTGGGCGGGAATTTTTACTAAACTCTGGGAAGTCTCCGTAAAGCAGTCTATCAACAAATCTGCTACGGAATTACTCGCGTTGCCCATACCTGCCGGAATTAAGAGCGATACCAAGAGCTTTATTGACGTTTTTGTTGATCTTGCAGCAACGGGGGTTGCGGGGCTTTTGCTGATCTTTCTTATTAATGGTCTCGATTTGTCTATCAGAGCGGTGAGCGTGCTAACGATTATCATTCTGGTATTCTGGATTATCGTAGCGATAAGAGTGCGTAGAGAATACATCATTTCGTTCAAGTCAATTTTAACAAAAGCAGATAAGCGCGCTATTAAAGTCGTACCTGATTTGAAAAATGCCGGTGTTTTATCAAGCATGAAAAAATCGCTCGAAGAAGGAACTGAGAATCAAATTTTGTTTTTACTAGATCAGGTAAAGGAAATTCAGGATTCCCGCTTTTTTGAAACAGTAGCAAGACATCTCACTCACGCTTCTTCTAAAGTGAGGTTAAAAGCTTTGGAAACAATCTATTTTCTTCAACATTCTGTTCAAAAAGAGGTACTCGATCAGTTATTAGTCGATCCCGTTCAGGAGGTTCGCTATCGAGCGTTTGCCCAACTACTGAGGCAAGATCCCAGTCAGCGAATTTCCAATATTCACAATTATTTATCAAATGAAGATCAAATGGTTAGCGGCGCCGCGCTGGTAGGCATTTCGGAAGAAGCCAGGAATAATCCGGAGATGAAAAAGCTGCTTAAGCTTGAGCAGCATATAAGCGACAAGATTAACTACTTGAACCTAACAACCGACGAAGAGGAGCGCTATCACTATAAAGTGATGATCTTGAAAGCCGCTGGTCATTCCAATTTCCCCAAATTCTATCGCTTTATTGATGACAGCCTTGAGGATGAAAACAGTGAAATCGTAACTGAAGCCATAAAATCTGCCGGATACACAATGAATTTTTATTTCATTGACAAACTCACCGACTTCCTTATTCCGAAGCAATACCGCCCGGCAGCTCAAAAAGCCCTTCTGAATTTTGGCCCCGGAATAATACCGCAACTTGCCGAGATTGCCACAGATCCAAATAGCAGCCCTGATTTGATTAAGCAAATCCCGGCTCTACTTGAGAAGATGGATTCACAAAAAGCAGTTAAAGTGCTTTACTCCTTTCTCGATACATCGGATGTGATGCTAAGGCTAGAAACGCTGCGCTCATTAAATACTTTGCAGCGCGACTTCCCACACTTAAAAATTCGCAAAGACGAGATTGTGCAATACATCCTCAACGAATCGAAGATGTACAAATCTATTCTAGCCGCCCTCTACAAGCAAAATGCGCTATTTGAAAATCCTGAAAAAGAAGAGATTCACCTGGCGAGAGAAAAATTGATAAACCTGCTTGAAAGAAGGCTTGATGGTACGCTGGAGCGAATTTTCAGGTTGATTGGACTCAGATATCCTCCAGAAGATGTTATTCCCGTTTACAACGGAATTAGAAGCATCAATCAGGATGTGCGCATAAACTCGGTTGAGTTTCTCGACAATTTATTGGAACCCTCTCTAAAGAAGGCGCTGATTCCAATTGCAGAAACTGCGCTATTCGCAAATATCAGCGACGAGACTATTCAAAGCTTAAAAGTCGTTATTCCCACTGAAAGGGAATGTTTCTCACTACTTCTTGAAGGGCGCGATGTGCGACTTAAGGTTGTTTTATTTCAATTGCTTGAAAAGCTAAATGACCCTCAATACCTGGATCTTATTCAGCCACTGCTTAATAGTCCGGTAGAAAAAGTACAGGAGCTTGCCGAGAAGTTGGTTTTATCGCTTAAAGGGAAGTTTTAATTTTACTTAATCCCCATCTGAGGATTTTTAAGCACATTCAATTAAGCAGGGTCTAATATTCGCTATTTCCGTACAACTTTATCAATGCTGGCAGCCAAAGCAGCATGATCGCTCGCAGAATTTTTCTTCAGCACGTTGCTCATCAGCACTGCCATGTATTTCGTTCCGTCTGTATGCTCTACAATGGCAACAGAGTTCATGTAATTGTCAACATTTCCCTTGTACTTAGCACACTCATAGCCTTCCTCTTCCTTGCATTTATATAAACTTCCGGATTTGAAGTAAACGGCTGCACTGGCTAGTGCCGGAGCGGTTGCATACCTAATTCTACGATCGGTCATATACATAAGGCGTTTCATTTCCAGACTACTCTCAGCATCAACGACTTTACCGCTTTCCATGGCTATCAAAAATTTCATTACACCTTGAGTTGTTCCAGTGCTTCCACCCTTTCCGGGAATGATAGAACCGGCACCTCTTGTGAAGAATGTGCCCAGCCTCCACTCGTCTTCGCTTATGTTGTGGCTCCTTAAAGGTTCGTTTACCACTGCTATTGCCAAATCTGACATTTCTGATTTTGGGGTGGTCGCAAAATAAGCATCGGCCTCTTCCTGAGTCAATGTGGGATATTCCTTCCCGAAGGCCCTCATCAATAGAGTTTCGCGCCAGCAAACACTTGCAGCCCCATTATTGCTTACAGAGAGCATATGATCAAGCCATTCGTATAAGGTAAAAACATCCGATTCCTGTACTGTGCGCTTTGTGAGCTTCTTGGTTTCCAAGTCGAAGATTGGCACCGTGTGCGAATCGGTCATCGCCCATTTTCCGGCCTTCACTTTTCTGGTGCGCATTAGTTCCTGCCTTTCGGCGAATGAATCGGGATAGATCTTTTGAAGCTCAGTAAAAAAACCGGCTAAAACAGCTATTTTACCAACACTTCCGGGCTGGTATTGAGCGGTCTCCTTCCTGCCGGCATAGCGCAATGGCTTTCCGGGAGTCATATCTACCACCGAAAGGGAATAGCCTGAGCTCAAACCAGCGAAAAGTCCGTTTATGGATTTCTGAAAATCAGCATCAACAGGCATATTTTCCACCAGGCTGTCTCCGCAATCACCTAATAAATTAAGCTGAATATCTTTAATAGAAAATTGAGCCCCTGCAATAGGTTTGGTATCTTTCAAATCGCCACTTAAAATCAATTGAAGCCTTTTAAGTCTTCTTATTCCGCTAGTGTCATAGCCGTCAATTGGGTATGGATTGGCTGTAAAGCCAAAGCCCAGGAAACAAGAAAAACAGATCAATACAATTTTGGATGAAACTCTCATAGATTAGTAGATAAAGAAATCGATTTTGAGCCATTAAACTCCTGGCTAATAGAACGTAAATAATCAGAGGCTGCGGCGCGCTTGTTTTCCACAAATGGGCGTACCTGAAACAACCATAGCTGAGAACCTGTGAAGCCCAGCTCCACATCATATGGGCCGTGAATCTTTTCAGCAGCTAGCTTTTCGTTAAGGCTCGCAGCCGTTGAACGCAAGATTTCAAGTTGTTCCTTTGAAAGAATTCTATTCTCAAAAGTAGCGTCGGCCATCATAACCCCTCCTGTTTTTGGTATCGTCATATACTCAGGCTCACGAGCAGGTGTAGCCAAAACTGATGAGCCATCAGCCTTTAGAGTCCACGTTTCACTCGCCTGACCTTCCACCGCGCCACCTACTCCGCGGCTAAAAGAAATGGTGATTTCATCATCTTTTCCCGAGGTAACACCCTTGGTAATCATTACTCCGGAACAATCTGCATTGATGCCTGGAATGATCAGAATTGACGGAAAAACATTTTCAGGATTCAATAAAAATTTCTGGCGCCATTTATAGCTTCGCTCTGTGTACGGCGAGGCCCATACATCTTTTATCCCCTGGAAAATCTTTGTGGCATCAAGTACATTAAAAAGGGTGAGATTAAGACCAGCACCGGTAAAATCCTTAAGGTCTTCCATATTGGTATCGCTGCGGATAAACACAGGAACTTTGCCTAATTCAGCACCGAACACGGCTTTAAACTGCGCTTTCAAGTCAGTTTGAAACTCTGATTTCAAAGGCATCTTCTTTATTTCAGACCGCAAAGTGTCGAGCCTGGTAAGCACATATGTTTCCACCTCCTGGTCGCTATTCCCGTTTTCGGTCATGGCTCCTGCTTCCGCAAATGTGTTGTTCACAAATTGCCAGTAAGTCTCATTCCTTCCGGGAATGATTTGGTCAAAATGTGATTTAAAAATGGCAAAAGGAATCACCACTCCATCCACCACATTATCGGGGTATAGTTCTTTCAGCTGACCAAGATTTGCTGCCTTTGGGCCACATACTTTTCCCGAAAGGGAAGCATCCACGTCTTTGAGATTGAGCACCCGGGCATCAGTGAGATCCATGGACTCAACAGGAACTCTAATTTTCTCTTCGCTACGTGCTTTGGTTGCAAAAAGGGCTTTCTCTTCGTCGGTCATTTCACCTTCGGGTTTAATTATTACCCTGCCCTTTCCGGAAACAGCATAAAACACTTTTTGTCCGTTGAAGGCCAATAAGTCTTCCAGATTTTGCTTTGATAAAACGGCGTTGGGAATACCCAAATTTCTAGCAAGCAACTGAACATGCGATACGAGGTTTCCTTCTGACACTGTAGCAATACCAGCGACAGGTTTTAAATCGGCCGGCGGTCGGTCAAAGACATAAATTTTATCGCCGCTCACCTCTATTTCTTCGGGGTTCTGAGTGGTTACAACCAATTCGCCGTAGGCATATCCTGAATTTAATCCTCTTGCTGAGCTTTGGTTAGAAATCCCCATAAGACTATTGCTAAAGCCGGCCTGCTCTGAGAAATAATCTCCTAGCTGAGAAACGGCATTCCCGAGTTGCAATAACATCGATGACCTAACTCGATCGTCGATAAACCCTTCGGTCATTGGCTCAAAACCAGACCACTTGTGTACTTGCGGCATGTACGTTGCCCGAATCATCCCAATGCTCCACTCCACAGCCCGCCTGGCGTTTTCTACTTCACTATTCAAATCGGTTAGGCTGGTTACATCATCTTCTAAATCTGATTTCTGCTTCTGAAGTTGCTCCCATTCCCAAATCTCCAGATATCCAAATCCGGCAGACGCCAGGATAAGGCAATCTACTTTTCGAAGTAAATCGGCGGGAGTTTCAGGGTTCCAGTTGGAACTCTCACGCTGAAGAAGGGTTTCAAGTTTTAAAGAAAAATCAATTAATGCCAATCTACCTTTCGCTTTTGAAGCCTGCCGCATCGCATTGCGAACCTGAAAAGAAGTGTTGGCAATCAACTGGCATTTTTCATCTGGTTGGCTTGCTTCCTGATAGTCATTAATAAAGTTAGAAATTGCTGCAGCGCCATCGCTTTCAGCAGGAAGATTTTTGGCATAGACCGCAAATTGTGAAACCGGCATAGGCTGGTAAAAAACCTTCATCACGTCTATCAGCTTATCCATTTTGTCCTGGAGGGAAGCATCAATTTTGTCGGCATTCTTCTTTTTAAACTCTTGTACCTTTTGAATATCTGTATCATCCGGTTGGCCGTGTATTTTTACCCGCAAGTTCATGAACGAAGGATACACTTCAGAAATTTCCTTAGACAGGGAGCGCATGGATTGAGCAACGTTGGAGTCAGATGTGTGTGGAATATCTTTGGCTGCTTGTCTTAGCAGGAAATAATGGCTTTTGATTCGCGCTGTATCCGCAAGAGCCCATTCAAAAAATTTAATTCCCCATGCTTCTTCATCTTCGGCTTGAAATGCGCCACGATAATATTGAGCTTTTCTGTTTACCCAGCCATTATCAACACTTTGAAGGTATTTCTCAAGCTGGTATTGTTTAAGTCTTGCCTGGTGGTTTTCTTTATCCCAAAATTCGGAATTTTCAGTGGTGGCGAGAATCTGACCAACGAAAATGTGATTGGTTTTTGCCAGTGAAATAACCTCATCCTTATATCTAGCTCGCTGCACACCTCCCGGTTCGGTACATCTTTCCTGGGGCGGTAATGTGGTACCGTCTTTACAATACCATCGGATATCTTTATACGGTCCGCGTAGGTCTTGCTTATATGTTTCAATAAGGGTTTTTATTTGGCTTTCCGATTTCTGTTTACTTTGACCAAATGAACCAGTGGCAGCGGCAATTGTAAAGGTTATTAGTACAAAACCGCGTAAGAAAATATTCATGTTAACTTATCTCTGGAAGCATAAAACAAATGGCTTCTTATTTCTTTCGAAGGTGCAAAGAATAAGCCAATTACTACAGATTTCTAAATATATTTTTTGAATAGAATACAAGTATGCGTTTTGATTATAGCTGATCGATAATTAAAGGTAATTTATGAAATGGACTTATTTGTGAAACCTAATTTTTAAAAGTTTGATTGCCAATCAATATGTAAATAAAAGTAGCTGAAGGTCACAGTTTTTCAGCTTTCAATAAAAAACTTGTATTTGAGTGGGTAATAAAAACGGAGAATTAAAATAATCAATTAACTGATCATCCATTTTCGCGCTTTCTCTGTCGTTCTATTCTGCGCTGTAACCGCTTATCTTTTGCTTCAAGAACATCTTTAGCGGCAGGGGTTTGAACCTCGCGATAGTCCACCGCGATTTGACCGGTTTCGATTTTTGAAACTATGGTTTCAATCATAAAGTCCATGTCATTCTCCGCGGGGTCATAATTTACCTTTAGGTCTCCACCAAACATTTTGGCAATACCCTGCCACATAAACGCGGTAAATCCATTCTTTAACTGTTTAATCAGGTCGTAACTGGTATTTCCCGTTTCGCGATCAATAAGCTTTATTAGAACAACACCCTGGCTCCTGGTCATCTTATTAATCTCACCTTCAAACTCAGCTTTTAAGTCTTCTTCGCATCTATCCAAATAAGCTTCACGAGCCGCCTCGGTATCGAGTAATGAGAGATTTTCATTGTAAGCTTTAATAAGTTTGCCGGCCACTTTGGCGTATGGATAGGTCTTGATTACATTGCGATGAAGTTTATCATATTTACGCTGGTATCGCTTACTTCTCGACTTTCGGCTACTCGATATATGGGTGGTACGAAGGGTGACTACCGGTATTGTATCTCCATCTATAACAATAGTTTCAAGAAGGTACACACCTTGATAGGAATCCACATTGGTACCTGTTTGCGCTTTCGCCGAAAGGCAAAACAGGAAACTTAAGAGTATCAATGAAATTAATTGGCGCATATACTGGTTAAACGTGAATTAATTGCGAATGTTTTATTATTACAATATAGGGTTTTACAAAAAGCCTGCCGAATTTATTTGAGCAGATGATCACGTAGTAATTATCCACAAAAAAAACACCTTTCCGAATATCGAAAAGGTGTTTGAATTATTGAGTATTTAATTGGATCGGCTTAAGCCAAAACTTCCTTCACGCGATCTGCTGCATCTTGAAGTACAATGGCCGAGTGAACTTTGAGTCCAGATTCATCTATAATCGCTTTTCCTTCCTCAGCGTTAGTTCCCTGAAGACGAACGATGATTGGAACATCAATATCCCCGATGTTTTTATAAGCATCTACGATTCCTTGCGCAACACGGTCGCAACGCACGATTCCTCCAAAAATATTTACCAGAATAGCCTTTACCTTATCATCTTTAAGGATGATTCTAAAGGCTTTTTCAACGCGTTTGGCATCTGCTGTACCTCCTACATCGAGGAAGTTTGCAGGCTCACCTCCACTCAGTTTAATAATGTCCATTGTAGCCATTGCAAGTCCGGCGCCATTAACCATACAACCTACGTTACCGTCAAGTTGCACATAGTTAAGACCTGCCTCTCCTGCTTCTACTTCCGTAGGATCTTCTTCGCTAAAATCGCGCATCTCTGCGTAATCTTTGTGACGGAAAAGAGCATTATCATCAAGGGTAACTTTTGCATCTACCGCAATAATGCGATCATCAGAAGTTTTAAGTACCGGATTGATTTCAAAAAGGCTAGCATCGCAACCTACGTAAGCATCGTAAAGTGACTTAACGAATTTGGTCATTTCCTTAAAAGCTTTGCCGCTAAGGCCAAGGTTAAAAGCAATTTTACGACACTGGAAACCTTGAATACCAAGACCCGGATCTATTTGTTCTTTAAAAATAAGCTCAGGGGTTTTTTCAGCTACGGCCTCAATATCCATTCCACCCTCAGTAGAGTACATGATTGTAACCTTACCAGTAGCTCTATCAAGCAATACAGACATGTAAATTTCACTTGGCTCGTTATCACCGGGATAGTAAACATCCTCAGCGATAAGCACTTTACTAACTAGTTTACCTTCTGCAGAAGTCTGAGGAGTAATAAGGTGCATTCCAAGAATTTCAGAAGAAATTTCCTTCACTTGATCAAGGTTCTTGGCGATTTTTACACCACCACCTTTACCGCGTCCACCTGCGTGAATTTGCGCTTTGATAACAAACCAGTCAGAACCGGTTGTTTCGTTTATTTTCTTAGCCGCATTTACAGCCTCCTCGGGAGTATCTGCAACGAGACCACGTTGGATAGCTACGCCAAATGAATTAAGTATTGATTTTCCTTGATATTCGTGAATGTTCATGGGTTCAATTTAGTTTGCCGCAAATGTAAGCACACCCGTTAATTTATCAAAGGTTGAATTGATTAATGATATTAAATACCGCAGAATTCTAATTCTGGGTTTCAAAGAGCAGGTAGTAATCTGCTTCTTTTCAGCTTTTACTTAAACAAAAAGTTGAGTTAAGACTTTTAATGAGTTTAATTTGCTTTAATTTCCAAAATATCGAAAAGTCTTGATCAGAACGTAAAGGCTCAAACTGAGGTGAAACAAACAAGTTGCAACAGAATTGTTTCGTTTAATTTTATCGTTTTAACAAAGGTCTCAAGATATCGGAACATTCAGTTAATTTTGCCCACCTTGTTACTTTTTACGCGGCTAATCCGTCACAGAGGTATATTTATGAAGAAACTCTTACCATTTCTATTCTTTATCCTTCTACTACCGGCATTGGCGGAAGCCCAAGGTATAAAGGGAACAGTAATAGATCAGGACGGTGAACCACTCCCCTACACCACTATTTTTGTCAAGGAAACCGGATCGGGAAGTGTAACCAATCAGAATGGAAAATATGAAATCCGATTATCACCGGGCACTTATTCTCTTAGTTTTCAGTTTTTGGGATACAAAAGTGAGCAGATTTCTGCAACTGTTGGTTCAGAAATAATAATCCGCGACATCGTTTTACAGAAGCAGGCTTACACCTTGCAAGCTGCAGAAATAGACGGTGGAAAGGAAGACCCTGCCTATAAAATAATGCGAAAAGCCATAGCTAAGAGCAGCTATCACCGTCAGCAGGTTGATCATTACACCTGCGAGGTATATTTGAAAGGTGGCGGCAGACTGGTGGATGCGCCCTGGTTTTTAGAAAAAACACTAATGAAAGAGGGCTTAGATACGTCAGCCACCTTTGTAACAGAGTCGGTTTCGGAAATAACGTACAATAGACCGGGCGATTATAAAGAGAAGGTAATAAGCATTCGCAGTAATGGTGATGATCAAAACACAAGCCCAATGAACTACATCAATAGCTCGTTGTATGAACCGGAAATCGCAAATTTAATTTCGCCCTTTTCACCAAAAGCATTTGGCTATTACAAGTTTAAATACATCAGCACCTTCGCCGATCGCGGGTATCAGGTTAACGAAATACAGGTAATACCACGAAGCCGCGGAGAAGATGTATTCGCCGGTAAAATTTATGTGGTAGAAGATTTATGGGCAATTCACAGCGTTAATATGTATTTTGTAATTCAAGGAGTAAAAATTAATGTTAACCAGGTGTTTGCACCTGTTGAGCCCAATGTATGGATGCCTGTATCTCACAAATATGATGGAACAGGAAAGATTTTGGGATTCGAGTTTGAATTTCAATACCTGGCTACTGTGAGCAAGTATGATATTAAACTCAACGAAGACCTTGCTGAAACCTTTGTCGTTTTAGACGAAAAAACGGAACAAGAGGCAATTGAATCTCGCCAAAGCAAACCCGAAACCAATCTGGATAAGCGAGTAAACGAATCTGAAGAAAAATTAATGAGTGGCGAAGAGCTAACTCGAAAAGAGCTCAAAAAATTAATGCGCGCATACGAGAAGCAAGAGCGCCACGATACAGCGGAGCCCACAGTTATCGAATCGAGAAAGGTAGAAATTGATAGCACAGCTTTTGACAACGACAGTAGTTATTGGGCACTAAAAAGACCTATTCCACTTACGACGCGAGAAGAAAAAGGCTATGCACTGCAGGATAGTATGGCTCTGGAGCAAAAGAAACGAGAAGAAGGCGATACACTTGATACCGGCAAACAGTTCTCACCATTCGACCTGGTGTGGGGAAACCGTTACGATTTGGGGAATTCCAATTATTTGCAAATCAAGAATGCCTTGTTGTCAGTGCGATTTAACACTGTTGACGGCTGGAATTTTCAATACGGGCTTAGCTACTACAAGCGTATAGATAAAAACCGCAGACTAGAAATCTCACCACTTTTTCGATATGCCTTTGCCCGCGACAAAGCTTTTGGAACCCTAACTTCTGAGTTTCAATACGGAGAAGGATTAAAAAAAGGAAGCAAGGTGCGGGTTTCAGGTGGCTATTATTACAGCCAGTTTAATGAAAATGAACCGATTGCGACCTTTACCGATGCTATTTCTTCACTATTCGTAGAAAATCACTTTATGCGGGTTTACGACAAACAGTTTGTTGAAGTTGAATGGGAACACCGCGTGCGCCACAATCTTACTTTAAAGCCTACTGTTAGCTTTGCTGAGCGTATTGAAACATTCAACAATACAGACTATGTATGGATTGACAATCCGGACAAAGAATATCCCGAAAACGCTCCATCAAGCATTGAACTTCCCGACACGCACTTTGGTCGCTCCAAAGCGATGAAAGTTCAAGTAGGAATGTCATGGAAACCCTGGTCTAGGTATTACAAAAACGGAGATACATATAGCCGGGCGAACAATCCTCCGGAAATAAATCTGACTTACGAAAAAGCCATTCCGGATTTCTTCGAATCTACCGCCGATTACGATCTGGCAAAAATAGAAGTGAAATATCGATTTGACTTAAATCTTTTTGGACAAGTTGCTGTGAGAACAGAAGCAGGTAAGTTTTTTCGAAATAACACGATGGAATTTATGGATTACGCCCATTTCATGGGTAATCAAACAATCTTCACTCGTTTTGCGCAAATGCAGGGCTACTCCATTGCTCCATACTACGATTTCTCTACGCAAGATGAATATTTAAGCACATGGATTAATTACGAATTTCGCCAGTTCTTATTTACCAATATTCGCATTCTGAGGCTCACCGGGGTTAAAGAGAATATCAACATCAACCATCTAATCACGCCTAGTGTAAAAAACTACACTGAAGTAGGTTATAGTATCGACAATATTTTTAGATTTTTCAGAATAGACGTTACAGGCGCCTTCCTCGACGGGAAATACGACGATTTTCGAATTCAACTGGGAATTACGACAGATTTGATATCCTTTCAGTAGATAAGATTTAGATTGGCTGTAAGGTTCTTTAAAACCAGCAAACATTCGCGCACACTGCTCCGCAGATTAACACAAGGGGTTTAGGATTCTAAATCGCGAGTAAGTACAACCAAAAATTGTGATTACAGCTGAATTAATTTCTTTCCAGAAATTTATTTTATACCTTTTGCACTGTTAATCTTGAAATCTATGATCCTAGCAGTTGGAATTTATACGCAATTAGGCCTTGTTTTCGGCTTTATTGTAGCATTGGTCTTATTCGCCAGATATATGAATAACAAAGCCAAAAAGAAGAAAAAGCAAAAAAAATACAAGTAGCCCTTGGAAGCTTGTGAATTGCTAGTTTTTCATTTCACTCCTGTAAGTACAATTAAGTCGAATGGAATTGTGCGAGCCTGATTTCCACGGATAAATAACTTCGCAGCCCCTGGCTGAGTCAATTCTTTTCTCTAAAAGGAGACTTCGATTTCATTGGCTTACCCTATCTTTGCACATTCTATGATCAAGGCAAATAAAATTGTAAAAACCTATGGCAATCTCGCCGTTTTAAAAGAGGTAAATCTCGATATTCAACAGGGTGAGGTTGTTTCCATCGTTGGTGATTCAGGAGCGGGCAAAACTACATTACTGCAAATACTCGGCACCCTCGACAATGCTACAGGGGGAACACTGCACATCAAAGGCACCAATATCAATAAGCTTAGCAAAAGTGACTTATCTGTTTTTCGCAATCAGGAGATAGGCTTTATCTTCCAGTTTCACCACTTGCTTCCCGAATTTACAGCGTTAGAAAATGTATGTATGCCTGGTTTTATTGCCGGCATGAGCAAAGAAAAAGCGGCAAAAAGAGCAGCAGAGCTGCTTGATAGGTTGGGTTTAGGTGAAAGACACGATCATAAGCCAAATCAGCTCTCGGGCGGTGAGCAGCAGCGCGTAGCGGTGGCAAGGGCTTTGATGAACGAACCAGCAGTGATATTTGCCGATGAACCATCTGGAAATCTAGATTCCAAAAACGCCAACCACCTTCACAAACTATTTTTTGAATTGCGCGATGAGTTTAATCAAACCTTCGTGATTGTTACGCATAATAAGGAGCTTGCTCAAATGGCTGATAGAACCCTCACGATGGTTGACGGCAAATTTGCTGCACCACAGCCTAAAGTTGCGATTTGAAAAAAGCAGAATTAATAGAACTGCTCAATCAGAAAGCAGAACAGTACAACAAGCCCGATTTCATTCCTACTGATCCGATCCAGATTCCACATCGATTTACAAAAAAGGAAGATATTGAAATTGCCGGTTTTCTCTCATCAGTGATAGCTTGGGGTCAAAGAAAAACCATCATTAACAATGCTAACCGGCTAATGGAATGGATGGAAAATGACCCACATCGATTTATTCTCAACTTTAAAGAAACCGACCTTAAACCTTTTTCCAAATTTGTACACCGCACCTTTAATGGCGATGATGCTTTGGCTTTTCTAAACGCTTTGCAGCGAATATACAGAACCGAAGGCGGACTGGAAGGCGCCATTTCAAAGAGTTTTGCCGGCGACAGCAGAACTCCCGGTAGTGGATGGAATGAGTTTAAAACATCATTTTTTTCAGGACCCCATTTGCCGAGGAGCAAGAAGCACCTCCCCGACCCTCTTAAAGGATCTGCAGCAAAGCGGATGAACATGTTCTTGAGATGGATGATTCGAAAGGATGAAGCTGGTGTAGATTTTGGCATTTGGCATACCATGAATTCAAATCAGCTCTATCTCCCGCTCGATGTGCATACTTCACGAGTGGCTCGAAAGCTTAACTTACTGAAGCGAAAACAAGACGACTGGAAGTCTGTGGTTGAACTAACCGACAAATTACGTAAAATTGACCCCTTGGATCCGGTGAAATATGATTTTGCCCTTTTCGGATTGGGAGCATTTGAAAAGTTCTGATAACAAGTATTATGAGCGTAAATTATACAAGATGAAAAAACTTCTGATATTCATTCTCCTCTTGGTGTTAGTCTATTTTCTTGGTCCATCCCCAGATACCCCGAATTACTCTCCGACCCTACCCGAAGTTTCCTCAAGTGCAGCTGATTTGACAAGCTTTGTAAACGAGCAAAATGCAGCTCATAAGATAAAGCCCGGAAACGAAGCCAAAATCGTGTGGAATAACCCGGCAGAAAAGTCCAAAAGTAAAGTAGCTGTTCTTTATCTGCATGGGTTTTCGGCTAGTCAGATGGAAGGTTTTCCTACGCATCTCAAATTTGCTGAAAAATATGGGTGCAACCTGTACCTCGCCCGACTTTCAGATCACGGTATTGACACTACTGATGCCATGTTTGAGCTTACACCGGACAGGCTTTGGAATTCTGCGAAAGAAGCTTACGCCATTGCAAAAAATCTGGGCGAAGAAGTGGTGATAATGAGCACCTCTACAGGTGGTACTCTTGCAATAAAGCTCGCCGCCACATACCCTGAGATAAAAGGATTGATAAACTTTTCTCCCAATTTAGAAATAAATGATCCAGCGGCATTCTTACTCAATGACCCGTGGGGGTTGCAAATTGCCCGTCTTGTTTTTAAAGGCGATTTTAGAACGGTAGAAGCAGATGATGAGTACAAAAAATACTGGTACGCAAAATACCGCCTTGAGTCTGTGGTCGCTCTTGAAGAATTGGTAGAAACCATTGCTAATGAGGATACTTACCAGAAAGTAAAATGTCCGGTTTTTAGCGGTGTCTATTACCGTGATGAAGACAATCAAGATCAGGTTATACGAGTATCTGCCGTAAGAGAAATGCATCGTGAAATTACCACTCCAGAAAATAAAAAACTACTAGTGGAATTTCCTACTGCGGGCAATCATGTCATTGCCAACCACGTGAAATCGGGAGCTTTGACAGAAGTGTTTGAAGCTATTTCAACTTTTGCAGAAAAGCAACTAGGCATGACCAAAGAAAAGAAATCTTGAAAGGAACTTGCAAAAGCGTTAAGGATCATTCAAAAAACGAGACATCCCACATAAAGCACATTTTGACAGAAGACATTTGATAGAGCCTCAATTGAAAATAAAACCATTAAACAATTTGTCTCCTAAAAACGCTATACTATCTCGATGGAACTTTACATCCTGAAATCTAGACACTCAATAAAAAATAAATTAGATTAAATTAAAACCCACTTATCTTTAACCCCGATAAGCAGATATATTATATGGAAGAAATTGGTACAGTAGAACTCAGAAACCTACAAACAAGCGATTACGATGAATTGAAAGATTCAATGATCGCTGCATACGAAAACTGGCCATCGGCCTATTGGCAGGAAGAGCATATTTTAAAACTCCTCCGCATTTTCCCTGAAGGGCAAATAGCCGTGATTATGGACGGAAAAGTAGTTGGATGCTCGCTTTCAATTATAGTGAAATACGATCTATTTGACGATGATCATACCTATAAGCAAGTTACTGGCGACTACAGCTTTGATACGCACAATAAAAAAGGTGATGTGCTTTACGGTATTGATACTTTTATAGAACCCGAATACCGCGGGCTGCGCTTAGGTCGAAGACTCTATGATGCCCGAAAAGAAGTTTGCGAGCGGCTTAACCTAAAATCTATTGTTTTTGGCGGTCGCATTCCGCGCCTCATTGAATATCCTGATCTTGGTCCAAGAGAATACATTCAAAAAGTAAAACACCGCGAAATTCATGACCCAACGCTTAACTTCCAGTTGGCCAATGATTTTCACATTAAAAAAGTACTTAAAAATTACCTTGAAGGGGATAAGGAGTCCAGAGAATTTGCTGTGCTTCTGGAATGGGACAATATTTACTACGAAAAGAAATCACCAAAATTAAGCACCAGTAAATCAGTTGTTCGTCTAGGATTAATTCAGTGGCAAATGCGCTTGTATTCAGGCTTGGAAGAACTCTTCACACAGGTAGAGTACTTTATTGACGCTGTAGCCGCTTACAAGAGCGATTTCGTGCTCTTTCCAGAGTTCTTCAATGCTCCGCTCATGGCAGATTATAACCATTTGAGTGAAGCACAAGCGATCCGCAAACTAGCAGAGTACACTGATGATATACGCGATAGATTTGTTAATCTGGCCGTTTCATACAACGTAAACATTATAACCGGAAGCATGCCTCGCATGGATGAGGACGGAAAGCTATATAACGTAGGATTTCTATGTCGTAGAAACGGGACCTTTGAAAAATATACGAAAATCCATGTTACTCCTGATGAATCAAAGGCATGGGGACTTTCAGGTGGAGATTCGGTAAAAGTTATTCAAACAGATTGCGGTCCGGTAGGTGTTTTGATTTGTTACGATGTTGAGTTTCCTGAGCTTTCGCGAATTCTGGCTGAGCAAAAAATGCGGATGCTCTTCGTGCCTTTCCTGACTGATACGCAAAACGGGTATAGCCGCGTGCGGTATTGTGCAAGAGCCCGAGCCATTGAGAATGAATGCTATGTTGCCATTGCCGGAAGCGTAGGAAATCTTCCAAAAGTAGACAACATGGACATTCAGTTCGCTCAATCAGTGGTATTTACGCCTTGCGACTTCTCTTTCCCAACGAACGGAATAAAAGCTGAAGCCACTCCAAATACTGAAATGATTCTGGTGGCGGATGTTGATTTAGACTTACTTCGCGAGTTGCACGAATTTGGTGCCGTGAAAAACCTGAAAGACCGTCGTACCGACGTGTATGATGTGAGCCTTGTTAACAAAGGTGATAAGAAATGATGGTACAAAGCAGCTAATTAATTTTGTTGATTAGCTGCTTACCAATCATTTATCTGAGCTCCACACTTTTTATGATTCTAATTCCGAGCTCCTTGTTTATTTGGGTAGCGATTTTTTCTTTGGCGTAGCTCAGCTCCTGCCTTAGCGCAGCAGACTCTATCTTAACTATGAGCACTCCCTTTTGAATTTTAATGCTTTGAGTTCTACGCGCTATTGCCGGCCCCATTAATTTTTCCCAATGCGTTACAACGGCGGCGGCATAATAGCCTTCTTCCAGTCCATATGCCTTTAGCAGCCGCTCAATGGCGCTTCCCAAATTCTCTTCATTGTCGCTCCGGCTCATACACTTCTCCTTGTTTTACTTCAAATATTTTAGCACTATCACTTATTCCGTCAAAGATATCAGCAATTCGCTCCGAATGGGTGTCGGTAATAAATATTTGACCGAAATTGTGATCACTCACCAGTTTCATCAAATGCTGCACACGCACATCATCTATTTTATCAAAAATATCATCAAGTAAAAGTAAAGGCACGCGCTTGGTCGCTGCTTTTATCAAATCAAATTGGGCGAGCTTGAGGGAAATAAGATACGTTTTTTGCTGCCCCTGCGATCCAAACTTCTTTAAGGGGTGGCCGTCAATGATGAATTTCAAATCATCCTTATGCGTTCCCACATTGGTGTAAGAAGAACGCCGGTCTTTTTCAAGACTCGCATCAATGGTATCACTAAAATCACCTTCGCTAAGGTGTGAGGTATATTCCAATCCCACATTTTCGGCATTTCCGCTGATGGCAGCATAATGAGCCAAAAAAACGGACTCAAACTCAGCTACGAACTTTACACGTTCGTCATAAATTCGCTTCGCTACTTCTACAAGCTGCGTAGTCCACACCTCGAGATTATCAGGCTCGAATGTGCGGTTTTCCCAAAAGTATTTTAACAAACTATTTCGCTGGCGCAAAAGCTTGTTGTAGTTTATTAGATCCTCAAGATATTCTCGATTGTATTGGGAAATTATACTGTCTATAAATTTCCTGCGCACTTCGCTCCCATCGCTTATCAGATCCTTGTCGTAAGGCGAGATAACCACTGCCGGATACTTTCCAATATGATCTGCCAGTCGCTCATACTCGGCCTTATTCTTCTTAAAGACTTTCTTGTGACCCTTTTTGACACCGCAATAGATTTTATCTGACTTTTCACCGCTTTCAAACAGTCCTTCTAAAACAAAGAAGTCTTCTCCATGACGAATATTCTGACTATCGATTGGGTTGAAATAACTTTTACAAAAAGCCAAATAATGGATGGCATCGAGAACATTCGTCTTTCCCTGACCGTTTAGCCCGGTAAAAATGTTCACATTTGGATCAAAATCGAACGACGCTTCGGCGTAATTCTTAAAATTTACAAGGCTGAGATGCGCTAAAATCATAGATATTTTGCAAAAATACCAAAACTAATGCGCTCAAACTGTACTGGGAACGAAAAAAGTCTATTTTTGCAGACTGAAATAAACATTTTAATATGTCAAAAGTGAATAAGCCAGGTAACGAATCAGGAGTAAATGTTACCGAAGTATACTCTAAAACAGAGAAGTATGTGGATGACAACCGCAACACCCTGTTAATTATCGCCGGAATCTTAGTAGTCCTCTTTGCGGGTTATTTTGCCGTTACACGCCTCTACTTAGAGCCAAAAAACGAAGAAGGGATGGATTTACTCTGGAAAGCGGAGTATTGGTTCGAAATAGATTCGCTTGACAAAGCACTAATTGGAAATGAGTCCTATTATGGGTTTGAGTTTATCGCAGACGAGTATAGCAGCACTGAGGCCGGAGAATTGGCTTCTTATTATGAAGGTGTTATTTACCTAAAAAAAGGTGAATACCAAGCTGCCATTGAATCCTTGGAAAATGCTGATCTCGATGATGAAATTGTTGGCGCCATGGCTAAAGGCAGCATTGGTGACGCTTATGTTGAGCTAGGAAACTATGATAAGGCTATTTCTTACTACGGTGATGCCATCAGTCATTCTAAGAATTCACTTAGCACGCCGATGTATCTTAAAAAGCAAGGTTTGGTTTACGAAGACCTTAAAAAATTCGAATCTGCGCTTGAAAATTACAAGCGAATAAAGAAAGACTTTCCTACAAGCACTGAGGCTCGTAGCATTGATTCTTACATCGCTCGTGTAGGCGGATAATGGCCACAGCAGGAAAAAACCTATCGGCGATAGAGAAGGAAAATACCCCTTCGGCTACCCTATTTAATTTTGGTATTGTTGTTTCTGAATGGAACAATGAAATTACTGATGCCTTAACTGATGGAGCAAAAGGAGCCTTGTTAGAATTAGGTGCTTCTTCGCGCAATGTGCATATACATCACGTACCTGGAAGTTTTGAGTTGCCTATCGGTGCTAAACTCCTAATCGATTCGGGTAAATACGATGCGGTTATTGCAATAGGCTCTGTTATTCAAGGAGAAACCCGTCATTTTGAGTTTGTTTGTCAGGCTGTAGCTCAAGGAGTAAAAGATGTGAGTTTAGCTACTGGAGTTCCCGTAATTTTCTGTGTATTGACTGACGATACTATGGAGCAGGCAAAAGCCCGCTCTGGAGGAAAACACGGAAATAAGGGTGTTGAAGCGGCTGTCGCTGCGGTTAAGATGGCACACTTCAGAAGTAAGTTGGGTTAATCAGTTTTTTGGTGATTGGTTTTTAGGTCTGGGTTATCTTGAAGCTTAAGGCTTGAAGCTCCCAACAATCATTCCTTAGTCTTCACATTTTTCCAGGCCTTAATTTGCCATCTGGTATAAGCTGTGCAAACATGATTTCCTTTTTCATCATGCACAGGAATTTCGCAGGTATAAAACGCCACGCCATCTTTATTAAGTGGTGCCAGAATGCCTGATTCAAACTTAGCATCATTCAGTTCGAAGCGTGCGTTACACGTAAACTTAGCCTGGTAATGATATTCCACCTCGATTTTTTGCATGATCAATCTATACTCTCTCGGATTTAGCCGGCGCAATAGAACCAATCCGCTGCAAAACTCGGCAGTTGTGGCTAAGCCACAAGCGTGAATTCCTTTTATGTGATTCAGATTTTTTCGCTTCAGCGGAATAGTCGTTACAATAGCATTGGGCTCCACTTTTACAATTTTAATTCCATGGGGCTTATTGAAGGGTATACCTAGACCAAGGGCAATATTAAGCTTGCGTAGTGACCAAGAACTGGTTTGGGCATTGTCGAGATATTTGGCGAGATCAATTTTCAAGGATAGCGGCTATTTTTGGTTTAAAGTATAAATTTCCCTTTAGTACTTTTCCGTCTTCGCGGTAGATGGGTTTCCCTGTTTCATCGAGCTTACTCATATTGCTCTGCTGAATTTCCTTAAACACCGCCTCCATCTTATCTTCAAGCCCGTGTTTTAAAATGGTACCGCATAATATATAGAGCATATCGCCGAGGGCATCTGCAATTTCAACAATATCACCATTTTGCGAAGCTTCCAGATATTCTTCATTCTCTTCCCGCATCAATTTATAGCGAAGTAAAACTTCGGCATCGGTTAGTTTGGCAGTCTGAGTGGTGGCATTTTCTATTCCGAAAGCGTCGTGAAAGGTGCGCACCATGTCGGTCATTTCTTTTAATTTCATTCCAATAGATTTTCAACCTGCAAGTTAATTGATAAAACAGAGATTTCTATTCCAATTTATTAACAGCCGCAAACCCGCGTCATTAACATGTTTTAACTGGCAAATGACCAGTTTAGGAATCCATAATTAAGAATTTTGCGTTGTTAATTTTTAGCTTAACAGCCTTTTACTGAAACAGCGTATTTTTAACTAAGGAAGTAATACATTCGCAGAATGAACACGGAAACACCCAATTCACAAACAGAGTCATCAATACAAACGGAAAAGAGCGTAATGTCAACCCAAACAGCAACAGCTGCTACTGCCGATATTAAGGCGCTAAATGAAAAGATCCAAAAGGAAAGTGCCTTTCTCGATCTCTTAAAATTGGAGATGGAAAAAGTAATCGTTGGCCAGCATGATATGGTAGAGAAACTCCTTGTCGCTTTGCTGGCAAATGGCCACATTCTACTTGAAGGTGTACCCGGACTGGCAAAAACGCTTGCGATTAAAGCATTGGCTGGAGCTATAAATGTAGATTTCAGCCGTATACAGTTCACCCCCGACTTGCTCCCTGCAGATGTGGTAGGGACTATGATATACAGCCCTAAAGATCAGGTTTTCACCGTAAAAAAAGGGCCGGTATTTGCGAATTTTGTTTTGGCTGATGAGATAAACCGGGCACCTGCTAAAGTTCAGAGTGCTTTACTGGAAGCCATGCAAGAACGACAGGTTACTATTGGGGGTGAGACTTTTCAACTCCCGGAACCGTTTATGGTTCTTGCAACCCAAAATCCTATCGAACAGGAAGGAACTTATCCACTTCCGGAAGCACAGGTTGACCGATTTATGCTAAAAGTAACGCTCGACTACCCCAAACATGCAGAGGAGTCGCTCATTATTCGCAATAGCGTGGGCACCGCAGCATTTCCAACGACTAAGAAAGTCGTGGATCCACAGGAGATATTGAGAGCCCGCAAAACAGTACGGGAGGTTTATATGGACGAAAAAATTGAACGTTATATCGTTGACCTGGTTTTTGCAACCCGAAATCCTGAAGACTACAAATTAGAGTCGCTTAAAGAGCTTATAGGTTTTGGAGCATCGCCACGTGCAAGTATTAGCATGGCACTCGCAGCTAAAACGTATGCGTTTATCAATCACCGTGGGTATGTAATTCCCGAAGATGTACGCGCTGTTGCACCTGATGTAATGCGCCACCGCATAGGGCTTACTTATGAAGCTGAGGCAGAAAACGTTTCTGTTGAAGACATTATACAACAAGTATTAAATACTGTAGAAGTCCCATAATAAAAAGCTCACAATGACCACCAATACCGCAGAACTAATTAAAAAAGTTAGGCGCATTGAGTTAAAGACGAAGGGGCTTTCCAATCAAATTTTTTCAGGAGAGTACCATTCGGCTTTCAAGGGACGCGGAATGGCGTTTAGCGAAGTGCGTGAATACAATGTGGGCGACGAAGTGCGTACCATAGACTGGAATGTAACGGCTCGTCTGGGAACTCCCTATGTTAAAATATTTGAGGAGGAGCGCGAACTAACGGTTATACTGGTTGTGGATGTTTCTGCAAGCGACAGTTTTGGGTCTGCAGACCAGCTTAAAAAATCGGTGATAACCGAAATCTGTGCAGTACTTGCGTTTTCTGCCATTACCAACAATGATAAAATCGGCATTATCTTTTTTAGCGATCAGGTGGAAAAGTTTATTCCTCCAAAAAAAGGAAAACCACACATCCTTCGGATAATACGAGAGCTAATAGAATTTAAGCCGGAGCATACAAAGACGGATATTTCTATGGCGCTTAGATACTTAAATAACGTAGTGAAAAAGCGCAGCATTGCCTTCCTGATTACCGATTTTCTGGACAGTAATTATGAAAACAGCTTGAAGCTTGCCAATAAGAAGCACGATTTAGTGGCATTAAATATTTACGACAGGCGTGAGAATGAAATGCCAAAAATTGGTAGAGTCCTGTTTTCTGATCCGGAAACGGGTGAAACTGGTTGGATAAATACAAACTCAGCAAAAACGCGAAGACTGTATGCTGAGCGTGCACAAAATCGAAAAGTTCAAGTGAAGGATGCCTGCCGCCGTGCCGGAGTCGACATGGCTAGTATCGCTACAAACGAGTCGTATATCACCCCTTTAAGAAACTTATTCAGCAAGAGATCTTGATGAAGTTGCTACACACATATTGCCTTCTTTTTGCCTGTCTGGTGAGTATTTCAACCTTCGGTCAGAAGGGCGATGCTATTATAGATCGCAATGAAATCCTTATCGGAGAACAGGCAGTAATAAGCCTCTCCTACCCTCTTACCAAAGCCAACCCTGAAAAGGTTGAGTTTCCGGAAATTGGAACTACGCTTGTAGAAAAAGTAGAAGTGGTACGGAAATCAAAAATCGACACTTTGGCTACCACTGAAGGTGTGAGTACCATTCGCCTGGAGCAAAAAATCTATATTACCAGCTTCGATACGGGCTATTATGCCATTAAGCCTTTTGAATTTAAGGTTAATGGTAAAACAGAACCGACTTCAGCATTTCTCCTTTCTGTAAAAACCGTTGAAATAGATACCACCGGATCTATTATGGCAGATCGTGGAATTTACACGGTAGAGGTAGACTTTATGGACTATGTCCGTATTTACTGGAAATATCCGGCAGCAGTTCTTGGTGTTGGCGTGCTGCTTGCTATCATAATACTCCTCGTACAGCGCTATAATGAGAAGAAAAAGAGAAAGCCAGCAGTGGTGCCGGTTGAACCGGAAAGACCTGCTCACGAGCTAGCTTTGGAGCGCTTAACAAAAATAAGTGAAGAGAAGGTCTACAAACGAGGCAAAATCAAGGAATACCATACCGCAATTACCGATGCACTGCGCGACTATCTCGAACGGGCCTATCAAATTGCAGCTCATGAGCTTACCACAAGCCAAATAATTGGAGCATTGAAGTACAGCGGCATTTCAGAAATGGATATGGTGAAGCTGCGAACAATTCTATTCAGAGCCGATATGGTTAAGTTTGCCAAGGAAACTCCTGACGAACAGGAAAATACTGCTGCCGTTAACGATGCCGTGGTATTTGTTAAAAATACCATTCCCGCGGTAGAACAACCAACGGAAAAAAAGGAGGGCGATGCGTAAACAGCAAAAAATTGCACTGATATTCGCCATCCTGGGTTCCGTAATTGCGGGAGGCCTGTGGTATTGGCTTAAAGACCAATACAAGTTTCAGGACGAATGGATCTTTTGGTTCCTTCTCCTCATTCCTGCGATGGGGGTCTATGATTGGATTTCTGCCGGAAGGCGGCACCCTAAAATAAAACTCTCCACCTTTAGCCAACTGGAGAAATCGAACTTCTCAAATATTCTAGTAAGAATCCCCTTTTTGCTTAGAGCAGCCGGAATAGCCTTGCTAATTATCGCCCTGGCCCGACCACAATCTCAGCTCAGCTGGAAGGATGTGACTACGGAAGGAATAGATATTATCATTTCGATGGATATTTCAGTGTCGATGCTGGCCCGGGATTTTGAGCCCAACCGACTTGAAAGTTCGAAAGAAGTTGCCGAAAAGTTTATTGACGAGCGCCCCAATGATCGCATGGGACTTGTAGTTTATGAGGGAGAGAGCTTTACTCAATGTCCGCTTACAACAGATCATAAAGTGCTTATAGATCTGCTTAAAGACATTAAGCCCGGAATGGTTGAAGGTGGTACCGCTATAGGAATGGGTCTTGCCACATCGGTAAATCGCCTCCGCGAAAGCGAAGCCAAGAGCAAGGTAATTATTTTGCTTACCGATGGCGATAATAACTCGGGCTCCATAGCTCCGGAAACAGCAGCGGAAATTGCTAAAGAATACGGTATTCGTGTGTATACGATCGGTGTGGGTTCACGCGGCAAGGCCCTCTCTCCTGTTGGCATTTATCCCGATGGCCGCTATAGGTTTGAATACACCGATGTAAAAATCAATGACGAGAGTCTCCAGGAAATTGCCGAGATGACCGGCGGTCGTTATTTTCGCGCTACCGATGGAGCGGCGTTGGCCAATATCTATAAGGAAATAGACCGCCTGGAAAAAACCAAGATTAACGTTACCGAGCATAGTCGCCATGCTGAAGAATTCTTTTGGATTGCAGTCGTTGGCACTTGCTTGCTTTTTGGCGAATTTTTCTTCCGTTCACTCATTTTACAAACCCTGCCCTGATGGAGAAAAAAGCTAAATACAACCTTACGGGAATGATCATTTCGGCGGTAGCACTGGAACTGATGTTTTGGATAGCGTTTTTTACCGTGTACTTTGTTTTGTCAAAAGCATTGCCCGGTTTGCGATGGGATCGCCCGGAATTGGCGTGGCTATTTCTCACGGGTCCTTTAATGTTTTTGATTTTCGGAGTCAACGCCTTTTTCAAAAACCTACGTATGGCGCGTTTTGCCGATCCGAGATTGCTCTATTCTCTCGTTCCCAATATTTCAAGTGTAAACGCTAGTATAAAGTACATTTTATGGCGCCTTGCTGCCGCATTTATGGTATTGGCTTTAATAAACCCACAACTAGGATCAAAGATGAGCGAGGCAAAGGTGAGAGGTATTGACATAATGCTGGCTATAGATGTGAGCAACAGCATGCTTGCCGAAGATTTAAAACCAAACAGACTCACGCTCGCTACAAGAGCAATAGAAAAGCTATTGGAAAATTTGCACGGAGATAGAGTGGGAATTGTTGTATTTGCAGGACAGGCCTTTGTACAACTGCCAATCACGAACGATTACAGTGCCGGGAAGCTCTTTTTAACGTCTATAAGTCCTGACATCGTCCCGGTGCAAGGTACAGCAATAGGTTCTGCAATTGATTTATCGCTTGAGAGCTTCGATTTTGAGTCGCCGGCGCAGAAAGTGATTGTCGTTATTACTGATGGTGAAAATCACGAAGATGATGCTGTAGCTTCTGCAAAATCTGCAAGTGAACAAGGTGTAAAAGTGTATACAATAGGAATGGGTTCTATAGATGGAACGCCGATTCCGAACTATGAGCGCGGACGAAAATCAGGTTATAAAAAAGCGAATGACGGCAATGTGGTTATGTCGCGCCTCAATGAGTCAATGCTCGAAGAAATAGCAGAATCTGGAAATGGATCTTATATTCGTGCGTCAAACGCGGAAGTAGGCCTGAAACCCCTTCTGGAAGACTTGAATGCCATCGAAAAAACAGAAATGGGATCCGTGTCTTATTCAGAATATGAAGACAGGTTCCAACTTTTCCTGGCACTTGCTCTGGCCTGCATTTTGCTTGAATTCTTTATTAGGGAGCGAAAAGGAAAAATAGCCCGAGAAGTAAATTTATTCGATTGATATGAAGAAGATAGCAGTCATACTTGTTTTATTATCCCTGCTAGGGATTGATGCGCATGCGCAGCGAGAAAAAATTCTCACTAAAAACGGTAATGAAGCACTCGCCGCGGGAGATATCGAAGAGGCACGTGAGGCTTACACCAAGGCTTTAGAAATTAATCCCGGTTTTACTGAAGCACAGTTTAATTTGGGGAAGACCTATCAGGTGGAATCTAGGAAAATTCTTGAGCAGCTTGCATCTGTAAGCGATCAGGAACAACAAAAGAAGATTTATCAGCAGGCTCAGGAAGCTTCTAAAAAAGCTGCAACCGAATTTGAGAAAGCTGCGAAAGTGGTTGACGACCCGGAGAAAGTAAATAAAGTTCAGTACAATATGGGAAATGCCCACTTGATGGGGGGAGAAGTAGACAAAGGAATAGAAGCCTATAAAGAAGCTTTGCGGAATGACCCTGCCGATGAAGATGCGCGATACAATCTGGCGTATGCGCAGTTCCTCAAGAAAAAACAAGAGCAACAGCAGCAAGATCAGCAACAGCAGGATCAGCAACAGCAGGATCAACAACAAGACGAAAAGCAGGATCAGAAGAATCAAGATCAGCAAAAAGACGATCAGAAAAAAGAGGATCAACAACAACAAGAACAGAAAAAGGACGAACTTTCGAAAGAAGATGCTGAAAAAATGCTCGAAGCATTAGCAAAGCAGGAAAAAGACCTTCAAGATAAGTTGAACAAGAAAAAAGTAAAAGTACAGCCGATAAAAATTGAAAAAGACTGGTAAACATATAATCTTTCTCGTGTTGGCTCTTTTGGCCGCATTTGCCGTAAAGGCACAGGAAACAGCTTTTTATGCCACTGTAGATAAAAATCCTGTGGGAGCTGGCGATGTGTTTTCTTATCAAATAACTCTTGAAAATGGACGTTCGGATGTTACTCCTCCCGATCTAAGCGATTTCAATGTAATTTTTGGTCCTTCGCGCTCATCCAATTTCCGAATAATCAATGGTCAGCAAACGAGCTCGATGAGCTTTTCATATACCATGAGACCTCGGAAAACGGGAAGTTTTACTATTGGCTCTGCCAGTACAACTGTAAATGGAAAGAGATACGAAACGAAGCCAATTACAATAAAAGTTGTGCAGGGTTCATCCACGAAAGCATCTCCTCCGAGTCGCAGTAGTCAGGGCGGACAGGGCAATCGAACTGAGGTTTCAGAGAATGAAAATTTAAAAGTTCAGATTTTGCTCAATAAACGTAAGGTGCATCTCGGTGAGCAGGTTATTGCAACCTACGTAATTCTAACCCGGTATAGAAGTCTGGATATTGAGGACACCAAATTTCCAGGGATGGCCGGTTTCTGGACAGAAGATATTAAGGTTGAACAAGCGCGATGGGAGCGGGAATACGAAATGGTAGACGGGGTGGCATACAGAAAAGCGGTTCTGAAGCGTCAAATTCTCTTTCCGCAGCGGACGGGCAAGATAAAGATTGACCCACTTACCATTTCAACCCGAATAAACCGGTCTTTTTTAAACCCCGGCGAAGAGCTGAAAATGGCAAGCAACTCTCCTACCCTTGAGGTAATGCCATTGCCAGGCACTGCACCCGAATCTTTTGCCGGAGCAGTTGGTGACTTCAACTTCTCAGCGAGCATAGATCGTGCAGAGCTGCCAGCCAACGAGGCGATAAGTCTGAAAATAAACATCACCGGAAGTGGAAACCTCAGCCTGGTTAAAGAGCCAGAGCTAAACTTTCCGCCCGATTTTGAGACCTATGATCCTGAAACGAAGGATCGCATTAACGTGAGCGGTTCTGGAGTTAGTGGAGGCCGTACTTTTCAATATCTGGTTATTCCCAGATACCCTGGAGAATATGAAATCCCTGAAATCGCTTTTACATACTTCGATCCCCAACAGGAAAAATACATCACCAAAACCGAGGGACCTTTTCCTATTAAAGTAACTGGCGAAGGAGCTGCGGCAGTTGGATCAAATGGACAAAGAGTACAGAATACGGTCAAGCAATCTGCTGACGATATTCGATACATCGAAACTCAGAGTGAAAAGCTAGTACCACGAGGCAAACAGTTCTTTAAAACAGGGGGATACTATGTGGCAATGGGAGCACCATTTCTAGGATTTATTCTCTTGCTTGTTTTTCGCAAGCGCCGCGCCCGAGAACTGGATGATGTAAAAGGAACTCGACGCAGAAAAGCCAATAAAATGGCGCTGAGACGGCTAAAGGTTGCTAACAAAGCACTAAAGGCAAACGACAGCAAATTATTTTATGCCGAAATTTCTAAAGCGCTATACGGGTATATGAGCGACAAACTGGGAATTCCCGGTGGCCTCTTATCACGGCAAGTAATTATTGGAAAACTGGAAGAGTTAAATATAGAACAAGAACTGATTATAAAATTATCAAATACGATTGAAACGTGCGAAATGGCCAGATTTGCAGCTACCGCCGACGTGAGTAATCAGGAATTCTATACAGAGACCGTAAACCTCATTTCAAAACTAGACAGGCAGATAAGATGAAGAACATAATTTACACGTTATTCTTTGCTTGTATTAGCTTCTCCTTATCGGGACAGGATATGACTGTCGCACAGACTGAATTTGAGCAAGGGAATGAGGCCTATAAGACCGGAAACTATATAGAAGCCCTCGAATATTATCAAAATGCAAAAGAAGAAACACAGGGTGTCGCAATCAACTATAACATTGGTAACACCTATTTTAAGCTGAATAAACTTCCTGAAGCTATTTTACATTATGAGCGTGCTCTGAAGTACGATCCTGCTAATACCGACGCGTTATATAATCTTCGCCTGGCAAATGGTATGATCGTGGATAGGATAGAGAACTTGCCACAGAGCAAAGCCAATATCTGGTGGAAAGATTTTAGGTACGGTTTAGGACCTGATGGTTGGGCCATGATTTCAATAGCCCTCGCTTTCCTTTCTGTAGCCTTACTCCTGCTCTATTACCGCCCTGTAAGCCGAAACTCGCGACGACTCGGATTTTTTGGAGGAATTATAGGTCTCATATTAATGATTCTCACCATTAGCCTTGCACAATCGGCCGATAATTTTCGGGATACACATACCACCGGTGTTATTTTCACAGATAAGGTAGACGTAAAAAGCGAACCCAGAGAGGGTTCTACCAATGTGTTTGTTCTACATGCAGGAACGAAAGTAGATCTGCTGGAGAAAAACAGTGGCTGGTATGAAGTTAAAATAGCAAGTGGAAACCGCGGCTGGATGAAAGCGGATGATCTGGAAGAGATTTAATTGATACAACGATCTATGGACCTTGAGTTTGATCCGAAATGACAACTCAGCGATTGGTCAAAAAGCAACGCATTTTCACCTTTTTTTACCTTCTGTTTCTAAAACTAATTTGTGAATTAAAGTTATTTGGCCCAAATGGTAATAACTGTGCTCTATAACACCTTCTAAATTTCTTCGATACGTTCCGTACTTCTCATTTACAAAGGGTTCATTGAGTTTCGAGTCATGTAATTGCTCAACGAGACCAGCAAAGGTTTCCGCGTTTTTAAAAAGAGTATTTCTCAGGTTGTCCCATTCTACCGGACCTGTCACTGGAGGTAGATCAAAACTGTATTTATCACTTATTGCAAGTGGCTTACCATTCAGAACATCGATTAAACCCGCTATGTAATAATTGATGTGAAAAGTTAGGGCAGCAATGGAATTGAGTGCTCCCAATTTAATCATAGACTGTCGCCATGAAATGTCAGAAAGCTGATCAGCAAAATTTGTATTTGCAATCCACTTTCCATTCAATATCACTTCTCTAATTCGGTTAGCGAGTTGCATTGAGTTCTCCATAGTGCATTGGTTTGCTTTTCACCAAATTTAAAACAATTGTCTTGGAAAAGAAAAATGGGTTTTTCATCCAAAAAAAATGCATCCCGTATTTGGGATGCATCTCTTTTTTAAATAAATACTAAATTTAATCAACTAATAGTTTTAATACTTTCTGTGTGTTTCCGACTTTGATTTGGACCATATAAATACCGCTTGAAAAATTTGCTGTATTTATAGGGAGACGGTTCATTCCTGAAAGCGTTCCGTAATCACGGCTTGCCACCATGCGTCCGTCTACCGAAAGGATGTCTACTGTAACATGATCAGCGTCGTTCAAGTCAATATCAATAAAACTCGTACCGTTTGAAGGATTAGGGAAAAGTTTGATTTGAGCATCAGGCTCGGGAAGTCTTTTGATTCCTACTAGTCCATTTCCTGAATCATACCATCCGTTTGATATAGCCCCATCAAGATCAGCTTTGTATGCATTATCGATACGGTTGTTTGTTGCGTAGAATAATCCGATAAGCTCGAGTTCTTCTGACTTCCCAACCTTCAGGTAAAGTAATCGCGAAGTTGAGAGCATAGGTTTCACCTGCTACAAGATCAGAAGGAAAAACACCTTCGGCTCCTCCGTAATCAGGCAGAATTACACGAGCTACGTGATCGTAAACCATCATGCTCGCAGGAACAGGGTTTGGAAGATTTTCGTAACCACCTACTTCTACATCGCCTCCGCTAAAGAAATTTACTTGAGCCCAGCCAGCACCTGTTCCTGTTACGCCATCTTCAGCAATAACAAATCCTAAACGATAATTTCCGCTTACGTTTTCAACCATCTCTGCCTCAACTACAACTTCAAGAAGCCGTGTTGATTCATCGTACTGAGCACCAAGACTAACATAACCTTTAGGTGCTACTTGCATTCGATCGATCCAATTTTCTTCAAATTCACCATCACCCAGTTGTGAACCACGATCTACTCTTCCGCCAGGAAAAGCATTAAGCCCCAAGCCAGTCATATTCGTAACTTTCACGGGTACAATCCCAAGTAGGATCACGCCATTGTGAACAGCAATCCCTACATAAGAGTCATTGTAAAGATTATTCATTCGCTCCATTGTTACTGCTCCGCGCGGGCAAAATTGACACCAGGTACCAGTACCCTCTTCAACTACTGCTCGTTTTCCAAAGCCGAAGCAATTAGGTTTCTATTAGTAGTATACGTGTCGTCATCTGCATAGTCGTCTGCAGAGTTTCCATTTACATTACTAACAGTAAATTCTATAGTTTGCGCACCTGCATCCAGGGTGATTTGGTCATCAAACTCAACTTCCATAACATCGCCAGCAGCTAGATTAATATCAGTAACACTTTGCGAAACTGTACCACCCGGATGCGTAATTCAATATCGAAAGATGTAATGGCCTCCACACCATTATTGCGCACCTCAGCGATTGGAGAATAAGGTAATATCTGCGAGAGCTCCGATACCACCAAGATCAATAGAACTAAGGTTTACGTTAGGAATAACCACCTCTTCCCAGGAATACGATATATCGTCAATCCAAAAAGATGACCCTTGCACAGGGAAAATATCTGCAGAAGCTACCTGGTTAGCTCCACTTGAAAAGCTACCTACCAAATTGCCATCAATAAAAACCTTCCAGATATTAAAACTAAGGTTGGCCTCGATGGTAATCTCAAACCACTCACCTTCAGTATAAGAGCCATTCGCCTTAGGAGCTCCGCTCTCTGTTACTGCTACCACTCCATCTTCGGCATTTACATCTAAAGCCCAAACCTGGCCTGGAGTTGAATTAGCCTGAAAATTGAAATAAGCATTGCTTCCGGTTTCAACCAACATCGCAGCATTGAAAACAAACAAGCCATCACTATACTGTCCTCCAAATGGAAGGATAACATCTTGAGGTCCACCGTTTGCACCAGTAGAAGAAAAATAAATTGAATTTGTGCCGCTAAGCGACTCGTCAGTTACAACCTGAGCATCTTCATTTCCACCGGTCGCTCCACTCCAGGTAGACCAGATATCAGATTCCACTCCAATATAATCGCCTTCAGCGTAGCTTTCAAAATCGTCACTAAATGACGTTTGCGCATTTGCGCCGACCACGAAAGCTAAAGTGGCCAATAAAGTAGATATTTTTTTCATAAATACAGGGTTTTAAGTTTCAGGGAAGGTAGTTAAATTAGACACCTTTCCATACTCGATTGTCGTTTAAACTTTGAATGCTAAAAATAGCAAAATTCAAATTGACTGTACCTGTTACAAATGAACTATATAATAGAAGTGACTTGACTTCCAAACTTCCCTGAAATTAAAATTTCATTTCAGAAAAAGCACCTGATTTGATCGTCCGGAAGAGAAAACAGATCAAAGACTCATGGAGATTGAATGGGACTCTAAACTTCAATAAATTTATTCATAGGCGATTACCACTCCGTAAACGACCTGTTGAATGTTAGCTATAGGTTCAGCCTTATCTTGCTCATCATCCGGAATGGAAACAAAAACCCTGTAGGAATACAAATTATTATCGACTACATTATTACCATTGACTGCCAAGGTGAATGTTGAATTCCCAAAAGTAGCGGTAGTTGAGCCTGATGAGATTGCTGTATTTGTTGTGCTATAATCGTCAAGCTTTTTTCTTTCCAAAGACAACATCATTGCTCCCATTCCATTGTCACGAATAAAAAACTTCACACTGGTTATTGTTGCTCCGTGTGGCAAATGAACGGGTGCACCCAGCTGATTGATATCACTTTTATAAATCATAGCAAACGGAGCGTTCTTATTATAGAATTTAATTGCATTGTGTTCATCTAATTCGACGCCGTTTTCTACATCGGTTAGTTCCACAAAATCCATAGGGTCTACAGAATAGTATTTGGTAGTGACTGTTGGAGTTGCAGAGGTCGTTGGTATCCACATATTCGTTCCAGAGTTATAAACCAGCATTTGTCCATCGGTAGGAGCAGTGGTAGAGACAGGAATATCTTGAATTCCCCGAACTGTCGTTGATCCATCCAAATAGAGTCTAACATCACCTGAAACGTCTTGGGATGAAGGGTTGTCACCTGAGTCGCCAATATAAATGTTTCCACTAGCAAGGGTAGAATTTTCAACAACATTATTGAGATCAATCTCATTTGCCGAAAGATTTCCAGTTATGGTAAGAGTGTTTCCTGATAATTGAAGATCTTGAATTTCGTTTGCAGGATCATTATCTAAATTCGGAATGTTTTTATAATCGATCAAATTAATAGGCGTTGCAGAGCCATTGCCAGTAATCATTAAAGTATCATTCGATAGATTTAAGTCTTGAATCTCGTTGGCTGGGTCGTTATCCAGATTGGGAACGTTTCTATAATTAATCAAATTAATAGACGTTGCAGAACCATTGCCAGTAATTATTAAAGTATCATTCGACAGATTTAAGTCTTGAATCTCGTTGGCTGGGTCGTTATCCAGATTGGGAACGTTTCTATAATTAATCAAATTAATAGACGTTGCAGAACCGTTACCGGTAATCGTTAACGTATCGTTCGATAGATTTAAGTCTTGAATCTCGTTGGCTGGGTCGTTATCCAAATTGGGAACGTTTCTATAATTGGTTAAATCAATTTTTGTAGCAAAATCGTTATTGGTAATAGTTAAAGTATCATTTGATAGATTTAAGTCTTGAATCTCGTTGGCTGAATCGTTATCCAGATTGGGAACGTTTCTATAATTCGTTAAATCAATTTTTGTAGCAAAATCGTTATTGGTAATAGTTAAAGTATCATTTGATAGATTTAAGTCTTGAATCTCGTTGGCTGGGTCGTTATCCAGATTGGGAACGTTTCTATAATTCGTTAAATCAATTTTTGTAGCAAAATCATTATTGGTAATAGTTAAAGTATCATTTGATAGATTTAAGTCTTGAATCTCGTTTTGAGGATCAGCGTCGGCATCGGGTCCCCCGCCACCTGCAAGAGGTGATAAATCCAGACTTAGAGTATCTCCTGCTTCAGTAATAGAAATAATTGAAGTTAAAGGATTGTAATCAAAAGCCGTGATAAGCTCATTATTGGGGTCGCTATCTGCATCGGGTATATTAATATAAGGGGTGAGGTCTATTTTGGTAGGGTTGGGATTTCCTAAAATCGTAAGCGTGTCATTGCTAAGGTTTAAGTCTTGGATCTCATTACTAGGATCAGAGTCATCATCTGGTGCGTTGATATATCCGCTCATGTCTACAGTGGCAGCATTGTTATTTTTTGAAATAGACAATATATGGTTTGAAAAAGTAAGGTCTTGAATTTCATTTGTCGAATCACCATCACCATCTGGCTCAGCAGCAGGGGCATCTGCAGCATATAATGCATAGGGAACACTCGAAAATTTGCTTATACCAATTGGCTCCAATCCGTTACCAACGTCTCCTTCAAGATCAAGCCAGATATCTCCACTACTCCAGGGAATTTCATGAAACTCTCCCTGAACAGGATTTCCATCGCCGAGTTTAATATTAATGATGCCATAAAGGCTGCTGGTAACTTCGGAATGCTCCTCCTGATAAACTATGCTTCCACCAGGACCGCCATCCAGAAATTTCACTACAAGAAAAACTTCCTGATTTGAAAGCTCAACGCCTGTTTGAGAATTTCGAAGTGCAGCCTGATAATTAATATGTTCAGGAGCCTGAGCGAACGTAGAGACGCTCGTAAGGACAAATAGCAAACTTACAATAATAGAATATTTGTTCATGATAAGGGGATATCGGTAAACGTAGTATTTCAGTTAACTAAATCTCTTACGTAATTTTTACAATAAGTTATACATTAAATTTCATAGAGTTAATCAAAAAACTAGAGACATTACATTTATATTATTGTTTATGAGTTTGTTACATAAATATTTCGCTTTTTATAAAGTTATAAGATTTCAGCATTTAGATTCATATTTTTCGAAACCGACTCATTAATCAACCATATTCTTACCTGAATTAAGGTAATCTTAATTATACCTACCTCGTTTAAATGCTCAATTTGCTCTTTATTACGAAAATGTAGATACAGAATGTTTTGATTTTGATAATGTTGAAATAAATATGAAACTTGATACCTTATCAGAAGTTTTAAGAATAAATTTAAACGGTAACCCGAGAAGAACCATTCCGGTAGATCGGTTTAGTGCAGGCACCTATGTGTTTCAGTTTTATGGGGACACAAATGTAAAACCGGTAATCTGGATGAAAAAATAGCTAGTCAATTCATTCCGTTAACTCCCTTGAAACTTTTTTAAGGAAGTTGAACCCTCACATAGTGGACTTTGACTAAAATATTCACCACCTTTATGGCATGTATAGATTCCTGTCCATCATTTTCTTGGTGTTCGTTCCATTAATATCAATGGCACAAGCTGAAGCCAATGAATTACGGAACCAGTTTAACCAATTGTACGATAGTGGACGCTATGATGAAGCCTTGCTCAAGGCAGATGAGTTAACCGCTCTTTGGAAATCTAAAAATCAAAAAGACAGCCTTGCTTATTATCGGCACCGACACGCACACACCTTAGGTGTAATGGGTATGCCAACAGAGTCTGTTGCAGAATCGGAAGCACTGGTAGCAAAACTGGAAGCACATCCACCCCTGCCCTCTTTTATGGGTTCGGTTTACTTTACCTATGGGAGTAACATGCTCTACCTTTCAGAATTTTCAAAGGCCAAAGAGATTTTGAACAAGAGTATTTTTTTTGAAGCGCAAAGAAGTACCCCCGATACCCTCATCCTGGCCAAAGCGACCGAATGGAAAGGCCTCGTAAGTATTTATACCGACGATCTGGAGCAAGCTCGAAATTTAGTAGAAGAAGCTCTTCGACTACGTTACGCTATTTTTGACTCCACTGCAAAAGAAATAGCATATAACCTTAATTCACTGGCATCGGTTTATGATGAGCTGGGGCTAAAAGCCAAAGCCGGAAAAGCTTATGAAGAAGCTTATGAAATTCTCCAGATCCACCTTCCATCAGATCACCCTCAATTACTTAGCGTGGCATCAAACCTGAGCATTATTAAATCAGACATGGGCCAGATTGATGAAGCACTTGCCTTATTGGAACATGCTATAGCCGTTCACGAAAAGCAAGCTTCTTACTATTCTCTAATGAATGAATACCACAATATGGGTTCCATATACTCCATGCTTGATGACTATGAGAAGGCACGTATTTACCTTACAAAGGGATTAAATCTGGCAGATTCGCTCTTGCCAAACCCTCATTTTTACAGGGCCAATATGTACGATGGACTCGGCGGGGTATACTATGCGGAAGGGATGAATCAACAAGCTGATTCTCTTTTTTACCTAGCTCTTTTACAAAGAGAGCTCGCAGAAGAACAATCTGATACAGAACTTGGCCAAAGCGCTTTTAATCTGGCATTGGTTTCGCAAGATAGAAAAGACACAAGCAGAGCCTTTACCTATTACAAAGAATCCTACGAACGGCGGCTTAGGGCATTTGGTAAAAACCACCCAAAAACAGCTAACTCTCTATATGGCCTCGCCGATATGAAATGGTGGAATGGAAACCAGGAAGAGGCATTGAACAATTACCGCACGTGTCTCTCCATTTATTCCAAAACGGTAACAGATCAAAATCAATGGACCCTTGAATCTCTGATTCATCTTAGGCGAGCGTTTTCACGAAATTGATAAGCCCGATAGCACCGCTCGGTATATTCAAAAAGCATGGACAGCCGTATGTAACCCCTCCGAAGGGCAAGTGGATGTGGCGAATTTATCTCAATATCCCGTAGAATATCTTGACCCTTATGTACTCAATCTCATTAGTTTTCATCTTGATGTATTGCTGAGTAAAAAGCATTTAGTCGGCGAGAAAAGCTTTGAAGAAGGCATGGAAGTTATGCAAACTATGGACGCACTGATGGAACAGCTATGGCCGTTTTTAAACTTCGAATCAGAGCACAATACGGTACTTCCGCTTATAAAATCCATTTACCGAAAGGGCGTTTTACTGGCCAGCATTCAGCCTGATATAAACGACAACATGAAGGCGCTCTACTTAAGCAGTCTTGAGCAAAGCCGGTCCGCTTCTATACGCTCAGCCCTTCAAAACCGTACGGCAATGAATTATGCCAATGTTCCCGATTCGGTAGTAGAAAAAGACCGCAGGCTGCGCGAGGAACTTAGGTTTGTGCAAGCCAAGGCAAAAGACCAACAGGATGAATACTGGTCGCAACTACGCTTTGAAACGCTAAACCGATGGCGCAACTACCAAGCTTATTTACACACCACTTATCCCGACTGGTACGAGCTTCGCTATGATCCTGCAGTGCCTAAGGCAGCCGAGGTGCAAAAAAGGCTCGCAGCGAGCAAGGCCAGCCTCGTAGCCTTTTTTGATGCCGACACCGCCATGGCCGTGCTTGTGGCCAACGGCAATGACTTTAATACTACCCTGTTAAACCTCCCCTCTTCCTGGCAAGATTCAGTGCGCACCTACCGTCAGCTTCTCGAGCAGAGAGCCCATCCTCACAGAATTGCGGCGCTAAGCCATTACCTCTATACCATACTTTGGCAGCCCATCGAAGCAAACCTTAAACAGCGTGTACTTCTAATACCCGATGGTGCGCTTAACTTCCTCAATTTTGAAACCCTGATTACCGCTTCCACTCAAAGCCCTGATTACGCTACCTGGCCCTGGCTTCTCAATAAGCACACTTTTATTCTTAGAAACACCCTTCCGGGAATGAAAAATCAGGACAGAAAGGCCAACGGAGAAATACTCGCATTAGCTCCGGGATTTTCGGATGAGCTTAAAGCAGATTATCGCAAACATTTACCTTCCGGCAAAAAGGCCGACTCGACATTTACTTCCTGGGTACAAACTCCCTGGTCGGTTGAATTTGCCGAAGAGCTGAAGCCAAGAGGAAAAGTATTTACAGGTAGCGAAGCCAACGAAGCATCCTTCAGGAGCAATGCTTCCAAGGCAGGTATCCTTCATTTTGGCACACATGCCCAACTGCAAGATGATAACCCATTGATGAGCTTCCTGGCGCTTACTCCCCATGCTGAAACCAATGATGATGGGTATTTATATGCCTACGAACTTTACAATCAACCTTTGCAGGCCAACATGGCCGTGCTAACTGCCTGCGAAACGGGTATTGGTGCTTATCGGGAAGGTGATGGAGTGCTATCTCTCGCACATGCCTTCCAATATGCAGGTTGCCCGAATGTGATGTACAGCCTTTGGCAAATAGACGATAAGCAAAGTACGTGGATTATGAAGAAGTTTTATAGCCATATAGATCAGGAAATGGCGTACTCAGATGCCTTGCGTCAAGCAAAGCTTGATTATTTGTCAAGCCATACAGGCGAACTCGCAGCGCCTTACTACTGGGGTGGTGTGGTGCTTACCGGTGAAGACGGAAAATTTATGGCACCTAAATCAATACTAGCCGACTATGGGTGGCCGCTTGGGCTGGCAGCTGGCGCTCTTGGGCTTTTAGTTGTGTGGGTGAGGACTAAGAGGAAGAAAAGCGAATATAATAGCTGAGTATAACCATCGCAAAATCGAAATAGGAAGTATACGCAAGAGCAATCCGATTTGAATTAATTTTTGTGGACCAAGTGCCACAGCCCCGGTAGCTTTCTGCGAAATTCATCTTGCATTATGATAGTGTAATGTAGATGTCAAGGCTAAGCTCTTGCGATTAAAATACATGGCCTGATCATCCGCGACGAAGATATTGAGGCTACGCCCCTATTGACCTCTCTAATCAGTTCACCCCAAAAATAAAGACGAAGAGCGTTCTCCACGGGTTTATCGCTATGATTTAATGGATTCTCACAGATTTCGAACTACGGTTAAAAATAAACCCGAAAAGCGTTCTCTATGGGTTTATTTGCTATGAAACAGAAAAACTATAATTGGGCTGCTATAGAGGCCCAAGTACATAGAAATTGCTCTGCATTTTTAGTCTTTTGGTATTCTACGTGTCAGGTCTCTCGCACCATGGTGGACCATCAAAATATCCACTTCCGAAACAGTTACAATTCGATATATTATTCTGTAGTTTCCTTCAACAATCTCTCTAATTTCTGGTTTGCTAAGTTCTTCAACAATTCTTCCAGCCTGAATGTGCGTTTTCAAGATAAGCGTTCTGCTGAAAATTTTGTCAATTTGTCGCTTTGCGTAACGCTTTGAATCGCGGGAAACGTATTCAAATATCTCCCGTAGGTCTTTCTTTGGCTACAGGAAGCCATCTTATTTTGACCATTTTCCAATTTCATTTCTCATTTCTTCTTCTGTCAACTTTGCACCATTCTGTTCTGATGAAGAAATTCTATGTTCCAGTTTTTCAATGAAAACCAGTCTTTCAATAAGTTCGTCTATTGAAATTTCATCCTCGGGAAATTTATCTATCTCTTCTTTAAGTTTCTCTTTTGATATCATGACTACTTTTTATTAAAGGTACAAAATGTTAGAAATAGTGGTTAAATCTTTTTCACCACAGATTGAAAGGATTCTCACAGATTACGAAGTAGCAAAACCCCAAAAATAAACCCGAAGGGCGTTCTCTACGGGGTTAATTTGCTATGAAACAGAATAAATGATCATTGGGCTGCTTTAGAGTGAGACGATGAAAGATAGGAAGCAGGTCCAATGTCTAATATGATGAAGTTAAGGAAAGTTTATGGGGTGGGAAAAGAAAGGTGATTTTTTTGAGGTAAGTTATTTACGATTACCACCAAAACATAAAAGGCTTCTACTTTATATTATTCCTAACTGTGCAAATTATATCACACGAACTTAAAATAAACAGTTCTTTTTTCAAATTTAAACTGATCATTACAAAAGTGGTACGCGTGATAGTTGGCAGTTATCATTTGGTCTTCTGCACTGGAAAAGAAATCATCAAGTGAAACCTTCAAAAGCTGCAAATGAGATAAATTGAGCCATTTAATATATTCGACAATGAAAAATTCTCGATTATCCATACCTCGCAACTTCTCTACAATTATCGGATTATCTATTTTACCATGGCCTCGATAGTGCTTTAGCACAATTCCATATTTGGCTTTGATAGATTCGATTTGAGCTTTATCCATGTAATTCTTACAAGAATTCTCTAGAGGAAACTCGATTGAGTCTTCACTTAAACTCAAGAGTTTTTCCATTTTCCGAATCTTAAGCCCTTTCTTTATAAACTCGCAGAAGACAATCGAGTTTACGAATGTAGCAACGTCATAAATTGAAAGTACTGTAAAAATAGTTCCAAATTGCGTTGGCTCCTCAGGAGTAGACCAAATTATTGGTCCACCTTTCTGAGTGAATCTAATAAGCTTCGTTGCGTAAAATGATAAGGGTAAATAGAAAGAAATGAAATAAATTGAGAACATCGTAAAGGCGATGATAGCCCAAGTTTGAAAAGATGTCAATAGCCAAGTTAATAAAAGAAGTGCTAAACATGAAAAAAACGAATACTGAGAGAATCCTTATGACTGAATCGAAAATATTCAGTCGATCAATAAAAGTTTTGGAAGGAAATTTCTTTTGAATAAGTTTTGTTAGGTCATTAATTTGATTTGTAAAACGTATGAACCTGCTGTAAGCTCCGCATATGCTTAAAAAAACAAAAAGTAAACATAACACTACTATGAGAGTAGTATTACTACCTGTGTCGATGTAGGCGTAGTCATTTATGATATTATTGTTTTCTTCCATATGTTGAGATATCGTATTTCTTGGGCAGAGGTAAATATATGCGATATGACTATTCCATCAGCCAGTCTAATCCTAATGAATTGGCTTTATTAACAACTTCCTCTAATGAATCTTCCTCATTTATGGAATAGTGAGATTCCATATTTGCATATACATCGTGAAAATTAAACTTTAATGGAGGAGAACATATCCAATTTTCAAATTCAAATAGAGACAAAACTAAAATTTCAGAAAAATGTGAAAGTATTTCTGGTCTTTTGGTTACAATAATATACTTGAAAGATGCGGAGATCCCATAATCATTATAGTGGCCTTTTAAGTATGAAATTCTTTGCAATACTTTTCTCTCCCAATCGTTTTGTTGATATTCTAGCCTCTTACTTTCAGCTTCGAATTGATGCCAGTACACACTTAAAGGAAGAGTGTGATTTTTGGCTTCAATCAAAAGAAAATCACCTTCATCGTTCTTAAGTATAAGATCAATATCACCTAGGTTATGCCTCCCATTAAAAACATCCTTCTCCCTTCCAACTTCAATAAAACCTGCTTTTGAAGCAGTAAGGCATATATTATCAATAAACCTTGTCGAAGAACGACTTTTATATTCATCAGCATTTTGAGAACATTCAAGCAATTTGTAGTGTGTATTTACAAAGAGACTATCCAATATAATTTCTGGACTTAATATAAAATAGTCATCAACTTTCAAAAAAGGTTTTCTGGCTACTTGGTCAAATAATCTCTGATCTTCATCAAGATCGAATGGAGATAAAGAAAATTCACTAAGAATATAATTAAATTTTTCCTGAAATTTTATTTCTATTTGAGATTCATGAATATGAATAGACTCCGTAAAAGCGAAATATACTGCATATTCCTGCGGGTTTATATTATCACCTATATTATAAATTTCAGTCAAGTTTTTGAGAATATTATGACCGACTAGAGAAATTAAAAAATCAAAAAGTTCAACTAATTCCTGAGGGGTACACTTAAAAGTGTGGATGAATAGATCTGAAAATTCAGAAAACTCGAATAAATACTTTTCGAATAAATCCCCGGACTTTAGTTGGTCATCTTTTTGGGTGTCATGTTCCCGCGATTCGCGTAAACCATAGTTGAAAAATTTTATCAATTTATTATCCAATGCGATAGAATTAAACACTTCGCCAACGCTGACTCCATCAATAAACGAAAGGGGATTTTGTCTCAGGAGAAAACCAAGATTGATAAATTCTGATTTAGAATGGATCTTTGGGCAAGTTCGTGCATTAAGTTTACATTTCTCATATTAATAAAGCTTCCATCCTCTTGTTTCAAAAACCCATGTTTTCCAAATTTCCATATTAGCTGAACCAGATATTTTGAAAGGTCATTTATTTGCCTGACGTTGTGACTTGATCTTAATACTGAATCATCCTTAAGTTTATTCTCCTGAAAATTTCTTCTGGAAAAATGAATTGCATGTAAAAAGAAACATAATTCACCTAAACCTGAAACCTTACATATTTCTCTCAATTGACTGGTAAGCGATTCGATATCATCTTGGGCCTTATTTATTTTTACATGTAAGCTTGTCTTTTTCATAATACCGATTCTTTCAATTCAATAAATTAGAGCCTATTTCATCTTCCTAAAACACTGTAGCGACCTTTCAACCGCATCAACTCGCTGTATCGATCACTCATCTTCTTTCCTTTTAACCCTCTGCCAAAACTCCCCTGCCAACATTTTAGTAAAATGGATAAATGATAGTTCCATGCCATTTCTTTGATTTTGGGTCAATTCGATTAACTCCTTTCTTCTATCTTTCAATTTCCATCTTGCGATTTGGTAACGATTAGTCATCCAAGGTTCAATTTCTTCGTTGTATCGCTCTGTCATTCCTATCAAATATTGGACTCGATGTACCTCCCTTAAAGTTCCATCATTGAACTCGCCTTCATGAATATGTAAATTGCGAAATTGAGTCATTTGCTTTAGCTGCTCATCATAATTATCAAATAGCTTAATAAGCCGTCCTTTTTCATCGACAGAACTCAATGCCTTTCTCATTTTTGGTTGGTTTCGCTTTTGCTTTTTAATATTAGTCACCCCGCGTTCAACACCTAATTCTAATAATTCATTGGTTAAATGCAAAAGCATATCTCTGAATGACACCATTTGAACTACAGCATTCTTAATATGATATTCCAAGTAATCCGTTTCACTAAATCCATGCTCGACGAAAAACTTTTTATCCGGAAATCGTCTTAAGAATAATTCAATTTGCAGCATTACTTCTATACACTTTGTCAATTTTCCAAGTCGATAATCAACTCTTAAGATGTAACGCTCCGTGGGATTTAGAACATAATTTTCATCTGTTGCTCTTTTCTCAGAAATTGCTAATAGAATTGAGTTTCCGTCAACTAAACCGGCTAGTCTTTCAAATATTTCATTGCGATAAACCTCCTCGCGTATTTCTTTAGTTTTCATGCCTTTTGAATATCATTTAGGTACTTCCGCTTCAAGAACATTCAATTCTAAATGTGCATCCTCATACTCCTCTAATAATTCTATTTCTTCCTTAGTCAAATCAAAAGCGTTGTAAACTGCTTGGTCTATCCCAAATTCCAAACTTGCTTTTTCATCAAGATTAGACTCCGCATAATATTCAATTGGATCCGCTGCCCCACCTTTTACCCATGGAATCTCACCCTTGGGAATTGGCAAAGTTTTTAATACTTCCTCCACTATATTCTATAATTTATTTCTTTCAGCTTTTAATTTATCGTAATCCGCTTTTGTTCTCACTGTATCCGGTATGTCTGAAAGAGCTTCTATTTCAGTTGATAAACCCTGATCAATCCGAAACTTTTCTACTATTCTTAATTCCGCTATCATGTCAATATCTACTGATGTAAACTGAATACAATCGAACAGTCAGCAAGCTCTGATTTAGTTTTTTTATGCTGGAATCCGTCTTTCTGTTTTGCATCTTTAAATTTATTTGTTTCTGTCGTCTGCACCTATGTGAACTATTTTATGTGCGCTATGTACTTTCCACAATTTTAATCTCCCCCTCCGTCAATCCATAAAGCTGATAAACTATTTCATCAATTCTTGCTTCCAAGTCATGAATTAAATTCTCATTATCAAAAGAATCTAAACTCAATCTCTCCTCAACGAGTGAATGTATCTCTTTGGAATGGTCTTCAAGAATTGGAAGCTGGCTTACATAAACCGGCTTATATTCGAAATAACCATTCTGTTTTGTTGAAGCAATTGACTTAAAGAAAAAATCAACCACCATTGAATTTAATTGCCCAAATAGTGCAAGATCATCAGTAGGTATAATCGTTGTTTTGTCATTACCATAATAACTTTTATAGTCATAGGCATATGACGCACTTTTCACAATAGTGGGCACAATAATCTTCGGCTTCTCAAACTCATCATAATAATCACAAGCCCGCAATTCCCACCAATAATGTCCTTTGTCGTATCGGGCTTTTGCTTTTGATTCAAATGGTTGAAGCCAATTCATAACTGCAGGAAAAGCTTCCGCCATCTTCGCTTTGGCATCAGATTCTGAAAGCCCCTCTCCAAACCATTTTCGGGTATCGCCACTTTTAAATAAAATCAAATACTTATCACTCTCCGGCTGCTTGAACCGCTTAATATCTCGACCTGCCAGAAAGGGTTTGATAATTTCCGCTGAACGCGGATCTTCTGCAATCAACCTATCTTTTGTTGATTGATCAATCACAAAGGCTTTATTAAACCCTGTTTTGATTCCATAAAATAACTTCCCATCCACATATTTCTTAAGCGGTACACCTTTCGAGCGGATTTTGTCGAGAAGGCGCTGCACGTCTGCGCTTACAAGTGTCCAGCCTTCGGGGCGCAATCCGGAAAGCAATACTTTATAACGCAAGCCACTCAGGTAATCTTCCAACCCATTGGGATAATCAAGTGTGGTGACATTCACGGCAGTGAAATCGGCATGAGCCGGTGATTTTTCCAATAACATAACACAAGGATAAGTCGTGGCTTCTTCAAATACAGGCAAATCACCAAAATCGACAATTTCTGAAATCCTGTAATTTTCTACGTAAGTGCGCAGAGCCTTGCCATAACCGGCACGCATCCATTTGTTCGGTAGAATATATGCAAACTGGCCTGCCTGTGCGATAATGTTCATACCAAGTTCCACGAAATACACGTATAAATCTGCCGTGCCGGCGTACGTTGTGAAGTGATTTTGCAGATAACTTTTCAACTCTCCAAGCTCCTCCTGCCTGATATAAGGCGGATTCCCAATCACCACATCAAATCCCACAAAATCGCCTTCATCATTGAGCACTTCGGGAAATTCGAAGCGCCATTCAAAGGCATTTTCAAAAATTCTATTTGATACTATTTCATCTCTTTCAGCTTCGAGTTTTTTAAAACGCTTGGTAGCTTTTTCCAAGTCTTTGATCAAGGTTTTGGCAATCCTTTCACCCCATTGTTTTTGAGTGTTAATTTCTGTTGCTATTTTATCTACCGTACCTCGCGCTCTTGCGAGTTTTCCTTTAAAAGGATCATCAATGTTCGTTCGAAAATCGTTTTTAATGTCTGCTATCAGGCGTTCCATTTCGCGTTTCTGCTCTTTGCTTTCGGCATCGCGGTAGGTAGATACGGCGGCTTGGTAACCGTCAATATTGTACTTGCTCTTTTTTAAGGCCTGCTTTAAATCGGCATCCATGGCAAAACGGCTTACCAGCGAGTTTCCGCATTTTATGTTGATGTCGATGTTTGGCAGGGTTTCGAGCTCGGTGGGGTTTTTGTAATAGGCGTTTTTCAAAAGCTCAATCCACAAGCGCAGGCGACATATTTTTACGGAATTGGGGTTGATGTCCACACCAAAAAGGCAATTTTCGATAATCGTTTGCTTTTCGTGAAAGAGCGTTTCCTGTATGCGCTGACTCTCCTTGCTAGTGGGATTGTATTCAAAAAGCTCGCCCTCTTCGTCGGTTATGGCGAGTTCGTCATTTACCACCTCCACTTCGTATTCCTTGAGGCGCTTACCGGTGCGATCCTGAAGGATTTTCAGGTCGTTCTTTACCGCGATCATTTCATTTAATGACGATACCAGAAAGTGCCCCGACCCTACTGCGGAATCGCAAATTTTGATGCTGTTTACAATGGTATTGGCCTCCTGCCGGTCTTCTATCTTGTCGTATAACTCGTGGATGTCCTTGCATTTCCATTGCTTAATGTCGTTAAATTTCTGCACCACCGCTTTGCGAATGGTCTCGCGGCACATGTACATGGTAATGAAACCCGGTGTGAAAAACGAACCGTCTTTGTATCCGTTTATTTTCTCAAATATCAAGCCCAGCACAGAGGCATTAATCAGTGATTTATTGTCTTCCTGAATATCTTCCGAGCCTTCACTGCTGAAATCATAGGCATTGAGAAATTCAAAAAGATACTCCAGCGTGCTAAGCCTGCCCGTGCGCTTCTTGCCCTGCTCATTCTTTAGCACGGTAGAAGCTATGATGGGGAGGGTTTTATCGTCGCGCAGATTGCTTATAAGCAAGGTGGCGTGCTCTATGTCGGTGGGTTCAAAGAGCGATGAGTTGAGATAAGGCACCTTTGTGAAAAGCTCTTTTACATCGGCATTCCGCTCCTCAAACTTCTTTGCCAATACCTGAAAAAACAAGCTGTTCAGGTCATCAAAATTCTTAATCTTGGCGAGATTGAGAAAAGCATACGACTTATCGCCCTTGTGGTAGGAAATAAGCTGCGCTTCGAGCAATTTCAAAAACAGGATTCTGTTAATCCAGGTAATGGAAAGCTCGAGACCCACATTAAAAAGCCTTTCAGGGTGGGTAGCACCAAACTGTGCGGGGCGATCGAGGAGGTTTATTTTATCGAGGCTGTCGAGCTGAATAATGGCATCTTCGAGAAAGCTCCCGGTATTCCGCTCCCCTTCCTTGTGGCGCTGAATGAGCTTCTTGCCGCCTTCCTTGGTTTCTGTCAAGCCGATGATGTGGAGCAATTCGCTGTAAAAGCGCTTATCCAGGCTGTTGCTATCATTGGCAAAAGGCAGCTTTAGCAAATGCTCGGGCGAGAGCAGTTTAAAAAGGGCAATCAGCTTTTTATCATCGCGCGTGTCGTCGTTTCGCAGCGGCTTTTGGTAATCCTTTAAGTTGAAGTAGGTGTAAACTATTTCGTCTTTCACCTCGGCTATAGCCGGTTCGGCAATCTGCTTGTAAAAGAAATCTGTCTTCGTTTCAGAGAGGCGGCCGCTTTCAAATTCGGTAAACTGCTTCACCAGCTTCTTGTTCTGGGCAAACAGCCTGTCAAATACAGCCGCATCAAAAATGTACCATTCGTAAATATTGGAAATAACCAGATGCCTTACCTCAAGGTTGCCAAGAGTGATGCGCTCACGCAAATAGTAAAGCACCAGTTCCTGAAAGGCTTTTGAGTTCAGGCGGACATTTGCCTGCGGCATTTCGGCTTTATTCGTTGGCTTTTTAGCCTCGATGATCACTCCCACCGCGCTTTTGGCTTTATCGCCATTGTGAATCACCAGATCGTTGCGGCCTTTGGTATTGATATAATGCCGGGGGTCGTAATACGTTTTTTTAAGAAAGTCAGAGACCAGATTTTTATGAAACTCCTCCGATTCTGTATCATTCGCCCTGTTTAGCAGCTCAATCAGGTTGGTTTTAAACGATTCAATCTCGGTCCTGTTTGGCTTTACTTTCAGAAAGGCTTTGTTCAATGCCTTTTTGGGTTTCAGGTAATTCGTCTCCATGCGTTTGAGTGGTGGGCTTTTTTGGAGTGGGAATATACTATTTATGTTTTTAGTAGTGAGTATTGAGAAGTGAGTATTGAGATGAGCACGCTCAAATAAAAAAGACCGTTCCTAAACCGGGTTTTCACCATTTGCTTTAAAAGCCTTATCTTTTGTATCTCGTTTTAATTTCAAATGATATCTTTGAAATGCGATGAAAAGAATCAAAATGGATAATGCATGAGATGCTCTAAACTTTATAGTCTTCTCTGTTTTCTACTTGGCAGCCTGACTTGTGGTTTGCAAGTGTTTTCTCAAAATCTTTTTTTAGAAGAATGCTTTGTTGGGGGCGTTACAGCAGCTGGCAGAACCTCAGCCGGTTTGTTAGATGGTCACTTTAAAATTAAATGGGAGCAGGATTATATTTTGAAAGATGCGTATGTTCTGACATATAGATACGGAAGGCCAATTTCAAAACCTTTTATCGTTAACGACATGGAATTTGCATGGAGTGATGAAAATCAAATTGGTGAGGAGTTGCTAGATAACGAGAATGCTGAATATTTCGCCGTTCATGCTCAGAGAATAACAGATTTAGTGATGATCCAGAATGATTCTGTTAATGTTTATTTAAATGGTGCTGATGCAACAAATCTAAATCTCGGTCAAGGCTGGTGGAGCTTACAATTCGTTTTTTTATATACTTCACCGCTAATATTAGATTCTACATGTGTTCGGATTTACACTGCATCTCAGCCTCAAACCGAACTGCAAAGTTATTTATTTGATAAGCCAGATTTTAAATCTGGTACTGATATTGGTTTTTCAATTTACTCTGATAGGCTCAATATATTTTTTGAAGATCGAACAAGAATTGGAATTAATGACCAGATTTTAGGGAATATTTGGGGTTACGATAATATAAACCCAGTAGCCGCAGGTGTACGAGGTCATTTTTATTATGAAAATGGTGAACTGTTCGGTTTGGACGATGATACTGCTAATACCGAAGTGAATCGTAGTGATGGAATTGCAGTTATAAATGATTATTTAGATGATCAGCTACAGCAAGAATTATATCTCAACCCAGTAAATGCAGATATGCCGCAATGGGGTTACAACCCCCACCCTGCATTTTTTATAGTATACGCACCGAACTGCTCAGTAACTAATATTGATATGCCGCGATCCTATTCTTTTTGTCGCTTTCAAGCTACTCCCAAAGGTGAACCAGATTATACTGACACCATTCAACTAGCCGCCATCCCCGGATTTGACAACTACGAGTGGACACCGGCATCGGGTTTAAGCAATTCTACCATTGCTAATCCTCTGTGCTTTGCAGATAGCAGTGGCTGGTACCGTGTGCGTATGTGGAATGATGATGAGGGCGGCGCCTGTTCACAGACTATTCCGGTTTTTGTAACGGTAGGCAAGGTTCCCCGCCCCGGTAACTTGCAGGTAAGAGCAAGCTTTTGTCCGCAGAATACCGGCCGCATTATTTTTGGAGAAATGGACGGCAAAGCACCTTTTCAATACACCGTAAATGGCAATACAAAAACCAATGGTACTTTTGAGAATTTAACTCCCGGCATTTATGATGTATCGGTTACAGATGCGCTGGGCTGCACTTGGGATAGCACAGCGGTTGTGGCGCTTGACCCTTTGCAAACGGCAGCTTTTACAGCTAATCCAGACAGCGGCTACTCGCCCCTCCGCGTAGTGCTCACAAACCAAAGCACCGAGGCAACAGATTACACCTGGATGGTAAATGGAACTCCCTTTAGCAACAGCACCAATACGAGCTATACCTTTACAGATACAGGAACATACGTAATAGCACTTATTGCCATACGCAACGAAACAAGCTGTGCAGATACCGCTTATGCTACCATTCGTGTTGACCAAGGTCTTAAAATAGTAGTTCCAAATATCATCACCCCAAATGGCGATGGTCGCAACGATGCCCTGGTGGCACAAACGGCAGGCGTAGCCTATATGCGCTGGGAAATCCGCAACCGCTGGGGCAACTTGCTTCACACAGGAGAGGCGACGAGTCCGCCGCCTGCTTTAACGCTTTGGAGTCCTGGAGATGGTGATTATCCGGATGGGGTTTATACGATTCTTGTTACGGTAAAGGGTGAAAGTGGAGAGATGCGGGAATTTGCTGCGCAGGTTACTTTGGCGAGCCTTTAAGTCGCGAGTTGAAGTGGGGTGAAGGGTGTATTGATATGTGGAAAGAAGCTGCAAATCCAACATGCCTGAAAAGCACTTACGGTAACTTAACCGTCATTACCCAATTATTTTATCTGTGTGAATCTGTGCCAATCTGTGGTTAACCTTTTCCCACCACGGTTTTCTATCACCAAAAATTTAAAGGATTCACACATCTTTTTTTCCCACCACGCAATCTGTGAGAATCTGTGGGAATCTGTGGTGAACCGGTTTGCCATAATAAGCAACCCGCTATATATACCTGTCCTCCAGAACCGTCAAAAGATCACCTCCTTTATATATACCAGTACTACTCTTCTGTCAAAACAACACGGTTGGTGTAAACACTTGCTCACCTTTTTTGACAAAAGAAAACCCGTTTTTGTATACACTTGTTCCCTCCTTTTGACAAATGAACGCTCTTTTTGTGCACACTCCGCCGCCTCATTCGCCAAAAAGCCCGCAACATTTCTGCTGCGGGTTTACACACTTATCATTGAATCTAATGATTCGTTTCTTCAATATTTAAGAAACAACCGCCTCGGCCTCGCCCGTTGTAGGTGCATCCTGCCAGGGGTTGGTTTTAAATGATTCGCGAATCATTTGTTTGCCAGCCAGAGCATCGCCTTGTTTTATAGCGATTAATCCTTTAAGGCTGTAAAGCTCGGGATCTTTTGAGTTGGTTGCCATGGCTTTAGTGAGGTGTTCTGAAGCCTTGTCAAGTTTATCTTCTTTGTAGTAAATCAAGGCAAGTTCTTTGTTGATATCAATATTGTTGGGACGCATTTTATATTCTATCTGCGCATTCTCCATTGCGGGAACTGTTTGATTGCCCATTTTCATATACAGACGCGCTACTTCGAGACCATGTTGATGGCCGTGACCAGTGTCATCTGCATGCTCGTGACCGTGACTGTGATCGCCGCCATGTTCGTGACCGTCGTTATCGGCCAGGTGCAGGTGACCATCTTCTCCATCAAGATTACCCTCAGTGCCTTTTTCGTCGTTGCCGTATTCCATAATTTTTAAAGCACGCTTGTACGACTCATCAGCTAATTGCTCCTCGCCTTGTGCCTTGTAAGTATCTGCAAGCAAAGCGTGAAATCCGGCGTAGTTCATATATTGCGTAGCTCTGGTAAGAAATTCTTCCGATTTAGCGAGATCACCTTTTTTCCTTTCCAGGCGACCCATTGCTGCAAGGGCAAACGGATAGTTTGGTCGTTCGCGGAGTGCGATTGTATAATGCATCTCGGCAGTTTTAAGATCGCCGTATTGCTCGTAAATTTCTCCTAGCTTAATGCGCGCCCATTCGGTTTGTTCCATTCCGGGGTACCCGGCTTTTACGGCCATATCCATCGCTTCTTTGGCACCTTCAATGTCGCCATGAATTTCGCGGAGGTATGAGATGCGGGAGTACGAACGCAAGTCAGGACGTATTGACACCATTTTATCGCTCATCTCCACAGCTGCCTTATAGTTACCCAGTTCTACGTTGGCATCAACCAGTACACCGTAAATACCTGCATTGCGGTTATTGAGCGCAAGAGCATCTTTTCCAATTACGAGAGCTTCATCAAACTTGTGAAGACTCAGCTTCACGGTGGCCTTGTTCATCAAAGCTCTAAACCGCTGGTCTTTTTCAGCTTTCGCTGAAGAGAGCACCTCATCGAGAACCTGGAGCGCTGCCTCGTAGTTGTAGGCATGATTTCCAGTAAGGCGAGCTTCGGTAATAAATACTTCGCTCAGGGTAAGGCGTGATTCTATATCAGAAGGATTTGATTCCAACGCTTTAACACTTTTATCGTAAATGTTGCGGATGTTATCCATCTCTTCATTGGTCCCTAGCGCTACATCGCGCTCCTTTAATTCGGGAACTTTACTTTGAGTTTCTTCTTTAACAGTGTTTGTTTCACTTTTGTGATCATGGGTACAAGCGCTAAAAGCCAGCACCAGCACACTCAGAAAAGGAAGAATAAATGTTTTTAAACTTTTCATGGTTTATGGTTTTTTGGTAGTCACCTTGGTCACCCTGGTCACCCTGAACTTGTTTAAGGGTTGTTTCAGGGTTGTTTCAGGGTTTTTCATGGTTAAAAGGTTTTTGGATATTTTAAAAAGGGAGAGACTGTGAGAGTCTCCCCCTCTTTTTATTGTTTCAAGTAATACAGAATAGCTACGTTTAAGCTATGCTTTTAGATTTCGAAGACGGGTTAAACAACTATGTTATTTTTACCGGTCAACCCTCGCGAAAGCGACACCTCTTCGTATCAAATTCTGTATTTGGTCATACTAAGTAAGCTAGCCTAACGGGCGATCATGAATTTATGAATCACCATTTCGCCACCTGTTCTCAAACGGTAAATGTAAACTCCATTTGGAAGTTCGGTACCGTTAAAGTCCATGCGGTAAGGCTGATCTTTCTGCGCCTGCGCGTCAAAGAGTGTAGCTACATTTCGCCCATTCAGGTCAAATACTTCAAGCACTGTACGACCGGTTGTAGCCGTTGTAAATTGTACTTGCGATGTACCTGTGGTAGGATTTGGATAAGAAGTAAGCTGTATATCAACTTCAGCTTCCAAACCGTTTACCGGTGGCTCCTCATCACTTGCAAAAGAACCACATCCTGATGCAAGGTCACCATCACGTAATGTGTAAGGCGCACCATCAAGCATTAGGTTGAAATCCATATCGCCGGCAGAACCGTCAACATTAAGCAACTGAAGAACAGTCATACCCTTTGCTGATACCAAAAGCTGGTCATTATCGGTAATTGCCAGTCCTGTAACCAGGTTAGGCACGCTTCCGATTAGTACATCAGGCATTACAGCTGCCGGGAAAACTTCATAAAGTCCACCCATACCGCTACGAGTATTAAGGTAAAGCGATCCGCTAGAGCTAAATGCCAGGTCACCACCTGTAACAGGGGCATAAGCATCGTAGTTTGTAACTTCTCCACTCTGCAAATTCACGCAGAATATTTGATTCATATTCTGGCTTCCGAAAAGGAGTTTTCCATCTGCATTAATTACTGCAGCGGTAATTTCGCCATACTGGCCACCAAGCGATACAGGTTCGCTAAACTCAGGCGTTTCCGCAGATGGGTCAAGCGTTCTGTAAGAGTTATCAAATTTACTTACGGCATAGATCAAATTATCTATTTCGTTGTAAGCAATGTGAATTTCTATCTGACTTGTAGCCAAATAACTCATTTCAGCCATACCGTCTTCACTAAGTGTAACTGCGTAGATATCAGAGATACCATCTGCCGTAGCATGATCTGAAATGTAGTATACAAATTCATCACAGCCATTCTCAAACTCAGTAGGAGGAAGAACTTCGGGTTGCGTGTAATCAACAGCCAATCCGCTACATTCTGAAGTTCCTGAAAAAGGAAGCTGAACGTATGGGAAAGTACTTCTGAAAGGCGCGTCGTTTTCTTCAACTCCGGTAGTGTAACCAAGCTCAGCAAGAAGCTGATCGGTAACCGGACTGTCATCTTCCTCAGGATTGTAATCATCTTCCCAAAGACCGATGGCCGCAAGAACGATACCTGCTACCGCTTGTAATTCAATACGCGTTACGTCATCTTCAAGACGGCGTCCATTCGGGAAACCATCCATATTTGGAATGAATTCCAGATCGGTATTAGCATAAGCAGGATCTGTAAGACCTGCCACAGCTGCAGCAATTAACCCAAGCGAACTGAAGTTTTCATCATCTCGTTGCGTTACCGGTGTAGCCATATTGAGGCGAAGCATATCACCACCGTTTGGCAGGAAGTTATTGATAAACGGTTTACCCGCAGCAAGCGGATCACCCATTTTTCCTGTCGCCAACTGATACGGACGTGCATTGGGCACACCTGTATGGAAAATTGGCCATAAATCGACAGATCTTGGTGAGCCTGCAGCCGGAAGAAGTAAATCTTCAAAAGGGCTATCTGCTCCAAGGGCGGTACCATCAAGAGCCGGAGTACCTTTTAAAGGAAACAAGCCATCTTGTGTATTTCCAAAGTCAAACCCTTGTAGCGAATTCCGCTGAATGCGCAATGGCATAAAAGCGGGAACTGCCTCTGCAAAAAATGCAGTATCCATGTATAGAGCAAGCTCCGGATTGTAGAAGTAGTTACCGAAAACATCAAGATTGGCCAAATCTTCATAAGGCGTAATTGAGTTCCAGTAATCTTTATCTCCAATCGGCACTACTGCTTCATTGGTTAAAGGCATACCCAGACGTGAAACCTGTATCCAGTCACCATCATACGACTCCGTACCTTCAGTACCAAGTGTTCTGATTTGCGGACGGCTTGCAGAAGCCCAAACACCTACTACAAAGTCTCCATCGAGAATATTAGCTGCCTGAGAAACATCAAGACCATCTTTTTGAAGGTCAGAAATATTTACCTTAATAGCGATGGTGCTTACGTTGTAACAAGCAAGACCATCTTTTGGAGTACCCATTTGACGTGGTGCATCACCAAGATCAAATATCCCGGCTAGATCTACAAAGAAAGGATCTTCGATGTGACCGCAAAATACTGACTCGCCTGATGAAGGTGTCATAATAGCATTGTTAAAAAGAGATTCGTAAGTGGTGTTTAAACCTGCTCCTCCTTCTATACTTCTATCACCTACATTGTAAGGTGGTACTACACCATCTTCAATCACGGTGGTCCATGATTGACCGCCATCTGTGCTTTTCTCCATCGTGTAAGTGTTCTTTTGATTCTGAGCACCTAAACGAATGTTGAAAAATGTAGAAGGGTCTTCATTCACTTTAGTGAAAGTAAATCGGTAGGTAATGTCATCACCGGGGGTGCTGGCATCGTTATCGATATGAATTTCGTAGCGAATGTTTTCACCAAATGAATAGTAATTAGGACCTCCATGCGGCAATTGCATCGGGATATAATTAGCTATAATGGTGATTGTATTGGGATCATCGGGACTGCGGAATGCGTACACATCCGTATTGTCTGCCAATGGATCATTAGCAATTAAAGGCGCCTCGCGGTGGCTTGAAGCCAAAACCAGCGATATCGAGCAGATCGAAAATAGGATCCCCAGCGATAACCTTTTGGTTAAATTATCTATTATTGATTTCATATTAAATTTGATTTTAATGTGGGGTTCTTATATGGCAGTTCCTCTCCACGGAGTCTGCACATACGGGAACGCACTTTTGAAAGTGGTATCGTTTTGCTCTACTCCGGTAGAATATTGAAGAACGTTTAAAAGTTGGTTAGTAACCGGCGAAGCATTTGGATCTTCAGCATTGTAATCATCGTACCATAAACCTATGGCAGCGAGAACTACCCCACCTACAGCCTGCAATTCAATTCGGGTTACGTCATCCTGCAGTCTTCTTCCATTAGGAAATCCGTCCATGTTTGGAATAAACTCGATGTCGGTATTGGCGTAAGCCGGATCTGTAAGACCTAAAACGGCGGCTTGTACCAAACCTAAAGAACTGAATGCCTCAGAATTTCTATCGGTTGGCGGCACGGCCATATTCAGACGCAACATATCTCCACCATTCGGTAAGAAATTGTTGATGAATGGCTTACCAACAGCCAGTGGATTACCCATCTTACCTGTAGCCAATTGATATGGCGGTAAATTAGGAACTCCGGTGTTGAATATAGGCCATAAATCAACCGAACGTGGTGAACCGGCAGCCGGAAGAAGCAAATCTTCAAAAGGACTGTCAGCACCAAGGGCTGTTCCATCAAGCGCGGGAGTACCTTTTAAGCCAAAGAGGCCATCGGCTCCATTGGTAAAGTCAAAACCACCAAGTGAATTTTCCTGAATGCGCAATGCGGCAAAAGCAGGAACTGCTCCACCAAAGTTGTCATCATCCATGTAAAGCGCAAGCTCAGGATTGTAAAAATAGTTCCCAAACTGCTCAATATTCGCAAGGTCCTCGTAAGGAGTAAGTGAATTCCAGTAATCTTTGTCACCGATAGGCACGACTACCTCATTGGTAAGTGGCATACCCAGACGCGATACCTGAACCCATTCGCCTGAATCTTCATAACCTGAACCATCCGTGTTAAGCGTTCTGGTTTGTGGTCGGCTGGCAGAAGCCCAAACACCAATCACGTAATTTCCATCCAGAATGTTCTCGGCCATCTCTACTCCGTTACCTTGTTTCTGAAGGTCGGCAATATTGATTTTAAGAGCAATTGAATGCGTATTGTAGCGCGCTAAACCATCACGGGTTGTTCCATTTTGTCGTGGTGCATCTCCAAGATCGAAGATACCACCAAGATCAACGAAGAACGGATCGTCAGAAGGACCACAATAAACGGTCTCGCCTGTGCTCGCTTCGGTAATAGCATTTGCAATAAGGGCATTGTAGTCTGCAGCTCCCAAACCAACACCTGATTCGATTGAGCGCGGTCCGATATTAGGCGGAGGCACAATACCATTTTGTTTAACCACGATAAACGTTTCACCACCATCTGTACTTTTAGACATGGTAAATGTGGTTTTTAGATTTTGCTGTCCCAGGCGAATGTTGAAGAACGTCGTTGGGTCTTGATTCTCTTGAGAGAATTCAAATCGGTAAACGATTTCATCCCCGGGAACAGATGCGTCATTGTCAATATGGATTTCATAACGCACATTTTCTCCGAAGGAGTAGTAATTGGGCCCACCATAAGGTAATTCTGCCGGAATGTAGTTGGCAATAATTGTAATGGTGTTTGGATCATCGGGGCTCCGAAAAGCATAAAGGTCCGTATTGTCTGCCAATGGATCATTAGCAATCAACGGAGCCTCCCTATGACTGGAGGCAAAACTTTTGGTACTCAGCGTGAAACACGCCAGAGAACTTAGAAGCATCGCCTTCGCAAAAAGGTTAACTTTTTTCATAAGAATTTGATTATAAGGTTTATAATTGGGCGCTCCACTATGAAGCACATTTAACCTACGCGAGGTGAATAGCTTTAGATTTATAAATCGGTGATTATTCTTGTTTTAACAGGATAAAGTCGATGTTGATCGAAGACAATGCGCTGTGAGAAGGGAATTGGGTGGAAATTATAAATTTGTAACTTAATCGGATGATGATGACGAATTTCAGACCTGTAAGATGGAAATTAGGTACTTTATTTCTTTTCACGTTTTTCTACATTCAGGCTCAGAGCCAGTTGAGTACAAGCAATTTTGATGAGATGTCAACTGTTCTGTCTGAGGGTAGACCATTTGAGAAAATGAGCTTGTCATCAAGTCTGCAATATTTAGAGAATCTGTCTATCGATCCGGATTCTATGATTTATAGTATAAAAGAGAGAGAGAAACGGAATATCTTCTATCAGCTTAAAGCAGCGCTGGTATTTGGCCCCACCTCTGATGAATCTCCCTTTATAGGGGCAGATGTAGTGAATGGCATTTCATTTTATGATTTTGCCATGGTAGGTGTGGGTGCCGGGCTTCGGTTTCCATTTAATCGGGAGGTAATTGCGGCTCCATTATTTTTGGACCTTAGGCTGACTTTTACTCAGAACCAGGTTAACCCATTTCTGGAATTGGGCTGGGGAGGGACTTTCCAACCAAATAGCAACTATGAAAATTCCGGACAATTTTACCAGGCCCAGGCAGGGGTCATAATAAGAGGAAAGAGCAGACTCTCTTATTTGGTTTCTATGGGTTATGAATCCTTTGACATAAAATATAAAGAAAATACAAGGTCTTTGACAGGTAGTTATTATAATTCTTACCAAAGAGATGCCGAAAAGGAGACAATCTCTTCAATATCCGTTAATTTCGGGTTGATTTTTTAAATGGTTGTCCGGAAGTTTCCTTAAATAGTTTTGCTGTAAAGTTTCTATCCGTCAAAATATCTCATTTCAAATCTCAAAGGTTAAAGTCTTTGATCCTGAATAACATGAAAGTAATTATGCGAGAGATTAATCAGCTATTAATTTACAATCATCTCTTCACCACCTTTTCAACAGCAATACCATCACGAGTCTGAACTTTCAACAGATAGAGTCCTGCATTTAGATTTTCGATGCTCAAAGTTGTTTGAAGCCCTTTAAGTTGTCCTTGCACCACGGTTCTACCCTCCAGGTCAAATATGGTGTAAATAGCGTTATTAAAGGACACCGAGCTGATAGTCAACTCCTGAGTGGCCGGGTTTGGATATATCTCGATATTTATTTTTTGTGGTTGATCTTCTATTCCAAGAGCAATATCAGGTAAAGCACCACATTCCATTCCCACAATTTCATCGGCGTATTGGTTTAGAATGTCCCTTAGATCCATATCGGGATTTTGAGAATTACGGGCGAAGATATAAGCGTAGTCGAGATATTGGGTTTCATCGGGCTCAAAGGTAAAAGGGCCGGATGAGCCGAGCATACGACGATCAAATGGCTCAAAACCTTCATTTTCTTCCGTCCAGCCTCCAGCAGCTGGATAGTTTGGATCTTCACCATTAGAGCCCACAAAAAATGGATCAGAATCCCCTGGATATTGATATTTGGTTACATTATCCGAACCGGGGTCATAACCGTTACCGGCATGGGTTAGCGGAACACCATCATTCCAAATACCTTGCATATTCTTATAAACGTCAGATGCGACATAGGTAAGTGCCATTCCGGGATGATTATTATGAGATACAAACATTGAAGAACTTAACCCTAACCTTTCATTATCGGCAATTCCATCTCCCCAACCGCTCGTTTGATTACCATATGTTTGAAAATCTGAGGAAACTGGTTCGTTATCTACTCCGTCGTTATCTTTAAAAGGTCCGGCAAGATACTTTACTCCTAGCATTGGCAGGTCATTACCATATCCTGGCCCGGTTGTAGACCCCTCATCATTACCATCTCCATTAAAAACGAAATACATGCTTCGACTCACATCGGTTTTAATGAAATCATCACTAGCATTACCTAAATCAAAATCAGAATAGGTTGAAAAGTAAGTATCTGTATAGGTTGTTTCGCTCCTATTGATTACTTTGTGTTGAACGAACAGGGTGTTAAACAGGGCGCCCTCCGCTGCGTTGTAACCATAGACCCGAGTATGAATCTCAATACCAAGGGTGATTGAATCATTTGTAATTTCAGTACCAACATCGTTATTGATGATATATGTTGAAAAGTCGCCGCAAATAGCCGGGTAGTCACCGTTTTGAGAATTATAAATACCATCTCCATCATAATCCACAAAGGGTGCCAGATTTTCGGCATACCCTTCCAGTCCGTTTGCAGGCCATGTTTGAAAAGCGTCAGGCACTTCATAACCAATGGGAAATTCAATGGAAGTGTCGCATGAAGGATCGTTAAAGCAATTGAAATAATTGAGATGAAGGTCAATCTCACTTTGGGTTACAAACCAAAATCGATTATATTCCTCGGCAACTTCTGGGCTTGTCTGGGCATCGGCAGTTCTAAGTGGACCCCATTTTGTAATACAGCTATTTAAATCTTGACTGCAATAATAGGTGTAACTAGCTTTAATATCTTCTCCATCTAATCCTGCCACCCAGAATGCTGAAGAAAACAAAGCAAGATTACCCTCTCCTGCTGGCACCTCCATTCCTCCAACTCCGTTTTCTTCATCATAAAACAAAAGGCCGCTAGTGCTCTGAAACCATTCAAAATTATTTGCCTGAAAGCTTTGAGTGATAATTTGGCTGAATGCGTTCGAAAAAACAAATGAGGATAAAGGAATTGAAAGAAGATAAATCCTTTTCATAATGTTTTGGTTTTCATCAAACTTAATAACAATGCTAGTTGTATCAAAATCAAAAACTTTCCTTTTTTAACAGGTTAAAAAGAATTCTTGCTGGGAATAATCAAATTAAAAGTGAGTAATTAAGGATAGTAAAGTTCTGACTAACCTTACTTCGGAAATCTCTATTGAGGAATGTTGGTCACATTATCGAGAAATAAATTAAATTTCATTAAAACTAATGGGCTCCCTTTGATTAATTCTTTTGCTGAAAAAGTTGAAACTTCCAGTTTCAAAGGCTGGTGGCCTTAAGGCTTTTAGCTCAAATCAATACATCGTATTTGGATTTGCCGACGATTCGGGAATTTGCTGAATAGAATCCCAGTGTTCGACGATCTTGCCATCCTGATCAAAACGGAAGAAATCCATGGTAACGTACTGATCGTTTCCAGGCCAAACCTGATGCGTATGAAGTGCTACCAGGTCACCTTCGGCTATGGCACGAACGAAGGTGACTGATTTATCAGGATACTCTTCCTGCATGCGCTCAAAATAATCGATGAAACCCTGTGTTCCATTTTCAACAGCAGGATTGTGTTGAATGTATTCAGCTCCAACATACTTTTCAACCGCCTCGGTAGGATTACCTTCATATGCGGTTTTGTAGAAGGCTATTGCATTTTCTTTGTTCTTTTCTATCATACGAAGCTCACTAATCGCTATTAATTCTTTGGCTCAAGAGATGAGAAAATCCACCTCTCTGAAGTCAACCCTTTAACCAAGACTAATTGTGAATCACCTATTTCAACAATTTTCCATGTTTTTGATTCGCCATCCATATAGGTAATCAGCGTTTCATTTCCTTCTGTGAAAGCCCAGTCGCCCTCTTCACTTATGCCCAAGAACATCAACTCGCATTTCCCGTCGGGTTTTAAGTGCATATACGATCCGATAATCAACTCATCAAAGACATTTGAAGCCACGTCAGATGATTCTTTGGAGCTTTCTTTTTTTATTAAATACCACTTCCGGGCTATTTGATCTTTTGTTGCTTTAACAGTTTTAATCATGTTTCCCCTAAGTAGTATTTCGTCTTTTTCTGAATCGGGGAGCCTCGACATTCTAAACTCAGCACTTCTCATTCTGTAAATGAGGACATCCTTCTTTAAATCAATAATTTCAACCTCGTAATTGTTTCCAAACTCTGAGGATAATTCGAGCAAGCCTTTGGCTTTGTCTTTAATCTTCCAACTACCCTGTTCAGACTTACCTAATAACACAGACCTAAAAAGGCTGTCGTCATCAAATTGGATCGTCATATCACTAAAAAAATTCTTTGGATCGTTCTCTTCAAATGGTACTATTTCGCCATCTTTATAAAGGGCGTCAAATTCCCATTTCCCGGTTAAGTAAGTTAATTCCTCTTGGGAATAAACCGTGACTGAAGACAATAATAGAAAAAAGGATATGAGGTTTTTCATTAGAATATATTTTGGTTAGAGTCAAATATAATTTGAAAATTTCTAACCGGTGTAAGGCATGCACAAAACTAATCACCAATATAAGCAGTCACTTCAATTTCTATCTTGATTCGCTGGTCAGCTAAACCGGCAGAGAGCATTGTTGCAGCCGGCTTTATATCACCAAAATATTTTCGAAGTATTGGTTTGCACTTATCAAACAAATCAGCATTGGGTAAGATGTAAGATACCCTCACAACATCAGTCATTAGGGCTCCGGCTTTCGCCAAAGCGTCATTAATGTTCTTAAAGCATTGCTCAGTCTGCTCTTCAATTCCTTCGGGGATAGTCATAGTTTCGTAATCAAACCCTGTGGTTCCTGATACAAAAACCCATCCACCTGCCACAACTGCACGCGAATAACCTATTTCATCTTCGAAAGCAGAACCTGAAGGGATATTTATTCTTTTCATCCTAATTCATTTTATCTTAAAAGGTCTCCTACAATAAATGCGATAAGAGCTATGGGGATAGCAATTACAAAAATGGGAAGTAATGCATTGAGAATAGCTTTACCAAGAGAGAATTTTTGAACCTCAGAAATACTAATTATTACGAGCACCATGGTCCAAACACCAAGAACCACTTCTAACGACGCAATGAGGTAATAAAAGGCCACTAAAGGCAAATCAGTGGGATCTATAAAGTGGTAGCTCTCAAAAACAGAATTTCCGAATACCCCGATTTGTGCAAATATGAGTACAAGCCCGGCAATGGTAGGAATAGCTGCGTGTGCCAACATCCGCACAAGCGATTTGGTATCTCCCTGCCCTTTTAACCAATTGCCTGTCCAGCTTAGAAGAGCTGCATAGATATAATAAGAAATCCATCCAAGAAGGCCTCCGAAAAAAATAGATATTGCAATCACTTCCCAGAGCGACATAGTATCTCCTGAACCATTAGATGCGGCCCTGCTTAATGCAGAACTAATACCCGCTAAAATCAGTAGAACCGGACCAAACTTTGCATACATATTCTGTTCGATAAACCGGAATACGATTCTTGGAGAAAACCAAATTTTTGAAAATATTTCCTTATCAGAAAGCACCAGCTTTTGCTGTTGCTCATCCTTGACTAACTCGTCATCTAGAATCATCGTTAAAACTCAATTTGTCTTTCTTTTATAAAACTAGGAAAAATTAGGTGGGAGATGCTTAAACCTCTGAATTATTTAAATGCGAATCGATCTGTGTAAATGAAAGAAGGCAGCCAAATGACTGCCTTTCTACAATTGTCTTCACTAGTAAAATCTTAATTTTCTTTTATCAACTTAAAGCTCGAACTTCCTTTCTGGCCAATGGCGCGCACAAAGTAAATACCAGAGGCGTATGGTGTTAAATCAAGATCAAGCCATTCCGAGCCTTGCACACTTACCGATTCAAGTAGTCGTCCACTAACGTCATAAACACGTATAAAATCAAGATCTGAAGCTTCGCCCATACCGATTCTCACTATTCCGGATGTTGGATTTGGAAAGATGCTTAGATTATAGTGATTGGCATCAGAAACACCAAACACATTGTCAACAAAGCAAATTTCGAGAGACCAGCTCTCGAAGGTACCGCCACCTGTAAGCTCAGAATCTTCCAACTCCAAAGTCCATATTCCATTTGCATCCTCACCCGCAAAAGCTTCCAGCAATTCCGCCGGGGCGTATTCTAAACCTGTTGTCGGAGGACAATCAATTTCGCTTTGCCCTCCATCAGCAAATGACAAGTTAAAATCTTCATCGCTTCCACAAACATTCGAAAAAAGCTCAACTTCTGTTCCCAAAGGACTAATTAATCGAGCGCTCAGATCACTCACTCTAGTGTGGGTTCCTGACAATCCACTTACCCTTACGCTCGTAATGTTTCCGGAAAACGGTACTTCAATATCAGAAAAGTACGTATTTGGTACCGATGAAATATTAGTCGGCAAATCATCCGCGGAATCAAAACTACACGCAGCAGTTGTAAAGCTAAACACGGCAGATGTTGCTTCTTCACAACCATTATCAGTGCGTACCCGCCAGAAGAATGTTTCTACCGGTGGCAAGCCAGGGTAGATATAAAATGGTGTTGCTATTTCTTCAATGGTTGCAAAAGGATCTGTAAATGCTGCATCCAAGGCAATTTCCAAAGTATAATTCGCAGAAGGCGAAGCACTCTCACCCCATTCGAAATTAACAATAGATGGAACTTCGACACTTTGATTTTCTGGCATTAGCAGATCGGAAGCCGCAGGCTCCAACTCATTGATTGCGAGATTCAGCTCCAGATCAAATACGATATCGCCCGATATTCCTGTAATTAATATCGGAGAGCTGCCCGCAGTTGCAGTGGCACCGGCTGTAATAATGGCAGAGCTGCTTTCGTTTGATAAAATGGTATCAGGATTGAATGCAATGCTTACTCCTTCCGGTAAATTTGAAGCGCTAAGCGCAATAGGATCGGTAAATTCAAAAACGGGAAGAGCGGTAATACCTACAGTCGCTTCATTGCTTTGGCACACATTCACTACCGACTCATTTGTAGAAAGCAAGAAGCTAGTTTCACTGGCTATGCAGAGCTCAAGCGACCAATTGGTAAGAGATCCGCCAGATCCCGGCATCTGATCCAGGATTCTAAGTTGCCAAATTCCCTGAGAGTCTTCACCGATAAAGTCTGAAAGTGAACCCTCGGGAACGTAGGTCAGTCCACTCGTTGGCGGGCAATCTACTGATTGTTCATCAGCGCTGTCATCAAACCCAAAATTAAAGTCCTCGTCGTCTCCGCAAACATTGCTTACCAAGTCGATCTCGGTACCTTGCGGGCTAACGAGTTTAAATGCCAAGTCGCTCATGCGCAAGTGGGTTCCAGAGATGTTGACCACATTTACATCAGTAAGGATTCCACTACTCAAAATATCAATCTCCGAAACGACCAAAGAAACATTGGAGCTTATATTTTTGGGAACATCTACACTTTCAAAATTAAAGCAGGTATGGGTTGTAAAACTGAAGGTTTCAGAAAATTCCGAATCTCCACATGGGGTTGTTTTCCGAACTCTCCAGAAGTATTCCGTTTCCGGAACAAGACCTGTAATGCTCAGGGAGTTCGCTCCGATACCCGTAGAATCGATAACAAGACTTGTAAAATCAGCATTCAGCGAAAGCTGAAGCAAATACGTGGCATTCAGAGACTGAGCCTCCGACCAGCTGAAATCTACTTCTGTAGCGACATATTCTGAGGCATCGGCAGGAAAAACAAGCTCTGGATCGGTGGCATCCTCTGCGTCAAAAGCTGCTTGTAAAGAAAGGGTATTCTCTGCTCCATTTGCCATCCCCTCCACGATCAAATCAATCACTCCTACTTCAACGCCGGATGTATTGGAAAGCGTGAGTGTTGTGCTTTCGCCTGGTAAGATGGTATTACTTCCAAAAGTAGTAATAACACCCACAGGAGGGTTTTGAATTGAAAGTTCAATCGATTCGCTAAAATCACCTACCCCTTCAGCACCAAAATTAAACACCACCTCTTCGCCAATACAGGAGTTAATAATTGGAGTGGTATTGGTGAAGTAAAATCCTTCAGAAATACCGTTTATGGAAAAGTCGTTATTAGAAATATCAAAGAATGTACCGGCGTCGTTCATAACCATTACACGGGCATCATTTGTAAAATTGTTTGGCACTGAAATTTGTGCACTACCCGTGTTAGGCACGTTCTCAACAAGCACGATAGGATATGAGTCGCCTCCATCTACCGAAAGGTAAATATCTACCAATTCACAATTGATGGGCGCAAGATCAGTAGATGCCACATCCCACAACACAGTTTCGGTAGTGAATGCGTCCCATTCGATTCCTGTTACGCTCGGGTAGCTGACCCTAAAAGGTCCGGCCTCACCCACCACTGTTACTTCTGCATCTTCATACTGGGTGCACCCCGCTCCTACTGCATTGTCGCGCACAGAAACTCTGAATTCCATAATACGACTTACACCCGGTAATCGCTCCCAGGTTTGAGAAGGTGAACTAGCCAATGCTGATAAACGGGGAAAGTACCGTGTTGGACTCAGTTCGGGATCAAATGACCGAAAATTAGGCCCCTCATCAGAACTGGCCAGAGGTGGTTGCTCTGAAATATCGGTGTCCATTTGCTCCCAGCAGTATGTCAGCACGTCATCTTCATCCATATCCGAGGCCTGCGCAGTAAGGGCAAACGGTGTAGATGCAGGAATAAAAATATCGGTTGTTACACTCGTGATCTGAGGAGCCACATTATCAATTCCCGTAATAACGGGACAGTTATTGTGGCTTTCAATCTCCAGACCAATTTGGCGCATGCTGGTTCCGTGAAAATAATCATCACTGTTATTCTGAATATTGGGATTGCAAATTCCGGCGTAAGCCATGATGGTAGAACCACTTCCGGGCTCCACTGCTGTAGAATTTGTACGGTTGCCCCCGCAAGAGTTATTGAAGGTATGCGTAGCTCCAAATTGATGACCCATCTCGTGTGCTACATAATCAATATCAAAGGAATCGCCGATTGGAGCGCCACTTCCGGTTACTCCGCGTGCTTTACTACCGCCACAAACAACACCCAGGCCGGCGAGTCCTCCGCTATTCGTTCCAAAAACGTGGCCTATATCGTAATTCGAAAAGCCAATTACATTGTTGATATTGGTTTGATTCTCAACGATCATATCGCCCGGACTTCCATTGGTGTATGGATCTGTACTGAAATTAGTGTAAATAATATCGTCCGTATTTTCAATAAGCTCAAGAGTTACACCAAAATCGAGTTCGTAAACCATATTCACTCGATTTACCGAAGTAACCATGGCTGCCAATGCCTGAGCAACTGTACCACCATGAAACTGTGTATATTCTCCTGTAGCGGCTACTGCCAACCGATAGGTTTTCAGTTCGCAATCATTAAACGATGCAGCGCTTTTGGCATCCTCGGTACTATATTTTCCCGCTTCGCCACTTACCAGGCAGGTGGCCTCTTTGGTAGCAACATACATATCGCGGGTGTAAACGATGTAGGCTTCTGTATCATTTCTAAACGCAGGGTCGATAAATACGGTTTTGCTTCCTGCCACCCCAATCATAATGCGGACTCCCTGAGGGGAAATATCCAGCTTTCCCCATGTTCCAGGGTTTGTAGCAGAAACAATATTAAAGGTTTTTATTTCCGGAAATCTAGCCGCTAGGTTGGGATGCATACTTGAATTCCCAAGTAGGGTGAAACGTTCAAATTCTCCATTTCCCAAAGGAATATCGAGGACAGTTCCCACACCTCCATTTGAAATCACTTCATAAATGTCTTCAAATTTGAGTGAATAATAGGTCGCTCCTTCTGCAGTGATTTGCAGCGAGTTTGATCTATCGGCTTTGAGCTTTTGTAGATCAGTTTCTGTCCAAAACTCGCTGGGAGCAGCCGTTAGGGTCAAAATTAAAAAAGTGAAAATAAAAGAGAGTGATGCCTGAAGCGGCAAGAAAAATCTATTTTTTATCATAATTTGCAATGGTTTCAATTTGTAAAATACGCCTATCGATCATCGAAACCCAAGTTCATAACTTGCCTTGTATTCTTAAAATAAGCACATTCATGGAATCCTGTAAACCCGGGCGACCTTATTTATCGCCTAATCTCAATCCATCAATGCGAAGCAGAATCTCATCTTGTTTTTCTTTGCTTAAGACAATCTTAGGATCGGCGACTTCCACCTCTGATGGAGGCTCCTCATCAGGTATTTGGTAATTCATTACATAAACATATGCGTACTCAAGAAGAGGAATTTCCATCATAACATCGCCTTTCAGGTAACGGATGGATTCACTCCTTTCAAGAAAACCATCAAAAATAGCCGGAACCGTTTCGTTTTCCCTGTTGTAAAGTCCTTCGAAAGCGACCAGACTCACCACTGCATTGGGATTTCCCGTAAGGGTAAGTAATTCATCATCGGTGGCTATGCGCATAAGCTTGAGTCTTCGTGCATAGGCTGGATCCATCTCAGGCATCCGACCCACCGTTTCAGTTCCTATGTAATTATCTTTAGCGATTTCACTTGCAAGTTTCTCAACTTCATCACTTAACATCAAAGGTTTTTTTTCAAACTCTGATACTTCTACTTTTTGACGACAAGAGAAAGTCAAAATGATCATAGTCATTCCTATATATAAAAGTGCGCTTGATAGTGATAACCGTGGAGATTTATGGAGCATGGTTTTTATTAAGTATGCTTAAAACAATTCGTACTTAAACTAATTTTATTCAATACAGGCTAAACCTTGATTAAAAAGACAAAACACCAGTGAAATTGTTTTCTTTCATCGGTATTTTGGATAGGTCAGCCTTATAATTAATTCACCCTATGGCTGGCGTCCTTCAGGAAATGGAATGGTAAGCTCCTGGCCCGGAAAAATAGTGTCGGGATTTTTTAGCTTATCCTTATTTGCCTCAAAAATGCGTTGGTATTCCATCGGTCGGCCATAATAATTATTGGCAATTTTAGAGAGTGTCTCTCCGCTTTTTACTGTATGCATTGAGTAATATTTATGGTTTGATACCTTTATATCTGCTTCAATGTCATCAGGCGATTCACCACCGATACGCTTAATCTCATCCCACATCAGGTCTTTCTCCCTGAGTGTTTCTACAGTTCCCCCTACTTTGAGTTTACTTCCTTCTTCTTTTACATACCCATCGCGAACGTTAAATTTTTCGCCCATTTCAAGTACTGATTTATATTTCTCTTTTGATTTCATCCTATCTTTATCTTATAAGGTTATAATAACAATAATATCCGTTTTGTAACCGACTAATGACAATATACCTATTACAATTTAAACCAGAAGAATTGATTTTTCTGATCTTTGCTGTCTAAATACATACATATGCCTTTATTTATTCATCTTGCAAATTTAATTATTCCCAAATCGGTTGTAGAAGCTAAATACCTGGGAGGGATTCAAAAATTTAAAGAAGAGAACGATATTGCCGGCGATAACTTAAACCAAGAAGACGATGAGTTGTTCGGAATTTCGCGAAAATTCGTTCATGAATTTGACCTCGGAATGCTTATCCAAAAAGGTTTTGATTACGATAAATCAACTCATAAATCAGCTGACTTCGTCCTCCTTCCCCGAAAGGGAAAAGCACCTTGGGAAGTAGATTGGTTAAAGAGTAATGGAGTTTTTGCGTGGCATGAGTCTACAGGGATTGACTTGGTTGAACGCGCCAATTTTATTGCTCATGAACTCGACGCAGAAACAGTGCAACGGAGTGCGGATATTGGGGTAAACTTGCTGCTACCAATTAGAAAGGATTTGGGAAATTATTACGAGTAACGGCATGCCATAACTGCGGCAATATTTCTCATTCTGCTCGCACAAACTTCAGCCGCGACGATACATTTCCCCGGGTGTCGTAGCCCACTAAAAAATAGATTCCAGGGTTTAATGAAGCACACTCAATTGTACCCGTTCTCATTGCGTTTGAAGAAACGTCTTTTACCTTTTCTCCCAATAGATTAAATATCCCAAAAGAATTAATTGGAGATCCTTCGACCGTAAAACTCAACTTATCTGTTACAGGGTTGGGATAGACCGTAATTTGTGATCTGTCTTTAGCTTCAATGGCAGTTACCGTTTCCAGTTCTACGCTCACTTCATCGATGAAATAATATGCACCATATGTACTTACAGCACCCGATGCATTTGGATTAGTAATGATATCTGTCTCACTATCCGATTTGAAATTCCCAATAATGAAAAATTCATAATTAGAATCGCTTACAAATGTCGTATCAAACTCAACCCATCCATCATAAACCTCCAATCCCGAGTTAATTAGCAATTGTGGTTCATCCAGAACGAGGCTTCCGCTTGTTTGCACCTGCTGTGATTCCAAAAAAGCAATTCCCAAAGCGCCGACAGAGCTTTCCATATAATCAGCAAGAGATATTTTAAGTTTTACCCTGTAAGTACTGCCGATAACTAGCTGATTCGACAATCGTCCCCGGGCATATTCTCTTTGTTCCTGCCCAGCAATAGTATAAACCCAAATACCGGCAAAAACGGCACCATCAGAAGGTAGTTCACTACCCTTAATCCCAATAGGACCAGGATATGTGCTGTTGGGTTGATAATTGTAGCAATCCTGAGATATATCCGTGAAATATACATCTCCCGCCGTTGCAGTTGGGGAGTCCCAGTCCATAAGGATCTCGGCAAAATCATTGGTTATACCACAAGAGTTAAAGTTGACATTTTCAAAACTACCATTCAACACCAGGTTCTGGCCAGAGCCATTTATCGCTCCCAGGCAGGTAAAAAGAAGAATAAGTAAAAGGTTTTTCATCTTTAGAGGTTTTTTGTAAGGTATAGAAATCAAACTGAGCTAGATTTAAAAATGAGGCAGCCCATTATTTTATTTTTCTTCCTAATCCGAACAAATTTCGACATTTCTTTTTCTCGAATGAAATAAGCGGGTAAAGCACTGGTGTTTTTAGAAAATCCATAGCTTTATCTATGGATCGATTTATTATTTTCACACCACCAATCTTCCGCGAAAGCCTCTGCCACCATAATAAGACTGGGCTCCGTTGTGATATACAAAGACCGTTTCAAAACGGTAATCGCCAAAAATTGCACCTCCCAGTTTTCGGATATTGGCAGGAGTTTTGAGCCAACTCGATGTTTTAGAATCAAAATTACCTAGAGTTTGCAAATCACGGTATTCTTCTTCCGTGAGCATTTCAATGCCAATTTCCTTCGCGAGATCTATGGCGTTGTTCTTTGGTTTGTGTTCTTTTCTTGATTCCAACCCTTCCCGGTCATAGCATAAACTTCTACGGCCTTTGGGACTCTCAGCAGAGCAATCGCAAAAAATATAACAACCTGATTCTTTATCAATGCCTATCAAGTCGGGCTCTCCACCGGAAAGTTCCATTTGACCTAGTGTCCACAGTTTACCCGGATTTGCCGAAAGGCGTGACTCTACATCTTGCCAATTAATGCTTTTGTGACGATTCGTGTTTTTTTCAAAACGAGTTTTTAAGGTTTTGATTAGTTCATCAATTTCACTAACCGAGAGTTCTTTCCTTGCCATTTTCATTGTGATTTGAATTTTGAAGTTAGCATTTTAAAAAGAGATAAAATCAAAACTTTTTACCACATTGAATTAGATCAATATAGCTCTTTCACTCCCACGGGCCCGTTTTGGTAACACTGTAAAATGGCTTGTCGCCTCCCTTTATCGTATTCAATTCGTCGTATCTAAACATTCCGAGCCATCCACCAAGCCAAAATCTTCCTTTTCTATCTTCATAAAAACATTGTATTCCGTTGGTTGCTAAACCGTCATCAACTCCGAAATTCGTAAAACCCTCGTCGTTGTATCTATAAACTCCATGATTTTCTGCCGGAAACCAGATATTACCCTTTTTATCCTCGAAAATACTCCAAACCTCAATTCCGGCTATTAAACTGTCGCATGTAAAATTTTCAAATGAGCTTTCACTTGCCGTAAGCGAAACCTTTGGATTATAACGAGATACACCGCCAAACATAGACCCAAACCAGATTTTTCCTTGCCGATCTTCCAGAATACTGGTAATATTATTATCGCAAAGTCCATCGCTTTGAGATAGGAAAGTAAAAGCATCGGCACCCTTTTTCTCACGATTATATATAGTTACTCCGTAGCCATCTGTTGCAAACCACATATTTCCGCGACTATCTTCAGTAATACTTGTCACCCTATTTGGGCTTAATATAGGGTCGGGATTTGAAACCGAAGCGGTAGGAAGAGGAAAGTCAGTGAACTTATTCCCATCAAAAGTGCTTACTCCGTTCATTGTCCCAATCCAAAATGTGCCGCGGCTGTCAATAGCTACACTCCATATTTCGCTATCTGCGAGACCATCTTTGCTCGAATAATTTGTAAACGAGGTGCCATCGTATTTTAAAAGACCAAAATATGTTCCTATCCATAAATTGCCGGTAGCATCTTCAAGGATGGCAGTTATTCGCCCTGTGTTAACACCTTCATTTTCTGAAAAATAGACAAGTGAATCGCCGTCATAGCGAAGCAAGCCATATACATTTGTGCCTATCCACAAGGTTCCTTTTGAGTCTTGCAGTATGCGACGCACGTGCTGGCATATCTGACCGTCAATCTCGAAAAGGGGATCGGTTTCAACTGTTTTTTCAATCAGGGCAGTGGCTTCCGCCGATGGGTTTGGACTGGATTTGTTTTCAGTAATTTTCTGACCACTGCAACTGGTCAATAAAACCGTTAAAACGAAAATTGTAAGTAATGAATTAGCATACGACATATTGAAGTAGTTATAGTATTACTACAAACATAGGTCGGTAGTTGAAATGGAGGGTAAATTGAAGGTAAATTAGTGTAAAATTTGAGCCTGTAAACACGAATAGTTTGCTAGAAGAACCAACACTACTTTTACCCTTCTGTTTTTCAGAGTATTAAATTTGATAAAAAATAGGTTCACTGCATCCAATGGAGCATTTTTTCAATTTTATATGTTGTTATTTGTCCCAGTACAATTCTTAACTTAATTAAACTTCAAGCAAAATATGATTCAAAAATTCTACTTATTACTCGGCTCCTTTTTACTAATGTCTTTCTCTATTTTCTCCCAGTCTTTTGAGTGGGGTGGCAGATTTGGCGGTATAAGTGAAACAGTGGTTAAAAAGATGCATGTGGACGATGAAGGAAATACTTATACAACGGGATACTTTACAGATACTGCCGATCTCGATATCACAGAGAATGAATTTAATCTCACATCGAATGGTTTCTATGATGTTTTCATCAAAAAAACCAATCCTGATGGTGGTTTAGCCTGGGCAATAGGTCTTGGAAATACACTTTTTGATTACGGTACAGGTATTACAACCGATGAAGAAGGGAACGTATATGTTACCGGATATTTTGATGAAACGACTGATTTTGACCCGGGAGAAGAAGAATTTGAGCTTATCGCCCAGGGAGGCGGTGATATTTTTATTCTTAAACTGGACAGTGATGGAAATTTCGTTTGGGCCAAAACGGTCGGTGGAACAGGATATGAAGAGTCCAACTCAATAGGAGTTGATGAGCTTGGAAATGTCTATGTAATGGGATACCTCTACGAAACGGTAGATTTCGATCCGGGAGAAGATGATTTTTCTTACTCAAGTCAAGGGGCTGCTGACGTTTTTGTATTGGTTCTTAATAGCACAGGGGGATTTGAAAAAGTCTACACATTTGGTGGCGATGATCAGGATCTGGCACTTGACATGACCGTTAAGAGCAGCTCAGAAATTTTTATCTCCGGATTTTTCACGGGTACCGCCGATTTAGATCCAAGACCTTTTGATGAGTACCTGGTATCTGCTGGTGGTGACTACGCAGGTTTCACCATGCAAATTGACGAAACCGGCGCCATTACAAATATAGCGAATACAGAGGGCGGAAATATAACTGCATATTCAATAGCTGTAGATGCCGATAATAATATGTATATGGTTGGTAATTTCAACGGAACCGTAAACTTTGCTCCGGAATCAGGAAATTCTGACTTTACTTTTACAAGCAACATAGCATTCAATGGCTTCATAATGAAAGTATTATCGGATGGAACCGTAGCTTGGGCACGTCAATTGGCCGCTGACGATCCAACGTTTATCTTTGATGTAGAGGTTGGTAGTGATGGCAAGGTTCACTCTGCCGGATATTTTGGTGGGACCACAGATTTTGATCCGTCAGACACCGAAGAATTTATGCTCACCCAAGAATCTGAAAGTGCATCAGATGCATTTCTAGTAACCTTAGATAGTGAGGGTAATTTTATAAGTGCATATCAATTTGGTGGTGTAGGCTTTATTGATACACACCAGCTCGGTATGGATGCTGAAGATAATATTTACCTATCGGCTCAATTTGACGGAACAGTAGATATTAATCCATTGCCAAACGCTGTTGAAGAAGTTACTTCTCCGGATTTCAGAGATAGTTACCTTCTTAAATTCTCTAGTGAGGTATTAAGTGCAGCAAACTACCAGAAAGGTGATTTTCGCTTGTATCCGAACCCTGCTAAAGATCAGCTAAATATAACTACTACGACCGGAATTGATGGTCAAAACTATAAGATTTACAATACGTTAGGACAATTGATTTCACAGGGTATTTTAACTCAAAATAGAAGCATTCCCGTAGAATCGCTAAATGAAGGTGTTTATACGTTGATCCTGGCAGATACATTTAGTGCCAAATTTGTAAAGTATTAGTAATTAAGCTCAATTTCATCCTCGAAGAATAGCTAACTTTATGCCTTTTTTCGATATGGATAATTGGGAGATGATCGCAGATTTTATACTGATAGCAGGGATGTCCCTGCTATTTGTATTTGTTATCATTTTGCTGAAATCCGACACAGGATTCTCAAAGAAATTACTATCCATTTTCTTTATCAATTCCACTTTTTTCTTACTCTATTACTATGCCTATCTACATAAGTCACAATGGCTGGGAGCCATAGCGATAGCATTCGGAAGTGGAGCGGGATTTTTATTGGGTCCGGTTCTATTGTTTTATATTCATTCCCTCATTGAGCCCCCTCGTAAAGTAATAAAGTCTCTGCTCCTGCACTTAATTCCATTCTCTATTTATTGGGTTGCAATATCATTGCCTTCGGCAGCAAGTATGTCAATAGGGAAACTTAGATCATATCATCAGGGATATGTGGAAATAGCAGACTACATTAATTTAATCGAAAATGCCTACTTTTTGGTTTACATATTCTTGTCTTATGTATTAATAAGAAAAATTAGAGCGGCCAGGGAACAGACCTATTCATTTATTGAAAGCAGTAACCTCCTATGGATATCCTACCTGATAATAGGATTAATTGTAATCGTTTTTTTAGACAGTTTCTTCTCAATTTATGAATTGATTTTTCCTATTATCACATGGAACATTGGTACCGTAATAGCATTTTTGATAGTAATCCTCTATTGCTTTTTGGGCTATAAGGGCATGTTTCAGGCACATATTTTATTGCCTCAATTTTTGTCGCGAGAAGCTCTGCCAAGTTCCGCAAATATGAGCTCAGAAATGGTTAACCAAAAAGATAGACCCGTAAAACAGCTCGACAGTTTCGATCAGGACGAAATAGAGATGTTGAAAACACGCCTAAATGAGCTTTTGACAACCAAAAAACCTTACTTAAACGACACCCTCAGCCTAACGGAAATGGCCGAAGAATTGAACATTACCGACAAAAAATTATCGGAACTGCTCAATCAACACCTCCATACCAACTTCTATAATTTCGTAAATGATTATAGAGTTGCAGAGGTTAAAGAAAAGTTAGCTAGTGAGAAATACAGAAAATATACCTTATTGAGCTTGGCATATGACTGTGGGTTTCAATCAAAAACTAGCTTTAATCGTGTTTTTAAGCAGAAAACCGGCATGTCTCCTTCAAAATATCGAGACTCACTTTTAAATTAGCTCAAAGCCAACAATAGCTTTTGAACCTTTTTGGTAACACCATTGCGGGCATTTAGCAAGTCACCCACCATAGCCGAAGCTGTGGGATTTCCACCGGCACCTGGTCCCTGAAATAGCAATGGGCCTGTGTGCTCTCCATAAATAACAATTCCGTTTAACTCATTGTCAATATGAAAAAGAGGGTCGGTTTTATCAATCAAAGTGGGACGAATATCTATAGTAAAGCGATCACCGATTCTTTGGATATCTGCTATCAGCTTTACCTTTTCCTGCTGTCTCAAGGCGCGCTTCACATCCGGCAGGCTCACATTGCGGATACCTTCCATTTTTAGCCGACTGAATTCCGGCAGTTCGCCAAATGATGCCGCAGCAAGTAAAACAGCTTTATAGTAGGTATCATATCCATCAATATCACTGGCAGGATCTGATTCAGCATAACCCAATTCCTGAGCCTGCTCAAGAGCCGTATCAAATTCAATTCCTTCCTCGCTCATTTTGGTGAGGATGTAATTACACGAGCCGTTGATTATTCCGCGAATGCGACTTATTGGCTCAGCGGTGAGATGCTCGCGAATAGCGCGAAGTACAGGGATAGCGCCCCCAACAGCTGCCTCGTAGAGCAGGTGCCCTCCAAATTCACGCTCAACGCGAAGAAGTGTAGAGAGGTTCTCTGAAAGCATTTTCTTACTCGCTGAAATAAATGTTTTTCCCTGCTTTAATGTTTTCAATGCATACTCTAATGCATCCTCAGAATTATCTATCGCTTCTAGTACAATGTGGATATCGGGATGATCAATAATCTCCCATGCACTTTTAGCAAGTAGACCTCCAGTTAAATTCTTATGCTTTTGCGGATGCTTCACAGCAACTTTTATTACCTCGTATTCCGGTAATTTATTAATTTGCTGGTAAAGTGCGGCTCCAACTGTTCCATGACCTATAATGCCTATTTTCTGTTTCATTTGTTCTGTGTTTTGATGATTCGTTTGGGTTCTTGTTTTATCTAAGAATCGATTTTCATCTAATTTTAAAAACTCGGAAATAGCTTCCGTTAACTTCTTGGTTTCAATCAAAAATCCATCGTGACCAAAGTCAGAAGAAATGGAAATGTGTTTAGCATCTACAATACCTTCTGCTATTCTTTGTTGCTCCTCCGGCGGAAAAAGCAGATCACTATCCATAGAAATGGTAAGCGTTTTAGCTTTAATCCGTTCCAAAGCCTTTGACACGCCGCCATAATGCCTACCAATATCCTGACTATCCATGGTATGTGTGAGCCAATAATAGCTTAGCGCATTGAAGCGCTGAACCAGCTTTTCTCCCTGATAATTTTGGTATGAAATCGCGCGCCATTTCCATGGAATATCGGTATCAATTCTTGCCTGCGTTTTAGCGTAAGCTGCATAATTTCTATAGGAAAGCAATGCCATACTTCGTGCAGCCCGCATTCCCGAAAGGCCTGCTTCATGGGTGAAATCACCCCAGGTACCATCTGCTTTGATCGCCATTCTCTGTGATTCGTTAAAGGCTATGCCCCATGGCGAATGGATTGCCGAAGTGGCAATAGCTATGAGGTTTTCAAATCTGTCTGGCTCATCTACTGCCCATTGCAAAGCTTGATGACCACCAAGAGAGCCACCAATTAATACCGAAATTTTATCGATTTTGAGATACTGAGCAAGTAGCTGATGTGCCTTAACCAAATCGCGAACGGTTAATTTTGGAAAAGAATAGTAATAGGGCTTTCCCGATTCCGGATTTTCTGAAAGCGGTCCTGTACTTCCATAGCATGAGCCGAGAATGTTAGAACAGACAATGCAGTAATCTTTTGGGTTGAACAGATCGGTTTCTCCAAAGAGCCCGCTCCACCAATCGAATACATCCGCATTTGCCGTAAGGGCATGACACACCCATACCACATTGCTCCCATCGGGTTTGGCTTCTCCCCATTTTTGGAAGGCGATGGTCGGCCGCCGAAGCAGACCGCCATCCTCCAATTCCAAATCAACCTCTGAGTGAAATATCGTGTTTTCCATCAGTTTAAAACAGGTTCATTCTGCGTTTTCGAAACTTGGATCGCCTGAGCAAAATCAGCCTTTATATCTTCAATGTGCTCAATCCCTACTGAGACACGAAGTAGCCCAGGCACTACCCCACTGGCCTTCTGTTCTTCAAGTGATAGCTGCTCGTGTGTTGTGGAAGCCGGATGGATGATGAGCGTTTTGGCATCGCCTACATTTGCGAGGTGGCTTACAAGCTTGAGACTATCTACGATCTTATCGGCGCGATCTTTCCCGCCATTTACTTTAAATGTGAGCACACCGCCGAAGCCATTTTGCAAATATTTCTGCGCCAGCGCGTAGTAATTGTTGGATGGAAGTCCTGGATAATTCACCCACTCTACTTCCGGCTGATTTTCAAGCCATTTAGCAAGTTCAAGGGCATTATCAACTGTGCGTTGAACACGAAGGCTTAAGGTTTCTATTCCCTGTAAAAACAAGAAACTGTTGAATGGTGAAGGAGCAGCTCCAAAATCTCGCAATCCTTCTACCCTTGCTCTAAGCGCAAACGCCACATTTGGCAGGCCCAATGGGTTTCCTTCCCCAAAGGTATCCCAGAAATTAAGACCATGATAGCTATCTGAAGGCTCAGAAAATTGCGGAAACTTGCCATTTCCCCAGTTAAAGTTTCCGCCATCAACTACTATTCCACCAATACTCGTTCCATGACCCCCAATCCACTTGGTTGCAGAAGCCACAACGACATTTGCTCCGTGATCAATAGGCCGAGCGAGGTATCCGGCAGCTCCGAAGGTATTGTCAACAACCAGAGGAATACCGTAGCGTTCTGCAAGCTTTGCAAATGCTTCAAAATCAGGAATATTAAAACCCGGATTTCCGATACTTTCAAGGTATATCGCTTTTGTATTATCGCCAATAAGGCGCTCAAAACTCTCCGGCTTATCCACATTGCCAAATTTCACCTCAATGCCAATGCGGTTAAAGTTGTTTTTAAATTGATTGTAAGTACCTCCGTAGATGGATGACGAAGAAACGATGCTGTCGCCCGCTCTTGCGATATTATTGAGCGCGAGAAACTGAGCTGCCTGACCCGATGCAGTTCCTACCGCTGCAGTTCCTCCTTCCAAAGCGGCTATGCGTTTTTCAAACACATCAGTCGTTGGATTCATTATTCGGCTATAGATGTTTCCAATTTCCTTCAGGCCGAATAGATTAGCTGCTTGTGCGCTATCGTCAAAAACGTATGAAGTGGTCTGGTAAATGGGTACAGCTCGCGACTTTGTTGTGGGGTCTACCTCTTGTCCAGCATGAAGCTGGAGCGTTTCAAATCTTAATTTTTCTTTAGGTGTGCTCATGATTGTTGGGTTTTTATATGTGTGAATTAAATGAAAACGAGAGGACTGGATACAGGAATTCCCGTCCGAAGCGTGCGCTTCAGCGGGTGGAGTATCTCAAAAAAATTTACTTAATGGGATTTCTTTCGCTTCAGCACATACAGTTGCGGCAACAACACATAGAACAAATCATGTGAGTTGGCATTGCGCTGATAATAGAAATATGTCGCGAAGAATTATTCATTGTCCTTAAAATAGGAGCTATAAATTTATGCTTTAATTTTTTAGAAAACCAAATAATTTCAAAACTTATTTTACAAACCTCTAAAATTCAGACCCCTGTATCTCGTCTTCCTGTTTAAGAGTACCATCTTCCCAATGAAAATCATGATGTGCCTCCTTGCGAATAGTTCGCAGTTTTGAAAGCGGCAGTGCTTTATAAGACATTGAGTTCATTGACCAAAAAACGATCAATGTCATATCAGGATTTTTACTCTCAATCAAATCTATATCAATAATATATTTTTGTCGGGGATTTATTTCTTTAGGTATAGCTCCACTCACATAAATCATCTTTTCCACCAGACCATCTGTAAATTTTATCACATGATCTATCCCCTTATCCATTCGCCATGGAACCTCGTACTTGGTTTGGTAATAAGTCATACCATCGTTTTTCACCTTCCTGGCCGGCGCCAGATATACCGGTTCTAAATCTGTAATACGTTGCGCTGTAACTGTTGCCCTTACGATACTTTCTGAGTAGACTGTTCCTTTTATTATTAGCTGGGCATATGAATTAGAAATTCCAGCAACCAGCAGAATTAAAACTCCAAGAATGGAAGAGATCGATTTCATATAGTTATACTTCTTCAAAAGAATCGATTGAAATGGTGAATAAATACTAGAAATGATGGTGATCTTAATAAATTGTGTAAATGGTAATTATGCCGAATGGCATGGAGTGAAATTGGCTAAACTTCATTAAGAAACCAACCAACATTGAGTTTAAATATAAACAACAAAATGTTACAACTTACTGTATCTCAATAAACAAAGGAATTCGACCGACTAAAAGAAACGTTGAAAGAATAATAATACCAATTGATCGAAATAAATTAACACCGGTTAGTGACATTAAATTATGAAATGGAATTGGCTATTGGAGATCATTATGAATGAAAACTATTTATAAACGAAAAAATCCCGGTGCGCGCCGGGATTCTTTCAACCAATAAATAAATATTCTCATTACTATGAAAAATGCTAACAATCACCATTTATACCCATATTCAAACCAAATGGTTACAAAAATTTGAAATAAATTATAAATAGTTACCACTCATAGTATTGCAACTATACAATTCCCTCTTAATGGGTACCTCCAAATAATATAGCGGCAGCGTGACTTTCATTAATGAAAGTTTTTCTTCATTTTAGTGTCCGATTGTTGAGACCATTTATTTTTATTGGAGGTTCCGGGTGGAACTTCTATGATGATATTAAATACCGCTATGGAACCCAAATTCAAAAAGCAATTAAAAAAAATAACCGAAAAGCTCGTTATAACATCTGAGAATAATGAGGAGTCTGTTCCATTTGATTATTACTCATACCCTCTAGCTTCAAACCAAGCTCTTTATGTACTTTCTCTTAAAGAGCAACAAGTAATATATCAGCGAAATATTCTTGCCCTGTTGGGATATCATGAGAAGGAATTCACATTCGAGTCGCCTTTTGACCTGGTTCACGAGCAAGATTTCCCTCTCGTTAAAAGCATAATCAGTAACACGCTTCTATTTTCAAAAGAACACGGTCTTTCCGAAGAATCCGTGCTTTGCATAACATATAGAATGCGAAAAAAGGATGGTACTTACATTAAAGTTCAGCGACTTTCTGGCATATGCCATGACTCCGACAATGATTTACTTAGTCGTAACTATTCTGTTATTCAAGACATTTCTTATATGGGCACAGGTAGTGAAGTACATTGGGACTGGAATAGTCCGGGATTAAACAAAGGGGCATACTTGAATGCCATTAAAATTCAGCCCGTCGAAAATTTAACCTCCCGAGAAAATGAAGTAATGGAGTTGATTTTGGAAGGATTAGACGGGAATGCAATATCTGAAAAGCTAGGAATAAGTTACAATACGGTGAAAACACACCGCAAGAAAATATTTCAAAAAACGGGTTGTTCAAGTGCACCTGAATTGATGAATTATATACGAAAAGGAGTGTTTCGTCTAAACGAATAAAAGCACCTTTTGATTTCGCATTCAATTGTTTAGCTTTGGCGCGTTGCATTAATTAACCCATCAAATTTACCAATTGGATGACAAAATTTATTCTCACTTTGGGATGTATTATATACATCGCATCATCACTCTTTTCTCAAAATTATTTCTACGATGAAGATCGGCCTCTGGCCATCTCACAAAACAATCAGGAATTGGTTGTCCACTTCAACTCTCTCGAATCTTTCACTCAAGTTACCAAGCAAATTCCTTCGGGATGGGAGCTGGTAAAACAAGTTGAAAAGTATAAAATGGTGGTGCTCCACTCACCTTTTGAGCTAACAGATGCATTTTCTCTAAAATCACTCCCCGGGTATTCCAATCTGGATGTTCGTGATGAAAACCAGGCTGTGCAGTTGGCCGACGGATTTAACCTCTGGCTGGGCTATCAAGTTTTGCTTGAACCAAAATCCGGAATCTCTCTGCCTGGAGATATTCATGCAATTATGCAAAAGTATAATGCGTCACTGTCCAGAGATGACTTTGGTAAGTATATCATAGAGGTAAATACCCCAAGTCAATCTCTTGCTTGCTCCAATGACTTGGTAGAAAGCGGCTTAGTAAATTGGGCGCACCCTAACTTCTATGCGAATCATACTCGCCACAGCGATCCGCTTTACCCGTTTCAGTTCCAAATGAACAATACCGGGCAGTATATAAGCGGAACAAACAGTTTAAATGATATCGATGGAGACCTGGCTGAGGCCTGGGGCCTTACCACCGGAAGCGCTTCCATTACTGTAGCCGTAATAGACGATGGTATGGAAGCCCATGAAGATATGGAAGACGCAAATGGAAACAGCCGTCTTATTTCGGGTTTTACCCCATCAAATAATGCAGGTGGCACTCCATATTCTAATGGTGCCCATGGGATGGCTTGTGCAGGAATAATTGGTGCTTCGCACAATACTATAGGCGTTCGCGGTGCAGCTCCCGGAGTAAAATTCAAATCTGTAAATATCTTTGAAGGTAGCGAAACTACCAACGACCTTGCCAACGCATTTACATGGGCCAAGAATCAAGGAGCCGATGTTCTCAGTAATTCCTGGGGGTATACTTCGTGTACCCTTAGCCTATCGGCATTAAATTCTGCTATAAGTGATGCCCGAAACAACGGTCGTGGCGGTGATGGATGCGTTGTGATATTTGCTGCGGGTAATGGCTACAAAACCTGCGTGGACTACCCGGCCGATTTATCATATGTAATGGCAGTTGGTGCGGTTACCAATTTGGGAACCCATTCTAATTACTCAAATGAAGGGCCTACCCTGGATGTGGTAGCTCCGAGCAATTCAGCACCCGGTCAGGCAGGAGCCGGAGTGAGAACCATAGACCGCGAAGGTTCTAATGGATACAGTTCATCTAATTACACCAGTGGTTTTGGTGGCACATCTGCTGCTTGTCCACTCGTGGCGGGTGTTGCTGCACTTATACTCTCTTACGACCCCACTCTCACCGAGCAGGAAGTGCGCACCTTGATTGAAAACACTGCCACCGACATGGGAAGTTCAGGATTTGACAATACCTATGGGAATGGACGTGTAAGTGCTTACGATGCACTTTTGCAATTGGGCGGTGTAATAGATGATGTGTGCAGCATTACCGTATCAGACTTCCCCTACTCCCTGGATTTTGAATCTGGTCTTAGCGACTGGTCCCAGCAAGGAAACGACAATTTCGACTGGTCACTTGCTAGTGGACCGACTAGCTCATCGAATACAGGCCCCTCCTCTGCTTACCAAGGCAGCACGTATCTATATACCGAAGCATCAGCTCCAAATTACCCCAACAAATCGGCTGGCATTATATCACCATGTTTTGATCTTAACAGCCTAAGCGATCCAACTTTAAGCTTCGCCTACAACATGAATGGCGCGGATATGGGTGAGCTAGTTGTTGAAGCTAGTACTGACGGGCAGAACTATACCCAAATATGGTCTCTTTCTGGAGACCAGGGCACCAATTGGAACACTGCCTCAGTTAGCCTTGCAGCTTACACAAATGACGCGGAACTTAGCCTGCGGTTTACAGGTACAACTGCTAGCAACTTTACGAGTGATATTGCGATTGATAACCTGACGATAACAGAAGGGCCAATTGATCAAGGTTTGGTTTGTAATAACAGTATTAGCAGCTTTCCCTACAACGAAAGCTTTGAAAATACCACCAGTTATTGGAAAAATAGCAGTAATGATGATATAAACTGGACACAAAGTTCAGGAGGTACGCCTTCATCTGGCACAGGACCGAATGGAGCTACAGACGGCAGTTTTTACTATTACATAGAATCGTCATTTCCCAATTATCCTGCAAAAACTGCCATACTTTCCTCACCATGTCTCGACTTATCGGGAGTAGAATCGCCCGGTATCTCATTCGAAATCAATATGTATGGCTCGACTATGGGCACGCTTTCGCTAGAAGCAAAAACAACGGATGGAGACTGGACGGAAATTTGGTCGCTAAGTGGAAACCAGGGCACCGACTGGCTTAGCCAATCAGCAGACCTCACCGTGTACCAAAATGAATCTGATTTATTATTACGCTTTGTAGGAACTACTAGTACTTCATACACAAGCGATATGGCAATAGATGCTATTTACATAGGTACATCATCAGGATCCGTTGCGATAGACTGTGCCTCCACAATCGCAACTTTCCCTTACAATGAAGGGTTTGAGGTAACGAGCACGGCATGGACTCAAGGTGCCAATGACAACCTGGACTGGACACGTTTCTCAGGCTCTACCCCTTCTTCTTCAACCGGCCCGGAAAGTGCACTGCAAGGAACTTACTATTATTATATTGAAGCTACTTCGCCAAATTATCCTTCCAAAAAAGCGAATTTAATTTCTCCTTGTTTTGATCTTACTTCGGCGTCATCGGCTTCTATAAATTTTGCTTACCATATGTATGGCAACTCAATGGGCGAACTTAAACTCGAAGCAAAATCAAGCACCGGCGACTGGCAAACCCTCTGGAGTATTTCTGGTAACCAAGGAAATAACTGGGTAAGTGAAACTGTGTCGCTGAATGACTATAGCGGTGAGGCAGCGTTAAGCCTTCGCTTCTCGGGAACCACCGGGTCCGGATACGCTAGCGACATAGCAATTGACGCCATTCAGGTTAATACTGATATTTCAACCAATGCCTGTATTCCGGAAAATTTTGCTGGACTTGTTTCTTCATACGGCGGTAATCAAGATGCAGGATCCCATACGGTATCTGATAATGGAAGTACGGTTTCACTTCAAAACAACGCCTGGAAATATATCCCGTTTAACTATACGATTACTCCAAATACAATCATCGCTTTTGAGTTTAAAAGCACAAGTCAGGGAGAAATTCATGGTATAGGCTTCGATACAGACAATAACATTTCTAATACACTCACTTTTCAGCTTTATGGAACACAAAACTGGGGGTTGCTGAATTATAAGAATTACTCTGGAAGTGGCTGGCAGGCGTATACAATTCCGGCGGGAACCTTTTTTACCGGTACCTATAGCCGACTCACCTTCGCTTGCGACAACGATGGTGGTACGGGCGATAATTCGCAGTACAGAAATGTGGTTATCTATGAAAACGGTAGCTGCTCACCGGGAATCACTGTTAACATGAATACCGGTGAAACCGTCATTCTGGGTGCAGATGCCGAAAACAGCTCTAGCTGGGTTATATATCCTAATCCCGCCAGTCAAACTGCCCAGGTGGTCTTTCAAGGAGTTGACGCCAATACCCGATTGACAATTACCGATGTAAGCGGTAAAGTGGTGATGAGTAAAAAAATCAATTCGCCACTCACCAATCTGGATGTTGCCGCTTTCGCAAACGGGATTTACATTGTAAAACTTATCACCGGAGATAACCGGATAGAAACGCAAAAGCTAATTATAGCACATTAATGCAAAGTAATTTTGAAAAATGGAAAGGGAGTCTACAAAGATTCCCTTTTTTATTTTTGCCCGGAAGCGGTAATACTTATTAAATTTGACGATCACCCGAACTATGTGTCTATTGAACACAAAGAAATAAAATCAGGTAAGCATAAGTTGAAATAATTCTATTTTTGCCTTTTAGATTATTATTCGGAAAAAAATCAAGAAGAATTTATAGATTTCAGAAACCTCCGGGTTTATAGAACTAATTAAGAAATACAAAATAAAAGTTATGACAAACACACCGCGCATTATTTACACCAAAACAGATGAGGCTCCGGCTTTGGCAACAGCCTCTTTTCTGCCGATTGTAAAAGCCTTTACAGACATTGTAGGGGTAAAGGTTGAAACGCGCGATATATCGCTTGCCGCTAGAATTCTGGCCGTATTTCCCGATAAGCTTACCGACGACCAAAAAGTTGCCGATGCGCTCACCGAGCTTGGTGAGATCGCAAAAACTCCTGAAGCAAATATTGTAAAGCTTCCAAATATCAGTGCTTCTATTCCCCAGCTTAAGGCTGCAATAGCCGAGCTGCAAGCTAAGGGCTACGACCTTCCTATGTATCCGGAAGAGCCCGAGAACGATGATGAAAAAGATGCCAAATCGCGATACGATAAAGTAAAAGGTAGTGCTGTAAACCCGGTACTTCGCGAAGGTAACTCAGACAGACGCGCTCCAAAGGCAGTTAAACAATTCGCACGGAAGCACCCTCACTCGATGGGAGCATGGTCAAAGGATTCAAAGTCGCATGTAACGAGTATGGATCACGGTGACTTTTACGGTACAGAGCTATCTGAAACAATGGGCGCCGCCACTAAAATCAATATCGAATGGCACGGTACTGACGGTGAAATTCAGATCCTAAAGAAAGGTTTGGCTCTGCAGGAAGGAGAAATTATTGATGGCTCAGTTATGAGCCGAAAAGCATTGCGCGACTTTCTGAAAGCAGCAAAGAAGGAAGCAAAAGAAGAGAACATACTTTTCTCTATTCACCTTAAGGCGACAATGATGAAAGTGTCGGATCCAATTATTTTTGGTCATGCTGTCACGGTATATTTTGACGAGCTGTACAAGAAGCACGAAAATATTTTTGATGAGTATGGCGTTGATCCGCGGAACGGTTTTGGGGATTTAATGACGGCAATAGAAAACATTCCTGAAGTAAAGCGACATGAAATTGAAGGCGACATAGCCAAGGCGTATAAAGATGGGCCCGACCTGGCGATGGTTAATTCAGATAAGGGAATTTCAAACCTCCATGTGCCTAGCGATGTGATTGTGGATGCTTCAATGCCTGCAATGATTCGCAACTCTGGTAAGATGTGGAATAAAAAAGGTAAATCGCAAGATACGCTTGCTATAATCCCAGACCGCTCATATGCAGGTGTTTATCAGGAAACGATTGACTTTTGCAAGAAAAATGGCGCCTTTGATCCAACCACCATGGGGAGTGTCTCAAATGTGGGATTAATGGCTCAAAAGGCTGAAGAATATGGATCGCATGACAAGACCTTTGAAATATCCGGAAAGGGGAAAGTCGTTGTTAAGAATGATGATGGTAAAGTGCTGATGACACACAATGTGGAAGAAGGCGATATCTGGCGAATGTGCCAAACAAAAGATGCTGCTATTCGCGATTGGGTAAAATTAGCTGTAAACCGCGCCAAAGCAACTGACACGCCTACTATATTCTGGTTAGATCCGAATCGTTCACATGATCGCAAGCTAATTGATAAAGTCAACGAATACCTTCCGGAACACAACACCGAAGGTCTTGAGATAAAAATTATGTCGCCAATAGAGGCTACACAGTTTTCGCTCAAGCGAATGAAGGAAGGGAAAGATACCGTTTCTGTAACCGGAAATGTTTTGCGCGACTACCTTACAGACCTATTCCCTATTTTGGAAGTGGGCACAAGTGCCAAAATGCTTTCTATCGTGCCATTGATGAAAGGTGGTGGCTTATTTGAAACGGGCGCCGGAGGATCTGCGCCTAAGCACGTAGAGCAATTCGTAGATGAAGGACATTTAAGGTGGGATTCTCTTGGAGAATTTTTAGCGCTTGCCGCTTCACTTGACCATCTGGGTCGATATGCCAACAATAAGGGAGCGATCCTACTCGGTGAGGCACTGGATGAGGCAACGGGAAAATATCTGGATGAAAACAAATCGCCATCTCGAAAGGTGAACCAAATTGACAATCGTGGCAGCCACTTTTACCTTGCATTGTATTGGGCCGAAGCCATGGCATCACAGGATAAAGATGCTGAGCTCAGCAAGTTCTTCACTGGTGTGGCTGAAAAGCTGAAAGCCAATGAAGACAAAATCAATAGTGAACTGATTGGTGCACAAGGCAAAAGTGTTGATATAGGCGGATATTACGAGCCTTCTGACGAATTAGTAAGCAAGGCAATGCGTCCTAGCGCCACTCTAAATGCAATTATTAACTGGTAGTTTGGTGATTTAAAGATTTACAGGCCTGAAGCTTCATTGTTTCAGGCCTTTTTTTTTGAATAAATTCCTTGATACAATCCCAATTTATAACTTCGGCAAAAAATGATCCTTATCTATGAATAGACCAATAATCGATATCCATTGTGATTTACTGATCTACTTAACCAGGAAAAACTCAAACATCGAGACTATCGATGACATAGGCTGTTCATTGCCTCATTTAAAAGCTGGAAATGTAAAGCTTCAAACCATGGCCATTTTTGCGCCTACAGAACCAAACAGCCATAAACTTGGATTAGAACAAAGTCACCTTTTCAAGGATTTGAAGCACTCCACTACTCGAGGCAAGGACTTGTACGAAATAGAAAAAGTTCACCTTAACAATCTGGACGCTCAGGAGAATATTGGAATGGTGGCATCAATAGAGAATGCATCTGCATTTTGCGATGAAGCCATTTCATTAAAAGAAGGTTTTGAAAACTTAGCTGAAATTACAGCAAATGTCGGTAAGCTCTTCTATATAAGCCTTACCCACCATGCCGAAAATAGATTTGGCGGTGGGAATTACAGTTCTGTTGGATTAAAAGATGATGGCAGAGCCTTAATTGATTATATGGCAGGCAAGCAAATTGCTTTGGATTTTTCCCATACCAGCGATGCTCTGGCTACAGATATTCTCACTTATTTGACAAAGGAGAATTTGAATATCCCAATTATTGCGAGTCATTCAAATTACCGTCCTGTATGGGATCATACCCGTAATTTGCCTGCCGATATTGCCAAAGAAATTATTCGTAAAAAAGGATTGATTGGCGTAAATTTTCTGCGTGCTTTTGTAAATAATGACGATACAAATGTGCTTTACGATCACATTTCTTACGGACTGGAACTGGGAGGAAAAGACGCAATATGCTATGGCGCCGATTACTTTTTCACCGGCACCCACCCCGACCCATCGCGGATTCCATTTTACTTTCCAGAACATGAAAATGCAGGCAAGTATCAGGATATCAATGCCGAAGTTGAAAAACGATTCGGAAGTGAATTTTGCGATAAGCTAAGCTATAAAAATGCCGAACGATTTTTGAACGAGCTTTGGAAATAATCACAGGTTCATTTTTATAGCGAAACATTAATTAAATGGAGAGCCCACCTATAAAAATAAGAGCATATAAGGATACCGACTTACTTTCTGTAATGGCCGTTTTTAAACGCAACGTGCCAAAATACTTTTCGGAAAGTGAAGCAGATGACCTCGAAGCCTATCTTAAAAATGAAACGGAAATTTATCTGGTCGCTGAATTAGAGAATACAATTGTAGGTGCCGGAGGTATAAACTTTGAAAATTCAAACCAGACCGGAATCATTAGTTGGGATTTTATAGACCCAAATTTTCAGGGAAAAGGAATAGGACGTGAGCTATTAAATCATAGAATAGGGGTGTTGAAATCTATGGACTCCATAAAAAAAGTGAGGGTGCGAACTTCGCAACTTACTTACCGGTTTTATTAAAAAAGCGGATTTAAAACACAGGAAGTCGTTAAAGATTATTGGGCAAAAGGATTTGACTTGTACGATATGATTTACTCAAAATCGCTGACAACGTAAACTGCAGATCAGGGTATCAATCAAATTCCACGGAAGTGGTAACCTTAAACATATTTGCACTTAACGAATACAACCACCGCAGCTGCTCCCATATCAATTGTGCTTCCTGATAGTGACCGGTAAGAATCAAGTCTGAACCGGATGTTTTCGCCGAGCTGCCTGCTTTAAACTGTCCGATTTGCTCTTTAAAAAAAGAATCATCAATCGTTTCAAGCCCATCCCCTTGAGGTACACTACTTTTCAACGACTGCAAAACCTTGATCAAATTGTGGTCTATTTTTGACACAGCCTTTTGGAAAGCATCGGAAGCGCTGGTGGTGGGGTGCTGCTGGATGTAAGAACTCAGCGATGCGAGTGCAGATAAAAACGTGTGATTCAACTCGACTAATTCGTAGATTTCAGCAAGATTTTTCTGCTTCGATTTTGGCTCCTGTGCCATTCGCTGAAAAGCGGAACTCAAATTTGACGTTTCTAAAAATGCCTCCTTACGGGAGACTTTATAAGTTATAGGCACCTGACCTTTTTGATGGTAATAGTTTGAAATCTGTCCTAAAAAATTTCTATTTGCAGAAATACTGGTTTCTATTTCCTGCTTGATCTCGGTAAAGCTCCAGGCCGGCCAAAGTACACGCATGGCAACAAACGACAACGCGGCGGCGATGGCTGTATCCAAAACCCGGTATTGAATAACATTCAAAATATCGGGACGGGAAAGGGCATAGATGAACACAACACTCAGGGTGACGAATGTCGCAGATGCTTTGTAATTTTTTTGAACCATTGAAAGAGCGATTACCAGCGACACCAACCCTAAAACGCCATAGACATATGGATTTTGAATTAAAAATACCAGACCCAACGCAAGAAAACCCCCGATAAGAGTGCCGATAATTCTGTCTTTAGAGCGAGTTTTGGTAAGTCCATAACCGGGTCGCATAATTACGATAATGGTTAGTAATATCCAGTATGGGGTTTGCGAATCTAGCAGAGTACCAACGGCATATCCCACCATCATTGTTACCGCGAGCCGCAAAGAATGTCTGAATATTTTGGATCGGAAACTCAAGTTGCGCCACAAAGTTTTTATATCGTAATCGGGTGAAACGATGAAAAGCTTTGCGACATTTTTATCAATCATCTCTTCATTTCCTAAATTCGTTGTACCAAGCAGCCACTTAATCTTTCGAATTTTTTCAAACTGCTTTTCCTGATACTCAAACAGGTTTTGCAACATGGTAAGCCCTTCATAGTCTGTGTCAATATCGCTTTGAGCATAACCAGATACTGCGGTGCGCACCTTCTCGAAACAATCAAGTAACCTTTTGTTTTTTGGAAGCCGTTTAAAATTGCTACCAGCAGATGCAATAGCTCTTAGCTGACTCGCCATTTCATACATTAAATCTCTGAAGCCGGAAGTATATGCGGGATTAGCCCTTAGCAGCTCATCCATCTTCATATAATTAACCGGATTAGCAATAGCGGTTTCGAGAATCTCTATGAGTTGCACAAAAATCAGCAAGCGGCGACCTTCGTAATTTGATTTTCCGGATTGCTTTCTCGAAAGCATCAATATTTCACGTAAGGTTGCGTGATGTTCAGTAAGACTTACCTGAAGGGTTTGCAACCTGTCTTGCAACGTATTACGATCACTGGAAGGATCAATCAATTCACCCCGTGTTTGAATAAAATCTGCAGTTAGCAAATACGTTTCGGTAAGCGCTTCTTCTGTTTGTGCTTTTGGGTTTAGATAGTGCCAGATAATAGTGAGAGCGAGATACCAGAGCCCTCCTACCCCAACGAGCATTGAGTACTGCCAAACCTCCATCCCATCAATATCATGCGCAAAACTGAGCACCAAGGCCAAAAGGCCCGAAAAGCTAATAAGCGAGGCCCTGAAACCATACACTGAAATGAAGGCAATAGCCAAGGTAACTACACCTAAAATTGGCAAGGGCAACCAGGTTTCATAATTCAGATAGCTTCCTATTATGCTTACCAGGGTAACTAAGGCTGCTGAAAATAAAATGCCAATTTTCTTATGGCGATAGCTCCCACTTACATCACTTGGCGAACACCAAAACGCACCAAAACCCAGAGCCAGTCCTATTTCAAAATGACCGGTATAAAGACCCAAAAATATTGGCGTCGTAACAGCTACCCCCACCTTTACCGCCTTCGAAAAATCAGTGCTTTTCAAGAATTGCGGAAGGTCAGTAATTAGCGTGCTTCGTACTTTTTCAATTGTATCCAATGTAGTATTTGAGCGTCAAAGGTACAACGTGAAGGTGGTTGAAGGAAAGAATTCTGCTTCACTCAAAATTTGCATACACAACAAACAATTCTTACTATTAGCCCGCATAGCCTGTTAAGGCTTAAATATACCTATGTCAAAATTGAAAGCTTCTCTCTACGTATTTCTATTTTTATTTCTGCTTTTTCCTCCAGTTGCTCATTCGCAGCTCGCTGTTAATACTGTTAATGATACCACATCGATTAATGAGCCTTTGAGGGTGGGCATTGCAGGAAGCGAGCCTTTTGTGTTTAACGATGCAGAAAACCCGAATGGGATTGCAATAGAAATATGGGAGGAACTTGCCAAAGAAGAGCAATGGACTTACAACTACAAGTCATTTACTACAGTAAAATCTGCACTTTTTGCACTACAAAATAATGAACTCGATATTGTGGTTGGGCCTATTAGCATAACCTCCGACCGGGTAGCCCAAATGAGCCTTTCACAACCCTACTATCAGTCTAGCCTTTCCATAGTTTCCCGAACTGATGGAGTGGGATTGTGGACGCGTATAAAACCTTTTTTCAGTCTTCGGTTGTTAATTGCCGTTGGTATTTTCGTATTTATTTTGTCCATTGTCGGCACCCTATTCTGGTTTGCAGAGTATAAAGCATCACCTGACCAATTTCCTCGTGATCCCATAAAAGGAATCGGAAACGGGATGTGGCTAGCCATTGTTACAATGAGTACAACAGGTTATGGTGATATGGCACCGATTACACTAAAAGGAAGAATTATAGCGGGAATATGGATGGTGATCACCATAATTTTTGCTACATCAATGGTGGCTGGTATTGCCAGCACACTTACCTTGTCTGGCCTTGACACTTCTACAGTAAGAAATGTGGAAGATCTTAATAAAAAGAAAGTTGCTACTATATCGGGATCGCCGGCCATGGAGTTTTTACAAGATAATAAAGCTACTGTAGTTAAAACCGATAATCTGACAGACGCTATGGCACGGCTGGAAAGTGGAGATGTTGATGCAGTGGTTTACGACAGACCACAGGTAATGTATTTCCTGAAGGAAAACAATGATAAAAATCTCTATCTGGCGAAAGCCGAATACTATAAACAGGGATACGGATTTGCTTTACCACTAAAAAGTGAGATGGTTTATGACGTAAACAGAACGCTATTGAAGCTAGCCGAAGATCATGTAGTTCAAGAAATTGTTGACGATTATCTGGGTGAAGCAAACTAGATTATCATCTGCATTTAACCAAGTTTCGAAAGACCAAGAAGGAAGGTTGAATTTGAAAAATTTTTCATCTTCTAAAGAATCCCACCCTCGATAAGAAGATAACCGGGTTCTAATGAACAATATGTCCTCTTCCTTGTTCTATTCATAGGCTATTGAAGGCCAAGTACATTAAATGTCAGATTTAATCTCCCTGGCATCCAAGTTTGAATGCATGATTTTTCCAAAAGAATAATCATTAAATCATTGCTAATTAAATATGCTACATTTAGTGAAACTATTCAAGAATAGAGATTTCTAGATCTAGTCAGAACGGAAACACAGTTTTCAGAGAATGACCTACTTTTCTAGTTCTTTTTTAAAGAGTATAAATTGTTACTAAGATATCGAATAATATAATTTATGATTGCCGAAAAGAGTAAATCTATTGACCTCCTTGAGAGGAGAAAAAAAGTAGTTGCCAATGGAGTTGGCATATTTAATACAGCAACTGTAAAAGAAGCAAAAGGTGCCATCATTACTGACGTTGATGGTAAAGAGTTAATCGACTTCGCTGGCGGAATAGGCGTGGTAAACGCAGGACATTGTCCTGAACCTGTTGTTAAAGCCATTCAGGAACAGGCGGCTAAGTATATCCATACCAGTTTTAACGTAGTGTCCTATGAGCCCTACATAGATTTGTGTGAAAAACTTATTGAAATTCTCCCACACGGTGATTCAACGAAAGCAATGCTTGTAAGTTCGGGTGCTGAGGCAGTTGAAAATGCTGTTAAAATAGCCAGACAGGCAACCGGTAAGCAGGCAATTATAGGTTTTTCAGAGGCCTATCACGGTCGCACAATGATGGCAATGACTCTAACCAGTAAAATAGGTTATAAGATAGGTTGCGGCCCTTTTGCTCCTGAGGTTTACAGACTAAGGTTTCCAAACTATTATCTATACGGAAAAGGTTTAGATTACGAAACTTTTCTTGATCAGGAACTCGAGCAACTCGAGAAGAGCACGCACAATTTGGTTGATCCAAATACGGTAGCAGCGATCATTATTGAGGCAGTTCAGGGTGAAGGTGGCTTTAATCCTGTTCCAAAGCGATACCTCGAAGGTCTGCGGGCTCATTGCGATAAGTATAATATTATGCTCATTATTGATGAAGTGCAAAGTGGATTCTGCCGCACCGGAAATTGGGCTGCATGGCAGCACTATGGAGTTACTCCTGATATCAGTACTTATGCAAAGTCAATGGGATCTGGTATGCCAATAGCTGCTATTTTGGGACGAGCAGAGGTTATGGATGCCGCAGCTTCAGGTAGTATTGGCGGAACTTATATCGGGAATCCCGTGTGTTGTGCCGCAGCCTTGGCAACCATCAAATACATGGAAGATTTAGATCTTAATAAGCGCTCACACGAAATAGCCGAAAAGATTAACCAACGAATACAGAAATTACAGAAAGAGTATAAAAACATAGGCGATTTACGGGGACTTGGTGCAATGATCGGTATTGAATTTGTGAAAGGCAATGATCCAGACCAGCCGGATGCCGCACTCTGTTCAGAAATAGTAAAAAAGTGTGCTGACAATGGTTTAATAATAATAAGTGCCGGAATGGAGAAAAATGTGATTCGCATCCTTTCACCTCTGGTTATAACCGACCCACAACTAGAAAGAGGATTAGATATTCTCGAAACAGCAATTATAGATTCAATTAAGGAAAAAGTATGAAACCATTTGCAATAGCCGGTATACAGATGAAAGTATCGGCCATCGTTCCCAATGTGGAACTGATGAAGCTAAAAATAAATATAACAATGAACCTCTACCCCTGGGTAGAAATGATTGTGTTTAGTGAGCTCAGTCCATACGGTCCATTGATAAAGACCGCACAGGATATACCGAATAACTTTGAAGCCGAAATGCAGGCTCTCGCCAAGCAATATGGAATATGGTTATTACCCGGTTCCATATTTGAAAACAGAAATAACAATATTTACAATACAGCCAGTGTGATAAACCCGCAGGGTGAAATTGTTACCAGGTATAGTAAAATGTTTCCATTTTATCCATATGAGGTAGGGGTTACCCCGGGTAGCGACTACTGCGTATTCGATGTTCCCGATGTAGGTCGTTTTGGCGTTTCGATATGTTACGACATGTGGTTTCCCGAAACCGTACGAACCCTGTCGGTGATGGGAGCTGAAGTAATTCTTCACCCCACCCTAACCGGAACAATAGATCGCGAGATTGAATTGAGTATAGTTAGAGCCATGGCCGCAGTAAATCAGTGTTTCTTTTTTGATGTAAACGGCTTGGATACAGGCGGTAGTGGTCGTTCGATAGTTTGTGGGCCTGATGGTAGAGTAATATATGAAGCAGGTGGAAACGAAGAAATTTTCCCGTTAGAATTGAATATAGAAAGAGTGCGTAGAAGTAGGGAAATGGGTGTTTTACACTTAGGTCAGCCACTTAAAAGTTTTAGAGATCATATAGGCCAATTCAAAGTATATCAGGAAGGTTCTGATTTGAGTTACCTCGAATCTTTGGGACCGCTAATAAAACCTCAACGGGTAGGTAGATTGGCTGAACTCAAATTAGAAGAATATGAGATGGAAAAACCCCACCCGCCTCTTGAATAGAAACAAAATACAAATGATCATTTAAATTTATAAATGGTTTATTAGCTGTCATTTCCTTGAGCTATTTAACACTAAGTTGCCAGACTCAGGAATGACAAAAACACTTTCTGGCACATTTAATTAAAAGCTTAAAATATGGGATCCACAACTGGAAGGAAAATAAAAACAGTAGCAAAACTTAAAGATTATGTAAGTTGGTTTGAGATCCCAGCACTAAATTTCGAAAAAGCCGTAGCTTTTTACGATCATATTTACTCAATGAAAATGGAAAGAGTTGTGAGTTCCACCCACTCTATGGCTGTCTTTCCAGCAAATGGAGGTATCGGCGGAGCTGTAGTTCAAGGCCCGGGCTCCTTACCGGGACAGGCAGGGCCTTTGATTTACCTCAACGGTGGAAAAGACCTTGAAGTAATCCTTTCAAAAGTTCCTGAGGCCGGAGGGAGAATCATAATGCCAAAGACATTTATTAACGAAGAATCGGGTTACTTCGCCATCTTTATAGATACCGAAGGAAATAAACTCGCTCTACACTCCAAGTGATTATGACCAAGAAAAAAGTCGTCAACGCCCCATTTTACAATATAGGGCAACTCCGCATGGACCTGTGGAATAAATTGAGATCAACCTCTCTCAGCCTTTCCGAATCAAAACAAGACACTGCTTCTGTAAATGCGAATCGGGAACAATGCGATCTCCTTCTGAGTCAATTGGCTCATATTGAACATCACTTTGCCTTTCCGGGAATGAGAAAGTTTATGTCGGTTAAAGAAGCCTTTAAAAGACAAGAGTTCGTGGCAATGACTCACACCATTTTGGATATCAGACGTGAATTAATTAGTGATAGCTTCCGTGGGTCTAAAGAACTTCGGGTTGAAAACGAAGCAGGGGAAGATTTCGAAACCATTGAAAAATCTGATGGTGGCAAGCAGAATTATTTTGAGGTGCTGCTGGTTGAAGATATTGCTGAAAGTGATGAACTGGCTTTACGCAGGAAAGTTTCTACATTAAGAACGGAGAATGACCAATGCCGCTATGGACTGGTGGTGCAAAGGTCTTTTCAGGATGCATTAATTACACTTCTCTTCAATACGAACATTCAGTCGGTAGTGATCAGATATGCACCACCTTTTGAAAAAAAGAAGATTGATCCACTTATCATGCCCTATATCCAGCATGCACTGGATTTGGGTCCGGCTAATAGGAAAGACGAAGACCTGGGGCCATTACTCGGTCAGGTTATAAAACAATTTAGGCCAGAGATTGACACCTATTACGTTACAGATACCGTCCTTGCTGATTTAAAAGACAGTACCATAAATACTTTTAGAAGAATTTTTTACCGCAAGGAAGATTTTCAGGAAATACATCTCAGTATTCTTCGCGGTATTGCTGAGCGATATGAAACACCTTTCTTCACCGCTTTGATGGAGTACAGTAAGAAACCAACGGGTGTTTTTCACGCTATGCCTATCTCGCGTGGAGGGTCGGTTTTTAAGTCGCGTTGGATTCGCGATTTTGGAGACTTTTATGGCCGCAACCTGTTTCTTGCCGAAACTTCCGCTACAACAGGTGGACTGGACTCTTTGCTGCAGCCAACCGGTCCCCTTAAAAAAGCTCAGGAGATGTGCAGGGATGCTTATGGTTCTCAACACACATTCTTAGTAACTAACGGAACTTCTACTGCCAATAAAATTGTGATGCAGGCGATCGTTTCACCCGAGGATGTAGTACTTATTGACCGCGATTGTCATAAGTCTCACCACTACGGACTCGTCCTTTCCGGAGCCTTCCCGGTTTATCTCGACTCCTACCCTATTGAGAAATACTCAATGTATGGCGCTGTTCCCAGACATGAAATAATTGAAAAGCTTGTGCTACTTCGCGACAGCGGAAGACTCGATAAAGTAAAGATGCTGCTACTTACCAATTGCACCTTTGATGGTATGGTTTATAACGTAGAGCGTATGATGGAGGAGGTTTTGGCCATTAAACCCGATATGGTTTTTTTATGGGATGAGGCCTGGTTTGCCTTTGCAGGATTTACTTACACCTTCAAAAAGCGAACGGCCATGTTCGCAGCCAAAAAGCTAGAGAAGAAATACCGTTCAGATGAGTATAGAAAGGAATTTAAAGAGCATATTGAATCCCTATTAGACGGCGAGCTTCCGCGAATGCCTGATCCGGATAAGGTTCGCATTCGCGTTTATGCCACGCAAAGTACCCACAAGACTTTAAGTAGCTTCAGACAAGGATCGATGATTCATATCTGGGATCAGGATTTTCAAAGAAAAAGTCAGGCTACCTTTATGGAAGCATATATGACCCATACGTCTACATCTCCTAACTACCAGATGCTTGCCTCACTTGATGCAGGTAGGCGACAGGTACAGTTTGAAGGATATGAACTGGTGGAGCGTGGAATTGAACTTGCTATGTCACTTCGTGCGAAAATTAATGATGATCCTGCCCTCAACAAATACTTCGATGTTCTTACAGTAAAAGATTTTATTCCATCAAAATATCGTCAAACAGAGATGGTGGAGTACTATACTAAAGATACAGGCTGGAACCGCATGGAAACAGCCTGGGCTGAGGACGAATTTGTTTTAGATCCCACCAAGATCACTTTGCATATTGGTCGCACAGGCGTAGATGGGGACACGTTTAAAAATAAATTTTTAATGGATAAATTTAATATCCAGATAAATAAGACTTCGAGGAATACCGTACTTTTCATGACCAATATTGGTACAAGCAGGGGCAGCATAACTTACTTAATAAATGCCTTGCTCAAAATATCGGAAATGCTGGACAATAGCTTTAACGCCCTTGATTTCCGGGAGCGTGAAATCCATTCTAAAAAAGTACATTCCCTCACCCATGATGTGCCGCCTTTGCCTGATTTTAGCTATTTTCACTCTTCATTTCAAGCCGTTCCGGGTATACCGGGTGGAAACCTGAGAGAGGCTTACTTTTTAACATACAATGAAGATAATTACACGTATGTACCATTGAAAGAGTGTCTGGCATTTATGGATAAAGGAAATGACCTGGTCGCCTCATCTTTTGTAATCCCCTACCCTCCGGGATTTCCGGTACTGGTACCTGGACAGGTGGCGACCAAAGAAATTATAAAATTCATGCTTGCACTGGATGTCACCGAAATCCACGGCTACCGCGCCGATTTGGGATTGAGGGTGTTCAAGCAAAGTATTCTTGACAGACAAATGACAGCGACATCCATCGGAGCCATCGGCCGGCCGGGGACTTCTAAAAAAAATATCAAGGCCGGTACTAACGAAAACGTATAAGATATGTCAACAACAAATAATACGAGTACAGCAAAATCAGAAGAGAAGAAAACGGTTAAGTCAGCACCTTCAAAGTCGGCTGACACAAAGATGTCAGAGAAAAAGGATGCTTCCAGCAAACCCGTGGCGAAAAAAGCAGATGATAAAAAATCTGTTTCGAACAAAACTGAAAAAGCCACGCCTTCAGCCAATAAGCAGAATGTAAAAAGCGTTGCAGCTACAAAAGCGACTTCGAAAAAAGCGGTTAAGAAAAAATCGACTTCTAAGAAGCGACCCGTAGCTAAAAAGCCTGCGCATCAAAAGCTGAATGGAATCGCCGATATACGTCGCTATTTTTACAAAAACGAAGTTCCAATTTATTTTATCAGCGCTACCAACTTTAATCTCTTAGGTGCTGATGAGTGGATAAAGAGCTTTAAGTTCATTAGCTATATTGAATGTTTTGATGGTCTTCATCCCAATGTATTCTCTCCTAAAGAAGAGATACCTCACGATGAATTCACCAGCATTGAAGACATTAACAATTACCTCTTGATGCATCCGGAAGTTCAGGATTATCTCAAAACAAGAACAAAGAACAGAAAAGCAGGGAAAGCCATGTTTTTGATGTTTGATGAAGAAACTGAAAAGCTCGCTAAAAAACAGGGACTTGAAATCATGTTTCCCCCTGCCAAAATGCGAACCTTCCTGGACAATAAAGTTAATACAAACCGAATTGCCGAGAAAGCCAAGGTACCTTGCGTACCTTATGTATTATCAGAGGTTAAGAGCTACGAACATTTGAATAAAATTTCGGCCAAACTCGGAAACGACCTGGTTATTCAAACACCTTTCGGAGACTCGGGTCATACCACCTTTTTCATTTCCAATGAGCAGGAATACGCCAAACATGCAGATGAAATAGAACAAGAGAAGGAAGTAAAGGTGATGAAGCGCATTAATTGCAGAGGTTCTGCTATTGAGGCATGTGTTACCAAACACGGAACCGTAGTTGCCCCATTGATGACTGAACTGGTAGGTTTCAAAGAACTTACCCCTTACAAAGGTGGTTGGTGCGGAAACGAAATTTATCCGGGAGCTTTCACCCCAGAGTTGAGAGAAAAAGCTAGAAAATATACCCGACTATTCGGTGATCAATTGCGCAAAGAAGGATATAAAGGATATTTTGAATTGGATTATTTAATTGATCAGGATAATGGTGAAATTTATCTTGGTGAGTTGAATCCACGTGTTACCGGGGCGAGCTCAATTACCAACCATGCAGTATTTGCTTTGGCTGATGCTCCCCTTTTCATCTTCCACATTTTAGAATGGATGGATATAGACTATGACTTGAATGTGGAAGCACTCAATGACCGATGGTCTAATCAAGAAAATGTTGATAGCTGGAGTCAGCTTATTATCAAGCATACCGAGGATACAATAGAATATGTTGATCAGGCTCCAAATTCAGGAATCTGGAAAATGTACGACAATGGTCACATTCAATTTGACCGTATGGATACGCACAGACGAGCGGTAGAAAGTGAAAAAGAAGCTTTCTTTATGAGAATAACCAAAAAAGGAGACTATTTGTATGAAGGTGCAGATATGGGGATTCTCGTATCACGAGGCAGAATGATGACAGACAATTTTCAGCTAAACGCTAGAGCTAAGAAATGGATCAGCGCCATTCAAGGTCAATATAGCGCTACCTTGGTAGAAGACAAACGAGTAATAGCTCAGCAACTTAGTACTAATTTAATGAAGTAAATCTCTGATTTAACAGCGTTAGTTTTAAGTTTCACACGGAAAGGCCGGTGATATTTTAGAAGTCTGAGAAACGTGTACGAACGAATAGCAGCAGATTGGATATGCATGACCAGCGTCTTCCGATCTGATGCTCTTCATCTGCACTTTGCTTTGTATTAAGCCAATGAAATAAATTGTTGGAGATAACTGGTATTACTAATCTGGCGTGACTGAGATCAGAGTAGCTGCATTATAGCATCATTTAAGAAAAACGAACGGTTTGAGTGTACAATCTGAGCAATCATAAATAAAAGATAAATTTTCAGTATGATATTTAATAGCATCAATCCGCATAATGGCGAAGCAGTGGGGAAGTATGAATCGCTCACAGAAAGTGAGCTTGCAGCCAAATTGAATCGCTCTGCCGAGGCCTTTTCCAACTGGAAAAACGTATCGCTGGAGGAGCGCTGCCGGTTGATTAAAAATGCCGGTGAGGTGCTGCGCGACGGAGTAGATCAATACGCTGAGATGATAACTCTTGAAATGGGTAAGCCCATTAAAGAAGCGAAGACAGAGGTATTGAAATGCGCATTGGTATGCGACTACTATGCAAAAAATGCAGCCGACTTCTTGGCTCCCGAATATATAGAAACGGATGCTCAGAAAAGCTTTGTGCGACACGATCCTATGGGTGCCGTATTTGCAGTTATGCCCTGGAATTTTCCATTTTGGCAAGTCTTTAGGTTTGCCGCTCCTACCCTTACTGCAGGGAATGTGGGATTGCTGAAGCATGCACCTAATGTTTTTGGATGTGCCGAAATGATTGAAGGCGTTTTCGCGAAAGCGGGATTTCCGGAAGGAGTATTTCAGAATCTCATCATTCACCACGACTCTACTGAGCAAATAATTAAGCATGATATTGTGCGAGCCAGCACATTAACTGGAAGTGAAAAGGCAGGTTCGGCAGTGGCTACCCTTTCAGGAAAATACCTGAAGAAGTCGCTACTTGAGTTGGGTGGAAATAATGCCTTTATCGTTTGGGAAGATGCAGATATTGATGAAGCTGTAAAAACCGCTATCGTAGCGCGGATGCTTAATTGCGGACAGAGCTGCATTGCCGCCAAGCGATTTATTCTGTTAGAAGGAATCTATGACGAATTTGTAGAAAAATTTACTGCAGCAGTGAAAAATATGAAATCCGGTGATCCGATTCACGAAGATACCCAGGTGGGACCGCTGGCGCGAAAAGACCTTGCCGATCAGCTGCAAGCACAAGTTCAGGGATCTATCAAAGCTGGTGCTGAATTATTACTAGGCGGCAAGCAGAAAGGTTGCTTCCATGAACCAACAGTATTAGGAAATGTAACTGCTGAAATGCCCGCTTTCCGCGAAGAAACTTTTGGCCCTCTGGCGGCGATGATTAAAGCCAAAAATATTGATCATGCTTTTGAGCTATCTGAGCAATCGCAATACGGACTTGGAGTTACGGTCTGCACCACAAATGTAGAGAAAGCCATCTCCATGGCTCACCGGGTAAGCGATGGCGCCTATTTTGTGAACGAACTGGTTAAGAGCGATCCACGACTACCTTTCGGTGGCACCAAAATGTCAGGATATGGCCGCGAACTGGCAAAAGATGGTATGATGGAATTCGTAAACCGGAAGACGGTCTACGTGAAATAATCTGGCAATACTTTATTTTTTTTTACGATTACTAAACCCCAATAAATGAATCTTGAATTAAACTCTATATCAGAAAAAAAAGCCGGTAAAAAATGGCAAAAACTTTTCCAAAAGCACTGGCCTGCTTACAAAGGCTGGTTTCTATCGAAAGAAACAGCCAGCACTCCCGATTTGAAAACCTGCCGTGCTCGATTAAAAAAGTTCATGCCCGAGTTTTATCCCACCTACCTGCACTTGTGCAAGTTGGCCGGACCTGACCCGGTTGCCCATCGCTTCCTTACCGGATATCAACCACCAGCTTACATTAGTGGTTGTGCGCAGATTGTTAATGAGAAAGAAGCACAATTAGTAAGGAATTATGATTTTGATCCAAATTTAAGCGAAGGAACACTACTTCATTCGGCGTGGAATGGAGGAAATGTAATAGCAATGGGAGATTGTCTCATAGGTGTAGTTGATGGAATGAACGATAGCGGGCTGGTTGTGTCACTCACGTTTGGTGGTAGAAAAGTAGTGGGCGATGGCTTCGGCATACCTTTTATCCTCCGCTATATTCTTGAGTATTGTAAAACACTTGATGAAGCGGTTAAGGCCCTTACCAACATTCCATCACACATGAGCTACAACATCATGTTGATGAATCGTGAGGGAGATCATCGACTCGTTCAGGTAGCACCAGACAGGCCGGCGGTAGTAACTGATCTTAGCGCTTCGACAAATCATCAGGGACTTGTAGATTGGCCTGAGCACGCTGCTTTCACTAAAACAATTGAGCGCGAGCTCTATCTGCATGACATGCTTGCACAGGGACTCAGATCTTCTGAGCAAATAGCAGATGAATTTCTCAAAGCTCCTCTGTTTAACAGGAAATACAGTCTGGGATTTGGCACTATTTATACCGCCGTGTATCAGCCAAGAGATGGTGCTATGGAATTGCGATGGCCGGGAGTAAAACTACATCAATCGTTTGAAGAATTTCGTGAAGGTGTTACATCCATCACTTATAGTGAGCGAATTGAAGTTTCTACTACCAAAGCAATACCTGCTGAGCAACTACAGGAAGACTATAACGGTGCAGTGGAAGATTACTGGATAGCATATGGACGATCATGGGCTAATAATGAACACAGTGCTGAATCCTTGAGCAAAATTTCTTCACGAATTGAAGAATTGCTGGCTCAAATGCAAAAAGTTTCTACAGCTAATAATGGTTATAACTGGCAAGAGACAGCTGAGGCATGGTCAAAAATAGGATCAGAAAAGTAGGTATCCAAAGGAACTAAATTATTGATTTAAAATATCTTAAGAAAGGCCAAAAACCTTTATAAAGATAACTGTGTCTAGTAGTCAGGGTGAATCGTGCATGGTCCTGCACCACCCTTGACTACTTCCCTAAGTTTGAATTCTCTTGGATTTTGGTGCTTAAAAACGCCCAAGTTTCTCATTACTTATAATCTAGTGCCTACGATCATTATATCATCTACTTGAGCAAGGTCTCCTTGCCAATTATGCAAGGTATTGAGTATTATTTCCTCCTGTTTTTGAGCAGGTAAATGATCCACACTTTCAAATAATTGCACCTGTCGTCTGAACATAAACTTTTTATTATGCTCACCTCCAAACTGGTCTTTAAAACCATCTGAGTATAAATAGAGCATATCTCCACTTTTATAACTTATTTCCTGTGTTTTAAATTGCTTATCTCTTGACTTCATATATGTGCCCAGAGCAAAGCGACTTCCACGGTAGGTGTATGATTTGCCTGCAGAAATCAGAATTATTGAGCTCATAGCCCCCGCAAATTCTATCTTCTTAGTTTCCGGGTATACCACGCATAGCGCTATGTCCATTCCATCTGCAATCGTTTCTTCTTCATTACCAGCTAAAGCTTTATTTAAACCTGCATCAAGTCAGCTCAAGAAGATCAGAGGGTTTCTTCCAGTCTTTTCGAACAGCTTCGTTTAACAACTGTGAACCAATAATACTCATAAAAGCTCCGGGAACACCATGACCTGTGCAATCAGCGCACACCATTAATAATCTCTCGGGAGATTTGTCGTACCAGTAAAAATCTCCACTTACTATACTCTGAGGTATGTTGATTATAAAACTATCAGAGAAGCTGGCAAACATCTGTTTCGAATCCGGAAGCATCGCTTTCTGCAAACGAAGAGCATATATTATGCTATCTGTAATATCCCGATTTTTCCTTTCCAGTTGATTTTTGGATGAAGCGAGAGAGCTCGTTCGCTCCTCAACTTTTTGCTCCAACTCTTCGTTAAGCTTATATAAGGCATTCTCGATTAATTTTTTTTGTGTGATATCATACCTTATAGCGACGTACTGATATGGCTTGCCTCCTACATACAAAAAAGGAATGATTGTGGTGTCTACCCAATAAAAGCTACCATCCTTGGCTTTATTTTTTACTTCACCGCGCCATATCTCTCCATTTGCAATCGTTCTCCATAAATCACGAAAAAATTCTCCTGAATGAAATCCTGAATTAAGAATTCTATGGTCTTCACCTATCAGTTCGGTTTCGCTGAAACCGGATATCTCACAAAAATTTTTATTTACTTGTTTAATAATTCCTTTCTGATCTGTAAATGCTACTATGGCGGCTTCGTTCAAAGCATACTTATAAGCTGAAATTTCCTGAAATGCTTGTTTAAGTTTTTGTTCAGCATTTTTTCGTTCAGAAATTAAATCGAATACAGCAACGAAATGTCCCGGATGGGGAGAGTAGGCGGAAATATCAAACCAGCTATCAAGACCAGCTATATAAACTTCAAACCGTTCAGGGTTCCTACTTAAAACCACCCTTCCCATTACTTCAAACAGATGAGGATTGGTCTCTTTTATTCCCGGAATTAGTTCTGTCATTTTCTTTCCGATCGGATTCGCAATTCCTGTGTGATTGTGGAAAGCATCATTAACTTCTAAATGAATAAAATCGACTGGTCTATTGTCTTCGAAAACCATTTTACAATACGCATAGGCTTCCATCATATTGGCAAATAACGAAAGGCTTTCCTGCTTACTCTTATCGAGTTTTTGCTCAACAATTTCTTTATTAGAAAGTAGCGCCTGTGAAAAATTAGCGCTCAGTCGCTGGAAAGCAATAACCAGGAATAGCGCAGTGACTATAGCGAAACCCAAACTCAGCTTACTGGTTAGGTCTTGATGGTCAATATACTGATTTTCAATACTAAAAATGAGAGAAGGGAAGTAATGTACTGCAATGAACACCAACACACTTCCCACCACGTAAAATAAAAGAAGGCGCGTTTTTCCAAATAAGAAGGGGGCCAGACAAATTGTAATAATCAAATTATACTCTACTCCGGCGCCCCTAATAATTAAAGATATTGCGCCTATTGAAAGAATATTCGAAGAAAGAAAAAGGATCTTTGCTTTCTTAAATTGTTTTTTGTCATTTAGATAGAGAATGTAAAACAGGTGAGGCATAAATAACAATAGCCAGGAATTTTTCACAAAACCATCAGCCAAACCCAAAATAATGAAGGCTGCAAACAGAAAAACTATGGAAATAATGGAAATTAAATTGATAATAAGAGTACGGGAATTCTGGAAATCAAGCTTGCTCTCGCTGATCCCGAGGTACAGGCATGACCGCAAGTAGCATTTAAACTTGGAATACAGTCCTCGTCCAGATTTTATTAAGTCCTTGTCCCTCATAATCCTGAGCTGATAATTGTGACAATTTAATAGTTATCTCCAATCGTTCCGTACTATCCAAGTTACATTTTTCTTTAAAAATTTCAAAAGAAATCGCTCACTAAAAGCCAGCTTGCCCTGCACCACACCTATAAAACAAACGGTAAAAAAGCGCTACACAATAAATCTATTGGCATGAAAGAAATACTTATGAGAAATTTAATTCCACATAAGAAAGCTTCCATCAAACAAGGCTTTCACTTATCCTAGTTTAATGCAAAAAGCAGATTTTGTGTTGATTAGGAATACAGAATTAAATGCTTCGTATCTGCGAAGAATTAAATAAAGCCTTAATCCTAAAGTTTACTTTGTTGTTTTCAGGTTCATCTGAATAAAAACATGATCAATTGGCTCCCAGAGTTCAATTTTGTTTCCTTCGGCATCCATTATATGCACAAATTTACCGTACTCAAAAGTTTCAATGTTATCTAAGATTGTTACGCCATCCGCTTTCAGATTCTTTACTAAACCTTCGATGTTTTGAACCCGGTAGTTTACCATAAACTCCTTCTCGGATGGAGCAAAATATTCACTACCCTGTTTGAAGGGACTCCATTGCAGGTAGTTTATTTCTTCCGGGTTATTCGCATTCCTAAACTCAAAACTTGAGCCCCACTCATTTACCTCAAGTCCCAAATGCTTTGAATACCACTTTTTCGTTTTATCAGGATTCTCAGAGAAAAAGAAAATCCCTCCTATTCCGGTCACTTTTGGTATTGTATCTGCCTGAGCAGATTCATCACTTTTTATATCATCACTCATATCGGTCTTTTTAAAATCCAACTAACTACAGCCGGTTATTAGTATCAGCAAAATAAAAAGAATTCTCTTCATTCACTATAGCAATGGGTAACGTTTTATTGAATCAAATATGTAGATGTTTTAAAACCTAATACCCTTTCAGTTGATTTTATAAACGGAGTAATTTCTGGACCACTCAACTGCCTTGCCCGGTTTGAGATTTATTTTATAAAATAACTCTGGACTTACTACGTGCCCCCATCCCCAGAGATTCACCTTATTAGTCTGAAAACTGCCAGTCTCTCTAATCCCAATTTTACATTGCAGGTTTAATAATTCCCATTCTGCTTTAATCATTGCTCCTCCCGTGATGTTACTAAAAAAGAAATCTTGTTTGGGCGTACCGCTGAATCTTACTCCATTTGGCTCAAAGTTCACTTTTCTTTCAGGGTTAACGGTTTCATCAAAACCCTTTGAATCTAGTTGAAAAGGAAAATTCAGGATGTAATTTGCTCCGATGGGGTCCTGGTTAATCGCTACAAAATTGTGAACATATTCGTCGGTACGAATATCTTTTTCACCCGTATTTTCTAAAGAGTACTTAATTGAAAAGCCAGTCTTATGCAATTCGATTTCTTTTTTCAGTAAATAAGAATAACCATTAATCGCATTTGACTTGCAGACGATAATAATCTTATTCCTTTCAGATACCGTTTTAAATTCAGCCGGTTTTATTTCGTAAGGTTTATTAAAAATATAATTCGAATCATCCTTTTTTAATAAGCCCACTCCTATTTTATGAAACCAGCCACCTATTTGAGCTTCTTCATAGCCCAGCGCAGTATTAATACCAAATTCATTATAAAATCCTCTTCCGAAATGATTCGCGATTACAGAATCGGTTCTTTCGATACCAGCCAGGCGGATGCCTTGAAATTTCACATCCACAATTTTTCCCGTCCAGTCAAACCGTGTCATGCTGTAGTTTTCAAAAGGAAGATCTATCTGAATTTCAAGGTTTTCATTTTTTAGAATCTCAGGCATAAGAAGTTCGCAGGATCAGTGACTGATTACAATAATAGGAATAACACAGCGATTCTTCTCCGATCTTAAGGACCACTTAGAATCGAATGATCACTATTCTTATTCCTTTTAATAAAAACTAAAATCGTAGCCTTTCAGGGTTAGCTTTTCATATTCTCTTTGGTTAAAGCTGTAAAGCTTGGACTTCTTTCTGTTTTTTCCAACAGCTATTGTTTCAGTGGTCTCTATTAAAAGATCACTTTTAAAAAGCTTATTTCTAAAATTTCGCTTATCCAATTCTTTCCTCAAAGCTAGTTGATAGAGTGTATAAATCTGCTTAAACGTAAATTGCTGAGGGAGCAAATGAAAACCGATAGGTCTTCTTTTTACGCGCCTCTTCAAGCGTTCTTTAGAAAAATCCAATATTTCATTGTGATCAAACACAAGCTTAGGAACCTCCTCAAAGACATTCCACTGATAACCAGGTTTGGGTTTTGCTTTGGCCGCTTCGTGACTAACTACGGTGTATTCAGCAATATTGACAACCCTTCCGGACGCATCACGATAAGGATTGGCAAAGGCTTTTAATTGTTCGGAGTGATTTTCTGGTATAATGCCAAATATCCTCATCAGGATATTTTCTACCACATCATTTATATCTTGATTTGGTTCCACCATTTCAGTTGGCAACATAGGTGCACCCTTGAAAGGCTCTTCGTTGCGCTTCTCTGTAAGGAACAAGAGTCTTTTTCCGTCAAAGCCATATACTACGAGGCTGCAACTTAAAGCGACTTGAAAATAGTTTGTATTATGCATTTAATTAAGGGTTAAGGTGACTTCCCGATATTTGATTGCGCAATTTCGCAAGAACCAGTGGGATGGTCATTTTTCTATTCTTTTTTTTAAATATTACTGAAATGATTAAGATTAATAAATTATTGCTTGACAAACCATTACACTTACTAAAGTTAACTAATGAAGTAATTGTTTAGTTCAAAAACAATTTTATAATAAATCCGGTAAATTTCTAGTTCTGAGTTTTTCGTTTTGGTAAAGACACATACCAAATAAATAAGCTGCTGGGATCTACCCAATCCGCTCTAGTTTCTGTACGAGTATTCAACCAACAACTTAATTTATAATAAGCTAATTGGCACCTCCATTAATAGAACCCGCGAATCCTTGATGGCATTTACCATTATAGAATCAGTGTTCCAGATTCCCATTCCATCTCTCCTACTCAGGGTTTCGCCATTTATTTCCACTTCACCCTCAAGAATAAATGCGTACACTCCATTTCCGGGTTTATGAATTTTGTACTCGTCAGATTTATCTTTTGCAAACATTCCAAGATTAAACCAGGCATCCTGATGCACCCAAACACCCTGATCGTCTTTGTCAGGAGAAAGCACTTGGTAAAATTTATTTTCTTTTTGTATATCTTTTGTTGATATCTGATCGTAGCGTGGCTCCACATTCTTCTTATTTGGGAAAACCCATATCTGAAGGAACTTCACATCTTTATCGGCGTTTTTATTCACTTCACTGTGACTAATTCCGGTGCCAGCACTCATTACTTGTACATCGCCTTCTTTAATAATCGCAACATTGCCCATGCTGTCCTGATGTTCTAAATCACCTTCGAGTGGTATAGAGATGATTTCCATATTGTCATGACGGTGAGTTCCAAAACCCTTTCCTGCCTGCACACGATCATCATTCAGAACTCTCAGAACGCCAAAATTCATTCTCTCCGGGTTGTGGTAATTAGCAAAGCTGAAGGTGTGATGTGAGTCTAACCAGCCGTGGTTTGCATGACCTCTTGATGCTGATTTATGAATAATTGTATTCATTTTGAAAAAATGATTTCGTTCTACGATTGATGTCTTTGAATATGATACAAAGATCTAAAAGTTAAATCAAATAGTGAGTGATGTGAGTCGGTTTATATAAGTAAAAATAAAGATTAGCCGATATTTCAGATATTAATAACTCAGGGCAAAAAGGTCTCTTTAGTTTCGATTTACCTTATTAAATTAATAGAACCTCCTAAATCTTAAAAACGATACCATCCTAAATAGTGTGGAATTTACGAGCCAACTGAGAAGTAAAGTCTCCAGATTAAATAGAATTATGTATACGGAATTCGCTGATAGTTATTCGCATTTCAACATCCGAAATACATCATTACCCGAAAAAAGTAATTTAATCAGCTTATATCCTTCAGAAATCACTTTTTATTCTCCATCATTTCACGGTAGTCTTTTGCAAGACTCTCCAGCTTCGTTTTATTCAAGGCTTTTTTGGCCAAAGCAAACACCTCTTCTTCTTCTTCATCGAGATGATGAATAACCTGATCTTTAAGCTTTTTGGCTGTAACCAACCATCCCGGTGAAGACATATCGGTATCATCTAGTTCTTCTAACAATTCATCGATATCATGATGCTCGGCAACGCTATGTCTGGCCTGATCCTGAGTTTCATCGTGATCGAAGAGAGGGCGGTAAAAGTAGCGCTCCTCTGCATCTGCATGGGTCGTTAATTCATTCTTAAGCCTTTCATATAGCTCACTTCGACCATCAGAGTCACCCTTCGTTTTAACCAAAAGGTCACAGAGTGTTCTTTGCTTTTCATGGTCATTTATAATTTCTTCAAAAATATTCATATCAATTAGTTGTTTTTAAAAGTTCATTTTGCGCTGACCTGCCTTAATAAGCATAAATACACCATAAGCTGCGAGGCCGAATGCTATAATTCCCAGTACAACCGAACCAAATTCATCCTGAATAAATGAAAATGCATCCTTGGTTCCACCTGCTTTAGAGGCATCATAAGTGATAGCGGCTCTTAATGTAAGATAAGCGATCATTCCTACGACTAAACCACGTGCAGTATAGCCCACACGACCGGCATTAACCATTAATTTTTGAGCTTTATCATTCATTCCAGATTCTTTTACTTTGTCTTTAAACTTACCGGAATAAGCACGAAACATTTGATAAATTGCTTTTCCCAAAAAGATAAGAGCAACTGCAGCTACCAACCACCTTCCATACTCCTGATTCAAAAGCTTTTGAATCATTGACTCTTTGCCTCCCCCGCTATCACCGCCTCCGCTTCCAAGAAGGATTTTAACCGCACTGTAAATTATTAAAACATAAAATATACCGCTTGAAAAATAGCCAAACCTGCGTGCGAGTCCTTTGCTATCATCTCCTTTATCTTCAGGGTCGCTAAAGGTTTGGTACATCCTCCAGAATACATAGCCAACCAGGCCAATAGCAATAAGCCATAATAATATTTGACCAAAAGGTTGATTAGCTAAATATTGCATAGCTCCATCGCTTCCGGTTTTCTTACCGCCGGTTCCAAATGCAGCCCAGGCCGTTAAACCTCCAATTAAAATGTAAACTACACCTTTGGATCCAATTCCAATTCGTGCAATTTTCTTTTTCTTCTTTTTACTCGGGTTAAGGTCAGATTTTTCCATATTTCTATTTAATTCAACCGGTTTCATTCAAATTTGATGCCTAAACCGGTTGAGGGACTTTTACACCGTTAAGTTAATTGACCGCTTTTAAAAGATGGAAAACCACTTTTACTGAACTTTAGTTCCTCGCACAGTTTACATTTAACCAGGAAAGAATTCTACCTTAATATCTTTCGAAAAGGATATAAATTGAATTTAATCCGTTCTCACAAGTAGAATGGATTGACGGTCATATGTACGCCGGTAGTTCTGACCTTTAGCTATAAAATTGGAAAATAAACCAATTTGAACCTTTTAAAATTTCGAAGGAGTTACTTAGGAATCAGTATAATGGCGTTCTTTGAATTTCAGCCTATATGCTTTCGGATTGCTATTATATCGCTCCTTAAAGAGTTTTGAGAAATAACTCCTGTTCATAAGCCCTACTTGTTTTACAATATCCGAAATATTCTGATCACTGACAAGAAGGAGTTCCGCTGCTTTTTCCAGTCTGGCATTCTTCATGTAGCCATTTACAGTAGTACCATACACCAGTTTGAAACACTGTTGAATTTTGGTAGTATTGGTTCCAATAGATTTAGCGAGGCTTTCAATATTAGAAGGGTGGGCCATTGTGTCGTTGATAATAATAACTGCTTTCTTTACGAGGTCTATTTCATTTCTTCGCAGTAAGTATTCTTTTGGAGAATGGTCAAGGTCTCTTTCATATTGAACTATTTGTTCGCGTAAAACTCCGGAGGCGGTACTCAGTAAAAATAAACGCTGAACCAGTCCGCTGTGCTCGGAGTCGTTCATCTCCCGCAGCATATCAAAAAGTTTAAGACTATAAGCGCCCTCGTGGTAAAACCTTTTAGTTGCATTTACATCAAGAAATACTTCCTTGAGTGGATTCGTCATCAATTTAACGTCACATTCCATCTCAGCGAGAAACTGTTGACGATTAATCTCAATGCTACAAATTCTGACTCTCTCAGCCTTATTAAATGAAAGCAGGTGCCCACCCACACTTGAGCTGGCCACAATAGCACTTTGATGTTGGGTGAGAACATGATTTGAATGGTCGTTCTCGAAACGATGTTTCACGGTGCCTTGGGTAATATAGAGAAATTTTGCAGGATGTACTTCGTTAACCTCGAAGCTTATCTCCAAATTTGAATTGAAGACGCAATCATAAATTAGAATACCTATTCCAGAAGAGAAATTAATTCCCGATATTCTTCCTTCTCCATACTTATCGGGAATAAATAAGCTGTGAACATCACAATCAGAGATTGGTTTAGTTTTTAATTCGCTGGCTAAATTTGCAATAACATCTTTAATAGGGAGGCTGGTTACCTTGAGTTTCTTCATGTATTCGCGGAGCAATTAAAAGAATGCTTTACAACAAAAATTTCGGAATAAAAAATTACAGACCTTATCAGATCGACCGATTAATTATTACATCACATCCTAAAATTTTAAGCTTGTTCGCTTATTGCGGACATTTATTAGTGCTGGTGGCAAACTTACCTATTCCATGCACCGTTCTGTCGCTCCTTGATGCCGCTGGAAATACTCAGTTTAGAATTTACGGCAGGAAAAAGTGTTTTGACTATAAATAAAAATTTTAACGCTAATTTTTATCTTTAAATTATAACGTGTTCAATTTCAGTAAATATACAAAACATTAGGTTAGGTCAAGAATTAATTTTTGGGTTGAATTATTCACAATGCCATGAGATTCTAGAAAAGAAAAAATTGTTATATAAGCTACATTTCTTGTGATTTGGGATAATCCAGGCAATCGAAAATTACGGGTTTCGATGAAGTACACTCTTAATCTGGTAATAGCTTTTTTGAATTAAGAGAACTCACCTATAAAGTACAGATACTTACACCTGGTTTTATTAATTCCTATTTTCGAAAACTTTCAGTGCCGATTAAAATAAACTCCTCAACGAAGTAAGATGGAAAAAATAAAATAGTAAGTTTTAGGGACAATCTTAGCAACCAGTTTGAACTTCTCAAATAGACTTGCTTTTCAAATAGCAGGCAATAGTGTTGATTTATTTGACTCAAAACAGATTCTAAAACCGTACATAATGAACCTAAATAGAACCGAATGTTATGTAAGTGGAGTAAACCTAAGAAGTATATTTGTAAACTTTATACTTAAATTATGACTGAAGCACGCTACCAGGAGTTATTGATGAACAACAACGTTTTTCCTCTTGGATCTGATAGCAAAGTTTTATTGCTATCTCCATCAGGAACGATGCTCATTGAAGTTTCGTGTATTTCCATCAATTCATTTATTGAGTTCCATAAAGAATTAAAATCACGCGTTCTGTTATTTGTTTATCCCTCCTCGTGCCGTCCCGAAGGGTTAAGAGTTATGCCGACATATAAAAGTAAATCACTTATTATGGTGGATTGCGAAGACAGCAATAGCGCTTTCACATATCAACTAACTATTGACGAGGTTAATATGACAGCGGATTTGAAACTTTGTGATATGCCTGAGCATGGTAAACTGTTTCTTACTGAAAAAGATATAATAGGAACTTCCAAAAAGATGTGGAGTCAGAACGTACCGGAATCTAACAGACCTCTTCCTGTTTATAGCACTCAGTCGTAAGAATTTAGCTCTGGTAATCTTAGAGAAAGTCTTAGAATCCTGCTACAAGTGGACACATAATGTTATGTGTTCATTCAAGCGGTTGTCGGTGTATTTCAAATTCAATTTTTCAATATTTTTCGGAGGTCTTGACGTGGTTTTGTCACCATTTCTAAATGAATGATTAGGTCTCATTGCGTGGCATAACTCACTGAAGGTACGCGTGATAAGCATCTAAAATAAGAAGCAATTTTTTCAACTGTATTTGTTGAACCGAAGGGCTTCACTTCTACGACTTTTGTGCATTTCTATACCCATTTATAACGACCACACTTCAAATTATGTCTAATTCTCAACACATGTTATTGGGGCACGCGTATTGCGAAAAGGTTATTGTATAACCCCTAAAAGATAATTGATTATGAAAACTATAGCAATATTATATACTGCTTCTTTCGTGGGATTGGCAACTCTGGCCGGTGCTCAGAATGATACGGACTACCAAAATCTTGAAAATTTTGTCGATAGTGTGGATAACAATATTGACAATAAAGCCTCTGCAAACTGGGATAAGGTAGAGAACCGTTATGCTACTCTAAAAGCAAGAGTAGATGAAAACGCTGATGATTTCAATGATGAAATGTCAGACAGTTACGACCAATTAGAGGATCGCTATGAGAACCTAAAACGAAATGCCCGAAAAAACAGTGAAGACATAGAAAGCGAAGCAAGCAGACGACTGGAAAATGCAGAAGAATGGTTAAGCAGGAAAAAGGAAAACACTGCGGAGAATCTTGATGAAACGGGCAATGATATTGAGGATAGTTGGGAAGATACTAAAAACTGGTTTAGTGAAAACTATGATGATCTGAAAGAAGGAACCCGCGAACGCTACGACGATTTAAAAGAAGAATTTGACAACGACTAACAATTGATTTATAAATTCTGAAAAAATGGTCTGTTCTCTAATATGTTCAGACCATTTTTTTTAACCAAAGAAGGAGCTAATGGAAACGAGGGTTCAAAAGCCTACATATTTGTAAAGAATGAACATCTAACTTTTATCGATTTTAATTAATAATGTTCTAAATCCTCTTTAAGTACATGAAAAAAACCTCTGAAAAAATTCAGAGGTTTTTTTCTACGGTATTTAACCACCGCCAAATAATGCTATAAGTGCAAAGCTTTAATTCAACTCTTTTAAGTCCTCAAGTGTTTTAACCTGATTAAGTGTTTGGGCAATGCTTGATCGTTGTTTAGCAACTATGCTGCGAGTAGATGCCGGTAAATCTTCTGACAATACCTCATCATATTCTTTTAAAGCTGCCTTCTCCCCTCTGATTGCTTCCTCCAGCATAGATTCCGCTTTATCTGAAGAAAAAAGAGCTTTCATATCCATCCAGGTTCTGTGAGCATCTCCGGCTACACTACCATCAGTAGAAACATTCAGACCATAAGTCGCCGCTTCCTTTCTCAATTCCGAAATAAATTCAGCACGTTCGGTTGCGCGTCCTTTGAAATAAGTTTTAAGTCCAATTGGTTCGGCATTCTCACTTCCTTTTTCAAAGCCTTTGTGTGCGTCAATATTTTTCTCTACTAATTCCTTAACTCTCTTCTCAATTTTCTCAGTGTAATTTTCCATGTTTTCAATTTTATTTAACTGTTAATAAATAGGTAATAAAACGATGAGGTTTATTGGTTGAGGTGCTAACCTTCAAAGAAACTCTCATTGTCTCCGGTATATAAATAACAAATATGCCTCCAAGGAAAACCCAACAATAATTCAATTGTATCAACCTGAATACAAGAGAGTTAAATTCTACCAACACTTAGCTATAGAAATTTTGGGTAGAATTATTTCCCCATTTCGTTAATCATTCAACATAAAAAAGCAACACATCAGTGGAGTTCGAATTTTCAATTCCCTAATACAACATCCCCCTCAAGTTTGAGTGTAATTTTGATTTTGCTCACAGCCGTGGCAGATCAACTCAAGAATGCTTCTCTTTTATGTTTGAATTAAAATAGAGAGCTAGATGGGTAGGAGTTATTCCAGTTCATCAACTTAAAATATTTCATAATGGATTGGTTTGAAACTTCCATTATTGCTGTCTTCTGCAGAACATGCCGTTAACCCCACTACCAGATCCATTTTTGCAGTAATCACAAGGTAATCACCGGCCTTGCTTAGAGGAGGCTCCACAGATACAGTTACCATCTTCATCCCACTGCACGTTCATGAAAATATTGAAAGCCGTAGGGATATTATCCTTGTCTATTCCGAAAGATTCCAAGTTTTTATATAAATTCTCAAAACAACTAGGGTGGTAATTCTGATCGTTGTACATTATTTTAAAAGTCTCTTCAGAGCATGGGGCCAATAGAAAATCATTTCGTCCGTTTGTATCTTCAACAATTTCTGCCATAACATTAGACCGGTTAGACCATAAGGAATCCCCTTTGGTTATTAGCAGTTTTTCCTGAAAATCTAATGTTTTGCCCGATGAGAGTTTTTCGCGAACATCACTTGAATTAAAGAGAACCATGTCGCTGACTTGTTCACCTTGCGGGTCAATCACTTTTAAAGACTGACCTTTTCTGAGAGTAAATGCGGCGCCACTTTGTTTGTTAATTTTATAAATCGTGCTCATCTTTTAGCCTGGAAATAATTCGTTTGTTGGCAGGACATTCTTTGTCGGTACCCAAATGTGATATTATATTTTCTACATCTTTCTTGCCAAAGCCCTGATGCCATTTACCGATTCCCTCAATCTTGAATGGCTCGCACCAAAATCCAGTAATTCGAGGGAGGTGGCTCTCAATTATTTCCCTGGGGAGATCTTCGTATTCGAGGGGATTTGACTGTTTTCGTTCGAAATGATGCACCAATAGTTTGAGCGACTTTATTAGTTCATCTTTGCTTTGAATTTTCAGCTTGCAATTGATATGAACGGCAGAGTAATCCCATGTGCTGATATCTTTATCCATATACCACGACGATGACACATAAGCATCTGCTCCTTTAAATATAAGGAGAGCCTCTTTGCCATCGCGTAAATGGTTTTTCATGGGATTGTGATCAGCGATGTGCGCGTATAGTCTAAGCTCATCTGCTTCTTCATCAATTAGGATGGGGATATGAGTAGCGAGCAATTCCTCACCTTGTAGAATAATTTCCGCAAAAGGATACTCCCGAATCAAAGCTTTAGCAAAATCAAGTGTGTTCTTCTGATACTTCTTTGGTTGGTACATAATTTATTTATGGTGAAATGGACATTTCCAACTTTCACTCACCTGCTTTCCGCTATATTGCCTGGCTTCTGAGCTGTTTCCAAAATCTTCCAGCACCGGATTTACTGATCCTTGCAATTGTTTATCTCTCTTCCTGATTCTATTGCGAACCAGCTTGAATTTTTTCATCTCCCTGAGTTTCTCGAATTGTGAGTGCAAGTTGAATGCAATTGCCGGGAAAGGCGTTCTGCGCGCTAAACGTGAAGAATTGGGATGTAAACCTACAATATAAAATGCCTTCCCTTTTAGGCTGAAGCTAAATTTTTCATTCTCAGGATCTGAATTTACTTTTTCATCCCATTCTTTATCATCGCCATTATGAAGATGTTGCAATTGAGACCAAAGCTTTTTTTCAAATTCAGCTTCTGTTAATTGCCTATTCTCATTAGGAAAAGCAGCTATAAAAGTCAAAAATTCATTTGATGAAAAGTCGTAGCGTTCAATATAATCTTCTAAATCAGTCAGCATCTGAGTAACAGACCCATTCGTTCCGAATGAATCGTATTCGTGGTAGTCAACATGGTCCATCCTAAAAACGGTTTGAGCCATGATGCACGGGTGATTCTCCTTGAGAACCCACTTTTTAAACCAGAGATAATTTTCTTCTCTTGACATCTTTCAAAATTTTAAGTAGTAGTCTACTTAGTGTGGTGAAAGAATATTCAAAGAGCTTACCAGAGTGAAGAATTATTTGGCTTCTTTAAGGTCAAAAATGAACTATTTAGATTATTTAGAGCCACATTACACGGTGCTAATCATACTTTTGAGCGTAATGATTTTTAAATTTTTGACGATATTCCTGAGGAGTACAGCCATAATATTCTCTAAATATTTTAGCAAAGTATCCGCGGTTTACCAAACCAACCTTGTTTACAATATCAGTAATGCGATCATTTGATTGAACCAGCAATTCAGCAGACTTCTGAAATCTCATTTTGGTGATATACTTATTCACTGTTGAGCCATACACGAATTTAAAAGATTGCTGTAGTTTCGGTGGATAAGTACCCAGACGCTGAGCCAGATGTTGAATATTTAGCGGACTGGCTAAATTTTCTTCAATCAGATTGGTAGCCTTCTTAACCATTTCCACATCACCTTCCATCAATTTCATTTGGTTCTTATTCAAGTTGGTGTCAGCTCTGTAATTTATTAATTGTTCTGAAATAACCCCCAGCGCTGTACTAAACCAAAACATCTTTCTAGTAAAACCTTTTAAATTGGAGTTATCGATTTCTCTTAATTTGTCAAATAGCCTCAGATTGTAGCTGCCTTCATGATAAAAAGTGTGTTTCGCCTCTACATCGAGGAATAACTCTTTCAAGGGATTATTAATCGCATCGATCTCGCACCTCATCTCTTCCAGAAAAATTTTACGATCAGTTTCGACGCTGCACATTTTGACTCTTTGATTCTTCTTAAGGTACAGAACGTGTCCATTGTGATCGCTGCTTGCTACAATGGCGCTTTGATGCTGTTTCAACCGGTGGATTGTAGTGTCATCTTCAAATTGGTGCTCCAGCTCCCCTTCCAGCAAATACATAAATTTTGCCGGGTGAATATCACTCACTGTAAAGTGGATCTCAACATCCTTATAAAATTCACAATCATAAATAATAAAGCCAACTCCTCCTACGAAATCCATCCCCTTTATACTTCCGCTGCCTAAATTTGCCGGAATTTCCACTTCGTATAAATCGCAGCTTTGCTTTAGTTTCATTTGTAATTCACCGGATAAATCTTCTATTACCTCTTTTAAAGGTAATGATTGCACATATAATTTTTTCATCTACAATTATTTTGGGCATTCTTTTGTGTTTCACTTATCATCCCATTTCAATTTAGTGTTGGAATCTTAAAAGATAATTTTAATTTGTTAAAATCCCGAATTCAAAGTTATATTTTAATACGTTTTAGCATCAAGGAGGGCAGAGATCGCCGTAATGCCTAAGTTGGCTCATGTAATTTTCAGAAATAAAATGATTTACAGTTATCAGTATTTAAATAACTGTACTAGAGGTATTTGAATTGTCTGAACCTGTAATAGCTTTAGTAAGACAATTCTAACGGTTCATAATCTAATCACCTATTTAGAACCGAATTCATTCTCAATAGTGTCTAATAGGGAAACAAAAGACTAACCTATTGGTTCACACCATTCGATAATTGCTCTAATTGGATTCAAAATCTACGCATTTGGGTTAATTTATATTTTTGACAATATTGATTTGCTTTCAAAAAAGAATTCTTTGGTTTCACCTTTGATCCTAATGCATTACTTAAAAACAAATTTATGGATGCATTCGAAAAATTAACCTGGCTCCTTGATGACTGGAATACCTTGCTCATCACAGTGCTTTCAACCATTCTAATTTATGTGGCAATAATAATAATCACCCGGATGAATGGACTCCGCACTTTTGCTAAAATGAGCAGCTTTGATTTCGCAATAACCATTGCTATAGGTAGCTTGATAGCTTCAACAATGCTCATTAAAGATCAATCTGTTGCTAACGGAACTGTCGGTTTAATTGTGTTAATTGGTTTGCAGGCATTGGTGGCTTTCCTGCGTAAGAAAAGTGATAAATTTGAGAGTTTCATTACTAACACACCAGTCCTATTGATGGAAGGGACTAACATACTCTATGAAAACCTGGAGGCCACTAAAGTTTCTCGCTCAGATCTTTACGCGAAATTACGCGAAGCGAATGTAACGCATCTGGAGCAGGTAATAGTGGTTGTTTTGGAAACCACAGGCGATATTTCAGTCCTTCATAAAGGGGAGCCCGGTAACACTATATCTAAAGAATTAATGAAAAATGTACGCTATACCATTGATGGAACAGAATTCCCTAAACCGGAAGGGCGGATCAAAAAACAACTCTAATAATTGAGTAAGCTTTTCTACAAGATGGATTAAAAATTCCCAAAACACAGAAAGATGACCTCAAATTAAAATCACGGTTGTGACTCTAAATCAGTAAAAACATGTTCCACTTCGAAGAGCTTGCATAATCCATAAAAGAATTTCTAACGTTGAAATCCGTCTTTCTGCATTTATTAAATATTCAATAGATCTATCTATCCGTTGGAGGTAAGATGAGCATATCAGACTTCCTTCAATACAGATAAGTTGGGCCTTTCAAAAAGAAAGTAGTAATTGGTAAACGTTAATAAAGATACTTTAAAAGAATAAGGTATCGTGGTCATAAATTTCTCAAGTTCAATCCGAATTTAAGTTACCACTTTTTTGCTCAGAAAGAGAATCTTTTGACGGTATCGTTGACTGGGTTTTCTATCAATAATTGAACGCACATATTCACCCCGAAAAATCTAACCGAATTTCTTAAATCTAATAGCTGCGAAATTTTAAGCTTTGTTCCAATCGAATTTGAATCCGTCGCGGTGGCATGAATTTTTCAGAAGAGGTTGATTAAAGAAAGAAATCAGGATAATAAATTCTGGTATCAATCAACTCTAAAAAGAAACAGATATGCCCAGTATAATTACGATCACCACAAACAAGAATAACCATCTTAACAACCTATTGGAAGCAATAGCGCTACAAACAATATTGCCTCGGGAGGTGATTGTCGTGGATTTTACCGGTGATGTTAAAATAGAGAAGGAGTATAATTTTTTTATTAAAGTTCAAGCCTTACATTTCACAGGAGACTCTACTTCCAATAGCCGCTGCCAAAAATCTTGGAGCCAGAAAGGCATGGGAAGAAGAACTAATTTTTCTGGATGTGGACAGTATACCTAATCCGAATTTCATTGAAAAGATGGAAGAGCATTTACTCTGCGCTTCAGGTTTGATTGCCGGGGAACCAAGAAATTTCAAAGCACCAATTGAAGAATTAAATAATAAAAAGAGTTTATTCGAAAACAGCTTTTATCATGATAACCGACCTGAACTTACAAAGGAGCTTACCTCATGCAGTGACCCAGGTATGTTTTGGAGTCCTGGATTTGGAATAAAAAAGAAACTCTTTTTGGATCTTGGAGGTTTTGATGAAAATTATTCGGGTTACGGACCTGAAGATTTAGATTTTGCTTTTACTATTCGAGAGAAAAAAATCGATTTTTATCTGGCAAAGAATATAGCATATCACTATCCGCCAGAGGAATTGAAAAAATCGCTCGACCAATTTGATTCAATTGTTCAAAACAGCAATTACTTTTACAAAAAATGGGGTGAATGGCCAATGAAAACCGAGTTAAAGAACTTTGCCGAAAAGGATTTGATAGAGTGGTCTGAGTCGAGAACACAAGAAATTAAAATACTGGAACGCCCTGTTGCTGATCTGCCCGAATATACTTCGAATGAAACTACCCTTTTAGAAAAGAAATAATGGTTAATATACATCTCTCAAATGGTACAAAAAGGGCATTGTGGGGTGGAATTATTGCCGCATCGTCTATAGGTATTGGAATATACTATCTTGGTAGTATAAGCCAGCACGAAGCCAAGGATTTGCTAAATGAATCACTCCCGGGATTTAATATGCTCTGCAATACTATTGTACTGGCCTCTGCAACGATCCTGGCCCTGCTCCTTTCACTTCTCGGTATATCCAGTTCTTCTAAATCCAGACTTAAAGCAGCGCATTATAAACAGGTTGCGCTACTGGCTAAATGGGATGCTATCAACTTTATCGCAGCCATTATACTATTTCAGTTCTCGAATATACCTATGACCGAGGCTGATAATTTCCCTGCTAGTTGGTATTCCATACTATACTGGTCCACGCTCGTTATCTCTTCCCTTTTATGCGGAGGTATCGTATCGGTAATTTTAATGCTATATAACACTGTAATTAATATGGTATACATAATCGGTATGGGAATTACAGATCATCCTTTAATACAAGCTGAAGAGGACGAGGATGAAAATGATTAAATGAACATAACGAAATGAGAAAGAATTGTTAAAAAGTGGGAAAACCATTCCACATATTTTTTAAATTATTCTCTGTAAATAATTTTCACCGAATTCTGTCCCATAGTTTTTAATCATTATTATTCAAGGTTTTATGTCATTTTAATAACGCATTCGAACATTATTTATTCTAAATGGGTTAATTTTTTTTTGGGTGTTTCTAGGGCATAAATATTGCGACTGCCTCCATTAAAACCAATAAATAAAACCAATAAACTTAAACTATGAAAACTACAACTACTAACCTTGAAGAAAGATTAAGAAAACTTAGTCATGTATCGTGGGGTGCAATATTAGCTGGCTTTGTTTCAGCACTATCAATCATTTTTCTATTAAATCTTTTAGGAGTGGGAATAGGTTTAGCGACCATAAATCCTCTTGAAGAGCGGGATCCCCTTGAAGGCCTCGGATGGGGCACCATAATTTGGTGGACTGTTTCAAACCTGATAGCTTTATTTGTAGGAGGTATGATTTCCGGACGACTCGCTGGATTTACTGATAAAATGGATGGTGCAATTCACGGAGCAATTTCCTGGAGTTTATATGTACTACTATCTATTTACCTCATTACTTCAGCTATTGGCGGTGTATTTAGTGGAATTGCCGGAACAGCGGGAAACATGTTCGGTGGAGATAAGGCAAAGGTACTCGTGAACTATGAAAAAGCTCAGGAAGGCGCCGAAAATAGTACAAATCTCAGCATGGACAGAATTAAGCAGCAAGTCCTTCAAGTAATTAATCAAGGTGAGAATTTAAATATTTTACCGGATGATGCATCAGAAGAGACCAAAGATGTTTTGAAGAATAATAACGTTACCGCCAGCGGTGTAATGAACAGCCTGGAAGTTGACGAATTCTTCAAAGACCTTCAGTTTAATCTGGATGAAGAGGGCAATTTAAAAATTACTACCGAAGGTAGTGATGAGTATTTTGAAAAGGAAGAATTAAAGTCATACCTCGCAAATAATACTCAGCTTTCAGAAGAAGAAATTAACGGATTGATTCAGAAATGGGAGCAAAAAGTTCAAGCTGCTGTCGACAAAGCTGAACAGCTTTACAGAGAAGCAAAACAAAAAGCAATTGAATACGCCGATAAGGCTGCTGAAGCAATGGCGAAATTCAGTATTGCCGCATTCTTTGCACTAATTCTTGGAGTAGCTGCAGCTTTATTTGGAGGTGCAATGGGAGCCGACCAGCTCGTATTGGTTGAAAATGAAGTAGAAATTGAAACAACGACAAAACGCGACTATTAATTAAATAATAACCTCACTGAGAGATCCCCGGCGACGAGAATAGCCGGGGATTTTTTTAGTCTTAAACTCCAAAAATGTTTTTTATTCTGAAAATACTCTGCGTTTGTATTGGAGCCACAGCAATTATGACTGCATTTAGTTATATGGCCAGTTTTCTGGGGAATAAAAACTTTCGTGAGCCGGAGCTCATCAATTTAATTCTGGATAACTTAAAATTCTTCCCTTTTAATATCAAAAAGAAATCAGTTCTAGGATGGGTTTTGCATTTCCTGATAGGATTTATATTTACCCTTCTGGGTTTTTCAATCCTCGCACTTACTGAGCTTGTGCCTGATGCCACATTCGGAATTAGTTTTGGTGCTATAGCGGGAGTTTTTGCTATGATAGTATGGTCAATCGGCTTCAAAATAACTAAGAGAATACTCTCCTATTCAAGAAGCATCTTTAATTTCCAAATATTTATAGCCCATGTTTTATTTGGTCTAAGTATGGCTTCGTTTTTTAGCATATTTTATTTGAACTAGGTGGTACTTAACACCCTAATGTTGGATTGTTGTATTGATTGAAATGGGAACAATTGTTTACCTCATTCTGTGGAGAATTCTCTTCAGTTTTGCCAGGACATTTTCATCCATTAAAGCTCATTCCACCTTAGATAGCCTATTAAAAATGGACGACAGATTCACTTGGCCAACATATTGAATTTTCAAGGATTTGGCACGTTTATTTCATTAATAGATTAGAACAAATTTATACTAACCCTTTAAAAAATAACAAAATGAACCACACACCAAGATTATTATCTTCAAGTAGTATTACCGGAACTGATGTAAAAAATCCTTCAGGAGAAAACATTGGAGAAATTAAAGATTTAATGATTGACTGGAGTTCGGGTAAAGTAGCTTACGCTGTATTATCATTTGGCGGCTTTTTAGGAATGGGCGACAAACTATTTGCTATTCCATTGGAAGCGTTTGAATTTGATACCGCAGACTCAAACGATCGTATCGTACTCGACGCGGATAAGGATTCATTGGAAAACGCACCGGGTTTTGACAAAGATAACTGGCCAAACTCTGCTGATAATGATTTTACCCGAAAAGTTTACAGCCATTATGATGTAAACTATAACTTCTAAATCTGTTTATTTATCGAACAGGAAAAGGAGCCTTGCGGCTCCTTTTTTTATTTGGATAAAGTTGAATCTCTCACTTTTAAATGTGAGGTTCAAATAAGAACTAGAGTTTATTTAGCGGAATCGTTGATCTTCGATTTCGCTAATTTAGCGAGTTTCTCATCAGCTCCTTTTTCTTCTTTCAACGTCTTTTTAAGTGTTGACGCAACCTCATCAAGTTCCAGGTCTTCACTCCACGAAATAAGCGTTCCATATGTAGCTATTTCATAATGCTCAACTTTCTGACATGCTGCAATTATTCCGGCATCGCGAACATTTCCTGGCTCTGTTTCTTTCAGAATATCCTCCCCTTCTTTAATAATTCCATTCATAGCCTCACACTTCTTCGCTTCGGCTTCTTCACCTATCATATCAAAAACCTCTTCCAGACGGGTAATCTGCTCTTCAGTTTCAGAAAGGTGGTCCTCAAGGGCATCCTTCAACTTTTTGGTAGATGCATTTTTCATCATTTTAGGCAACGCTTTAGTAAGCGCTTTCTCAGCCCAGTAGATATCCTTAAGACTATCTATAAACAACTCATTCAAATTTTTGGCAGCTCCACTCTTAGAATCTACCTTTTTTGCTTCTTTTTCTTTAGTTGACATATCTTTTGTTTTTAGAATTCAAAATTGAATTCCAAAATTAGATCCAAAGGCATATACCAATATTAACACATTGATAGTCTGCATATAAAACGTTTTGCAAAAGAAATTCCGGGATATAAAATTCTACTAATTGTAGAAATTTTAGGACAGAGGTCAATACTATAAACTACAAAGGTTACCTCACCGCACATTCCCGGTTAAAAAATGATTCCATTTAAAAATGAATAGAGTTATAAAATCAATTTAATTATCACATGACCAGATTGTTAGAGAAAATGAATGAAAGATAAAATTTTGAACTGGCATTAAATTCGCGCTTTCTTTCATTGAACCTTAAATTTTAATTTAATATGATGAGAAATAATAACAATCGCAACGACGAGTACTATAACAGAGATCACAACAACGATTATAGAAGTGATAGCGGAAATAACCGCAATAACTCTGATTATGGAAATTACACCGATTCAAACAGGAGTAATCAGAATGATTTCGGGAATTACGGTGATTACAACGGCTCTAATTATGACCAGAGGAATTCCAGAAACTACCGAGACCGAAACTCCGATTCTCGAAATTATAGTGCTGGATCGTATGGATCAAGAGATAACTACGCGAACCGTAATAATAACGACGATTATAGAAGAGGCGACTATGGACAACGAGGTAATGAACGAGGTAATGTAGGTTATGAGGAAAACTCTTACCGCGACAATTACCAGAATCAAGACCGCCGTGAGAATGAGTATGGATATTCATCTGGTAACCGGAATAATGAAAACTACAGAAGAGAAAATTCCGGCAACTATGGAGATCGCACCAACAACCGGGATCGAAACTCGGGAAGTGGCTACGGTGGAAGAAATAATTATGACAACCGCAGCAACTATGATGATTATTCCAGAAATGATTCAGGCCAGAACAGCCACAGAGGAAAAGGTCCTAAAAATTATAAGCGCTCCGATTCTAGAATTCAGGACGATATCAATGACGCATTAACTGATCATCATAACGTAGATGCCTCAGATATTGAAGTGGAAGTAAAAGACGGTGTTGTAATTTTGAGTGGAACTGTTGACAATCGGGATGCTAAGCGTCGTGCAGAAAGCTCAATCGATTATATCTCAGGAGTTCACAATGTTGAAAATCGAATTCATGTAAAATCAAATTCGGGTTCATCATCTTCCTATTCAAATGGTAATTCAGGCATGCGAAGTCAAAGTAGTTTTGATAGAAGCGATAACGCAGATGCATCCGCATCAAATTCAGCTTCAAAAAATAAAAATTCCAAAACTAACGGCTAATAAGTTTAAATCCTGGAATGCAAAAGGCTCTCGAATTTTCGAGAGCCTTTTTTTTGAGGGAAATCCACTCACATAATATTGGTAAATCTTCAAAGAGCCTTTTGCATGTTAAAACCTCACATTATCTTTATAAACTGTCTATGAGCCGGGTGAATGGTCTTAAAAATACCCTTAATATCCTGTTCACATAAGATACCTGCATTAGTCTCGGGAAGATCCAGTGCTTTAAGGAAAGCCTCTCCCTTGTCGCCATTCATAGTTAATCTGAAAGTGAAAGCGTACTCAATCTGATCTGAATACATTAAAAAAAGTATTTCGTCTATGAGAACAGGCTTATCACAAGTGGAAATATTCACATTCGGAAAAACACCTAGAAAGGCTTTGTTGCGAAGTAATTCGGCATTGGATCCCTCCATTTCGGTGGGGTTATAATATACGCCAATGTTATAGCGCCCGCACGAAGTAATGCATTGAAAATCCAGGTGATCATCACTCTTCTTAACATTCGCATTATTAATTAAGGTGTCATAGCGAGCTCTATTCATTCTATATGTTCTTGGGGTCCTACAATGTAGAATTTGAAAAAAATAAAATCAAGACTCTATTTCACTTAGATTTTACTCCAAAACAAAAAGTTTAAATAGTAACTAAATTGAATCTAATCGCTCTAACGATTTGAAAATATTCGTTTTACCCGTCTGTACTGGGCTGAACAAATCTCCTTTTTTACTAATTCTTTCAGGAACATTATAAATTGTAAAATCACTTATTTCTAACTTACTATTCACCTCCTTCCATTCTAATGGAGTTGAAACAGGAGCCCCCGGTTTTGGTCTTACGCAATAGGGAGATGCAAGGGTTTGCCCCTTGTTATTCTGCATGTAATCCAGATAAATCTTACCCTTTCGCGCTTTTATTGACCTTTGCATACTTGTAGTGAGAGGCAAGCGTTCCTGAATAAAGTGGCAGATTAATTTGGCAAACGACCGAGCTTCATCATAGCTGTATTCACCCGAGAGCGGAATATAAATATGCAGACCAGATGAACCGGAAGTTTTACAATACCCTTTAATTTTAGCCAGGTCGAGAATTTCTTTAGCCACTTGCGCTACTTCAACAACCTGACTAAATGGAGTTTTATCCGTTGGGTCAATATCCAAAACAGTATAAGTGGGATTATTGAGAGCGCCGATGGTTGAACTCCAGGGGTTGATCTCAATACAACCCAGATTGGCCATATAAATTAATGCAGCTTCATTTTGGCAAAGTAAATATTCTATGTCTTTACCGGCAGATTTTGAATGAATAGAAACCGTATCAATCCAATCAGGGATATTCTCATTGTCCTTTTGATAAAATCCTTGCTTAGTAATCCCGTTCGGGTGCCGATGTAAATTCTGAGGTCTGTCTTTTAAATAGGGTAAAATGGTTGCGGCTACATTTATATAGTAATCAATTAAGTCATATTTTCTAATCCCTTCACCAGGAAAATATATCTTTTCCGGATGCGTAATTCCTACTTTGTTTCCATTGATTTCAAGATTTGCGCCAGCGCCTTTGCTGCTCATCGTGGAATTAGATTTAATCTCGGCCGGTGGAGTAACCTCTTCAAGTGCCTTATCACTGCGCAGTCTCAGGAAAACGGGATGACGCAGCAAACCTTTGGTCGTTACTCCTGAGTATTTAACCTCACAAATTAAGGTCGGTTTTACCCAATGTGCTTTTCTACCCTTTAACAGAGGTTTCTTCTCGAAAGGATGTTTATCAACTTCTAACGATTTCATTCTCTTTAACAGGTCTTTTCTGAGTGATGAATTAAACCCTGAGCCACAATTGCCAATGTATTTTAAACTTCCCTCGTCATAAGCCCCCAGAATTAAAGAACCAAACTCAACACCTTCAGATTCTGTAAAGCCGCAAATTATGGCTTCACGGCTATTTACATCTTTAAATTTTAACCATACCTCACTACGCGCTCCGGGATAGTAACCGCTCTGAGCATCTTTTGCAATTACTCCTTCAAACCCCATTTGAATAGCATTTTCATAAAATGCGGTACCCAGCGTTTCAATATGGTCGCAGTACCGAACATTTGAGAAATCAGAATTTTCAAGAATATCGCGAAGGAGCTCCTTTCTGCTTATGAGAGGAAGAGAAGTGGTAGCGTGGCCATTTAAGTAAAGAAGATCAAATACATAATACACTAAATTATCCTCACCCTCACCGGTATAATTTTGAAGCTTTTGAAAATCAGAGAGACCATCGCTATTTAAAATAACAACTTCACCATCGAGTATAACATCTTGATCGATAGACTTTAAGCTATTAAATATTTTAACGAACTTGGAATTCAGTGAGAGCCCGTTACGTGAAAAGAGCTGCACTTCACTATCTTTTACTGAGCTCAGAGTTCTATAGCCATCCCACTTTAATTCATAAATCCAATTTTTATCATCGAAAATTTTGTTGCCAGCTTTAGCAAGCATTGGTCTGAGATTTTTGGCTCTGTCACTATCAGGATTTACTTTTTTTTTTGAACCACCCTCTTCCTGGCCCGGTAAGTCGATAACTGAAGCAAATGCTTCCGAATCGTAAGGAAGGTCTACGGCATATTCATCTGCCTTTTTTATCAGAAGCCAGTTGTTCTTTTCCTTTCCGAAATGCGCTTTAACCAGAGCAAAATCTCCTTTTATCTTCGAGCCTCTAAAATTAATTTTTAAGTTGCCTTTCTTAAACTGATCTACCGGCTTCTCCCCTTTTTTAGTTTCATTAATTGAATAGGATCCGCTATCCCAAATTGTCATTTCCCCGGCACCATAGTTCCCTTTGGGTATCGTACCTCTAAATGTGAGGTACTTTACCGGGTGGTCCTCTGTTTGTACTGCCAGTCGCTTATCTTCCGGATTTAACGAAGGGCCCTTAGGTACAGCCCAGCTCTTGAGTACACCTTCCATCTCCAGGCGTAAATCATAATGTAAACGACTTGCCTGATGCCTTTGAATTACAAACCGACCACCATCTGCTTCATCTACCTCACCTAAAGGCTCAGAGGTTTTATCAAATTTGCGTTTTTCGTTGTATGCATCAAGATTCATATCAGGCTACTTTTTTCTTCTTTTTTTCTAAACTGGCTTTTAATTTTGCCATAAGGTCTTTAGCTTCAGTTGGTGTAGACTTCGTCTTTTTCACCTTTGTTTTCTTGCCTGAAGACTTGTCATTAATTATTTTCATTAACTGATCTGAGTACACATCCTCGTATTTTTCAAAATCAAATTTTTCAGTGTATTGCTCTATTAATGAGATGGCCATATCAACCTCCTTCTTCGACACTTTCGTAGATGGCAGCTTCATTTCACCCGGATCTCTTATTTCATGTGCAAAGCGGATTATATGGAGAACAAGTGCATCCTTATATACACCCACCAGGCATAGGTTTTCTCTTTGACGCATAACAAATGTTGCCACGCCTAGCTTTTCGGTTTTCTTAAGCGCATCGCGCAAAAGATTGTACGACTTCCCGGCATCTTTTTGTGGCTCAACAAAGTACGGCTTTTTGTAAAGTACATCCGCTACCTGATCTTCGTCTACGAAAGATTCAATATCGATTGTTCGGCTCTTCTTAAAGTTGGCCTTTTCAAAATCTTCATCCTCTAAAATCACATAACCATCCTCTTGCTTGAAACCTTTAACAATATCGTCCCACACTACTTCCTTACCCGTATTCTCATTTATTCGCTTATAGCGGATACGAGCGTTATCATGCTTATCCAGCATATCAAGTTCCAGCCCTCGCTGCTCCGATCCGGAGTATAATTTAATTGGTATGGACACAAGTCCAAAAGATATTGATCCATTCCACACTGATCTCATAATTAATAGATTTTAGTTTCTAATTCTTCAGGTAATTTTTTAACCGCTATATCTTTAATTTGTGAATTGAGTTACTGGAGATAAGCAGTCGCATTTTAAGCTCCCAATACTGATCCACCATTTACATGGATAACCTGCCCTGTCACATAAGTGCTGTCTTCACTGGCGAGATAGACAAATGCCGGTGCGACTTCACTAGGCTGGCCAACCCTGCCTAACGGAGAGTCCTTTCCAAAATCAGAAACAGAATCAAAGGTGGAAGGGATTAGCGGTGTCCAGATAGGACCAGGAGCAACGGCGTTTACCCGAATGTTCTTCTTTGCCAAATTTCCCGAAAGGGCACGTGTAAAACTCAATACAGCACCTTTGGTACTTGAGTAGTCAATAAGAACATCATGGCCGCGGTAGGCCGTAATCGATGTGGTATTTACTATGCAATCCCCCGATTTCATTTGTGATACAACCTCTTTAGTAACATAAAAAAGAGGATAAACATTGGTTTCAAATGTGAGATGCAACTGATCATTATCAATATCTTCAATAGAATCTTGGGGGAACTGAACACCTGCATTGTTTACGAGAATATTAATCCTACCCAATTTTTCTACGGTTTCTTTGACTGCCTTCTTACAAAATTGTGGTTTTTTCAAGTCGCCTTTAAGCAGCAAGGCTTTGCGGCCATGTTGTTCTACCATCGCTTTTGTAGCCTCCGCATCGGGAGTTGATTTATCGTATATTATAGCTACATCAGCTCCCTCAATGGCAAAGTGTACTGCAACACTCCGGCCAATTCCGCTGTCCGCACCCGTAATAAGTGCTACTTTACCTTTCAGCTTACTACTACCTTTGTAATTCTTTCGAATTATTTCCGGTTCCGGATTCATCTTACTCTGTTTACCAGGTCGATCCTGTTCTTGCTCGGGTAATTTCTTCGGCTTGCTCATGAATAAAAGATTTTTAAAATGGGTATGAATAAAACCAAGAGCTCAAAAACAAAATACTCATTCAAGAGCTCCCGGCTTCATCAAAAAATACGTAATTATTATCCTTTCAAAATGTAAACCAATTGCCCATTACTCTATATACCAATACTCTAAAAAATAAAAGCTTGGATTAATTGTTTTTCTCAATCCACAACAGTGTTGACATTTAGATACAGTTTATACCCTATAAATAAAAATCTGAGGGATAGAAAGAAATGCCAAAAATGGTTATCGAATTGTGCAGAGAGCTTACTTATAATGAAATGGTCCCAAATAGAAGTGACTGTTGTGTCGCATTTTGGATGTTGTTTTAAATAAAAAAATCCGAAGTTCGTTTACCTCGGATTTCTTTTATTGACCGTTGACCAACGGTAAGTATGTTTACCACTAAAAATTATTATTCCTTCAGTTGATAAAGTTCATACTATATCTTGTGAGTTATATTTTTGTACTCTATACAGGTTCAGTTTTTTTCAATAATGAATTCGTAATTCAAATTCTCAGTACCTGACGGTACTTTACTCCTATTAGTTGTAAAATGTAAAACAAATGAGAGAATTAATTTTTTGCTTAAGACCCCGTTTGGTCATGCAAATTTCTTCTCATCTCCTTTTTGATTATCGAAAACCATACCAAAAACAATCGGCAGATTATCAAGCGTATAGATATCTGGGGTCGGGGTATCAGTGTAGAAATCAGGGATTATTTTGCACACTTATTGCATCCTGATTTAACAATTGGCGGGGAATCTGCTTCCAGCCGTACGCGCTTCTAATCGGTTGAATGTGAAGTCGGCTACTAGAAAGATAATTTTCTTTTCGCCTTTCGATACAGAACAGAAAACTATAGATTCTCGTCTTCTTTCTGGAAAGTTCCTGTTAGTAAATTCCTAATCCCTTTATAATCTATTAAATACGATAAGCTCAGCTCACCAATTACAGTCTGAGATGACTCCAGGCTTAAATCGGCCGAAGTATTAAACTTGTCACTCAACCCATAGTAAACTCTGCCTTCAAGCTGGAAGGAGCCCACCTGAGTTTTTTGAAAAACACCAACCCCGAAGCACATTCCAAATTCAAGCTGATTGCTTACTTTTTTCCCGTAATAATCTTTTGCCTCCTCCTGATCCTGAAGCTCTATATCCTCACTATCAGTTAAAAGGTAAGAAAGATAAGGTCCTAAGTTCAAAACAATTCTGGTATTCTTTTGCCCAATAATAAAATGCGACATTATTGGAAGCTGAATATAATCTAGTCGTCTTTTATAAACATTGGTGGAATCCAAATTCTCACTCCAACCCGACTGGCTATACAATAGTTCGGCCTGTATACCCAAACTTTTTTGAGAAATATGCTTAAAGACAATACCTCCTGTAAATCCGGGAAAAACATCCAGATAAATAATGGGATCTGATAGAATCCCGGATGAGTTCACACCGCCTTTAATTCCAAAATATGTCTCACGCTCAAAAACCTCCTGTGAATGAACCATTCCGGACAGAACAAACGCAATTAGGATTAAAAGTAATTTTTTCATTTTCAATGGTCGTAATATTAAAACTTACAAAGCTATATCCATGTTTATACAATTCAAGCACTTTCGATCTAATAATCTACAATCGATATCAACATTAAAGTCATAGCCCTTATAACGCTAGCAAACCGACATCTTTCAATTTTTGAATTGGTTTGGAAAACCAAAACAGCTCAAAATTATCAAAATTGGTTTCGAAATCAGCTTTTAGATGACCATAAGTTTGCAGTCGTTGAGCTGATGGCGAAAGACTAGGCAAGACATTTAACAGCCATTCACCTTTGTCCTTTTCTACAGTGATTTGGAACTCCGAGCTTTTATCGTGAAAAGTAAGTTGAAGGCTCTCCCGGCTTTGACCTTTTTTAGTTTTAGTTAGCTCTTTCACCAAAGGCTCTCCACCAAGCCAAATTACTTTAGCAGAAGCCTGCGCATTAAAATGAGGTTCCGATTCCAGGCAAGTCATAATGTAATCGCTGGCAACGATAGTCCGTGGAATTTTGAAATCAAACCACTCTTGAAGCGGTAATTCAAATCCAATGCCATGCATAAAATTGAAAAGCGACTTTTTTAAACCAAAGCTGAACTGATCGTGGTCAATACCCGTTTTATCAGTGAAATCTACATCATTATTGGCAAATGAGATGTCTTTATAAATAGGTTGAATACCGTAATCATCGGGGTTCAACCCCACCGGGCTATGGGCTGTTAACGCAAACTGATGCCAAAAACCCGATTGCAAGACTCCTTCTTCAAAAAGCTGACGGACCATTTCCAGGCTGTCTACCGTTTCCTGAACGGTCTGGGTTGGGTATCCGTACATCAGGTAAGAATGTACCATAATATTGGCCTCGGTGAAATTCCTGGTCACGCGCGCCACCTGTTCCACGGTCACCCCTTTATCAATTAGCTTCAATAACCTGTCTGAAGCTACTTCCAGACCTCCGGAAACGGCGATGCATCCCGATGCTTTCAACAAATAGCACAAGTCTTGTGTGAAGTTTTTCTCAAATCTTATATTCGTCCACCAGGTAAGGGTGAGCTTTCGTTTTAAAATCTCCAAAGCCAGGGCTTTCATCAATGCCGGAGGAGCAGCTTCGTCTACAAAATGAAAACCGGTTTCGCCCGTTTGAGCAATTAATGTTTCCATACGATCTGCTAAAATTCTGGCAGCAATTGGCTCATAGAGTTTTATGTAATCTAGGGAAATATCACAGAAAGTGCACTTTCCCCAGTAACAGCCGTGGGCCATGGTGAGCTTATTCCACCGTCCATCGCTCCAAAGGCTATGCATTGGGTTTGCAATTTCTATCACTGAAATATACTTATCCAGCTTTAAATCTGAATAATCGGGAGTGCCTAGGTCACTTTGTTTATAATCAGGTTTGGTGGATGTGTTTTTATATACCACTGCACCGTTTTCCAGAAGAAATGTACGCTTAAATTCACTCTTCTCAGGGCTCCCGTTGTCACAAACGTGCTGAGCTAACAATTCAATGGGCAGTTCTCCATCATCTAAAGTGATGTAATCAAAGAACTCAAAAACCCTCACGTCGGTAAGTGAGCGTAACTCGGTATTGGGGAAACCTCCGCCCATTGCCACTTTGATCCGGGGGTAGCATGATTTGATATATTGAGCGCATCTGAAGGCGCTATATAAATTACCTGGAAACGGTACCGAGAAGCAAACCAGCTCAGGATAAGAAGCTTCCAGCTGGTTCCCGAGAATTTTTAAGGTTATTTTATCAATATACGTTTTGGCACCTTGAAGGTAATCGTACAACTCATCAAAAGAATTAGCGCTGCGTCCCAGCCGCTCGGCATATCGGCTAAAGCCAAAATTGGGATCAATACATTCTACAATAAAATCTGATAAGTCTTCTAAAAATAAGGTGGCCAGATGTTTTGCTTTATCCTGAATTCCCATAGATCCAAAAGCAAAATCCAAGTCATCCAATGCCTCAAAACGCGAGGCTTCAGGTAAAAAAATATCGGTGCAAATCTGGCGTGCGAAGGTTAAGTTCTTTCCTTGTAAGAAACGGATAACATCATCTAAAACAGCTAAATAATCAGCCCGCAAGGCATAGATTCTCTTGCAATTTGCCGAAACTATTTTGTTGTTCTTGTGCGCTTCCGCAAACATGTATTCAAAGCTCTTTTTAGAAAAAAGCTCAAGGATAACCTCAATGCCCAGGTCCATTTGATAAGAACCAATGTTTCTGGTATTCAAGAATCCTTTTAAATAGGCCGTTGCAGGATAGGGCGTATTTAATTGCGTAAATGGAGGCGTAATGAGTAAAAGGTCTTTCAAAAATCTGCTTTAAATATTCATTGCGTCAAAGATAGGTGAAATAATAGCTGCCTATCCCGTTAAGGAAAGCAATGTCCGCAATCTAACCTCCTGTAGCCTTTATGCTTTTCAGAGGTTAATTTTTATTTCAAGGTATTAAACATTTATGACTGCATGGTGTTTTTTGTTTAATTATTTAAACAATTACTTAAACAAAGTAACGTATGCGTTACGTATCAATTCAAAAATTAAACTTAAAAATCATGAAAAAAGTAGCCCTTATTTTTACAATTCTATTGTCGGTTGCGTTCTCCACAAATGTTAATGCCCAAAAAACAATAGTAGATGTTGCCGTTGGCAATGAAAATTTTTCAACTTTAGTAACGGCATTGAAAGCTGCCGATTTAGTAACTGCCCTGCAAGGTGAAGGACCATTCACCGTTTTTGCCCCTACAAATGATGCTTTTGCCAAAATAGATGAAGCAACATTAAACTCACTTTTAGAGGAAAAAAATCAAAAGGCACTTGCAAATGTTCTAACATACCACGTCGTAGCCGGTAATTTAACTGCAGCCGATGTTGTAGCAGCGCTAAAGAAAGGCGATGGGAAGGTAGAATTAACCGCTTTAAACGGTCAGGTATTAACCGTAATGTCAAAAGATGACAAAATTTGGTTGAAAGACGCGAATGAAAATTACAGTGAAATTACTGCTACGGATGTTAAGGCCAGCAACGGGGTGATTCACGTGATTGATACAGTCGTTATGCCTAAGTAATTAAGATTTTATTGATATGAATTTTAAAGCCTTGACCAGTCGAGGCTTTTTTTTATTGCCTACTAGTTTTGAATTTCACGCTTTTAGGATATATCAATTCGGCTACCGATTTTTAATGAGCGGCAGCAATAAGAGTCATAAATATTAAAATATAATGACGAATTTAGAGCCTTTTCCTACTTTACTCACTACAGAGATGGAGCCGCCCATTGCTTCGATATGATTTTTGGTAAGGTATAGTCCGACACCCTTGGAGTCTGAGTTGTTGTGAAAAGTGTTGTGCAATCCGAATAGCTTCTTACCATACCTGGATAAATCCATACCTAAACCATTATCTTCAAAAGTCAATACAACCCTTTCATTGATAGTTTGGGTCATCACTTTTATAACCGGATGTTTATCGGGTGATTTATATTTTATTGCGTTTGTAAGCAAGTTTAGAAATATACTTTCTAAATAACTACGGTCATAATTAATTGCATTTACCTCCGAAAAATCAGCTGATATCTGAGCCCGTGAATCCATGATTTGGGCGATTACTATTTCTTTAGTTTTATTAAAAACATCCGTAAATTTTACCTCTTCCAAATCTTTCTTGCCTTTATTTCTAATTTTCAATGTTTCAATCAAAGTTTGAAGCGTGCCCGAAAGGTGTTTTACAACTGGCTCGAACAAATCAAATATTTCTTTTTTCTCATCCGCACCTTCTGCACTCTTGTAAAGTGCTAATAGTGAATCGAGATTACTCACTGGCGATCGCAGATTATGAGAAGTAATATGCGCAAAGTTCGCTAGCTGAACATTTCGATCTGTCAGCTCTTCTGATAATGCTTCAAGATTATCTTTAGCTTCTTTAAGCAGTCTTTCCCCTTCTACCCTATCGGTTATATCTGTGGCCATCCCCAAATACCCCACAACTTCGCCCTTGCTACTTAACAATTTCGTAACTACTAAAAGTACTGAGATCTTTGATCCATCTTTTCTAACATAAGTCCACTCCCTTGATTCACTCGGTTGGTAATTTGTTTTTTCAACAAACACATCAAAACCGGATATGGTCTTTCCGAGCTGTTTAGATAACTCCTCTCCCCGTTTTTTGACTTCTTCCGGCAAATGAATGATTTCAGGAGTTTTCTTTCCAATCATCTCCTCAGCTGAATATTGCAACATCATTTCAGCACCCTTATTGAAGTGAGTTATTAATCCATCCTTATCAGAACCAATTATTGATATGGGTCCGGAATGAAAGATGGCATTTAATTCACCATGAACCTGATTTAATTTTATTTGGGCCGTTTTCATCTCGTGAATGTCGTGGAAGACACCGTAAAGCCGCACGCAGATTCCATCTCTATACTCCGGTTGGCCAATACTTCTCACCCACTTGACTTTACCAGAGGTCGTAACCAATTCAAGCTCAATATCATAATGCGTACCATGCTCAATTGCATTTTTAACAGCGTGGATAATTTGATCCCGACTTTCTCCCTTTTTAAAAAAGTTTATTCCAGTTTCCATATTGGGAACATAATCTTCGTCTACTTCGTGAATTTCCCTTGTAATACGGCTCCAAAATACTGTTTTCTCCTCCAGATTTACTTCCCACGATCCTATACGGGCAACCTCGTTACTCTTATCGAGAATCTCTTCAACTTTTCGTTTTTCCTCTTCTCTCTCCTTGGCTTCTGTAATATCTGCAGTATACATTATCAACCCCCCAATTTCACCTTCCGAAACATACCACGGACGAACATCCCAGGTGAGCCACTGCTTCCTTCCGTCTCCCCGATCAAAAACAGCCTCTGCACATTTGTTTATTTCTCCACCTAAACATTCCTGATGTATTGCCTTCCAATCATCACCTATTTCCGGAAATATCTCATAATGAGACTGACCAACAATAGTCCGACCCTTTAAGCCATAGTCTTCAATCCATTTTTGCGATACAGCCATATAGCGCATTTCACTATCAAGCATAGCCATGGCATGCGGAGCCTGCTCCACAAATATGGCATTCCGTTTATGGCTTTCTTCAAGTGCTTTTTCGGCTCGTATTCTCTCAGTTATGTCACGGACTAAGGCAATAACAGTGGTGTCGTCATCAGAATTTGACTTGCTAAGGCTTATTTCGAGGCGAAATTTTTCTCCATTTTTTCTCTGCCCGAAATATTCAGGTTCCTTGCCATTGGTTCGATTCGTGGCTGAATTGAGGTAAGCGTTAAAATCATTTTTATTCGTATTCCGCTGGTTTTCGGGCATCAAAAACCCCATATCTTTACCAATTATTTCAGATTTAGAGTATCCAAATACAATCTCGGCCTGTTTATTAATAAGCTTAATCTTACCGGTGCTGTCTACTATAAACAAGGCATCAGGGGCAGATTCAAAAACATCCCTTAACCGCTGCTCAGACTTTTCCACCAGAATTTCTAAACGCTTTCTGTCCGTAATATCAACAACATGGGCTGTAAACCCTTGAACTTCTCCGTCTACGATATCAGGAGTATAAGTAGCGTGAGAATATCTCACCTCTCCGTCTGCCATCCGAACCTTACGCTCAAAGCTCTGTTTCTTTCCGTTATAAGCTTCTTTTATATATTTATAATTGTCGTCATAAAAGGAACCCATTAAGTCTTGAATCCTGCTTTTATCGGTTACATCCGACTCCTTTTTTCCAAACCATTTTAAGTAAGCCGAATTGGCAAAACGACATGTTCCATTTATATCCCAATATGCCACCATGGCGGGGATATCATTTGCGGCTTTTAACCCGATATCTACATTTTGAATTTCCATACAACAACCTAATTCTGAAGAGCTAAAATTATGACTTTCTACAGTGTATACCACGAAAAGTGGCTCTAAGGTTTCACAATCAGAAGTAAGTTTTAGTATTTAACTATCAGGCATCGACGAGCGTATTTACGTCTTCGACGAAAGGAGTTTGAACCATATTAAACATTAGAAAATTTTCAGAGAATTTTCTCAATATTGAGAATAATTTCTTTCACTGAGTAGTAATTTGCGGACTCGGTTAGCTAAAAGAAGCACTGCCAGGGATTAAAAGGTAACTGTTTAGAATAAAATCAGAATATGAGCAAAGACAGAATTTGATTAATTCACTTTTTTTACTTCATATTCTGAATTTTGTCCTCTTACGTATCTGGCGTTTATTAGCTCAAAGCATTAAACACTATGCCTTTTACAAGCATTCTCCTATTGAAAGAAGCAGATACAATACTGAACATGAGAATTGACAGCCAGGACTTTACCACCGGACACCAAAATTTAGCACCGAATAAAAATCTATTCAATTGATCCAATTCAAAAGAATCAGGTGCCCTGATCTGGGCTGATTATAGTTTTACAGATATTCCCAATTTTCCACCCGAAAATGCATTACCACCTCCAAGTTCTAAGTTAATACCTATTTTATCATTAAAATAATAACGCCCACCTATTTGGGCACCAAGTCCTAAACCGGAAGAATGAGAACCCTCATAATCTCCAGATGAATTCCAAATATAGAATCCTAGATTTAAGCCAGCATAAAAGTCCCAGTTGGTTGGTATATTTAAAAGGCTGTTAAAATGATAATTACCATTACCCGATATACCAATCACAGAATGATCATAATAATCACGTTTCCAATTTTCGCGATAAGAGCGATATGAAAGCTCGCCTCCAATGGTGATATCTTTGTGAACGCCGTGATCTAAACCAAAATATAAAGGTACTCCCCATGATGATAATCCAACGCCTGCGTTTAATTGTGATTGTCCTTTAGCAACCGGATTTTGTGCAAAAGCAACACTTGTTGCAATTAGAAAACTAAGAATTAATAACTGCTTTTTCATTATATATATTTATCAATATAAATTTCCCTGTTCATCTGGCTTTTCAGGATCGCCCCGTTTTTCAAATGGTAGCTGGCCTCCATTTTTAATTTAACCTTATAAGTCATGAATTGTTGTAAAGAAATGTCGAAACTAGTTTTTCTAGTTTTAGATTCTGCACCGTAACTCAGCCTACGATTTCATTGGCGCTTACTAAAGGGATTGCGTATAAGGTTTTCGGAATCATTAAGGATCGCAGTCAAAGATCAGGTTTTGTCACCATTTTTGCAAATGCAAAAAATGGCGCCAAAACCTTAGGTTGTTGCCTATAACAACCCGGGGTTACGGTAACCTGCACCCCGGGCTATTGTATTTCGCCCTGTCAGGGCTTTACTTCAGTTTGGATCTTTACAATCCCTTGGTTTTAAATTTAAGGAATTCTTATTAATTCCGCAGCAGCGCAGATGCTGCGGAGCTCCAGATCCTTACAGATTCCGCAGCAGCACAGATGCGAAGGAGCCGGCTTACAATCCCTTGGTTTTAAATTTAAGGAATTCTGATAAATTCCACAGCAGCGCCGATGCTGCGGAGCCGAATCCTTATAAATTCCGCAGCAGCGCAGATGCTGAGGAGCCGGAACAATGGAAAGCCGTTTCATGAAAATGGAATAATGCCCGGCTAAATAGAATGCATTTTTAAAGCCTACCTTTATGAGCTCAAATAATCAATTATGTCTTTTAAATCATTGGGGTTAGCACCATATCTATTAAAATCAATTGCAGGGCAAGCGTTTAAACAACCGACTGAAATTCAGGAGAAGGCCATTCCTGTGATTTTACAAGGGAAGGATCTATTGGGAATAGCTCCTACAGGTTCGGGAAAAACAGCAGCATATGCACTGCCAATTATTCAAAGTCTCGATGGCCAGACCTCAACAAAAAACAGACATATCAATGTGCTGGTATTGGTCCCCACAAGGGAATTGGCAATACAAGTAGAGGAAGTATTTCGTGCCTTTTCGCAGGAGCTACCTTTCCGGTTTAAGTCAATGGCTGTGCACGGTGGTGTTTCTATAAATCCGCAAATGATGGGTATGCAGCATCTCAATGTTTTGGTAGCTACTCCCGGTCGTTTATTGGAACTCAAGGAATCGAACGCTGTACATTTTCGTGATCTTAAAACACTGGTTTTGGATGAGGCCGATAAAATGCTCAACCTGGGATTTAAAAAGGAAATGGATCAGATTTTCGCTCTCCTGCCCTCCCGACGGCAAAATCTCTTGTTCTCTGCCACTTTAAGTCCTGAAGTAGATGCCATTAAGGCCATTTTACTGGATAAACCGACAGTTGTAAAGGTAGAAGCTGAAAAGGTAATGGTTGAACTAATCAACCAGGTGGGCTATTTTGTTACTCCCGAAAAGAAAGGGCCTCTGCTTCGTCACTTAATCAAAAGCAATGATTGGAAACAGGTTTTGGTCTTTACATCGTCAGTTTTTGAAGCAGATAAGGTGGCAGATAAATTGCGGATTAATGGAATTGACGCTCAAGCCATTCACAGTAAGCGGAGCCAAGGCAGCCGAACAGATTCCTTAACCAAATTTGTAAATGGAAAGTTACGCGTATTGGTATCAACAGACTTACTATCAAGAGGTATAGACATTGCCTTTTTGCCGCATGTAGTCAATTATGAATTGCCCAGATCTCCTAAAGATTTCGTGCACCGGATAGGAAGAACAGGGCGAGCTGAAAACCCGGGCGAAGCCGTTACTTTTGTTACTGAAGATGATAAGCATCACTTTAAAGTGATTCAGAAGAAAATGAAACGAGCGGTGGATATGATTGATTCTGAAAATCTGGATTTTGGATGATGATTTTTTAATTGAGGATGGCGTACCTGTACTGAAATCTTAGATGGCACTTTAACTGCTAACAGGTAAATACAATGCCTTGGTCTTCACTTCTTTCTTTCATATCCATCTTACTCCTATCCTCTCCGGGAAAGCCGGAATCAAAATCAAATCTTTCTCATTTAACTGTAAAATAAACACTTAAGGACGAAACCTATTCCAAACTGATGTTCGAAAGTACTGACCCGAAAGAACCGTGGATTGGCGATAGAATGGGTGATGGCTATAATGGAGGGCCCACGGTATATAATTACTTTTTGGAAGCCACTCCCACAAACCCTGTATTTCTGCCTAAACCAATTGTTTTCCGCGGAAGCGTAACGTCCGTAAGATAATCCTGATAAATCACTGTAAGGCAGTCTGCTATCACTTTCATACTTCTATCCGCTACATCGCGGCCGAAAACAAAAAAGTAGCCAATGCCCAAAGCAGTAGAGACAGCACACCGCCAATAATGGCAAAATGCCGGAAAGAATAAATGCCGAGTCCGTAGATTATGGTATTGGTTTGGTAACCCATTGGGGTGAAAAAGCTAAAATTAGAAGCGAACAGGATAGATAGAATAAAAAACTTGGGATCTAAGCTGAGTCCTGCCGCCACTGAGAGTGCAATGGGCATCATGATGATGGCTGTGGCATTGTTAGAAATCACACCGCTAAACAGCATGGTAATTCCAAATAATGAACCAATTACCAGCATTGGACTTTGGCCCTCTAGCATACCAATTAAGTTTTCAGAGAGCCAGGTTTCTGCGCCGGTGTTTTTCATTGCTATACCAATAGGAATAAGTCCCGCAAGTAAAATTATCACTTCCCAATTGACTTCCTTATACACCGTGCGTAACTTTAAGCAATTGAATACCAGCAAGAGAAAAACGCCAATGATGGTGCTTTTCACAATAGGAAATAGGCCACTCGCTGCCAGGCCGATCGTAACCAAAAGTATGGCTAGCGAAAGGTACTTTTTGCGGATATTGGGAAAGGTAGTGCTCGATAATTTCTGAATTACTACTACATGTTCAATGGAATCCAATTTATCAACTTCATCCTCGTCAATTTGTATAAGCAGCCTATCGCTTACTTTCAGTCGTATTTTGTTTTCGTGTTTTCTGATAAGGCGCTCATGGGTGTTGCGGATATTGATTCTCTTCTTTATTGCCAATGGTATAGCATTCATAACCATGGATGGTTTAATATCGGCAAGGCGCTTGCCAAGAAGTTCAGAGTTTGGCAAGATTAATAGTTCGACAATGTGCGCTTCCTTTTTCTTCGATTTTTTCTCTTTTCCTTCATCTTCTTCCCCTTCCACTTCTTCCGGTGCCGGCTCAGGTTCGTTCAGCAAGGTTAAGCCCTCCGTTTCTTTCAGTTTCAGGAGGTTTTCCATGTCGGCGTTTACCAGCAAGGTGTCATCTTCTTTCAGGGTAATGTATTTTCCGGGAGCATTGGTCGTAATGCCTCCGCGAGTCATTTTAAGCAGCTTTACATCCGGGTCATTAAACAAGAAGGTTTCGCCAATGGTTTTCCCAATAAGGGCTGACTCTTTTTTTATTCCCAGCTGGGTTAGAAAATCCTTTAAGGCCTTTTCAGAGTCTTTTGACTTTTTCGTGTCGTAGGGAAGCAAAAACGAGAGTGATGTTACTACCACGACACCTACGGCTAGAAAAAGAACTCCGTAGTTGGTAAATTCAAAAAACGATAGTTTTTCTACACCGTTCTCGGCAGCAATTGCGTTTACAATAAGGTTTGTAGAAGTACCCATTAAAGTGCAGCTTCCGCCCAAGATCCCTGCAAACGAGATGGGCAAGAGTAGTTTTGATTGCGAAATTCCATAGCGTTGCTGAAGCTCGGTAGTAAGCTTTACGAAAACGATTACTACTGCTGTGGTGCTAATAAATGCAGATATACCGGCCACTACAAACATGATAACCGGCAGAAGAATTAAAAGCGGCAGGCCCTTTAAACGGGTCATGCATTCGGATAGCATATTTATTACACCGTTTTGCTGCATGGCGGTCGCAATAATCATGAGCATAAGAATGGTAATTGTGGCCGTATTACTAAATCCTGTCAAAGCCTCTTCAGGGGTTACAAATCCAGCAATTAAAAGAGATGCAAGCACAAAAATGGCAATCTTATCTATGGGAAATAGCTCAAGGGCAAAAAAGACAACACTCAATCCGAGGATGGAAAAAATGATAATGATATCAAGGGTCATGAGCTTTGTAGCCTGGTTATTAACGCACTATTTAATTTATCGCGCATCTACAAGCCGTTAGAAATATATAAAATAGAATTTCTATTTCTCTACATTTTTTTGAAAAAATAGAAAACGAATACGGCGCCTATTTCCTGACCATATACCCCCTTTGGAAAGGCTGTAGGATTGCTTATCCTATTTTATTCTCAGCAATTGGTTTATGAAGGATTAATAGGCCGGGGTGAATGGATTAAACATTTTTCTGGTCTTTGGTTATATCTTCTATTCGTGTTTTTAAATTCGGCAATCTCCTACATTGCAATTCTACCCTGGCAGGTCACCTTCATTTTAACCGCTTCGCCATTATGTGAGTTTACTTTCTTAAAATCTTTTCATTTTCAGAGCTATTTAAAGAACTTCCACCCCTTATTTTGCCTTGATTCGTTTGATTTTATCGAGCTTATTCAAGATTTGTGGCTTTCAGCATCAAGAGTGCCTTTTAGGTTATTTAAAGCTAGAGTTAAGTAAAGTGAAATCAGCTCTAATTCCCGATAATGCCTTGCTCAAACTTGCAGGTTTCTTTTAGTTCTTCTTCGTTTCCGATACGACCGGTTTGCGTATTGATCTTCCCTGTTTTCAGATCATACACCCAACCGTGTAATTTTAATCCGCTACCCGACTCCCAGGAATTTTGCACCGTATTGGTCTTTCCCAAATTATAGACTTGCTCTATTACATTGAGCTCCACCAAACGCGCGGCTCTATCAATCTCATTCAAACCCTTAAGTTGCTGCCAATAGTAGTTCTGGGTGTCTTTAATGGTTCGCAACCAATTATCGATCAAACCATATTGATGGTTGCTCATGGCTGCCAATACTCCGCCACAGCCGTAATGCCCGCACACAATAACATGCTGCACTTTTAGCACATCAACTGCATACTGCAAAACGCTGAGCATATTCATATCAGTCTGTACCACCAGGTTGGCAATGTTTCGATGCACGAAAATGTCTCCAGGATGCGTTTGCGTAATCTCATTTGGTGGAACACGACTATCGGCACATCCTATCCATAAAATAGATGGATGCTGCTCTTTGCTTAAGTTGTCAAAAAAGGAAGGATCCTTTTCTAATTGGGTATTAATCCAGTTCTGATTATTCTGGAGCATGTTTGAAATAACGTCTTGGCTCATGATTTAAAATATTTTATCGTAAAGTTCTGCTTGTATAATGTCTCCTTTTTTAGCTTCGAGAATTTCGAAGACATTTTCCTTAATCGCATGGGCAATTGTTCCCGTAGGCAAGTCATTGCAATCCAAACCAAATGGATCTTCAATTTCTGATCCCATCATTTCCACTCCAATGAATGCGAAAAACACCAACATAATGATGGGAACTGTCCAAATGCCCCACTCTGCAACCAAAGCAAAAGGCAAGAGCAGGCTGTATACCATAATGAAAATCTTAATGAAAATGGAATAAGAGAAAGGAATGGGTGTTTTCTTAATGCGCTCGCAAGCTCCTAAGAATATCCAGTAAAGCAGCAGACTGTTCCTTGATGTTGCGATGGTCGTAACCTGTAATTCCACCTTGTTTATAGACATCGTGAATCACCTGATGAATCTGAACGGAAATATGATTAGGAATATGCGCTTTATTCGCATAAACCGCTTTATCCTCTTCGCTTACGTAGATCAATTCATCCACCTGAGTTCCCGCACGCAAGTGTTCTTTAAATGCAATACAAAAGTTGCTAATGTGCTTGGCGAGCAAATGGCGGTTTTGTAGATCTTCTTTCGGGAAAGAAGTATGCACCAATATGGCCAGATTTCGGCAATTGTTTACCAAGGCACCCCATTGTTTGCGGCCTTCCCACCAGCGATCGTAGCTGTTGTTTGTTCTAAAGACCAAGAGAATACTTGAACACAATTCCTAAAAAAGAAAAGATGGAAATATCCATTGCCATGGTTTCCATCTGTGGTACGTACAGGGCGACCATACATACCACCAAAGTGTACAATCCCATCAAGAAAACAGCACGAACTATCTTCACCATTGTCCAGCTTTTTGCCAGATGTCTTATATCAGAAAGGAAATGCTTATTTGGTTCGTAAACGATCATGAAAGTTTATTTTAGTTTTCATTCAAATATCGATGCACCAAGCTAATGCTCATGGCTCCCTCGCCTACAGCGCTTGCCACACGATTCATAGCTCCGGAACGAACGTCACCCGCAGCAAATATTCCCGGGATGCAGGTTTCTAGTATAAACGGTTCTCTTTTTTCCTTCCAAAGCTGAGAAAAACCTTCGGTGTTTTGTAAATCTCGCCCGGTATATATGAAGCCTTTCTGATCCATCATCAATGATCCTTCAAGCCATTCGGTATAAGGTTTAGCTCCAATAAACACGAACACGGCGTCGCAATCTACTTGATTTTCCTCTTTTGTATTTCTGTTGGAAATGGTCACTTTTTTCAATTGTTCATCCCCTTCTGCATCCAGTAATTCTGTGAAAGGCAGCACTTCTATGTTTGGGGTAGCATCAATCTGATTGATCAAATAAGAAGACATTGTTTCCCTTAGGTCAGGTTTCCGAATTACGATGTGCACCTTCGCAGCAAATTGGCTCAAATACATAGCACCCTGTCCGGCAGAGTTTCCGCCACCAACAACATACACTTGCTTGTTCTTGCAATTGGCAGCCTCGGTGGTTGCAGCACCGTAATAAACTCCTATTCCAGCAAACTCCGGAAGCCTTCCATTCTCCAGTTTGCGGTAATCTACTCCGGTAGAAATAACCACCGCTCTCGTATTCACAGTAGCTCCATCTGCCAGGTGCAAGATTTTATAATTGTCTTTGAGAGCTATTTTATTCACTTGCTGTGGAGACAAAAATTCTACTCCAAACCGAGTGGCTTGTGAAATGGCCCTTCTGCTCAAATCGCTTCCGCTGATACCTGTTGGGAAACCCAGATAATTTTCGATTCGCGAGCTGGTTCCTGCTTGCCCGCCCGGTGCTCTGCGCTCTACCAATAAGGTTTTGAGCCCTTCTGATCCGCCATACACGCCTGCCGCTAAACCAGCGGGACCAGCACCAATAATCACTACATCATATAAATCACTCTTGGCTTTTGGATTCAATCCAAGTGGCTCCGCTACATCTTCATTTTTCGTGTAGGTTATGTATTTGCCATCTTCAAAAATGACTATAGGCAAATCTTCATTAGAGAAGCCATGCAATGCTTGCATTTCTGCCGCTTTAGGATTGGTTTGTACATCCAACCACTGATATGGGAAAAGATTACCTGCTAAGAAATCTTTGATTTGATGCGACTTTGGCGAAAACTGATAGCCCACCACTTTGATGCCCTTAAAATCAGGCTGATAATGGGCCAACCAATCGTCCAATAAATCATCAATTACCGGATATAGTTTTTCCTCCGGCGGATCCCACGGTTTCATGAGATAATAGTCGAGCTGCACATCATTTATGGCTTTAATAGCCGCATCCGTATCAGAATAAGCAGTGAGCAAAACTCGCTTTGCATGGGGGAAAAATGGAATGGCCTTTTCCAAAAATTCTACTCCGAGCATTTCCGGCATGCGCTGATCACTAAGAAACAACGCAATGGTTTCTCCTTTTTTCTTAAGATCCTCAGCTGTTTGCAATGCTTCGTTGGCGCTATCCGTGCTCAATACGCGATAGTCTTTTCTATATCGCGTTTTGATATCTCTGGTAATGGCGCGCAGTACGTTCGCGTCATCATCCACCACTAGAATTATAGGAAGTTGACTCATATTCTCTCTTATCCTTATTCGTTAATTGGGAAACACACGGTAAATGTGGTATTTCCGGGTTCTGACTTCACTTTTATATTGCCATTATGGCGCTGTTTTATTATTTTACTCACCAAATCCAATCCCATTCCTGTTCCTTTTCCAATCTCTTTGGTTGAGAAGAATGGGTCAAACAATTTATCCATTATTTCTGGTGAGATGCCTGATCCTGTATCTGATATGCGGACTTCTACAAAATCGCCCATTCGCTCGGTATTGATCGCTAAGGTTCCCCCATTCTTTTCCATAGCATCGATAGCATTGTCAATCAAATTAGTAAAGACCTGATTCACCTCACCCGGGAATGCCTGAATGTGCGGGATTTCTCCAAATTGTTCATCCACTTGCACCTTGTTTTGACTAAGCTTGTGACCGAGCATTGTGATCGTTGACCGTAAGCCTAAATGAAGATCGGTTGGTTGTTTGTCCTGAGACCGATCCATGTGGGTATAGTTTTTTACCGATCCCACCAAATCAGATATGCGCTTGGAAGCATCAGCAATCTCACCTACCATTTTCTCTGTCACCAGATTGCTTACCATCCAACCGAACACTGCGGTTAAAGACTCATCTGGTACTTCCTGATTCACGCGCTCAAAGTCCTTGACACCAAAATTAAATTCAGCAAATACTTCTGCCCACTCCATGGAGTCTTCCATGCCTTTGTCATCCATCCAATCAGTTAGTTCATCTTCTAAAGCCGTCTTTTCCATTAAACTGAGGTGCGTGTTTTCCGTGGCTTTAAGCCTCGAAAACAAGACTTCATTCACGACATCTACCTGTTTTGCATTCACCTTGATATCCATTATCAACTTGAACTTTTCAGGAGTAGAATTCAAATGCTTTTTTAATGCCTCGCTACTTCTGACCACAGCAGAAGCCGGATTGTTCAACTCATGAGCCAATCCTGCGGAAAGCTTACCCAGTGAAGCAAGTTTTTCAGTTTGTTGTTGTGCAGTAGTGAAACTTCTGATGCGATCGTTCATGCGGTGTACCAGCACTTCTGTAAGTTCATACTGGTTGCAAATCATTTCGGGAAATGTATTGCGGTCCAAGGCAAATACAATCGATTTCACGGATGCTTCCCCATTGCCTGATGCCAATTTCATGCGAGAGTAAGGCAGCACCCCAGTGATATCTTTCGTGCCTATTTCCGCAAAAGCCTGTCGTTTGCCATTTCGATCAACATAGATATTGAAAAGCCCATCGTAAATAACATACATATGTGTGGCTGGCTCACCAGCTTTGAACAGCAAATCACCTTTCTCAAAGATTTTCAGCTCTATGTTCTCTGCCAGCCACTGCATCTGATCGTCTGGTACACCCTCAAAGATATCTATGCCTTGAAGCGATTGCTTGATTTCGGTTATGGTCATTAAGAAAGTTCTTTTTAGTCAACCGAAATTAATTATTATCTATTCGGATAGCACCAAAACGTGCGTTAATTATAAATTATGATTTAAAAAGCAGAAAGGTGAATGATGTCTTCATAGCAGCCCCAACGTTTATTCTAAGGTGTCAACCAGTGCTGTCCTACAATTAAGAATAGCAATGATAATAAGAAAGTGATTCATACAATATAAAAAACCCCACATCGAGGATGATGTGGGGGCTATAGTATTGCTAACCGAGGTTTTGAACCCAATAACTTATAAAACGCTATTATAAAAACGTTTTGTTGAACTTTTAATCAGATCAAATATATCTGGCGATTTTTCTGCAGGTGAATCGGAAGTATTGATCGTTGAATCTTCATTACTCACAAAACCAGTTTTGGTTAAAATGTTCATACACATATCCAGAGTAGCACTTGAATTATTTTCTGATGTGTTTAACGTTTTACCTGTTTCTTGCGAAACCTTCCTGAGAGATTCTAAATTCTCATTTATACAACCGTGAATAATTTCAAGCTCTGAAGAGGAGAAGCCAATCTTAACACCCTTATCTAGTTGATCATAAAGATCAGTATGCTTCACTAGTGAGAGACTCGCATTTGAACCGTATTTTGAACTATCTCTATTCTGAGAAGCCAATTGAGCTTCTCTAATCTTCAAAATTCTGTTTACCAGAAACTTTTTGACTAACTGTAACTCGCTTTCTTCTAATGCACTTTTCATCCTTGTAGTTTTTTAGGGTAATTACTTAAAACGCTCTCTATCTCACTGTACAATAATCATCTTTACCAATATCTCTCATACTACACGCTTACTAATCAGTATAGTTGCCTATAAATGTAAAAATAACACTTATAAATCTAGTTATTTTTGATAATAAATTTTTTCGTTGTCTAAATATCTTATCATAAGCAGTGAACATTTTAGCGCACTCGACTTAATTTATTAATAACTCGTTCTTTTTTATATAACTGCGCACAACACCTGGTTATCATAGAATATTTCCGTACCCCACAGTTTTGAACTGAAGAGTTGACCTTGCTATTTACGCTCTCTTCCGAATCTTTTGATTCGTAATTTTTAAATTTTTCTTGTAATAGATATCATTTAAATCTCTCGTAAATTTCTCTAATTCTGCTGCCACCGTCTTTATATTTCCGGCATATTCTTTCAAGTTTAACTCGGCTTCATCGGTTCCATCCAGAATCAAATTCATTAATCCCAACAGGCTGGTAACCGGCCTTCTCAACACATGAGAAATATCAAAAGAAATCTGCTCCATAGCCAGTTCATACTCAATGTGACTGGTAATATCCTGAAAACTCCCAAACCATATAACACTCCCATCTTTCAGTTTCTCGGGAATGGCATTTACAGAATGCCATTTTCTATTTTCGCCTACGTTAACCCGATACTCATTATACCACGGGGTAAGATTTAAATAAGAATCATGCAAACTTTTGGTGAATGCAGGTAAATCTTCCGGACAGATTAGTTTGTTTCCAATTGTTGCATCTTTTTTCCATTCTTCTATATCAATTCCCGGATGCAGCTTATGCATACCTTCACTGATAAACTCAAAATTCATTTCACCCGCAACCGACATCTTTAACTGAAAAATTCCTCCGGGCACATTATCGGTCAGTTTTTTTAGTTTCTCTGCACTTGAATCTATTTTATAGCTTTGCTCCTTAACCGTTTTACGCATGGTTAAGTAATCCACTGTCTTTCTGGCCAATAACTTCAACGCCTTTTTCTGGTATGGTGTAAGTACTTTCGGAATTGTATCAACTACACATATTGTTCCCAACACATACCCGTTTGCTGTTACAAGCGGAGCTCCTGCATAAAACCGAACATGTGGATTACCAGTAACCAATGGATTGTTCATGAATCGCGGGTCTCTCTGCGTATCTCCTACAATGAGAAGTTGGGTGGGAGTATAAAGCGCATGCTGACAGAATGAATCTACACGAGCCGTTTCACAAACGTCAAGCCCAACAGTTGCTTTAAACCACTGTCTTTCTTTATCGACTAATGAAATAATAGCTATCGGTGTCTCACAAATCAACCCAGCTAATTTGGCAAGTTCGTCAAACTCTTCTTCAGGTGGTGTATCTAGTATTTTAAAAGACTTTAATTCTTCTAGTCTTTCCTTTTCAAGTATCATCATTTAGCTCTTGTATTTATAACGGCAAAATGTTAATATGTACGCTAGGCCTAGAGTCAGGTTCGTGCTCCCGACCTGAAATTAATCCGCTATTCGCTTTATCCACCCATTATATAGGATGAATATCATTTTTACTTCGACATATTTTTAGAGAATGACCATTAATTATCGTATGGATTAAATCCAAAAATCCAATTTTACGCGGATTTTAGTATTGCACCTATGGCTAATTCAAACTAATAACGGTGTTCTCTGCATGCAGCAAATCCTTTTTCAATAAATGCTTTCCAAATGCCAAAAACCCCTTTATTCTAATTTTTTTTAAAAAAATTGGCTCTTTAAAGCAATTTGGATTTTCAGAAATAGCATCGATTAGATTGCCCAAACTTTGGATAAAAGCGCCTATTTGATCGCCCAATAATCTACTTCCAATTTTCCATCTTGAAATTTCCAATCTCCGATGCTTAACTTAAGGTGTGATTAATAACAATTACTCATTTCATTACGTATTACGAAAAAGAACTTTATCCGAAACAACAACATTAAAGGATTGAAATTAACCACTCTAAATCATGGCCTATAGTAATACCGTAAGCAAAAGTTTCTCCAATTTAGCCGTTCTATCAAAAAAATTGATTCCCGTAAACTCTCACCTTTCGGAATCTGAATTACTACGAAAAAAATTCTTTTATCTCTTGATGCTCGCGCTAAATATCGGCGCAGTGGTTTGGGCTGGGATCTGCTATATAAACAATCTTTATTTGGCCTTCTGTGTACCGGTATTTTATGTAGTAGCCAGTATGATTAATTATTGTTGCCTGTTGTATTCACAAATTACCCTGGCTTCTTATTACACACAAATTGGGATGAGCATTTTACTTCCCGTCGCGTTTCAGACGCTGCTGGGCGGGTATGCTGTGAGTGGTGTTGTAATGCTGTGGTCATTGGTTAGTCTTATTTCTGTAATGATTATTGAAGTAAAGCGCACTGTATATGTGTGGTTTGGCATTTACCTCGTGTTTTCTATAATCGGCGTGATCATAGAGCCATTCAGCGTTAAATTTTCAAATGGATTGGTTTCAGATTATTCGGGACTGCTGTTATGCTTAAACCTAAGCATGGTTTCTATAATCCTTTTTTCTTTATCGCGGTTCTTTATCTTAAAGCAGGCAGAACTTCGATACAAACTGAAAATGAGGCATGAAATGCTCGCAGAGTATAACAAAGAAATCAACGATAAGAATCAAGAAATAAGAAATAGTATAGCCTATGCACAACGAATACAAACCAATATATTACCCCAACACTACAAGCTGGACCGGGAGTTTAAAGAGCATTTTATATTTTTCAAACCGAAAGATACCATTAGTGGAGATGTTTATTGGTTCGCAAAGTTTCAGGATGTTCAGCTATTGGCCATTATAGATTGCACGGGTCATGGTGTGCCGGGCGGCTTTATGAGCATGATGGCTTATACCCTTCTCAATGAAATAGTATATAGCAAGGGATTAAGAAATCCGGGTGAAATCATGACCGAATTGAGAGTGAACGTTATCCACGCATTGAAACAACGAACTTCAGGCAACAGAGATGGTATGGATTTATCTATTGTATCAATAAATCAAAATACGAAAGAGCTCAAATTTTGCGGTGCAAATTCCAATCTGATATGGACCGATTCTGCCGGCAACATGGAATTGATAAAAGGAACACGAAAATCTATTGGTGGGGTAAATAGTGGAGACATAAAGAACTTTGAAGAAGTAACCCTGGAGTACACGCGCGGCACAGACTTTTATCTATATACGGATGGGGTGATTGATCAATTTGGAGAAGAAACCAATAAGAAGTTAGGATCCAGACGCTTTATGAACTGGATTAATGATCAGGCAGGTTTGCCGCTATCAAGCCAAGGTTCAAACTTTGTTGATTTCTGGAATGAATGGAAAGGACAAGAGGAACAAACGGATGATGTACTCCTTGCCGGATTCAAAATTTGATTTGAAAGAGTTGCATCAGCGACCGGCGATTTCAGTGGCTTTAAGCCTGGAAAACAAGACTTCGTTCATGACATCTATCTGTTTTGCATTCACCTTGACATCCATTATCAACTTGAACTTTTCTGGTGTAGAATTCAAATACTTTTTCAAGGCTGTCTATGCTAAATTCACCCTGTGAAAGTTTGAATGTCCTGACGATTAATGGTCATATTTGAGAGAGGTAGAATACTTATTTCTTCTTACCATTTACCGAATACGAGAGATTCCCTCCCAGACCTCCGTAACGAATGTATAGATGCAATTCGTTGGTGTCTTTAAAATTCCCGGAACAGTAGTGATTTGGTAAATCATCCAGATTCCCATCCTCACCTAGTTTCACAACTATCGACACGTCGGGGGCGTAGAATATCTTTATCTTATCATCGCTTCCTTCCGTTTTGATTTCACCGTTATAAGCAAACTCTTCATAGGTGGAACCTTCCGCACCATCATAATTGAAAGATGATTTTTCCACATAAAATGTCCACTTACCGGTATAATCATTCCGGTATCTGTATTTGCTGCATCCAAACAGAGTGGCGATTATGATAGCGGTTCCCAGAACCAATTTCAATATTCTCATAGCCTGATTCATTCTAAACTCTACGCTAAAAGATGAGGAATGCTAAGTTACTGAATTCGTTTTTCTACTTAAATTCTAAATGGAAGTTAATAATTTAATAATGGGGTTTGCTCTACTCCCCCATCTTTTCCATGGATTAGATTCATAAAAGTAGTGAATTCTCTTGTGAAAAGATCCAGGTCCCTGGCAGAGGGTTTTAAATACCCAACAATCTTCTTTATTTCTTCCTGCGAATAATCTACGGAGTCTTCGAGGAGCATAGAAATACCTAATATTTGAGCGATCGGCTGTCTAACCTGGTGCGAAATCATAAAAATCATATCTTCCAGACCAGCAATATGTTTGCGTAAGGTTTCCTCAGTTTTTATTAAATCTTTGTAGGCTGCGGTGAGCTCGGCCGCCAATACTTTCTTTTCATCGTATTGCAAAGCCAATTCTTTGTGCAATACGGATAGCTCGTCCTCTCGTTTTTTCTTTTGATCTTCTTGCCGAGCGAGTTCCTTATTGGCATTCAGGAGCTCATCCATCCATTTTTGTCTTCTGCTTTTTGCCAGATTGAGTTCCTTCCTTGTACTCAGCAGCTCATGGGCACGCTGTTGTTTTCGATGATACTCAATTGCCAACTCATTATGGGCTATCAACAACTCATGGGCTCGTTTTTGCTTTTCATCTTTCTGAAAATCAAGCCTTTCGTTAGCAATTATAAGCTCCTCGGCACGTTTGCGCTTTTCGGTGTTTTGCTCAGCAAGTTCCTTCTTAGCCTGTATTAATTCATCTACGCGGTGCTGTTTTTGTTCATTTTGCACCTTATTATCTTGCTTTGACAACAAAAGCTCATTTCGTAAGGTTTCTATTTCTACTTTTTGAAACATCAATTCCCTTTTTAATCTGAGGTGTTCCTCCATTTCTATATCGGTGCTCATAAGTGCAAATTTAAAGCGATTGGTTCTTCCGATTTCAAATAAATAACTTATCAGATTTCTATAAATGAAAAACTATGGAACCACTTTTATTTCCTGCGTAAGGTAATGAATAACTGATCATTCCAATTAAATTATTCTAGAATCCTTTTTGTTAAAAAAAAGAGTTTCTTCTCTTAACATTTTTGAGATAATTATTCGGATTTTATAGATATTAAAAAAATACTTCACAGTTGGATTTTAAAAAAGAATGTTCACAATAACTGACCTCTTTACAGCATTCAATGTTTTTTGATCATCGCATAACACAGCTTATAAAAACCACCAACTCGCCAGGTACGTCATATTATGGTAATTTTGCGGAATGAGCGCAAAAGGAAGTCCGGAAATAGTAATAAAGGGAGCGAGAACAAACAACCTCAAGAATATTTCACTGAGCATTCCGTTCAACAAACTGATTGCCGTGACCGGAATATCGGGTTCGGGAAAATCGAGCCTTGTATTTGATATCATCGCCAAGGAAGGACAACGCAGGTACTTTGAAACCCTTCCCTCCTTTGCGCGGCAGTTTATGGGAAAGCTCAACCGCCCCGATGTAGATACCATTGAAGGCCTTTCGCCGGTTATTGCCATTGGGCAGCGCACCACGGGTATGCACGTGCGCTCTACCGTGGGCACGATGTCTGACATCTACGACTTCCTGCGGCTGCTATTTGCCCGCACGGGAAAGACCGATAGAAATATAGCCCTTTCGCGAGCGCTCTTTTCCTTCAACTCGGCAGTGGGAAAATGCCCGCGGTGTAACGGAATTGGGAAAGAAGAAGAAATTGACATCAACAGCTTAATCACCTCTCCCGATAAAACGATACGAGAAGGAGCGCTGGCTCCTACCCTGCCCAACGGCTACATTGTGTACTCTCAGGTAACGATTGATGTGCTGAATGAAGTTTGCCTCGCAGAGGGTTTTAATGTGGACATACCGTGGAACGCCCTTACAGACCGGCAGCGCCAAGTGGTGTTGTATGGCAGCGATCAGATCAAAGTTCCTTTTGGGAAGCACAGCCTGGAGTCGCGGCTAAGGTGGACCGGAATAAAAGCCAAACCCCGTGAAGAAGGGTATTACACAGGATTGGTTTCCATTATGGCTGATATTCTGCGAAGAGACCGGAACCCGAATATTCTCAGATATGCGCATTCGGTAACCTGCGAATTGTGTAAGGGAACCCGCTTGAATAGCGATGCCCTGAGTGTGACCGTTCACGGCAAATCAATAGCCGAAGTGGGTGCCATGGAATTGAATGAAATAAAATCGTGGATCGGTGAAAACACCTGGATAGACGTGGCGCATGAAATCACCCAAAAGATTGCCGCGCAGGTAGATGTGCTGGAAGATTTGGGATTGGGACATCTCACGTTAAACCGCTCTTCTAAATCGCTCCGATCCAGCGAGATTCAGCGGATACGCGTGGCCAATCAGATTTTGGTTCCGTTGAGTGATTTGCTCTACGTGTTTGACGAGCCTTCCATTGGCCTGCACCGCGAAGAGAACGAACGGATGATTCAGCATTTTAAACAGCTCGTTGAAAAAGGAAATACGGTGATTGTGGTTGAGCACGACCTGGACACCATAACCCGCGCCGACCACATACTAGAAATTGGCCCCGAAGCCGGCACCAACGGAGGCGAACTGATTTTTAACGGACCCTTTTCTGAATTTACCAATAAGGAAGAGCTGAAAGACATAAGCCCTACCTACCGGGCGCTTAAAAGTAAGATACGGCAGGCTGCGTCTGCAACAGATCCTGCCGGCAAATCCATTCGGCTGATTGGTTGTACCGAAAGGAATTTGAAAAACATCGACGTGGAGTTTCAACTTGGAAAGCTCAATGTGGTAAGTGGAAGATCGGGAGTGGGAAAATCGAGTTTGGTAAAAGGCACCCTGCTCAAAGCCGTGAAGCATGCGCTGGGAACTGAAACGCATAAACGCATTAAGCTGGCCGGCCATGAAAATCTGGATGCCATCAACAAACTTATTTTTATTGATCATTCGCCTATAGGCAAAACGCCCCGCAGCAACCCCGCCACGTATCTGGGCCTCTCAGATCATATTCGCGATATCTATGCAGCCCTGCCCGAATCAAAAGCGCTTGGGTTTACCAAATCCCGCTTTTCTTTTAATAACAAGGGCGGAAGGTGCGAAACATGTAAGGGTGCCGGAAAGATACAGATAGGCATGCACTTTTTGGGAAATGTAGAAATGGTGTGCGGAACCTGCAACGGCGATCGGTTTAACGAAGCTACGCTGCAGGTAAAGTACAATGGGCTTTCTATTGCCGACATTTACAAACTCTCAATCAATGAGGCCGTTTCCTTTTTTGGGAATGAGAAAAAAGTGCTGGGCGGCTTAAAGATATTGCAGGAAATCGGACTGGGCTACCTAACCCTTGGACAGTCTTCAACCACCCTTTCGGGAGGAGAAGCACAGCGGATAAAAATTGCCAATCAGCTGCAGAAAAAAGATACGGGCGATACGTTGTATGTGATCATTGAGCCGAGTATCGGGTTGCATCACAGCGATATTGAATCTCTGCTCATGCTGTTTGACCGGATTAAGCAGAAGGGCAATACAATCGTGTGCATTGAGCAGAATGAAGCCATTGTAGGCTGGAGCGACTGGCATATTGAACTCGGCCCAAAAAGCGGGAAAGATGGAGGTAAGATTGTGTACCAGGGAAGACCGCAACCCGGTAAAAAGCAAAAAGCGGAATTGGCAGGAAGAAACCATTCGCCGAAAGGCAAAACCACAACCAACCCAGACGTAAACAAGTCAATAATACTAAACGGGGTAACGACGCACGGACTTAAAAATATAGATGTCTGCATTCCCAAAAATGAGCTTACCGTGGTAACCGGCGTTTCGGGAAGTGGAAAATCATCGTTGGTTTACGATACCCTATTCGCGGAAGCAAACGCCCGATTTACAGAATCCTTATCGGCTTACAACCGTACTTTTCTGCAGCAAAACAGCGCCGCAGAAATCGGCTCATTCTCTGGACTGGGCCCGGCCATAGGCATTAACCGAAAGGGAGGAACGCCCTCAAGCCGATCTACGGTAGGCACACTCTCGGGGGTGTATGATGCTTTTAGATTGCTGTACGCGCGTATTGCCCGGCACGAGGGAGAAAACTTCACGGCGCAGCACTTCTCTTTTAACCACCACCTGGGCGCCTGCCCCGATTGCGAAGGTTTGGGTGAGCAGCTTAAATGCGATCCGGAAGCGGTGATTGTTTCCCGCGATAAATCTATTCTGCAGGGTGCGCTTTCTGCGAATAAGGCCGTGGCATACTACGCCGATGCCAATGGACAGTTTATGGCTACGCTGAAGGAAGTGGCGAAGCAAAAGCACTGGGACATCGGGCGCCCATGGCGGGAACTGGAAGATGAGGTGAAAGAGGTGATTCTGTATGGAACGGGCGATGCCGTATGGGATGTAACGTGGGAGTTTACCACCAAATCGAGAACGGGAACCCAGGCGCTGAAGGTGAAATGGCTGGGATTCTGTAATTATATTGATGATGAATACCGGCGAAGGCTTCACAACAAAAGCATTGCGCATCTGGAGGAGCTCTTGCACCGGGTGGTTTGCCCTACCTGTAACGGAAGTCGGCTGAAACCGGCCTTGCTAAAAACGCAGTTTCTGGGTAAAAACATTCACGAACTCGCTGCGCTGGATATCGCCTCGTGCCTCGACCTGATTGAAAATGTAGAAGGTAAAGTAGATGCCGTGGTGCTGGCACTAACGCGGGTGGTTTTGCCCGGCGTAAAAGAAACGCTAAAAACGCTTACCGACCTGGGTCTGGGCTATCTGAACTTAGACAGGGCGGTGCGCACCCTTTCGGGAGGAGAGCGGCAGCGGGCTACCCTTGCGGGACAATTGTCGTCGCACTTATTTGGTGTAATCTATGTTTTGGATGAGCCTACCATTGGGCTCGATGCCGCGCAGG